>CAVUGF010000053.1:0-46829 GCA_963740975.1 uncultured Alphaproteobacteria bacterium | reverse complement strand
TTGCGTAGTATGGAGCACGGCTTCCGCCCACCTAATACCGCCTGCGGCGCCAATCCTCGCGCTCCTCGTCGAAATCGCCCATGCGGTCGAAGCACTGCTGCAGTTCCATGCCGCGGCTCCTGAGTTCGCCCCGGACCGCCTCGCGGCTGACGTAGCGGCACCATTCGAAATGGGTGCGCCCGCTGACATCCCAGCGCGGGCCGCCATAGCCGCAATTGTAGCGGCGGTTCGCCTCGGCCTGCACCGCCGAGAGCTGGCCGTAAACCTCGCAGGCCGCCCGCTTGCCGTCGGTGCCTCTCTCGTCGCCGCGCTCAAAGCGGTAGTCGCCGGCTCCCAACTCCTCCCGGATACCGCCGGCATGGGAGGAGACAGGGGCGGCCGCTGCGGCCAAGAGGGCGGCGGCCAGAAGCATTTTCTTCGAATTCGCTGCGATTTTCACAGACTTGCTCCAGCATGGAAAAAGGGGAGGGGCGGCCGGCTGGTGAGACAGGACCGGCCTCTTTCACAGCGGCTTCGCATAGGGGTGAAACTAAGGCGCGATTGGGGTAGTGCTTGCCGCAATTTTGTGTGGAGCGGGGCTGCTGGCGGATAGCGCAATGATCGGGGGACCCTCGATCGGTTCGCAGCACGCTTCCGGTAGCCCCAGCGTCGCCGTCAGCGGGCGAGCGCCGGCAGAACGCAAGGCTGGCCTGTCTGGGTGCAGGTTTCGCGCGTCTTGCACTTTATGTTGCGGGAGCGCGTGCATTGGACGATCTTGCCGCCGGCGCACTTGGTGTAGGTCTTGCTATTCGGCAGGCAGACACCGGCGGGTGCGGGACCGGCGGCGCCAGCTGCAATAGCCGCCAGCAGCAAGGCGGACAGAGGGAGTTTCAGCGCGATCTTCATAGCAAGAGCCTCACTTGCCAGGCAGCGGCCAGGGTGTTTTGGAGCCCAGCTTCTTGGCTTGATCGTAATCGGCGTGCAATTGGCGCGTAAACTCTCCAAGCCCGGGGTAATCCGCGGGCAGGTGCCCGGCGATGCAGGCCCCAAGGCAAATTTTGGTTTCAGCCATGATCCGGTCCGCCGCCGCACGGTCGGGGAAAGTCGTGTTGGCATACTTGTCCATGCAGAGGAATTGGCAGAAACCGCGGACGCGGCCGAAAACCGCTTGCCGCTGACCGGAGGTCCATTGACTGTACGGCCCCTTGGGCAGCCCCGAAATCGGCGCTTTAACCGCGTAGGCGTTGATCCCGGCCTGCGGGGTTTGCGCAATCGCTGGCACGCAAAAAGCGGCGGCCAGCACTGCAAGCATGAACCGGCCCATGCCTCTGTACGACAACATTCCAAAGCTCCGATCGCGCCCGCGCTTCGCTCGCGGGATTAAGGAATCGCAAAGTGCCTCAGCAAATTGAAGCCCTCGCTCAAGCCTTTGTATACCAAGAAAAGTTTTTAGTCCCTTTTGTGCCCAAAGACCGGGGAGCAACACTTTTTCTGCCGCGCGGGAGCCCCAATTCCGCCACCAAACTGAGCGGGCATGAGGACATGTCCAATTTTAGCCAGGTTCGCGCTATGTTCCAACCGTTGCGCATTTTGTTTATCGCACTCTTCACCCTCGCTTTCGCGGGCGCTGCTACTGCCTCGGAGAGCAAGCCCGCGGTAGACGAGTTCATCGTCAGCGAGGCGCAAGCCTTCGAAAATACGCTGCAAACCACTTGGTCCACCAAGGGCAAGGATGCAAAGGGCTGGCTTGCCGAGGGCGATAAGGCGGCCGGGAAAGAGGATCACAGGGCGGCGACCGGCTATTACGCCTCGTCTGCGCTCCTCAATAAGCATGGCGCGGGACCTTGGCTCAAGCTTGCGCGCGAATATCTGGCCATCGACACTGACAAATATGGGGAGAAAAACACCTTTGCCCGCAATGCCGGCTCCTCTGCGTACATAGCCTACACCCGCAGCAAGGCGCCCGCGGATCAGGCGGCGGCGCTCGCGGTTCTGGCCGAAAGCCTAGGGCAGCGCGAGCAATGGCGGCCAGCGCTGCGCATCTACAAGATGAGCCTGGCGCTGGTGGCCAGCGAGGAGGTGCAGAAGGCCTATGACGAGGCCTTCAACGAGCACGGCTTCCGCATGCTCAACTACACCTCCGACAATGAATTCGAACTCCCCGCGCATCTGCGTGCAATTCTCCGATCCCCTTGCCAAGGGCAAGATGGATTTCGCGAATTACGTCACCGTCAATGGCGAGAAAGCGCCGTCGGTGCGCGCGCATGGCTCCCAGCTTTGCGTGGAGGATTTGCTGCACGGCAAGCGCTACGAGGTGAAGGTCAGGAGCGGCATCCCCTCGACCGAGGGCGACCAGTTGCCGAACCCCGTCGAGCTGACCGTCTACATGCGCGACCGCTCCCCCTCTGTGCGCATCTCGGGCCGCAACTACGTGCTGCCGCGCATTGGCCAGCAGGGCATCCCGATTGTCAGCATCAACACCAAGCTGGTGAAGGCTTCGATTTACCGCATCGGCGACCGCCGCATCGCGACCGAGGTGCTGGACGGCGATTTCGAGCGGCAGCTTCAGGCTTACGAGTTGAAGCAGATCGCGGACACGAAGGGCGAGAAGCTTTGGACGGGCGAGATGCCGGTTGCCTCCAAGCTCAACGAGGAGGTCACGACCGCTTTTCCGGTCGATACGCTGATGCCGAATCTCAAGCCCGGCCTTTATGTGATCGCGGCAAGCGCTGCCGGCGAAGCCGCGAAGCCTTCCGAGGATAGCGAGAACGGCTCCGAGGATTACAGCACCAAGGCTACGCAGTGGTTCGTCGTTTCCGACCTGGGCCTGACGGCCTTCTCGGGCGCGGACGGCGTGCATGTCTATGTGCGCTCGCTGGCCACGGCGGCACCCATCCAGAACACGGAAATCCGCCTCATCGCGCGCAACAACGAGGTTCTTGGCACACTCAAGACCAATGACGAAGGCGCTGCGGCGTTCGAGGCCGGGCTCAGCCACGGTACGGGCGGGCTTGCTCCGGCACTCGTGGTCGCGCGCGGTGCGGACAACGATTACGGCTTCCTGGATATCACCAAGCAGGCCTTCGACCTGTCGGATCGCGGCGTTGGCGGGCGCACGCCTCCAGGGCCGCTCGACGCGATGGTGTTCACCGAGCGCGGCGTCTACCGCCCGGGCGAGAAGGTCTATGTGACCGCGCTTTTGCGCGATGCGGCGGCTAATGCCGTTACGGGCACGCCGCTCATTCTTAAGCTCTTCCGCCCCGATGGCGTCGAAGACCGGCGCCAGGCGCTTGCCGGCGAAGGCAATGGCGGCCGGAGCTGGGAGATCGGCCTGCCAGAGACCGCGATGACCGGCTCGTGGCGGCTCGCGGCCTTCGCCGATCCGAAGGGCTCCGCGCTCTATGAGAAAAGCTTCCTCGTTGAGGATTACGTTCCCGAGCGGCTGGAGATGAAACTTGACGCCTCGCAGCCAACGATCTCGGCCGCGGCGCCCGGCGTGATCGATCTTTCGAGCCGTTACCTTTACGGCGCGCCCGCCGCCAATCTGGGCCTCGAAGGCGAGATTACAGTTTCCGCAACTGACGAACTGAGCGGGTTTCCGGGCTTCCGCGCCGGCCAGCAGGACGAGAAATTCACCACTTTCCGCAAGGAGTTGGAGGCGCTGCCGAATACGGATGCGACCGGCGCTGCATCTCTCTCCATTGCGCTGCCCGAGTTGCCGCAGACTTCCAAGCCGCTCAGGGCGGACGTTGCGATCCGCCTGCGCGAGCCGAGCGGGCGTGCGCTTACCAACAAGATCGCGATGAAGATCGATACTGGCAAAAGCTTCATCGGCGTGAAGCAGCTCTTCGAGGGCTCCGTGGAGGAGGGCGCGCCTGCCGAGTTCGAGCTGGTGGGCGTTGGCCCGGATGGCAAGCAGGCAGCACTCAACGGCGTGAAATGGGAGCTTCAGCGCATCGAGCATCAGTTCCAATGGTATTCGCGCGACAATCGCTGGTCCTACGAGCTGATTACGGCCGAGAGCCGGGCCGGGGGCGGAACCGTGGATATTCCGGCGTCGGGTACGGTCAAGATCAAGGCGCCGGTGGAAGCCGGCAGCTACCGCCTCGACGTTTCGTCCGCAACACCGCAGGGGCCGTCGACAAGCGTGACTTTCTATTCGGGCTGGTACGCTTCCGAGGCTTCGGACTTGCCGGAGATCCTGAGCCTGGCGCTCGACCGCGCGTCCTATAAGCCGGGCGACGAGTTGAAGGTCCGGGTCACGCCGCGCATGGCAGGCGAGGCGCTGGTTGCCATCGTAAGCGACCGGGTGCTGGCAACCCAGATGATCAAGGTGTCCGCGTCCGGCGGCACGGCGAGCTTCAAGGTCGATCCGTCATGGGGGCCGGGCGCTTACGCGACGGCAATCGCTTACCGGCCCATGGACAGCGCGGCCAAGCGCATGCCGAGCCGGGCGGTCGGCGCCAAGTGGATTCCGCTCGACACCAAGCCGCGCATGCTATCCGTCGCGCTCGACACCCCGGCCAATGTCCGGCCCGATGGCCCGGTCACGGTCTCCGCGAAGGTTTCGGGCCTCGACGCGGGCGAGAAGGCGACCCTTGTGATCTCGGGCGTCGATCTCGGCATCCTCAACATCACGCGCTATAAGACGCCGCAGCCCGGCGCCTATTTCTTCGCACAGCGCCGCCTTGGCCTTGAGATGCGCGACCTTTACGGCAAGCTGATCGACGGCATGCAGGGCGTGCGCGGAGCGATCCGCTCCGGTGGCGACGAGGGTGGCTTCAGCATGGCGGGCAGGCCGCTCGCCGAGGTGCCGCTCGCGGTTTATTCAGGCCCCTTGCAAACCGATGCCAATGGCAACGCGCAGGTGACGTTCACGCTGCCCGCCTTTAACGGCACGATGCGGCTGGCGGCGCAGGTCTGGTCGGCCTCCAAGCTCGGCCACGGCGAGAAGGACGTGATCGTCCGCGACACGGTGGTGGCGCAGGCGACCCCGCCCAAGTTCCTGATGCTTGGCGATACCTCCACGCTGCATTTGAGCATCGAGAACGTGGAAGCGCAGGCCGGCACCTATAAGCTGACGGCGAAAGCCGACGGCGGCATGGAGATCACCGGCCCGGCCGAGCGCGAGCTGACGCTCGACCTCAACAAGCGCATCAGCCAGACCGTCGGCCTCAAGGGCGCTTCGGTTGGCGATGGACATGTCTCCTTTACGCTCACCGGCCCCGGCGTTTCCATCGAGCGGAAATACGCGATCGCGGTCGAGCCGCCAGCGCCCAATGTGCGCCGCCAGACGAACGAGGTGCTGGCCGCGTCCACGGGTTCGCTCACGGTTGGTGCGGAACTGATCCGCGATCTGGTTCCGGCAACCGCGAAGGTCGTGGTAACGGCTAGCCGCACCGCTTCTTTCGACGTGCCCGGCCTGCTCCTGGGCCTCGACCGCTATCCCTTCGGCTGTGCCGAGCAGACCACGAGCCGCGCGCTGCCGCTGCTCTACTACGATGAGGTGGCCTCGCGAGCGCATATCGGCAAAGAGCCGAAGGCCAAGCAGGCCATTGAGAAGGCCATCACGCGTCTTTACGAGATGCAGTCCTCATCAGGCGCCTTCGGGCTTTGGGGGCCGTCCTCTGAAGACATCTGGCTTACCGCTTACGTGGCCGAATTCCTGACCCGCGCCAAGGAGAAGGGCTTCGCCGTCCGCGAGACGAACTACGAGCTGGCCATCGACCGGCTGAAGAACGCCGTGAACAATGCGCGCGACTTCAAGACCGGTGGAGAGACGCTTGCCTATTCGCTGTATGTGCTGGCGCGCTCCGGGCGCGGCGTGCTGGGCGACTTGCGCTATTACGCGGATACGAAGATCGACGCGTTCTCGACGCCTATCGCCAAGGCGCAGCTTGCCGCGGGGCTGTCCATGCTCGGCGACAAGGAGCGCTCGGCGCTCGCGTTCAATGCAGCCCTTGCTTCGCTTGTGAAGCCCGATGCCCAAGTGCCGCTGGCGCACCGCACCGGCGCCGGTACGCCAGTGGCGCACGCGAGCCGCTCCGATTACGGCACGGAGCTTCGCGACGCGGCGGCGGTGCTCGCGCTGATGGGCGAGAGCGGCGCCAGCACGGCGCAGCTCCAGAAGGCGTTCGAGATCGTCACGGCGCTTAGGGCGCAGCACAAGGAGACCACGACGCAGGAGAGCCTCTGGCTTCTGCTTGCCGCCCGCACGCTCGATGCCCAAAACAAGGATCTGACGCTTGAGGTGAACGGCGAGCCGGTCAAGGGCGCGTTCCAGACGGTGCTTTCAGGCGCCGATCTTGCCGCCCCCTCGATCCCGATTATCAATGTAAGCGCAATCCTGCCGAACTCCACCTCGCAGAAATTCGAGACGGCGATGAGCCAGGAGCTGTTCGCCAAGGACGGGCTGCTCGTCAAAAACATGGGCCGGGAAGCGGTGCCAGCCTCCGTGCTCGTCAGTGGCGATGGCCTGGAGCTTGAGCCTTCGGCGGAGAGCGGCTTCAAGATCGAGCGCAAGACCTATGCGCCCGACGGCCGCGAGATCGACTTCAGCAAGGTGAAGCAGAACGACCGCATTGTCGTGGTGCTGAAGGTCAGCGAAGTGGAACCGAAAGCGGCGCAGATCGTTGTCGAGGACAGGCTGCCGGCCGGCTTCGATATCGAGAACCCGGCGCTGCTCAAGGGGACCGACTTGAAGAGCTTCTCGTGGCTGCCTTCGACTTACTCGCCGGTGTTCTCGGCCTTCCGCGACGACCGCTTCGTGGCGGCCTATTCGGTGGAAGGGGCGCGCAAGGTGCCCGCTCAAATCACCATGGCCTACGTCATGCGCGCGGTGACGCCGGGCGGCTACACCCACGCCGGCGCGCGGGTTGAGGATATGTACCGGGCCGGCCGCTTCGCGCGCACCGCCGGTAGCAAGGTCGAGATCGGCGGGGCGCAGTAATATGATCTCTAAAGGCGCAACCCCTCACCCTGTCCCTCTCCCTCTGGGAGAGGGGACGGTGTTGCGTGCTCCGAGGATTATTCGGGCGTCCCTTCTCCCATTGGGAGAAGGACAGGTTGAGGGGTTGCGCCCATGAAAAGTCGCCGCACCCTCTGGGCCTGCTGCGGCGTAGCGGCCTTCAGTTTACTTCTCCTTGCCGCATACAGCCTGAAGCTCTTCGAACCACTGCCGCTCGACGCGGCGGCCTCCTCCTCGCGGCTGGTGCTCGACCGCGATGGCCACCTGCTGCGCGCTTTCACCACGCCGGACGGGCGCTGGCGGCTGGACGCGAAGCCGGAGGACGTGAGCGCGACCTATCTTTCGCTGCTCCTGGCCTTCGAGGACCGGCGCTTCTGGACGCATCCGGGCGTGGACCCGCTGGCCTTCGTGCGGGCCGTCTTGCAGGGCATCCGGCATGCGCGGCCCGTTTCAGGCGGATCGACGCTGACCATGCAGGTGGCGCGGCTGCTGCGCGGCTCGCCGACGCATTCGATCCCCGCCAAGTTTCAGCAGATCGCGGACGCCATCCGGCTGGAGGCAACGCTCTCCAAGCGGGAAATTCTGTCGCTATACCTGAAGCTCGCACCCTATGGCGGCAACCTCGAAGGTGTGCGCGCCGCCTCGCTTGCCTATTTCGGCAAGGAGCCGCGCCGGCTCAGTATCGCCGAGGCCGCGCTCCTGGTGGCGATCCCGCAATCGCCGGAGATGCGCCGGCTCGACCGTGGCGAGGATGGGCGCCGTTACGCAGGCCTCATGCAGGCGCGCAACCGCGTCATCATGACAGCGGCCGGGGCGCATGCCATCACTCAGGCGGACGCGAAGGCTGCGACTGCCCACGCGGCGCCCCACGGCAGGCGTGAGTTCCCGGCGCTCGCTCCGCACCTTTCCGACCGGTTGATCGCCGCGATGCCGAACGAGCTTTCGATCAAGACCTCCATTGACGGCAAGCTGCAAGAGGCCGCGGAGCAGATCGCGCGGCGGAATGCGCAAGCCTTCGGCGAGAAGGTCTCCATCGCAGCACTCGTGGTCAGCAACCGCACGGGCGAGGTGCTGGCGGATGTGGGCTCGGCTGGGTATTTCGACGAGACGCGGCTCGGCGCCATCGACATGACGGCCGCTGTCCGCTCGCCGGGCTCGGCGCTGAAGCCGTTCATCTATGGACTCGCCTTCGAGGACGGGCTTGCACACCCGGAGACGCTGATCGAGGACCGGCCGGTGCGCTTCGACACCTATGCGCCGGTGAATTTCGACAGCGCGTTCCACGGCACGGTGACGGTGCGCACCGCCTTGCAACTCTCGCTCAACGTGCCAGCGGTGAAGGTTCTGAACGAGGTTGGCCCGGTGAAGCTTGCAGCCCGCTTCCGCAATGCGGGCATGCCATTCACGGTCCCGCGCAATTTGACCGTGGCGCTGGGCGGCGTGGGTCTTACGCTTGAGAATCTGACGGACCTTTATCTGGCGCTGGCCAGGGGCGGGAGCGTGATCCCGATCCGCTATCAGAAGGAAAATTCGGGGCCGGTCTGGAATGCGCCGGATGCGCCTGTGCTGCTTCAGCCGGCGGCGGCGTGGTATGTCACCGATATTCTGCGCGGCGCGCCGGTTCCCGCAAGCGCCACGCCCGGCGCGATCGCTTTCAAAACCGGCACGTCCTACGGGTTCCGCGACGCCTGGGCGGCGGGCTTCGACGGTGACTACACCATCGCGGTGTGGGTTGGCCTGCCCGATGCCAGCTCCGTGCCCGGACTTGTGGGCTTGAGGGTTGCGGCACCGGTGCTGTTCGAGCTGTTCGGCGCCATCGGCCCGCACCGCGCGCCTTTCGCCGCAGCGCCCGCCAATGTGATCGGTGCCCGCAAGAACGCGGACCTGCCGCCGCCGCTGCGCGTGTTCCACGAGCAAAGGCGCGACATGCCGGCTGGGGCGGGACAGGGGGCGCCTTTGCGCATCGCCTATCCGCCGGCGAACGCGGAAGTCGAGCTGGCAGCTGCGGAAGGGGAGGCGGAAAAGCTTCCCGTTGCGCTCAAGGCCGAGGGTGGGACGCTCCCGCTCACCTGGCTCGTGGATGGCGTCCCGTTGCAATCCTCGCCGCACCGGCGCGACGCGTTTCTAAAGGCCAGCGGTCCAGGCTTCGTGCATATCACGGTTGTCGACGCGGAAGGCCGCTCGGACCGCACGCAGATTTGCCTGCGCTAAGGCGATGCCTTAGCTCGCAATCCTAAGAAAAGCGTTCCCACGCGGCTTGACGCGAAATGCCGAGCGCTTTGCCGATAGTCTCCCAGCTCACGCTGCGGCGCCTCAACTCCTCGATCATGGCCTGGAGCACGGTGCGCGTGGCCTCCACCGTCGCCTCGGCGGTCTTGAGGCCTGCGAGCAGTTCCTCGTTGGTCATTTCGCCCCAGCCGCCGGATGCGGCCGGGGTTGCTTCGAGGATTTTGTTGCAGGTTCCGACGCAGCCGTCGCAGATGTAAACGTTTGGGCCGCCGATCAGCCGCCCAAGCTCCTTTTCGCTTTTGCCGCAGAACGAGCATTTGAGCGGCGATTTCCGCATGATCGAAAGCATTTTGAGCATCCTTCCGGTTACGGCTATTCTCGATGTCAAGGTGAGCTTGACATCGAGGGCGAATGGTGTCAAGGATATCCTGACAAGCGGCATGGCAACGAAACTTGCTTGAGCCTGCGTACCCGGCTAGAGGTTTGGCGGGACGAAAGGGACTTGAATGGCATTTGAGTTGGCCCTGAGCGCAGCAGGCTTGGCTGTTTGGCTGTATCTGCTTGCGGCGCGGGGGGGATTTTGGCGCGCGAATATCCGCGACGAGGCGGATTTGGCGCCCGCTCCGCCCGCGTGGCCGCGGGTTGCCGCCGTTGTGCCGGCGCGCAACGAAGCCGATGTCATCGGCGCCAGCGTTAAGAGCTTGCTGACGCAGGATTACCCGGAGCCGCTCGCCGTCGTTGTCACCGACGATCAAAGCGATGACGGGACCGCGGATGCGGCACGCTCTGCCGCGCAGGCCGCGGGCGCCTCCGGCCGCTTGACGGTCCTTCCAGGCAAGCCCTTGCCGCCCGGATGGACGGGCAAGCTGTGGGCGCAAAGCCAAGGCGTGGCGCAGGCCCAATCGCTGGCAAATCCGCCACGCTATCTTCTGCTTACAGACGCGGACATCGCCTGCGATCCGGGCGTGGTGCGCCGCCTCGTTGCGCGTGCGGAGGCGCGGGGGCTGGTGCTGACCTCGCTCATGGCCAAGCTGCGCTGCGAAAGCCTGGCCGAGCGCGCGCTGATCCCGGCCTTCGTGTTTTTCTTCCAGATGCTCTATCCCTTCGCCTGGGTAAACCGGAAGGAAAACGCCATGGCAGCGGCAGCCGGCGGCTGCATGCTCGTGCGGGCCGATGCGCTCGAAGCCGCCGGCGGTATCGAGGCTATCCGCTCCTCGCTCATCGACGATTGCGCGCTGGGCCGCGCCATGAAACGGCAGGGGCCGGTGTGGCTGGGGCTCACGGACAGCGTGCACAGCCTGCGCCCCTATTCCGGCTTCGGAGATATCCGGCGCATGGTCGCGCGCTCGGCCTACGACCAGCTCAACTACTCGCCGCTGCTGCTGGCGGGGACTGTTATTGGGATGACGCTGACCTATCTTCTGCCGCCGGCGCTGGCGGTATGGGGAACGGGACTGGCGCAGGCTGCCGGGGCGTTGACATGGGCGCTGATGACAGCGGCTTTCTATCCTATCGTGCGCTTCTACAAAATGCCGGCCCTTTGGGCAGTGGCGCTGCCTGCCATAGCCTGTTTTTATATGCTATTCACGCTCGACTCTGCGATTCAGCATTGGCGAGGCAGGGGCGGGCTTTGGAAAGGGCGCGTGCAGGCGCGCCGCGCGGAGGCATCATGACAACGGGGCCGGTTTGGAACCCAGGCGAGAAGACGCATCAGGACGAGAATTTTCCCGTCGCGTCTAGTATTGTTTCCGAGAAGCACCGGCCGGTCATCCTCGCCTTCTACCGGTTCGCGCGCGCCGCCGACGACATAGCGGACGACCCGGGTCTTCCGGAGGCGGAGAAGATCCGCAAGCTCGACGCTTTTGAGGATACCCTTATGGGGTGGAATGACAATGTGGCGGATGCGTTGCCGCTGCGGGCGGCGATTGCGGAGCGCGGGCTTTCGCCCCAGCACGCGCAGGATTTGCTGATCGCCTTCCGCATGGACGCGAGCAAGAACCGTTACGCCAATTGGGACGAACTCATCCACTATTGCAACTATTCCGCCAGTCCGGTCGGGCGCTTCGTGCTGGATGTGCATGGCGAGAGCCGCGAAACCTGGCCCGCGAACGATGCGCTGTGCACGGCACTTCAGATCAACAATCATTTGCAGGACTGCGGGGCGGACTACCGGCGGATGGATCGCGTCTATATCCCGCAGGATACGCTTGCCGCGCGGAACGTACCCATCGAGGCACTGGCCTGCGCCAGGTCCTCCCCGGAGCTTCTGGCGTGCATTCACGAGCTTGCGCAAAAGACGGACGCGGTGCTCGATACAGCGGATCTTTCCAGGCGAATCAGGGATCTTCGCCTGAGCCTTGAGGTGGGCGCGATCGAGCGGCTTGCGCGCAAGATTGCGGCCATGCTTAAGACGCGCGATCCGCTGAGCGAGCGCGTCCATCTTAGCAAATCTGGATTTGCGCTTATTTTGATGAGTGCGGTTTGCATCGGCCTTGGACGGCGCTTTTTTGGCCGCGCCTATCGGCCGCAACCGTGCTAGGGGGAATGGATGACCGGCGAAGCCATTGAAATCCAAGAAACTAGCGAAGTTGCCGCGCAGCGCTCGCGCAGCAGCTCCTTCTACGCCGCCATGCGGATCATGCCGCACGGCCAGCGTGAGGCGATGTACGAGATCTATTCCTTCTGCCGTGCGGTCGACGATATCGCCGACGATCCTGGAGAGGCGGAAGGGCGGCTGCAAAAGCTTGAGGAGTGGCGGCGGAATATCGACGCGATCTATATGGGGGGGAAGCGGGACGGTTTCGCGGGCCTCGCAACCGCCGTCAGCCAGTTCAATCTCGACAGCGACGATTTCCGCGCCATCATCGACGGCATGGAGATGGATGTTAAGAAGAGCATCCAGGCCCCGTCCTTTGTGGAACTCGATCTCTATTGCGACCGGGTAGCAAGTGCTGTGGGGCGGCTGTCGGCGCGTGTGTTCGGGCTTCCGCTCGAAGACGGCAGGCAGCTTTCGGAGCATCTGGGCCGCGCGCTGCAACTCACCAACATCCTGCGCGATCTGGATGAGGACGCGGGGCTCGGCCGGCTTTACCTGCCGCGCGAGTTTTTGACCGAAGCGGGCATTACCAGCACCGATCCGGCGGCCGTGCTTGCGCATCCGGCGCTGCCGGAGGTCTGCGGGCGGATCGTTTCGCTAGCACGCTGGCACTTCGGGGAGGCCGAGAAGATCATGAACCGGCATCCCCGCAGCATGGTGCGCACGCCGCGCGTAATGGGCGAGGCTTACAAGAACATTCTCCGCGGGCTTGTGAGCCGCGGCTGGGCGGCGCCTCGCATGCGCGTGAAGCTCAGCAAGCCGCGCCTCGTTTTCATCCTCCTGCGCCACTTCATTTTCTAGCGATGCGGCAAGGCTCACCGGGGGGCGTCTCCCATATCATTGGCGCGGGGCTTGCGGGCCTGTCGGCGGCGGTGCGGCTTGCAGAGCGCGGGCGCAAGGTAGCCGTCTACGAGGCTGCGGGGCAGGCTGGCGGACGCTGCCGCTCCTACTACGATGCCGGCTTCGGGGCCGTCATCGACAACGGCAACCACCTGCTCCTGTCGGGCAACGATGCCGCCATGGGCTACCTCACGCTCATTGGCGGCGCCGGTAAGCTCCAGGACCCAGGGCGAGCGGAGTTCGCCTTTGCCGATCTGAGTACGGGAGAGCATTGGAAGCTGAGCATAGACGAGGGCCTCTGGCCGTCGTGGCTGTTCGATCCAGCGCGCCGCGTGCCCGGAACCAAGCCGGCGGATTATTTGGGTGCCTTGCCGCTGCTGTGGGCAGGAAGCAACAAGACCGTGACGGATGTGATCCGGGGCGATGGCGCGCTCTATAGGCGCCTGTGGGAGCCTCTGTTCCTGGCCGCGCTCAACACCGATCCGCGCGAGGGCTCGGCCAAGCTCGCAGGCGCCATCATGCGCAAGACGCTGGCGAAAGGCGGGGCTGCCTGCCATCCGCTGGTCGCCGAAGGGCTTTCGGCGGCCTTTATCGAGCCGGCGCTTGCCTATATCGAGGCGCGGGGCGGCAGCGTGACGTTCGGCCGCCGCTTGCGGGCGATCGCTTTCGAGGAGGGGAGGGCGGCTGCTCTCGATTTCGGCGAAGGGAGGATCGTCGTTGAGGAAGGCGATACGGTCATCCTTGCTGTCCCGCCGTGGGTCGCGCAAACGCTTCTGCCCGGTCTGGATGCGCCGGACGAATTCCGCTCCATCGTAAATGCCCATTACCGCGTAGAACTGCCGCCGTCGTTCCCGCCCCTTCTGGGTGTCGTAGGCGGAACGGTGGAGTGGATCTTCGCCTTTCCCGGCAGGCTGTCCATCACCATAAGCGGGGCTGACCGTTTGACCGGCCAGCCGCGCGAAGAACTCGCCGCCAAATTGTGGGCCGAGATTTCGGCGGTAACCGGGCTTCCGGAGGGCTTGCCGCACTGGCAGATCGTAAATGAGAAGCGCGCAACGATGGTGGCAACTCCGGCGCAGGATGCGAGGCGCCCAGGGACCAAGACACGATGGCGCAACTCCTTCCTGGCGGGCGACTGGACGCAAACCGGCCTGCCCGCGACCATCGAGGGAGCAATTCTTTCCGGCGAGCGGGCTGCGGCTCTCGCATCGCGGTTGCCGGAAATGCGGCAATAAACACCAAGCTCCACGAGCGGCCTGCATGGTTTGCACGTAAAAGTCGCAGACTTGAGCAAGGGATCGTAAATGTTACTGATTTTGAAGTTAAGTTATTGGGAAAGCTTGCTGTCTTAAGAGCGCAACAGCCAGGCGTAAAAATCGGGCCGGGCGGCACCTGCGGCTTGCACCGGGGAACTGCTGACGTCTATCTTGAGCGAGGCTTGTTACAATCTCCCGCGTTTTGGCGTTCGAAGTGGAATCGCGAATTGGGGGGCCTGCCGATGATCCAGCCAGGGGGCGCTGGACCGGCGGAAAGTCAAATACGCTGCGGCGAAGCGGGCTATATATGAATGCAATCTTTGACATTAGGCCCGTGGTGGCGGCGGCTGGGCTTGGATTCGAGGCTCGGATCGCGCAAGGACCCGGCGTCAAGGTGGTCTACGGCCAAAGCCGGGAGCAATACCGGAAGTACTTGCACGCGCATGCCAAATCGGGTGCGAGCGGGTTGATCAGCATCGGCGTGGCCGGCGGGCTCTCGCCGGAATTGCGGCCGGGCGATGTCGTCGTGGCAAGCTCAGTGATAACGGCGGGCGGCACGTCCCATACCTGCCGGGATTGGTCCAGGTCGATTCTGAACGCGATTCCCGAGGCTTATCACAGGCCGGTTTTTGCCTCGGATGCGACGATAACATCGGTTTTAGAGAAAAAGGCGCTCTGGGATGCGACCAGGGCGGCGGCGGTGGACATGGAATCGGGGATCACCGCCGAGATCGCGGCGCAGTACGGCTTGCCGTTTGCGGTCTTGAGGGTGGTACTGGACCCAGCGCACCGGGCCATTCCGCCGAGTGCACTGGCAGGTGCCCGCGACGACGGCGAGACCGACCCGTGGGCAGTCGTCAAAGCGCTGGCGAGGCGGCCCGGCGATTTGCCGGGATTGCTTCGCCTTGCCGGCGATACGCGCAAGGCGAGCCAGGCTTTACTGCGCAGCCGCCAGGCACTGGGGCCGTTCCTCGGTTTCTTCACGCTTCAAACGGCCGCCCTAGCGCTCCATGAGAAGAGCGCGCCCCAACCGTCGGCCGAGCCGAGACTGGCCACATAGGCGTTTGGTAGTGCCTTGATCGGTGGGAATCTCCCCTCACCCTGTCTCCCGCAAGCTCGCCATGGCGAGCTTGTCACTCAGAAGTGCTCGTATCCGCATGCGGATGTGGATGGGAGAGGGGACGCCAGAATATCCGCTGCGGGCGGTTCGAGGGTGCCTTCTCCCATAGGGAGAAGGACAGGATGAGGGGTTGAACGCTTCGATTATGCCGGAGCGTGGCAACTCGTACGCCCCGCGGGGAACCCTGACCCGCTTGCGGCGAGCACTTCCAGGATTTCCCACGGACAAGGCGTACTAGCAAGTTATTGATTCTGCTGCAGCTTATCCGACGCAAGTTCGCGTGGCGGCGCGTGCGGCAAATGGGGTGCGAACTTGCCTCGTGCTGTATAGCGCATTTGGGCGATTGTTCCGCCTTGCGGGCGATACCAGCAAGGCGGAAACGGATCTTACTCCGCAGCCGTAAGGCGCTGGCCGGCTTCCCCGGCTTCTTCCTGCTTCAGGCGGGCGAGTTCGCGCTCGACATGAAGCGAATGCACGAAAGCAGCAGGGCGCTGTTTGTCCATCGCGATCTCGGGCGCCATCGGGCCTTCCGTACGGATGCCGCGGAACGCCAGGGCTATGGATTTGAACGGATTTGAGATTGCAGCGTCCGCAGCCGTGGCCTCGTAGCCGCAATGCGCCATGCAGTTTGCGCATTTCTCGTACCGGCCGGTGCCATAGCTGTCCCAGTCGGTCGTCTCCATCAGCTCCTTGAAGGTCCGGGCATAGCCCTCGGCGAACAGGTAGCAGGGCTTCTGCCAGCCGAAGATATTGCGGCTGGGCATGCCCCAGGGTGTGCAGTGGAAAGGCTGATTGCCGGCAAGGAAGTCCAGGAAGAGCGAGGACTGCCCAAGCGTCCAGCGCTTGCCCTTGCCGAGCGCGAAGACCTTGCGGAACAGTTCCTTGGTCTTGCGGCGGTTGAGGAAGTTCTGCTGGTCGGCTGCGCGTTCATAGGCATAGCCGGGAGAAATGAAAACGCCAACGCCCAGATCGCGCGCGAAGTCCAGGAACCGCGCGAGGTCCTCGGCCTTGTAGCCGTCGAAAATCGTCGCGTTGACGTTGACGGTGAAGCCCTTGGCCTTGGCAGCCAGAATACCCCTCAGCGCCCTGTCGAAGACGCCTTCCTGGCACACGGCTGTGTCGTGGTGCTCTTTGAGGCCGTCGAGATGCACCGAGAAGAACAGGTAGGGCGACGGCTCGAAGAGGTGCAGCTTCTTCTCAAGCAGAAGCGCGTTCGTGCAAAGCGAGACGAACCGCTTTTGAGCGATGAGGCCCTTGACGATCTCGCCGATTTCCTTGTGGATCAGCGGTTCGCCGCCCGGGATGGCAACCATTGGCGCGCCGCATTCCTCGGCCGCCTCCAGGCATTCGGTCACGCTCATGCGGCGGTTGAGAATTGGATCGGGATAGTCGATCTTGCCGCAGCCAGAGCAAGACAGGTTGCACCGGAACAGAGGCTCCAGCATCAGCACCAGGGGATAACGCTTGCGGCCCAAGAGCTTCTGCTTGAGAAGATAGGCGCCCATCCGCCTTTCCAGGAAAAACGGCAAGACCATATGTGTGCTCCAACTTAAGAAATTACATTGCACCTAGACGGTGTGAGCGTTCATCCGGGTCGACTTAAACGGATGGCCGTTAAAGTCAAATGGAGTGAAGCTCGTGGGGAAGCCTGAATTCGACGTTTTCCTGAACCCCTGGTAAATTTGTCACTTCGATTGGACCCAAGGTCCGCAAGCTTTCGATGACATCTTGGACCATCGCTTCGGGTGCTGAGGCGCCGGCAGTAAGGCCGATAACTTTGGCGCCCTTCACCCACTGGGCATCCAGTTCGCTGCCATCGGCCAATAGATAGCTCGGAACACCAGCCTCCTCGCCGATCTCGCGCAGGCGATTGGAATTCGAGCTGTTCTTGGCTCCCACCACCAGGATGACTTCGGCGATTTTTGTCAATTGCCTGACGGCGGTCTGGCGATTCTGTGTCGCGTAACAAATATCGTTGGTTTCCGGGCCGACCACGTCCCTGAACTTGCGCTTGAGCGCCTCGATGACACCGCGCGTATCGTCGATACTAAGCGTTGTCTGCGTAACATAGGCGACGGGGGTGGCGCCGGCGATCGGGAGGGCGTTGACATCGTCCTCGGTCTGGACGAGATGCACAGGCCCGGGAATCTGCCCCATCGTCCCTTCGACCTCGGGATGGCCCGCATGGCCTACAAGAATTATGACACGGCCCTGAGCCAGATATCTCTTTCCCTGGAGATGAACCTTGGTGACGAGCGGACAGGTCGCGTCGATCACGGGCAGGTCCCGCCCTTTTGCAGCGGTTTGCACAGTCTTCGCCACGCCATGCGCGCTGAAAATCGTGACGGAGCCCGGCGGTATTTCATCGATCTCGTCGACAAAGCGCGCGCCCTTCGCCTTCAAATCCTCGACAACATGCTTGTTGTGCACGATCTCGTGGCGGACGAAGACGGTCGCGTCGTATTTCTCCAGTGCGCGTTCGACGATGGAAATCGCCCGGACCACGCCCGCGCAAAATCCGCGAGGCTGCGCCAGCACCACCCGTGTTGTACTGCCATCGCGAGCAGCATTCTGCATCACATTACCCCGTATCTGAGAGGTGGCCCCGCGTGCCGTTGCACCAAACCGCCCCGGTGGCCAACAAACAGCTCCCCTTACCGTTCCGGCCGCTACCCTAAATTACTGAACTGGCGTGCATTCATTTAAACTGTAAATCTGGGAGGGATCGCTGAGCGCCGGGCTTTCCGGAATTTATCGGAAAAGCGCGCATTGCGCGGGCCAGCGCCCTGATTTGCCATCTCAATTTAGCGCCGGCATATGGGATGCCAAGTGGGTGATGCGCAATGGGCACAGTTTTGTAAGAAATCTTACCAGTATTTTATCCCTCTCGGATAGAATGATTATCCCGCGCGCCGGCGCCTGAGGGGTTCACTCTATGTCTGCGCTCGATTTTGCGCTTCCCTATCCATCCTCGCGCTCAGCCGTCATGGGGCGCAACGTGGTGGCCGCGTCTCAGCCGCTGGCCGCACAGGCGGGGCTTCGCAAGCTTTTGCAGGGCGGCAACGCCATCGATGCGGCGGTCGCGGCGGCGATGGCGCCGGCCGTGGCCGAGCCCACCGGCTGCGGGCTTGGCGGCGACGCCTTCGCGATCGTTTGGGATGGGGATAAGTTGTGCGGGCTGAATTCGTCCGGGCGCTCTCCCGCGAAATGGACGCGCGAGCGATTCGGGACGGCGGCCTTCATGCCCGAGCGTGGACTTGAGGCTGTGACCGTATCGGGGGCTGTGGCGGTCTGGGTGCGCTTGCTTTCCGGCCGCACGGCCGCCGTCGAGCCCGCAATTGGCGCCGCCGCCATCGAGGCGCTTCGGGCGTACGGGCACGAGGTGCTGGCCAACGGGGCAGGCTGGGAACATGGCTTTGACGGCGCACAACTAATTCTCAGGACCGGGGCCGGATATATTGCGGGCTCCGGATCCGGGGAAGGACGGGCAGGCTGTGGCGTACTGAAGCCGGTTGAGCCGGTCACCAGGGCATGTCATCCCGGAAATGCCGCTGGCATCGTCCGCCATCGCTAAAAATGCCTGCACCCGTTACGATCCAGGATCGGCGCAAGCGCCTTCCGGATGACGGACGCGGAGACAGCGATCGGACCGCGAGGCGCAATAAAAAAGGCCGGGTTGTCCGGCCTCTCTTTAAGTGTAAGCTTGTGAGATGGGCTTACTGCATGCGGTTGAAGTGGTTCCAGTTGACCGTAACCTTCGCGCCAACTTTGGCCCGCTTGTAAAGATCGGCGACATCGGCGTTGTACATGCGGATGCAGCCATGCGAAACTTGCTGCCCGATCAGCCATTCCGCGTCCGTTCCGTGGATGCGATACATGGAGTTGCCCAGATAGAGCGCGCGGGTGCCGAGCGGGTTGCGCGGATCGCCGCCGGCAACGTAATTAGGTAGCTTCGGATTTTCCTTGCGCATGTCGGACGTAGGCGTCCAGGTGGGATTTTCCCGCTTCTGGCTGACATAGCTCACGCCGGACCACTTGGCCTCTTCCTTCGGGATGGCGATGGGGTAGCTGATCGCGGCTGCCTTGGATTGAATGTAGTAAAGACGGCGGTCGCCAAAGCTCACGACGATCTCGCCCGGATTATGTGTGCCTGGCGTGATCCTGACGGTTTCGCGCCCGCCGCCGCCCATCGGGCCGAACAGGTCGCTAAAGAAGCTATCGATAAAATTCGCATTTGCAGCAGGTGCTGCAAATGTGAGCAACAGACTTGCTATCGCAAATTGCTTGATGAGCCGAGACACTAAACCCTCCAATGTCGAACCTTATCTAATCCACCATGGCACCGGCATTTGCTGCAAATGCCGAATTGGGGAGGCCAATCGCGTAGCCCCGGGTCCCTGAAAGCGCCCTTTTTGTGTTCATAAAGAACATAGCCTAGCATATGCCCGGCGTCAGCCCCCGAAGCGACGGGTTCTCTCCGCTTTTCCCGCATATGTTGCGATGATGACACGGATTTATGTATGCCTGCTAAACAGGCAATCTCAAAATACTACGAGATCAACTTAATGTGTGTACGGCTTACTTTTTCCGAAACTTATCGAGACTGACGACGTCGGCGGTCTTGCGCCCTTCGGGTGAGTGCGGCTCAGCCTCGGGCAGAGGCGTTTTGGCGGAAGGCGCCTCGTGCTCCTCCGGCTCTGGCTCAAGGGTTGCGGACAAGAGGCCGGTCAGATCGTTTTTCGGTACGGGCAGAAGGCTCATGTCCCCTGAAAGGGCCTCCTCGCCGTCCTGGCCTTCCGGCGGGCGCAGCGCAAGCGCGAAATGAACGGTTGGGTCCTGGAAAATGCGGACCGCGCTGAAGGGGATCACGAGCCGTTCTGGGATGTTGTTGAACGAGAGGCGAACCTCGAAGCGGTCCTCGGTTACGGCCAGATCCCAGAACTGATGCTGTAGCACGATGGTCATCTCGTGCGGGTATTGGTCCCTGAGGCGCTTGGACAGGCCGACGCCTGGTGCGCGGGTATCGAAGGTGATGAAGAAATGGTGGTCTCCAGGGATACCGCGTTTCAGAACGCGTTGCAGCACCGCGCGCACCACGCCGCGCAGCGCGTCCAAAACGAGAGCCTCGTAGCGGATTAGATCTTCAGGCATTTCCGTTTCAAAGCCCGCGGCTCAATATCGTCCCCTGAGTATAAAGTGGCGGGCTTCTGTTGCCCGGCGCCCGCCTGCCGCGCCTAACAGCAGCTACGCCGTTAGGACTTTAAGATTCCCAGTCTCGCGCCGCATTACGCAGCGAGAGCAACTGGAGCATAGTTGTCGTTTGCAACTATTAGAATGGCCCGAAACGGCGGTACCATGCCGGGAGAAAGAGTACCCTTTACGCCCTCGTCGATCCTATTTCGCCCCCATCAGAAGCCGCCTGCTGTACCGGCGCTGCCGGCCTGCGGCTTGTGGTGGAGGCGCCGGGTACCGCCCCCGGGTCCGAAAGGTTTATTACGATATCCGTTTATCCCCATAGCTGGCTAACCAGCGATTGGTAATATAGGCGTTCCACGCGGGATTGGAAAGATCACACCGGATCACACCTGAGAAATTGGTGCGGCGGTAGCAAGCCGGCAACGCCGAGAAAAGGCTGGGGTATGCGGCTTGCCTGGCAGCGCTGCGCGGCCAAGTATCTGATATTGCAAGCGCATCGAAGCGTCCTTCGTTAAGGGTCCGTTTACCGCTCCCGGCCGCGAATCTGCCCGGGCAGACACGGTCCAAGCGAATTTTCTTAAGGCGCAATTGTAGGATAGGCTCCTTTCCAAATCCCTAAGGGCAAATAAGCCGCTGATGCGGAAAGGAAAACTCGCCAGGAACCGCGATGGCTGGAGGGATGCTGGCACCATCTTATGGTTGATTTCACCGTTGCGTTTATATTTAAAAGGGTCCTGGAACTGTGGAATCCGGCCAAAAACGGGAAATGATTCGCGGAAAAGTGGCGGCAAAAATTAGGGCGCCGGCGCGTTTACCACGCCGGCGTTAACCATGACCGGCCGTGCTACGGTCTTTACGCTTTCTTCATGGCCCTGGTTTTGATCGCCAGCTCGGGGCCTAATGCGAGGGCGCTGCCGCGTAAATGCCTCGCGCGCCGCTGCTTAGCTGCGCGCGCGAACTGGGGCGGAGGTACATCATATGCCCGCCCCGGTAAACGCGAATGCCGATCGGGGCGGCGCCATCGATTGGGCGGAGCTGGCTAACGGAATATTGCGACATGGCGAAGGGGGTAACGAGATCGGTGTAGCCGTGCGCAATGAAGATCTTGAGGGCAGGGTTGCGCACGCGTGCTTCCTCCAGGCTGTCGAGCGATCCGGCATAGCCTTGCTCACCAGGCTTGATGCCGAAGTCCCAATGCGAGGCTGCCTCCCTGTTGAGAAGGCGGTAACCAAGGCTGGTCTTGAAGCCAAGCTCGTTCGCCGCATAGCTCGCCATGGCTGGCTCCAGCACGGAAACAGCACCGTCGAGGATGGGATCGAAATGGGGATGCTCGGACGGGCGCGGGGCGGGCGTGCTTACGGTTGCGTCGTAGGCGCTCAAAATGCGATCCGTCCGGCGGAGATATTCGCGCCTGAACAGCTGGGATGAAACGCGGCCATGATGCTTGGCGATAATATCGGGATCGAGCCCTGTGAATTTGGCGAGAGCTTGGACATCGGCTCCGTCCTGCTTCAGGCCGGCCGCGAGATGAACGAGATAGCCTGAAAGCGCGTAAGATCCGGCCTCATGCACCAGGTCGAGGGGGGCTTCCGGCCCGTCGCGCATTTCGGCATTTGCGGCGGTCAGCGAAGGAAGCGCAAAACTTAGCGGCAGGATCGCATAATCGTCTCCCTGCAATAGGGAGAATTCGAGCGCGGGCGATATCATGACCGCGCCCGTTAGCGAAAACCCCATGGTTAGTAGCCGGTTCGAAAGCTCAGCCACGCGGAAACCGCCATAGCTCTCGCCCGCCAGATAGACCGGGGACAGCTCGCGCCCATTCCGCGAAAGCCAGAGCCGGACTGCCTCCGCCATGGAGACTACATCCTTGCTGACGCTCCAATAGACTTTCTCCGCATCCATCCCGTCCCCGGTGGCCCGGCTGTACCCCGTGCCCACGGGATCGACGAAAACGAGGTCGGTGAAGGCGAGCCAGCTATCGGGGTTATCGGCGAGATGCACGGGCCGCTCGGCCGCGGCGCCGTTCGCCTGGAAGGGCACGATCCTCGGCCCCAATGCGCCCAGATGAAGAAATGCCGCCCCCGCCCCAGGACCGCCGTTGAACGCGAAAGTCACCGGGCGCACGCCCGCGTCCTCCACGGTGTAGGACACATAGAAGACCTTGGCGGCAACCTCGCCCTTGGGGCCGTAAAGCGGCAAGGTGCCAGCCGCCGCCTTGTATGCGAGCTTCTTTCCTTCAAGTGCGATCGTGTGCTGCGTCACGCTATCCTGGGGAAGCTCACCGGCCGGCCCGGCCGCGGCGGCCGCCTCCTGATGCGCTTCAGGCTTTTGCTCTTCCGCGTGCACTGGCCCCGGTGCGAGCAGGCAAAGCAGGATGAGCGTCCATGTGGTTGAGCCGAGGCTGCGCATAATGTGTCCTTCCACGATCCGGCGGCGCGGATAGAAGGATGCACCGCGGAAGGCAAAACACGCAACCTAAGAAGCAAACATTGCTGGATCGGCCGGCGAATGCCGCGCGGCATTTTGAACGCTTTCTCCGGCGGTTGCCTAAAAAGGCGCATTGGGTCGCTTGCAGACATGCCAAGAGGCTTGTGATCCCGCCTGAACCAGGTCGGCTTCTCGTTCAGAATGCGGTTTTCTCAAGAACCTAAACAATCCGCCCTTGACCCCGAGGGAACACTGCCAACCACGCGGGTTTCGTGGTCATTATCCAACGGGAGCGTTTAGGTCGACCGTGACCGTCAGGCCTAATGTCGATGTCGCTTTCAGCCTCCCACCCTCTACGACCAATTTATCAAAAGGATTGCAGCCGGACAGGTAACATACCCAGACAAGTTGCTCCTCCGCGTCCAGCCGAGCGAAGAACCCCTCCGAACCGTGCGAGCCCTCGCCTGCGCATGCGAACCCTCCTGGCGCAGCCACCTTCCGGTTGATATCGATCGAAGACACCCAGCCTGGGTCCTCCGCCAACACCTCGACAAGGTCGAACTGCTCGACGACGCTTAGACCGCCGTTCACCACCTCGACGGCGTAGGACCGCCCGTCGGCAAAGTACACACCGTCCTTGACCGGCAACTGCTCCTCCCTCCAAAGCCTCACGATTTCGGCCATCATCTTCTCCGTTGTCGACAGCCTCTTGGGCCTCAAACCCTCTGCGCCGGGCACTTCTGATCTTAGCCCAGTCTATCCGTCTTGGGCGCTCCGATCTTTCGCCTGCTATGTGATCTAAAAGAAGGCATAGCTGCTTGAGTATTTTTGAAGACCCGCCTCTTCCGCAATCGGCCTTTCACGCCGGTGACCGGCAAAGCTGGGCCCGACGGCGCGGGCGCATCGGCGTTTCGCTGAGCCGCGTGTCGGGAACCGTAATCGCGCATGACTGAGGTTCATGACTTTATACCTGCTTTTTCCACATCCGCCCAAAAACTGGACGCCCCATCGCCTGGGACGTATGCTTGTCTGTGTTCTTGTTTTATTCCAGCGGAGCTTGCGCGGACCTTGGCGCGTCGTATTTTGCTAGCCGGGCGCGAATCTTTTTCAACGGTTCCGTCAAAGTTGTGTAGAACTTTCATGTTCTGGTTGTGTTCCAGCCAGTCCGGCGCAATCCTTCGGCCATCTGCGGAACGCTTCAACGCAACCGGATATAGCGCCGGGATACCTGCGGAGCTGATTGAAAAGTTGGTCATATGGCAGCGCCATGCACAGCGGGGCATATGGGTGCGCCATTCAGGGACATGAAAAGCCAGTTCGCGATGGCCGCCATGCCCCCAGTAAGAGACGGTGCCGCCAGTGGCCGGGAAGTCCGTTTCCGGCCTTCACCCGCCAGAAATGAAGCGGCTCAATTTCACCTCACCGTCCATTCGTTAGCCAAGCCGCGAATGCCTACCGAGTTCCGCACTGGCCAGCGCGGCTGGCGGGCAATGAGAAGCTATCCAGGTAACGCTGGATCGTAACTGGCCAAGTCAGCTCGCGGTTCACGCGCTCCCGTGCGGCAGCGCCGAGCTTTTTCCTGAGCGCCGCGTCGCCAAGAAGCGACAGCAGCTTGCGCGTGACATCGCCCTGATCGGCGCCGTCGCAGAGCAGGCCCGTCTCGCCATCGAGCACGGCATCGGCGGCGCCGCCGTCGCGTCCCGCAAGCGAAGGAACGCCGAACCAGGCCGCTTCGAGATAGGTGAGCCCGAACCCCTCGACGGACTGGCCTTCGCGGCGCACGGGCATCGCGAAAACATCGGCGCTGGCCAGAAGCGCGGACTTTTCCGCATCGCTCACCCGGCCCAGAAAAAGCACAGCGCTCTCAACCTGAAGCGACCTGGCGAGTTCCTCAAGGCGCGGCCGGTCCGCTCCGCCGCCCGCAACCGCAAAAACGCAGCCCGGATGATGCTTTAGGATCTCCGGCATGGCGCGGATCACGGCGTCGGTGCCTTTCCGGGGCTCCAGCCGCGCCAGCGTGGCGATCACCGGGCTTCGCGGGCCGATGCGTTCTCTGATCGCGGCCAAGGCATCCGGCCCCGCACCAGTCAGCTCCGGACAAGGCAAGAGCACGATTTGCATTTTCTCAGCCTGCCCCGCAAGGTAGGGGCGGACGAGACCAGCCGTGTAGCGGGAGTTCGGCAACACCGCGTTGGCCGGAGCCAGTGCGGCGGAGATGCGGTGCCGCTTCGATGGCGAAGCGTTGAGCGGATATTCCATGCCGTGGGCGAAGACGGTGACGGGCATGGTAAGGCCAGACGGCAGCGCTTCCATGCTCTTCCATGAGTCCGCGAAAATGCCTGCGATTGGGCCGCCCCGCTCGCGCAGCAGGCCGGCTATATGAGCCTTTTTCCGCAAGCGCCGCCAAGGCCGGGGGCCTCCGAAGCGCGCGATTGGATAAGGCTTGGGCTGCGGAGGCTCAGCCAGATTGCCGCGGATGCGGTCCGCGATTACAGTGACAGCGCAGCCTGCCAAAGCGCATTGATCGGCAAGGGCCGTTATGAAGCTCTCGATGCCGCCTACATCGGGATAGAAGCACTGGGTTACGATCAGTACCCCGGGTTTCATCGATCCGCCTTCACTTGGCCTCGCCACCACTCCAGCAGTTCGCCAAACAATTCGTTCGCCGGACGCCGCGGGGGCCAGCCGGTCGCTTCCTTGAGGCGTGCCGCTGCCCGTTCTTGCAGGTCCACTTCCGCCCGGCAAGCAGTTTTGCGGGTTTTGCCGCCGTTCGAAGCCGGCGGCTCAAGCGTCTTCGAGAAGTGCGCTGTGCACAGCGCAAGGCTGCGGGTTGGCCTTGGCGTCACACGGTCATGGCTACGCGCTTGCCTTCGTGCTCGCCGAGGAAGGAAACGACCGGCGCTGAATGTTTGCGGTACTCGCGGATGGCCTGCAGCGTTGCCGCATCGAATTCCAGCAGCGTGGGGACCAGATTTGCGTTCTTGCACTCGGTGAGGAGCGGCTTGGCCCGGAACTTGAGCTGCAAGGCGCGCGCTAGCCAGTAGGGCTTGAACGCGATGGTGACTTTGCTGACCCTGCAGGCCAAGCCCCATTCGACCAATCCCGCGATCAGCTCGGAAGCGCCTCCGCAGGTGCCGCAGCCTTCTTGGCGGCAAGCGGGGGCCACGCAATAGCGCGCCAGCTTGTAGACATCGAGCCCGCGCGGAAGCAGCCTCTGGCCTCGTTTGTTGGGAAGTCCGCTGGCTTGCACATGAGGCCCCACTGTTGGCAGCAGGCTCTGGTAGCCCACAACGTTGCCGTTGCGCACGCAAATGTGGTGGACCGCGTCGGGGCGTTCGTCCTGGTCGCGCTCCAGGCCCTGCGCGGTGGCGAGATCGCCCCAGCCAAGCTCTTCCGCTGAAACCCGGTACCGCAGCCGGTAGACCTGCTCCATGAGCGCTGAGTAACGCGCAGCGTCTTGACCCGATACGACATAAATCATTGGCACCACCCCCGCTCGGCCGAGCGTGGATTTAACATAGGCTGAGGTGGCTGACCATTACGCGATCGCGTAATGCATTCGATTCCCTGATGCAGATGTACGCGCGGCCAATCGACGCGGCACTCGTACGCCCCGCGGGAAATCCTAACCCGCTTGCGAACTTCCGGCCGGCTGCACTAGCTTGACAAGCTGTGGATTAATGCCTGGCACAATCAGGAGATGAGGCCCCATCGGATGGCGTTGGCCACGGCCTGGGCGCGATTTGCCGCTCCAAGCTTGCGGCGGGCGTTCGACAGATGCTTGTCGGCCGTGTGCTCCGAGATCTTCAAGATCTCGCTGATTTCCCACTCCGTTTTGCCTTCGGCGGCCCACTTCAGGCATTCCGTTTCGCGCTCCGTCAGCCTTGAGCGCCGGCGGTTTCTTTCCCGGTCGCGCAGCTCGATGGCGCGGCAGATCGCAAAAGCGCTGATCATGCCGATCATTCCGTGTGCGGCTGGCGGAACGTCGGCTGTCTCTCCGCCCAGCGAGAGGGCTACGATGTGGCCGTCCAGGGTAATCATCGGTACCACGAACCCGGCCCTGAGATTGAATTCGCAGGCCTCTCCAAACATTCTGCTGACAATGGCGCTGTCCTCCGCCCGCGTGAAGGATGCGGATTCCGACCAGAGGAACGGCGAGAGGTCGCGCTTGCAGCGCCGGACAACGGGGTCGATATGCGCATAATCCTGGGACAGATAGCGGTCCATCCAGCCGGGAGGAAATGCCGACACGAGGAGGTGCCGCTTCTGCGCCTTGGCTTTATGCTCATGCGGTGCGGGCAGGCTTGCAGTAATCATCGAGGTCAGGCCGTAGCGGCCTGTGAAGCTCGTCAAGCCGTCGCAGATATCCTGCGAAGTGACTGCGCGGCTAAGCTTGCCGATCACGTCGTAGGTCTGATCCAACGAGAGGGCCATTGCTACTCCAGAGCCGGGGATACCGTTCCCGCCTCACGCCTGCCAATTAGAGTTACTTATTACCCTTTGTGAAGCATTTGTGCAATATGGCGCCAAGAAGTACCAGGGCCGTTCATGCTTGAAGGCTGGCCGGAAGCCGCAGCCCGGCGGCTCCGGCGTCTGCCTTTATTGCGGTTTCGACCAAAAGGCTGTGAGCTTCTTCAGCCGGGAATTGCTTGCTGGCTTGGGGCCGGGCTCTTCTTTTTGAAACACCTCCTGCGGGATGAACCCATTCGGCAAGAGTGGCGTAGCCGCCTCCAGGAATTCGGTCAGACCACCGGTCATATTGTCCGGCACAAAGTGCAGCGGGCTGCCGCACGCCTGAACGATCTGGCCAAGCTCGGTTACAAAGCGGCTGAAGGTGTCGAAGAGCGGAGTTTTCTGATCGCCGCCATTTTTCCAGGCACCGAGCGGGCCAGTCTTTGGCCTCGGCCACGTCTCGGTGGCTGCCGCCGATTTGATCCTGCCTGCCACCCAGCTCAGTTGCGCGACCTTCGGACCGGCCTGGCCGTAGCCACCCGCATTGACGAGATCCTCGATCTGACTGCGAACGGACTTATGCCGATCGGCCTCGCTGAACTGGTCCAGCCGCAGTGCATAGAGGCCCAGTGTCGCCCTAGCCTGCGGGCTCAGCTTGTCCATGTCTTCCTTGAGCTTGCGGGCATCTTTCGCAATCCGGTCGAGTTCCTTTGCAACCGCATCCATTTCAACCGACCGGGCCGCAATGCGGTGCCAGCGCTGCGCCTTCGCAAACAGCTCGGTGATCGCATTGGCGAAGGTCGGCCTGAAGTGCGCATGGACTTGCGCCAGATCGCAAAGCCGCTCCAAGGCGGCGGGAGGCAGCTTGAAACGGAAGGCGTCACGGACCGGCTCGAACACGCTGGGCGACGGTCCCCTGTCTAGATCACGGCCATTGCTCATGGAACTACCTGACCGCTGAATTCATTTTCACGTGAGAACATGGCTCGATAAATCTTCCCCTGAAGCTCCTCGAAACAGCTTGCCTGCCGGGCTGCCCCTTTCCCGTCCGGGCGGCCGCCCAGCCAAAAGGCTGCGCCTATGCATTCTCCGCCATACGCTAATCGCATGGCAAGATTGGGCCAAACCGCTCCCTAATTTCTTAGGCGTAAATACGCAAGGGTACAGGCAGCACCGCACAGCGCATCCCCAAAAATCGCGGAAGCGCCGGACGCCATCAGGTATTAGCAGGCATTTTGCATTATGTAACCGAAAATACGGGGCCGCGCGGTGTGAACGGCAGCCGCTTGCCGCCAGCAAGGAGATAGGCGTGCTCGCGCCGGACAGCGAGACAATCGCACGCGCCGTCCGTAATGACAAGGACCGGCCCATCCTGCCAGCAATTCTAAAACTGCCCAATTTTCCTAAAACTGGAGGATTTGGGGAATTCCCAAGGGGAGCGAACAGTGTTTCAAGCCAGGGATGCGGAAAGCTTTTCAACGGCTTGGCGGCCGGACGCCGATCGCGTGGGATGGAACGGAGTATTTCAACCCGTATAAAATAGGCTGCTCCCACTGCCTGCCGCGCAAACGCAGCAACGGGAAAACCGAAAACTATCACACGATGCTATCGGCAACGGTTGTGGCTCCAGGACATTGCAAAGTTGTGCCGCTCATGCCGGAGTTCATAGCGCCGCAAGACGGGCATGAGAAGCAAGACTGCGAGCGTGTTGCGGTCAAGCGTTGGTTTGAAAAACACGCCAATCGTATCAAATCTCTGCGCCCCGTTTATCTTGGAGACGGCCTGTTCGCCTGCCAGAGAAGCCGCCGCCAAACGGACGCGGTTCTTCTCCACCATCGTCTCCCTCACCGCCTTCGTCATTTTCCCTTCCTGGCCGGTCTTCCTAACCTCCCTCGCCGCCTTCGAAATCCCACCAAACCCACTTCAAAACCCCAAATGCCCCGTCCTCCCTAAGGGCACTTCTAACAACCGCATTTACTGGCGTTTGCCAGGAGCCCAAAGAGGGTGACGCGGGGTTGTGACACCCGTGTTTGAGGTTTGGAGGGCAGATTTCTGCGTTAGATTTGCTTCTTTGCAGCCGTTTTGCGTCAAGCGGACGCAGCTCTCCCGCGAGATCCCATCAGGAACGCGAAGCGCGACATGTTGTAGGCGAGAACTTCGAGGCCGATTTTAGCTTTGGCACGGGCGATGCCGATGGTGCGGACGTAGCAGCCGTGCATGGCAGTTTCGATGTGCCCGAATACATGCTCGATGCGGACACGGACGCGGGAGCGCTCAGTATTCGCGGCCTCCTGCTCCGGCGTCAAAGGCTTGTTGCGATAGGCGCGCTCGTGAATATGCGAGGTCTTGCCTTGCTTTTTTAGGCGCGCCTCCTGTTCTTCCGAGCGATAGGCGCTGTCGGCCCATGTATCCTGGCAGTCATTCTTCGGATCGAGTACGTTATCCAATTCTTGACTGTCGTGCACGCTGGCATCCGTAACCTTGTATTTGCGGATCAATTTGTGCTTGCGATCCACGTTGACGTGGTTCTTGTAACCGTAAAAGGCCACGCCGCCTTTCTTCGTCCAGCGCGCATCGGTGTCCTTGTGCGCCTTCTTTTTCCCGCTCCAGTCTTCTGGAACCTCGCCTTCCTTGATCTTCGCGTTATCGTCCCGGTTGTTTCTTTGCCGCGGCGCCTCCACAAATGTCGCATCCACGATTTGTCCTCCGCTCGCCGCGAAACCCTGCGCCTCCAGTATCGCATCGAATTGGGCAAACAGCTTTTCCACGGCTCCGGCTTTGCGCAAAGTCTCGCGAAATAACCAGATCGTGCGGGCATCGGGGACATCGTCGCACAGCTCAAGCCCCAGAAATTTCATGAAGCTCAGCCGGTCCAGGATTTGGTATTCGGTCTGCTCGTCCGATAAATTATAAAGAGCTTGCAAAACCAATACTTTGAACATCAGCACCGCATCGTGCGCAGGCCGTCCGCCTTTCCCGCCCGGAGACCGTTTCAACGCCTCTGCCAGCAACGCACGGAACGATTTCCCAATCCACGAACCGGTTCAAATTCTCCAGAAAGCCCCGCGTCTTCACCAGCTTCTTGTGCCGTCTGTCGAGATCGAAGAGTCCGGGCTGCTTCATTGTCCACCTTCCCGAGGGATATCGACCCTTTAAATCTGAACCGCCTATCCTTGGCAAACAAAATGAGGCCGCCGGTTTTTAGAAGTGCTCCTAAGAAAATGCTAGTTTTAGAATTGCTGGCGGTTGTGAGGCCGGTTGTGAGGCCGAATTGACAAGCTGTCCTCTATAGGCGACAATGCGCACTGGTAGAGGTCCGCCAAACTGACGTGTTTATGGCATGGTTTGAGGGGCTGAAAGATCGCGCGGCGCGGGCTCGCATTACTGCACGCATCCGCCGCCTTTCGCTCGGCAACCCCGGCGACGTGAAGCCAGTAGGGCAAGGCGTTTCAGAAATGCGGATCGATTACGGCCCAGGCTACAGGGTGTATTTCGTCCGACGCGGCGAAGCGTTGGTCATTCTGCTTTGCGGTGGCGATAAACGGGACCAAAGCCGCGGCATTGCCCAGGCCTTGGATTTGGCCAAAGAGGTTTGACCGATGGCGCGTGAAACCATCCCTTGGGATGCCGCAGACACTCTGCAAAGCAAAGAGGATATCGCGGCGTATCTCGATGCCGTGCTTGAAGACGGCGATTTGGAGCTGCTTAAGGCTGCCCTTGGCGATATCGCTCGCGCCAAGGGCATGACCGAAATTGCACGCGGTTCGAAGCTTGGCCGCGCCAATCTCTACAAAGCGCTGTCGCCGAAGGGCAACCCCGAATTCTTGACCATTGCCAAGGTGCTAAAGTCGCTTGGGCTTCGGCTTTCCGTTTCGAGTCTTTGAGCCGTGCTAGATCCCGAAACGAAGGCCGCAGCCTAAAAAAAACGGAGCGCCCTTCGCTACCCGTCCTCTTGCTTATAGGAGATTATTTCCATGCGTAGGCCAAAAATGGCAGCCGCCCCAGCACCAATCGCCGAGTCCCAGCCGCTAAAAACTGTCCTCAAGGCTGATGCAGGAAAGCCTCTTTCAAATGCCCGGCTGGAGCGCGCTGCGGCTCTCTTGGAGGAGATAGAGCGGCTCGGAAAGGAGCTATGGGCTGTCATGGATGGTGACAGCGGGTACCATGGCGTGACCACGCCCGTAAGTAGAGTTTTGCTGTATGTGGAAGAAGGGCTTGCGGTGAACGTGGAAACCCACATAACACCCAGCGAGCTGGCAGCGAAGCTGCGGGCGCTGATTTCGTCCAGATAGCACACAGGCGAGGCAGGGCGGCATCAGCGCAGCGCCGGCCGCATGGGTTGAAGGCTAGCCGCAGGTAGGTGTCTGAGGGGGAACGCCGATGCCAGAACTGACGCCTACACTTTGTAAGAAGCAGCGCGAAGCTCTGAACTTGTCTGAGGCCGATCTTGCGCAAAAGGCGAACGTCGCGGCCGGCGCAATTAAGAATTTCGAGGCTGACAAGGGGATCAACGCTCTCGCACGGGCAAAATTAACAGCGGCATTGCATGAAGCAGGCGCGGAGTTTCCGGCCGATCCGCCGAAACCTCCACCGGCCCCCGAAAGTCTCACGCCCGCGGAATGCAAGAAGTGGCGCGAAGACACCGGGTGGACCGAGCAAAAGCTGGCCGATAAGGCCGGTTACGAAGAGAACACGATTACCCAGTTTGAGGATGGCAGGAAATTGGAGCCCGCGGCGCTGGCGGCCATCGTGAAAGCGCTTCGCTCTGGCGGATTGGCGAAACCTGATGTGCCAGCTGCACCCACGGCACCGGATATAGTCGTATCCGTAGGCTGGCTGGTAATAACTGCTGCGGCGTGGCTGGCAGTGGCACTGAGCCTGCAGTGGTGGGCGTCTTGACATTCAGGCGTTCGGCCCGTCTGGGTGCGCTGCTGTAAACGCAGGGTGCACCCGTTCTCACACACCCTGAGGGTGTTCTCGACTCCCGGTCGCTTGGCGTTTATGCCGGCTGTCAGTTTCGCGCCTTTGAGTTCTTCCCCAATTGAGCGCTGCGACGCCCCTCTAGACCGTACGGGAAATCCCGCAGTGCACAACTTATCCGAGTTGATTCACTTATCTATCGGCGTCGCCTAAGAACCGCCACCTCCGGCGTCCACGCGCCTGCGGCAAGCACTTCGCAGGCCTTGTCCGCGCCCGAGGCATAGACCGGCCGCACCCGCTCGGGTTTTTCACCGTGACGGAAAAACAGCATCTCAAAAAAAAAGATTGTATAAGATTGTGCCGGTGAGGAAGGGCGGCGCACCCGTGGCAGGGGCGAAAGGGTGTAAGTTCCTGTTTTTGCGAAGCTGCCGGCACGAGTTCTGAAGGCAGTCCGCTCATGCTTCACTTTTAGATAATCTTAAGGTGACACTCTGTTCAAAGCACAGGAAAGGTGGTAAACATTTCTAGTTGGAAGAGGGGGGGAAGGAGGAGCCACTTTATGACACAGACGAAACGTGCTTCCAGAGTGAAGCGTTCTAATAAGGCATTGACTGTTCTGGGCGTCGTGGGCGCATCGTTGGCGGCTACGGCTGCCAGCTCGGCTGCGGTATTGAGCCCGGCGGGTGCAGCTCCGGCTATGCCCTTGGGTGAGGAGGAGATTTCCGGCGTTACCCTGGCTACGTTCCAGCTTCTGGACCAGGAAAAGGGCGCGAAGTCGGATTCCTTGTTGCAATTGGTTCGTGGCTGCCGCGGTTGCCGTGGCTGCCGCGGTTGCCGTGGTTGCCGTGGATGCCGTGGTTGCCGTGGTGGCGGCTGGGGCGGCTGCGGATGCGGCGGTTGCGGCTGCGGTGGCGGCTGGTGCTTGTCGTGGGGCGGTTGCAGGCCTTGGTGCTGAGCAGGCGCGCTACTTTAGCGCTCTAATGGCGCGTATCCTTACGGCCGGGCCGAGTTTTGGTCCGGTCAGGTACGTTTGTGGGGCGCACCTGCGCCCCACAGAACGTTACGCGTTTTGTGACTTCATTGGAAACGATGAGGTATTGGCCGCTTGAGCAATTGGGAATGCTTAAGCGAATAGTTGGCACGAAATAAATAGCGGTGTTCTGGCAGCCGGGGTGTACGCCTTCCATTGGCGCCGGAAGGAGCTAGGACCGGCCTCATGACAACCGAATCTTCCGGCGCGTTGGCGCCCTATACCGGCGAAACCATTCCGCAATTCTCGCCGAACTTTACCGTTTTTCAACTATCGCCCGACACTCTGTGCCTCTACTCGGAGGACCGGAAGTTCCTGTTGTACGGCCAGGTGTATTGCACTCTCGCCGCTGTGATCGCGGAAGGCGGAGTGAGCTTTGACGAGATCGTTAGCGGGCTGGAGCCGCATTTTCCTCGGGAGCACATAGACGAAGCGCTGCAGAGGCTGATTGCCCGGCGCTACATCGTCGCAGAAGCCGGGCGCCTGAAAGGGACGGCCGCCGCCTATTGGGCGAGCCTTGGCATGATGCCGGAGGCTGCGGAGAAAAATCTCCATGACTGCCGCATCCGGGTCCAGGCCTTCGATGTGCAAGGCGAGCAGGAGCTTAGCGATGCGTTGAGCGAACTCGGCGTGCGCGTGGTCAAGCGCTCCGCCGATATGGCCGTCGCGCTGGTGAGCGATTATCTCGATGGGCAGCTTGAGGACGTGAACCGCCGGCACTTGTCCAGCGGCGCACCCTGGGTGATTGCACAGCCTTCCGGCATTTTCCCTCTGGTTGGGCCAGTCTTGAGGCCTGGCAGCGGTCCGTGCTGGATGTGTCTTGCGGAGCGCATGCGGCGCAACAGAGAGGTGAAGGCAATGCTCGGCGGCAACGGCGAGGCCCGCTGCCTGAGGCTTTCGCCTTTGACCCGGCAGACGGTCGGGCAGAGCGGGATTCAGCTCGCGGCCAACGAGATCGCCAAAGCCATTGCCACTGGCTTCCGCACGGATTTGAACCAGCATATCGTCAGCCAGGATTTGCTGGGCGCGGCCATGGTCAAGCACTATGTGCCCATGCGCCCGCAATGCCCGGTTTGCGGCAAGGACGAGCTGCACAAGCAGGCCCGCGCGCCCGTGCCGCTAGAATTGCAGGCGGGCGGCAAGCCGGTTATGACCAGCGGCGGCTATCGCTCCGTTGCGTCCCGCGCCACCGTCGCACGTTACCGCAAGCATGTGAGCCCGCTAACCGGCGTCGTGACCCAGCTGGAGCGTGTCGAGGCGGACCTGCCCCTGAACGCCACCTACGCCGCCGCGCACAGCTTCTCGGCACCCGCGAAAACCGTGAACGAGCTTCGAAGCAACCTCAACAGCTACAGCTTCGGCAAGGGCAGCACGGGCGAACAGGGCGAAGCCAGCGCCCTGATGGAGGCCATCGAGCGCTATTCCGGCGTCTACCAGGGAGACGAGATCAGGGCGCCGCGGCGGCTGGTGGACTTCCCCGCCGGCGAGGCCATTCACCCGAATGACATGCTCCTGTACAGCAAGACGCAGATCGAGCAAAGCTCAGCGCCTGTGCCAGGCCCCGACGACGAGCCCATGAGCGCGGTTTTGTTCGACGAGAAAACCGAGGTCGACTGGTCCCCGGTCTGGTCGCTGTCGGCCAAGCGTTTCAGATATCTGCCAACGAGCCTGCTTTATTTCAACTACCGGGGGCTCCCGGGTTTTCAGGCGGATTCGAACGGTTGCGCGGCCGGCAACACCGTGGAGGAAGCCATCGTGCAAGGCTTCCTGGAGTTGGTCGAACGCGACGCCTATGCGCTTTGGTGGTACAACCGGGTGGCGCGCCCCGAGGTGAATCTCGGCAAGTTCGACAATTCCTATGTGCACGACCTGCGCAACCAACTGGGCGAAACCGGCAGGCGCCTCTGGGTGCTGGACATCACAAGCGATCTCGGAATCCCGAGCTTCGTCGCGGTGGCGCACTGGCAGAAGGACGGAAGCGAGTACATCGACTTCGGCTCAGGCTCGCATTTCAACTCGCGCATCGCCATGCTGCGGGCGCTGACGGAGCTGAACCAGTTCATGTCGCTCGGGCTGGTGCACGAAGAGGCCCGGATGCAATGGAGCCTCGATGGAGACGTGCCCTTGCGGCTGGAAGACTTCCCGTATCTCTCCCCCGGCAACGGACCGGCGGTGGAATCGGCCTTCGACCCCGATTTCGGCCATCTTGAGCCGCGCGAGCAGGTAAAGGCCTGCGTGCGCACGGTTGAAAAGGCGGGGCTCGAATTCCTCGTCCTCGATCAGACGCGCCCGGACATCGAGGTGCCGGTGGTGCGGGTGATCGTTCCCGGCTTGCGGCACTTCTACCGCCGCTATGCGCCCGGCCGGCTGTACGATGTGCCGGTGCAGCTCGGATGGATCGAGAAAAAGGTCCAGGAAGAGAACCTGAACCCGATTTTCCCTCATACCTGAGGAACTCGCCGTGAGGGCTCCTGGAGGGAAATCCCGGCGTCTGAGCTTGTTCGCCCGGCTCAGCGGCAGGGTGAAGCTGGAAGCGCATGCGAGCGGTGCCGTCGTCGCCTTCATCGACGGCTATACCGTCGATCTGGGAGCGTTCAGCCAGGCGGCTTGGGGTGCCGTGCAGGAGCTGGCAACAGGCTTGCCGCTAGCCTCGCTCGCGCCGGGGGGCGGAAGCACGGCCAAGGAAGTGGATGTCCTGGTCCGGCGCCTCGGAGGCCTCGGCCTCTTGGAATACCGCGCCGGGTATTCGCGGAAGGACGGGGAGGATCTGCTCGTCATCGAGCCGCGGGTTGCCGGCTACTGGCCGCAAATAGCGGAGCTGGACGATGCCGATTGGATCATCCTCTCGCGCTTCGCCTATATGCACCGCCGCGAGACCGGAATGGTGCTGGAATCGCCACGCGCGAGCGCTTTGTTCCAGATCCGCGATCCGAAGGCCGCGAGCTTCGTGGCGATGCTGTCCGCGCCGCAGCAGATTGGAAAGTTGCGCAAGCAGGAGGGGTTCCCGGGGACAGAGTTCCTTGGCTTGCTGGTTGACTGCCAGATGGCGTTCAAGACGCGGGAAGGCGCGAAAAGCGGCCTGCGCTGGGCCGAGGGCGATAACGACCTGGTGCTGTGGGATTTTCACGATCTTCTGTTCCACGCGCGCAGCACCGAAGGGCGGCATGCCAATGCGGTGGGCGGAACTTATCCGCATGGCGGCATGATCCCGCAGCCGCCCGCCGAACGGCCTTCCTGGCCTGGCGAGAAAATCGATCTTTGCCCGCTCCTGAAGCCTGGCCCCGACGAAGCTGAGCTGCCAATCGTCAAGCTCATGCGGGAGCGCGTTTCCATCCGCGCCTTCGACGACCGGCGGCCGGTCGCGCTCGCCGAGCTTTCGCAGTTTCTCGACGGCTCAGCTCGCGCTGTGATGCGTATGCTCGGGGGCAAGGGTGACAAGGACTTCCCCCCGGTCTTTTCCCGCCCTATGCCACCGGCGGCGCGAGCTACGAGTTGGAGCTTTATCTCGCGGTCAGCGCCTGCGAAGGGCTTCCCCGCGGCTTCTATCACTACGATTTCCGTGCCCATGCGCTGGTGCCGATCGAGGTTCCCGCGCAGGAACTCAAGTCGATGCTGGAGCGGGCGACCTACGCGATGGGTACGCAGGCAGCCCCGCAAATTCTCTTCACAATCGCGGCGCGCTTCGGCCGGGTGTCGTGGAAGTATAGCGCGCTTGCCTATTCGCTTATCCTCAAGGACGTGGGCATTCTCACGCAAAACCTTTACCTGATGGCCACCGCGATGGATCTGGGCGGATGCGCAATCGGGCTCGTCAACATCGATAATTTCGAGAAGCTGACGGGGATCGGCTTTCACACCGAGGGTCCGGTGGGGCAGTTCGCCTTCGGCCGCTGTGCACCGCTAAACGACTCCAGCTAGCCGCGCCAGCGTTCGCCTACGGTTCGGTGCCTGGCAATTCAGCCGAGGGATCGCGCGATTGGTAGCACCCGACCGTGACGCGGACACGCTTGTCGATCAGGGCGAATATGGCGCCCTGCGGGTCCCGGCAATGAGCGATCTGGACGCCGCCCGGCAGAGGTAGCGGGCCATCGAGGATTTGCCCGCCAGCGGCCTCCACGCGTTTCAACGCTCCGCCGATACCGTGGACATTGAAATAGTACAGCCAGATCGAGGCCGGGATATCCTCCGGCCCCTTGAGCATGCCGCCGATGGTCTCGCCGCCTGCGGAGAAGACCTGGGTTCCGCCTGCTTGTCCCGCCAGGGTATTGGCGTTCCCCCAGCCAAACAGCGGAAGGTAGAAGGCGAGCGCCGCCTCCAGGTTCAGGGCATGCAGCTCATGCCAGCCCACATGTCCTGGCGCGTCCGCTTGTGCGGGGGCTTGCGGGCTGCCGCCTTCGCGTGCCTTGACGAGTGCCAGCGTCGCCCTTTGCGGGTCGGCGATAATCGAGAAACGGCTGATGCCCAGCACGTCCGTTGGCGGGAGGTGCACCACGCCGCCGAGTTTCTCCACCCGCGCCGCGGCGCCGTCTACATCGTCAACCGCAATATATCCGATCCACTGCGGCGCAGCGCCCGCTGTTGCCGCGTCCTCGGGCAGCTGCATCAGCCCGGCAACAGGGGTGTCTCCGGCGGTGAACAGGACATAGGGCTTGCCGGGCGCCGAAACGTCCGCCGTCCCCCAGTTCAGGACGCGGGCATAGAATGCCTTGGCGCTCTCCATGTCCGCCGTGGTCAGCTCGTACCAGACGAAGCGGTTCCCTGTCTTGTCCATACTTGTCCTTCCGCCCCCGCCTGGCCCTGACACGGGCTGCCCCAACATTTTGCGCCATATTAGCAGGTGCGCCTTACGGAAGCAGCAACGGTGCTGCGATTCGATGAGAAATTGAAAGATATCAAGCCGTGCCGTTCGCGATCAGCAATTCTCAAACTAGCATTTTCTCAGGGGGGACGGGTCATTTGGGGTTTTGAAGAAGGTTTGGTGGGATTTCGAAGGTGGCGAGGGAGGTTAGGAAGACCGGCCAGGAAGGGAAAATGACGAAGGCGGTGAGGGAGACGATGGTGGAGAAGAACCGCGTTCGTTTGGTGGCGGCTTCTCTGGCAGGCGAACAGTGAGCTGGCACCAACCTCCTGCCAAGCCTCTTCGACATCTCCCGTGGGGACAACGGCGGTCAATGTGGTAGGTTTCTTCACGGCGTTGCTGTCCTTTCCTGGATTCGACACCCCGAGCTGACCGGCTCAAGGCGAGCAACGCCTGCCTCCACTTTCCAACATTCGGCGGGACAACGCCCCCGCATATGCTTACTCTGAGACTTTCCGGTTGCGAACCTAAGGGTGCATGAAGGCGCCGGAGGGAAGGAATCCGCCGGTCTCTGTTAGCCAGCTGCCCAGCAGCTTTGACCAACCCCCGGCAAATCGCTACACAGAAGGGTCAAAAGCGAAAGCCAAAAGATAAGCATCCATGAGCAAGACCGTCAAAGTCCGCTTCGCACCGAGCCCCACCGGGCGGCTGCACATCGGCAATATCCGCCCCGCCGTGTTCAACTGGCTGTTCGCGCGCCGGGAGGGCGGCACCTTCCTATTGCGCTTCGACGATACGGACCTGGAGCGCTCGAAGGAAGAATACGTCACGGGCATCCGCGACGACCTCACTTGGCTCGGCCTCACCTGGGACGAGGAGTTCCGGCAATCGCAGCGGCTGGAGTTCTACGGAGCGGCGGCGGAGAGGCTCGAAAAGGCCGGCCGGCTATACGCCTGCTACGAGACGGCGGACGAGTTGGAGCGGCGGCGTAAGCGCCAGATGGCACGCGGCAAGCCTCCGGTATACGACCGGGCCGCGCTCAAGCTCACGGCGGAGGAGAAGAAGGAGTTTGAGGCGCAGGGCCGCACGCCGCATTGGCGCTTTCTGCTGGAGCACCGGCGCACGGCCTGGGACGATCTCATCCGGGGGCAGCAAGAGATCGACGCGGCCTCCATCTCCGATCCAGTGCTGATCCGCGGCGACGGCACGCCGCTCTACACCTTCACGAGCGTCGCCGACGACGCGGATGTTGGCATCACGCACATCATCCGCGGCGAGGACCATGTGACCAACACCGCCGTGCAAATCCAGCTTTTCGAGGCGCTGGGCGCGGCCGTGCCCACCTTCGCGCACCACAATCTGCTCACTGGCGCGCAGGGCGAGGCGCTGTCCAAGCGGCTCGGCTCGCTCTCCATCGCGGGCCTGCGCGAGGAGGGGTTGGAGCCGCTGGCGGTGATGACGCACGCCTCGCTGATCGGCACGTCCGACGCGCTGCAGCCGCAGGAAAGCCTGGAGAGGCTGTCGAAGCTTTTCGATTTCGCCAAGGTCTCTCGCGCGCCGGCCCGCTTCGATCCCGAGGAGCTGAAAGGTCTGAACGCGAAGCTTCTGCACGCCACGCCCTATGCCGCCGTGGCGAACCGTCTGAGCGAGCGGGGCATTAGCGGCGGCGAGGCCTTCTGGCTGGCGGTGCGCGCCAATCTGGGAGTCTTCGCGGACGTGGACCAGTGGTGGAGCGTCGTTCACGGCAAAATCGAGCCGGTTATCGAGGACGCGGCCTTCACTGCCCAGGCGCTGACGCTGCTGCCGCCTGAGCCGTGGGATGCCGGCACCTGGCCGCAGTGGACCGGAGCCGTTAAGAAAGCGACGGGCGCGAAAGGCCGTGCGCTCTTCCACCCGCTGCGGCTCGCACTCACCGGCCTGGAACGCGGCCCGGAGCTGAAAGACCTGCTGCCGCTCATCGGCCGCGAGAAGGTCAGCGCGCGTCTTGCCGGTAAGCCGGCCTGAGCCGGAACCGCCCGGCCGCTAAACGGCCGCGCAGATACGGTCGCATATGGCCGCGACCGTTCCTTCCGCGCTGCGCTCGCTCATCAACTCCTCGCGCCAGGCAAGCGCCGCGTTCTTGTAGCTCGCACTGCTAAGCAGGCTGCTCAGGGCCATTTCGACGTTGGCCTTCTCCGCAACCTCCAGGGGGATGCCGATCCCCGCCCCATGCGCGGCGACCGCCTCGGCATTCAACCATTTCTCCGTATCGCAAAAGATGATGAGTTGGGGCACGCCGATTGCCGCGCAAAGCTGCGAAATGCCGAGCCCGCCATGATGGATGAATACGCGGCAGCCATGGAAAATGTCGCGGGCTGAGAAAAGCGTCGCGCGCTTCATAAGGCCTGCGCGGCTCACGGCCTTTTGGATGTCGCCGCTGGCGCCCTCCAAGGCGATGACAGGTTTCGGCCGGAGCGTTCCAAGCAGCGGCAGCAGCCGGATATATCGCTCGATGTCAGGGCCGAAATAAGCTCCGGCCCCGGCGGGCGGCCGGGCGGCCTGTTCCTCGAAGGCGGCGATGTCAGGCGGCAGAACCGGCTCGATCCGGCGCTCCCTGCCGGGGTCGAACGCGCGGTAGCAGACCGGCATGGCTACATCGCCCCGGATTGCGCTGAGCGGATCGTCCGGGCCTCCAAGGCCAGTCAGTCTCATGGCATCGCGGACTGCGGATTTCACCCGGTCCTGCAAGGGAAAATCGGCCGCGCGCTTCTCCCGGAAAAGGGCAAAATTTCCGCTTGTTACAACGGGCACAGTGAAGCCGTTTCCCACGGCTATGCTGGGAATGCGCCCCGAGGCGGCAATCATCGCGCCGGGCGAGAAATCGCCAACGGCTGCCACAGGAGATACAAGCCGGAAAAGGCTGTCCCACACTTTCACGATGTTGGTCACAACGCGCAGATCGGCCATCCCCAAACCGGCGGCGATCCCTGCGTAACTATTGATAAGCGTATCCTTGCTCACTCCGCTCTCGAACCAGCTTTCCTGCTGCAGGCGGGGCCATCCGGGCGCCGGAATGACATCGTCGAAAGCGCTGACTGCCCGGTCCAGGGACGAAATGCGGAACGGTGCTGCAACAGTGCGCCACCCTCGCTCCCGCAAACCGGCGGCGATGGCATTGAGGCGCTTTACGTGGCCGAAACCGTGGCCGGCTTCATTCGCAAGCAGAACTGTCTTCATCTACTCTCTTGTCTACATTTTGGAGGGGCTGGCGGAAGACCGGGCGGGCCTTTCAAGATCGCCGGGCCGCCAGGAAGCAAAATGCGGCGCCCTGAGGCGCCGCATCGCATGATCGACACGCAGAAGCTATTTGAGAGGCTCGATTTCCAGGCATGACGTAATAATTTATGCCCACGCGGACCGTATGGAAGGCATCGTCAGGGGTGTTGTACCCCCAATCCGTCGCGGTGAAACCTGCGGCATCCACCGGCTCGTTCTTGCCGAAGTTAAGATATTGGTACTCCACTTTGACGGACCAGGCTGGATTGAATTTATATTCGGCGCCACCGCCCACCACATAACCTGAAACAGTATTGTCGAATGTTGCCCAGTCGCTAATTTTGCTCTGCAGACCACCGTAGGCGTAGCCGCCAGTGAAATACACCAAGGCATGATCGAAGGCGTAGCCCACGCGGCCGCGCACGGTGCCGAACCAATCCAGCCCGGTCTTGAAGGTGTAGAGACCGTCTGTTCCTGAGCCGGTTATGCCGGCGCCTTGAATATCGGTCTCGAAGCCAATGACGAACGGGCTCGCCGTCTGCCAGTTGTAGCCGAACTGGCCGCCGCCGAAGCCGCCGTCCGCGTGATTACCGGTGTAGGCGCCGTAGGCTGTTCCGAATGCGTCAACGCCGGCGGGATAGGAATACTTGTCATTGTATGCGCTCCACGCGTAACCGCCGTTGGCGCCGAGGTAAAAGCCGGTCCAGACGGCCGGGCCGTAAAACGTGTCTCTGGCGGTGCAGCCGGGACAGCGGTACATATCAGCGGCGTTCGCGGCGGTAAGTGCGGCCAAGCTCGTGAGCGTCAGGCCAGCGATGTGGGAGAGAAGGTTCATTTTGTAAGTCCCCGTCTTTATTGAGATTGCCACAGGTCAGGGCAGCCTAAGCACGCGAAGCTTACGTCAGGTTGCAGCGGCCGGCCCCATCCGGGCGGACCTGGAGGCGGCGGAATAGCTCCGCGATTGCGGGTTTCATTTTTAATATCAAATGATTATAGCAGGGCACGCCTCATTCTTCGCTTGTTGTGGATTGGTAACATAGGTTAAGAAAGGGTAAATAAATGAGCGAAGCAATCCGCGTCCTGTGGAAATATTGTGGGCACAAAGGCCCGCTACTGCCTATTGGGTTTGAGAAAGGCCAAGCTCGTCTGGCCGGCAAGCAGGCATGAACAGTGGCACCTCCATGCTAAGCCATTGCCTAGCTAGAAGTTTTTGCGTAGCGAATCACTCTGCCGGTCAGTCGTAGATCTTAACCCCCCGGGCTCCACTTTCCGGGGTTCCGGCACTCGAAGTCATGGGCGGGAAGCGTAAGGAACGCGCCGGCGGTCAGCGCGCAAGCGCTGGCAAATGGGAGCCGGGCGCGGCTTCTTCATGGGATTTTGGCGGAATTTCTGAAGCGGGATTTTCCGCCCGCCGCGTCTGCCGGAATCGCCTGCCCCGGTCAAGGCTGGCGCCGGTATTTCTCGCGGATGCCGGCAATCCGGCAGACATCGCAAAGCGCCCAAAGCGCCGCTACGGTGCCAGACCGCCGGCGCCAAGAAAAATGCAGGGATGGGGAAGCAAGGGCAGGCGGGAAAGCCCCGCCTCCAATTACGAAAAGCGCGTCATGAAGCGCATGAACTTGGCGGCTAGCGGAGCGCCATCTTCCGCGCCGGAAGCCTGCTCCGGTTTGTGGACAGGCAAGCCTTCCATCATCCAGCCACGGATTCCGCCATCGAGATTATAGATTTCGGCGGAGACCGCGCCGCCAAGCTTCATGCATGCGAACATGCTGCGATTGCCAACCCGGCAAAGCATCACGAGCTTGCGGCCATTGGAATCCGGCAGCGCTCCAGGATGAAGGCTGTTCAGCGGAATGAGGGTCGAGCCTTGGATGTGCCCGGACTCATATTCGCGAGGCTCGCGCACGTCGATGACCATGGCTTCGCCGGCATCGAGCCACGACTTCAGGGTTTTAGGATTGATAGACTTCACGTTCATTTTTGGTGGCTCCATATTGAGACTTCCCTTAAATAAGGTCAGTCCCGGCAGTAAATCAAGTAGAGCGTGGACAGGAGCGCATTCGCTTGCATGCTCGCCAGGCGGTAATAGACCATCTGCCCGCGCTTCTCGCATTCGACGAGGCCCGCCTCGCGCATCTTGGCGAGGTGTTGAGATAGCGCAGATTGAGATAAGCCAACCGATTTAGCCAATTCCCCGACCGGACGCTCTGCCGAGAGAAGCTGGCACAGGATCAAGAGCCGCTTGGAGTTTGCCAATTGCTTCATCATCGCGGCAGCCTCCGCCGCGTGATGCTTCATCTGGTCCGCTGGTGTTTCCCGTCTGCACTCCATAATGGAGATATATTAGAGGACGCTAACATATTCAAGAGCCATTCCGCAGGCGCGGCTCCAGCACCGCCCGGCCTATCTTCCTCGCGCAAAGGCGACGGAAAACCATCCGGACAGGCCTTTGAGATGCCTGCTGGGCCAAGATGGCTTCGCGGGCAGACCAAGGCTTAGCCCGGAAGTGGCGGCGTTGCCTGTCGTTGATTCTTTCCAGCTTTCCTGAGCCGGGCGCGGTAACGTAGCCCGTCAGCATCGTACCCCGCGCCTCAGGCGAAACGCGTCCCGCCGTTACCTATTGCCAGCGTCAGGAAGCCTTGGGGCGAAGCCTAACGACGTTGCCATCCAGGCTCGCCGCCGGCCAATTTGTTGAATGTATAGTTTCGTACCTAGTCAGCATTGCCGCAATGGCCGTGGATGCGACGACAGCAATATCCTCGGGAGCCATCCCGCTGTTCGAGGCTAGAGCAAATAAATTAAATAGGCTGTGTTCGAATTGGCTCTCCGCCTTGGTGCATTTCGCATCGCTCTGCGCGGCGTAGATGTTCGATGCAGCCAACAATATGGAGGCATACTCCCTGTTTAGTGACATTTCTTCCCCGCCAAAAAACGCATCACCGGATGCCCATATACTATAGCCAGGCTCCCAGAAGTGTAGAGGAAGAATTAAATAGAATGCCACAAGAATGCCCTTTTCCACAACCTCTGCGCAATTTATCACATCGATGCGCGTTAGCGTTGGTGGAGGGGCGCTTTCCGCCTGACCGGCGCCACACCTTTCTATTTAAGCACTTATAGACTTCTGCAAAATCGAAATTCTTGCGGGCAAGCGCCGATGCACCAGAGGGTGGTGCATCGGTCAGGAAGCTTCGATAACAATCTGGCGAATGGCAGGCACCCCCCAATAAAGGCCTCAACCGTTCTAATGCGCATCGCTCTACATCAAGCGGGCGCCGCTGGGAGGCCGGGCTTGACCGGAAGGCACCTTCGAGGCTGCAACTATCCCAAAAGGTAGCTCAAGTTGCACGGGTGCAGCAGCAGGCGCTGGGGCCTTCTTCGCAAGAAAGCCGTTTCCTAAACCATTTGCAGCCAGATCTGCGGGCTGCGCGATCCTTGGAGCGAAAGGCCGGGGCGCCGGCTTTGAAACCGTTCCCGCACGCATTGCTTTCGTCCTCGCATCGAGCAGTACCGTATTGACGATGGATCCAAGCTGCCGCCATTGATTATGTTCGCTCACGGGCCACTCCATGATTTACTAACTGCCGCTGGGCTCTTAAGCTCGGCGTAGTTTGAGCATTGGGTGATTTGGTGGCTCAATTGCGACACTGCAAGCCATTTTTGACATTAAGCTTTGGAAAAGTACGCAACCTCTCGTATTTCCTGTGAGCTAGCGTGCCTGGGCTCTTTCGGCGGAGTGAATCCCATTGCAATACCATGAACACCATTCCGTGAAGGCGAGCTGGAGCTTCCGGATAGCACTGCTCTGCGCCCTGGCAGCCGCGGGCACTTTCGTCTGGCACCGCTTCTTCGGCCTGCCCACGCCGCTGGCCTTGAAGGGGTTTTACGGGGCGGTCATCCTGGCCGTCGCCGCGTTGACACTTGCAACCGCGGCGCTGGTGGAAATCTGGAATGAAGGCAGCCTCGGAGCCGGAAAAGCCTCGTTTGCGATATTCCTGAGCCTGGGCCTGCTCGCGGTGCCTGCTGTCTCGCTGCCCAGCCTCATGCAACTGCCGAGGCTCTATGAAGTCACGACCGACCCGGTGAACCCGCCGGCTTTCGACAAGATCGCGAATATCCGGCAGGCGGCGCAGGCCAATCCCGCGAATTACGACGCAACATTCGGTCCGTTGCAGGCCACGGCTTATCCGGACATCAAGCCGCTTATGGTGGCGCGCCCGCTCACCGACGCCTACACCGCCGCTCGCGAGACCGCTAAAGCGCTGAACTGGAAAGTCATAGACGAGCAATCGCCCGAGGCCGCCAAGAACGGCTATATCGAGGCCGCCGACCGCACCTGGCTGTTCGGGTTCACCGACGACATTGTTATTCGCATCACGGGGGCAGGCAAGGCGGCAAGGATCGACATCCGCTCGTCGTCGCGCTTCGGCCAGCACGATCTCGGCCGGAACGCAAAGCGTGTCCGGGTTTTTCTGGCGGAGGTCAAGGAGCGCCTGGCCGGGATCGAGCGCGCCGAGCGGATGGAGCGGCTGATCGCATCGCGGGACGCCGCTGCGGCGAAGGCGGACCAGAAGCGCAAGCCGGGTGCGCGCCGCCGCGACGACGGCGAGGATTAGCGCCCAATTGCTTTGATAGGTCAGGGACGGCGATTGCGAGCTTCGATGTAACGCCATGTTAACCCTCTCAGCTACTCCGCCGGCCCATTTGGCGGGGGCAGCGGGGGCGTGCCGATTTTGAAGTAATTTAGCAGAAACGTCTTGAGTAAGCGTTAAGCGCAGGCGCGTTCGGCTATGTCATTGATGTAAAGCGATGAATTCGCGCAAAGCTGCCGCGGCGAGCAAGGACGGCAGACCCGGACTTTGGTTAATTCACAATATTCGCGTATATTTAACCGGGGTTTTGAATCGTATAATTTGACCGAAAACAAGAAAATATTCGCTAAAATACGCGTGCGGCACCAATGCTCTCCCTGCGTTTACCATATTGGTATTAAGCATGATAGGCGCTTAGGCGAAGTAAACGATCTGTTGTGTGCCGTAGCGGCACGCATCCAGGAGGTTTCAGAATGAGAAGCTGACTGAGCGTGCAGAAGCTGCGTGAGAGATGAAGGCAGGTCCTTCGAAGCCAGCTTCCAAGAGCGGGCTTCAAACCACTCCAAGCTGCTGCGGTCAAAAGCCGTGGTGGTGAGCGTTGGAGTTAAAGCCGGGAGCGGTAGCTCCGGGCAGGTACGGTCCGGGGAGACGAGCGAAAGCAAACCCTTCGATGACGCGCCGATAGTGTGAAGTGCTGCCAGAACCGGGGGGCGAACGAACTTTCCGGGATAAGTGCGCCGGGGACTTGGTTACTGGGCGTGCGGCAGCCGGCGTATAGGGGGCGTGAACCCGGTCCAGGCTCTTGTGCGGAACTACGGGAACCAGGGCTCGGATGCCAAGGGAGAAGTTCAAATGGTGAAAGCCACGAGGCGAGCGTACCGATGCTGAGACCTAGGGCGGACCAGCCCGTACGAGCGATGAAGGCCGGTAATGCGGTCGGAGCAAAGGGGCTGGGTCAAGCGGCTGCATTTTGCGTCCAACTGGAAACAGGAGGAGGCGTATGAGTGCGGCAAGACCATTCGATATCCCAAAGAAACTGGTTGCTGCGGCCTTCCGTGCTGTCAAGCACAACGCGGGGGGTGCCAGAATGGGACAAGGAGACGATCAGGCAATTCGAAATCGAAGCGTAAGGACAATCTTTACAGAATCTGGAATCGCATGTCGTCCGGGAC
>CAVUGF010000052.1:0-37423 GCA_963740975.1 uncultured Alphaproteobacteria bacterium | reverse complement strand
AACTTGTTGCCGTAGGTTTGCTCATCAGGCCGAAGACTGATGACATGCTGCTGATGGGACTGAAGGCGGGGGGTACTATATCTCGATGCCGGGCCAGGCCGCACCCTGCCAAGCTGGAGGGTTTTTGCCTGAACACACAGAAGATGAGTCGCCGCAGCCATCGTCCCTTTCGAACAGCGTGATCCTGTTCAGGACTGCTCGAAGCGGACCAGCTTGATTCGTCTTGACAATATTCCGTGTATTATAAGCACTCTTCGATCCGTTACTCCGTAAAAACGTACTGTTTCCTTCGAGACATCATCTACAATAAATCGCACAAAGATAAAATAGGCACCGAGAAGCGCGACCAGGATACCCAAAATCAATCCATCAGGATTTCAGAATCCAAGATGCGGAAGGAGATGTTCCGCATGGAGAGTCCGGATACTCCAAGAGGAAGGCCACATAGCCCCAAATGATGCCAATGATGGTCAGGGTAATATCCCCTGGTCTTAGCTGATACCCCTGGTGCGGCATGTCGCACCAAAGCAGACGCTCGCCCGGCTGGAGCACTTTCATCAGGACCGCTTGAGCGGCATTGTCTGGCATCGGCTGCGTTACTCCCTGAAGGGGCAATGCTGAAGGCTTAGGTAGGCGATCTAGGCAGCGTAAGGGAGATTGTATGGCAAAGCAGGCGGCTCCTATCCGCGCACGGCCCAACCAGGATTTCGAAGGCGCCTGCCTCAAGCCCCGGCGTTCCATCCTCGTCTGGAAAGGCAAGATCGGCCGCGCCAAGCTCGAAGCGCACCGTTCCCTTCTGGCCCGGATCGAGCTTGATTCGGGCGAGCCCCCGCAGCTCCAACAGCGGCCCTGTCACCGAAGCCGTGACATCGCGGATGAAGAGGAAGGCGGTTTCCTTGCCCGCTGCTGGCCCCCGGTTTTCAACCTCCGCCTCGACAGAAAGCCGCGCCTCCGGCCCGAGCGCTTCGGGATACACCGCAAGCTGCGACAGGCGAATCGCGGATAGGATAGCCCGTGCCCGAACGGAAACAGCGGCGCCACGGGGGCGTCGAGATATTTGCTGCTTCGCGCAGCTCGCTGGCGGGTCGGCGGGCGGGGCGCTGGGCGTAGAAAATCGGGATTTGGCCGATCACCGCGGGCCATGCGACGGGAAGCTGCCGCAGGGTTCGCCTTGCCGGTCAGAACGTCCGCGAGCGCGTTGCCGGCCTCCGAGCCCAGGAACCAGGCGGCCAGCACCGCATCGGCCGCCTCGAAAGGAAGGGCTCGATGATCGGCCTCCCGTACGTCAAGACCACGGCGATTGGCTTGCCGAAGCTCGATGCCTCCTTCAAAGGGCCGCCTGCCCGCCGGGCAAACCCGGCCTGGCCCGGCTCCCGGCTTCCCGCTCATGGCGGCGGTCTCGCCAGGCACAGCAGAAGCACATCCGCGCGGCCCGCTGCTTCCCGCGCCCCAGCGGCGGCGAAATCCTCGACTGGGCGATGTCCCAGTCCGGAAGGGCGCGGCGCAGGCCCTGCAACTAGCTCACGGCCTGCGCCGCTTCTCCCGCCGCATGCCACGGCCCAAGCATTCCGCCAACCGCGTTCGCGAGCGGCCCCGCCACCGCGAGCTTCACAGGCTTTGCCAGGGGCAGGATGCCACCGCGATTTTGCAGAAGGACAACCGACTTCCGCGCAGCTTCCCGCGCCAGATCGCGGTGGCTCTGGCCATCCTGGCCGCATCGCGTCCTCGCGCGCGAAGGGCTGCTCGAAAAGGCCGAGCCGCGCCTTGAGATCGAGCACGCGCATAACTGCGGCGTCGATATCCGCCTCCGTGACGAGCCCCGGCTTAGCGCTTCCGGCAGCCCCGCGAGATAAGCGCCGCTTGCCATGTCGATCGACCCCGGCATTCAAAGCGAGCGCGGAGGCCTCCACGATGTCCGCGGCCACGCCGTGCGAGATCAGCTCCGCGACGGCATTGAAGTCGCTGACGATGACGCCGCTGAAGCCGTGGCGCACCCGCAGCCAGTCCCGCAGCAGCCCCTTATGGATCGTCATTGGGACGCCGGCCAGATCGGTGAACGCCGGCATAACGGTGCTACGCCAGCCTCGACCGCCGCCGCGAATGGCGGGAGATGGACTTCGTGCAGCGTCCGGCTCGAAACATCGACAGGGGCGTATTCGCGGCCGGCCGAAACCGCGCCATAGGCCACGAAATGCTTGGCGCAGGCGGCTATGGCGGAAGGCCCGGCAAGCGCGGCTCCCTGAAAGCCCCGGACCTTTGCCTCAGCGAAATGCGAAGCAAGCCATGGGTCCTCGCCCGGGCTTTCGCGATCCGCCCCAGCGGGATCGCGCGCCACATCCAGCATGGGCGCGAACGTAAGCGCGATCCCCGCCGCCGCCGTTCGCGGGCTGCCGCTTGTGCCGTCGCTTCCCATAGGCCCAGGTCCATGGCCGCAGCTTCAGCGAGCGGGATGGGAAAGGTTGTTCTGTAGCCGTGCAGCACGTCGAGCGCGAATAACAGGGGGATGCCGAGCCGCGTCTCGCCAACAGCAACCTCTTGCAGCTTGTGGATAGAGCCGGATTCCTGTAAATCGAGGATGCTGCCAGCGCGCGCATTCCGTACTTCGGCCTCATCGGGCCGTATCATCGTGAGCTGGCCGAGTTTCTCTTCAAGGCTCATCGAAGCCAGGAGATTTCTCTTATCCTTTTTTAGCGAATTGAGCTGCATGAGATCCAAGCCTGGCTTTTGTACGCCTTTTGTTTCGTGTCATGCCTCCATCCTGGTGTAGAATGAGGCGCATGAGCAATCGGCTAAATGGCGCGGAATCCACCGCCCGGCAAGCGCCGCGAACAGAAGCCCTGAATGAGAGCGAGAACAATATCTTCGTTCAGTTGAGGGAACTCTGGCGCATCATCCTCGACCCGCATGCGAAGCGCGACCTTACCAGGCTCGGCGCAGCGATTGCGCTCGTGATCGCGCTCAACGCAATCGCCCAGATCCGGTTGAACAATTGGTCGGGTGCCATATACAACGCCATCGACCACAAGGACTTCGCGCGTTTCATCTACCAAGCCGAGGTGTTTGTCGTCATCGTGAGCGCCCTCCTTTGCCTGGGCGTGGCGCAAACCTGGCTGCACGAAATACTGAAGGTCCGCCTCCGTAAGGCGGTCACTTTCGATCTTCTGGCCGAGTGGTTTGCGCCGCGCCGCATCTTCCAGATGAAACAGAGCGGCGATATCAGCGCCAACCCAGACCAGCGCATCCAGGACGACGCAAAACGGCTTTCGGAGCTTTCCGTCGATCTGGCTGTGGGCCTCATTCAATCTTCGTTCCTCCTGGTCGCCTTCATAGGCGTGCTGTGGCAGCTTTCCGCGCAAGTCAAATTCGTGAGCGGCGGTCACGAGTTTTCGATTCCAGGTTACATGGTCTGGGCTTCCATAGCCTATTCCGTATTGGGCTCGACCATTACCTGGCTCGTGGCGGCCCCTGATCAAGTCCCATTCCGACCTGCGCTCCAAGGAGGCGAAATTCCGCTTCGCGCTTGTCAGGGTGAGCGAGGCCGCGGACGAGATCGCTCTTTTCCGCGGCGAAAGGCAGGAAAGGCGCTTTCTGAAGGGAAGCGCCGAGGATCTGCTCGCCACCATGCGCCACATCGCCAACCGGCTCGCAGGCCTGCACTGGGTGACCGGCGGCTATGGCTGGTTTGCCATCATCGCACCGCTGCTGCTGGCGGCGCCCGGCTATTTCCATGGTTCGCTTAATCTTGGCGACTTGATGATGGTCGTCGGCGGCTTTTACCAGGTTCAATCGGCGCTGCGCTGGTACGTAGATAAGTTTCCCGTCATCGCGGAATGGCGCGCCATGCTGAGCCGCATAAGCAGCTACCGCCGTGCCTTGCAGCGTCTGCCAGCGCAGGGGACAAGGTCCACGAAAATCCACTACGAAAGCGGCGGGCAGGCGATTTCAACCGAGGATCTGGGGATCGCCTGGAATGGCGATCCGCCCATGAAGGTCACGGACTTCAAGATCGAGCCGCATGAGCGCGTCTTGATCGAGGCCACGCCGAAGTCGGGCAAAAGCACCTTGCACAAGACGCTTGCCGGCCTCTGGTGTTCCGGTAGCGGAACGGTGCAGGTTCCCCCGCAGGATCAAATACTTTTCCTGCCGCAGCCGCCCTATCTGCCCATGGGCAGTCTGATGAGTGCGCTGTCCTACCCGGACCCGGCGGACCGCTTCAGCAAGGAGGATGCCAAGGCGGCGGTGGAACGGGTGGGGCTCGGCCGGCTGGCGGATAGCTTGTATCTGGTCAAGCGCTGGGACAAGGAGCTGGGCCTTGAGGAGCGCCGCCGGCTGATTCTCGGCCGCATACTGTTGCACCGGCCGCAGTGGATTGTGCAGGACGAGTTCATCTACGAGCTGGACGAGGAAACACGGAAGACCGCGCTGTCCATCCTGGGCAACGAACTCAAACAAACGGCAGTCCTGAGCATCGGACGCCGCCATCCTAACGACACCTTTTATGAGCGCGTGTTTAGTCTCGAAACCGGCAAGACGCGGCAGGGTAAACCGGGTGATATGCAAGAACCGCATCCCCCCTCGCCCCAGCCTTCTTCCCGTGAGAGAAAGGGAGCAACCGCACCGGTTAAGATGGCTTCCCCTCTCCCGGTGGGAGAGGGACAGGATAAGGGGTAATGGCCTATATTTTGCCTGATTACCACGATGCTTCCGCTGGGATGGCCCGCGCGGGGTAAATCCGCCGCAGCGTCGTCCCCGCAGAGGCACCAAAGGCCTCGCTAAAGCCTGGCACTTCAGGATGAGGCCTAATTCTTATGTGTGAAGAGGACAGTGCAATTGGGGCGGCCATGAAATCCACACCATCACATAACCCAGCCACTGCAGCCGGCGCCACTGACGAAACCCTGCTGGACTTGGTCCAACGGCAATCCTTCGGGTATTTCTGGGATTTTGCCCACCCGGAAAGCGGGATGGCGCGAGACCGGGGCCGCGCGGACGGTACGGTTGAGAACGACATGCTGGCCGTAGGCGGCACGGGCTTCGGCATCATGGCCATGATCGTGGCGGCGGAGCGCGGCTGGATCGCGCGCGAGGACGCGGTGGCCCGCCTTCTCAAGATGCTGGACTATCTTGTCAAGGCGGACAGCTACAACGGCGTGTTTCCGCATTTTCTCGACGGCGCCACCGGCAAGGAAATGCCCTTATGGGCAGAAAACGCGGGCAGCGATATCGTCGAGACCTCCTTTCTCGCCGCCGGCTTCCTTTGCGCGCGCCAATATTTCAACCGCGGCAACGCTTCTGAGGCCAAATTGCGCGCGGGCATTACGAGCCTTTGGGAGGCCATCGACTGGAATTTCCACACCAAGGACGGCAGCGCGCTTTACTGGCATTGGACGCCCGATGGCTTAAGGCACAAGATCGAGGGCTGGAACGAATGCCTCATTACCTACGTTCTCGCGGCCTCCTCGCCCACCCATCCCATTGGCGCAAGCTCCTATCACGAGGGCTGGGCCAAAGGGCCGGTTTTCAAGAATGACAACGACTATTATGGCATCCGCCTGCCGCTTGGCCCTGAACTGGGCGGACCCTTGTTCTTCACGCACTACTCGTTCCTTGGGCTCGACCCGCGCGGCTTGAAGGACCGCCACGCCGATTATTGGCAGCAGAACCTCAATCACTGCCTGATCAATTACGAGCATTGCGTGCGTAACCCGAACGGCTACAAGGGCTACGGCCCCGATTGCTGGGGCCTAACCGCGAGCGAAGGCGACAAGTGCTACGCCGCCCATGCCCCCAACGACGATAGAGGTGTGATCACACCGACCGCCGCGTTGGCGAGTTTCCCCTACACGCCGGTTCAATCCATGGCGGCGCTCCGCTGTTTCTTCAACCATGGCGATAAGCTTTGGCGCAAATACGGCTTTGTGGATGCCTTCAATCCCACAACCGGATGGTACTCGGATGAATACCTTGCGATCGATCAAGGCCCGATCGTCGTGATGATAGAAAATTACCGTAGCGGGCTGTTGTGGCGGCTGTTCATGAGCTGCCCGGAGATAGGCAGGGGGCTCGATCTCCTGGGATTCGAACAGCAGGCCCAAGCGTAAGAGGGCCGAGATGAAAGCAGCCGGGCACGCCGTAGGCGCTTCCTGGAACGGTACAGCGAAAGGAGCGCCCTTGCGATGGCGGATGAGCGCACACTAGAGCAGTGGGGTCAGGAGCTGGTGCACAGCTGCGCGGCCAGGCTGGCGAAATCCATTTCGGCGACGGGCCTCGTCATGAACCGCACCGGTTTCGGACAAACCATCCGGCCAGCGCCTGGGTCCGTGCTTGCGAGCCCGTCGGTGGCGTTCGATCCCGGCGAGCCCGACTATTTCTTCCATTGGCTCCGCGACTCAGCCGCCATCATGAACGCCGCGCGCATCCTCGCGAAGGCGGGCGAACGCTCCGCCGATTGGGTGGCACGTATCGGCGAATACATTCATTTCAATATGGAATTGCGCAAGATCGACGGGCAGCGCTTCGTTGACACAAGCGATTTCCGGGCCAAGACCGCGCCCGGTTTCCAGCAATTTCTGCGCTCCAACGAGGAGATCGCCGCCGTCCATGGCGGCTTCGTGCCGGGGGACGTCCGGTACAATGCGGACGGAACTTTGGATTTCATCCGCTGGAACCGGCCCCAATACGACGGTCCGGCCGCGCGCGCGCTGGTGGCGATGCAGTTCGAGGAAGACGGCATCCCTATGTCCGGGGAGATAGAAGCGCACCTGTCCGAGCTGATCCATTTCGATCTGGCTTACACAGCCAAGAATGCGGGCCACCCCTGCTATGACATTTGGGAAGAGGAATTTGCCCAGCACTACTGTACGGTCCTCGTTCAGACGGCGGCGCTGGAGCACGGCGCCGCCCGCGCCAAGCGCGGCGGCCAAATCGCCGAGGCTGAGTTCTTTGGCAACAAAGCCAAAGACCTGCGCGAAATGCTCGACGGCTTCTGGTCGCCCAGCCTTGGCATTTACCGGAGCCGTATGCCTGGCGCGGCCGGAGAAAGCCCGAAAGCGCTCGATTTCGCGGTTATCCTTGGGGTGCTGCACGCCGGCCTTAATGAGGGTCCGCACAGCCCTCAGGATGAACGGGTCTTGCTAACCTTCAAGAAACTGGAAGAGCTGTTCACGGCGGAATATGCGATTAATAGCGGCGGCGGGCACGGGATCATGTTCGGCCGCTATAAGGGCGACGACTATATCAGCGGCGGCGCCTACTATTTCTCGACCTTCGGCGCCGCGGAATTCTATTACCGGGCGGCCATGGCAACGCCCACCGGTAAGGCGGCACTGATCGAAAAAGGCGACGCCGTTCTCGCCCGCGTCCGGGGCTTCATCCCTGAATCGGGGCACCTCTCGGAGCAGTTCGACCAGAAAACCGGCGCGCAAACCTCCGCCAAGGATCTCTCCTGGAGCTACGCCGCCTTCATCACGGCGTGGCAGGCACGCCAGACGGCGCTGGGGCAATAAGGGCTATAATGAAGCGCATTACCCCTCATCCTGTCCTTCTCCCCATGGGAGAAGGGACCCCTGAACGATCCGCAGCGGAAATTCTGACGTTCCCTCTCCCATGGGGAGAGCATCTGTGTTTGAGGTCAAGCATGTTTTTCGGTCCATGTCCTGTTTTCGCGGATGAGGGCGCTGGCCAGGATGACGAGTTTGCGCATGACTGCGGTCAAGGCGAGCTTGGCCTGTTTGCCTCTGGCGCGCAGCCCGGCGTAGAAGGCTTTCAGGTCCGGGTTGCAGCGGGCGGCGGAAAGTGCCGCCATGTAAAGCGCGGTCCTGACATGGGCACGGCCGCCCTGGATGCGGCGCAGGCCCTGGCGATCCGCGGAATCGTCGTTGAGGGGGGCGACGCCCACAAGCACCGTGGCTTTGGCGGCAGAAATGAGCCCAAGCTCGGGCAGGCAGGCCACGAGGGTTGCCGCAACGGCCGGCCCGACGCCTTTAATGGACAGAAGAATTTCGTACCGGCTTTTCAGGACAGAATCGCCTTCGATCAGCGCCGCGATGGCCGCGTCAAGGTCTGCCGCCGCCCGCTCGCAAGCAGCGAGCTGACGTTTGAGAAGCCGCTTCAGAAGCGCGCTTTCAGCGGTGCCGTGCCGGTTCTTGAGTGCGGTTTCATCGGCCTTGACGGCTTGCCTGGCCAAGACCAGCTCCTGAAGCTCCGCCGCCGTCTTGGCCGGAACGGGTGTGGTCCTAGGGCCGGTGGCGGCGCCAAAAAGCGCCAGAATCCGCGCATCGATCCCGTCAGTCTTGGCAAGCTGCCCGATCGACTTGGCGAACTCGCGCGGGCGCTGGGGATTGACGGCGGCAACCAGATAGCCCGCCTGGCTGAGTACGCGGTGCACAAGCCGGTGCAGCTTGCCGGTCGCCTCCACAATGACAAGCGCCACCTTGGAGCCGGCCAGTTCCTTGCGCAGGCGCCGGATACCCTCTTTGCTGTTGGGAACGCGGAAACTCTGGCCAGTTGGGTGCAGATAAACGTCGAGCCACGCTTTACAGACGTCGATGCCCACGTAAACTGCTTCATCGGCTCGTACGGATGTTATCTTGCCTTGCATGCGGGACTTGCTCCCCAATCATCTGTTCAGAACACGAGCCGGGGCGGACGGACCAAGCTCTCCCGCAAGCCAAAAGCTTATGGGACTGACGGTCCCGCCCGCCCGCCGCAAGAGGGATGGCCATCCCTCTTGCGGCGCCCTCATCACCAAAGCGATTCGGGCCCGCCTCCAACATGCAAGGGACAGGGTGAGGGGTAATGCGCTCATGAGCAAGCCGCTACCACGCAATTTCCGCACGCCACGCGAAAGCGAGCTTAACCTGCTCAGGATCGGGAACGGGGCCGGGCTTGAGATTTCCGCCCTTCCGAACGGCTGCCTGTTTGCGATCGAGCATGACGATGGCCGCGGCCGGGTGATGCTGAACCAAGCGCTGGGTTCGCCGCTAGGCGGCGCCATCGCACGCATTCTGCTGCGAACGGAGGCAGGGACGGCCGAGGTTGCCGGCCCTGGCGCTGCCGTGCGGTTCGGTGCGGGCCGGGACCGGTTCGTCTGGGCCGGCGAAACCAGCGGCTTGCACACCCGCGTCACCCTCTGGCTGCATCCCACGCAAATCTTCTGGGCGTGGCGCCTGGAGGCACGCAACGCCGGTGCGGCCGCGGTTTCCTGCGACGCAATCTTCGTCCAGGATCTGGGGCTCGGCGAGCGCAACTTCGTAACCGGCAACGAAGCCTTCGCCTCGCAATATATCGACCACCACATCGCCGGACATCCGCGCTTCGGGCCGGTCATCATGAGCCGGCAGAACCTGGCCCAGTTCGGCCGCCACCTTTGGGCCGCACATGGCTGCTTCGAGGGCGCGAAAAGCTTCGCCACCGACGCGCTTCAGCTCTTCGGGCCGGCCTATCGCGACGCGGCATCTCTGGATCTGCCCTTCGGGGCGAGCCTGCCGGGCGTCCTGCTACAGCATGAAGCGGCCTGCGCCATCCTGCAGAGCGAGGCGCGAAGCCTTGCGGCGGGAGAGGAAGCCGCGTGGACATTTTTCGGCACGTTCAGCCCCGATCACGGCGCGCCTTCCAGCGATGAGGACTTGGCCCGCATTGAGGAAGAGGGCGCAAGCGCAATGGCCGCGTTTGCCCCGGCCGAAATCGCGTTGGCCGCGCCGGTGCGCAGCATCCTCCAGGACGCGCCTCCACTTCGTTGCGATTCCACAGGCGAAGCGATCCATGCAACCGGCCGCCTGCATGAGGAGCGGCGGGACGGCGCGCTGCTCTCCTATTTCGTGCAAGAGGGCGCGCTCAACCGCCATGTGGTGCTGCGCGAAAAAGACCGGCTCATGAAGCGCCGCCATGGCTCGATCCTCAAGACCGGGCAAAGCCTGCTGCCGGATGAAAACGCGCTTTCGGCAACCTGCTGGATGCACGGCGTCTTTGCGGCGCAGCTCAGCGGCAGCGCGCTGCACAAGCTCTTTTCCGTCTCTCGCGACGCCTACAACATCGTCAGAACTAGCGGCCTGCGCATGCTCGCCGAAATCGCGGGCGAATGGCGGGTTCTTGCGCTGCCTTCGCTGTTCGAGATGGGCTTGAGCGATTGCCGCTGGGTCTACCGCACGCACGCCCGCACGATCACGGTTCAGGCCGTAGCGTCCACCGAGGACTCCGCCTTTCAATGGGAAATCGCCGTCGAGGGCGAACCCTGCCGGTTCTTGATCTTCGGCCAGCTCGTGCTGGGTGAGCACGATTTCAGCCACGCCGGGATTGTCGAGGTGGACGGGGACGCGAAGCGCTTCACCTTCCGGCCAGACCCGGATTCGCTTTGGGCTAAGACCTATCCAAGGGCCGCCTATCATCTTGTCACCAGCACACCGGGCGAAGTTGAGGGGCTCGGCGGCGATGAACTGCTTCATGTGGATGGCCAGCCGCGCGGCATGCCCTATATCGCGATGCGCACCGCCCCCACCCGCGAGTTTCGCTTCGCCGTGGTTGGTTCGATGACCGATCCCGCCGTGGCCAGCCGGCTGGCGCAGAGATATGAAGGCTATGTGAGCCCGCCGATGCTGCTCCGCTCGGCCGGTAAATTCTGGTCTGGCGTGTGCCGCGAGGTGCGCCTGCAAGGCGGCGGCGAAGAAACCGCCAGCCTCAACACGATTTTCCCGTGGATGGTCCATAACGCGCTCATCCACCTCTCCGCGCCCCACGGCCTGGAGCAATATGAGGGCTCGGCATGGGGCACCCGCGATGTCTGCCAGGGGCCGGTCGAGTTCCCTGCTGGCACTCGAACATGACGGCCCGGTTCGGGAAATCCTTAAAACCGTTTTCGGCCGGCAGTTTCCGTCCGGCGCCTTCCCGCAATGGTTCATGCTGGAGCCCTACGGCATGGTCGAGGGCGCCCATAGCCACGGCGACATCCCGATTTGGCCGCTGAAAGCACTTTGCGACTACATCGATTGCACGGATGACATGGCGATCTTGTCCGAGCCCGTACCCTGGAGAGACGGAAGCGGCGAAAGCAGTATCGCCGGCCATTGCGAGCGCCTGCTCGCGCATTTGCGGACGCAGTTCATCCCCGGCACGCACCTCGTCCGGCTCGGCGAAGGCGACTGGAACGACTCGCTACAGCCCACCGATCAGGCATTGAAGGAATGGACCGTCAGTAGCTGGACCGTTGGCCTCCTCTTCCAGCAGCTCCGCCGCTATGCGGAAATCCTGCGCCGCGCGGACCAACCCGCCACGGCGAGCCAGCTTGAGGAGCTGGCAGAGGTCATGCGCGCCGATTTCAACCGGCACCTCATCCTCGACGGCATCGTAGCCGGCTACGCCATTTTTAACCATTTAGGCCAAGTGCAACAGCTTCTTCTGCACCCGGCGGATCGCAAGACTGTCGTAAACTATTCGCTGATCCCGATGACGTGCGCCATTATCGGCGGTCTGTTCACCCCCGAACAGGCGCGGCAGCATTTTGCGCTCATCCGCGAGCACCTGCTCTTCCCCGATGGCGTCAGGCTCATGGACCGGCCGCTGCCCTACTACGGCGGGCTGGAGCGCTATTTCCGCCGCGCCGAATCTTCCCCGTTCTTCGGGCGCGAAGTGGGGCTCATGTACGTTCACTCCCATCTCCGCTATTGCGAGGCTGCGGCCATATTGGGCGAAGAGCAAGCGTTGCGGGACGGGCTTCAGATCGCCAGCCCCATCGGCGTGACGGATCGCCTGCCGAATGCCACGCTCCGGCAGCGCAACAGCTATTTCACGAGCAGCGACGCGGCCTTCCGCGACCGTTACGAGGCCTTCGTGGAATGGCACCGCCTGAAAGAGCAGACGGTTGAAGCGGATGGCGGATGGCGTATCTATTCGAGCGGACCCGGCCTTTTCATCCAGCTTCTCGTCAGCCGGCTCGCTGCGCCGGCGCCGGGGCTCCGGAAAGCGGCTTTGCTCTCCCGCGGTTCAAGGTGTCAGCCTGGATTGGAACCTAGTCCAGCCCGAGGCAAGTTCGCACCCCATTGGCCACACGCTCGCAATCGAACTTGCCTCGGATAAGCTGTACTAGAATCAATAACTTGCTGGTACGCCTTGTCCGCGAAAAATCCCGTAAGCGCCAGCTGCAAACGGGTCGGGATTTCCCGCGGGGCGTACTGGGCTGAAAGTGAGAAGGGCCCATTGCGGGCCCTTCTATTGCCGGTGAGGCAGCGCGCCTGCCCGCCACATCCAGCCGCCAGAGCGTGCTACCAGTAGCAGCAGCGGCTGCGATAATAGCGCGGGTAATAGCCGCCATAGTTGTAGGGATAGCCGCCACTATAGTAGGGATAGCCCCAACCAAAACCCCATATCCTCAGGGCGGGCGCCATCCCGATGCCGAAGCCAAGCGGCCACCCCCAGCCAAAGCCGGTTGCGTACCGGGGCCGCCATCCGCAGCAATAGCGGTGGCGGTAAACCCGGTGATGCCGATAGGCGTGGTGCCTGACGTGACGCACCTGGATCAGGTCTTCGCCTTTTGCGGTTTGAATGTAGGCTTTGCCCAGATCGGGCGTGGCCGGAGCTGCCGCCGCTCCGTATGGGCTCATAAGGCAGAGGCCGAGTACCGCTGCCGCCGCATAGATCGTTGCGTTCGCTTTTCGCATATCGAGACCTCCTCACTGCTTGTGCCGATGCCCCAATCCCAACGACTATCCATCTCCTTTGCTACCCCTACTTGCAGTCTAAGGTTGGCGGCATTAACAAAAAGTGAGCACTCTTGAGCGCAGCCGGAGCACCTGCATTCCGTGGCGGTGCGGCCGATTTCCAAGGTTTGCGCTCCACACGCAGCGCATTACCCCTCAGCCCAGCCCTCACAGCAAGCTCGCCTTGGCAAACTTGCAACTCAAAGTGTCCGCATTCGCTCGCGAATGCGGACTGGGAGAGGGAGGCCCCCGGCGTGCCCGCTGTTGAGGCGTTCCCTATCCCATGGAGAGTGGGACAGGGTGAGGGGAGTTTCGCTGGGGATATGCCTCATCCATCGGCAATTGCGGGGATTACAGCGAAAAAGCGGTAGGGACGCCGTGCTTTATCCGGTGCAGGCGCTCGCCATGGCCAAGGACCTGGAAGGCAAGCTGGAGATCGTCCGCGCTTTCGGTGAAATGCGCCCAGCTATCGGTGTGCAGCGGCACCATCGAAGCGCCGGTAAACGCGCAGGCCGTTTCGATGGCATCGTTGGCGTTCATGGTCAGGTTGAATTTGCCGCGCGTCTGCGCAGCACCCGCGAACAGCAGCACCAAGCTTGGCGCAAACCGCCGCTGCACCTCGGCGACGCCATCGAACCACACGGTATCGCCGGTGACATAAAGCGGCTTGAACGCGCTCGTTCTTGAGGACAGCACAAAGCCTATGACATCGCCCGCCAGCGGCTCGATGCCTACTGGGCCGTGCCGCGCAGGCGTGGCCGTCACGATTATCGTATCGCGGTTGGCTTCAAGCTCACGCGTTTCCCAAGGCGCAAGCCCTTCGGCATTGCCGCCGAGCCGGGCCGCACCCGCCTTTGTGGTCAGCACCCGGCGAGCCTTCGGCAGAAAGGCGCGGCCGGCAAGATCGAGATTGTCGGCGTGCTGATCGTGGCTCAACAGCACCGCATCGATTGGACCCAGTTCGTCCACGCCGAGCGCAGGCTTCGCGGTCTTCTTCAACGTCACATGCGGGAGCTGATAATCGCCAGGATCGTCGAAAGTCGGATCCGTCAGGAAGCGCAGGCCGCCAAGCTCGATAAGTGCGGTCGGCCCGCCGATCAGGGTTATTATCGCGTCGGTCATTTTCGTTTCCTCAACGAAGCTCCGCTTCTTCGCGGCTAAGCCAGCAGCGGTGCCTGCTGCCCCGAAGGAGGATAAAATAGCGCGCAATTACCTAAGTGCGAAAGCCTCATGTAGGTCCGGCTGCCAAGAATACCAAGGTTTCCGGCACTCCGGCCGTCACCGCAAGGCGCTTTAGCGCCGCGGCGATCCAAATTTGGCGCTGTGCTTCCGGCTTCCGAATTGCTTCGGGGCTGAAGCCCCTCGCGATGACCGAAGCGATCGAGGACTATGTTACAAACAGGCCTGCTGCGCCTTCCGCACCGCCGCGGCGAGCCCCTCCAGTGAATACTGGTCGGTGGTTGCAGTGCCCTTGGCCGAGGTCGCCTTCACGACCATGGCGCCGCCGCCCGCCATCGCGGCTAGAAGCTTCTGCTCGTCAGCCAAATCCTTGGTGTAGGCCTTGTCGTCGTCGCTGGGCAGCGTGAAGCTGCGTCCGCCAGCCGTGACCGCCGCCGCCGATTTCGGCTTTATCGCATAGCCGAGCTTGACGCTGATCTCATTGCGGACGCCGTCTTTCTGCCAGGCCGTTACGTAGAACACTACCGGGGTGCGCCTTGCTGTCGCCGACTTGGGCTCCATATCCGTCGGCGCGGAAGCGGCGAAACAAACCCGTCCACCGGTATCCTCGTGTATGAAAACCGACCAGTCCCCGATCTTTTCGAGGAGGCGCGCTTTCGGGACGGCGGGGCCGGGGAGAGCAACAGTTGCCGCCACAACCGCTGAAGCAGGCTTTTTCACCGCAGCAGCAGCGGCCGCGGGTTTGGGCTTCGGCGGGTGGGCATGCTTTGGCTTCGCTGGCTGCTGCGGAGCTGGCTGCGGCTGTAGCTGTTGCTGCGCGGTGTCAAAATCCTGGGCAGCGGCAAGCGGCGCGAAAACTGCCATGAGTATTGCTGAAAGGAGCGGACGAGCCTGCATGTTACGAATTCCCCCTCTTCGCAAGCCTAGCCTTTGCCAACGGCCAGAAAAAGCGGTCAAGTGATACTCTGACGCTTACTGGCCAGAGGAAAGTTTGCCGGTTTTGTCCGCTGAAGGAGCCATCCGGTCTGGAAATGTCCCGAGGCAGCGTACGCGGTCATACATCACTATAGCCCCAGCCATGGCGACATTTATGCAGAAAGCGGTCGGAATTTTGATCACGTAGTCGCAACGCGAAAGAAGTTCGTCCGAAAGTACGCCAAGCTCTGGCCCAAGCACGTAAGCCGCATGTAATGGATGACGGAAGGCGGGCAGATCCGTGGCACCCTCGATCAGCTCAACGCCGACAAGCTTGCAGCGGATCGGCAAAACCATCTCGCCCACGTTAGCCCAGGGATACATGGGCAAGTGGTGTGAGGCCTTGGAGGTGTCGGCGTGCGACTCGAACGCCCTCGGATGCGCGCCGATGGTGAAGAAAAATTTCGCGCCGAAGGCATGGGCGGAACGCAGCAGGTTGCCCAAATTCATGGGCTTCGATATCCGTTCCGCTCCGATGGCAAAGTATCCGCGCATCCAGGCGCCTTTTCACGTAGAGTGTGGCCCGGCCGTCATCCGCGCGTGGCACGCAGCGGAGAGGATCGGCTTTGTTTTCTCTGAGGTAGGCGATGAAAGCAGTTCTATGCAAGTCTCTCGATGGGCCGGACGCGCTTGAGATCTGCGAATTGCCCGCCGCCGCACCCGGCGAAGGCGAGGTGGCGATCCGTGTTGCGGCCGTTTCACTCAACTTCTTCGACACGCTGGTGCTGTATGGCAAATATCAGAACCGGCCCGAACTGCCCTTTTCGCCCGGCGGCGAGGTGGCGGGCACCGTCACCAGCATCGGGCCGGGCGTTCAGGGCCTCAGCGTTGGCCAGCGCGTGCTGGCCTATACCAGTCACAACGGCTGCCGCGAGGAGGTGCTTGTGCCTGCCGGAGCCGTGATCCCGCTGCCGGATGGAATTTCCGATGAAGCCGCAGCCGCGATCCCAATCGCCTATGGCACAGCCCTGCATGGGCTTGAGGACCGCGGGCGCCTGAAGCCGGGAGAGACGGTGCTGATCCTTGGCGCGACCGGCGGGGCCGGGCTTGCCGCCGTGGAAGTTGCGCTCAGGCTTGGGGCCAAGGTCGTCGCGGCAGGCACCTCGGACGAGAAACTCAAGATCTGCGGGGAGCGCGGCGCGCACCGGCTCCTCAACTTGACGGGCGCCGATGTCAAGGAGACGGTGCGCGGCCTCAACGGCGGAAACGGCCCTGACATTATTTTCGATTGCATCGGCGGCCCATACGCGGAGCCCGCTTTACGCGGGATGGACTGGGGCGGCCGCTATCTCGTGGTCGGATTCGCGGCCGGCGAGATCCCCAAGATCGCGCTGAACCTGGTGATGCTCAAGGGCTGCGACCTGATCGGCGTGTTCTGGGGCCGGCATGTGAAGCGCAATCCCGGCGTTTTCGCGGACCAGATGGCGCGGCTTGTGGACTGGTGCGCGAAAGGCGAAATCCGCCCGCATATCGACCGCGTCTTTCCGCTAGAGAAGACGGCGGAGGCTATCCGAATGATTGAGAAGCGGCAGATCAAGGGCAAGGTCATCGTCAAGCCGTAACCGCCATAAGCCCTCAGACGGCCCGATGCGGCGCGGGCGAAATCTTGAACGAGCGTATCTCCCCTTACCGCAGCCTCACCGCAAGGAGCAGTGGATCGTCCCGCCGGAGGCCAATGGCGCCTTCGTAGCAGCCATAAGTGAGCGCTTGTCGCTCACGATAAACGTTCGCTCCGAGGACGTGCTGGATGTTTACACCCAGCCGCACGATCCGGAAATGCCGCTCGTCCGCCTGGACGAGGCCTCCAAGCAGCGCGTTTCGGAAGCGTGCACGGCAATCCCGATGAAACCGGGCCAGCCGGAGCGGGTTGACTTCGAGTACGAACGCAATGGCACAGCCAATCCCCGCCTTCGCGCATGCGCTTTCGCGGGGACGGCGGTGCAGGCTTGAATAGGCGTCAGTATCCGCCCTTGCGGCGGCTCTCAGGCAGGCCGGCCATGCGTCCGCCTTGCTTCGACGGGTCGCGCGGGAACAGGTCGTAGAGCGTCTTCTGATCGACCTTGTCGCCCCATTTTTCGGCCATCGCTTTCGCAATTGCGCGCGTATTCGGGATGTTTTCATTATTATTGAAAAACTCGTCGCGAAGGTAATCGAGAAGATCCCAATGCCGCTGCGTAAGGGCAACTTGTTCGAGGCCGGCGATATGCTCCGCTAACTCTTTGCTCCAATCGGTTTGATCGACGAGAAAGCCGTTCGCCGTTGTCTCGATCGTCTTACCCCCGAATTCGTAGGCCATGGGTGTCCTCTCTTCTGCTGTCTGCTTCGTTTCTTACGTACATCGCGGCGCGGCATATTGCCACCCCGCAAAAGTCCCTATATCTTACCCAAGAAGTTGGAAAAAGGTAGGTACAGGGGAGCGGCAAATCGTCAGGGTCCAATGTTCCAGGCCTGGGTGGGCTAGTGTGGCGTCTGGCAATTGCCTGCCACCTTCGTGGCTTGGCTCGCATAGGCAATTGCGAGACATAAGGGACACTAGGCTGTGAAGGCTCAGGATCTTAAGGTGGCTGCGGTGCTGCTCGCGGCCGGCTTATCGCGCCGGATGGGCGAACGCAACAAGCTTCTGATTGAAATCGGCGAAGAACCGCTAGTGCGCCGCACTGCGAAGGTCTATCTCGCGGCAGGCATCGATGTACATGCTGTGTTGGGCTTCGAGGCGGAGAAGGTGCGCGCCGCGCTCGAAGGGTTGCCCATCGCTTTCGTTATAAATCCACATTACGAGGAAGGCCAGCAGTCCTCGGTCCGCGCCGGCGTCGAAAGCCTGGCTCCAGGCTACGATACAATTCTCGTGGCCCTGGCCGACCAGGCCGCGCTCACCCCCGCCGATATTGCGGGCCTGCTGGATGCCTTCGCCTCCTACGGCGGCGAGCGTATCGTCGTTCCCTTTTTCCAAGGGCTCCGCGGCAACCCCGTGGCCTTCCCGGCCAGTCTCGCCGCCGGCATGCGCACCTCAGGGAAAAACGCGGTGTCGCGCGCCTTCATCGACAGCAACCCTCAGCTTATCGAACAATATGAAGCGGGCCACGAACGCTTCATAATTGACATCGACACACCGGAAAACCTTGCGTCTTTCGGCAAAAAAACAAGGCTAGGCGTCAGCTTACAAGACCAGAGGAAAACGTCATGAAGATTACCGGGGAGCAGACCATTCCCGCAGCCCAGGACAGAGTCTGGCATGCGCTGAACGATCCCGGCGTACTGCGCCAGGCCATTCCCGGCTGCATCAGCCTCGAACGCATGGGCGAGCACGCCTTCAAGGCAACGATCGAGACCAAGATCGGGCCGATCAAGGCGACGTTCGACGGCGACGTTCACCTCTGCGAGCTCAATCCGCCGCATGGCTACACGCTTTCCGGCCGCGGCTCGGCGGGCGCCATGGGCAGCGCCAAGGGAAGCGCACGCGTGCGGCTTGCCCCCAACGGGCATGGCACCGTCCTTACCTACGATGTGGATGCGGACGTATCCGGTAAGTTTGCCCAGCTTGGCTCGCGGCTCATCCAGGGCACCGCCAACATGCTCGCGGGCCAGTTCTTCGCCCGGTTCAACGAGGTTGTTTCCAGCCCGGACCTTGTCCGGCCATCGCAGGCCGCCAAGGCTGGCATCCCTTGGTGGGTCTGGGCAACGGGTGCAGCCGTAATCGCCGCCGCAGCCTATTTCCTGCTCATGCGGAGCGTTTAACGGGTGCGTGCCCTAACCGCCGCTCGCGCAAAGAACTGAGGGTGCCAAGCTGGCACCTTTGCCATGCCCCGGCCGCAAGTCCAGTACAAGCTGGACCGGCTATGCCACGGATCATGAGTAAAGAAACTTTCACCGTCTCCGGCCGTCCACGCCTCAAGGATATCGTTGAACATCCAGTCGTGGAGTTCGCGGACTACGAACGCCGCCTGACCTCGCTTCAGGGCGTGCTGCAGCTCATTCAGCAGGCCTATCTTACAAGCGGCGACCGGGCGCTGATCGTTCTGGAAGGATGGGATACAGCGGGCAAGGGCGGCATCGTGCGGCGGCTGGGCTGGGCGCTCGACCCGCGCAGCTTCAAGGTTCACCCCATCTCCGCCCCTGACGAGCATGAGCGCGCCCACCACTATTTGCAGCGCTTCTGGAACCGCCTGCCCGCCAGGAAGCAAATCACCGCTTTCGACCGGTCGTGGTATGGCCGTGTGCTAGTAGAGCGCGTCGAAGGCATCGCAACCAAGCGGGAATGGCGGCGCGCCTACCGTGAGATCAACGATTTCGAACTCATGGTCGTCGACTCCGGCACCCGGCTCGTGAAGCTGTTTCTGCACATCACACCGGAGGAGCAGGAGCGCCGCTTCCGCGACCGGCTGTTCAATCCCGTGAAACGCTGGAAGCTCTCCTATGAAGATTTCCGCAACCGCGCCCGCTGGTCCGACTACGAGACGGCCATCGAGGACATGATGGAGGAAACCTCGTCCGCGCATGCCCCCTGGCATCTGATCCCGGCGAACAACAAGCCTTACGGCCGGATCGCGGTGCTCCGCATCCTCGCCGACCGGCTGGGCGAGGGGGTCAAGCTGGAACCGCCCGGCATCGACCCCGATCTCCTGCGGGAGGCGAAGGCAGCGCTCAGGCTCTCTTCCGCGGAGGTTGAACGCGCCTCCCAGCGTGGAAAGGCGAAGGCCAAGGTGAAGCACATCTGACCGGTTGATTATTCCCTAATATATTGGAATAAAACAATAAAATCGCCTAACACCCCTTGAAATTCCCCAGATCGCTTCCACTTGCTTCGGTGAAGCACAGCATTTGGTGCGCATGGTTCCGGACGCCGGGCCAAGCCTGAAACGGGTTCTGTGCGGCGGGAACTTCGCGCCAGAGGCAGGCATTTCCCACCTTCCACAGCGTTCAAGCGCTGTGAGGGCAACTGCGGAAAGGAGACTAGCCATGGCACCGCGAGAGCTTAAGCCTTGGAACCGCGGCCGGGAACTCAGCGCCCCCTTGGGCGCCGCTTTCAGCCCGTTGATGAACCTGCGCCAGGAGATGGACCGTGTCTTCGACGATACCTTCCGCGGGTTCGGCCTTGCCCCACTTGGGCTTGCAGACCGCATCTTCGAAGGGGCGACAGCTTGGCCCAGCATCGAAGTAACCGAAACCGATAAGCAGATGAAGATCATGGCGGAACTGCCAGGGCTCGACGAAAAGGACGTCGAGGTCAAGCTCGCCGATGGCATGCTCTGCATCGGCGGAGAGAAGAAAGAAGAGACCGGGGACAAGGAGCGCTGGTTCAGCGAACGCATTTATGGACGATTCGAGCGGCGCATAGCGCTCGAAGGCGTGGACGAAAACAAGATATCCGCCACGTTCAAGAACGGCGTCCTTACCGTAACTTTGGAGAAGATGCCTATTGCAACCGCAAAGCAGATCCCAATCAAGCATTAGGTTCGGGGGGCCATCCCGGAACCAGCTTGCCTGACTTCCGGGGCTGCCACAGGTCCGGCGCCTGTGACAATCCTGGATAGCGGGCCAAGCGGGCTTCCGGGATGTTGCCGGTTAACCCGTATTTCTTGCAAGATGGAGCGACGATTGCGCGGAGATTTGTTCCAGCAGGGTTTTTTCGATCGTCGCCGGTACGTCCGGTATCGGGTCCGGTCTTAAAAGCCCCGCCGGGACGAAGATCGAGCAAGGGCGCGCGCAGATTGTGAGAAATGCGGGTTAAGGCCGGTTTCGCTTTCAGAAACGCTATCGGGAACACTCCCGATTCATTGCATGGCGGGCAGGCAGCAAGCGATCAGGGCTTTCGCGGCATCTGGCTTTGCGCGATGACGGCCAGCACTTTGAGGTCTTCCACGTTCTTCTCGGCCGTCAAGAGGAAGCGGACGCGGTCCGAAACCCAGCTCACCGCCTTGTAGGAGCCGAAGGTCTGGGCGTGTATGGGGCTGTCCGAATATCCGTCCGCGGGCAGCACGTAGAGTGTAAGCGGCGCCTCCGTCTTGGACGAATAGGTGAGCTGCATCATGTTGTCTTGGTTATATTTCAACGTCTGCCCGCGATGGAGCGCAAAGCCCTGATGCGAGTAATCGGGCGGGGTCAGCGCCTTGGCGGTGATCTTCGAAAGCTGGAAGCGGATAAATTCGGGGTTGGCTATCGCCTCTGGATGTGGCGTCAGCATCTCCTTGGGGAAGAAGCTGTGAAACCTCGCGATATCAGCTGACCAAGAAGCCGGCGTGAACATCGCGGCGGGCGGCCGGTCCACGATCTTCGTCGACAGGGGCGCGCGCTGGGGAGCAAGCAGCGTCGCGCCATAGCCGCCGCAGAGGCCGCTCGCGAAAACCGCGCAGAGGAAAAAGAGCTGCCTGGCAGCGCTCGACCGCTTGGGTTCGGCCTTGGCCGGGGCGTGCCGCGCCGGGCTTGCGGGCTTCGCCATGGGGGGAGCCTCGACTGCACCGTCCATTTGCAGAGCGCTGCGCGGAACCTCGATCTCCTCGCGGGCAAAACTGCTAAGCGCTTCGACAAGCTGCGCCTGAGTCCGCTTCAGGCGCGCGACGCGCCGGGAGACCTCGGGGTTCGAGCTGGCGAGCTGCGAGACCTCCGCGGTTTGTCCCTTCTCGAGTTGGCCATCGAGATAGGCGAGCAGGAACTCATCGCTAAGCTGTGTCATGCGGCACGCTCTCGATGCGAATAGGGATCGCCGCCAACGGTGCCCCGCTCATCGAGCCATTGTGTGAGTGCCGTATGCCCCTGCGCGAGCAGCTTCATGAGGGCGAGCATATTGAGCGCGGTGACTTCCGCCGCTTCGTCGTAAGAGGCACCTTCGCCGTATACAAGATATAGCACGCCCCGCTGTTCGGCCGGCAGGCTCGCGATAAAGCGCGCAAATTGTGCGTTGCTGGCCAGCGGCCCCTTGGCGAAGGCGGCCACGAAAAGCCGCGGATCGGGCGGGCACTTCTTCTGGAGCGCGGAATCTTCATTGAGCTTCGCCGTCCAGAGCACATACATGCGGCGGAATCCGGCCGTCAGCCGGTTCGCATCCTCATCCTGCCATTCGTTGCGAATATGCATGGCCCTGACCGTTCCGCGTAAAAGCCCGCGTGCCAGCTCCTCATTCGCAGTCAGCACCAGCGCAAACTTGTAGAGACGCGGCATTGCCTTGTGAATTGCGCCGGCTTGCGGGCTGAAAATGTGACCGTAAGCTGTCATAATACGCCGACTCCCCGTACAATGTTGAATTTCGCCTACATCGGGAAACATTGACACGGAAAGGTTGACGCGAGGTAAAATGGCCACAACGGATTGCGGCAAATTGCCAGTCCCGGTAAATGCCAAAGCTTAGCGTCCGATATTTTTGAAGGCAGCATGAACAAAAAGAGCGCCGCCCAAGACCGGTCTTACATGCCGTCGCGGGAAGATCTTGCCAGTCTGATTGAGCAAACCGTTAAAACGCCAGCAGGAATTGCCGGCCACCCAGCGGATGTTCCGCAACGGGCCGCCAATGCGAGAGGCGTACCGGCGGAAGCACCGGTGCCGGATCGCCTCATCGAAGAACTGAGTGCCGCTCAGAAGCACCTGCGCGCGGAGCCGCCGGGGGCGCTTGCGCAAGGAGCAGGCAACCACGGCGGATTGACCGTCGTCCGCGCGCAAGGCCTTTCGGACATGCTCGGCGATTTGCGAATCCGCTACCGGGTTCTGCTCGGCTTCGTCCACCGGCACATCTTCGACCGGCGGATCGAGCAGTTGCTCTTCTTCAAGACAGCCGCCCCGGTTTCCTCGCTCGAAACCGGCGCTGACGGGCAGACGCGGTTCCAATACCGGGGGCCAATTCCGGAAATGGTCCTCGGCTGGGCGCTCTCGGTGCTGCCCGCCGATCTGAAGCGTTACGCATTCGTGGATTTCGAAGCTGGCAACGGCCGCACGCTGCTGCTCGCGGCACGCCGGAATTTCGAGCACGCCATCGGCTACACGCTCGATGCCGAAACCTGCGCGGCGCTCGAAATGAACCTCGCGCAATATTCCCGCTCCTATATGAGCTGCCGGGATGCGCGTGCACTCCGCGGCGACCGCGACAGCTTTCCCATCCCCATGCAGCCCGCCGTCCTGTATTTCCCCTCCAGCATGGACGCGGTCTATCTCAGCGTGGCGCTGAGCCGCCTCTCAGCCTCGCTCAGGAACAATCCACGGCCGGTCTACCTGATTTTCGAGAATTCGGGCCCCGAGCGCCGGCTTGAGCACATGGAGCTGTTCCGCAAGGTGCCGCTGCCCCTCCTGAACGGCATCAAGGCGCAGATGTTTTCGCCGGCGAACGTCGCGGTGTACAAGTCCATCGATGGCGGCCGCGTGAGCTAGTGGCCGGTTCGGCGGCCTGCACGGCGAGCATTACCCCCAGCCCTCTCCCAGGAAGAGGGACAGAGGGGAGATGCCCCATGACTATGGCTCGTCCTAATCGGATAGTAGACGATAGGGCCTAATGCAGCAGGTATCGAACATGGACGAAGCGGGGAACGGGATAATCGTCGCCATGGAGGGCCGCGCCGCCATTGTGCGGCTGAACAGGCCCAAGGCGTTAAACGCAGTGACCTTGGGCATGATCCAGGAGCTTTCGGCCCTATACCGCCGCTGCGCCAAGGACCCGCACATCTATGGTGTCGCGATGGAGGCGGAGGGCAAGGCATTCAGCGCGGGTGGCGATATCCGCACGCTCCGCAACTGGATGGCGAACGATCTTGCCCAAGCCGATGCCTTCTATGCAGAGGAATACCAGCACAATTGGCTGCTGCAATGCCTCCGGAAGCGGCATGTCGCCTTGATGAACGGGGTCGCCATGGGTGGCGGCGTGGGCATCAGCATTTTTGGCACGCACCGCGTCGCGGGCGAGGCCATGTCGTTCGCCATGCCCGAAACTGGCATCGGCTTCTTCCCCGATATCGGCGGAAGCTGGTTCCTGCCGCGCATGCCGGGCATGGTTGGCATGTATCTGGGCTTAACTGGGCACATCTGCAGCCGGGCCGGCGCTTATTATGCCGGCGCTGTGACGCATTGCGTTCCCGCCGCGCAGTTCGGTGCGGTGAAGGCGGCGATGATCGAGGCAGAGCCTATCGACGCCGTGCTCGACGGCCTGCACGAGCATCCGGGCGAGAGCCATCTCGAAAAGCACCGCGACCCCATCGACCGGATCTTCGGGGCGCCTTCGGTGGAGGAGATCTTCCGGCGGCTGGAAAGGGAGCAGGGCGAGTGGCGCGAATGGGCGCAGAAAACCCTGGCCGCGCTCGCGAAAAAGGCGCCGCTTTCGCTGAAAGTAGCCCACGAGCAGTTGCGGCGCGGCAAGGGCTGCAAGTCGCTCAAGGAGGCGCTGGTCATGGAATACCGGCTGGCAACGCGGCTTATCCGGCTGCCGGATTTCTCTGAAGGCATCCGCGCCGTCATCATCGACAAGGATCAGTTGCCCAAATGGCAGCCGGCCAGCTTGGGCGAGGTAAGCGGCGCTTATGTGCAATCGCTGTTCGAGCCGCTGCCGCAGGGCGATCTCAAGCTCGTTGACTACTGGATGCCACCCCTGCACGGCTAGCACAACCTGAGGTGAGTTTACACCCAATTAGCCGCGAGTTCGCAAGCGCTTGCTTCGGATAAGTTGTACTAAATTCAATAGCTTGCTAGTACGCCTGATCCGCGGGAAATCCCGTGAGCGCTCGCGGCAAACGGGGTGGGATTTCCCGCAGGCCACTAGCCGGGCCGAAGGCGCTGACCGGCTCGGCCAACTGGACCATGAATGCGCTAGCGGCGCAGACCAACAATGCGCTCATCATCATGAACAATGCCGAGGCTGCCGCGCTCTACCAAGCCTGTTGGGATCAGCTCGAAAAGGATACCGATTAGCGGGCAAGCTGGCGGCGGCTATCAAGCCCAAGGGTTGCGCGTCTGGGGCAAGGCGCGTAACGAGGAGGCAAGGGACAAGCCTGTTGTCATCCAGGGCGAAGGTGCTGGCGGCGCGCTCGACTTCTCGGCTATCTTTAAGTTCCTGAGCGGCAATACTTAATTCCGGGTTAAGGCGGCCCTGCCGGCTTGCGGCCCGCAGCCCAAACAATGGCACAACGCCTCCGCCCCGTTCGCGCCGGGCATTTCGCTAAAACTTGCGACGAATTAGCAGGTCATTAATCTTTCCCGTCTAGGTTGTAATCACCGGAAGTAAGTGCAACCTAGAGGATATTCCGTGACATGATCGCAGATATGGCACGCGTTCAACCAGACGACCAGAACCTAAAATCCAATTACCTTGTTACCCTAAGGATGATTGAGAGGCTGCATCGCCTCCTGCTCGACCTCATTAAGGACGAGTTCGAACGTGTGGGCCGCACCGATGTCAACAGCGTCCAGGCGCTCCTCCTATTTAACATTGGCGACGTCGAGCTGACGGCGGGTGAACTCAAGACCCGCGGCCTCTATCTCGGCTCCAACGTTTCTTACAACCTTAAGAAGCTGGTCGAAAGCGGCTATATCCATCATCAGCGCTCCCGCACGGACAAGCGCTCCGTCCGCGTCAAGCTGACCGATAAGGGCAAAGCCATCTCGGAGATGGTGAACAAGCTCCTGGAGCGGCAGCTCACCATGATCGAGAAGGTTGGCGGTGTGGGCGTGCCGGACCTTCGGCATTTCAACCAGATCTCCGTCAAGCTCGAACGCTTCTGGGGCGACCAGATCCGCTATCAGCTCTGACGCTGGGACGCGCTTACTCCCGGCTGATGCCGTGCGCCGGGGCGGTTTCCGCCCTGCCAGCGCGCGGCATCCGGTTTCGGCCAAGGTTCGCATAACCCCGTTATGGCCATAATTGACCTTCATCACCTCAAGTTAGGGGTTCGCGTGCCACAAGCGGCCGCGCCAGCTGCCAATTTGAACGGTTTGGAAGGCATGATGGGAATCGTGAAACGGGGATGGCTGGCCGCCCTTGGCGGAGCCGCCCTTATGGTTGCTGCAAGCCCGCTCGACGCGAACGCTCAAAGAAGCAGGCTCGACGATTGGCTTGGGTTCGATCAATCCGGCGACGCTTTCGATCAATCTGGCCGGGCCCCCACCGCCCGCGAGGCCGAAACGCAGCCGCAGCCCGAGCGCGGTTTTCCGACGCTTTCGAGAGAGAACGTAACCGCAACCCGGAATATCATAAAGCAGTACGCCGAGCTGGTTACACGCGGCGGCTGGGCGACTTTGCCGCCCATCGAGCTGCGCACGGGCATGAGCCATCCCGCGGTGGTGCAGCTTCGCAAGCGCCTCCAGTCTACGGGCGATCTGCAGGCCTATGGCGGCTATCCTGAAACCTACGATTTCTTATGTTGAGAACGCCGTGAAGAAGGCGCAAGCGCGTTTCGGCCTGCCCGCGACGGGCTTTCTCGACAAGGCTACGATCGAGGAGCTTAACGTGCCCGTGGCTGCGCGGCTGCGCCAGCTCCGCACGAATCTGGCCCGGCTTATGAGCTTGGCACCCAACATTCCTGCCTGGCAAGTATGTTGTCGTGAACATACCGTCGGCGCAGATCGAGGCCATCAACAATAACCAGGTCGTTTCACGCCATATCGGGGTTGTCGGCAAGCCAGACAGGCCTTCGCCTCTGATCAATTCGGCCATCGAGGAAATCAATTTCAATAAGGACTGGTTCGTTCCGCCGACGGTTTTGAAGTCGGACCTGATCCCCAAAGGGCGCGAGGACCAGGGTAAAGGCAAGGATGCGCTGGCTGAGCACAAGATCGATGCGTATGCCGACTTCGCAGCCTACCAGAAAGGCCAGAAGATCGACCCGATGTCTATCGACTGGAACTCGGACGCGCCGCTGCACTATTTCTATGTTCAGAATGGCGGCGCGGAAAATCCGCTCGGCTTCGTAAAACTCAACTTTCAAAGCCCTCATCACGTTTACATGCACGATACGTCCGCCCCGAGCATTTTCTCGCAAAGCTTCCGGGCCGAAAGCTCAGGCTGCGTGCGTGTGCAGAACGTCCACCAACTCGCGGCGTGGCTTTTGGAAGACAATGGCTGGACCGTTCAGCAGGTTCTGCGCATGAAGGAAACGGGCGAGAAGCTCAATATCCGCCTCAAAAAGCGCGTACCGCTCTTCTGGATCTACATCACCGCCTGGGGAACGCCGGACGGCGGGGTGCAATTCCGCCGCGACATTTATCGCAGGGATATGGGCGAATCGCTCGCCTCCGCGGAATAGCGCTAGGTACCCCGCGGGAATTCCCTCTCCCTGCAGGGAGAGGGAAAAGCGCTTTTTTATCTCTACTGTTTCGCTTCCAGCTTGATGCCTGTTTCCTTTTCCGCCTTCTCGGCCGCCGCATCGACTTCCTTCTCGATTGCCGGCATGCTCTCGGCCATATAGGCGGCCATCTTCCCCATCGCCGACTTGCCAAGCGCGCTGCTGTAGAAATCCGCAAGCGCCTTTAGCTCGTCTGCCGTGAACACCTTCACGAGACCCGTCTGCGCGGCAGTCTTGACCGCGGCGGCGTTGAGGTTCTTTTGCATGGCTGCGGCGAAGGTCTTTTGTTGCTGCTCAGGCAAGCTCAGCGCGATATTTTTGACCATATCCGCCGCAGCACTGTCGGCCGGCACCGCTTGCAAGTAGCGGGCGGCCTCTTGAGCGCGGTTTTGCGGCGTATCGTCCAGCGCAAAAGCCGAAACCGGGTAGCCGATGAGCAAGCTGAGGCAAATAAGCCGGGTGAAGGAAGCCATTGTGAGTTCTCCACAAGAGATTAGGGTTTTGACGCCAATGCGGGCCTGCACCGCCGTCTAGGACATAAAGCGATGTTTATGTCTTTATTGCATTTCGCGGCAGCGCACGCTACCACTCACCAGATTTATCGTCCCAGACAGAACGGACCAAGGAGAATTCCGTGTCATCACCAGCCAATACAACCGCATCGAAGGATTTCCACGTCAAGGATCTGAGCTTGGCGGAGTGGGGCCGCAAGGAGATGGACATCGCCGAGATCGAGATGCCCGGTCTCATGGCCGTCCGCGAGAAGTACGGCAAAGAGCAGCCGCTGAAAGGTGCCCGGATTGCGGGCTGCCTGCACATGACGATCCAGACTGCGGTGCTGATCGAGAGCTTGCAGGCGCTTGGCGCCGAGGTGCGCTGGTCCTCCTGCAACATTTTCTCGACGCAGGATCACGCCGCCGCCGCCATTGCCGCACGCGATACGCCGGTCTTCGCGGTGAAGGGCGAGACGCTTGACGAATATTGGCAGTATGTCGACCGCATCCTGGAATGGCCGGGCGGCGTGCCGGCGAACATGATCCTCGACGATGGCGGCGACGCTACGCTGATCGTGCAGCTCGGCGCAGAGGCGGAGACCAATCCGGCCGTGCTCTCCAACCCGAAGAGCGAGGAAGAGGAGTCCCTGTTCAAGACCATCAAGGCGCGGCTTGAGCGGACTCCCGGCTGGTACTCGAAGGTCAAGGCGGCCATCAAGGGCGTGTCCGAGGAGACCACCACGGGCGTGCACCGGCTCTATCTGATGGAGAAGAAGGGCGTTCTGGCGTTCCCCGCGTTCAACGTGAACGACAGCGTCACCAAATCGAAGTTCGACAACCGCTATGGCTGCCGCGAAAGCCTCGTGGACGGCATCCGCCGCGGCACCGACGTTATGATGGCCGGCAAGCTCGCGGTTGTCTGCGGCTATGGCGATGTTGGCAAGGGTTCGGCGCAGTCCTTGCGTGGCGCGGGCGCCCGCGTAGCCGTGACCGAGGTCGACCCGATTTGCGCGCTTCAGGCCGCGATGGATGGGCACGAGGTCGTGACACTCGACGACTGGGCGGACAAGGCGGACATTTTCGTCACCGCCACCGGCAACTTGGCCGTGATCACCATCGAGCACATGCGCAAGATGAAGGACATGGCCATCGTCTGCAACATCGGCCATTTTGACAACGAGATCCAGGTCGCTGCGCTTCGCAACCTCAAATGGAACAACGTGAAGCCGCAGGTCGACATGATCGAGTTCCCGGATGGCAAGCGCATCCTGCTTCTGTCCGAGGGGCGGCTCGTCAACCTGGGCAACGCCACCGGGCATCCGAGCTTCGTCATGAGCGCCTCGTTCTCGAACCAGGTGCTCGCGCAAATCGAGCTGTGGACCAACGCCGGGAATGGCAAGTATGGCAACCATGTCTACACGCTGCCGAAGCATCTCGATGAGATGGTCGCGCGGCTGCACCTCGATAAGCTTGGGGTGAAGCTGACGCAGCTCACGAAGGAGCAGGCGGATTATATCGGCGTGCCGGTCGAAGGGCCGTTCAAGACGGAGCTGTATAAGTACTGAGCACCTACGCGAAAAGGCGAGAACCCATGGAAAGCATACTTGCTGACATGGGTTCCAAGCTCAGATGCAAGCGCGGCGGCAGATATAGACCGGTTCTTAGGGCAAGCTAGGTGTCTAGTGCCGGCGCCCTGCGAAACATCGGAAAGAGAGACTGCTGCTTTTTCAGTCTGATTGTATCGCCCACGCCAATGGTATTGGGCTTGCGCCGCTCACCGCCTGCGGGTGTGATGACCTCCAAATCGGGGTTCTCGATAATCGACGCATGTACGTCGTCCGAGTGAGCCGGTGTCATATTGTAGATTCCAGCGTAAAAATCTGCCACCGAGACGATGTCTCCGCTCTCGGAAACCAAACGAGGAATGTCATCGAGTAATTGCTGCTTGGATCGCTCCCGCCCTGGATCGTCAAAAAGGTAGAGGTCGAGTTCATCGTGCGAAGGATTGTAGGAGAGCATTTCGAGGCCGGAACGGCCGAAGTGGGCTTGGAGGTTACTGTTGGCGTGCAGGGTGTTATTGTAGACCTGTCGGGCAACGTGCGACTTTGCGAAGTGAATAAGCCAGTAGCGCCATCCGTCTGGATTATGGATCGAGAACGGGCTGACATAAGCAGCGCATTTACTGAAAGCATTGAAAACAATGCGCTCTGCCGCTCCAAGCCACTCGCGGTTGCTTAGCATAGCACTTTGTAGGCTCTGCAATTGGTCCTCTGATATCCCGAACGGAACGAGCTGCGATTGAAGACCGATAGGGTCGGACTTTTTTAGAAAGGCAAGGAGTGACGCAATTCCAAACGTATAAAATATTTCAGCGGATCGGAATGATTGAATGATATCCACTAATGTACCTTTTTCAACGCGGCTGTGGCCGCATTGATCTAGGTTAAACAGCACGTTTGAATAGTTTCCGGCGGTTAGCAGTTGCTTGATAGCCGGGTAGGCTGCTTCGAAGGTTTTACACATATATTCAATACGAAGATGTAGACGGGAGGACGGGGTTTTAACCTTGACCTCGAAGGGAGCAACCTGTGTCTTTAGAAGCTCGATCACGTCACGGTCGAAATCATTGAAAACCATTAGGCAGTCAATATCGACCGGTGTCATCCCATTCGCGGCTCGCTCGATATTCAGAGACTCTGCGGCGCTATCAAGTTCCTCAATGAAAATAAGAGGCGAGCCTGGACTACCACATTCGTAACGGCCGCCGCCGGCAAATCCGTCGATTACAGCCAATCGAAACTTTGGCTGCTGCGGCAAGCGGCAACGGGTGCGAAGATAGTCCGCAAAATACTCCCGCACAATTTTATGTTTTCGGCGTGAGTGCTCTAATAGTTTTGCACCATCTCTCCATGCATAAGGTTTTTCGGTCATATCTATTCTACCAAAAACAAGGTTAGTTATTCAGCATTGTCAATCAACTTGAAGAATCGGGTGAGGCATCTCATCCCACGTTTTGCCGCGGTATTCGCGCCCATTTGCCTTTTTCGAGCGGCGTTTTGCGTCTTTTCCCCAAACACCCCACTGCTTAAAGAAAAATGCCGTGCCACTTGCGGTGCATTGCCTATGAATGCTGTCAATCCACTCCTCACGTATCGGGCGCGCGCCACATCCACTCTCGCCGCCGACGATGGCCCAGTGGATACCAGAAAGGTTCACTGTCCCAACACAGCCAAGGAGGGGCTCGAAAGAGATAAATCGCATTGCTGCGGGAACGATGCGGAGATCGTCTATCCTGACCACAGCCTCTGCATCCTCGACACTGGTTCCAAGCCAAACATTCGGTAATATTGCGGAAATACGCCCGTTAACGAACTCTGCCATACGTGCCGGACGCTTGGTCAAAATTTGGTATTGATGCCGAGGAGTTTCGCGCATCACCTGCCACACAGATTCGATGAAGTCGCCACTTACCGCAGGGTGAAAAAGATCACTCATGGAATTAACGAATATTGTGCGGGGTTTCTTCCAACCGTACGGAATTCCAAGTGCCTCCAAGTCCTCGCGAATGACGCCGTTCCAAACAAATCGCTCGCCGGACTTGCGGGTCAAGCCAGCATACTTTGGAACTCCCATTGCCTCTAAGCGGCGTGCCAAATTCATGGCGTAGCAGTTGGTGCAACCCTTCGACACGATGGAGCACCCGGCAACCGGGTTCCATGTTGCATCCGTCCATTCGATATCAGTGGCCGCCATGTCGCTTCAGTTCTGGGCTGCAAATGAGTCGCACTTTGTAAATGTTAGCTGGCGAATTGGCACATTAAAAGATGTGACGAATTGACCGGATCACCTTCTCCCTGGCCCCTGGTGGCGCCACAAGTCGGAGATTGAGCCCGGCATGCTGAGCCGCCAAGGCCGTTTTTTATCCTTGACGCTTAGTTTGCCATGACGTGGGTGCCCTTTGGAGGCTTTGTAAGCGGAAAAGCAAACATTGCCTTTTTTATGCCTGCGGCTGACTGGCAGGCCGCAAATCTCGGATATGCTGAAATCCGCAAATGGTTTCGCTGCTATCCGTTCGGCGGCAGAAGCTCGGAGGTGGACCCCGCGCACATTCTGCGCTAATCCCTCCCCATGCCCCGTTACAAAATCACCATCGAATACGACGGCACGCCCTTCGCCGGCTGGCAAATCCAGGCGAACGGCCCGTCCGTTCAGGGCGAGCTGGCGCGCGCCATCGAGGGGCTCTGCGGCGTGTACGTGGTCCCGCGCGGCGCGGGCCGCAGCCGACGCCGGCGTGCACGCGCGCGGGCAGGTGGCGCATTTCGATCTCGAACGGGCGTATCCGGCGGAAACGGTGTGCAACGCGCTGAATTTCCACCTGCGGCCCGCTCCCATCGCGATCCTCGATTGCGAGATTGTGGACGAAAGCTTCGACGCCCGCTTTTCCGCCAAGGCCCGGCACTACCTCTATCGCATTGTCAACCGGCGCGCGCGGCTTGCGCTGGATCGCAACCGGGCTTGGCAAGTCGTGGTGCCGCTCGACGCCGCGGCGATGCACGAAGGGGCACAGCACCTCATCGGCCGCCACGATTTCACGACCTTCCGCTCGTCGCAATGCCAGGGGAAGTCGCCGCTACGCACGCTCGACAAGCTCGAAGTGATCCGCGACGGCGAGGACATCTTCATCGCCGCAAGCGCCCGCTCGTTCCTGCATCATCAGGTGCGCTCCATGGCGGGCAGCCTGAAGCTCGTGGGCGAGGGCAAATGGCGCCCCGAAGATATGCGGCGAGCGCTCGAAGCATGCGACCGCAAGGCCTGCGGCCCCGTCGCCCCGGCCCGCGGGCTCTATTTCATGAAGGTGGATTATGGCGGGTCCGCTTGAACGCTTCCGCGTTCGCTGCCCCCGGGGGGGGCGCATTCACGCCATGGCATCCTAACTGCCGGCGCAGGCGCACTCGTAGCGGCCAGCGCGGGCCGGTTCAAACCCGGCTAGGCTTCTGCATCCAGCGGATCAGTATGCCGGCAAAAAAGAGCCAGATCAGCGTGGTCACCAGATAGAACAAAAGCTGCGTGCCAATCGTGGTATCCGGCAGGCGTGCGATTGCTACGGTCATGGCAAAGAAGAAGTAGCAGAGGCTGCCTACGACGAAAATCGCTGTTCCAATGAGCTTTCTCATGCGGCTATTCATCGGTCTTTGCCATCCCTTATCTGTGACCGCGCTGCAACGGCTAACACCCTACAAACTTCAAAAGCTTGTTTTTTGGAAAGTTTTCACTTTGTTGGATTTCAATGCCAGCGGGAGCCTTGCTTATTCGTTAAGCAATGAGGTGACTGCTCCCTCTGACATGCAACAGCAAACGAGTTGGAGCAAGCGCTTCGGCCCGCTATCCCTAAACTTAACTCCGGTGTGTTAGTTATGAAAAAGTTAGTTGTCGCTCTCACGAGCCTGTTGGCGGTGGCTTTCGCCGCTGGCAGCGGATTTGCAGCCGAGAAGCCTGCAACCGCTCCCGTCAAGGCTGACGCTAAGATCAAGCCCGCCGATGCCGTCAAAGGCACGCAGAACAAGGCGCATGCCGCAAAGCTGCCCGAGTCCTCCAAGAAAATGGATGCTTCGAAGAAGACCGATACTCCGGCGGCTGCCAAGGCCGGCGCTGTTACCGGAACCAAGGCGGCAACCACTCACAAGCACGGTACGGCAACTGTTCACGCCAGCAAGCGCAAGGCCCAGAAGCATGTCCATGCGAAACGCCACCGCAGGCACCATGCGCGGGCCGTGCATCGCCGCCACCGGCACAGGCATCATGCCCGCCACCACGCGCACAGGCATGTAGCGGTCCGGCACGTGAGGAAGCACACGCACCGCGCCGTGCAAGTGCATAAGCCCGCTAAGGCTTCCAAAAACGCGGTTGAGCTCAAAAAGGAAGTGAAGCCTGCGAAGCCGGAGAAGGATGCGAAGCCCGTAGAGGCGAAGAAGGATGTAAAGTCCGCTGAACCGAAGAAGGACAATGCCGCAGCCCGTGCCGCGAAGGGCAGCAAGCCGGTTGAGACCAAGAAAGACAAGAAATAGGCTTGCCGGGTTGTAATTGAAAACTGGCGGTCTGCGTTGGGCCGCCAGTTTCCGTTTCTGTACCGAACCGGCAGCCGCTTGCGCACGCGGAGATTGTATAACCGGCTCCATACAGCATATGTTAACTGCTTGAATTTATGTTCTGGACCAGCGGCCTTCCTGGCTGCGTGAACGCACATTTTTGCGGGGTCTAGAAAATGAAAAGACTTATGCTCGCGGCCGCAGCCATGCTTGCAGCCACGCTCCTTACTCAAAACGCCTCGGCCATGACGGTGAGCCCGGCAAACGGCCTGCACGCGCCTAGCAGCACCGTGCTTGTATACCACTGCCGCCACAGGCACAGTTACCGGCGCAGCGCTTGCGGGTGTGGCGGATGCGGCTGTGCTCCGTGCGGATGCAACCTGTACACTTACAGCACCAGCTGCATGAACTGCGGCACATGCGGAGGCTGCTGGGACTATCACGGTGGCTATTACGGACCGCGGGAGGGGTGCGGTTGCGGCGGTAGCGGCGGTTGCGGATATTATGGATTTTATGGCAGCGGCTGGGGCTGGCGGCCCTTCGGCTGGCTGTTCTGAGGCAGGCGGGAGGCGCGTCCTGCTTTGGGCGGGGCGCGCCTCCCCAACGCTCTCTTAGGAGCGATTTGAGAAAAATCGTCTGAACGCACTAGTACGGCTTGTCCGCAGTAAGCTCTAACCCGTATGCGTGTTTCATGACGTCATGCGAGCGGAGCGAAGCAATCCAGCCCTCGTGCTTCGCGCCTGGATCGCCACGGCCGCCAAGGCGGCCTCGCGATGACGGCCATATGCGTCAGGACTTCCTGCGCCCTGCACCAGGTGGCCGGGAGCACCCAAGCAAGGACCATTTAGATGAAAACTTTCTTTTGCATCGCCGCGGGCGTCTTGGCCGCCATCTCCTTTGGAAGTGAGGCGAACGCGCTGACCGCATCGCAGGGATTGGCCCGGCCGGCCGTGGAACGCGCCACCAAACCCGCCACGGATGTTATCCAAATCCGGCACCGCCGCCGCGGCGGCACCTTCAGCAACTGGTGCGCCTATAATTGCTACGCCGTCCCGCGCAGCTGCGCCGGCTGCTGCATGGGCCGATACGGCTACAGCCGCTACGCCTATGACGAGGATCTGATCGCCCCTCAGCGCTGGGACTACGAGGCGAGCCCGATCGATAACGCCGATGCCTTCGTCTACCGCTTCACCGGCGAGCCGGCCATGCGGATTTTCGAGCGCGTTTACTGAAGGCGGCGCCTGCTGCAAATGGCGCTTCGGTTCGGCGGCACTTTGCGTTATGTCAACGGCAGCGTAACGTAAGGCGCCCCGCACGATGACCTCACTCGCCGATACCGCTTCCACAGACCTCAGCCGCCGCAGCGCCCCGGCAAAGCTGCTTCGCGCCGTCCGCATCTGGCTCCTTATCATCGCGGCCCTTGTGCTCACCATGGTCGTGGTGGGCGGGGCCACGCGACTTACCGGCTCGGGCCTGTCGATCACCGAATGGAAGCCCATCGTGGGCGCGCTGCCGCCAATGAGCGAGGCCGCCTGGCAGGACGCCTTCGCGAAATACAAGCAGATCCCGCAATATCAGATCGTCAACAAGGGCATGACGCTCGGGCAGTTCACGGCGATCTTCTGGTGGGAATGGGGGCACCGCTTCCTGGGCCGCCTGATCGGCTTCGTGTTCGCGCTGCCCTTCGCCTATTTCCTGCTGCGCCGCGCCATCCCGAGGGCCTTCATCCCCAAGGTGGCGGCGCTGTTCGTGCTGGGCGGCGCGCAGGGCGGGCTCGGCTGGTTCATGGTGATGAGCGGTCTCACGGACGACCGCATCGCCGTAACCCAGTACAGGCTCGCGGCGCATCTGGCGCTCGCCACTTTGATTGCGGGCTATGCCTTCTGGCTCGCGCTGACCATTCGCGGGGAAGGGCAGGAGCGGAAGGCGGCGCCCGCGGCCTCCTTCGCGGGCCGCGCGGCCATCGCCCTTAGCGCCCTCGTCTATCTGCAAATCGTCGCGGGCGCCTTCGTCGCCGGGCTCGGGGCGGGGCACGCCTCGGACACCTGGCCGCTGATGGGCGGGCATTTCATCCCCTACGGCCTGACCGATCGTTCGCCGCTGTATATGAACCTGTTCGAGAACCATATGACGGTGCAGTTCGTCCACCGCATGATCGCGTATTGCATCGCGCTCTACGCGCTCACGTTCGCGGCGGCGATCTGGAGCCGGCGGCGCTTAAAGGCCCGGCCATCGCGATTGGCGCTGCCGTGCTGGCTCAGATCGCGCTCGGCGTCGCCACCATCGTTTATGGCGTGCCGCTCGGCTACGCGCTGCTCCATCAGGGCAACGCGATGCTGGTGCTCGCCGCCTCGCTGTGGGCGGTGCAGCGCATCTACGTACCGCGGGGGGGGCGTAAGGCCCGGTCCGCTTGCGCGCCTTGAGGTAACGCTGCATTAACTCTCACGCTTGGCATTTTGTCACTTTTGGGAAATGAAACAGCGCTTTTCGATTTTGATATATACCCCAACTTATTGAGAACCCGCGAGAAAGTATTTGCCAAGTTGGGCGAACCGGATTCTGATCCCCCGCATGATTTGCCCTGGATTTCTAAGCGCCGAGGAACGGAAGAGGCTGATTGCGCAGGTCCGCGGTGGCCTGGCGGAGCACCGGATCGCGCGCCGGGCGAATGCCATGCTGCTTTTGGATGACGGCTGGAGCTGCGAGCGGGTGGCCGAGGCTCTCTATCTCGATGACGATACGGTGAGAAGCTGGCACAGGCTGTACCGCGAACGTGGGATCGGGGGGCTTGAGCAATTCGATGCCGGAGGCAGTTCAGGTTACCTTTCCGCGGCCCAGGAAGAGGCGCTGAAGGCTTATGTCGCCCAGGCTTTGCCGCGCAGCACGCGCCAGATCGGCGCTTTTATCGAGCGGGAATTCGGCATCGTATACGAGGGCCGCTCGGGGTTGATCGCGCTTCTGCACCGGCTGGGCCTGGAATACCACAAGCCGGAAGTCATCGGCCGCAAGCTCGATACAGAAAAACAGCAAGCATTCATCGAGGCTTACGAGAAGCTGCTGAATTCGCTTGGCCCTGACGAGGCCGTGCTGTTCCTGGATGCGGTGCATCCAACGCATGCCGCGCGGCCGGTTGGCTGCTGGGCGCCCAAGGAAGAAAAGCTGGCAATCGAGCAGACCACCGGGCGCCAGCGCATCAATATTCACGGCGCAATTGACCTTGAAACCGGGCAGACCCGCATGATCGAGGCGGAAACCATCGATGCCGCCTCGACAATAAGGCTGCTGGAAGCGATCGAGGCGCTGTATCCGCTGCTGGCGATGATCCATATTTACCTGGACAATGCGCGTTACCATCACGCCAAGCTTGTGCAAGCTTGGCTGGCCCAGCCAGGCCGCAGGATCAAGTTGCACTTCATCCCTGCCTATTGTCCGCACCTGAACCCCATCGAGCGATTATGGGGCGCGATGCACAAGCATGTGACGCACAACAAGTGCTACGCCACGTCACGGGAGTTCGCCGGGGCGGTGCTCACCTTCTTACGCGAGAAGGTCCCGCAAAACTGGCCGGATCTGGCGATTCGGTCACGGACAATTTCCGCGTCATCAACCCAAAGGATTTTCGGGTTTTGGCGTGAACTGGGTATAATATAGCAGATAAGTCTTGATGGAGCGTTAAGAGGCTTATCCTATTGTTTTTGCGGACATTTTGCCGTAATGATGCAGCGCATGCTTGGTTAATTTCAAATATGCCA
>CAVUGF010000051.1:0-77254 GCA_963740975.1 uncultured Alphaproteobacteria bacterium | reverse complement strand
ATTATATTTGGAGAGTAGGCCGCAGGACTTTCACCCGCAGCCTCTCGCAGAACGGTGCGTGAGCCTCTCAACTCACACCGCTCCCATCAAGCAAACGCACCCGCCATCCCCGTTTTCCAGTGTGCGAAGAGCTGCGGGCATTTCCGGGAGACTTCGATCATGAAGCCCCCCGCCCGCGTCTTGCTTTCCCGGAACCGCTTGTACTTCCTCTTCGCCCAGGCAACCAGCGACATGTCGATATACCTGTATAGCGGACCCAAAGCCGAAGGCTGGAACCGCCCAAAGTACGCAATCCATCCACGGAGAATGGGATTGAGCTTCGAGGCGATATCCTGAAGGCTGAGGTCCGTGCGTTTCCGGTAGTTCAAGCGGCGCGCCTTCTGGCGCATCGCCGTGAGAGCCGCCGGGCTGACCGCGGCCGTGAAGCCGGTAAACAGTTTGCCTGTCTTGTTCTTCACATAGCGGCCCCGGAACTCATAGCCAAGAAAGGTGAACTTGGTATGTTCATGCGTTCCGGTGCGTCTTCCATCTTTGCAGTAGACAATCTTGGTCTTTGCTGGATGCATTGTCAGGCCACACGCCGCGAACCGCGCTTCCAGCGCAGCCTTAATCGCTTGCGCCTCCTTCACGCTTTCGCAGTGCACGAGTCCATCGTCCGCATACCGGCACCAGGGAGCCTCCGGATAGGTCCGCGTCATCCAGACGTCGAATGTATAATGCAAGAAGAGATTGGCCAGCAGCGGGCTGATGACGCCCCCTTGCGGAGTTCCCCGTGTACGCTGCACAAGGGTTCCATCCTTAAGTTGCAAGGGAGCCGTAAGCCACCGCTCGATATAGAGCCTCACCCATTTGCAATCCGTATGCTTATCTAGTGCCTTCAGCAATAGCCCATGCTCGATGTTGTCGAAGGACACCACCACACACTACCCATCACCGTAAGTTTTCGGGATCGGCGACGATCCTGCGTCCGTCTCATCCGCTGGAAGGGCAGGCATTGTCCATCATGGGCGGCATGCGGCGCGGCGGCGCTCAGCTTCTGCTGCTGATCCTGCCGGATGGCAGCCGTTCACTTATTCCGGCTGAGTGGACCGATTGGCAGGCGGAGGACGCTGGAAGCGTACCCGCTTCGAGCCCTCAAGAAGCATGCTTTGTTCCGCTGACTGGCCTGCTCCGCGTTCGCGCGATGGCTGACGCTCTCCTCAAGCGCGGGCCGATTCCCTGGCCTGGCGCATCAAGCCATGAGGAAAGCCATGCAGCTGACCCTTGCCCTTCCCGAACCTTCCCCGCCGCAGCCTGTGCCAGAGGTGGAGATCGATGCCCAAGCCCGCCGGACAGCGCAGGAGGTTCTCGCGCGCATCCTCGCTCAAGCCGCCGGGGCGGCAAAGCCGGAGGAGCCCAGCAATGAATGACGCCGCTAAAATCACCCCGTCGCATCTGCGGCGTACGGCCTATGTCTATTTGCGGCAATCGAGCCCCACTCAAGTCGAGCACAACCGTAAATCCACCCGGGCGCAATATGCCCTGGCTTCCAGGGTAAGCGAGCTTGGCTGGCAGGCGCAGCAGATCGCCGTCATCGACGAAGACCTCGGGCTTTCGGGCTCCGGCGCCGTCGAGCGCGCGGGCTTTGCGAAACTCACCACCGAGGTGGCGCTTGGACATGCCGGGATCGTGCTCGGCATCGAGGTCTCACGCCTTGCCCGCAATAACGCCGATTGGCACCGCCTCATCGAACTTTGCGGCTTGACGGACACGCTGATCGGCGATGCCGATGGCATCTACCATCCGGCCATGTTCAACGACCGCCTGCTGCTTGGCCTCAAGGGCGCCATGAGCGAAGCCGAACTTCATATTCTCCGTGCCCGCCTCAACGGTGGAATCCGGAACAAGGCAGCTCGCGGCGAACTCCGCCGCGGCCTGCCGGTGGGCCTCGTCTGGGGCGAAGCTGATGGTGAGGTGCGCTTTCACCCTGACGAAGCCGTCTGCAGCGCCATACGCACCATCTTCAACCGTTTCGCCGAGCTAGGCTCGGCCCGCAGTGTTTGGCTCTGGCTTCGCTCGGAAGGCCTGAAATTCCCGCTGCAGCGCCATTACGGCGCACCGATCCGCTGGATCGATCCAAGCTACACCGCCGTCTATCATGTGCTCACCAATCCGGTCTATGCGGGTGCCTATGCTTACGGCAAGACGCGCCGCGAGCTGACCCTGGATGCGGCCGGCCAGCGCAAAAGACGCACGCGCAAGCTTGCCCCCGAAGAATGGCAGGTGCTCATTCGCGAACACCATCAGGGCTTCATCGGCTGGGATACTTATGAGAGCAACCGCGCAAGGATCGCCGCCAACACCAAACCGCGGCCTCATCAGGCCGGGAGCGGCGCCGTGAGAGAAGGCAGCGCACTTTTGCAGGGCATTGCTGTGTGCGGCCATTGCGGGCGCAAATTGCGCACGCATTATACCGGACGCACAGCGTCCCCTGGCTACCACTGCGCAGGCAGGCAAATCGTTGAAGGCCGTGGCTGTTATTGCCTCAGCATCGGCGCGATGCAAGTTGACGGGGTGGTAACGCGCGCTGTGCTTGAAGCGCTCGCTCCCCTGGGTATTGAGGCAGCGCTCGCCGCCGCAGAGCAGGCCGAAGCCGGCCGCGATGCTGTGCTCGAACAGTGGCGCCTGGCCGTCGAGCGGGCTACCTATGAGGCGCAGCGCGCCGAACGGCGCTATCGCGCGGTCGACGCCGAAAATCGCCTGGTTGCCCGCGGTATCGAGGCCGAATGGGAGCAGCGGCTGCGGGAGATCGAACAGGCAAAGGCCGAACTCGCCCGCCGCGAACAGCACCAGCCCAAAACCCTGGACGCCATGGACCGGCAGCGCCTGCTGGCGCTTGGTGCCGATCTGCCGCAAGCCTGGCAGGCGGTAACCACAACGGCGCGCGACAAGAAGGAGCTGCTGCGCGCCATTCTTGAGGAAGTCATGATTGCCGTCCAGAAGCAGGAGGGCCGCGCCCAGCTCACCTTACGCTGGCACGGCGGCGCGGTCACCGCCATCGCGCTCGATCTGCCGCACCACCGGCAAGCCGCGGTGCGCACAGAGGAAGACACCATAGACCTCCTGCGGCGGCTGGCTGCCCATTATCCCGATGCCACGATTGCGGGCATTCTCAACCGGCAGGGGCGGCACACGGCCTACGGCCACCGCTTCACCGCGAACCGCGTTGCCAGCTTGCGCAAGCACTGGAAAATACCCTGCTATCAGCGGCCTGCCGTGAAGCCCGAAGGCGAACTTCTGACCGTCCAGAAGGCTGCCCAAGAGCTTGGCCTCGCCGCCTCCACCGTTCACCGCTGGCTCCAGGAGGGCGTCATCCAAGGCGAGCAGCTCACGCCCGGCGCGCCCTGGCGCATCCGTATCACCGCTGATCTACGCCAGCGCATTGCTGAGGAGGCGCCTGAAGGCTACCTCACGATGTACCAGACCATGCGCTTGCTGGGCGTCTCCCGCCAGACGGTGTTGCAGCGTGTCAAGCGTGGCGAAATCGAAGCGGTGCATGTTCGCTCGGGAAGGCAAAAAGGCTTGCGTCTCAAAGTGATACAGCGTCAGCAAGACCTATTCGAACAACTCTGAAAAAGCTGGGGTGCAGTATGAAGCAGGATCCAACAGTGCTTTGATATCGAACTCCAGAACCCAATCATACTTCCAGCAACGCTCGCGCGTGACCGCCACTGCGTCCAGCGCGGATTTCTCCGGCCGGTAGCCATGGGAGTCCGGAAGAAAGACAGGCTCCAGAATAGGCTCAAGCACCATCTTGACCACCATCTGAGCCACACGATCCGAGACCGTAGGGACGCCAAGTATTCTTTCCCCGCCACTCTTCTTTGGAATGGCAACCGCCTTGACCGGCGGCGGGAAGTAGGTCCCTGAAGACATACGGTTCCAGATCTTGTAAAGATTATCTCCTAGCTTCGATTCGAACTGCCCTATCGTCTCCTTGTCAATTCCAGCACCTCCCGCATTACTCTTGACAGCACGGAAGGCCGCCGCAACCAGTCCTTTTGGAATGTTGAATGGTCTTGCTACACTCATACGCCTCCTCCTGTTTCCAGTTGGACGCACAATGCAGCCGCTTGATCCAGCCCCTTTGCTCCAGCCGCATTACCGGCCTTCATCGCTCCTACGAGCTGGTCCGCCCCAGGTCTCGGCATCGGTACTCTCGCCTCATGGCTTTCACCACTTGAACTTCTCCCTTGGCATCCGAGCCCTGGTTCCCGTAGTTCCGCACAAGAGCCTGGACCGGGTTCACGCCCCCTATACGCCGGCTGCCGCACGCCCAGTAACCAAGTACCCGGCGCACTTGTCCCAGAAGTCCCATTCGCCCCTGGTTTCGACAGCATTTTTTTTCAATTATCGACGCGTCATCGAAGGGTTTGCTTTCGCTCGTCTCCCCGGACCTTACCTGCCCGGAGATACTTCTCCGGACTTTGACTCCAACGCTCACCACCGCGGCTTTTGACCGAAGCAGCTTGGAGTGGTTTGAAGCCTGCTCTTGGAAGCCGGCTTCGAAGGGCCTGCCTTCATCTCTCACGCAGCTTCTGCACGCCCAAGTCAGGTTCTCATTCTGAACCTCCTGGTTCGTGCGCTACGGCACACAACGGGACTTTTGAAGTCGTAGAAATCAGCCCAAAACACGGAAAAATTCGCAGAAATGCAGGTGTGGAACGCATCGGTCTCCGCCGTTAACCACGGCTGCATTTACCATGATGGGGCCGTAGGCGATGCGAACGGTTCGTTAGGAACTACAGATGTTAGCCGTGCGGTTCCAGGTCAAGATGTCTATGACCGGCGGTGTGAACGATGCGCGGTGTCGATAGCGCGGTTGTCCCGGCAAGGAGGGTATTATACATTACCCTGTGTAATAGCCGGAGGTATGGCGTGGAAAATGCAGTGACCATCGACCGGCCGGATGTGGTGGCGCTCATCGGCGAGGCGGCGAAAAGGCTTACCCGCGGCAACAAGACCGAAGCGGTCGCGCTTGCCGTGCGGCGCCTGCTTGCGGAGAATGCTCGCGAGGGTTCTCTGTTCGGAGCCCATCCAGGGTCGGTGCGGGTTCGCGAAGGCGCCGATATCGTTGAGCCGGTTCTCGATGTCGAGCCTGATGTTGAGACGGTCCTTGCGAGGATCGCGGAGCGCAAAGAGCGTACCGGAACTGAACTCCCGGCGGCAAAGATCCTTGCTGCCCGCGATGCCGATCGCCGCTGGTGCTTGTCGTTACTGCCCTGATCGACAGCGGCGAGGATGGGAGGTGGGCGCTCAATCTGCTTGCCACCGGTCCGCTTGCGGCTCCTCATCTCATGCCAGTCGAGGCAGCGAACATCTTGCGGCGGGCAGTCCTTTCCGGCCAGATTTCCGCGGATTCGGCTGCCCTTGCCCATGCCGATCTGCTCGCGCCGCGCATCGAGCTTTTTCCATGCAGCCCCTTCGCTGCCCGCGTTTGGGAGTTGCGCGGAAACCTGACCGCGTACGATGCCTGGTACGTGGCCGTTGCCGAGACGCTCGGCGCAAAGCTCGCCACACTGGACGTGCGCCTCAGCCGGGCTCAAGGTCCACGATGCCTTCTTGAAGTCCCCGCAGATGCCAGTTGATCGCCACTGTTCCAGTGCCTCAAGCCGCAGAGCTTGCTAAGTCCGGACTGGATGGAGGCGATGAGGCGTGGCAGTTCCTTGCCTTCTACTCCCGCTCATCCTTTAGCGCATAAAGTTGCTTGAGAGCCGGGTATTAGGGGGATGGGCAGCCCTCTTCGGCGATCAAGTTGAGAGAGGGGGATTGATCCTCAGTGGGATTCCCACGGTTGCAAGTCCGGACCCATGTCCGGGCGAACGTTCGTGTTTTTGTTGCAATCGTTTAACGAGAACGGGGAATTACTGTGAGGAAACTTCTCATTTGCGCGGCCGCGCTCGGCGGCTTCGCGGCGTCAGCCCATGCGGCTGATTTGGACGCCGGCAGCCTGAAAGATCCGCAGCCAGATACCTTGGGGGCAAGCGCCATCGACGCTGCAATCTCATCGCAGCAGCTTCAAAGGTGTCAAGGGGGGCGTTGCACGTTACACGGCCGATGCCTCTTTCGGGGTAGGCTGTGCCAGGCCTGTATTCCGCTACAAGATCTGTGTGCAGACATGCGCGCGGCATTAGTTGGCAGAGCGCCTCAAGTCCACAATGCCGGACTTTTCCCAAACCGCAGGTCACGCCTCTCCAGCTGCCGCCGCCTCGATTGACGCCGATGCGGCTTTACTCAGCCCAACTCCCTTCGCCAAAGCGTAGACTGCCGGGATCACGATCAAGGTCAACACCGTCGACGAGACCATGCCGCCGATCATGGGCACCGCGATGCGCTGCATGACCTCCGAGCCCGTGCCCGTGCTCCAAAGGATCGGCAGCAGGCCCGCCATGATGGCGGCCACCGTCATCATTTTTGGGCGCACGCGCTCGACGGCACCCAGCATGATGGCGCGATGGAGGTCAGCCTTGGTGAAAGGCCGTCCCTGCGCATGGCAGGCCGCTTTCACCTCGCGGACCGCGTGATCGAGATAGATCAGCATCACAACGCCGGTCTCGGCGGCAACGCCAGCCAGTGCGATGAAGCCCGCCGCCACCGCCACCGACATGTTGAAGCCCAGCGCCCACATGAGCCACAGGCCGCCCACAAGCGCGAAGGGCAGGGAGAGCATAACGATGAGCGTTTCGGTCAGCGTGCCGAAGTTCAGGTAGAGCAAGAGGAAGATGATCGCGAGCGTCAGAGGCACGATGAGTTTAAGCTTTGCGATGGCGCGGCTCATGTATTCGAACTGGCCGCTCCATTGCAGGTAAGTGCCCTGGGGCAGCGTCACGCCGTCCGCCACGGCCTTCTGCGCATCGGCGACGTAGCCGCCGATGTCGCGGCCTTGCATGTCCACGAAAATGTAAACCGCAAGCTGGCCGTTTTCGGTGCGGATCGTGTTCGGCCCGCGCGTCTGCTCGACTTTGGCGATTTCGCCCAAGGGGACCGTGCCGCCGCCTGCCGGCAGCGAGACCAGCACATCGCGGGCGATTGCCTCGGGATTGTCGCGGAAGTCGCGCGGATAGCGGACGTTGACCGTGTAGCGCTCGCGGCCCTCGACCGTGGTGGTCACCGCCTCGCCGCCCAGCGCCATCGCAATCGTGTCCTGCAGATTGCCGGCGAGCAGGCCGTAGCGGGCGAGCGCATCGCGGTCGGGGACGATATCGAGGTAGTAGCCGCCGATCACCCGCTCCGCATAGGCGCTGGTGGTGCCGGGAACCTTCCGGACCACGGCCTCAATCTCCTTCGCGGCCCGGTCCATCTCGTCCAGGTCCTTGCCCAGCACCTTGATGCCGATGGGCGTGCGGATGCCCGTCGCCAGCATGTCGATGCGCGCCTTGATGGGCATGGTCCAGGCGTTGGAGACGCCCGGGAATTGCAGCGCCTTGTCCATCTCCGCAGTCAGGCTTTCGACGGTGACGCCAGGCCGCCATTCCTCCTTGGGCTTCAGGTTGATGATCGTTTCAAACATTTCCGTTGGCGCCGGATCGGTTGAAGTCTCGGCGCGGCCCGCCTTGCCGTAGACCGAGGCGACCTCGGGAAAGCCCTTGATGATCCGGTCCTGAACCTGCAGAAGCTCCGCCGCCTTGGTGATCGAGATGCCCGGCAGGGTCGTGGGCATATAGAGCAGTGTACCCTCATTGAGAGCCGGCATGAACTCCGAACCCAGCCGGCTGGCGGGCCAGATGCTTGCGGCAAGGATCAGCAGCGCTGCAAGGATCGTGAGCCCCCTCGCGCGCAAGACAGCCTCGATCATGGGCCGGTAGATCCAGATCAGCGCCCGGTTGATGGGGTTCTTCTGTTCCGGGACGATATGCCCGCGCACGAACAGGAGCATCAGCACCGGCACCAGTGTTATCGAAAGCATCGCCGCCGCCGCCATCGAGAAGGTCTTGGTGTAGGCAAGCGGGCCGAACAGCCGGCCTTCCTGCGATTCCAGCGTGAAGATCGGCATGAACGACACGGTGATGATGAGAAGGCTGAAAAACAGCGCCGGCCCTACTTCCTTTGCTGCCTCGATGAGGATTTCCGCGCGCGGCTTGCCCGTATTGCGCTCCAGATGCTTGTGCGCGTTCTCGACCATCACGATGGCGCCGTCGATCATGGCGCCGATGGCAATCGCGATGCCGCCCAGGCTCATGATGTTGGCGCCAAGCCCCAGCCAGCGCATGGCCGCCAACGCCATCAGGATGCCGACCGGCAGCATGAGGATCGCAACCAGGGCGCTGCGGATGTGCAAGAGGAAGACGATGCACACCAGAGCGACGATGGCGCTTTCCTCGATCAGCGTCTCCTTGAGCGTGCCGATGGCCGCGTAAATGAGGTTCGAACGGTCGTAGACCGGAACGATGTCCGTGCCCTTGGGCAAGCTCGCAGCCAGCTCCGCGATGCGCTTCTTGACGTTGCGGATCACGTCGAGCGCGTTGAGCCCGAAGCGCTGCAGGGCAATGCCACTCGCCACCTCGCCCTCGCCGTTCAACTCGGTGATGCCGCGCCGCTCGTCCGGCCCAAGCTCCACCCGCGCCACGTCGCGCAAGAGGACCGGCGTGCCCTTCTCGGCCTTGAGCACAATCTTGCCGATATCGTCGAGCCCCCGCAGATAGCCTTTGCCGCGCACCACATATTCGAACTCGGAAAGCTCCAGCGTGCGCCCGCCAACGTCTGTGTTGCTGCCCCGGATGGCTTCGCGGATTTTGCGAGCGGGATGGAGAGATCGCGGAGCTTCTGCGGGGTCCACGATGACGTTGTACTGCTTCACGAAGCCGCCCACGCTCGCGACCTCGGCGATGCCTTCGGCCTTGGCTAACCCGTAGCGCAAGGTCCAATCCTGCAAGGAACGCGTCTGCGCGAGGTTCAGGTCTTTGGAAACGGCCGCATACTGGTAGACCCAGCCGGCACTGGTCGCGTCCGGGCCAAGCACGGGGGCATGCCCGCTGGCAGCCGGGAGGTGGCGGATTCAGATATTCGAGGACGCGGCTAGCGCGCCCAATAGATGTCCGTGCCGTCCTCGAAGATGATGTAGACGAAGGACACGCCGAAGAAGGAGAAGCCGCGCACCACCTTGGATTTGGGCACCGTGAGCATTGCGCGTCGCGAGCGGATAAGTTACCTGATCCTCGACCACCTGCGGCGCCTGGCCGGGATAGGTGGTGTAGACGATGACCTGCGTGTCCGAGAGGTCCGGGATGGCGTCGAGCGGCAGATGCTTGAGCGCATAAATGCCGCCGGCAACCGCCATGAAGGTGGCGATCAGCACGAGGAGGGCGTTGCGCGCCGACCAGTCTATAATCCGGGCGATCATTGGACATCTCCCGCAGCGAGGCTTTGAAGGCAGCCCTCAAGTTGCTTTCGGCGTCGATAAGGAAGTTTGCGGCGGTGACGGCCCTGTCGCCTTCGGAAATGCCCTCCTTGATCTCGACGAAGCCGTTGCCGCGCATGCCGGCCTTCACGGGGCGTGGCTCGAAGCGGCCGGAGCCCTTGTCCACGATGACGAACTGGTGCGCGCCGCCATCGATCACAGCACTTTCGGGAACGGCGATTACAGGCGCCCCACTGCCGCTTTCGATGACGGCATCCGCGTACATGTTGGGCCGCAGGATGCCATCCGGGTTGGCAAGCTCGATGCGGACGCGGGCGGTGCGCGTATCCTTGTTGAGCACGGGGTAGATGAGGCCGATTTTGCCTGTGAAAGTGCGGCCGGGATAGGCGCGCGGGGTGACGGCGACGGATTGGCCCTGCTCGATCAAACCTAGGTCGCGTTCGGCCACATCGGCAAGGACCCACACCACGGAGAGATCGGCGATGCGGAACAGGATATCGCCTGCCTTCGCCTGCATGCCTTCGACGACATTGTGCTCGACCACGAAGCCGTCGCGGGGGGCGGGCCAGGTGACAGTCAGCGAGCCTTGGCGGGTTTTTGCGATTTCGGCGATTATGGCGTCCGGAACGCCCAGATTTTCGAGCCGCTGGCGCGCGCCGCGATCCTGGGAGAGCCCGCCCGTATTGGGAAGGTTGAGATCGGTGACGTATTGGGCGGCAGCCGCCGACAAAGCCGGACTGTAGACGCGCATCAGGGGCTCGCCCTTGTGGACGTAGGCGCCGGTCGTGATGTTCTCAAGCTCATTCAGGAAGGCATCGAAGCGCAGCGCCACGACAGCCTGCCGGTGCTCGTCCTCCTGTACGTTTCCTGACGCGCGGATCGGAACCGTGAGAACGCCGGGCGCGTCGCCGGCTCCGACTTGACGCCGGTGCGCTGGAGTTTTCCGGGCGAAAGCCTGATCGAAGGTCCGCCCTCGTCTTCGCCCTCGTAGACGGGCACGTCAGTCCATGCCCATCGATTCCTTCTTGGGTGCGTGCGATACGTCCGGAAGGCCCATGGGGTTGCGATGGTCGAGGATCTTACGGCCTGCTTGCTGCTTGGCCTGTTTCGTCTCTTTGCCGGTGCTACCGCCCTCTGGGCTACTTGAGCGCGAGACGAATCCCGCTTCTTCGTCTTCGTACACGGGCAGATAATCGCGGCCGTCCGCCGTCTTCCTGGCTTCCGCGGCGAAATCGTTTCTGCCGTCCGGGTCTTTCCAATAAAGGACGGTTCTGGCGTGGGCTGGGGCTGTGGCGGGCTGCGAAACCTCGCGGCCGGGCAGCAGCGATGGCCATGTGCCGGCCCCGAAACGGTCAGCCGGCAATGGCGCTCGCGAGGACTGCCATGACGGCAGCCCCTGCTACGGCGTTCCTGTTCATGGGCTCAGTCCTTGGCCGTAACGATGACCGAGCCTTCGACGGTCTCGCTCTCGCCGGGCACCTTGGCCATGAGCTTTAGCGCCCCATTTGCCGGCCATGGTTGGTTCGGCCTTGAAGCGGTAGACGCCCGGTTCGCCCGATGGCTCGGGGGCAACGGTGCCGGTCATGCCGCCCATATCTTCGGGGGACATGTCGAGGCGGCTACGGAAGATCACCGCGGCGGCTATAGGCGTTCCGCCGGCTTTCTGGACGAGCCGCACTCTTACATCGCCGCCAGTGCCGCTTTTTACTTCGGTCTGTATGGGGCGGAATTCATAGTCTTTTCCGCCGGCCTGAGCCATGGAAAGGGAAGCGGCGAGGGCGAGTGCTGTGCCTGCGAAGGTAATCGTTCTCTTGGTCATGATCCTGTCCTTGAAATGCGCGGGTTGAGCGCACGCGGGTGCGGCGCTTTGGAATGTACGCTTGGGAAGGATCAGGCTCTGGGCGGGGGGCCCTGGGGATTTAGGCGAAGGCCGGGCGGACCGGCGGAGTTCGGCGTTTCGAACCCGCTCCCGCCGGTCAGCCATAACGGTTCGGGCATGGCGAATACCGCCAGCGTCTGAGCGCCGCAACCAAAGGCGCAGCCGCATCCCTCGTCGGGGCATTTGGACTTGGAACCATGATCGCAGCATGCGTGGCTGGCGGGTGCATCATGATGGCGCTTGGCCTTATGGCAATCTGGGGCCTGGTCCGCGGCGGCAACCACCGCGCCGGTATTCTTGAACGCGGCGTGCATCGCCCGCGCGCCCGCGATTGGCGCAAAGGTAAGACAGACGGCGATGAGGAAAGCGACGAACGTCCTTCCGGCGGCCAGCATCGTTGTACCTCCGGTGCCCATCATGAAACGATGCATCTCCATGTCAATGGATTTCCTGCGGGCATGCCGAGCCGCAGGCCACTAGTGCGATCCGGCGAAGACAAACTCAGGAAACGCGAGCCCGCAAGTGTCTGGTTTGGGTCGCCGCTTCGGTTTGCCGCGCTTGTATTCCACCGGAAACGCGATCTCCCGGCCGCCCTCCTCGCGGAATTCGACGAGATCGGCGACGCCGGCGATCCCAAGGCGCTGCGAGCCGATCGCGAGGGCGGTCACGCGCCGCACGCCGCGAACGCGCGGGCCGCCGCGGGCTTGTCGGCGGCAACATGCAGCATGTGGCCTTCGGCTGTGAACCTGTTCTCCTCCCACAGCCGTCGCTGAAAATCGCGATGATACTTTCCAAGGTCGTGCAAAAGCCCTGCGATCCGGGCTGCTCGCTCGCATCCGCAAGGCCCCGCAAACAGCGCGGCAAGCTCGGCCACTTCTGACAAATGCTGCGCAAGGGGCTGCCAGTCACCCTTGCTGGCGTCATTTGATGAATGCGCAAAATACATGGTCAAGCACACTAGTGTCCCAGCGTTCTCTGACGGTGACGATATAGGTTATTGAAACATCGTAAGAAACGACCATTTTTCGGCGTTACCGACTTGAATTTTTTCCTGTTTTTCCCTGACCTTCGCGAACCAATTTCGCGGAGGGAGCCATGTACTCGGGGCAGTTTGCTTTTACGCAACTGATGGAGCATCTGCCGTGGCACATTTTGCGCCGGTGTGTGGCGCGATATGACGGGGATCGCAAGATCAAAATTGTTTATCATGGGACGAATGTCTTTGTTTCAGGTGCCAGCATTTCGGTTGTTCGCGACGATGCGACCTGCTTCGCCGCTCGCCCCATATCATCTATTGCCCGCACCCGAACCCCATCGAGCGATTATGGGGCGCGATGCACAAACACGTGACGCACAACAAGTGCTATGCCACGTCGCGGGAGTTCGCGGACGAAGTGCTCACCTTTTTACGCGAGAAAGTCCCGCAAAACTGGGCGGACCTGTGCAATTCGGTCACGGACAACTTCCGCGTCATCAACCCAAAGGATTTTCGGGTTATGGCGTCAACTCAGTATACCTTAGCTGTGAGCCTCAGTCCGACAGGCTGCTAGCTTGTGTCTTTAGCTTGCGTGGATAATGGCGAAACTTATCCCGGCTGCAGCGGTTCGTCGCGGCCCAGGCGAACGCGCGGCTTCCGGCCAGTGGTGCAAGCCCTACGCATTCTGTGCCTGGCGAAGAAGCAAGATGGAGCCTTCGCGCTCCCCCCTCGCATCGCCGTCCCGCAAGGGACAGAAAAGCAGAAAGCAGGCAGCCGTCTAAAGTTGGCCGTGGTCCGGAAAAGCCGGGCAGGTCAACTTGCCCGCTGTCAGTCCCGCAGCATAAGAGTGCGCATGACAAGCGGGCACTTCGGGCTATAAGAGAGTATGACAACAGGTAATGACCGGAAATTGAGGCTGGGCAGGCTCACCGCCGAAATCCTGGCCGATCCGCGCCTCGCGCTGATGCTGGGCCTCGGCTATTCCTCGGGCCTGCCGTTCCTGCTGATCTTCTCCACGCAATCGGCGTGGCTGCGCGAGGCGAAGGCGTCGATCGCCGAGATCGGTCTGATGAGCTATTGCGCGCTGGCCTATTCGTTCAAGTTCCTCTGGGCGCCGATTATCGACCGCTTCGATGTGCCGGGCCTGGCGCGTCTTCTCGGCCGGCGCCGGGGCTGGATGCTGCTCGCCCAGCTTGGCGTCGCGGCTCGGGCTCTATCGGCCTCGGCTTTCGCCAAGCCTCGCCACCGGGCTCATCTGGAGCATCGGCTTCGCCGCGCTTACCGCCTTCTGCGGCGGCGACGCAGGACGTGACCATCGACGGCTGGCGCATCGACGCCGCGCCGCCTGAGCGGCAGGGCATGATGTCGGCGGTCTATAGCCTCGGCTACCGGCTGGCGATGATCTGCGCCGGGGCAGGGGCGCTCTATCTCGCCGATTTCGGCGGCTGGCGGCTCGCCTATCTCGTGCATGGCGGCGCTGATGGGGGTTGGCATGATCGCCTGCCTGCTGTCGCCGAAGCTCGACCGCGTCGCGAGCCGGGCCGGCGCCGACGTTTCAGACTTCGTTCGTCGAGCCGCTCGCCGATCTCGTGCGCCGCCATGCCGTCGACGATCGTGCCGATCCTGTTGCTGGTCGCGCTCTACCGCCTGCCCGATTTCGTCTCCGGCGTGATGGCGAACCCGCTCTACATCGACCTCGGCTTCACCAAATCGGACATCGCGACCGTGCTCGAAGCTTTATGGCGTGTGGATCGGCATCGCCGGCGCCTTCGCCGGCGGCTGGCTTTCCGGCCGCTCGGGCTGATGCCGACGCTGCTCATCGGCGGCGTCGCCGCCTCGGCCTCGCACCTGTCGCTGGCCTTCTGGCCGGCCATCCCGGCCGGCTCGATCTCCTGACGCTTGCCGTCAGCGTCGAGAGCTTCGCCGTCGGGCTTCGCCGGGGCGGCGCTGATCGCCTATATGTCGTCGCTGGTCTCGCCGGGTTATGCGGCGACGCAATATGCGCTGCTGTCCTCGCTCTACGCGCTGCCCGGCAAGTTCGTCGGCGGGCTCTCGGGGATGATGGTGAGGCGATGGGCTATCCAGCTGTTCTTCGCTCGACCGCGGCCATCGGCATACCCGGTCGCGCTGCTTTGCCTTCACATCTGGCGCGGCACGCTTGCCCAAGGCGTGGAGGAAGAGGAGGTGTTGCCCTTGCCCGCACCTGCACCCGCTCCGGCGATGGCGCGGCGGAGCGAAGGTCCATGAAGAGCGGAAGGCTGACAAGTAGAGTTGCTGCGGTGGCGATTTTGGCAGCCTCGGGCTCCGTCCATGCGCAAAATTGGTCTCCCGATCCTGCTCTGATTCAAAGGATCGAAAAGCAACTTGTGCTTCCGCCCGGCTCGAAGCCGCTGGAGGTCTACACGAGATATTACTTCGGTACTTCATCTGGAGAGCGCCAGATCCTGGACGGCACATTCTTGTATAAATCCTGGGAAGCCGGCGGCGTAAAAATCGCGAACCAAGCAGTTGCGCCTTTTATATTCGATGGCGGCTGCACTGTGGTTCATCTAAAATACGATGTTCAGGATGATAAGACTGTTTCCATATTCTGCAATGGCGAAGCTTGAGGTAGCCGCTATTCGCAAAGGTCCGGGAAAATACTTTCGGCATTGACATCATAACGGGCTGAGCAAAGTGCTCAGCCCAATTTAGCATGACGTTTGAATGCGGATGGCCGCGGACTATTTCCGCCCCGCCTTGGCTGCCGGTTTGGCGCGCTTGCCGCGCTCCTTACCCGCCGCAGTGCCAGCGGAAGCTGCTACAGTTTCACCGGCGCGCCAGCCCAGGCCCATGGTCTTGGCTAGGTTCGAGCGGGCGGCTGCGTAGGCCGGAGCCACCATCGGATAATCGCGCGGCAAGCCCCACTTCTGGCGGTACTCGTCAGGAGACAACCCGTAGTGCGCTTGCAGGTGCCGCTTGAGCGATTTGAACTTTTTGCCGTCTTCGAGGCAGACGATGTGGTCTTGGGTCAGGGATTTCTTGACCGGTACGGCGGGCTTCAGCTCAACTTTCGGCTGTTCGACCTGTTGCACCGAGGCATTGCTCAGCGCCCTATAGACCGTGCCGATAAATTCGGGAAGCTTTTCGCCGCTGATGGCGTTGTTAGATACATAAGCCGAGACGATGTCGGTGGTCCAGGCTGCTAGTTCGAGTTCGGTGTGCATCGTGTTAATCCTGGGTATTGCCGGAGGCGGGTGAATCCGAAATACAAAGAAAAGCATCAAGCTTCATCTGTACTGTTTTACTCATATTGCAGATAATAGTTAATACTGTCTAACCCAAAAATAGAGCCGGCGGAAGATGGGAACGCTATTTTGCCGCACGCAGCCGTGCCATAGAATGCACACTTAGCTGGTGGCTGGCTGGTGTTTAAGCTGCACCGGGGACGTGCCTATGAGCTGAACTCCCTATATCGCCGGCTTATGTGTCGTATTCGCCATCCCAGGGGGGATAAAAGGCCATGAAGTTTCCAGGATGAAATTCCACACACCAGTCTTCGTCTTCCTCTTCCGGTGCGAACGGGATGAAACCAAACTGGATGCCGAAGCGCTCGATGTCAAACGGTCTGATTTGTATGTCATCGAACCTGAAATCGTCAAGCGCTGCAAGCTACCGTCTTATTCTTTCATCTACTATTTCATTGGATTGGATCTTGTTACCGGGCAGAACGGTGGCTTGTACGGCCTCTCCAAGGATTCCGGCGTCATCGATTCGGTCTTCAATCAAGGTGCCGTCATCGTAGAATATAAAGAGCACGACAAATTCGCGGCGCGATTTTCCCCCTATCGCAGGATCGAATGTACTGCTTAGGAAGAACTGCGAGCCGTCCGCCAGCTTGCCGATATATTTCGCGTGATAGCCGTCATGCAGGACAAGGATTTTTTCGGGCACTCCAAACATCGCACTCATCCTCCGCCAGCCGCAAGCTCCTGGACGGAAATGAAACGGCGGGACTAATCAAGGGCGCATTGCGGGAAAAAAACCGGCGGACACGGATCAGGGAGGGTCTCGTCAGCGCGAGGGCCATGCCCATGTTTGTGCAGGCAAATCCCGTACGGCGGTTTCGCTTGCCTCCTTGACCCGTTCGTGCACGGCGCCGCCGGCTTCGCGCAGGAGGTCCGCCAGCGCCGCCGAATGCGTCGCGACGATGATCTGCCCCAGCGGCGGGATGCAGGCTCGTCTCCGGCTCGTTCAGCACGATGAGCGGTGGCGGGCTGGGCGTCATGAGTGCTGCCACCAGCAGAAGATAGCGCAGCGTTCCACCGGAAAGCTCGGAGTCGCGCAACGGCCGCAGGAGACCGTGCTGCTTCATGCGCAGCTCAAAGAGGCCGTCACTCTCGTCGATGGCGATGGAGGCTCCAGGGAAGGCGTCGGCGATAGCATCGCTCAGAGCCAGATCGTCGCCGTTTTCGATGACCGTTTGTATGGCCGCAGCGAGGCCGGCGCCGTCGCTTGCCAGCGCGAAGGTGCGGGTGCCGGGCCGGGAGAGGCGCGCTGGCGCATCGCGATCGGTGCGGAAATGGTCGTAGAAGCGCCACGCCCGCATGCGCTCGCGTAAGGTGAGCAACTCGCGGCCGGACCTTGGATCGGCTGCATGCGTCATCATGCTGCCGTGGGGTACCAGATCGGAAATTGGGACCGCGCGGCGGCCAACCGACCCAACGCCGGCGGAGGATGCGAGGAAGCGGCGCATCGATCCGCGCGCCGCTCCAGCTCAGCTCAGGCTTTCTGAACGGTCAGGTAAACCATGGTCTGGTTGAGCAGCACATAGGCAATCTCGCCGAACGTCGCCGGGCCGCCGATTGGGATGTCCTGCTTCCCTTCCAAATGGCCGTAAAGGTAGTTGAGAATGCAGTTGCAGGAAAAGGCTGGCGAGATACCGAGATCCTTCACGCGTCCGGCGAATGCCGCCCGGTAGTCGCCAATGGGAGCCGCCTGCCGGTATTCCACGCGCTCCAGCACCGGGGCATAGAACTTTACCGCGTGGGAGGCCTCGTCGAGAGCCTGGAAGCTAACGTTAATCATCTCTCCTGAGCGGTTGGCGACGAGGGGCAATTGCAGGTCGAGCTTGTGCTCCTTGACGTAATCGTAGAAGTTGGTCTTGGTGCCGTTGATGAGGCAGCCAGCGCCCGAAAAGCTTGTCTCATCGAACACGATCCTGTCTCCAGCGCCTTGCTGGAAGACATTGACGATGCCAACGCTGGCAATCTGGGATTCAGGAAGGCTCGCGTGCAGGATGGCGAGGCGCTCGCCGCAAAACTCGCCGGTCTTGCCGTCCACGACCTTGGGTTTGGCTGTGCCGAGTTCGCTCAGGTGCACGCCAGAAACCCATCCAATAATCGGGTGTTCGTACAGCTTCGGCAGCCGCTCGGCATTGAGCGCGTAGTACGCGTGAATGCGGCTCATGCCAGGAAGGATCGCGAGCGAGAAGCCGTTCCCAGGCGCTTCGCCTGGTACCTTGGCAAGCTCGTCCTCCGCAACCAGCGCGGTTCTAACTCCAGTCACGCTCTCCGGCAGTTCGGTAACGAACACGCGGTTGCGGTCCACGACGCCGCCCTCGCGGGTGAGGAAGTAAGGAATCGTGCCGCCGATCCAGGTACCCCGGTGCAGGCCGGCCAGCGCCCCCTCGTCGCCCGCCACATGGAGACGCTTCCCTGCATCGATTAGAGCGTTCGCCTCGGAAATATTGCAAAGCTTGGACATAATCACCTCCCTTTTACATGAGCCGCTCTACTTCTGTCAGCGTAAACTTCTCATATTTCGAGAAGAAGCTACGAAGCTCGCCTGCAAGCTTTTCTTTTTGCAAGGGATCAGCTTGATATGCCCGCACCGCGTGATCGACGGCCATGTTTGCCGCAAAGAGGGAAAACGTATGCTTGACCTTGCGGGTCATAAGCTTTTCCCAAACCGGATGCGTCACGGATGGAAGCGGCATTGGAAATCTCCCCTGGCAACCTTGGCGCACCCGTGGCAATGGTGCCCAGCGAACGGGCGCCCGCCAAGCAGGCCTACAATTTTACGAGAAGTTCCTTATCCGAAGCTGACCGCCAGGTTAGGGCCGGTATGCCGTCATTTGTCATCGCGCATCGCCGGTTTTTCGAGATAGAGCGTGTAAGACAGCAAGCCCCCTCTGCGGCCGCGCTCGTGAAAGCCTACGCTTTGCGCGAGAGAAATGACCGAAGCTCGCCGCTGGAAGTGCGGGTCGGCTACGATCTCGGTAACGGCCAGGACGCCGCCGGGCTTGAGGCCAGCGAAAATCGCCTCAAGTGCCGCGCGCTTGTCTGGAACTTCGCCCAGCACGGTAACAAGCGTTGCGCGGTCGAATGGGCCATCGCCACGAATGCCCCCGGCGATGTCAGCTTGTCTGAACGCGATGTTGCTCAGGCCGGCGCTCTTCGCCTTTTTTGCGGCTTTCCGCAGCATGGCCTCTTGCAAATCGAGAGCCGTGACTTGGCCGGCCGGACCAACCTCCCTCGCCATCGGGATTGCCAGGCGGCCCGGACCGCACCCAACATCGAGCACGGCCATTCCCGGACGCAAGCCGAGCCCCGCAACGATCGCGGAAGCCCTGTTGTTGCGGAATAGCGGGTTATCGAGTTCGATGAGCCAGCCGAGCCAGGACGGACAGGGAATGCTGTGCCGGCGCGAGTGCAAGCTCCAGCCGAGGACAGCGATCAGCGTCAATGCGGTTAGCGTCAGTACAAGGTTCATCGCGGTTACCACACCACAGGCCTCAGTCCGTAACGCCGGATCGCGTCATGAACTGAGGGGCGGAACGTTCGACTCTTGTGGCACCAAGCTTCCAACAATTTCTATCTTAGTCCGGATAGGCCGCGACCGCTCAGTTCAACCCCTTCAAGCCCTCGGAGAGGCCGGCCAGCGGGGCGGGAAAGCCGATGCCGGATTCCGGAGTTGGGAACACGATGAAGCTCGCCGTCTGGCCGGCCGTGAGCTTACCCACGAGCTGGTCGTCGATAATGACCTCGGCCAGGCAGCCGAACTTCCAGCATTTGAGGAACTTCACATTACCAACGTCGTGGCCGTCGACGCGCAACCCAAGCCCCGCCGGCAGAACGACGCCCAAGGGCGCAACAATGCGCAGGATCTTTTTGTCGCTGTCGAAAGCGCGCATGATGAGCACGGTCAGGAACATGTTCGGCCTGTCTTCAAGCTTCAGGTCCTGTACCAGCGCGCATTTGTCCAGCTTGGCGCTGGCTGAGCTGGGCGCATTTGAGCTTCCAGGCGCCGTAGATGGCTTTCACCTGGCCGGAGCCAACCTCCGATTGAGCGAAAGCTTGAGCTGAAGCGAAGGCGAGAACAACGCAAGCGGCGATGAGCTTCGTCAATCGTAACATAAGCGGGTTCCCTATCGTGGGGTGCGAAACATCCGGCATCGCAAGTCCCCAAGGAATAGGGCTAAATTGAGACTAACGCGCCCGGCAGGCGAAGCAAATTGCCGGCGAGGCAAAGGAGCCGCAGCCTGCGGGCTTGGGCGTTAGCGCATTGATTTAGAGTAAAGTTTACCTGTTCGAACCGCGAATCCCCCCCAAATGCCTGCGCAATGGGGCGAGCGCTGAGGGGCCAGGGATGAAGGGCCGGTCTTGCGCGCTCATCCCCCTTACCGCTGCCGCTACGCTTCCAAGTCTTCAAAAGGCTTCTTGCGTTCGAAAGGCGCGCTCCGCAACTGACAGATTCTGTTCCGGCGCGCCGTCTCCCCAGCCGTGGCGGCGATGCGCGGTTCCAACGCCTTTATGCACGTCTTTCTCACTGCGGTTGTAAAAGTGCCTGCGGCGGGCGCGCATGGACGGTGCCTGCGTCTGTTAGGCCCGGACCGCCTTCCATGCGATCCAGGGAAGCAATTTCCTCCCGCTCATCGGGCTCCAATCCACCGCTGGTGCTTCACAGTTGCGGGATGCTCCAGACAACGAATAGAAAAACAACCGGCAGAACCGTGTTGGTTGTATTTGCGCCGTCGTGCTCGCTATAGTCGCATTTCGATGGTATTGCTGCGGTTACCGCAGAGTACAACCGCAACACCATGTCACTCTTCTGCATCACAGTCCATTAAGTTGTTCCTGACGATTGTTGCGAAGGCGCGAATCAAGGCAAACCACGGAGGTGGGGATAATATTCGCGAAAGGCGAAAGCATCTCGCAGCCGGATGGGGGTCTGCTGCGGGTTGTACGTTATCCCCTTCAGGGGTAGCTGCAAATCAAAGGATGCTATACATGACACGCGGGTCTTTCTCGCGGCCGGTCTCTGCTGGCCTTTTTCTGGGCGTAAGCGCTCTAACCCTCAACATTGCCGCAACTGAGCCAACTTACGCTTGCTCGCCGGGAACCGGGGCCAACTCATGGCAGTGCGGTTCGAACAACACCGCATCTGGCACCAAATCTCTCGCCATTGGCGAGGGCAACACAGCCGCTGGCTCTAAGTCCGCGGCCATCGGCAAGAACAACACCGCTTCCGGCAGCAAGTCCCTGGCCATCGGCAAGGACAACACGGCCTCCGGTACGGGATCTGTCGCAGTGGGCGTGCGCAACACCGCCTCGGGTACCAAGGCGAAGGCTTTCGGCGTGGATAACACCGCCTCCGGTACCAAGTCGTTAGCCCTTGGAAAAGACAACACTGCTTCCGGTACGGAATCGGTTGCTGTCGGCAAAAAGAACACTGCCTCCGGTACCGAGTCCGTTGCCATTGGCAAGAACAATACGGCTTCCGCTACGCAGTCCCTGGCCATCGGCAAGGACAATACTGCCTCCGGTACCAAGTCGTTAGCCCTTGGAAAAGACAACACTGCTTCCGGTACGGAATCGGTTGCTATCGGCAAAAAGAATACCGCCTCCGGTACCGAGTCCCTTGCCATTGGCAAGAACAATACGGCTTCCGGTACGCAGTCCCTGGCCATCGGCAAGGACAATACTGCCTCCGGTACCAAGTCGTTAGCCCTTGGAAAAGACAACACTGCTTCCGGTACGGAATCGGTTGCTATCGGCAAAAAGAATACCGCCTCCGGTACCGATCCGTTGCCATTGGCAAGAACAATACGGCTTCCGGTACGCGGTCCCTAGCCATAGGCAAGGACAACACCGCCTCCGGCACCAAGTCGATCGCCCTTGGAAGAGACAACACCGCCTCCGGTACGGAATTGGTTGCTATCGGCGAAAAGAACACTGCCTCCGGCACCGAGGCCAAGGCATTCGGCTCGGGTAATACGGCTTCCGGCACCAACTCCTTCTCGAAGGGCACAAACAACACAGCGTCCGGCACTGGGGCCAAAGCTGTGGGCAAGGACAACACCGCCTCCGGCACGAATGCCCTGGCTATAGGCAAGGATAATACTGCTTCCGGCACGGATGCTTTTGCTAAGGGCAACAAGAACACCGCGGCGGGCACTGGCGCCAAGGCTACCGGCGAGAAGAACTCGGCGCTGGGCACCGATGCGGAGGCCTCCGGCTACGAGAACACAGCGGTAGGCTACAAGGCGCAAGCCGAGCACTCCGCTCTCTCCGTGGCCGAGGGTGCGCATGCCAACGCAAGCGAAAGCCAGGGCTCGACCGCTATCGGTGCCTTCGCCAGCACATACGATAGCAGAGGCTCCGTCGCGATCGGGGATCACGCCGACGCGAGCTACAGCTACCATTCGACAGCGATCGGCACTGGCGCTTCAGCCGCAGGCTACGACAACGCCACGGCTCTAGGCGCAGGCGCACAGGCGACCCGTGACAACCAGATGATGTTCGGCACAACCTCCAACACCTATACGGCTCCGGGCATCACCTCGTTCCAGAGCAAGGCCGCCCAAAGTGGCCCACTTGAGGTCGTCACCTCCGACGCTGGCGGCAATCTCGCAACCGACGGCGGCTACATCTTCGGCAAGCTCAACCAGCTCAACACCAAGGTTGACAAGGCTACCGAAGGCGTCGCTCTCGCCCTCGCCATCTCCCAGCCGGTGTTCCTGCCCGGCCAGGATTTCGCCTTCCGGGCCGGCTGGGGCGCGTTTGAAGGCCAGCACGCCCTTGGCTTCAGCGGCGCCGGTGTGATTGGCCGGGGCTGGTTCGGCCCTGGCTCTACCGCCGTGCTCGATGCGGGCATCGGCGTAGGCACTGAGTACAACACCGTCGCCGGCAAGGCAGGCATCACCTTCGGTTTCGGCGGAACGCCGGCAATCCGTTAACCCCGCGGAAGGAGGGCCGCACGGCCCTCCTTCAACTCCCTCCGCCCCTCAAAGAGGCGGTATGTGCCTACAGTAACCTCCGAACCAAGGGCCGGCCGGTGTCAGCGGTACGCCCAGCGCCAGAGATGACGCTCCGCTGTCAGACCGGCCGGCCAGAATGGGATATGTGATGCGAAAGCTTTCTTGCGTTGCGGCCTTGGCTGGCGGGCTCTCCCTGCTGAACGCAGTTGCCTGCGCCGCCGAAAATTCCGCACAAAAGGCGCCTGCGCCACAACACCAAGCGCACCAGCAAGCCGTCGATCCGCTCGTGGCGGCGATGGCCGTCAAATCCACAATCGCCGCCCTCCAGCACGCCAATCAAACCGGTAACTTTACGGTTCTGCACGACATGGGCACGCCAGTCTTCCGCGAGCGCTTCGACGCCACGAGGCTTGCGGCAACATTCTCCGGTTTGCGCGCCAGGGGGATCAACCTCAGCCCTGCGCTGATGCTTGAGCCGGTTCTAGAAAAGCCGGCCGAGTTTAACACGCAAAAGCAGCTCCATCTGGTTGGGCATTTTCCAACCCAGCCGCTGCAAATCCGTTTCGAGATGGTGTTCCTGCAAATCGACGGCGTGTGGCGTGTCGACGGGCTTGCGGTGGATGCCCTGGCGCCCCCAAACGCAGTGGGACCTCAAGCAGGAAATGTGATCTACAGGCCAGCCGGCCGCGAAGCGAAGGCGAAGTTTTAGCCCGCAAATCTATAATCCACACAATGCGTTACAACCCCTCTCCCTGTGGGAGAGGGCACGTTATTGTACCCGCTGTGCAGGCGTCCCCTCTCCCATTGGGAGAAGGACAGGTTGGTGGCTGATGCCCTATGGCTGTGGCACATCGCCCGCCACTAGGGGCCAACATAAAACTTCTTCCTTCTTCCGGGGGGTCCTCTACCCGCTAAAGCTCATGCCAAATGCCCTGGCTGCCGCCGCCTGAAGCGGAAAGCTGGCGGGGCACGGCCGCCAGCGAATGCCTGGTGCGGGCTGTGTTGTGAGACGTCCTGTTCAAGCCGAGCCCGGCGCCTGCGCTCCGCACCGCCTCGTATGTCTCGATGGCGGTATCCGCGACCGTAATTGCCTGGCGGTCGTGGCAGCGCATCACGACGGTCTGAACGAGCGAAGACCGGCCTTCCTCCGGCATCTGCGGCAAAATCTCCGCGTTGCCCCGCTGCCCGTGGAGGCGGTCAAGCGCACGCATGGTCTCCTCGATATAGCGGGCGGCCTCCTTGGCCTTCGTTTCTCCCTCTGAGGAATCCTGAGTAAGAGCTACAAGTGCTCCGCATTTGGTGTCGTCGTCGATGGTCTGCGCAATGGCGCCCGATCCGGCAAACGTCAGGAGTACAGATACGGCTAGACTTTTCAGAAGTTTCATGGCTCGTTTCAACTCGCTTTTTGCTATCAACAGCGATAACTCGAAGGCTAACCAAGCCGGGGCTTACGGAAAAACGCCTGTGCACAACCCCTGGATGCAAGATGAGCCTTCTTCTCCAGCTTGCATTTGACTATGGGAAAGTGATTCGCGAGGCGAAAGGAAGGCGGCCGGCTTTGTGTGGCTGTCCCGCCGCGAGCGTTTCCTGCTTGACTAAGCCCAAGACGCCGCTGCATCAAACGGGTCTTGCTGTGCAGCGTTAGGCCATTCGCCTTGAAATCACATCGCGCTATGTTGCAATCTCCGCTAGAAACTTCGGGGGCCACCAGGATGCGGCCCTGGAGCCGTTGCGTTTTTGTCCGTCCCTCAGCCGGAATTGGCCGTTCGAAATGATGTACGTCTCCACGCGCGGAAAGGCCGCGCCCGCTGGATTTCAGGAGGTTCTGCTGGCTGGGCTCGCGCCCGATGGCGGCCTTTATATGCCCCAGGCCTGGCCCGCGCTTCCAAGCCTGCCCGCGCTGACACCCGGGCATTACGCCGCCGCTGCTGCCTTCGTGATGGCACCCTACATGGGCGGCGATCCGGGGCATGACGAGCTTTTGGCCCTCGTTTCCGATGCGTATGCGGGATGGAGCCATCCGGATATCGCGCCGCTCACCGAAATCGGCCGCGATCTCTTCCTCCTGGAGCTGTTCCACGGGCCGACGGCCGCCTTCAAGGACTTCGCGATGCAGGTGCTTTCGCGGCTGATGGAGCGGGCGCTCAAGCGCGCCGGCAGCCGCACCACCATTCTGGGCGCCACCTCCGGCGACACGGGCGCCGCGGCGGTCGAGGCGTTCCGCGGGCGCCAGGACATCGAGCTGTTCATTCTGTTCCCGCATGGCCGCATCAGCAACGTACAGCGCAAGCAGATGACCACCGCGCCCGAGGACAACATCCACGCCATCGCCGTGGAGGGCACGTTCGACGACGCACAGAACATCGTAAAGACGCTGCTTGGCGATGAGGATTTCCGCACCCGCCACGCGCTTTCCGCGATCAACTCGATCAACTGGGCGCGGATCGTGGCCCAAACCGTGTACTATTACACGGCAGCAGCAAAGCTCGGGCCTGGAGCGCGCCCCAATTTCACGGTCCCGACCGGAAATTTCGGCGACATTTTTGCGGGCTTCGCCGCCCAGAAGATGGGACTTCCCACTGGCAGACTGGTAATTGCCACAAACGAGAACGACATCCTTGCCAGAACCCTCGAAACTGGCCGCTACGAGCCGCGCGACGTAATGCCGACCGATAGTCCGAGCATGGATATTCAGATATCGAGCAATTTCGAACGCCTGCTGTTCGAAGCGAGCGGGCGTAACACGGCATTTGTAACCGGGGCGATGGCGGACCTGCGTGCGCAGGGCAGCTTCGGCATTCCGCCGGCCACGCTCGGGCCCATCCGCGAACGCTTCGCGGCCCATCGCGTGACCCGCGAGGAGGCGGCGGCAGCCATGAACCGCCTATACCGGGACACTGGCAAAATCGTTGATCCCCACACTGCGGTGGGCCTTGCGGCGGCACAGCGGGAGCAGGCACGCGAGAAGGGGCCCATGGTCGTGCTCAGCACCGCCCATCCGGCGAAATTCCCCGATGCGGTGAAGCGGGCCGTTGGCCGCGAGCCTGAAGTGCCCGCCGCCCTCCAGCGGTGTCTCGAAGGCCGCGAACGTTTTGAGATCGTGCCCAATTCCGCCGCGGCCATCGCATCCTATATCGACGCTCGCGTCCCCCGTTCTGGCGGCGCCACCGGTTTTATTTGAGGTTCATGCAATGACAGTCCAAGTCAGCCAGCTCAGCAACGGCCTTAGGGTGGTAAGCCACCGCATGGCGGGCCTCGAAACCGCGACCGTGGGCGTGTTCGTCAATGCGGGGGCCAGGGCTGAAACGGACAACGAGCATGGCGTCGCGCATTTTCTGGAGCACATGGCGTTCAAGGGCACGGCCACGCGCACGCCCATGCAGATCGCCGAGGAGATCGAAGGAGCGGGCGGGGCGCTCAACGCGGTGACCTCCTCCGAGACGACGAACTATTACGCTCGCGTGCTTGGCAGCGACGTCGAACTCGGCGTGCGCCTGATCGGCGATCTTCTGCTGAACCCGGCGTTCTCGGACGACGAGATGGATCGCGAGCGCGAGGTGATCCTGCAGGAGATTGCGGCCACGCAAGACAGCCCGGACGACATCGCCTTCGATCTGGCGCTTGAGGAGGCCTATCCCAACCAGTCGCTCGGCCGCTCGATTCTGGGTACCTCGCGCACCATCGAACGCCACGCCGCAGCCGACCTCAAGCGCTTCCGCAACGAGAATTACGCCGCCTCGCGCATCGTCTTAAGCGCGGCCGGGGCGATAGACCATGGCATGCTGCACAAGCTCGCGGACGAATTGTTCAGCGGCATGCCGGTGGAGGCGCCGCGGCCGCTCAAGCGCGCAAGATTTGAAGGCGGCCACGCCCAATCCGACAAGCGCTTTGAGCAGTGCCACGTGATTTACGCCTTCGAGGGCTTCCCCAACGGTCACGATAGCGCCTTCGCCGGACGGATCTTCGCAGGCATCGCGGGTGGCGGCATGGCGTCGCGGCTGTTTCAGGAGGTGCGCGAGCAGCGCGGGCTCTGCTACGACATCCACGCCTTCGATTGGGGCTATTCGGATAGCGGTATCATCGGCTTGCATGCAGCGACGAGCCCGCAGCAATTGCCGGAACTTGCCTCGCTTGCACTTGGCATTTTCGGCGATCTTGCAGACAAGGGGCCTGCGGAGCACGAAATGGCACGCGCGAAGGCGCAGCTCAAGGCGGGCTTGTTCATGAGCCTTGAAAGCTGCGAAGCACGTGCTGGCCAGCTTGCCTGGGACCTCATGGTGTTTGGCCGGCCGCTTACGAACGAGGAGCTGATCGCGAAGATCGAAGGCGTGACCCGCGAGGATGTCCAGGCCGTAGGCCGCAGGCTGCGCAGCAAACCCGAGATCGTGTCTGTCTCGGTCGGCGCGAGAGGGGCTGCTTCTGCGGTGGCCGACGCAGCGGAAGCCTTCCTTTCCGGTACTCAGACTCCAGCGTAATCCCGATGTTCGGCGGAGCGCGCTTCTTCTTCACGGAAACAAGACCCCACATCGAGGGTGACGGGGTCTATTTGCGCGAGCCGCAAATGTCCGATTACCTGGCATGGTCGGCACTTAGGGCTGAGAGCCGGGATTTCCTGGAGCCGTGGGAGCCGCGCTGGCCGCGCGACGAGCTGGAGCGCAACACCTTCCGGCGGCGCATCCGCTATTATTACCGCGATGCGCGTCAAGACGCCGGTTACGCCTTTTTTCTGTTCAGAACCTCTGATAACTCCTTAATCGGGGGCGCGACATTGAGCAATATCCGCCGGGGGGTAAGCCAGACCTGCTCCCTGGGATATTGGATTGGAGCACCCTATGCCCGGCAAGGCTATATGACCAGGGGTGTCCTGGCCATTACGTGGTTCGTTTTCGACGTTCTGCGTCTTCACCGTTTGGAAGCGGCATGCTTGCCGGAGAACAAGGCATCGGCCGCGCTCCTGACCAGGACTGGTTTTCAATATGAGGGCTTGGCCCGGCGGTATCTGAAAATTAATGGCACATGGCAAGATCATTGGCTTTTTGCATTGCTCGCGGAAGACCGGCAACCGTGACCTTCGCTATAGGGTGGGAAGCAGCCAGATGACACGACCCCGGCAGCGCGGAGACATCTCCGGGCAAAGTCCACTTTTGGTAACCTTGGCGGCAATTGCCGTCTTGTTTATTGCACTTGCGGGCTTCAACACGCGCGCGCTCGCGGTGGAGCCGATCGTCATCGGCCCCACCGACGATAAGATCGACGTCACGCTCCTGGGCGAATTTTACGAGCGGCGCGGCGACAAGCTGAGCGTGGACACAGCAGCCGACGCCGGCGGTATCGCCGCGCGCATGACCGTCTCGGCCAAAACGCCCGGCACTAATCCGAGCTGGGTGGTCTTCGCGCTCTCTAATCCGACCGACAAGCCGATCATGCGCTGGCTGACGGCGCAGAAATACGACATCATCGCCTCGCATGTGCTCAAGCCGGACCTCGACGCGCCGCGCATCACCAACGTGACGCCGTCGCTGGGGTTCAAGCCCGAGCGTAACGACGACTACGACCACCTCGACATTTACCGGCTTTCCATCGAGCCCGGAACCACGGTGACATTCATCGTCGAGCTGGCCTCGGCATCGGTTCCAAGGCTGTTTTTGTCCTCGCCCGCAAGCTTCGGCAAGAAGCAGCGGGACATCAACCTGTTTCACGGAATTTTGCTGGGAATCACGGGGCTTCTCGCGATCTTCCTGACCGCAATCTTCGCGGTCAACCACAAGGCGATCTTTCCCGCCGCGGCGCTGGTTGCCTGGTCGGCGCTTGCCTATCTCTGCGTCGATTTCGGCTTTTGGCATAAGCTTTTTCAACTCACCTCGGAGGACAATGGCACCTACCGCGCCGCCTCGGAGGCGGCATTGGCCGCAAGCCTCGTCATTTTCCTCTACACCTTTCTCAATCTCAGGCTCTGGCACAATTGGATCAGCATGGCGTTCTTCGGCTGGATCGCGGGCCAGCTCGGCCTGATCCTGTTCGCCCTGATCGATGCGCAGGTGACGGCAAGCCTCGCCCGGCTTTCCTTCATTCCCATCGCGGGCTTCGGCAGCGCGTTGATCGCGTTCCTTGCCCTTCGCGGTCAGGAGCGGGCGCTGGCGCTCGTGCCGTCCTGGATGCTGTTCATGGTCTGGCTGTTCGCCTGCGCGGTCACCATCCTCGGTAAGGTCTCGGGCGACCTCGTGGTGCAAGCCCTCGCGGCGGGGCTCGTGTTGTTCGTGGCCCTGATCGGCTTCAACGTCACCCAATACGCATTCCAGACCGGCGAAGCTGGCGGCAGCAGCGAGGATGCGGGCCAGTTCAAGCTGCGCGTGATGGCACTCGAAGCGTCTGGCGCCGCCGTCTGGGAATGGGATGGCAGGCGCGATGAGATCGTGACCGGGCCGGAGGTCGAATCCGCGCTCGGTCTTGAGCACGCATCGCTCAGATGCCCGCTCGACAACTGGCTGCAGCACCTGCACGCCTCAGACCGCGAGCGGATGCGCCTGACCTTGTGGACGATCCGCGAGCGCCAGGGCGGCGACATCAACCTCGAATTCAGGATGAAGCGGGCCGATGGCGGCTATCTCTGGTATGAGCTGCGCGCGGGCGTTACTCAGCAACGCAATACCAGGGCTCTTCGCGGCGTCGGGCTCTTGCGCAACGTCACCACGCAAAAGCGCGCCCAGGAGCGCCTGCTTCATAATGCGATCCGGGACGGGCTGACGGGCCTGCCCAACCGCGAGCTGTTCATCGACCGGCTTCAAACCGCAATCACCCGCGCCAAGGAAGAGAACACGAAGCCGACGATCTTCTTCATCGACCTCGATGCGCTCAAGAGCCAGGCGCGCTCGCCAGACTTCGCGACAAACGACGGCGTGCTGCTGACGATCGCGCGCCGGCTCACCCGCCATATCTCGCAGCAGGATACGCTGGCGCGCGTGAGCGCACTGCAATTCGCGATCCTGATTTCCGAGGATACCGAGCCACGCCACATTGCCATGCTGGCCGAGCGTATCCGGCGCTCGCTGCGTACCCCCATGAAGGTGGGCGGGCGCGACCTCGTGATTACCGGCAGCATCGGCATCGCCATGTACGATGGCACGCAGGAAACCGCGGACGACCTGCTTCGCGAGGGCGAGAGCGCCATGTACCGGGCCAAGCGCGCGGGTGCCGACCGGATCGAGCTGTTCAAGCCCGAGATGCGCGGCGCCACCGATGAGCGCTCGGTGCTTCAGGCCGACCTCAAGCACGCCATCGAGCGGCGGCAAATCCACATCCTCTACCAGTCTATCTTCGAAATCGCAGACCAGCGCTTGACCGGCCTTGAAGCTTTCGTGCTATGGGAGCATCCCACGCTTGGCCGGCTGACCTTGCCGGAATTCGAGGCAGCAGCGGAGGCAGCGGGCCTTTCAGCTGAGCTTTGGGCTTACATTTTCGAGCGCTGCATCCGCCAGGGCGCACGCTGGCATCGCATCCTGCAACGCGACGACCCGCTTTACGTCAGCATCAACATGACGAGCCAGCAGCTCTTCCACCACGATCTGGTGCAGAACCTGAGGCTCATCATCGGCCGGGAGACGCTGCCGAAAAACGCGCTCAGGCTGGAGATCGCCGAAAGCCTGGTCAATTCCAACCCCGAGCAGGCGATTGAGATCATCGACTGGCTCAAAAGTCTCAATGTGAGCGTGGCGCTTGACGAGTTCGGTGTTAGCTTCTCCTCGCTCTCCTATTGGCACCGGCTCAATATCGACGCCATAAAGATCGACCGCTCGCTCGTTGCGCTCAGCGACAAGGAGAGGTCGAGCGCCATGGTGCTCAAGGCCGTGCTTACCATCGCGCATGAGCTGAACAAGGACGTGGTCGCCGTCGGCGTGGATAGCGACGAAGACCTGGCCTACGTTCAGGCGGTTGGGTGCGACTATGGGCAGGGCTTCTTTTTCTCCGAGCTGATGACCGAGCGGGAGGTTGTGCACATGCTGAACACCATCGCGCGCTCGGTCCGCCGCGACGACAAGGAGCAGGAAAAGGAGGCAAGGCGCACCGAGCGCAGAGCTGCCAAGGAACGCGAGAGGGAGGAAAAGGAGAAAGAAAGGGCGCTTGCTCTGGCCGAGGCTGAAGCAAAGGAGAGCGCGATGGCTGTAGCCGAGGAAAAGAGGCGCGATGGCGGGGCGAAGCGCAGGCCTCGCCCGGGTCTGGGAAGCAAGCCTGAAGAGGTTGAAGCTGGGGTGGAGAGGCCACGCGCCAATGTTCCGGTTCCAGAGCCCGCCCGCTTGCTGCCAGGAGACGTTCCACCGCCGCAGGCCAGCGCGGAGCAGGGCCGCTCCGTATTCCCCTTCGGCCGGAGAAGAAAATCTTGAAGTGCATCCGCATCCGGCAACATGCGCGTTGGAAACTGCATTAGATCTGGAATAACGCTTGATCGGCGGGCGTTCGCGAATTATGTTCGCGATATCGCTCGCCCCGTTCGTCTAGCGGTCAGGACGCGGCCCTCTCACGGCTGAAACAGGAGTTCGATTCTCCTACGGGGCGCCAATAGCCTTCTAAGATGCTGTTTTTGCTGGAGTTTTCTTCTGGTGGGACAGTGGGTGGGACAATGATCCGGCTGTTGCTGACCTTCGCCGCACCGCTCGCGGCCATTTTTTTCTGCGCCGCCTTGCGCGTATAAATGCGCGCCATGTTGGCATCGTCCCAGCCGAACATCGCCATCAACTCATGTTCGCTTGCCCCCGCCTCCGCCGCCCGCACTGCGCCGATCTTGCGCAGACCATGCGGTGAGCATTGCGTCAGCCCCGCTTCCACGCACCACGTCCTAAAGATGTTACCGAATCCGGCGGCCGTGTGCGGCTTGCCAAAAGCAGTTTCCAGCCAAGTTTCGCTCCCCAGCTGGCTTGCGTCCAGGATGGCGCGCAGCGGCGCTAAAATCGGAAGCGTGAGAATCTTTGCGCCCTTCTTGCGTCCCTTGAACACCTGGAAAGTGACCGACAGTCCATCCCTGCTCTCGTGCTTCTTGCCGATCAGAACCGCGTCCGAGCGCCGCACGCCGAGGTACAGCATAGACCGCCGCCTCGCTCTCATCGAGGCCCCGGCGCACCGGCAACCTGCCTGCAATGGACGCCTTGGAGGGCATGGCTCGCTCCGTTACCTGATCTTCAACCTCAGCCCTTGCCACTCGGCCGTCGCCAGCCGTTCGGCGACCATGTCCTCGAAGAGCGCGGCCTTGCTGACGCCGAGCGCCCTGGCGAGGGCGGCGAACGCCGCCGAACAATCCTCGCTGACCTTGATGTTCTGCTGGCAGTTGCGCAGGATATCCGCGGCTTCGGCCTTCGCCATCAGCTCCGCCACCTCGGCCTTCAACTGCGCCTCGATCTTACCCGCGTGCTCATAGGACAGCGCGCTGTGGCGGCTGGCGTTACAGCCCGGCACCAACCCGGCTTCACCTGACTCCTTTCGGTCCAAGGTGAACCGGCACGATCCAAACGCCGCTGGGGGGCGGTCTCGAAAATTTTACGCGGGATTACTGCCCCGAATGCGGCAGCCGGCTTGCTAAGGGGCATCATCTTAGATAGTGATAAAAAATGACATTTATCACTGATCAGAAACGCAGCCATAATGACACCTGCCCCAACTGCCGATGAAACACGCGCGCGCATCGTAACCGAAGCCGAGCGGCTGTTCCGGCATTACGGCTATTCGAAAACCACCGTCGCCGACATCGCCGAAGCCTGCGCGATGTCCTCCGCCAATGTCTATCGCTTCTTTGCCTCCAAGTCCGCCATCAACGAGGCGATTTGTGCTGCCATAATTTCCGGTTTTGAGGTCCAGCTCCACAAGGTCGCGAGCGCGGATGCGCCTGCCTCGGATAGACTTACTCAGTTGATTGAGCTGCTTGCCCGCAATACCGCCGAAATGCTCAGTCATGAAAAAAAAGTCCATGAGATGGTCGTCGTCGCTATGGAGGAGAACTGGGGCGCCATCGAGCGCCACCTGGACTTCATCGAGGCCCTGATCGCCAGCATCATCGCGAGCGGCATCGAGTCCGGCGAGTTCAGGCGCCAAGATCCCAGGCAAGCGGCGCGTTGCGTTCACTTCGCCCTGGTTGGCCTCAAACATCCCGTGGTCGCCGCGCAGTGCGGGTGCGATCCAAATACGCCAACGCCGTCCGAGATGGCGGCATTCATTCTATCAGCCTTGAAAGCGTAGCATCGAACGGAAGGCCGGAGCCATGCGCCCGAAATGTGACAAGTGTGAAAGTCTATCATTCGTAAGCAGCGCGAGAAGGCTTACGGCTGTTCTTCTGCTGCCCCTGGCGCTGGCAAGCTGCGGAGAAGCGAAAGTAGCGGAAGTGACCGTCCGGCCGGTCAAGGCGATGATCGTTCCGGCCGCCCTCCCGCATCGGGTGCTCACCTATTCGGGCGTGATCGCGCCGCGCATCGAAAGCGCCCTCGGTTTCCGCGTGCCGGGCAAGATCGTCGAGCGTTACGTTAACGCCGGCGACCGCATTGCTGCCGGCCAGAAAATCGCCCGTCTCGATGAGGTTGACTTGAAGCTTGCCGAGAACAGCGCCCGCTCCGCCGTGACAAGCGCAAAGACGCGCGCGGCCGTTGCAAAAGACGCGCTCAAGCGAGCGGCTTACCTGCTTCCGAATGGCTTTATCGCACAAGCCGCCGCCGATCAGCGCCAGCTCGAAATGGACGCGGCGCAGTCGGCGCTCGATGCGGCCGGGGACCAGCTCAATCAGGCGGCCAACGCCACAAGCTATGCGCTGCTGCTCGCGGACAAAGATGGGATCGTAACCTCTGTCCGCGCGGAGCCTGGCCAAGTCGTGGCTGCCGGCCAAGCTGTCATTACCGAAGCGCTTGCCGGCGGCGTCGAGGTGTCCGTTGCCGTTCCCGAGCAAGAGATCGTCAAGCTCAGGCCGGGCGGGGCTGCCTCCATCGCGATTTGGTCCGCGCCGGGCGTCAAAAGCGAGGGCGAAATCCGCGAGATCGCCGGCGCCGCCGATGCCGCCTCGCGCACTTATGGCGTTCGCGTGACCATCGTGCATCCCGTGCCCGAGATGCGTATCGGCATGACCACGTCGGTGTCGTTCAACCTGCCACAGGACGTGCCCGCACCCGTCGTGCCTTTGGCAGCGCTCACGCAACGGGATGGAAAGACAATCGCCTACGTCGCGGACAGGCAGTCGCAGACCGTGGCACTTCGCGAGGTCGAAACCGATGGCGTGAGCGAGGCCGGCGTGCGGATCAAATCGGGCCTCAAGCCGGGCCAAATCGTCGTGACCGGCGGCGTTCAGTTTCTCAAGGACGGCATGAAAGTGCGCCTTGCCAAGGAAATCCTAACAGCAGCGGCGGAATAGCCTGAGACGGCTGAGCGCTAGGTCTCGAACTTAAGGAAGAGGGTCTGAAGATGGACGGCCGATTACCCGGAAGGGCGCCTGCACAATACGCCTTCAATCTCTCGCGCTGGGCAATCGAGCATTCGAGCCTCACGCGCTTTCTGTTCGTGCTCATCCTTGCTTCGGGGCTGTTCGCGCTCGCCAATCTCGGCCAGAAGGAAGACCCCGACTTCACCTTCCGCGTCATGGTCGTGCAAGTGATGTGGCCGGGTGCGAGCGTGCAAGAACTGCAGGAGCAGGTTGTCGACAAGATCGAGCGCAAAATCCAGGAGACGCCTCAGCTCGACTATGTGCAGTCCTATGCGCGTCCTGGCAGCGCGGTCATTTTCGTCAATCTGCGCGGCGAGGCCCGCGGCCGCGAGGTGAGCGACGCCTTCTACCAGGTGCGCAAGAAGCTGGGCGACATCCAGAATACGTTCCCCCAAGGTGTGCTGGGGCCGTTCTTCAACGACGAGTTCGGCGACACCTATCTGGCACTTTACGCGATCGAAGGCGCGGGCTTCTCTTATCCGGAGCTGCGCGACTTCGCGAAAAACGCTCGCGATATTCTTTTGCGCGTCCCCGGCATTGCCAAGATCGATTTGCTCGGTGTCCAGGACGAGAAAGTTTATATCGAAATCCCATCCCGTGTGCTGGCCGAACGCAACATTTCCGCCCAGGACATTCAGGCCGCACTTGCCGGGCAAAACAGCCAGGCGCCCGCGGGCACGGTGGAGACCTCAGACCGCTCTGTCAGGCTCGATGTGCAAGGCACGATCCTGAGCGCCGATGAGATCCGCGATTTGAGGATCAGGACGGGCGGGCAGACAGTACGGCTCGGCGACATCGCGACCGTCAAACGCGGCGTCGAGGATCCCCCTACCTCAAAGATCCGCCGTGACGGCAAGGAAAGCGTCGTGCTCGGCGCCGTGATGGCAAAGGGATTCAACGTCGTCGAGGTGGGCAAGGATCTCGAAAGCACGCTGAAGCGCATTTACGCCGGCCTCCCGGCCGGGGTCGAATTCGGCAAGATCTCCGATCAGCCAGCCGTCGTCGGCAAGGCCGTGGGCGAGTTCCTGGAGTCACTGGGCGAGGCGCTTTTGATCGTGCTGGCGGTCTCGCTCCTCTCGCTTGGCTGGCGCGCGGGCATTGTGGTCGCCCTGACGATCCCGCTTGTGCTCGGAGCGACCTTCCTCGTTATGCTTATCATCGGCATCGACTTGCAGCGGATCTCGCTCGGCGCGCTCATCATCGCGCTGGGGCTGCTCGTGGACGACGCCATGATCGCCGTCGAGATGATGGAACGGAAGCTCGACGAGGGGCATGGAAAGCTCTCTGCCGCCTCTTTCGCTTACACATCCACCGCCTTTCCGATGCTGACCGGCACGCTCATTACCGTGGCGGGTTTCATCCCCGTGGGCTTCGCGGCCAGTACGTCGGGCGAATATGTGAACACGCTGTTCTGGGTTGCGGGCATCGCGCTCGTGATCTCGTGGTTCGCCGCGGTGACGTTTACGCCATGGCTCGGCTTTATGCTTTTAAGGCACCGGCCCCACCGGGAAGGCAGCGATATCGATGTATACGATACGCGGGCCTACCGTGGCCTTCGCCGCGCAATCGCCTGGTGTGTCAGGTGGCGCAGAACGGTTATCGTGCTCACCATTGCGGCGTTCGGCTTGGCGGGCGCAAGCTTCACGCTCATTCCTCAGCAATTTTTCCCTTCGTCGGACCGGCCTGAGAATCCTCGCCGACCTTTGGCTGCCAGAAGGCACCTCCTACAAAGAAACCGAGGCTCAAGCGCTGCGATTGGAGCGGCGGCTATTGGCTGACAACGATGTGGGCTCGGTGACGGCCTTCGTTGGCGAGGGGATACCCCGGTTCTTCCTCCCGCTCGACCAGCAGCTCAAGAACCAGAATTTCGCGCAGTTCCTGGTTATCCCGAAAGTCTCGAAAGACCGCGACGCCATCATCAAGCGGATGCGCGGCCTTCTCGCCGCCGATTTTCCAGGCGTGCGTTCCAAAGTCGACCGGCTCTTTCTTGGGCCGCCAGTCGGCTGGCCGGTTCAGTTTCGCGTGCAAGGTCCCGATCGCGATGAAGTCCGGCGCATTGCGGACGAAGTGAAAAGGGTAACCGCCGCGCATCCGCAAGTCTTCAACGTGCATGACAATTGGCACGAGCCAGCGCCGTCCTTGCAACTCGGTATCGATCAGGACCGCGCGCGCGCCATCGGCGTCACCTCCGCCGCCATCCGGCAGACGTTGCAGGCCGCCCTGTCCGGCGTTCAGATCTCCGAGTTCCGTGAGAACGACCAAACCATTGGCGTGGTGCTGCGCGAGCCCAAAAGTACGCGAGGACTGCTGACGGCAGTCGAAAACGCCTATGTCAAGACCGCATCGGGTGCCTCCGTCCCGGTCTCTCAGGTTGCGAGCGTACGGCTTGCTTTCGAGTCTGGCGTTGAGTGGCGGCGCGACCGCCTGCCCACCATCACCGTTCAGGGGCTCATTCCCGATGGCGTGCAATCGCCAGATGTGGCAAAGGCGATTTACCAGCAGCTTGAACCGTTGCGGCAGGGCCTGGCCCTAGGTTACCGCATCGAGATGCAAGGCGCCGTCGAGGAGTCGGCCAAGGGCCAGGCCTCTATTGCGGCAAAGGTACCGGTCCTGGTCATCGTGGTGCTGCTCTTACTGATGGTGCAGTTGCAAAGCCTGGGCAAAACCATGCTCGTGCTTGCCACCGCCCCGCTAGGCATAATCGGCGCCGCGGCAGCGCTCTTAATCTTCCAGCAGCCTTTCGGATTCGTGGCGATCCTGGGCGTTATCGCCCTTGCCGGCATCATCATGCGTAACAGCGTGATTCTCGTGGATCAGATCAAGCAGGATATCGAGGCTGGCATCGATGCCTATGACGCCATTATTGGCTCCGCCGTACGCCGTTTCAGGCCGATCGTGTTGACGGCGGCTGCGGCGGTTCTGGCGCTCGTGCCGCTCGCGGGCTCGCCGTTCTGGGGCCCGATGTCGCTCTCCATCATGGGCGGGCTGATCGCCGCAACCATCCTCACCATGACATTCCTGCCGGCCTTGTATGCCTTGGCATTCGGCGTTCCCTCGCGGCCGCACCCTCGTCCGATGAACGCAGCAAAAGGCGAGAACTCAGGCACGGGGTTTGCCCCCGCTCTACTTGAAGCAGGCGAACAAAGGTAATGCAGCGGCACCTGATATGCAGCACGGCGGCCGCCCTGGTATTCCGCCGTGCGGCCATGGTGGTAAGCGTATCGATAGGGCGGCGCGCTATTCGGCCTCGAATCCCTCTGCCGATTAGCAAGTTTTTGCTTCGTGTTCCGAAAGCGGCCATCGCCCGGCCGTCAAACCAATGAAATCGCCATTATCGCTTCCCACCCAACCATGCAGTTTCGCCTTAATCGGCGGCGACGCCTTCTTTGGGTCATCTGCGGTTTCGCGCTAACCCAATATGTAGTGGCTGTCCGTGCTAACCGGATAGGTGCAGTTCCATCATAGCGGTAATCCGGCAGGAACCTGTCTTCGTCAGTCCACGGTACTTCGCAGAGCAGGTAATCGATGCGGTTCACGAAGCGATATCCCGGACTGACATAGAGCTGTTCATCGCAATCGACGATAGTCCAAACGCGATGGGGGCGGCATCCTTGGGCAACGGCTCGAAGCGCCAGCAGAGCGCGCCGCCGGGTCCATCGGTGGGACAACGCCCGCGTCGCGGCCGTCTATGGGCAGGCTCCATCCTGTCAAGCCCCGCACGACTATAGTTAATCCGGGCATGGTTAATTTAGAATCGCGAGTTGCCCACAGGCAGCTTTTCGCGTAGAATTTCAGGTTTTTGAGATGTTTTCAAGCTTTAAAAAATACCGTTAAATATAATTGCAGATCGGCAATTAATCATAACTTGTATCGACGCTGATGAATATTTGTCACGCGAATCAATAGCATATGACGATTAATAGTTTTTCAAAACCTTTGTGCTATATTATTTCAAAATCGGAAGGCGCCCAAAACTCCCAAAATGAGCAGGAACCGTAGCAAATGGGGTTATTCGAAATGCAACGGGGAACAGAATTTCCAGCCGCGCCATCGCGCTTCGCGCTGCCTGTCCGCCAGCCCAGCCGCCGAAGAAAACGGCCGGGATTTGTAGCGGCAGGCATAAGCCCAGCCTCCGCAGGGACGGCTACGGAAGCGTCTCGCGGAAGCGGTTGACGATGGGATAGCGCCGGTCGCGGCCGAAATTCCGCTCGGTGATCTTGACGCCGGGCGCCGCCTGCCGCCGCTTGTATTCCGACAAATAGAGCAGGCGCTCAACCTTTTTCACAGTCTCCGGCGCATGGCCGCGCGCAACGATAGCCGCCAGCGGTTCCTCGCGGTCCACGAGCGCTTGCAGGATATCGTCGAGCGCATCGTAGGGCGGCAGCAAATCCTGGTCGGTCTGGTTCTCGCGCAGCTCGGCGGTGGGCGCCTTGGTGAGGATGTTCTCCGGGATCACCACGCCTTCCGGGCCGAGGCAGCCTTTGGGCCGCGCGCCGTTGCGGAACCGCGACAGCGCGAAGACCTGCGTCTTGTAGAGATCCTTGACCGGGTTGAAGCCCCCGTTCATGTCGCCGTAGAGCGTGGCGTAGCCGGCCGAAACCTCGGACTTGTTGCCCGTGGTGACGACCATGCCGCCGAACTTGTTGGAGATCGCCATCACCGTCACGCCGCGGACGCGCGATTGCAGGTTCTCCTCGGCGAGCCCGGGTTCGAGCCCTGCGAAGAGCGGCTGCAGCATCTCGCTAAATCCTTCGACCGCCGGGTGGATCGGAACGATGTCGTAGCGTACACCCAAGGCTTGCGCGCAGCCGGCGGCGTCGGAGAGCGAGTCGTGCGAGGTGAAGCGATAGGGCATCATGATGCAATGCACGCGCGCTGCCCCTAAGGCATCCACCGCCATCGCCGCGCAGAGCGCCGAGTCGACGCCGCCGGAGAGGCCAAGCACCACGCCAGGGAAGCGGTTCTTTTCGACGTAATCGCGAAGGCCCATCACGCAGGCGAGGTAGGCGGCGGCGTTCCCTTCCTCGACGGTAGCCATCGGCCCGCTCACGCAGGCCCAGCCCTCCGCCTCGCGCCGCCATTCCGTCATGGCAATCGCGGTCTCCCAGGCCGGGAGCTGTGCGGCGAGCCGTCCCCCGCGATTGAGCGCAAACGAGCCGCCATCGAAGACAAGCTCGTCCTGGCCGCCAACCTGATTGACGTAGAGCATGGGCAGGCCGGTTTCCACGACGCGCGCAACTGCAACGTTCTCGCGCACCGCCCGTTTGCTGAGCGTGAAAGGCGAGCCGTTGGGCACGAGGAAAAGCTCGGCGCCACTTTCAGCCAGGCATTCCGTGACCGCGTCCGTCCAGATATCCTCGCAAATGGGCAGGCCGAGCCGCACGCCGTTGAAGTTCACCGGCCCCGGCATCGAACCCGCCGCGAAATTCCGCTTCTCGTCGAACACGCTGTAGTTCGGCAGATCGACCTTGTAGCGCAGCGTCTCGACCTTGCCGCTCGCAAGCAGCGCCACGGCGTTATAGACCTTGGCGTCCTCGCCCCAGGGCGTGCCCACGATCATGGCGGGCGCGCCTTCCTCTGTGATTTTCGCGAGCCCGCGCACCGTTTCCATGCAGGCCTGCACGAAGGCCGGCTTCAGCACAAGGTCCTCGGGTGGGTATCCTGCGATGAATAGTTCGGGAAAAAGGATCAGGTCCGCGGCTTCGGCACGCGCCTGCGTCCATGCGTTGCGAGCCTGCTCCGCGTTGCCGCAGAGGTCGCCAACCACCGGATTGAGTTGAGCGCAAGCGATGCGCAAGCTCGATGTCATGGGGCCTGAGCCTTTCGAAGCCGCCGCGGCGAAGGTTTCAATGCTGGAACAATTAAGGCCCGGCCGCGCCGCACGCAAGCAAAGCCGCGCGGATTGGCCGCGCCAAGAGCGCATTGTGTGAACAGGCAGTCTCGCATCTTGCTTCGAGATCCGGGATTTGTTATTACTCACTCCAGGCAGGAAAAGCGCATGCGCCGCCCCTCAAAAGCGCCGCGCCAGCTTCAGCGCCGTTCGCCGGCTTAGCACAGTGGTAGTGCAGCGGTTTTGTAAACCGAAGGCCGGGGGTTCAAATCCCTCAGCCGGCACCAGCAAAATCTATTAGTAATCAGTCGCTTGTGAAGTTCTTGCTTTGTTTCCGAGAGCCTTGGTTTCCAGCTCGTTTTCCAACCTCACGTGCTTTTTTTGTTCGTCGCGCTGCGCAGACAGAGGTGGCGATGGCGAGGCGAACACGACCGGCGTAGCGGCCATCGTTCCGTTTGTCCTGTGCTGTGCCCGGCTCCCGATGGCGAACTTCGACGGCGGCAACCACCTGTGTCTTATACCGGACACCCCGGCCATCGCCGCGCGTTTTCCCGCCCACATAGGCATCCTCCACAAGCTCCGCGCCGTCATGGTGCGGCCCGGCCAGGACCGGATCGGTGGCAAGGCAGACGGCGCGGAGCTTGCCGAGGATGCCGAAAGCGGTTTCGTAGCGCGACAAACCAAGCTGACGCTGGAACTGCACCGCCGGCATGCCGGGCGTCTGACTGATGACGGGGTAGGCAGCCCGGAACCAGACGCTGAGGGGCGTATGACTGCGCTCCATCACCGTACCAACGGTCAATCCTGTGTTCTTGCGACATTTGCGGCAGCGCAGGACGCCAGGGCGGTTATCGAAACGGAATGGCTCTCCGCTAGTTTGACAGTGCGGGCAAATGAAACCGCCGTGCCAGCGGGCCTTTTCAAGATAGGCAGCGGCAGGCCAAAGCGTTAGCGGCGCCTCACCCAGGCTATCTCAAGCTGCTAAAACGGGAATGCAGAGCGCCTGCGCCGTTGCGGCTGCTGCCGCTGTTTCTCTTCCTGCGGGGGGGCGGACGCTTCCGGCTCAACCACAGCAACGGCAGGCTCAATCCGCGGCACCAGCTCGCATCGCGCCTTGCGCATTTCTTCCATCGCCTGCGCCCGGAAGCTTTCGCCGCGGAGCGGCGCACGGATGGCAACAATTCCCGTTTTCGCCGGAGCGACGATGATGGTTTGCTCGCCACCTTCCTCGGTGCTGGCTTCCTCCGAGAGGCGCTCATGCGGCAGGACGAGGAGGCGCACCTGCGGCCGTTTCGCGTCGGCTCCGGTTACGAGGTAGAAGTTTTCGCCGGAACGCGTTGTGAGCGAGAGCGACCAGGCCGGCTCCGGCAACGGCGATTTGACGACAAAATTGCCCTTGGAGATATCGAACAGGCAGTAGGCGACGACGTCGCCGGACGGGGTAAAGGGCAGGCGCGGCACGGTTTTGCCGTCGGCGATGGCGAGCGTGTTCAGCGGGATCGCAGCGGAGAGGCGGCCCCAGGCGTCGCGCCCGGCCAGCGCAGGGATCGCGAAGATGGTGAGGATATGAATGATGCCCGCGGCGAAGAGTCCGGCCACGATCCATGGCAGCTTTCCCATCATGAGCACTCCACGAGCGAGATTTCGGGGAGGATTTCGCTGCCGTTTTTCCGCAAGGCGTCGGGGTTGAAGGGCCGCAGGATGCTGAGTTTAAGTGTGACGCGGGTTCCGCGCTGGGCCGGGATCCAGTTGCCCGGCTGTACGTCGGGCGACAGGCGCACGGTGAAGCGGCCATCGGGTGCGGCCAGTATATTGGCGCTGGAGAACCCCGCCCGCCCCGTCTTGTTCGGCATGATCTCGCCATCCGATGTGAAGGCGGCGATGTCCCACCACAGGGACGGAACCGCGGCACCGCGGATCTCGTAGGTGCAGTCGCCGGAGAGCTGGGAGCCCGCGCTGTCCCGCGTTGCGGTGAAGACCATGGCGCTGGCGGCGGTCACCGGCAGCGAGCCCTGCCGGGCGACATGCGCGGCCGTATAGGGATCGGCGTCGGCCGTGCCCTCGCGGAACCAGAATGCCCACGGCCCATAGCGCGCGGCCGTGGCGGAGAAGCCGTGGTTCACCGTGCGCCAGGCCGAGCCGAGGCCCAGCAGCAGCGCAATCGCGGCAAAAATGAAAAACCGGCTCAAAAAGGGCATGCGATCAAGAACCTGCAAATTCCGTCGAAGAATTCGGCGCTCATCGGCCTTCCGCGCAGCACCTTATTGCGTCCGCACGGGCGGTTTGTCCAGCGAGGCGCCCTTTTCCTGGCCTTCTTGCCCCTTGAGCTTCGGCGCCTCCTTCAGAAGCTTGGAGAGCGAGGTCAGCATTTTGCGGAGGCGGGCAGGCAGCCGTTTCGACGGGTCCCCCGCACTGGAGCCGGAGCCGGCGTTCGGGTCGTCGCGGCGGATTTCGGCCAGCCGCTGGCGCTCCTCGATCTGGCGCGGATGCAGCGGCACCCCCGGAATTTGCGGAATATCCATGCTCGTATGCGCCGCCACCATATATTGACGCCAAACTGGCGCCGACAAATGGCCGCCCGTCGTGCCCCCAGCCATGTCGCTATAGTCGTCGTTGCCGAACCAGACGCCGGTCACATACTGCCCTGTGAACCCCATGAACCATACGTCCTTGGGGCCTGAGGTCGTGCCGGTCTTGCCGCAAGCATAGGTGAAATCGAGCTTCGCGGCCATGCCCGTCCCCTCTTCCACAACCTTCAGGAGCATGGAATTAAGGGTTTCGATATCCTCGCGCTTGAAGATGCGGGCAGGCGGCGGCTCGTCGCGCTCGCGGCTGTAGACCACCTCGTCGTGCGTGTTCCTCAACTCCAGTATCGCGTAAGGCTTTACGGCCATGCCGCCATTGGCAAAAACGGCGTACCCTCCCACATGATCGAGCGGCGCGATGCCCGTATCGCCCAGCGCCATCGAGCAGGTTTTCCTGACCGCTGTGAGCCCGATCCTGTGGGCGACCTCAAGCACCTTGTCGCGGCCGACATCGAGCGAAAGCTTCACCGCGATGGTGTTCACCGATTGCTTGAGCGCATCGTAAAGCGTCATCGACCGGCCGCTGACGCCGCCGCCATAGTTCACGGGCGACCAGTTTCCGCAGGTGGGCGCCGTATCTGATACCACCTTGGTGGGTTTCACCCCGTTTTCGATGGCCGTCAGATAAACATACGGCTTGAACGACGAGCCCGGCTGCCGTGCACCATGAGCGGCGCGGTTGAACTGACTGTCGCCGTAATCCCGTCCACCCACCATCGCGCGGACCGCACCGTCGGTGTCCATGGACACGAGCGCGGCCTGGCTCGCCCTTGCGCTGCGCCCTTGCGTGTCGAGTTGGGTCTCGATCGCCTTCTCGGCAACCTTCTGCAATGGAATGTCGACGGTCGTCCGCGCGGTGAGCACGAACTCGCCCTTACCCCTCATGAGGCGTTGCACCTCCTCGAATGCCCAGTCGAGGAAATAGTTCGGCGCGTAATCCTCCTCGTGGTCTATGATCTTCGCGGGGTTCAGGCGCGCACTGTGCACTTGCCCCTCGGTCATAAACCCGGCATCGACCAGGTTGCTGAGGACCGTATTTGTCCGTGCGCGCGACTCCGCGGGGTTGGAGTGCGGCGCGTACTTCGTAGGCGCTTTGAACAGGCCTGCAAGGATCGCCAATTCGGCCAGGTTGATGTCCCGCACCGACTTGCCGAAATAGAACTGCGACGCGGCCTCCACGCCGAAATTGCCGCCGCCCAGATAGGCGCGGTCGAGATAGAGCTTCAGGATTTCGCGCTTGGTGAGATGCGCCTCAAGCCATATCGCCAGGTACACTTCCTTGATTTTGCGCGCCATCGAGCGCTCCGAACTCAGGAAAAGGTTTTTGGCGAGTTGCTGCGTGATCGAGCTACCGCCTTGAACGGCGCCGTGCGCCCGCGCATCCTCAATGATCGCGCGCGCCGTGCCGTACATGTCGACGCCGAAATGTTCGAAGAAGCGCCTGTCCTCGGTGGCCAGTGCCGCCTTGATCAGCGTGTCCGGAATTTCCTCAAGCGGCACGCTATCGGAGAACTGTATGCCTCGCTTGCCGATCTCGTTGCCGTAGCGGTCGAGGAAGGTCACGCTGAACTCGCTGCCCGTGCGCCAGTTCGGGTTCTTGGTCAGGTCGATCGCAGGGATCTCGAAGATAAGCACGACGAGGAGCCCGCCCGTGCCGATGGTGGCTGCCTCCGAAAGGAATTCGACAGCAAGGCGCCTGAAGCCGGTCACGCGGAAGCCGGCAAAGAAATTGTTGTAGTTTGCCCACCAGTCTTTAAATCTGGCATAAAGGCTGTAAAGGGTGGAATTGATCCACGAATTGAGCGCTAGCCAGTTGATGTAGCGGTTGCGCCGGTTTGGCTTGAAAATCCAGTCCCGCACGAGTCTTCGCCGCCTCCGTTGAGCTAACCTGTTCGCGCTATCGCCCTCTGGGCTACTTGAGCGCAATTTGCCGGTACTATGCCAAGAAACGATCCAGCGAAACAGTTAAAATGGCAGGACGGCGATCCGGTTCCAGAGAATTCGTCCGTCCCTTCCACGGCCCCCCCCTTCTGGGAGACCGGTTGCCTCGCTGAAATGACCGCGGCGGAATGGGAGTCCCTCTGCGACCGCTGCGGCCAATGCTGCCTCATCAAGCTTGAGGACGAGGATACCGGAGACATTGCCGTTACCCGGCTTGCCTGCAAGCTGCTCGACATCGGCTCCTGCCGCTGCTCCAATTACGAAAACCGGCAGGCTTATGTCGGCGATTGCGTCAAGCTCACGCCCCAAGATGTGCGTAGCTTGCCTTGGCTTCCCGAAACTTGCGCCTACCGGCTGATCGAAGAGGGCCGCAGCCTTAAATGGTGGCACCCTCTCGTTTCCGGATCGCCAGAGACCGTGCATGAAGCGGGCATTTCCGTCCGCGGCGCAGTAATCAGCGAGAAAAAAGTGCCGGAGCACCGGATTCCGTCCCATATCACCGGCTGGATAAAGCGCCGGAAGCGGCGTTAGGACCCGTTGCCAGCGCCCGAATTGAGGTCTAGTCCTCGCCTGCGGAAGGTCTTGACCGAAGAGGGAGCTGTGCCGGCAGTTTTTCGCGCCCCAATCGACGTGCGGCCCGCTGACCTGCGCCCGGCGGAAGCTCCGCGCCTGCCCCTGCATGCAAGACCGGGGACGGATGCCGCATGATTCCCCGGCTGACAAGCGATCTCGTCCTTGCCGCGGATATCCCGGCCTCGGGAGCCTTCACCCCTGTAGGGAGAATGCACGTCCCAAGCCCCGCATTGGCAGCCGCGTTGCGAGACCTGGAGGATACCCCTGCCGATCCGGAGCTGCTGGAAGCTGCCGTCTATTCCCTGGCAGCGAATACCGCAGGCCTTTGCTTCCTGGACGGCGGCGATATCGCGAACGTCCTGCAAGCCTGCTTCGCCGCGCAGCTCGCGGCCGATTGGCGCATCGAGATTCCGGGCGCCGGCCTCTTGCAAGCGCTGTTCACGGTGGCGCGATTTGAACCGGTAGCGGGCGCGGACCGCACCTTCGCACTCGGATTGCGCCTGGCGGGCAAACCTGAGTTTCTTGCTTTGAAAGACTAGGCACCGTAAGTCCCGCAGCTTGGGACACGGGGTCCACCGGGCGTGGCCGTTCATTGCCAATTCAGGGAGCCGCGCCTATAACGGTTCGCGATGCAGAACGGGCTATGAAATATATCTGTGCGGCTCTTTCGATATGGGTCGGCGCGTCGGGCAGCGGCTTCGCGCTCGCAAAGGATTCCTGCACTCACGAGTGGCGGAAGGGCAGCTACAAAACCCACCAGCAGCTAGAGAACGAACTCCGGCCCTGGCTCAAGGACGGTAAAATTCTGAGGTTCTCGCTTTGCACGGCCGGAAACGACCATTATTTCCAGATCACGATACTACAATCGGTTGGTAAGGTCCGGATCGTCCGGGTGCCCGCCCGCTAGCGAAGATTGGCCGCATGCGCCTTTTGGTTATCGAAGACGATCGGGATTTGAACCGCCAGCTTGTTGGCGCACTGAGCGAGGCTGGATATGCCGTGGACGCCGCCTTCGACGGGGAGGAAGGTGCGCATTTCGGCGAGACCGAGCCTTACGATACGATCATCCTCGACTTAGGCCTGCCGAAAATCGACGGCCTGAGCATTCTTGAGCGCTGGCGCAGGGTGGACATCCGCACCCCCGTTCTTATCCTCACCGCGCGCGACCGCTGGAGCGAAAAGGTTGCGGGCATCAACGCCGGCGCCGACGATTATGTCGCCAAGCCGTTCCAGATGGAGGAAATCATCGCGCGGGTGCGGGCGCTCTTGCGGCGCAGCGCGGGTTTCGCCAAGGCCGAGCTTGAATGCGGCCCCCTGCATCTGGATACACGCACCGCACGGGTGACGTTCGACGGCTCGCCCATCAAGGTGACCGGCCTCGAATTCCGGCTGCTTTCCTACCTCATGCACCACCAGTCGCGGGTCGTCTCGCGCTCGGAACTCGTCGACCATCTCTACCAGCAGGACTTCGAACGCGATTCGAACACCATCGAGGTCTTCATCGGGCGCCTCAGGCGCAAGATCCCCGCCGATCTCATCCATACCGTGCGCGGGCTCGGCTATTGCGTTTCTTTCGCCAAGGACGGGAATGGAGGCGATAAGAGGGGCTCATGAGAGGCAATTCTCTCGCGCTTCGCCTGGTGATCTCGTCGGCGGCGTGGACGTTGATGATCCTCTCCGTCACAGCGGCCATTCTGATCTCGCTTTGCCGCGACTTCATCGAGGACAGCTTCGACGACCGGCTCAATCATTTGCTGGAGGTGCTGATCGCGAAAACGGCGCCGCAGGCCACGCTCGACATCAGGCACCCAGCGGACCTCGGCGAGCCGCAGTTCTTGAGGCCCCTGTCGGGCGCCTACTGGCAAATCCGGCCGGCGGATCAGAGAAACGATGTGTCGTTCAAATCCGAGTCGCTTGCCGACGAAACCTACAAGACCCCGAGCGAGCTTGGTATCAAGCCAGACCAGAAGCACATCCGGCAAGCCTATGCCGACGGCCCGGACGGCCAGATCCTTCGTGTTCTTGAGCGGGACATCGATTTCGGCCAGGAAAACGAGAGCCGCATATTCTCCCTGTCCGTCGCCTTCGACACCACGGCGCTCGACGCGGAAATCCGCTATCTCACCGATACGATTGTGCTGACGCTGGGGCTTCTCGGCGCCGGCCTTTTGCTGGCAACCTTTTTCCAGGTCCGCTTCGGGCTGAGCCCGCTCAAGGACATCGGCAACAGCCTTGCCGCGATCCGGTCGGGCGAAGAGACGCTGCTTGAGGGAAATCCGCCCGACGAAATCCTGCCGCTTCAGGAGGAGCTTAACGCGCTCATCAAGGCGAACTGGAGCGTGGTGGAGCGTGCCCGCACGCATGTGGGCAACCTCGCCCATGCGCTCAAAACGCCATTGAGCGTGATCATCAACGAGGCGGCCTCCCAGAATACGGAATTTGCCCAAAAGGTCGCCCAGCAGGCCCAGCTAATGCGCCAGCAGATTTCCCATCATCTCGACCGGGCACGCATCGCCGCGCAAATCCGGCCGATCAGCGGCGTGACCGACCTGGAATCCGGGCTCACGGCGCTCTTGCGGGCGCTGACAAAAATTTACAAGGATCGCGCGATAAATTTGGAAATCGATTGTCCTGCCGGAGTGAAGTTTTTCGGCGAGAAGCAGGACTTCGACGAGATGGCCGGAAACCTTTTGGACAACGCCTGCAAATGGGCACGGTCCAGCGTCACGATAAAGGTGGAGGCGCCCCAAACTGCCGGTGCCGCGGCGGCGCGGACCTTCCGGCTCATCATCGAGGACGACGGGCCTGGGCTTCCCGCAGAGCTTCGCCGCGAGGCCGTGAAGCGCGGACGCCGGCTTGATGAGAAAGTTCCCGGCTCCGGCCTTGGCCTTTCCATCGTCGCCGAGCTATCGCATCTTTACCGGGGCACGCTCAAACTGGAAGAGGCTGCGAGCGGGGGCTTGCGAGCCTGCCTGACACTGCCGGCAGCCTGATTGCCGTCATAGCAGCCTGTGGCCGTCTTGCGATGACGCCGCCGAAACTGCCTCCGCGGATCAGGCCTGACGCAAAATTGCCGGAATGCGTTGCCTACCTGTGCTCATGTTCTGGCTGGGAGGGCGTGCGATTCGCGCGCTACGAGGGATATGAAGAAACTAGGATTGCTCTTTGTCTCACTCGCGCTAACCGTCCTCGCGGCGGGCTGCGCGACGAAGGAAGAATCTGGAACGCTGATTGGCGCGTCTACCGGCGCGCTTCTGGGGAGTGCGATGTCGCACGGCAGCCCCGGCGGCGTTATTGCCGGTGCGCTGGTTGGCGGCTTCGTCGGTAACCGCATCGGCAAGTCGATGGACGACGAAGACCGCCGCCGCGCCTATGAAGCTCAGATGACGGCGTTCGAAGGCGGCAAGCGCTCGGATTGGCGCAGCCCCAACGGCCATTACGGCTATATCGAGCCGCGGCCTGTCTATTACCATCACGAGAAGAAGTGCCGCGAGTTCTCGCAGACCGTCTTCGTCAATGGCAGCCCCGAGACGATGGTCGGCCGGGCTTGCAAAGAATCCGACGGGAGCTGGCACGAGGTTTAGCGCGGGCGGAATTGCTGGCATTTCGCGAATATTGTGGGGCTGCCCTTGGGGCGGCCCTATTTGTTTGTGAGGTCCGCCGCCTCGGCGATGGCGGCGTAAACCGCCTCAAGCTCGTCCGGCGTGGTGCAGTAGGGCGGCATCACGTAGATTGTGTTGCCCAAGGGACGCAGTAGCAGGCCTTTTTCTGCGAAAAAATTGTAAAGCTTCGTCGCGATGCCGGCGAGATACCCCGCATCTACAACATTAAGATCAAGCGCGGCGATGGTACCGGCCTGACGCACGTTCGAAAAGCGCTCATCGGACTTGAACGGCTCAAGACACGCGGCCTGCGCCAATGCCAGCGCGGCGATGCGTTCGCGGACCGGCTCGCGTGCCCAGACTTCGAGATTGGCAGCGGCGGCGGCGCAGGCGATCGGGTTCGCGGTGTAGGAGCTTGAATGGAAGAACATGCGCGAGCGGTCGGGCGACCAATGCGCCTCGAAAATCTCGCGCTTGCAAAGCGTTACGGCAAGCGGGATCACGCCGCCCGTCAGGCCCTTGGCAAGGCACATGATATCCGGCGAAACGCCCGCTTGCTCACAGGCGAACAGCGTGCCCGTCCGCCCGAAGCCGGTCATCACCTCATCGGCGATAAAGAGCGCGCCATGCGCCTCGCAGATACGTTTCAGCCCGGCGAGAACGTCAGGCACATGAACCAGCATGCCCCCGGCGCCAAGAATGAGCGGCTCAAGGAGAAGCGCGGCCGGCGGCTCCTTTTTGCAGATGGCCTCGAAGGCATCGAGGGTGCGCTGCTCGCGGCCCCGCTCCGGAAACGGCAGGCGCTCCACATCGAATAGCAGCGGCTGATAGGGCGCGTTGAACACGCCGCGCTGGCCCGCCGACATGGTGCCTATGGTGTCGCCGTGATAGGCGTGCTCCAGCGCCACGATGCGCGAGCGCGGCTCCCCCCGGTGGCGGAAATAGCCAAGCGCCATCTTGAGCGCCACCTCGACGGAGGTCGAGCCGCTATCGGAGAAGAACACATGGGCAAGCCCGGCAGGCGCGATTTCGATCAGGCGGCGGGCAACCTCCTCCGCCGGCTCATGCGTGAAGCCCGCGAAGATCACCTGATCGAGCACGCCGGCCTGCTGCTGGATTGCACGTACGATGGGCGAATAGTTATGTCCGTGAGTGACGACCCACCAGGAGGAGATACCGTCGAAGATGCGTGAGCCGTCCGCGGCTTCGAGCCAAGCGCCCTCCGCGCGGACGATCTTCGTCATCGCCGGCTGAAGGGCGTGCTGGGTGAACGGATGCCAGATAGGCGATGCTTCGCGCGTGCTCATTGATTTCGCATCGATTTTGGGCGCCTTGGCGCGTGGTTGGCGGCAGTGCGGCTACAACACCACGTCGCTCCGTCCGCTTCAACGCCGATTTCTCCCATTTTCGTATCCGAGGCATGCGGCGAATGCTTTGAGCAATGCCGCGCTTCTATGAGAGTATTAACGTTACGCTAAGATTCGATTCGGCTAATGACGGGGTTGCGATGGCTCTCAAGCGAGAGAATGCGATGAAAGCTGTGCGAGACGTTTTGCGGCCCGCTTTCGCGGCTGGTTTCACGATTGCCTCGCTGGCTCTGCCGGCCGCACCGGCAAAGGCGGCGGGCTGGCTTACCTCGTCCTGCGCATTCGCGGAAGCCAACTCGGCCCTTATGTTTGCGGTGCTGGCGGGTTTTGCCGCGGCATTTGCAATCCTGGCCGCCGTCTATCGCCAGAGTGTCCGCACCTTCGCGCGTCAATCGCTGCGCGACGCAACCCGGCTCGACACGCTCGGAACCGTGGAAGACAATTACCGGGCGCTGGCTTCGGTTGAGCCGCAAGCATGCGTGATCTGGAGCGATAGCCATGCGCGCCTCGCCCTGCATACGCTGCACGTCACAGCCGGCGTTCCCGCCAAGCTCCCGTTGCTCCTGCGCTTTCCCTCCTGGCTTCATCCCGACGATGCGGGCCGGGTGGCTGGGAGCCTCCACCGGCTGCAAACGCGCGGCGAGGGGTTCGTCTCGAACGCGAGCACGCTCGAAGGCCAGGTCGTCGAAGTCGCGGGCGCCGTCTGCGGCGCCGAGACCGTGCTACGCATCAGACTGTTCTCTCCCGTCAACAAGGAGCTTGTGCGCCTGATCGGCGAGAACAAGCGCTTGAAGCAGGCCGTCTACGAGCGGGAGAAGCTTCTGGACAGCCTTCCCGTGCCCATTTGGCTTCGCGACGGCAAGAGCGCGCTAAACTGGGTCAACTCGGCCTATGCGGCGGCGGCTGGCGCAAAGAACAGGGAAGAAGCGCTTGCCAAACAGATCGAGCTTTTCGAAACGCGGCAGAGGTCGGAGCTGCACCGCATGAGCCTGGCCAGGAAACAGGGCCGTTTGAAGCTTCAGACTGTGATCAACGGAGCCGTGCAGATTTACGAAGCGATCCCTGCTCCTCTCGAAAAGGGAAGCGGCGGAGCGGCGTTCGACGTGGCGCCGCTCACCATCGCCAAGGACGAGCTGGAACGTCAGATGGCGGCCCACAGCCGCACGCTCGACAAGGTTTCGACCGGTGTCGCCGTCTTCGGCGCCGACCGGAAGCTCGTCTACAGCAACGATGCTTTTGCCCGCATCTGGGCGCTGGACGAGGTTTGGCTGCATGAGAGACCCTCGGCCTCGGAGCTTTTCGACCTCCTTCGCCAGTGCAGGCTGCTGCCGGAGCAGGCGAACTACCGCAAATGGCGCGATGACCGCGTGCTCACCTGGGACCCCAATCGCACGCTCGATGAGCTATGGCACCGCCCCGATGGCCGCACCCTGCATGTCGCCACCGATTGCCGCGGCGATGGCGGCGTCACGTTCCTGTTTGACGACGTGACAGAGAAAATATCTCTTGAGCGCCAATATCATACCTTGATCGAGAGTCAGCGCGAAACGCTCGACCATCTGAGTGAGGGCATCGCCGTGTTCGGCGCGGATGGGCGCTTGCAGCTCTTCAATCCGGCCTTTCAATCCCTCTGGCGCCTGCCAGATGCGGCCATGCAGGACGAGCCGCATCTGGAGCTGCTCATCTTCCAGATCGAAGCGCAGGCTCCAGGCGCGCAGTTCTGGCAAACCCTCCGCGACGCCATTACCGGCATGCCGGAGGAGCGGGACACGTTCCTCGACACCATCGGGCGGAAGGACGGGACGTATCTCGCCTATACCGTCACGCCGCTGCCGGATGGCGGCACGCTCGTGACCTTCGCCGATGTCACCGACCGGAAGCGCTTCGAGGATGTGCTCATGGAGCGCAACGAAGCGCTCGAAGCCTCCGACCGGCTCAAGAACTCCTTCCTGAGCCACGTTTCCTACGAGTTGCGCACGCCGCTCACGACCATCATCGGCTTCACCGACCTTCTGGCCGAGCCCGCCATCGGCCCGCTCAATGCCAGGCAGCGCGATTACCTGAACGACATCAAGACCTCAAGCCAGGCGCTGCTGAACATCATCAACGACATCCTGGACCTTGCCGTTATCGACGCGGGCGCGCTCGATCTGAAGCTTTCGCAGGTCGACCTGAAGCATGTGATCGAGGCTGCGGAGCTTGGCGTACGCGAGCGGCTATCGCGGGGCAAGGTGCATCTCGATGTGCACATCGCCAAGGAAGCGGAGACGATTATCGCTGACGAAAACCGTCTCATTCAGGTGCTTTACAATCTCCTGTCGAACGCCATCGGCTTCTCGCCCGAGGACAGCACGATCACCCTTTCCTGCCGCAGCGAGAAAAATGCCGTTGCCATCAGCATCCAGGATACCGGCCTTGGCATCCCGGAAGAGGAGCAGGCCACCATCTTCGAGCGCTTCGAGTTGCGCAGCAAGGGTTCCCGCCATCGGGGCGCTGGCCTCGGCCTCTCGCTTGTGAAAAGCATCGTCGAACTGCACAATGGCCGCGTCCGTTTGCGCTCGACGCCGGGTGCGGGGACGACTGTCACCGTCACCCTGCCGCGCCGCCACCCTGCCTTGGAGAAGACCGCGGCGAATGTTGCCGCGCAATCGTGACCTGCAGGGCTCTGTTTTGCGGTTGGCCGGTTCTCCGGAATTATGTAGCAGCCGCGACCAAGCGACTGAAGGGGGGGCCGCACGATCTCAGCCAGCGGCGTGTTGGGGGGAGCTTGAACCCGGCGGTCTTGCCGGCGGCTTCGAGCCCGGCTTTCATCTCCTCCACCTGCGCCACCGGGATGCCCTGGCCGGCCTCATCGTTTCCTCAGGGATTTGCGGTTCGTTGCGCCCATAAGCCGGCGTACCGGCCGGGGGGAGGCAAGGCGCAGCGGAGGGGATCAGTCTGTCCACGCCTCCCGGCCAGCCACGGACTTGGCATGCGCCGCATCGGCGGGCACCACCTGAACCACCCGGTATCCACGCGCCTTAAGCTCGCGCAGCAGGAGGGGCACCGCGAGCGCTGTGCGCCGGTGGATATCGTGCAGCAGGAGGATGCCCTTTTTGTTGCGTTCCAGGCGCTGTATCGCGAGCCCCGCCACCCGCGCGGGGGACAGAGGGTCCCAGTCGTTGGCGTGGATATCGGTGCTCCAGATCGTAAGGCCGAGCTTGAGCGCCAGAGCGTCCCGCGTGGCCTTGGGCTCCAGATAGGGGAAGCGGAAGAAGGGTGCCGCGAGCGGTCCGCCCAGCGCCTTGTTTACCGAAGCGATGCCGGCTGAAATCTCCTTGCTGGCGGCTTCGGCCGGGAGGCGGTTGAGGCGAGGGTGATGCTGCGTGTGGGTTCCGATCGTGTGGCCCTCGCGGTATTCGCGGCGCACGAGTTCGGGATGCGCTTCGGCCATTTGGCCCACCACGAAAAAGATTGCCTTCACGCATTCCGCGGCAAGCGCATCGAGAACCTTGGGCGTGGAAGGCGGCATCGGCCCGTCGTCGAAGGTCAGCACCACCTCGTGATCCTCAAGCGGCAGGGTCTCGTCATAATCCATGAGCCCCAGCTTGCGGTGCTGCAAGGAATCGAGCGCAATCACGCGGGCCGTGCCCAACGCTCCCGGCTGGCCTTGGCAGGTCCCGGCCTGGCTGGCGCCGGCAAAAACGAGGGCAGCGAGCAGCACGCTCGCAGTTATACGGAAAATCATGGGGGGCTCGCCGGGTTTGCGGCAGGTTGTACCTGATTGTGCAACCTTAAGACGATTGGCCAGCCGTCCGTCAACCGAAAGCCTACAACGGGCGCCAGCCGTTCGCGCCGCGTTTGACAGCTCAAGCGGACTCTGCTTACTGGCGTCAGTCTAGCTTTGGATCGGGAACGGTATGCGCCACACCTCGCTTTCTCGCAATGCGGGCCCGCTTGCGGCCCTTCTCCTGGCTCTTTCCGCCGCGGGCTGCGGCTCTTCCGCGCCGGGGCTCAAGGAAGGCATGGACGGCGCTTTCATCCGGGCCGCCGCGACCTGGGACCTCAATCACGATGGCAACGTCACCTGCGACGAGTGGAAGCAGTATATGGCCAGCCTCTTCAAGGAGGTCGACACGAACCGTGACGGTAAGCTGACGCCTGCCGAGTTTGACAAGCTTGCCAGGATCGACCGTTTGTTCATCATGGCCAACATGGAATATTACGACCCCAGCCACAAAGGTTATGTGACGCTGGAGGATATCGTGAGCGTCCCCAATCCGGCGTTCGAGCAGCTCGACAAAGAACATACCTGCGTGATCAAGACCTATCAGCTCCGGGCCGCGATCACCGATGCCCCGAAACAGGCGAATCCCGGCACTCCCGCCGCGTCGCCGTCTTCCTCCGGGCCGCAGCGCAGGTAGCGCTACCAGCCGGTATCCGGTTTGAAGACCATGAGATAGAAAATGGCGAGCACTCCGATGAAGGCGGGCCAACCCAGCAGGAACCAGTAAAGCAGGAAGCGGAAATAGCGCTCGGGGAGCGGCGCGCCCGAAAGCTCGCTCGCGCGCCCCATTTTGCGCAGCTCGATTTGCAGCCAGACTACCGGCAGCCAGCAGGCGCCAACCAGCGCATAAAGCGCGAAGGCGAGCGCGATCCACCCCGTAGTGAGCGGCAGTCCGTACATGAGCGCCATGGCGATGCCGGTCGCGGGCTGTACGATGACGGCAGGCGTGGTGAAAAGCCAGTCCGCCAGCACGACAGACCGGCCCACGGCCGCAACCACACGCGCATCGCGGGAGCGGAAGGCGAGAAAGCCGTGGAATGCGGTGCCGAGCCCGGTTCCGAAAAGCAGCGTCGCACTGAGGATGTGGATGTATTTGAGCAGCAGGTAGCTCATGCGGTCACCGCAAGTTCGTGTCCAGCCTGTCCTTTGCTGCTTTCTTTTACTTAAGTCCAGCCCGAAGTGGGGCGGTGCGATGGCGGCTTTGCGGCCTCTGCGGAGGCCCCGCTGACATAGCGCGGGATGGATGGCAGCTTGGACGAAGGGAATCTCCCCTCGCTCTCACCCTGTCCCCCTGGGGGAGGGAACGCTAGAAATTCCGCTGCCAATCGTTCAGGCATTCTTATCCCATGGGGAGAAGGACAGGATGGGGGAGCTTCGCCCTGTCCAGGGCACCGCCGGGCAAGCGTCAGGTGTTCGAAGACTTCACGTTGACGCCCCAGGCAAAGGCCACGCGGGGCAGCGAGATGCCGCCAAATCGCTCGGCGACCGTTGTCAGCTCTACGCCCCCGAGCGCGTCGTAAAACGCGCAGGCGTGCTCGTTGTCCTTCAGCGCCCAGACCACAAGGCGTTCGTGCCCGGCCTCCTTCAGCTCTCGCTTCGCGGCAGCAAAAAGCCGCCTGCCCAGGCCGATGCCCTGGAAAATCGGCGCCACATAAAGCTCGAAAATCTCGCCTGCGGGCCACGGCCAGCTTCCCCTCGCTTCGCCCCAGGCCGCGTAGCCTTGCGGAATGCCGTCGAAAACGAGGAGGGTGATCCTTGAGCCGCGCTGGATTTGGCGCTGCCACCAGAGCGGCCCGCGCCGGGCTATCATGCGCTCAAGATAAAGGTGGGGTATCACTCCCTGATAGGTCGAGCGCCAGGCAGCGTCGTGTATATCCGCAACGGCGCTCGCGTCCGCCGGAACAGCCTGCCTAAAAGTGATAAGTTCGGCTCCCATGAGGCAAGCTTACATCCACATTATGAACGAAGCGAGAGGCCGCAAGCCTCCTTGATGAAATTTAATGCAACGATTTAGTAAGCGTCTGGATCGTCCTCGACCCCCGTCCTTTTCAGAAGGCGGCTTAGAACCTGGGCAACCAGTTTCCCATCCCCCTCGCCCAGGCACGACAGAACCGCGCGGTCCGCGCGGCGGACGGAGGGTTTGATCGTGTCGAGCAGTTCGCGGCCCTCCGCGGATAGCGTCACCGCGTAGGTCCGGCCGTCCTGCGTCGTCCGCTCCCGCTGAATGATGCCGCGCTTTAGGAGGCGCTGCACGACGTCGGCAAGGGTCGAACGGTCGATGCCCGTGAGCCTGACAAGATCCGTCTGGCTCAGGCCTTCATGCTGGGCCACCGTGGAGAGCACGGCGAATTGCCGTGCCGTGAGATCGAAATCCCGTGTCTCGATGGCGAATATTTCGGATGCTCTCTGACTTGCACGATGCAGAAGATGGATCATCGAACGGTCGATTGCGTCCGGCCGCGAGGTGGCGGTCTTCTTCCGCCTCTTCCCCGCGCGGCTTGCCGTTTCTTTCGAGGTCAGCATTATCGTCCGGCTGCTAGCTTAAAACTTCGTCCACTGTTTAAAACGGATCTGCCGGCCGCCAAGTTCCCATGCCTCATTCAAAGTTATAAAATAAGGGTAGGTAAAGACTTACGAGGACGACGCTTCCGATTTACCGGATGATACGTCCGGGATCTGATATTTCATAATCAACGAAATTTGAGCCATCATGAAGAGGATCATTAGCGGAATGACGCCAAATGATTTGAACGCGACCCAGGTGGCTTCCGTGAAGTTTCTCCACACCGCCTCGTTCAGGATCGCAAGCCCAATGAAAAAGCCTATCCAGCGTTGTGTGAGAAGCCGCCAGCCCTCGTCCTGCATCTGCAGGGCCTCGCCGAGCAGGGCCTTGAGCGGGAGCTTGCGGAAATATAACCCGCCTGCCAATGTGCTAGCGAACATCAGATAGAGGATGGTCGGTTTGATCTTGATGAAGGTCGGGTCGCGCAGATAGATGGTCAGGCTGCCGAAGATCAGCACGAAGACGCCCGTTACCAGAGGCATAACAGGTATGCGCTTCAGGAGAACGCGGCTGGCGATCAGCGACACGGCCGTGGCGATCATGAGGGCGGCGGTTGCATAGATAATGCGCTTGATATCCACCGCGCCCGCCTCGACGGCTTCACCTTTGACCCAGGCATAGGTGCCGAAAAACGCGATAAGCGGCCCCATATCGAGCGCAAGCTTGAGCATGGGGTCCGGTTTCTTGCCGCCGCTGCTGTTATCCTGCTCCATAGCCACTCCTCTTCAACCTATGCCACGCCGGCGATGGCGCGAGCGAAATCCTGCGCCTGGAATGCCTGCAGGTCGGCCGCGCTTTCGCCAACGCCAATGGCGTGAACAGGCAGCGCATATTTGCTCGATATGGCGACCAGGATGCCGCCGCGCGCGGTGCCGTCGAGCTTGGTCATAACAAGCCCCGTCACGCCGGCAATCTTGCCGAAAATCTCGACCTGCGACAGCGCGTTCTGCCCCGTGGTCGCGTCGAGCGTCAGCACGGTCGAATGCGGCGCAGTATCATCCATCTTCCTGATGACACGGATGACCTTTTCCAGCTCCGCCATAAGCGAAGCCTTATTCTGGAGGCGGCCCGCTGTGTCGATGAAAAGCACGTTGAAGCCCTCGTCCTTGGCGCGGCGCAGCGCGTCGAAGGCAAGGCCCGCCGCGTCGGCGCCCTGCTCGCCTGAAACCACCACCGCGCCGGTGCGCTCGCCCCAGATCTTGAGCTGCTCAATGGCCGCGGCCCTGAAGGTATCGCCGGCGGCCAGCATGACCTTGAGGCCCTGCTTGGTGAACTGGCTTGCATATTTGCCGATGGTGGTAGTCTTGCCGGTGCCGTTCACGCCTACCATCAGGACCACGTAAGGCTTCCTCGCGGGGTCGATCTCAAGCGGCCGGGCGACGGGCGCCAGCACCTTTTCGACCTCCTCCGCCAGGATCGCGCGCACTTCCTCGGAGGTGATGTCGCTGTTGTAGCGGGACTTCTTCAGCGCGCCCGTGACGCTCGCGGCCACGTCGAGGCCGAGATCGGCCTGGATCAGGAGGTCTTCAAGCTCTTCCAGCGTCTCGTCATCGAGCTTGCGCTTAGTGAAAACGCTGGTGATGCCTTCGGTGAGGCGCGAGGATGTGCGGGTGAGGCCCTGCTTGAGCCGCTGGAACCAGCCAGGCTTCTTGCCTTCCTTTTCGCCTTCCACGGCGGCGGGGGCAGGAGTGGCGGCGGGGGCAGGGACGGCGGGCGTCTGCAACGCGGGAACCTCTACCCCCGGCGCGGGCTCGGCAGGCTTTTTCAATGCCTGGACATGCTCCGCCGGCTAGGCTCGGGGGCCAGCACCGCAGGTATATCGCTGGCGGGTTTCTCCTCGGCGGCGGGAGCCGGGGGAGGCGTCTTGTTCCCCCCGAACAGGCGGCCGAACAGGTTGCGCTTTTCAATTTCGCTCATGGGGACAGACGCTCGCCGATCAGACGGCTGTTGGCAAGCCCTGTCGCGCGCGCTCTCACAATCGCCCCTTGATTTGCACGCTCCCCGGCGATCTCCATCTCGGTGAAGCCCGGCGTGCGCCCGAGGCGGTCGCGCTCCATCAGAACGTCGAACACCTTGTCCTGCTGGTCCTGCAAATGCACCGTGAGGCGCTCGGACGCCTTGCCCCTGAGCCGTGCCGCCCGTTCCCTGACAAGCACGCGTTCGAGCTGCGGCATACGCGCGGCCGGCGTCTTGGAGCGCGCAGAGAACGGAAAGATGTGCATGAAGCTCAGGCCGCACTCATCGGCAAGCCTGAGCGTGTTGGCGAACATGGCCTCGTCCTCGGTCGGGAAGCCCGCGATCAGATCCGCGCCGAATACCATGCCAGGCCTTAACTCGCGCATGGTTTGGCAAAACCTGACGGCATCCTCGCGCGAGTGCCGCCGCTTCATGCGCTTCAGGATGAGGTTGTCGCCCGATTGCAGCGACAAATGCAGATGCGGCATCAGCCGCTCCTCCTCGGCGAAAGCCGCGATCAGGGCTGGGTCCGCCTCGATGGTGTCGATGGAGGAAAGCCGCAAGCGCGGCAGTTCCGGCACCAGCTTCAGCACCGTGCGCACCAGCCGGCCGAGCGTCATTTCGCCGGGAAGATCGGCGCCATAAGAGGTGAGATCGACGCCGGTCAGCACCACCTCGCGATAGCCCTGCTCAGCGAGCCCCCGGATCCGGTTCACCACCTCGCCTGCGGGCACCGAGCGCGACGGCCCGCGTCCGTAAGGAATCACGCAGAAGGTGCAGCGGTGGTCGCAGCCGTTCTGCACCTCGACATAGGCGCGCGCGCGCCCGCCGAAGCCCGCCACCATGTGCTGTGCGGTCTCGCGAACCGAGGCGATGTCGTTAACCTTGACGCGCGCGAGCGACCCGCCCGCGATGTCGAGGAAGGTCGCGGCGTTCGTCTTCTCCGCGTTGCCGATCACGTAGTCGGCTTCCACCATCCCGGCGAAGGTGCCGGGCTCGATCTGCGCTGCGCAGCCGGTGACGATGATCTTGGCGCCTGGGTGCTCGCGGCGGGCCTTGCGGATTGCCTGCCGGGCTTGGCGGACAGCCTCCGCGGTAACAGCGCAGGTGTTGACGATCACCACGCCGTCGAGCCCGGCCTCCTCGGCAAGCTTCTTCGACATCTCGCTCTCGACGGTGTTCAGCCGGCAGCCGAATGAAATGACCTCGACGCTCATGACTGCCGCACCACCCGCCCTAAGCGGCCATCGCCGTCCAATTCGAGCACGCCTTCGAACTCGAACTCGGTTGGACCCGTCATGAGAATATGATCGTCAGCCTCGCGCCACTCGATGAACAGCGTGCCGCCGGGAAGCTCGACGGCCACACGCCGCCCGGTGCGTCCGGTGCGCGCAGCCGATACGCCGGCGGCGCAAGCCGCGGTGCCGCAGGCGCGCGTAATGCCCGTCCCGCGCTCCCACACCCTGAGCTTGATGCGGCTACCCCTCATCCTGTCCTTCTCCCGCAAGGAGAGAAGGGACCCCTGAATTAAGCTCGCTTCCGCGGAAAGGAGCACCTCCCCTCTCCCCTCGCGGGACAGGGGCAGGGGTGAGGGGGGCTCCTCCCCGATCACCTCGGCCAGCGAAATATTCGCGCGCTCCGGAAATAGCGGATGGTGCTCCAGCGCGGCCCCGAAGGCAGCCAGATCGTAGCTATCGGCATCCCCGACCCAGAAAATGCAGTGCGGGTTGCCTACATTCGCCACGCTGGGGCGTTCCAGCACGCGGCCATCCGGCAAGGCGTGGGTGAGATCGATGGCGCGCGTATCCTCGAAAGCTTGTGAAAGCGGAATCCGGTCCCAGTCGAAGCGGGGTGTGCCCATATCGACGGTGACAAGCCCGCCAGCTCCGGCCTCGGCATTCAGAAGGCCGGCGCGGGTCTCGATGGTGAGCCGGTCCCGGCCAAGCTCGGGGCGCAGCAGCGCGGCCACGCAGCGGCTGGCATTGCCGCAAGCGCTCACCTCCGAACCGTCGGCATTCAGAATGCGCATGAACACATCGGCGGCGCGCGAGGGCTCCAGCACGATGACCTGATCGCAGCCCGCTCCTTCGGCACGGTTCGCGATCGCGCCAGCCTCGGCCGCTGACAGCCGCAAGGGTTCGGCGCGGGCATCGATTATAACGAAATCGTTGCCGAGGCCGTTCATCTTCTTAAAAGGGATATGCCGCAGCTCCATGCGCGCGCCGTACTCTGCCCTTTGAGGAAACCGATGCACTCTATATAGCCGGGGGGCGGCCTGTTTGCAAAGAAGGGGTGCGGCTTTTTCGGCACGCTATTGCCGCCGTGCAACGCCATCCCTCCAAACCTCCTGGAGTTCTGGGTCAAGACTGCAACCGTAGGCTGTTCCTGCCCTATTCCTTGGCGAGGGGGCTGTCTTTAAGAACTTCCTGACGTTTGTGTTCCAGCTCCCAGCGCCGCATGGCTTCCAAAAGGACGACATCGTGCATGATGTTGTCGATCCGCTTCTGGCGCACACGCTCCCTCTCGCCCGGTTCCTCGTCCACGACGAACTTGCGCCACAACCGGCCCATAATTCGCCGCACCTCCTGGCAGGGGGGGCAACGCACACTTTTTCCGTTTGGACGCGGGTTTGACAGGTGCATACTTAGCGTTACCGTGACCGTATAGGCAAAGCATATAGGGAACTGCACCCCAGATTTAATCTATATTCTGGGGTCACAGTAAACGTGAACCACGAAATGTAGATTATTTCGTAATCCGAAAAGATGATTGCCATTTTTACGGTTAAAATTGGCCGCTTTCAGGGCAAGCGCTACAACCTAAGCTTGCCCGCACGCGGCCTCAGCTCCGCAGCTCCGCTCCGGTTGTCTTCTTCACCTGCGCCACAACCTTAACGGAGACCGCCTCGATCTCGGCTTCCGTCAGGGTGCGGTCAAGCGGTGTGAGCGTGATTTCGAGGGCGAGCGACTTCTTGCCCGCCGGCACGCCCTGTCCCTGGAACACATCGAAGACGCTGACGCGGGAAATCAGGCTCTTTTCGGCGCTTTCCGCAGCCCTGATCACGGAAGCCGCCTCCACGGCGTTGTCCACGATGAAGGCGAAATCGCGCCGGACGGGCTGGAAATCGCTGGCAACGAGCGCGCCCTTGGCTGTCCCCTTCTTGCGGGAGGCAGGGATCTGATCGAGGAAGACCTCGAAGACCGCGGCTGGCCCCTTGATGTCCAGCGCCTTCAAGGTTTCCGGATGCAACTCGCCGAAATGGGCAAGCACGGTTTTGGGGCCAAGCTGGAACGTACCCGAGCGGCCAGGGTGATACCAGGCCGGTACATTGCGGGCCGTTTGCAGCTTGGCCGTATCGAGGCCGAGGGCGGCGAGCACCGCCAGCGCGTCGGCCTTGGCGTCGAAAACATCGGCCGGCTTGGCCGCGCCGTCCCAGTGGCGCCCGCCGCCAGTCAGCCGGGCCGTACCGGTGCGTACGCCGCTCGCGACGTTGCTCTGATCCTCGGGCTTTTCGCCGCGGAAGACCTGCCCAACCTCGAACAGGGCGGCATCCTCGAAGCCACGGTTCGCGTTGGCGCGTGCAGCCGAAAGCAGGCCGGGCAGCAGGCTTGGCCGCATGTCGGTCATTTCGCTCGATATCGGATTGGCGAGGCGAAGTTCGCCCGCGCCGCCGCCGAAAGCCCGCGCCTGGGCTTCGGCCACGAACGACCAGGTGACGGCTTCGACGAGACCGCGAGCCGCAAGCGCGCGGCGGGCGCCGAGAACGCGCTTCTGGGAAGGCGTCAGCACCGCTTTCGCCACGCCTGGATCACGCGGCAGAGGCGTGGACGGAATGCGATCCGCGCCGGACAAGCGCACAACCTCCTCGACAAGATCGGCGGCGCCATGCACGTCCGGCCGCCAGGAAGGAGGTGTTACGGTCAGCACGGGCGCCTTGCCTTGCACCGTGAAGCCAAGGCTTTTGAGCGTGGCAATGGTTTCGGCGTTCGTGAACTTGGCGCCGGAAAGCTTCTGCACGCGCGCCGGATCGAAGCGGATCGCGGGCCGCCCGCCGGGCTCATGGCCGGCAACGATTGCCGCGCTTGGCTCGCCGCCGCAGAATTCGAGAATCATCTGCGTGGCGAGGTTGAGGCCCAGCATCTCCGACTTGGGGTCGATGCCGCGCTCGAAACGGTAGCGGGCGTCGGAGTTGATGCCGGTCTTGCGGCCGGTGGCGGCGGTGCGCACCGGATCGAAATAAGCGCTCTCGATGAAGATCGTGGTGGTGGCTTCCGTGGCGCCGGCCGTCTCGCCGCCCATGACGCCGCCGAGGCCTAGAACATGCGCCTTATCGGCGATCACGCACATGGTTTCGTCCACCTCGTAGGTTTTGCCGTCGAGCGCCACGAAGCTCTCGCCCTGCTTGCCAAGCCGGGCCATGATGGGGGCCGCCAGCTTATCCGCGTCGTACACGTGCAGCGGCCGGGCGAGGCCGATGGAGATGTAGTTCGTTACGTCCACCGCGGCGTTGATGGGCCTGAGACCGATCGCGCGCAGGCGGCGCTGCATCCAGTCGGGCGAGGGCTTGTTCGCAACACCGCGAATGAGGCGGCCTGCGAAAACCGGACAAGCGTTTTCCGCAGCCTTGGGGAATTGCAGCTCGATCAAGATGGGGCACTCGAATGTGCCTTTGCCAACATAGCCTTCGTTCGCGTGCTTAAGCTGGCCAAGCCCGGCCGCGGCCAGGTCGCGCGCGATGCCGCGCACGCCAAGGCAGTCGGGCCGGTTCGGCGTGATCGCTACATCAATGACCGGATCGTGCAAGCCCATGACATCCACGAAGCGCTGGCCCACCTTGGCCTTCATGCTCTCCGGCAGCTCAATGATGCCGCTGTGCTCGGTGGACAGCTCAAGCTCGCGCTCCGAGCACATCATGCCGGCCGAGTCGACACCGCGGATGCTGGCCTTGCCGAGCGTCACGTTGATGCCGGGCACATGTACGCCGGGGGCCGCGAATACGCCAATCAGGCCTTTGCGCGCGTTGGGTGCGCCGCATACCACCTGGAGCGGCCCGGAGCCCGCATCGACTTTGAGGACTTGAAGCTTGTCCGCATTGGGATGCGGGGCCGCCTCAAGCACGTGCGCGATGACGAAATCCTTGAGCTTCGCCGCCGGGTCCTCGATGCCTTCGACTTCAAGGCCGATCAGCGTCAGCTTCGCCGCGATCTCGTCGAGCGGGGCATCGGTTTGCAGGTGGTCTTTGAGCCAGGAGAGCGTGAATTTCATGGGAGTGCCGGAGCGCAGGGTGTTTTTGACAATTTGTTGGGCAATGCTTTGTCACGATCCTTGCGCCGGCGCAACAGCAGCGTGGGGCGCTTGCACCGGCGCAAAGCCGTCTACCGTTCCCCTGCTTTCCTCAAATCTCACCGCTGCAATCTCACGTGGCTTGAGCTTAAGCATCCGGCCCTCTCCGTTGCCGGCCGGAATTGTGGCAAGGTAAGCACTTGTTTACCTCAGCTTTGCGGTATTGGGCGCCAATTCGATGCGATTGCCGTGCTTCTCATTAGGGCGCACTTTAACACCATGCGCCTTACTGGACCTTTAATGGCCGGATAACGCCTTGATATTTCGTGATATTTGCAACGCTTGACGCGGCGGAGGGGGCGGCAAAATGCGCCGTAATACGGTTAATCTGACAACTGCAACTATATTTAAAGGGAGTCTGCAACCGTGGAAATCGGCCAAAAGCAGGGAAAAAATCGCAAAAATGCACGTGAGGAACGCATCGAGAGTCCACGTTAACCATGCCCGAATTAACCATGATGCAAGCGCTTACTCTGTTTGCGGATTGTTAAGACATCGTCTGGCAAGCGAATGCGTCCGGAATAGAATTCCCGGTGCTTTAAAAACGGCTGCCGGTCCAGAGTTAGTTTGCGATGTCCCCGTCAACATAAAGCCAGCGCCCATCTTCCTGGACAAACCGGCTTGCTTCGCGCAGCTCCTGCACACGGCCGCCCGCCTTGTAGCGGGCGATGAACTCGACAACGGCGGCGCCATCCGCGCCCTCCTCATGCCGGAGAACCTTGAGGCTCAGCCAGCGGCGCGGCGATTGGGAAAGTTCGAGGTCCCGCGGCCTTGTGCGCGGGTGCCAGGTGGTGAGCAGATAGGGCTCAAGCTTCAGCACAAAGGCGGAGTAGCGCGCGCGCATCAACGCCTGGGCGTCCGCCGGCAGTCCGCCCTGATGCAAAGCCTGGCAGCACTTCTCGTAGGTCCTGAGGCTGCCGCAGGGGCAGGGGCCGCGATATTTCTTTTCTGGCTTCATGGGGCACAAATCCTGGGCAATTGCCGGCACCGGCCAAGCGCTTCACGCGGGAAGGTCATACCACTGGCGAGGCGGCGGCAGGGGCCGTGGCGCTGAGATAATGCCGGCGGACATGTTTTTGCACCTGGGGGGGAAACCCGGCAACACCCTCGCCGATGCCCATCGCTCAAGTAGCAGAATCCCTTCAGACCGCCTTTAGCGGTTCCCCACCACACCGCCAGCTTAGCTGGAAGCTGCGACTTGGCGGCCCGGATCAACGAAAATCCAATCCAATGCCAAATTGAGAATTGCCGAAGAGGTACAAGCCCTGTTGCAAACTGCGCGCGCAGTGCTAATGTAGCTGTCACGCGGGTGTAGCTCAGCCGGTAGAGCATCAGCTTCCCAAGCTGAGGGTCGCGAGTTCGAACCTCGTCGCCCGCTCCAATCAAATCAATGACTTAGCCCCAGAACAAACCGGAACGCGGGCACGGTTTTACAATTTGCGCTGGACGGTTTTACAAACTCCGTTCCCTCTGCGTTTCGCTGCCTAAAGAAAAACACCTTCCGTCTTGCCCCTCTGCTGTTGAGCAAGTCCGTCCGGACTGCGCCTGTCGCCCCCGAATCGACTAAACTCAATTTGGGGAGGCCCCACATGTCAAGAACCTTGGATCTATTTGCCGAGAGTGCCCGTCTTCACCTGCCGGACCATTACCGGATAGCGGGTAACATCCTCGGCAACCCCGTCCAGCAGCTTCTCCAGCCGGCCAAGCTCTCCGACGCTCGTCTTACGCCCCTTCAGCAGGGGGCCCTCAAGGGATTTCTGGCTGAGACCTCCGACCGCATGATAGCCATCGTGGGACGCAACACTGTCGCGCGGCTTCCGGCCCCGGCAACACTGCTAGTGCCTGACGCGTCTTCGGTCGATGCCGTGTCGAGCGCTCTCGAAGCTGGGACTGGAAGATGGCTTGCGCCGAAGCGGACATCCTCCTCATCGGTCGCCCTCGGTGACGCCGAAGCCGCGTGCCGCGACGTCATCGCATCTTGGCACGAGGGGTTCATCTTCCAACAGGAGCGTCTCGCTTCTGACGGCAGCCGCACCGTCGGCCTTCGCGCCCCGCAGGCCGGAGCGCTCCACGCCGTCATGGCGCATTGGAGCGTCAGCAACCGCCCTGGCACTATCGTCATGCCGACCGGCACCGGAAAGACGGAGGCGATGCTCGGCTTGCTCGTCAGCCATCGCCTTGAACGCGTATTGGTGGTGGTCCCTACCGACGCTCTGCGCACCCGAGATCTCCCAGAAGTTTCTCCGCCTCGGCGTGCTCGGCGCGTGCGGTTGTCTGACCCCCGGTGTGCAATACCCCATCGTGGCAACGCTTCGGCGCGTCCCCCGAACCGTCGATGAGGTCGATGACGTCTTGCGTCGCGCCAACGTCATCGTCACTACCATGCAGGTTGTCTCCAAGGCATCACCCGAATGCCAGATGCGCATGGGGGAGCTTGCGACCCATCTCTTCGTAGACGAGGCCCATCACATCGCCGCCAAGACGTGGGCTGCCTTCCGCGCGAATTTCACGCATCGTACGATCCTCCAGTTTACAGCGACGCCTTTCCGCACCGACGGACGTAGCATCGGAGGCAAGTTTATCTACGTCTACCCGTTGCGCCGTGCGCAGCAGGAGGAGTTGTTTCGCCCCATCACCTTCGAGCCGATCCAGGGAGCCGACCGCGACCACACGGACGACCTGATCATCGCAAAACTGGGCGAGGTGCTCGCACGTGACCGCGCTGCTGGCCTCAAGCACCTGGCCATGGCCCGAGTCGCCGATATCCCAACCGCCGAACGCCTGCATTGCAAATACGCGTCGCGGCTCCCGCAATTCAATCCCACCCTAATTCACAGCGAAATGACCCGCGTCGAGCGCGCAACCGCGCTAGCGGCGCTGCGCTCAGACCAGTCCCGCATTATTGTCTGCGTCGATATGCTGGGCGAAGCACCCCGCGTCGATCCAGCGTTTCATGATCGAGCGCCTGTCACGGTCAGCTAATCCCTACGAGATCATCTATGATGACGACGATCCGGGGAGACCGCCGACATTGTCGCCATGCGCCTGTCAGCCCGGCACGTTGATCGTCGATCTTGTCCACTGCAAATACTCATCGGACGCCGCCGTCGGTGCTCGTCTCGACGATCTATACGAGGTCTGTGGACAAGCCCAAAAATGCGTGCGCTGGCGCGAGAAACCGGATTTTTTCCTACGTCATCTGGCAAGGAGAGAGGCTGATCGCCTTCGGAAAGGCAAACCAAGCCGCTATGAGCTCGGCTCCTCAGCGCTCCTGTCAGCCTGGCTTAATCGATGGCAGGAATTCAACTACGACTTCAGCGTCACAATTGTTCAGCCAGGCTTCTCCAAGTCGCGAGCCGTAGCGACCCACCTCGAGCTACTTGCAGCAACAGAGGCGTTTCTCATGGACACTTGGGGAATGCGCTTTCGCGTCCTTGCAAGCCAGTGATATGAGCTGGACGAAAACGCACTAAACCCGACATCGTCACAAGTCATTGGTGACCGCTTGTTGAGGTATAGCTGACCGCGATCTCCATCGCGTGCTGCGATCGACACGCCCATGAGTTGATGTCAGGACCATGCAAATCTCTGTGCAGCGCCCATCGAGGTCGAAAATTTCGCCATGGTATACAAGACAAGGCCGGCGATTGATCGACGCTCCTTATGGTGGCGCTACCCGTCCAAAACCTCGTCGCGTTGCGAACGCCCGCCCGCTGCTTCCCATTTGAGAACAGCGGCCGCCGCCAGCTTCTTTTGATTCACCTGCTTCGCGTAATGCTCCACCATGCGCCGTGACTGTCCGGTGATGGCGGAAACTTCGGCATCGCTGCAGCCGGCCTCCAGCAGGAAAACAACCGCTGACTTGCGCAAACCGTGAAACACGCGCTGCCGTTCGCGCAGCGTCGCAAATTCCTTCCGGTCCAATTCGTCACCCCAGGAGGTCTTGAACCCGTCAAGCGTCCAGGCCGCGCCGCGGCTGTTCGTCAGGATCTGCACGTTGCTGCGCGTAATCTGCGCCAGAACCTTTCTCAGATTCTCGTGCGCCGGGATCCAGAGCTGCTTGCCGGTCTTATGCTGAACGACCGCAATCATGCCGCCCTTGATGTCGCTCCAGCGCATCGCCAGAACGTCACTCATCCGTTGCCCGGTATAAAGCGCAAGGGCGGCCGCCTGCCAGATGTCGCGCCTTGCTTTCATCTGAAAGAGATCTATCTCCTCCCAACTCCAAGGCTCATATCCCTCACCGCCCTTGAGCTTGCGAAGGCCCAAACAAGGATTGTTTCCGCGCCATCCCCGCGGCACCGACCATCCCAGCACTGACGATAGCGCCCGGATCATGTTGTTCGCCATGCCGGGCGTATCGGCATAGGCGTCTCTCAGCGCCAGTACATGCCGCGGCTCAAGTCCCTTCACGGATAGCTGCGCCCAGGCTTGCTTGACCTTGTCGAGCAGCGGCCCCCACAGCCCTTGTGTCTTGGCCGAAAGCTCGCGCCACTCCGGGCTTTCCTTGTAGGTTTTGATCAATGCGGCGAAGCTTCCCGCCCGCACGCCGGTTTCTCGTTCCTGCGTTTGGTCACGATAGGCTTGCCACCACGCCGCATTCGGCGTCCCGTCGTCATCGAAGGGCGCGCCCGGCAGCTTGATCCGCTCGCGCTCGCGGCTCGTGCTACGATAGGGCTGGTAGTAATAATACTCCTTGCCCTTTGCTTTCACCGCATGCACATGCGGCGGCAGCTTTGCTCTAGCTCTTCTTGGCCGACCCACCTTTGAGCCCCTTCAAATAGGCGTCTTCCTCATCCGACGCAGCCCCATGCCTTCCACCCATCTCAGCGTTTTGCGCCTTGATGAAGGCTTTTACCTGTCCAAAATCCCAGCGCTGCAGATTGCCGATGCTTTCGGGTTTCGGAAGCAGCCCAAGCCGCACGTAGGTATCGATCGTGGAACGCGAGCAATCCAGGCGATAGGCCAATGTCTCCGCCGAAACGTAATCAGGCGGATAGGACCAACGCTGCTCGTGTACGCCGTCACCCATGACCGCACCCGCCGCTCCCTTACTCGATCTCCAACCTCAGCCCCTGCCGCTCGGCCACGGCGAGCCTCTCCGCCACCATGTCCTCGAACAACGCCGCCCTGCTGACGCCAAGCGATTTGGCGAGCGCGGCAAAAGTCCGCAAGCAATCCTCGCTGACCTTGATGTTCTGCTGCTGCGTGCGGCGGACGGGCTCTGGAGCCGCCTCTTCAATCGCCGCCGCCGGTTCCGGCTTCCGCCGCCAAATGGTCAGCATGGCTATCCCCCGTACTTTTCGATGTAGGCGGCCTGCATATCGTCAAGCAGCGCGGCTTGCGATTTGCCCACCTTCTTGGCCTGCGCTTTCATCCAGGCCTTGAATTCCTGCGAGACAACCGTCGCGAACTGCTCCGTGCGTCCTGTTCTCCGGGCGCGTGCGCCCATCCCGGCCCCGGATCGCGCCCAAACCTGGACTGCGCAGTTCGTCGTCGGATGGCGGCGCGGGCGCAAACATCGCTTCTTCTGACAGCTTCTCGAAATTGCTCTTTGTCATTGCCCTCGCCCTCCTCTGCCCATGCCCGCGCCCCGGTCTCCGCTCGATCGCCTCATCAAGCAGACCGCTTGTTCCGGCTTCCCGCACCGCGCCCGGCAATGCCGTTCACGAGCGCGAACGCCTCCTTGTTCAGCCCCTTCATCGCCTGTCTCGGTGATCGCCTTGCCCTGCAGAAGCGCGATCTCATATTCCTTCTCGTCGCGCACGAAGCCCGGCAGCGCCTCGTAACCCACCTGCGCCGAGATAGGCCCGCGCATCGCGGTCATCCTGCTCCGCCGAGGCCGCCCGGAGCCGCGTTCAGCGCCACGCCGAAGCGCCAGTCTCGATCCCTTCCGCCTTCAGCACATGCAGGAGCCGCACCGTCTCCGACAGATCGTCCATCCGGTTGGCCCGCGATGGAATGACGCAGAAGGTCGACCAGTGCGCCATCTTTAGGCTTTCGCGATCCGTCCAGCCCGGCGTGTCGATCACCAGAACGTCCGCGCGGTCCATCAGATCAAGCGCATGGCGCGGCGTGGCCACCTTGACCGTTATCTCCGGCGTCAAGCCGTTCACCTGCGGTGATCGGCCCAGCGCTTCGAGGTTCGCTGCATGTCGTCCAGATCGGCGATCAGCACCGAGGCCCCTGCCCGCGCCGCCTCGACGGCGTAAGCGCGCGCCAGAACCGACTTGCCGGTCCCGCCCTTGCTGTTCATGAATGGCACCACGTAGCCCATGGTTTCTTTCCTCTGCTTTTCCGTGTTCATTAGCCCGCACCTAATCCTGTTTCAGCCGCGGCACGCGGCGCGGGATGCCGCTGCGATCTGTTTTGCTAGGGAAGCGGCTTGCTTTGCGGAACGACGTTCAAAGTGCCGCCCTCGATCACCGGCCCCCTGCCCCGGCGCATGGCGCCGCCTTCAAGCCGCATGTGCCCCGTCGCGAAATACAGCCCCAGCGCCGCGCCGACCTCGACCAGCACGGCGAGGAAGAGCATCAGCCCGCGCTCGACCTGCGCCGGCGGCAATCCGAGCATGCTCGCCAGCACCGCCGCCTGATTGTCGGCCTGGCGGCCCGCCCCCTGCTCTTCGAGGCCGTCGGGCCTGCCGCTTCAGATTCGGCGATGCGTCCCTCGTGGCGCTTCACTTCGCCCGCAAGCGCTGCTTCCGCCTTCAGATCGAAATAGCCCTTGCAGAAGGAGCGCGACGCATCCGCAGTCGCGTCCGCGCATTCCTTCGACGATGCCCAGCGGCGGTCCTGCTCGATCCCGCGCAGCAGCTGATCCAAGACAGCCAGCGGCCTTGCCGCGCCGAGCGCTTTAAGTTTAGATTCAGTTTCGGAGAGTTCATGCCTGAGCCCGGCGAGCCTTTCGCTTGCAAGCGCGCGGTCTTCACCGAGGCTGCCCCGGTTTTTGGCCGCAAAGCCGACCGCCGAGGAAAGCGAGAACGCGGCGAAAGCCAGAAACACCGGCACGCCGAGAACCATGTACGCGATCCGCCGCTCGCGGAACGCCCAAACCAGAAGCGTCGGCAGCAGCGCCAAAAAAGCGGAAACCGCCACGCTGACCGCGCCCAGAATTTGCTGTTCGAATTCGCTCTTGCCGAGCGAGGTCATGAAGACCCAATTCATCAGGCCAGACGCCACGACAAACGTCAGCGCCGCGCCCCGCCAACCACCACCACCAGGAACCGCATCGGCCGCTTCCCTCACGCAGGCTTGTGGGAAGCAATTTGACACACAAATTAGCCTCTAGCGTCTTGTCCTTTCGTCTAGTTTTATGTTCTAGGTGATACTTGAGGCGTAACGACGTGATAGGCCGATTCCCGAGCAACCCGCTGGCGAGGATCACGTCTCTAGCTGGAGGTCTTGCTGAAGTGAAAACTTCCGCCGAATCCGGTGCTACCCGCACCGGCTCGCTCGGCACTTCGATCTCGGCTGTGGGCCACAAGCGGGCGTCCGTAGCGCTGCTCAAGAGGCACTTAGTTTTTCTCAAACCGACCGAAAGCACGCGAGGCGGCACTAGCTATTTTGTTAGATCCCCGCGCCCGCTTTCGGATCCCTCAGCGGGCCGCGCTGGAGATGGTTGCGAACTAGTACAGCCCGCAGGATGTCCTGACCCAAGGGGATAGGGCTCAGCCGTACTAGTGGGCCATGTCTGCTAAATTGATGGAATATGATTTTACCTAGCCATGCGCTCTTGAGGTCAGCTTTGCTGTTTTCCATGGTTTAACCTCCATTCAAATAAGATGATATGACCCGCGAGCGGTCAGGGCCAGTGCTCTCATCTCCGGCTCGTCAAGATTTATTTCATGCTGGCAAACGAACTCTAGGTGGTACTGTAGCACCCCATCCGCCTTGTCTCCATTTTGCGCTAATTTTTTTTCGCTAATCGGGGAGAATGGAACAGCCGAATACCTGTTTTAACTCTCCGATAAATTCATCGGCATTTTGTCGTGCCTCCTTTCTGAAAACATCATTCCTCTGTATCTTGCCATTAAGCTTATCGAGCGCCAAACAGGTTTTTTGCCTAGCCTTTTTGCAGTGCCAAAGCTCCTGCGCCAGCGCCGAGACAAGCCAGACGGCAAGCCGTGCCAGCACAACGGGCCGGACTTCCGGCTTGCAGTCGGTGCTAAATACGAGTGAAACAGCAGATGAGCCCGCGTTTAGGCTGGTCACACAGGAGAAAGGCGCTAACTCGAGGGGATTATGTTTGTTCACGATTTCAGCGCCAACTGGGGAGCGAATTGCCAATGCCACCGCCTGGTCAACGGAAACTGTGCTCAAGACAAATGACACGCCGAATACCAAAAGTCTCGCACCCGAGAGACTGTCTAGCTTTCCCCGATGCCGTTCCTGGGGGGTGCTCCGTTTTGGAGATTGATTTCCCATATTAATGTCCCTTCGCCACGTTGTCGCAACAAGAGCGATAGGCAAAGAATACCCGAAGAGATTGAAGTGCCAAGACGTAACATATTGATTCAAAACAAGACCTTTTGAATCTATATAAAATTCGCGGGATGTCCCCTTGATTTAACGGTTGATTTAAGTTTAAGGGTGATGGGCGAGCGTTTTTGTCCGCTAAATGGGATATACTAACGATGGCGCCACGGTCACCGGGCCTCCCTATTTACGACTTTGAACAGAAAATGAAGGCTCTTCTTAAAGAAGCGGAGGGATTGGCCCCTAGGACGCCGATGCCCCTGCCAACCACCCAACGCCAGCTCGCTGAAGCCCTTGGTGTCGATGCCAACCGTCTGAATCAATGGATTAAGAGGGCCGACATTTGCCCTCCGGCTTTCGCTATCCTCAATATAAGCCGCCTTTACGGCTTCGGGCCTCCGGATGCATTTATCATTGCGCATCAGAACACCGTTCTGGTGAGGGAAGTTTTAGATGCCTGGTTCGAGAAGAACTGGAGGTCCTGGTACGATCCTTCCCGTAGACGGGGTAAAGGAGAAGTCGAGAGTTTTGTGGAAGAATATAGAAGAGCTGCGTCTGCGGACGGCCTCGTGTTTTTTTCTCCTATACGTTGCGATAGCCATGAGACACATCAAATAATAGCTCACATTCAAACGGGAAACGTTAATAGCAATTATGGATCCAGTAATAACGATCTAAAAGCGAGACGTGATCGCTTTATCAATCGCCTTATTGGAATTGATTTAAATGGTGTCAACAATATTTCAGGATACTTTTCGCTGATAATCACCGTAATAATAGACGGTGAAACACCGCTCCTTGGTTCAGCCGTCGGTGTGACCCAGGTTGAGGTTGGCTTACAATTGGAACGCTGTATCGTTCGGGAACGCGACAATATTTACCTAACTCGCCCGGCTCTGGCCCCCGGTGGGATTAATCTTAATGGTGGCTCCGCAAAGGTCAAAGCGCGCGGAAATTTGGGCGCTCCCAAATGGATATTTAACAATGTAGAGGAGGGGCATTCGCTCGATGGAGCATATTCAACAGATGATCCACCAGCATGTGACATTAAGATACAGCATAGTGATTGGTGTTTGATAGGAGAAGCCGTCATTCGTCCTTTGCATCTTGTTATTACTCCGGGCAATGATGAAATAAACAAGTCTAGAATAATCGATAGGATACGAGAATTAGCAATCTTTGACCGTGATGACGAGGTAATAATTAGGACCACATTAAGGCGGCATGAAGATGCATGATAAGTTATACCGTTTCATTCCCCAAGGAGCAGCTGAATGCGATTTAGAAGTTCTGGATGATGATGAGCTTCGCTGTAGAATTGCGTCGATTTGCTCATCAAAGTCCTGCAATTTTATCGCCTTAGTGCAATTGGCGAAGCTTGACCCTCGACGGCATTTTAGGCACTGCAACTGGTCGGGAGTGACATTTAAGAATTGTGATCTGTCTGGATTTGATTTTACCGGATCAAATTTATCGAACTGCGATTTTTCCGATGCAAAGTTATCCGGAGCAATATTCAAGGACGCTATTATCGAAGGAAGTAATCTTAAAGAGGCTCTTTCACGGGAGAGTAGTGATCTCGGATCTGACCATCTCCCAGAAACATCTTCGACCCGAAGGTCTCCGCAAAGTTTCCCGGGGTTCGTTAGCAAACCTTGGGAAACGCCGTCGACCCCGGTTTCGCGGACCCTGTCGGTTTTCGCGCCGCAAAGCCTCGAAAAGTTCGACCGCGCAACACGAAGGCAGGGCCGCCCGGACCTGCAGGCGCCCTGGCGGCGCTTCATCGTTTTCGGCGGCACCCTGGGGATCACCGCCTATCTCGTCCGCGAGCTTTATCTCGTTTTGAGCGTGGGCAGCATCGCGGGCCTTGAAGTGGCCCTGCTGCTGCTGTTCACCATAAACATTTTCTGGCTCGCGCTCGCCTTCATGACCGCGCTTTCGGGCTTCATGGTCATCGCGCTTCGCATGCGGCGCTCCCTCGTTCGCGCCAAGGATTATGATATTTCGGCGCCGCTTTCAGGCAAAACTGCTATCATCATCTGCACCTACAACGAGGCGCCCGCTCGGATATTCGGTCTGGCCGTGGCCACGATGCGCTCGCTTGACAAGCTCGGCAAGGTGGAGAACTTCGACCTCTTCATCCTGAGCGATACGACCGACCCGGACACCTGGGTACATGAGGAGGCCGTGTTCCAGGCCGTGCGTGAGCGTGAAGATATGGGCTCGCGCATCTTCTACCGCCGCAGGTCTGCGAACACAGGCAAGAAAGCCGGCAACGTCGCCGACTGGTGCCGTCGCTGGGGCGCGAATTACGAGTATATGCTCGTCCTGGACGCGGACAGCCTGATGAGTGGCGAATCCCTCGTGAGGCTCGCGGCAATCATCGAAAAGAACCCGGATTTCGGGCTCGTGCAAACCGTGCCGATCTCCATCGGCCGCAACACGTTGTTCGGGAGGCTGCAGCAATTCGCCGGCCGGTTTACGGCCCGATGCTGGCGACGGGGCTCTCGTTCTGGCACCGGGGCAACAGCAATTTCTGGGGGCATAACGCCATCATCCGGACCCGCGCCTTCATAGAGAGCGCCGGCCTCCCGATCCTGCCGGGCAAGCCGCCGTTCGGCGGGCAAATCCTGAGCCACGATTTCGTGGAGGCCGCGCTGCTCAACCGAGCCGGCTGGCGGGTTTGCATGGTGCCCGATTTGGTTGGCTCCTATGAAGAAATTCCGCCGAGCCTGATCGACTTAGCGATCCGCGACCGGCGTGGGGCGCGGGGCAACCTCCAGCATTCGCGGGTGCTCTTTGCGAGCGGGCTGCATTGGGTCAGCCGCGTGCATATGGCGATGGGCATCATGGCTTACGTCTCCGCGCTCTTCTGGCTGCTCTTCTTTGTCTTCGCGCTCGCGCTGACGCTTCAGTCGATTTACGGCGTCCCGCAATACTTCTCGTATGGCTTCCCGCTTTTTTCGATCCGGCCGATGCATGACGCCGAGCGGTCCTTGGAGCTCTTGCTGTTGACGCTCAGCGTCTTGCTTCTGCCGAAGCTCCTCGCCTACCTGCTGGCCATCATGGATTTCGAGGCAGCGGCGCGGATTCGGCGGAGCGCTCATATTGCTGGCTGGCGTGCTGATCGAGACCGTGCTCTCGTCGCTCTTCGCCCACATCATGATGCTGCTGCATTCCGCCGCAGTGGCCGATGTGTTCCGGGGCCGCGACAGCGGCTGGAAGCCGCAGCGCCGGGACGACGGGTCCTTGCCTGCGGCCGAAATCATGCAATTTCACTGGAAGCACATGACGATCGGCATCTGCCTTGCCGTGCTTACTTTCCACGCCTCGTTCATTCTCTTTCTCTGGATGTTGCCGTGCCACTTTGGGCCTAATTCTCTCCGGCCCGCTTTCCACCTGGTCCGCCAGGAAATCGGCTGGCGAGAGCTCCCGGCGCTTGGGGCTCCTTCAGATAGAGGAAGAGAAGGCGCCGCCCGAGATTGCAAACGAAAGGGCCCAGGTTCAGAGAAGGATCGAAGAAACCGTTCTGGTGCGCGAGGCAATTACGCAACTGGCAGGGAGCAGCAAACTGCGCGCGCTCCATCGCCAGCTCATTCAATTGCAGCCGGTCTCGCTCGAATCCCGCATCTCTCCGAATCTGGCGATTGGGCGCGCCAAGCTTGAAGTTTCCGCCGACTTGGCCGAATTGCTGAAACTACTCAAGCCCAGCGAAAAGGCTGCACTACTTTCCGACCCGGAAAGCTTGGCGCGCCTGGAAGCCCTTATACCTACTGAAATTTCGCTAGAAACTACATCGGAGATCATTCTGGAAAACGCTGAGCAGATTGATCTTGAGGCCGAGGCAGATTGACTGATGAGTTGTCCCCTTAAACGCGCCTTGACTGGTCGCAAACTAGAGTGGTTCCCGAATTAGTCGAATTGGAAGGGAACCGGATCGGCAAACTCTTGGTTGGCTTCACGCCACTGGAATGCTTCTTTCGTCATGCCGGATCTGCGTAAGTTTGGTTGGGAATTGCTTTAACGGCTCAATACGTCCCGGCTGTCGCGGAGTGGGTCAGCTGCACGCTCACAGTTGCGCAGCCGAAGAATACCGCTTCTGGGTCCGAAAGCCGCTATTCACACCAGGGCTTACCATCCAAACCGCGATGTCCGGAATCCACCCGACCCCGTCGTCTCGTCTTAATCACCGGCGACGCCCGCTGCGGGTCAAAATTCACCGTGCTTGATCCTTGCCGCGGTGACGATGAACCCTCCCGCCTGGACAATTCCGCTACCGGAGGTTAAGCGGCTGCGCCCGCCCTGCGCGATCCGACGACCCGGCAAACCATAGCTGGGCTTTCAAGTTTCAGGGGTGGGCCATAAGCGGTCCTGGTCCGCATGTCGCCGATTGGACGCGTGCCGGCTGCACCCCTTATCTAAAGATACGTTGCCGGACGGAGGCCATTCCGTCATGCTGTTATTTATTCGTTAACCCTCCGCGCCGAGCTGGGTGATTGATGGCTAGGGAGCCTTTCATGCGAGTGCTTTCAGTGATGTTCCGCGGCGGGCCAGCCGTAATCTTTGCGGCTTTGATCGTGTTGACGATGGCCGCCGGCGCGCTGGCGCAGGTGAGACCCAAGACTGAAATCGTTCCGCTCGTCCCGCATGCAGTTAACGTTCGAGCGGTTGCGTTTTCGCCCGACGGCGCGCGTGTCCTTTCAGGCAGCCAGGATTGGACTCTTAAGCTATGGGACGTTGCGAGCGGGAAGCTTATCCGCACCTTCGATGCGCACACCTCCTTGGTCACCTCCGTTGCTTTTTCGCCCGATGGCGCCCAGTTGCTCTCGGGCAGTTGGGACAAGACGCTTAAAATCTGGGACGCGGCGAGCGGGCAGTTGCTACGGACGTTCGAGGGGCATTCCGGCGCCGTCAATTCGGTCGCGTTCTCGCCTGATGGCGCCCAGTTGCTCTCGGGTAGTTGGGACAAGACGCTCAAACTCTGGGATGCGGCGAGTGGGCAGCTGTTACGTACCTTCGAAGGGCACACTGCTAAGGTTACCTCGGTCGCGTTCTCTCCCAATGGCACGCGTTTGCTCTCAGGTAGCAATGACAAGACATTAAAGCTATGGGACGCGGCAACGGGAGCGGTCCTGCGCAGCTTCGAGGGGCACACCGGTCCGGTCAATTCAGTTACGTTCTCATCCGATGGTTCCCGAGTGCTCTCAGGCAGCGATGACAAGACGCTAAAACTGTGGGACGCGGCGACGGGTGGGCTGGTTCACACCGTCGAAGGACATTCCCAGCCGGTTACCTCGGTTGCGTTCTCGCCTG
>CAVUGF010000050.1:0-13887 GCA_963740975.1 uncultured Alphaproteobacteria bacterium | reverse complement strand
CTGTATAAAATCCCCGATCATCGTTGGAGTCGATTCGATCATCGCGGATGTCCGCTCCTGTGAAGAGTTTCGATGCCGGCCCATGCGGAAACTCGCCACAGCCTCGACGGGCCAGGCGTCCGAAAGCCTCCGGGGAAGGAACGCGCGGGAAGCAGGGCACCCGGGACTGCACAACGCTATGAGGATTTTGACACCGCCATCGGCATGCGGGCAGCACGGAGCGAGCCCGGAAAGCTGTGAGGTGTGAAGCGGCAATGAGCCGTTAAGGCGCCACGGGGATGGCATCGCCAGCATAAGGAGGCTGGCTGCGGCTTGGATCGCATCCATTCGAACCGCTGGCGGGCAAGCGCCGGCGTGGCCTGCCTGTGAGAGGCGGCGAAGGCGGACGGCAATCGGGATGGAAGCGCCTGCGCTCTTGCTCATGACGTGTCGCTCCTAGCCGGCTTCGGAGCGGTTCTCCGCCGCCGGCATCTTCCCTCGAAGGTCTCGATAATGAGCATGTGCCCGCCGCAACAGGGGCGGGCACGGCAGGCATCCCCAAGGCGGGCGCGGCGGCCTTGCCGGCATCGCTGCTGGCGTTGGACACCGGCGCCGCCATGGCGAGCAAGGCGCGCATCGTGGCCAGGTTGTCCGCGCGGGTGCCGCTGGCCAGAAGCCCGTAATGGCGGATGCGATGGAAGCCCTTGGGCAGCACATGCGTCAGGAAGCGGCGGATGAACTCGCCCGTCTCAAGCGTCATGGTCTTGTAGCGGCCCAGGTCCCTCGACGCGGTAGTCCTTGTATGTGAAGGTGACGCTGTTTTTGTCCGCGGCAATCAAGCGCCGGTTCGAGATCGCAACCCGGTGCGTGTAGCGCGCGAGATAGGCGAGTACGGTTCGGGGCCCGGAGAATGGACGCTTGGAATAGACGAACCAGTCAGTCTTCCAAAGCGGCGGAGCCAAGGAAGGCGGCGAACTCCTCCGCACCGGCGAGATGCGCATGCTCGCCGAAGAGAACGCAGCTTTCCAGGGCCTTGTGCGCGGCGGCAAGCTTCTCAAGCGAGTAAGCCACCCGGAACAGCTTGGAGAGCACCAGCACCGGCAAGAGGAAGCCGCGCCGGCAGGCGGTCCAGCGGCTGCCATCCGGCGAGAGCCCGGCCACAGCCCGGCACGATCATATGCACATGCGGATGATGCGTCATCGCCGAGCCCCACGTATGAAGCACCGGCGATGAAGCCGATCTTCGCCCTTTGGTGCTTGGGATCGGCGGCGATCTTGAGCATGGTCCCGGCCGAAGCCTTGAACAGCATATCGTAGATCGCGGCCTTGTTCTGGTAGGCGATGTCCGCGACCGGCGCACGGGCAAGGTGAACACCTGGTGGAATTACTGCGCCCGGCAAGAGTTCGGCCTCTCGCTGGGCCACCTCACCATTCCCGTGCCGCCGCACCCTGGCACTTCGGGCAGTGCCAGTTCAGGCAACTAATGGGCGTCGCCCATTAGCTGCCTTATGGGCAAAATCCGTAATGGGGAGCCGGCGGTGATTAACTCAGCGTTTCCTGTGATCTGCGGTGTTCCTTGTCTCCATAAAAGCGGGCTCCTCCGCCGTGCTTGGCTTGGCCAATGTTGGCCAGTCACAAGCGGGGATATAAAATGTTGGAGACGTTTTTCCGGCACCAAAGATGCTGAAGCACCTTCGGAGCGGACCGGGCGGGCCGTATCTGGATGGTTTCGCCGATTTGCTCGAACGCGTAGGCTATGGTCCAGCAGTCACGTGCGCTACAGCAATTCTAAAACTAGCATTTTCTTAGGGGGGGCGGGTCATTTGGGGTTTTGAAGAAGGTTTGGTGGGATTTCGAAGGTGGCGAGGGAGGTTGGGAAAACCGGCGAGAAGGGAAAATGACGAAGGCGGTGAGGGAAACGATGGTGGAGAAGAACCGCGTCCGTTTGGTGGCGGCTTCTCTGGCGGCTTGTCATGGCGGGTCGAGGCAGTCGAGGATTGAGTGCCACGCGAAGGCCAGCAGATTGAATGCGGCCAAGGTCATCGCGAGAAACTTTTTGCCGTGGCCGAAATTGTGCTCCAGTTCGTAGCCGTGATTTTTCATCACGTTGAAGCTTTCATTTTCAATCTTCCAGCGCGCCCGGCCGCAGGCGGCGATTTCGGCAACGGTGTCCGATGTAACGGGCAAACTCGTGACCCATGACATCGAATATTTTACGCCGCCTTTCGCATCGATGATTTGAAAGCCGATCCAATTGACCTTGATCGTATCTTTCCCATCGCGTAAAGGCACGTCCTCGATCCACTTGTAGCGGAATGTTTCGTTCACGCGGCCTTTGCGGACCTTGTCCTCGCGCACCTCGCACGTCGCGCCGCCGATGAAGTCCATCAAGGCTTTGTGCGAGGCTTCCTTGCAGGTAAAAATGAAATCGTCACCGTTTTCCGTAACCATCCGCGCCACGGGATCGCAGGCGAACAGGTCGTCTCCAAGATAAACGGGGCGCAGAGATTTGACGCGATCGGCGTGTTTTTCAAACCAGCGCTTGACCGCGGCGCGCTCGCAGTCTTGCTTATCATGCCCGTCTTGCGGCGCTATGAATTCCGGCATGAGCGGCACAACTTTGCTATGCCCCGGAGCCACAACCGTTGCCGATAGCATCGTGTGATAGTTTTCGGTCTTCCCGTTGCTGCGTTTGCGCGTCAGGCACTGAGAGCAGCCTATTTTATATGAGTTGAAATACTCCGTTCCGTCCCACGCGATTGGCGTCCGGCCGCCGAGCCGTTGAAAGGCTTTCCGCATCTCCGGTTTGCCGAGGCAGGCGGTCAGCCGGTCGAAACAAGGCTGCAAAAGTGCGGGATCGGCTTGGTCGAGCATGGACCGGATGTAATTGTCAGAAGGGATCTTGCCGATCCCAAACAGCGTCTGGCAATTCGACCGCTTCTGTCCATTCTCCAGCGCCCGCTGGTACGACAAAAAGGACTCGCTCTGCATAAAAAACATCGAAAATGCAGACAACCCGAAATCTTCTACTCCAATGTTGCCGGAACGCCCTTCCCGTGTGTCCGGAAATGTCCGGCACGCATCCTTAAGTTCCTCCAAAAGGGATATAAGCAGGCTCATCCCTATCTTGAATCACTGTTCGCTTCCCTTGGGAATCCTTAAAATCCGCCAGTTTTAGGAAAATTAGGCAGTTTTAGAATTGCTGCGTGCGCTATTTGCGGGCGGCAGCTCATCTCGGCCATTTCGTGCATGAACAGGGCGGAACGCTGGCTTGCATCGATCTGACGGCGTTCAGCGAGCACCTCCGGACCTGCCGGTGTCCGCGGCACAAAGGCGGGCGGCGTAATCATCACACCGTTTTCGGCGCCAAGCATTTCCGGGATTTTCTTGTGGCAGCCGAAGTTTGCCAGCCCACCGCCGCGGCGCCTAAGCCTGCTGAACCGGAGTTGCTGGCCCACTTCAAACACTGGCTGCGCAAGCATCGCGGCGCAGCCGGTCCCACCATCAGACTTTACGCTCGTGACGCCCGCAGTTTCATGGCGGCTCTTGGCGAAGATCCTGGCTGCTGGGATGCGGCAGGCATCCGCAGCTTTCTGACGGAACGCGCCGGGCAATCCGGGAGAGCAACCCTCGAAAAGCTGGTCACCAGCCTGCGGGTGTTCTTGCGGTACCTTGCGGCTCAAGGCAAGTGCCAAGCGGACCTCGATAAGGCAGTGCCCGGATATGCCTGCTGGCACTTGGCTGAAATGCCAAGATATCGACCGCGGAGCAGGTCAACAGTTTGATCGCGGCATGCGATGGCGATAGTCCTGGCCGCCGCCGCGATCGCGCAATCCTCCTGCTCTTGGTGTGGCTCGGCGTCCGGGCGGGCGATGTGGCGCAGCTGCGGCTGACCGATATCGAATGGGGGACCGGCTCGCTGCGTGTCTCAGGGAAGTCACGCTGCCAGGTCCGTCTCCCGCTTCCGCAAGATGCCGGGGATGCGATCCTCGCCTACCTGGAATGCCGGCCGTCCGCTTGCAAAAGCGATTATGTCTTCCTTCGCAACATCGCGCCTTACCGTCCGCTTCTGAACGGAGGCAGCGTGTCTTCGATTGTGAAACACCTTATGAAGCGGGCTGGGGTCGTCAGTCCGGTCAAAGGCGCTCATGCGCTGCGCCACACTGCGGCAACCGAGATGCTGCGCCACGGTGTTCCGCTTGAAAAGATCGGCTTGGTGCTCCGGCACCGGAGCGCGGATACGACGGCGTACTATGCCAAGGCGGATATTACCGCGTTGAAGCAAGTTGCGCTTCCCTGGCCGGAGGCGCTGTCATGCTGAAAGCCATCGAAGCCTATCTCGTCCTGCGCCGTGCCGCAGGATTTCGCATTACAAAATGACGAGTACCTGTTGAAGAGCTTTGCCGGCTTTGCGGCAGAGCGGGCGGAAACGCATGTCCAGACGCAAACCGCAATCGATTGGGCAGCACTTGGCCCGACCGTGGCGCAATGCGATGCCAGGCTCAAAGCCGTCTGCCGCTTTGCCCGCTACATCCGCATGGAAGATGTCCGGCATGCTTCCCCGCCCGGAAACTACTTCGGCGCCCGCAAGAAACGGCGCCCGCCCCACATCTACTCCGCGGATGAAATCCGCCGCCTCCTTGGCGGTGCCCTTGGGCTTCGCCCCAAGGCCGGGTTGAGACCGCAGACCTACTGCGCTTTGATCGCGCTCCTTGCTGCTACGGGGCTGCGGATCTCCGAAGCGTTGAAGTTGAAAGTAGCTGACATTACCGGTGACGGGCTTTTGATCCGGGAAACCAAGTTCCGGAAAACCCGGCTGGTGCCGCTGCACGGCACCGCGGCAGAGGGCTTGAAGGGTTATCTGCAACAGCGCCAGCCCGCTTCTGCCGGCGATCCGGTGTTCGTTGGCATCCACGGCCTGCCGCTCCGCTACATCGCGGCTAAGGAGACCTTCGACAAGCTGGCAATCGCGGCCGGTATCCCGCCAGATCCGGGCGGCCGCCGGCCGCGCCTGCACGATCTGCGCCATACCTTCGCGGTGCGCGCTTTGCAGGCCAGTCCGCTGGGGCAACCTTGGACCGGCAAGCACATGGTTGCGCTGGCAACCTACATGGGCCACGTCAATATCTACAGCACTTACTGGTATCTCGAGGCCACCGCCGAGCTCATGCACGGCACCGCTGCCGCCGGAGAAGCCTTCCTGTTTGGAGGTGGCCAGTCATGACTGAGATCGCTTCCCTGATCGAGGCTTTCCTCCGGGAGACGCTGTCCCGTCACCGTGGCGCCAGCCCGCATACCTGCGAGTCCTATGCTCACAGCTTCCGGCTGCTCTTCGAGTTTGCCGCGGAAAAACTCAAAACGGCGCCCTCGTCGCTGACGCTGGAGCAGCTGGATAGCAGGCTGGTCAGTACCTTCCTTGAATATCTGGAAGACACGCGGAAAAACACGGCGGAAACCCGGAACGTCCGGCTGGCTGCCATAAAGTCTTTCTACCGCTTTCTGGAATACCGGCAACCGGCGGCTTTGGAGCAAATCCGCCGCGTTCTGGCGATCCCCTTCAAGAAAACCGAGACCCGCCTTGTTCCCTATCTCTTGCGGGACGAGCTTCAAGCGCTGCTCGATGCTCCCGATCCCGCAACGCGCGATGGCATCCGTGACAGGGCCATGTTGCATCTGGCCGTGTGTGCCGGCTTGCGCGTATCCGAACTGACGGGACTGCGGATGGAGAATGTGGACCTGCCGTCGATGAGCATCCGCGTTCTCGGCAAGGGGCGGCGGGAACGCGCGCTTCCTTTATGGAAAACAACGGGCACAGCGCTCCGCGCATGGCTTGCGGTGCGGGGGACGGCGGCAGTGCCTGAGGTGTTTGTCAGCGCGCGCGGAGAACCGCTAACCCGCTGGGGCTTTGCCTATCTGCTCAAGAAACATGCCGCCCGCTCGGCGCAGAAATGTCCTGGCTTGCTGAAAAAGCGCGTCTCTCCTCATGTGCTGAGGCATACCTGCGCGATGATCGTCCTGCAGGCGACCCAGGATATCCGCAAGGTATCCTTGTGGCTCGGCCACGCCAATCTGGAAACCACGGAAGTCTATACCCGCGGCGACCCCACGGAGAAGCTCGAAGCGATCGAATCCATCGTACCGCCGCACCTGCGGCGGGGCACCTTCCGGGCCCCGGACAAGCTTATCGCCATGCTCAAAAGCGCTTCGTAATGGTGAGATGGGCTGGCGGATACAGGCTGTGTATCGCAGGGCCGGGGCCGCCAGCTCCCCATTACGGATTTTGCCCATAAGGCAGGAATGGTAGGAATAGACTTCGGCGCCGCATTGGCCGCAGCGCCAAAGGTGCCCGCCAAGCGCTTGCGTGCGGCAGGCAAGAATATCGGCGATGGCGCGCCGGTGCGAGGGCAGAACCCCCGCACCGTGCATCGCCAGATAGCCGTCAGCAAAGCGGCGGAAGATGTCCGCAACCTCGATCACAGCTGGTGCCCGGCCTTATAGGCCGGACATCAGTCTATCGAGGATGGCCTTGAGCGGGGCGCGGACAGGCTCGGTCAGGTGCGTGTACCCAGCCGTTGTCTTGATGCTGGCGTGCCCAAGCAGCACCTGGATAATCCGCACATCGATGTTCTGCTCAAGCAGATGGGTCGCAAAGGAGTGCCTGAGCGTGTGCGGCGCGACCCACTTCGGCAAGCCAGCCAACTCCGCCGCCATGTGGCAGATGCGGTTCAGCTGGCGTGTTGTCATGGGGCCGATCTTGTCCTGGCCGGGGAACAGATACATGCGGGGCCGCGCGATCCGGTACCAGTCCCGCAGCAGGTCCAGAAGCTGCGGCGAGAGCATGGCAAAGCGGTCCTTGCGCCCCTTGCCTTGCTCGACGCGGATCAGCATGCGCTGGCTATCGATGTCAGCGACCTTGAGGGCCACCACCTCCATCGCCCGCAATCCCGCGCCGTAGGCAACGCTCAGCGCCGCCTTGTACTTCGGGTTCGGTGCTGCTTCGAGCAGCCGTAGAACCTCCCCGGCCGGCAGCACCCGCGGCAGTTTGCGCGGCTCATGCACGAACACCAGATGCCGCGTTGTCTCAGGCCGGTCCAGCGTGACCTTGAAGAAGAACCGCAGCGCCGTGACCGTTGCGTTGATGGTTGGCGGAGTGGTGCCGGTCTTGGTCAAATGCAGCTGGAAGGCGCGCAGCTCTTCCGCCGTCGCCGTATCTGGTGAACGCTCGATGAAGCCCGCGAGCTTCTTGACGGCGCGGATATACTCGCGCTGTGTACCGGCGGCGAAGTTGCGCACCGTCATGTCTTCGATCATGCGGGTACGCAAGGGGCTGATGGGCTTGGGGTTCGATGACGTCACGCTCATCTGAAGGCTCCTGTCTTGAGGTGGAAGTGCTTTGACCCCACGATCCTCAAGACAGGGCGCCTGCCCCGTTAGCGCTAACTCTTTAGATGGTTACTGCGTCACCCCGCACCGCACGGGCAGCAGCAAACTCGCGCGAGAGCGCGTTCGTTCCCCGGCCGCTTGTATGGGGCTTTTTTTGTCAAGCTCTCAATTCTGGCTCCTCTCCTTTTTCTCTTTTTAGGCGTCCATGGACTTTCGTGACAATCGAAGGGGAAACCCCGCCATCGCAGCGCGGCGCCAAGCCGCGTACAGCCTTGTATCCGGTAGCCTCTAGCGAGGCCCACCATGATGCAGTCATTCGCATCGTGGGCGAAGCTCCTCAGTGGCGGTCCCATTCTAAAGCTCGGCGTTTGAATGCCATGGCCGGGATCGGGTTCCGCCGCCTCGGATCGTCATCGGCAGCCCATCCGCTCAACGCTGCGGGAGGGGACGCGATGAATTCAGGTTACAATTGGATCGATTGAAGTTATTACGCTGCCGGCCGCAAGATCATGCCTTCGGGGACTTCGCCTGTTGTCACCATGCGCCAAAAAGCGATAAGTAGTTTGCGGGCAAGCGCCACAATCATGGTTTTCCGGGTCTGAGAGCGGCCATCGGCTGTCCGCGCCAGGAACCATTGAACCAGCGCACAGTCCTTCTGGAACATCAGCATCCGCCAAGCCAATTGGATCATGCCCGTGCGCAGCCGCGCGCAGCCCGCCCTGGCAAGCCCTTTCTCGCGGCGCCTGGAGCCGCTTTCATCTGGCGAGCCAGTGAGGCCGCCCAGGCGCGCCACGGCCCGGCGGTCGCGCAAGTTTCGCGACAGCGCCTCTTGCACCAGCATGTCCGCCGTTTCGACACCCATGCCAAGCACACGGGCGAGCAGGACAATCATGACATGCGCTTTCTCTTCCGGCGCCTTCTCGATCCGCTCCAGGCGCTCAGCTTCGATTTGCCGGATTTGCTCTTTGAGCTGCCTTAGCCGCTCCATATCCCGCTTCAACTTGGCGACGGTGTTGGGCGGGATGGGGCCTCCCTCGGGGGTGCGCACGGCGTCGAGCTTCGCCGGCGCCTTCTTCAGCTTGGGGTTGAAGTTACGCACGCCGAGCCGGGCCAGATCGCCTTTCATGCTGTTGACGATACGGGTGCACTGGGACACGAGCGTTTCGCGCTCGCGGCCTGGGCGCTTGCTGTCCTCTTCTTCACGGCTGGGGATGGCCACCATCTTGCAATGGCCAACTTCTCCACGCAGCCAGCCCAGAAAACCGCGCTGCAACAGCTCGATATCGAGGCGGTCCGTCTTCGCCCGCCGATGCTCCCGCGACACAGCCGTGCTGGCGGCGTGGATCACATAGGCTTCAATCCCCTGCGCCCTCAGCCACCGCGCCAGCCAGAAGCCGTCCCTGCCGGATTCGAATGCGACGGCGATCCGCTCGATTTCCTGTCCCGATTGGATCGCTTCATCCCGCCAGCGCAACAACAGCTTGAGCGTTTCGTCTTCCTTATTCGCGCTAGTCAGCTTCTTGGAGGGGCTGCGCTTGAGTCCTGGCACAATTGCTCCAACAAGCCAGGTCTTTTGGCTCAGCTCGATAACGGCAACCAAGGTCTTGCTTTGGTCAAAGGGCGTGCACGATTTGCGGGTGTCAAAATTGTTTGTCATGGGGCGAATGTCTTTGTTGCAGTTGCCATCGCTTCGGTTGTTCGCGACGATGCTACCTGCTTCGCCGCTCGCCCCATATCATCTACAGCCGCCACATGAAAATTCAGCCCTGCCATGACCGCCAAAGCCTTCGACGCGGAAGGTGGCTCGTGTCTCGCGGGATAAGGCGGCGATAATCGCGAAGCGCGGCAAACTGCCCGGCCCCTCCCCCAGTAAGCGCCCGTCCTCAGTTCACCGAAGCGATTTCCGCATCGCGCGCGGCGGTGGTGGCGAGCCGGTGGTCCGCGCCGATGAAGGTGTAGACCATCGGCAGCACGAACAGCGTGAACACCGTGCCGATGGTGAGCCCGCAGACGATGACAAGGCCGATGCTGAACCGGCTCGCGGCGCCGGCGCCCGTGGCCAGCACCATCGGGATCAGGCCCACCACCATGGCGGCGGTCGTCATCAGGATGGGCCGCAAGCGAACGGCGGCGGCGCGCACGATCGCGGTGCGCCGGTCGAGGTTCTCGTTGCGCTGCAACTCCTTGGCGAACTCGACCATCAGAATGCCGTGCTTCGATATGAGCCCGATCAGCGTCACGAGCCCGACCTGCGAATAGATATTCACGGTCGCGATGCCCATGAACAGCGGCAGAAGCGCGCCGCATACCGACATAGGCACGCTCACCAGGATCACGAACGGATCGCGCAGGCTTTCGAACTGCGCCGCCAGCACCAGGAAGATCACGACCAGCGCGAAGAGGAAGGTGAAGACGAGCTTGTTGCCCTCCTCGAAATACTGGCGCGAGTCGCCGAGATAGGCGTGGCTGAAGTTCTCGGGGAACAGCTCCTGCGCCTTGTCCTCAAGGAAGCTCACCGCCTGGCCGACGGTGACGCCCGGCCAGGGCACCGCCATGAAGGTCGCGGAATTGAGCTGGTTATATTGCGTGAGCGCGTTCGGGTCCGTCGAGGTCGACACAGTGACCAGCGTCGAAAGCGGCACCTGCGCCCCGCTCGCGGTCGGCACATAGTAATTGACCAGGGCGTCCGGCGTCAGCCGGTCCACGCGCGGAACCTGCGGAATGACCTCGTAGGAGCGTCCCTGAAGGTCGAAGCGGTTCACATAGTTGCCGCCGACCATGAGCGCCAGCGTGCTGCCGATGCTCTCCATCATGACGCCAATCTCGTTGGCCTTGGAGCGGTTCACCTCAACCTTCACCGTTGGATTGTTGAAGGCGAGGTCGCTATCCACGACCAGGAACAGCCCGCTCTTGCGCGCGGCATCCTTCAGCTTGTCCATCACATTATAGATGATGCTGTAACCGTCAGTCGAATAGACAACCATCTGCACTGGCATGCCGCCGGTCGAGCCGGGCAAGGGCGGCGGCGAGAATGCGAACACTTGCAGGCCGGGCACCTTGGAGAGCCTGGCTTGCAACTCCGGCTGGAGCGTCTTGGCGGTCTTCTTGCGCTCGTTCCAAGGCTTCAGCCGGGAGCCCACGAAGCCCTGATTGACCACGGGCCAGGCCGAAAATAATGAATGTGCCGTCCGCGTCGGGGATGGAGAGCGCATCCTCAAGCTGCTTCCTGTAAGCCTGCATGTAATCGAGATTGGCGTATTGCGGGGCTTTGGCCAGGCCCAGGACGATGCCCTGGTCCTCGGGCGGAGCAAGCTCCTTGGAGGCGTTCGAATAGAGGAACCAGAGGCTCGCGATCACGCCCAGCGCCACAATCAGCGTGGCCGGCCGGTAATCCAGGCTCGACGACAGCCGGCGCTCATACCAGCGCTCCACGGCCGTAAATGCGTTCGTAACCCGCTGTGCGAAGGGCGAATGCAGCACCTGTTGCGACAGCAGCGCCGACGACATCACAGGCGATAGCGTGAGCGCTACGACGCCCGACACGATCACCGCGCCCGCAAGTGTAAAGGCGAACTCCCTGAAGAGAATGCCGGTAACGCCGCCGAGCAGGCCGATTGGCGCATAGACCGCGGCCAGCGTGATGGTCATGGCGATGACCGGCCCCGCGATCTCGCGCGCTCCGATCAGCGCGGCCTGGATCGGCGACTTCCCCTCCTCGATATGCCGGAACACGTTCTCCACCACGACAATGGCGTCGTCGACCACAAGGCCGATAGCCAGCACCATCGCAAGCAGCGTGAGCAGGTTCAGGCTGAAGCCCGCGGCGTACATCAAGGTGCCCGCCCCGATCAGCGACAGCGGGATGGTCACGATCGGGATCAGCACCGTGCGCATCGAGCCCAGGAACAGGAAGATCACCACCACCACGACGCCCACGGCCATGCCGAGCGTCCAGATCACATCGTCGATGGAGGCCTGGATGAATTTGCTCGCGTCGTAGGCCACCTCCATTTTGAGCGTGGGCGGCAGTGTGTTCCGGATGCTTTCGAGCTTCTTGCGCACGCCGCTCACTACCGTCAGCGGGTTGCCTGCGGGCGTCGGCTGCACACCGATGAAGACGGCGTTCTGGCCATCCATCGACACTGCGGCGTCGAAGCTTTTCGCGTCGAGCGATATGGTCGCAATGTCCTTCAGCCGGGTGAGCGCCCCCCCGCGGGACTTCACCACCATCTCGCGGAACGCATCCACGCTCTTCAGGTCGGTGTTGGCGGTGATGTTCGCGACGGTGAAGTAGCCCTTCTGCTGGCCGGGCGCGGTCTGGAAGTTGTTGGCGCGGATGGCGAGCGCCACCTCGGCCGCGCTGATACCGCGCGCGGCCATGCGGGCCGGATCGAGCCAGACGCGCATGGCAAAGGTCTGCCCGCCGATCACATCCGCCGAGGAGACACCGTCGACCGTGGCCAGGATCGGCTGCACCACGCGCGTCAGGTAATCGGAGATTGCCGGCGTCTAAGCTTGGGGCTCGAAAAGCCGATATACATAATCGCCGTGGTCTGCCCGGTGCTCTTGGTGATGACCGGATCGTTTGCGCCCTGCGGCATCAGATAGCGCACCTGCTGCACCTTGGACATAACCTCGGTGACGGCGGCGTCGGGATCGAAATTCAGCCGCACATAGGCCTGGATGGTGCTCGCGCCCAGCACCGAGGTCGAGGTGATGTAATCGATACCGTCCGCCGAGGCGATGGCCTGCTGCAGGGGCGTCGTAATGAAGCCTTGCATCAGCTCGGCCGTGGCGCCGGGATAGATCGTCGATACGGTGACAACCGTGTTGGTGAGCAGCGGAAACTGCCGCACGGGAAGTGTCATCAGCGAGCGGGCGCCTACCAACAGGATCAGCGCGCTAACAACGAACGCCAGCACCGGCCTGCGGATGAAAATATCGGTGAAACGCATCTGCTACGCTTTCCGGTTGAATGCTTTTCAGTCCGTCATCCCGTAAAGGGCATTCGCACCCTATCCGGAATCGTAACGGACGCTGACGTTTGTAACGATCCCGGACACCGCCTTTGGCGGCTCCGGGATGACGCTAGGCGGACTTCCCGCCGCCCCGGTAGCTCCCCGCGCCCAGCTGTTACGGCAGGGCCACCTTCGCCGGCGGGATCAGCGCCGTCGTGTCGATTGGCGTGACCAAGGCCCCCGTCTGCAGCTTGCTCTGTCCCGAGGCGACCACGGTCTCGCCGCCGTTCAGGCCTTTGGCGATCTCGACCTCATTGCCGAAATAGAGGCCCGCCGTTACCGGCTCGCGCCGGACCTTGAACACCTTGTCCTTGGGATCTCCATGCGGCTCAAGCACCAGCACGCTCGCCCCGTAAAGCGTTGCGTCGAGCGCTGTTACGGGCACGGCAACCGCATCCTCCTTGGGCGGCAGCACCACCGAAACGTCCGCGAACATGCCAGGCCTCAGCGTCTCGCCCGCGTTCACAAGCGTCGCCTGAATGGCGAGCGTGCGCGTGGTCTCGCTCACGCGCGGCTCGATGGCGCTGATCTTGGCCTTGAACGTCTTGCCCGGAACGGCATCCACCCCGATGTCTGCCTCCTGCCCCACCGAAAGCTTGGAAGCGTTCTGCTCCGGAAGCTTGAAGTCGGCGCGAAGGACACTGAGATCGGTGAGGCTCACGATATTCGTGCCTGGGCCGATATATTGCCCGAGGTTGACCTGGCGGATGCCCAGCACCCCGTCGAACGGCGCCACGATCAGCTTCTGGCTGATGATCGCCTGGGTCTTCTGGATCTGCGCCTTGGCCTGCTCCAGCTGGCTGCGTTGCAGGTCTCCGGTCTGGCGCGCGGCGAAATCGCTCTTGAGCAGCGTTATCGTCCGGTCCAGGTTGACCTCGGCGAGCCGTGCTTGAGCCTGATAATTGGCAAGGTCGGCGCGTTCGGGCGCGTCATCGAGCTGGACGAGCTTGTCGCCCATTTTCACCCGCTGCCCGGATGTGAAATAGATTTCGCGCACCTGCCCGGCGATCTGCGTCGTCACGTTGACCTGCTGGTCGGCGGTCAGCGTGCCGATCGCGGCAAGCGACTGGGGAATGCCCTCACGCTTGGCGACCGCGACCTCGACGGGCGCCGGCGGCGGCTTGTGCGAAGCGAAATAGCTCTTGATCGCCTGGCCCTTGAAGCCGGCAAACGTGTACAATCCATATCCAACGCCGCCTACGAAAAGCAACGCGAGTAAGACCCTTAACCGCACAGCTTCAACCCATTGAAGTTGATGAGAAGCCGGACAATAGCCGCCAGCAGGGCGCGATGCCAGCCTTAACTTACCCGCGGCATGGCCGGTATGACCAGCAGGGGGTATATAGGAAGTGTTGGGGATAGCCGAAAGGCTCTGCCTGGAGGGACGCAAAGTTCTGGCGTCATGGTTAATGATGGCATGGTTAACACACGCACCGCCCTCCATTCTTGCCGCATTTTTCGCGCGATTTTTGCTGTTCTTCACTTGAATTCTACTGTCCAAAAACCC
>CAVUGF010000049.1:0-56333 GCA_963740975.1 uncultured Alphaproteobacteria bacterium | reverse complement strand
AAGACACGCCGAACCACAAGCCCAGCACGCTCTTCCACACTCGGCGCCGGAATTGTTTGCGCTACCGCCCTTCGGGCTAGTTGAGCGCAGGTTCAGCCAGGGCAGCGGCCAATGCTCGGCAAAGCGCTGCGAGCGCAATTCGCGCGCGTGAAACTCAAGCTCACGCTCGGTGTCGTGCCCCTGGATCGCCAGCCGCATCAGCGCCCGCCAGCGCGCCGGGATGTTGCGCAGATCGCTGTCCTCGCCGATAGCCTCCGCCACGCGCCGGTAGCGGCTCTCTCCCAGGCCCCACCTGTGCAAACGCTGCGGCCGCTTGAGAGCCTTGCGCTCGTCTTCGCTCAGCTCCTTCAACCGCGGCAGCTTCCGTCCCACCCGCAAATTGTCCAGACGCGGCGCCTCCTCGAAATGCGCCTGGATGAAATCGGGCACAACCTCGAAGACCGCTCCGGCCATGTTGAAGCCGCGCTCTCCCCTGATCGCCTCGAAACTCGCATCGGCGTCGAAACGCGCGGCTTCGAAGCTGACATGCCTTTGGAAATTGCAGAGCGCAAAGCTTGCGGGAGAGCCAAAGCGGGCTTTCGGGAAAAAAGCATCCTGTCTGAAGGTGGCGCTACCGAAAGAGGCGTCGCCCTTGAAGGTGGCGCTACCGAAAGAGGCGTCGCCCGTGAAGGTGGCGCTATCGAAAGAGGCGTCGCCCGTGAAGGTGGCGCTATCGAAACGGGCGTCGCCCGTGAAGGTGGCGCTACCGAAAGAGGCGTCGCCCGTGAAGGTGGCGCTATCGAAACGGGCGTCGCCCGTGAAGGTGGCGCTACCGAAACGGGCGTCGCCCGTGAAGGTGGCGCTAACGAAATAGGCCTCGCCCTTGAAGTGGCGCTATCGAACAGGCCTTGCCGTGAGGCGGCGCTATCGAAAGAGGCGTCGCCCGTGAAGGTGGCGCTATCGAAAGAGGCGTTGCCCGTGAAGGTGGCGCTATCGAAAGAGGCGTCGCCCGTGAAGGTGGCGCTAACGAAACGGGCGTCGCCCGTGAAGGTGGCGCTATCAAAGAGGCGTTGCCCGTGAAGGTGGCGCTACCGAAAGAGGCGTTGCCCGTGAAGGTGGCGCTACCGAAAGAGGCGTTGCCCGTGAAGGTGGCGCTACCGAAGAGGCGTTGCCCGTGAAGGTGGCGCTACCGAAAGAGGCGTTGCCCGTGAAGGTGGCGCTACCGAAAGAGGCGTTGCCCGTGAAGGTGGCGCTACCGAAAGAGGCGTAGCCCGTGAAGGTGGCGCTAACGAAACGGGCGTCGCCCGTGAAGGTGGCGCTACCGAAAGAGGCGTTGCCCGTGAAGGTGGCGCTACCGAAAGAGGCGTTGCCCGGAAAAACAAAGCCGGAAAAATCGGCGCTGTTTCCCTCAAGTTGAATTGATTTGACAGGCGGCTTGCCGCTGCCATCCTCTTTACTGTCTTCTCCCGCTGTCTCTTTCGTCCCATCAACCCCCGGTAAAAGAAAGAGACAGCGGGAGAAATTGGCCGTCGCTTTTTCCATCCAGGCGCGGGTTTCCGTGTTTTCGCCTTTCTCCGGCTCCCAGGGGTATTCGCGGCTCGATTTCCAGGTGCCCGCGTCCTCCATCGCCTTGCGTCCGGCGAGGAGGGGGTCCGCCCAGGCGTTCCAATGCGCCTTCGCCGCCTCGTGCGCTATGTTTCGCGCATCGTCTTCGTCTTTGCCATCGGCCAGCGCCGCCGCGCGCGCCTCGCCGCGCTTCGCCTCGCACTCCAGGAACAGCGCAACCGTCTCGTCCCGCGTCATGCCCCACACTCCACAGCGCCCACGCGAAGGTTTAGCCTGAAATTGCTTGGATTGGCAATGGAGGGCGGGCGCCATGATGTCAAGCGGCCCGGCTTACCGCGCCACTATCCTTAATGCCATCATGGTAAACGCTGGCGGCGTTAATGTTTGCCACCGTGTTTTCACGCGAAAAGACCGCATTTTCGCGTGAATTTCACGGTCCAGGAATCCCGTTAAATATAGATGCAAGTCGCGGATTAACCATGAAACGGTGCATTTTGCCGGCCCGGCGCCCGCGTGCAAGCCGGAAATATTGCATTGATATCATCGGCTTAAGCTGCCGTTAACGCGGCCGAAAGGCGCTTTGGTGCATGATGCTCCCGTGAGTGAGAGGGGAGGCGTCGTGGTCCATCCGGCAAATCGTAAATTTCCCAGGGCAGCCGGAACCCCCTTCCGTGCCCCCTTCCGCGCCCCTGAATTCCGCCTAGCCGGACTTCTTATCGTCCATGGGCGCGGGTGCCGCGGCGGCAGCCTTGGCGCGTGCCTCGTGGCGCGCACGGATGCGCCTGGCCCCATCCTCCCGCATCACAAGCGGCGCGCGCGTGACGGCAAGTGCATGATCCGGCACGTCCTTGCCGATCACGCTGCCCGTGCCGAGATAGGCGCCATCGCCGATCCTCACCGGCGCGATGAGCGCGCTGTTCGAACCGATAAACGCGCCCGCGCCGATCACGGTCTTGTATTTCTTGAAGCCGTCGTAGTTGCAGGTGATGGTGCCCGCGCCAATATTGGCCTTCTCGCCCACCTCGGTGTCGCCGATATAGCTCAAATGGTTGACCTTCGCGCCGGCCTTTACATGCGAGGCCTTCAGCTCGACGAAATTGCCGATATGCGCCGCCGGGCCGACCCGCGTTCCCGGCCGCAGCCTCGCGAATGGCCCCACGGTCGCGCCCGCCTCTACGGCCGCGTCTTCTATATGGCAGAATGCCTTGATCGTGACGCCATCGCCGATCACGGTTTTGGGGCCGAAGAAGACGTTGGGCTCGACCAGCACGTCCTGCCCGGTGACCGTATCGTAGCTGAAGGTCACGGTCTCCGGCGCGATCAGCGTCGCCCCGTTTTCCATCGCGCGGGCACGCAGGCGGCCCTGCATGATGGCCTCCGCTTCCGCCAATTGCGCCCGCGTGTTCACGCCCCGCACCTCGTCCTCGCCGATCACCAGGTAGGCCACACGGTGGCCATCCGCGCGTGCGATTTCCACCGCGCCGGGCAGGTAATATTCGCCGGCCTTGTTGTTGTTGCCGATGCGCTCAAGCAGGCCCAGCAGCGTACGGCCCTCGAAGGCCATGATGCCGGAGTTGCACAGGGTAATGGCGCGTTCTTCGGGCGTTGCATCCTTGTGCTCACGGATGGCCAGCAGTTCGCCATCGGCGGCGATGAGGCGGCCATAGCCCTTGGGGTCCCTGGCATTGAACCCCGCCACAACCATCCGAGCGCCGTCTTCAAGGGCGGCGGCGAGGCGTTTGAGGCTTTCCGGCGTGACCAGCGGCGTGTCGCCGTACAGCACAAGAACCGGCCCGTCCTCCGCTTCCAGCGCCGCCCGCGCGGCCAGCACCGCATGCGCCGTGCCCAAGCGCTCATGCTGCACGAAGAAGCGCGTTTCGATTGGGGGGCTAAGCTTTTCGAATCCCGGAGCATCCGGCGGGATCACAGCCGAGCAGCGGACAGCGCCCGCATCCGCGGCAGCCCTGAGCACATGCGCGACGAGTGGCGCGCCTGCCAGCGGATGCAAAACCTTCGGGATTGCCGATTTCATGCGGGTACCCTGCCCCGCTGCCAGAACGACCGCGTGAAATCCAGCCATAGGTCTGTCCCTCATAGTGGTGTGAGCCCGCCCGTTGCTTAGAGCGCGTGGAGCCTGCTGTCAAAAGCGGAAGCGCCGCCTGCGTCCCGGTTTTGGCCCGGCCGGCTTGCCCGGAGCAAGCGGGAACCCTGAGCAGGGGCCATAAATTGGCTGGATTTGTCTTCCCGGCGTGCAACTCACACTGCGGCGGCGTGCCGGGGGGCCGCGCTTTCGGCCAGGTAGGTGTCGAAAACGGCGCAGACGATGCGGAGCGCCGGCCGCGCTTCTTCCTTCACCTGGATGCGGCGGCCTTCCAGTTCAATAAGGCCTTCCGCGGCCAGGCAGCCAAGCTTCGTGAGTTCGTCCGCGAAATCTGGGCGCAGAGGCGCGAACTGGGCGGACACCGCGTCGAGGTCCACAGCCATGCCGCACATCAGCCGCTCGATGATGGCCGCCCGCAGCCTGTCCTCGCCGCTGAAGGCAATGCCCTTGGCAATGGGAAGCGTGCCTTCCATAACCGCGCGGGTGTAGGCGCCAGTCTCGACGATGTTCTGCGCGTAGCCTTGCGGCAGGGCCGAAATGGAGCTGGCGCCGAACGCGATCAGGCTCGGCAGGTTGTCGTCGGTGTAGCCCTGGAAGTTGCGGCGCAGGCGGCCTTCGCGGGCAGCGATGGCGAGGCCGTCGCTAGGCTTGGCGAAATGGTCGAGGCCGATGCGCACATAGCCCTGCTCCACCAGCGCATCCCCCGCCGCCTTCGACTGCTCGAAGCGCATCAATGGCGTGGGCAGCGCATCCTCAGGGATCATGCGCTGGTTCTTGGCCATCCACGGCACATGCGCATAGCCGAAAAGCGCGATGCGGTCGGGCTTCAGCGTCACCGATTGCTCGACCGTCTCTTTAAGCGAGGCGGCGGTCTGGTACGGCAGGCCGTACATCAGATCGAAGTTGATCGCCTTCACCCCATTTTCGCGCAAGAGGTTCAGCAATTCTTCGATCATGCTCAGCGGCTGCACCCGGTTGATCGCCTTCTGGACCTTTTCGTCCATCTCCTGCACGCCAAGGCTAGCACGCGTGCAGCCCATGCGGCCCATCGCCTCCGCGGACTCCCGCGTGAAGGTGCGCGGATCGAGTTCCACGGCATTTTCTGCACCGTCCACGATATCGAAATGCGCGCGGACGGCATCGTAGATGCGCAGCATGTCGCCGCCGGAAAGCGCCGTTGGCGTGCCGCCGCCCCAGTGGATATGCCGCACGCGCATCCGGCTGGGCAGGAAGGCCGCCACAAGCCCGATTTCCCGGATGAGCGTCTGCGTATAGTCCGCGACGGGGTTATAGCGGGCAACAACGCGCATATTGCAGCCGCAGTACCAGCACATCTGCCGGCAGAAGGGAACGTGGAGGTAAAGCGATAGCTCCGATGCGCGGTCCAGGCCCTCAAGCCACGCCCTATAACGCCCCGCGTCCACGTTCGCGGAGAAATGCGGCGCGGTGGGATAGCTCGTGTAGCGTGGCACACGGGCCGAGAAGTATTTGGCAATGGCGGTTTGCATCGGGTCTGGCCTTCCGTAACAGCCGCACTTTAGCAGAAGGAGCCTCGATGTAAATCGCGGGGCGCGCGCACGCTGCCAGATGGCGTAACCGCGGCGCAGCGGCTCAACTGTGCCGCAGCTCCGGTTCAAGAACCGCTACCCCATGCGCTATTGCTGCAAGGAAACCGCGTCTCCAGGGGCAAGCCCCAGCTTCGCAGCCTCGCCGCCGCCGATCTCAAGCACGCGTGAAGCGGGATGGACGGAAGGGACGATATCCGTCGACAGGGGCTCCGCATCGCGCGCTATATGCTTGATGCGCCAGTCGTCGCCGATGAACACCATGTCGAGCGGGATGTAGGTGTTTTTCATCCACATGCTGATGTCGTGCTCGTCTTCGAACAGGAAGATCATGCCCGCCTTCTCAGGCAGGTTCCGCCGGAACATCAGGCCGTGCTCGCGCTGCTTGTCCGTGTCGGCGACTTCGACATCCAAGGTCACGGGGCCATTCCTGGTCTCGATCTTCAGGCCCGCATGCTTGAAAACCGCATCCCCAAAGGCTGGCGCCATGGCCGGAACGCTCATGATAGCAAGGGCCGCAAGAGCGGCCCTTGTAACGTTTAAACGGTATTGGCGCATTCGCCCAACCCCTAAATCAGTGGTGCGACGGAAACCCCGTTGCACCGTCTGGACGCAGCTCTGCGGCCATCAGACCCTTGTCGCCGTGGCCATAGCGCACCTGAACGATCTGCCCAGGGCGAAGCTCGGCGAAGCCGAAACGCCGCAGCGTCTCCATGTGGACGAAAATATCGTCCGTACCAGCACCGCGAGTGAGAAAGCCAAAGCCTTTGAGGCGATTGAACCATTTCACCATCGCCCGCTGCCAGTCGCTTTCAGGTACGACCTGGACATGGGTGCGCTGGGGTAGTTGCGAAGGATGAATTGCTGTACTTTCATCCATCTCGATGACACGGAAGGCTTGCAGCCCCCGGTCGCGCCGTAGAACTTCACATACGATGCGCGCTCCTTCATAGGCAGTCTGATACCCATCCCGCCGCAAGACGGTCACGTGAATCAGAATGTCTGGAAGGCCGCCATCTGGAACGATGAAGCCAAATCCTTTGGATACATCGAACCATTTGATGTGACCTGCAATGACAAAGACGTTGATGCCAGGTTGCTCTGCGATGTCGTTAAACGTCGATATAGTTGGAGGTAATTGGTCCCCCATATTTTAGTCCCCCGCTTCACTGAATGCGTGGTGTCCGCCAGAGTCTCGCCCAAGACCCTCACGCACACCAACTCACATCAAAAACATAACACCACCCGGCTCGCTGGCTAGAGAATTTTAACTCTTTCCCCAACGTGGTGGCCTGCCGGTGCGGGTCGCATGCCGCACCGGAAACCATGAAACAAACCCGCATGTCCGCTTCAAGTGCTTGATATACCGGGCTCAACTGTGACGGAATTGGGGCGTGGTTTACGCCAGGGCCGCATGGCAGGAGTGCGCGGGGCTGGTTTTGAACAGGGGGCGGCCCACACCGTTTCCACCCTTGACGGACGAATTTTTCCGCGAATCAAGGCACTCCCAGGTTCCGCGACACGAATCACCCCATGCGGCGGCCGGAGTTTCCACACTTGTTGAAAGAGGACCGATAAATGCTCCTAGACGCCGCCGCAACGCTGAACGCTTCCGCCCGCACACTCGGGATGTCCAGCCTGCCGCTGATGAGAAACGGCATGGGGCCGCTTTCCATGATTCCCCATTGCTTGAAAAAAACGGAAAGGAGCGCGGGGCGGTCTCTTGCGCTGCACCGCGCACCGGCAACTGAGATGCTTGCGGGCAGCAGCCAGCCGGGATGTCCCAGAACCCCTTGGGTACACACTTGGCCGCCGGCCGCGTTGCCCGCCTTCGTTTGGCCTTGGCTTCTTCGAAGCGCGAGCGAGTTGCGCAGATCCTCCATCCATGTCTAATGTCGCGCCGAACTGGAGGCAGCCTATGAAGTACCTTCACACCATGGTCCGCGTCAGCGATCTGGACCGGTCGCTCGACTTCTATGTGAACAAGCTCGGACTGCAGGAGCTTCGCCGCATGGACAGCCCGCAAGGGCGCTTCACGCTTGTGTTCCTCGCCGCGCCCGGCGACAGCAGTGCGCAAGTGGAACTCACCAATAATTGGGATCCGGAGGTTTACGGCGAGGGCCGCAATTTCGGCCACATCGCGTATGAAGTAGACAACATATATGAAGTCTGTCAGCGCCTTATGGATGCCGGCGTCATCATCAACAGGCCGCCGCGCGACGGGCGCATGGCTTTCGTCCGCTCGCCGGACAACATCTCGATCGAGTTTCTGCAAAAGGGGGCGGCCCTGCCCCCCGCGGAACCTTGGAGTTCAATGCCGAACACCGGCAAATGGTAAGGAGCATCCCGTGACCTCAAGTGAATATACGCCCGCGGCCAAGGTGCTGCACTGGCTGATTGTGCTCTTGATCTTTGTGCTGTTTCCCTTGGGCTGGGTGATGGACGATTTCACTGGCTTGCAGAATTTCCAGGCCTTCAATTTTCACAAGTCGCTTGGCATCGCCGTGCTGGCGCTCGCGGTTTTGCGCGTAATCTGGCGTTTCTTCAATCCAGTTCCCGCGTTGCCCGCCTCGATGCCGGAACGTCAGAAAAAAGCTGCTCACGCCCTGCACTACCTCCTGTATGCAACGATCTTCGCCATAACGTTTGCGGGCTGGGCGTTGATTTCCACCTCGAGCAAGCCGTCGGTGCTGTTTCAGGTGACGAACTTTCCTCTGCTGCCCTGGCTCAGCGATCTGGCAACGGACGATAAGAAGGCCTACCATCATCTTTTCGAGAACGTGCACGGGTTCCTTGGCTGGGTCCTCCTGGTTCTGATCGTGGTCCACATCGCAGCCGCGCTCTATCACGGTATCGTCCTGAAGGATGGCGTCCTCTCCTCCATGAAGCCAAGCTTCGGCAGGAAGCCGTCCGGGCTTGCCGTCGCGCTGCTTGCTTTTGGTGCCGGTGTGCTTGGCATAAGCGGAACCGGCAAGGCGGTGGCCAGCGAATGGAGTGTCAAGCCTGAGGCCAGCCAGATTGCCTTCGAGGCGACTGGCGGCGGCTACACCACGAAAGGGACTTTCGGGCAGTACCGCGCCGAGATCGAGTTCGACCCCGACGCGCCCGAGCAAACCGCGGTCAGGGTGCAGCTCAACATGACTAGCGCCGCCACGGGTACGGCGGACGCCGACGAGGCGCTGAAGTCGGCCGAATTCTTCAACCCTGTGCAATTCCCTACGGCGCAGTACGTGGCCAGGGGGGCGCGGTCTGCCGGTGCCGGCAAATACGTTTTGAACGGCAGGCTGACCCTCAAGGGGGTGACAAAACCCGTTTCCTTGCCATTTCTAATTAACATAAAGTCCGGAACGGCGCATGTTACCGGCGAAACGACGATCAACCGCCTCGATTTCGGCGTCGGGCAGGAGACTGTGTCCGGGCTTGCCATCGGCAACGATGTGAAGCTGACGATTGATTTGACTGCCGAGCGCCAGGACAATTAGCGGCACCATAGCGCCACCATGGAAACACACCGCCCAACGCTGATCTCGGCCGTCCTGCCCGCTTACGAAGAGAGCGAGGGGCTGCCAATCTTGATCTCCTCGCTGATACCGGTGCTGAGTGCCACCGGCTTCAACTACGAGATCGTCGTGGTGGACGACGGCAGTGCCGACGGCACAAGGGCCGTGATGCTTGGCCTTTGCGCGCGGCATCCCTGCCTGCGCTACATCCGGCTTTCGCGCAATTTCGGCAAGGAAGCAGCCCTCTCGGCTGGGCTTTGGGCCGCCGCTGGCGATGCGGTCATCCTGATGGACGCCGACGGCCAGCATCCACCCTCGCTCATTCCGGTGCTTATCGAACATTGGCGGCAAGGTTTCGAAGCCGTGGCCGCCGTTCAGGAAACCCGCGAGGAATCCTGGGCCAAGCGTCTTTTCAAGCGCGCTTATTACCACCTGATGGAAGCTGGAAGTCATATCGTCATCGCACCCGACGCAGGCGATTTCCGGCTGCTCGACCGCAAGGTGGTGGACGCCATCAACGCGCTTCCCGAACGCAACCGCCAAATGAAGGGCCTCTACGCCTGGGTCGGCTTCCGTACTGCTTACGTGCCCTTCAAGGCCGAGGCACGCATCGCGGGCGAGACAAAATTTACCTGGCGGCAGCTCTTCCGGCTGGCTTTCACCGGCCTTACCTCGTTCACCGTCATGCCGCTGCGGCTCGTTTCGGTGGCGGGCCTTATCATTTCGCTCACCGCCCTGCTATACGCCATCTATCTGCTGTTCGAGCATTACATCCAGGAAGACCCCCTGGCAGGCTGGGCCACGCTCTCGGTCGGCATGATGTTCCTGTCCGGCGTGCAGCTTTTGGCCCTCGGGGTCATCGGCGAGTATCTCGGCCGTACTTTCGAGGAGGCGAAGCAGCGGCCCGTTTACATCGTCGCGGAGGACACAACGCAAAAGGCAAGCGTGCACCCGGCGCGCGCGATATACGATGCCGCCTCCCGCGTCGCAGACGCGAGCGCGCCCGATGAGCCGGTGGCGCCCTGATGCTGCAGATTGCAATCTTCGTCGCGGTAGGAAGCGCCGCCGCCTTCACCCATCTGTCCGTCGTTGCCGCGCTTGTCGAAGCCCTGCACCTGCACCCGCTTGCCGCCAACGCGATCGGCTTCGGTATTGCGTTTTTTGTGAGCTTCGGAGGCCACGCGCGTTGGACCTTCCCCCTCGGCCGGGACCGCTTGGCCGCCGCGCGGACGCGCTTCTTCCTCATCGCGCTCGCGGGCTTCGCGCTCAATCAGACGGCTTACGCCTGGGTCCTGCACATTGTCGGTCCGGACTATTATCTTCCAGCGCTTGCGGTTGTATTGCTCGGGGTGGCCGGCGCCACCTTCCTCTTGTCGAAGCTCTGGGCTTTCGCTCAGCCGCAAGGCTAGCAATGATGCGTAACCTCATTGTCAACGCGGACGATTACGCCATGGATGCGGCCGTTGACGCCGCGATTTTGCGGCTCGCCGGGCTTGGCGTGGTGACGGCAACGAGCGCGATGGTGCTGGCACCGCGCTGGCCCGAAGCCGCGGCTGCGGTACGCAACGGTTCTCCCCTCTCCCTTGGCCTGCATTTCGATCTGACCAGCCCTTTCGCCGCTGCCGGACTGCCGGCGCAAAGCCTGTCCGCCTTGATCCTGCGTGCCCACGCCGGGCTGCTTGACCGGGCCGCGCTCCGGCGCCAGGTGGACCGGCAGCTTTCCCTTTTCGACGATGCGCTAGGCCGGCCTCCGGCATTCGTGGACGGCCATCAGCACGTTCATCACCTGCCTATTGTCCGCGAGGTACTGCTGGAAGGGCTTGAAAACCGTTATGGAACCGCAAAAAGCCGCATCGGCTTACGCATCTGTGCGCCAAGGCGATGGCGCGGCGCGAAGGCTGCGATCATAGCGGCCACCGGCGCCCGCAGCCTGTCGCGGCTTGCGGCCCAGGATACACACCTGGCAAACTCCGACTTCGCGGGCGTCTACGATTTTGCCCCTGCTTCGGACCTTCCAGCGCTTTGGGAGGGCTGGGTCGCGGGTTTGCAGGGTCCCTTCCCGCTTATCATGTGCCACGTCGCATCGGCAAGCGAGCCTGCACCGGACGATCCCATCCGGCAGGCCCGTTTGCGCGAGTTCGAATGGCTCGCTAGCGAAGAATTCCGATCCTTCCTCCGGCAACACGCACTTTCCCCGTCGCGTTGGCCTCAGGCTTAACCGGGCCGCCCGGCAGATCGGGCACGGACTGGAGTGGCGGCTTGCCATTGATGCGCGCTATAAGCTCTTTGATGGCACCTTCCACTGGCCGGAACTCGAAGCGCACCGTGTGCTTGCCCGCAGGCACCTGGATGGCGCGGAACAGCACGTTAGCGCGCAGGATTTCCGCCGGCTTTCCATCGACACTGCCGAACCACCAGGGATGCCAGACATCGTTCAGGACCACAAACCCTGCATCCCTGCTGTCAACCTCGATGTCCACGGCCGTGTTTTCGTAGGTCTTAAGCGAGATGGCGGCATTGGTGAGGGCGACGTGCAAGCCCTGGACCCCAGGCGTGTCCGGCGGCGTACCGTTCAAGAGTACCGTTTGCGTGGGGTCGAAATCGGGCCAGCGCCCGTCCGCGGCCATCTTGTCGAAATTGGCCGGCCTCCAGCCTTCCACGAACATGACGCGGGGAAGCGCCCTGGGATTCTCGTAGATGTAGCCATCGGAGGTGTGCGCGACGAGCTTCAGATCCCCGATCCGGAGCTTCTTGTCGAACGTTTCAATAGGCCGGTCGATGGCAATGTAGCGGAGCCCCAGCAAGTCCGCCATGGTCGAACGGTAGGATGGGAAGAGCGGCGTGAACACCCGTTGATAGGCCTCGGCAACGGTTTCGCTCGCGCTTACGGATTCCACGACCTCGCCAAGCCGCACGGGATTATAGCCAAGGTCGTGATCGAAATTGTGGATCAGGCTGATATTGGGCCATTCGAAACCCAGTCCAACCAGCTCGACCCGTTCCCTCCAGATGGAATTGGCAGGCCGGTTGAGGTGCGCCTTGAGGAAGGCCACAGTATCGTTCTTCGTATCGGCGCGCAGTTCCTCGTAATGCGAGGGTGCCATCGCGGTCGAACGGCTTGGGCCGTTGCCTATGGCCAGGTCCGCTGTCATGAAGGCCGCCAGGCCGGCCACCGTCAAACCCGCGTAACGCCGCGATTGCTGGCTGGTAAGCAGCAGCAAGATCCATCCGCCAACGAACAGAGCCGCCGAAATCAGCATCGGCTGGATGGCCTGATGAAGATGATTGTGCGCCGAAGCGACCCCTATTGCGGTCAGAAACAGAACCGCCAGCACGCCCCAAACAGTATAGCCCTGGGCCTTTGACGGCGCCCTGTCGCCCGTGAGGAGCAGATGCAGAAAGTAACCCGAAGCGATGGCCGCCATCGGCGCCAGCGCGTAGGTGGCGTCCGCGGGCCTGCGGAACATGTCGACGCCCGGCAGGTAATCGTAAAGCCAATGAAAAACGATGGTGTACCGCCCAAGCCCGTAAATCAGCAGCGCCACGAGGGCTAGGCTGAAGAAGCGGATTTCGCGCTGCCAGAACTTTCCACGCGCGAGCCCCACGGCAAGCAGAAGCAGCACGGGAAGCACGCCGATATAGACCTGCCCCATATTCTCGTTAAGCGACAGCCATTCAGCCGGCCACCCGATGCTGGCAGGTCCCCAATAAGGAGCATCCGAACGCACGGAATAGAGGTCTGGAATGACTGCCGTTAAGAGCGAGCCCGGATGCAGGGCACCACGCGCGGCCTCTTTGTAGGCGATCTCTGGGCGGTTCGAATCCAGAATGAACAGGAGGCTCAGCAGGATCGGCCCAGCGGCCAGGATCGATGCCACAACCCCGCCGCTCAGCAAGGCCGGCATCGTCTGGCGCACTGCGGTCCAGAAGCGCGGCTGAGTGAGCCAGTAGTTGAGTGTGTATCCAACCAGCACATAGATGCCGATCAGCGCAACCTGCCCCGGCTCCACGACCATCATGGCAGCGGCCAGGCCAGCGAGCGCGCCGGAAAGAAACGTCCTTCGCTCAAGCGCGCGGGCCAGGAGCCACAGCGTCAGCATGAAAAAGGCGAAGGTTTCGATCTGCTTGATGTGCTGAATTCCGCCAGACCGAGGAGCCGCCAAGAGAGGTGGCAAGGGCGGCCACGACCGCTCCTGCCGGGTGCCAGCCGCGATCCCTGAAGAACATGAGAACGGCGAAGCCGGCGGCGGCCAGCAAAAGGAAACAGTAAAGATCGAGTTGGCGAAAGCTCGGGTTGGGCTCAAGCCAGGCGAGCAGAATCGCCGGCGAAAAGATCAGCGACTGCGGGTCGGCGATCTGGGGCGAGCCTCCGAACACATTGTGGTTCAGGCCGGCGACTGCCCCGTGTGCAGCGCGTTCGCCAGGAATTGCAGTTGCGGCAGGAAATGCGCCTTCGCGTCCCAAGGGACGGTCACATCGCCCGAAAGCCATGGCAATGCGAAAAGCGCCCATCCAGCCGCAAACGCAATCGCCGCCACGCCATAACCGCTTTTGAATTTTGCAAACATGACCGCCGGCCGTGACCCCGCTCGTTTTTCCGGAAGATTGTGCAGACGCGAATTTGTCTTTTCTTTACCGGTAGGATGGCGAAAACGTAGCGTACCGTGGCCAAAGGCGGAAGGCCGGCTAACGTTGCAACCGCTGCTGGTTATACGTTGGTTTGTGCCAAAGCTATGACGTTTTCTTTACGCGAAAGAAATATTGCCCGGCTTCCCTGGAATCTCGCCTTCAGCTGTGCCTTCGCTCCCCGGAAGGGAAGGCTTGAAGAGATCGGGACCGCATGCCCCATGGCACACGCTCAAGCCTGGCAGCCAGCGGCAAATCAGAACCTCCAGCCGTAAACTTAAGCGGGCGGCAGCACTTTTTGCCTCCGCCATCATCCTGGGCACGGCCGCTCTGCTGGCATCCGTCATAGTCCATGAGCGGAACGCTGCCGCAAAGCGCGCCTGGGATGCTACCTACAATCTCTCCGCCGCGTTCGAGGATCAGGTCCGGCGCGTCATCGGCAGCATTCGCGGCGCCATGCCGTTCCTGAAGCCGAGGCTCGCGAACTGCGAATGGCGCGGGCGGCCCGGGGCTCGCTATATGCCGCGAAATCGTTCATCTGCACCAAGGGAAAATATGGGCCGCCAACGGGCCTTCGGGGGGCGCGGCTTTCCACGCCGTTTAGCCAACGGCCCCCGGCGCGCAGGCCGCCGGCACGCACTGCGTGCAAAAGCCGCAGAAAAATGTGCCGCTTTCCCTAAATCCTTCCATCAAAGGTTGCATATCTTGGTAAGGTTGCAGCTATAATTTCGTCTGGACGGTAGAGAAAGGGACCGGAACCAGGCGATGCGAACGAAGATCCTTACGGCCGGCGGCGATGTCATCAACAGGGACATCCTCAACAAGTATCTGACCGGCGCAGGCTACGAGGTGGTAGAGGCCGGCGATGGCGACACCGCGCTCAAGCTTCTCGGCGAGGTTCCGGGCGTCGAGGCAATTCTTCTCGACCGCATGATGCCACGGCTCAACGGCATGGAAGTATTGAAGACAGTAAAGGCGGACCCGAGCTTCCGCGATATCCCTGTCATCATGCAATCGGCCGCGACCGCACGCGATCAGATCCGGCAGGGGATCGCCGCCGGCGTCTATTACTATTTGACGAAACCATATGAAGAGCGAGTGCTGCTGGGCGTCGTGAGCGCGGCGCTCAAGGATGCGGCGGACATAAAAAGGCTTCGTGAGGAAGTCAGCCAGCACAGGCGCATATTGGGCCTTCTGGAGCGGGCGCGCTTCCGCTTCCGCACGCCGGATGAAGCGAGAAATCTGGCCTACCTGATCGCCACCTGCTTTCCCGAACCGCAGGTGGCAGTGTACGGGCTCTATGAGATGCTCATCAACGCGGTCGAGCATGGCAATCTTGGCATCGGCTACACCGAGAAATCCAAGCTTGTGCTCGAAGGCCGGCTTTTCGAGGAAATCGGCAGACGCCTGGAACTTCCGGAAAACCGGGAGAAATGGGGCGAGCTTTCATTCGAGGCCGGCGAAAACCTGCTTCGCGTGCATATCAAGGACGAGGGCCTGGGCTTCGATTGGCGCCCCTATATGGAGATCTGCGTCGACCGGACCACGCAGCCTAACGGCCGCGGCATCGCCACGTCGAAACTTATGCCGTTCACCGCAGTCGAGTATACCGGCTGCGGCAACGAGGTGATCTGCACCCTGGACATGAACAGCCGTGCCAGCGCGGATGACGCCCCACAGGCTACTCCGCCGGCCCTCGGAAGCCTGGATTCGGCGAATAGCTGAACGCCGAGGGGCCGCGCATGGTGGTGACGCCGTAGGGGTTACCGCCAGTCAGGCCGGTGGCTGAGCCTGTCACCGTGCCGCCATAGACCTGGAAACTGCCAACCTGCAATTCCGTCTTGCCGTTCACCTTGTCCTGCAACGCCTGGAAGGCGTCGTTATCGGACAGATCGACCGCCGTGCCGCTGCTGCTCCCGCCTTTCGCCGGCTGCTCCTGCGTCCAGGCGAAAGCCCCGCTCACCGTCATCAGGGCCGCAATCGCGCCCGCGCCGATTATAGCAAGTGTGCGCATGTCTTCCCTCGCTCACCGTTTGCTGTTTACCAAGAGGTACCATGTAGCGCCCGCCCTTGTACAGCCCCGAGGGGCCGCGCTGACAAACGTTTACAAATTATGACAAGCCGTTCGCTGCCTGTGCCTTGTCACACCATATTTCCGCTCCGCTATCCTTCATTGCCCAATCTCGATGTGTGTTGGTGGCTATAATTAGGAGACGCCCATGACCCGGCCCGCCAGGCTGTTTACGATTTGCTTCAATGCCCATGCTGCCCTGCCCGTTTGCTCGATGGTGCCATTGTCGCCGATGCACCTTGCGGAAGCCTTAAGCCGCACTTAAGACGCTGATATCAATGCGGTATTTCCGGCTTGCGCGCAGGCCGCTCCCCGGCAAAATGCACCGCTTCATGGTTAATCCGCGAATTGCTTTTATATTTAAAGGGGTTTTGGGACCGTGAAAATCGCCCGGAAAACGCTGTTTTTCGCGCGAAAACGCGCCTGCAAACGTTAACGGCGGCGGCGTTTACCATTCCCGCATTAAGGATTGTGGAGCGCTAAGGCCAGCCGCTTGACATCCTGGCGCCCGCCCGGCCCATCTCGATAGCCAATGACGCAGACGTCGAAACGCGCATCGGGATGCTTGTGGAGGCGGGTGAATTAAACCGCCTCCGCCGCTTCGGACACCGTCAAAGCGCCGTCTCCACCGTCAGCGCGGTGCAGAAGCTGTTCTCGGCGGTGATGATCTTCCTGTTCGGCCTGGCGCTGCGCAATATGCTGAAGATGAAGTGACGGCGGGCGTAGCGCAACGAACGAGGGAATCTCCCCTCACCCTGTACCTTGGGGAGGGCTGGGGTGAGGGGCGATGCGCCCATCCTCTGGCACTGCGTGCCGCGTTTGCGATACCCTCTCAATTCCGCTATTCTCTACCGATGCAACAGCGCGCGATACCACGGATGACCGTCGACGAGTTTCTCGCCTGGTCCGCGGATAACCCTGGGCGCTACGAGCTGTCGGACGGCGAGATCGTCGCGATGGCGCCAGAGCGGCTCGGGCATGCCAAGGCGAAATTCGCCGTTCAGGCGGCCTTGCTTGCCGCGATCCGCCGGGCCGGCCTCGATTGTCACATGGTGCCGGATGGCGCAACCGTCCGGGTGAGCGAGCGGACCGCATACGAGCCCGATGCCCTGGTCTATTGCGGACCGGAAAAGCCCGATGACGACATCGAGGTGCCCAACCCCGTCATCGTCGTGGAGGTGCTGTATCCCGGCACGCGGCATATCGACAACGCGGCCAAGCTCGAAGGCTATTTCGCCCTGCCCTCCGTCGCCCATTACCTGATCGTGGACACACAAAAGCGCGTGGTCATCCATCACGCCAGGGACAGCGGCGGCTTGCTGCGCACCCGGATCGCGCGGGACGGGACGATAGACCTCGATCCGCCCGGCATCGCCATCGCGTTCGAGTTCCTGCTTCAACGCCGGCACCTGAACCCCGAATTTGAAGACTAACGCCGGCCGTTGCGGCGGCGCTCCCGCCGCGTGAGCGGCGGCCCGTATCCGTACACCGCGCGGGGCTGGCTGAAGCGCTTGGCGAGCAGCCCCGCCACGAGCCCGCCCGCCGCCGCCACAGCCGCCACTGGCAAAGGCCCGTAGCGCTGCACGGCGTTTTCGATCTCGCGGCCCACATCCTCGACCCGCGGGCCGAAGACTTCTCCCGCCTGCACAGACTTGCGCGCCACAGGTTCAGCGCTTCCGGGGCTCTCCCTTGTAGTTCCATAAGCGATAAGCGCAATCAGCAAGGCCGCGCAGCAGAAAATCCCGGTCATGATCAGCGCAGCCATGATTGGGTCCTTGGTCCAATCGCTCAGCGCCCAATAGGAGGCCAAGGCCGCGAAGCCAGCCGCCCAGAGCAGCGCCAAAACCGCCAGCCCCAGGATCAGATACCGGGCCGTCAGGTTCTTCGCGTAATCGCCCAAGCGCCTGCCGTTTGTCCGGCGGCCAAAAGCCTGAGTAGCACTCTCCACATGGGCGTTACCTCTTCAACGGGTGAGGAGCGCCCCGATCAGGAAGCCCACGCCCGCCGCGATCAGCGTCGCCTGCACGGGCTTCTCGCGGATCTGCGCTTCGATGTCGCCCACATTCTGGCGCACGGTTTCCTTCATGTCCGCGAAGGAATCCTGCGCTTTTGAGCCCAGTTTTTCGGAAAGTTCCCTGACCTGGCGGCGCAGTTCTTCGATCTCGGCCTGTTTGGGGTCGTCAGCCATGGCGGTCTTCCTTTACGCTTTAGAACCGGGCGGCCGGCGCAGGTGCCCCCGAAGCCGGTCTTTGTACATAAATTGTGCCGCGCCCGCCCGCGTCAAGCCCGTTTCGACCGGGCCGCGGCATGGACCGTCTGGCGGAGGCACGCATCCCGTGAAGCGCGCCCGCAGCCGGCCATCCCCGTATGCGCAGCCGCGCGCGTTTGCCGCTTTACATCGAGGCACGTTATCCGCAAAAGGCGGCATGGGATATCGAAGGCACGCGCCGCGCCGCAACTCGCTTCCCCGGCGGAGCCCCGCGCTTCCGCCATTTCCAACGCTCCATCCCATGTGAGGGGTCATCCATGGACATAGGCGGAGATATGCTGTGGCTCGCGGCCGCCCTGGTGGCAAGCGGCGCCGCTGCCGGCTTGCTCGCCCGCCTGTTCGGCATAGGCGGCGGCGGCATCCTTGTGCCCATCTTATATGAGCTGTTCCGCAGTTCCGGCATACGGGAGACGGCTTGCATGCAACTCGCGGTCGGCACCTCGCTGGCCATCATCATCCCCACCGCGTTCCGCTCTTTCCGCGCCCATTACTTGCGCGGCGCGGTGGACATGCACGTTGTCCGCACGCTGGGACCGGCAGTCGCGGCGGGCGTGGCGGCGGGCATCGTGGCGGCTCAGTTCGCCAGCGGCGGCACAATGAAGGCGCTTTTTGCCGCCTCCTCGCTCGCCATGGCGGCGAAGCTGCTTGCCGGGCGCGACCGCTGGCTGCTCGGCAGCGAGCTACCCGGCAACCCCATCGATGCACTGGTGGGGCTTGCCATCGGCGCGATCTCGACGCTCATCGGCATCGGCGGCGGAGTTCTACATCAGCGCGTATATGACGCTCTACCGCCTGCCTATTCACCAGGCTGTGGCGACATCGTCGGCGTTCGGACCGATTATCGCCATCCCAGCCGTGGCGGGCTATATCTGGGCCTGCCGGGCCGCGGAAGGGCTGCCGCCCGGCAGTCTCGGCTATGTAAGCCTGTTGGGGGCCGCACTGGTGGCGCCCGTGAGCGTGCTCGCCGCGCCCATCGGCGTAAGCGTCGCCCACAGCATTTCCCGCCGCAAGCTGGAGGTGGCGTTTGCCATGACATTGACCGCTTTCGGCGGCCGCCTCATCTATACCATGCTGGGCCACTGAGCGTTTCCGCCGCCCGGCCGTTTTCCAAGTCCAGGGGCGGCGCGGCGTTCAAGCCGGGCAGGCACCCTTACCCGCGCGGCGCTCCCGGTACAAGTTTAGTGCCAGCTCAAGGTGATGCCTATGTCGCCCGGCATACCCCCCGGAAATTCGAGGATCTGATACCGGATCTTGTAGCCCTTCGCGCGCAGATGATCGTTCCAAAGCTGATAAATCTCCCTTGGAATACCTGTCAGTGTGGTCTCCCATCCCGGTTCGGCCTGGTTGATTGCGCGACCGTGATCGGTGCACAGGGCATTGGGAAAGCGATGGACCTGAACTTCCAGCAGGCCGTTGTCCGTGGCACGCTTTATCACCGAGGCTGCCAGCTTGACTTTTTCTTCCTCACTCAGCCCGGAAGGCTGGCTCAGCTGCTTGATCAGTGCATCCTTCTCAGCCTGCGCGGCCGCCCTTTGCCGACCCTGTGCGGCAGCCTTCTCCGCCTCGGCTTCCGCAACCCGTATCAACACATCGGACGCTTTGGGCAGGATATCGTCGATCTCCAGGGTCATGGGGAACTCTCCTCTTTCGCTCCCGGTTCCGCTCCGTGCGCGAGAAGCGATGATGCCGCAATTCCCGATTGCATCGTTTGATATTCATCAATGGCAGAGGCATATATTTACCTACTCTACAATAGGTTACCAACTCCAGGGTGACATTGCGGGAATCGGCGCAGCTCGTAATATTTTAATTGTCTTGAATACGGTTTGGTGTGACGGGGACGATACCATCCGATATTACCCGGTTAAATGAGAGGAGCACACCGTCATGGAAATTGAAGGTCTGATTATTCTATTATTAGTTGGCGCCATAGCCGGCTGGCTTGCGGGGCTTATCGTCAAAGGGGGCGGGTTCGGCCTGCTGGGAAACATCGTTGTCGGCATCGTGGGCGCCCTGGTCGGCGGCTTTCTATTACCGCGGCTTGGTGTTTTCATTGGCGGCGGCATCGTCCCTTCCATCGTCAATGCCACAGCCGGCGCGGTCATCCTGCTGGTCATCATCGGCCTGGTGAAGAGATAGAACGCCCAGTTGGCGAGGCCGCTTTTACGAGCGGCCTCTTTCGTCACGCCGGACCAAAACAGCAGTGCCCTGCACACTTCGCAGGCGGTGCAGGTTTGCGAATTGATTCTCGACGGCGTGCGAAGGACAGGCGTCCGAAAACCTGCGGGTTTCCCGGACATCGCAAGCCCGGCGCCTTGTATAGAGCCCAACGTCAGGTTTTTCCGCAGGCGGGCGGAAGCCGGTCATGGGCCGCTGCCGCTCCAAATCGCATCCAAGGCTGCCGCCATTCTCGGCAGGCGGCTCCCTCTCCTCAAAAATGGACGCATTGCGGGACGTTTGGCCGGTGAGCTTCTACCGGTGGTTGTACTGGCGATGCCTATGAGGTATGCGACTGAGCACGGGGAACGGGAGGAACGATGACCATGGAGAAATGCGCCGGGGAGGCGAAACTAAAAAAGAGGGATTACGAGAAGAAGCTGCACCACCTGCAGGTCGAGCTTTGCCATCTCCAGGAATGGGTGAAATCCACGGGCGCCCGCATCATCGTCGTATTCGAGGGCCGCGACGCCGCCGGAAAAGGCGGAACCATCAGGGCGATGACCGAAAGGGTGAGCCCGCGCGTGTTCCGCGTCGTAGCACTCCCAGCGCCATCGGACCGCGAAAAGACGCAGATGTTCATGCAGCGGTATTTGCAGCAATTTCCAGCGGCCGGCGAGATCGTCATCTTCGACCGGAGCTGGTACAACCGCGCCGGCGTTGAGCACGTCATGGGCTTCTGTACGCCCGGAGAGCACCAGCGATTTTTGCAGCTTTGCCCCGAGATCGAAAAATACATCGTCGAGGGCGGCATCAAACTGATCAAGATCTGGCTGGAGGTGGGCAAGGAGGAGCAGGAACGCCGCTTCCTCGCCCGGATAAGCGATCCGCTGCGTCAGTGGAAGCTCAGCCCGATGGACCTTGAGTTGTACCGCCGCTGGTACGGCTATTCGCAGGCGCGCGATCTCATGTTTGAGAAGACGGACACCGCTCATGCGCCCTGGCATATCGTTCCATCGGACGACAAGCGCCGGGCGAGGCTGAATTGCATCGCGCATATTTTGAGCCTCATCCCATACAAGGAAGTGCCGCCGGCAAAGGTTGAGCTGCCAAAAAGGTTGAGTAAGGGAAAATACGACGACCGGGCATCCCTGATAGGGCGGAAGCTGGTTCCTCAGAAACATTAGCTCGCAGAAGGCTAAGGCAACGCTCAGGAATAACTGCGCCATCTGGCTTGTTCTTTTGCCCGCCTGCTGCGCTGCAAAAAGGGTTACATATCTTGGATATGCGCCCCTTTTTGCAGCTTGCAGCCGGCCAAAATTCCGGCGCCATCCGGCTCACTTATTCCTGAGCGTTGCCTAAGCTCCACGTTCAACCGGCGCGCAAACGTCAGCCATGCAGCCTTGCCAGCCACGGGTTGCAGGAGCCGGTTTGTCTGTGCCGGTTTGTGCGTTGACGCAGCAAGCACAAAGGAGGATAAGAAAGCATCCTGTCGTAGGAACCGCGGCTGCTGAACCGGGTGACCACACAGGAATTTTCCATGCACACCGCATTGCAGCGGCGGGATGCCAATCGCCTTCGCGTCCATACACCGCACAACCTCGACGTAACACTTTTCGCCAATGAGCGGGTGTTTCTCGATCCGGCGAGCATCAACGAGATCTTAGCGTTCGCTGCGCTGAGCGATACGCTGACTGCCCTCGGCGCCACCGGCTTTTTTGACGGCGTCCCCGCACATATAGGGCGCATTGTGCTGACGCCAGACTTCCACCGGGGTGCTGGCATTCCTGTGGGCACAGTGCTGGACGCGCATGGCTTCGTACTGCCGAAGGCAGTGGGCAGCGACATCGGTTGCGGCATGCGCCTTCTTGTAACCGATGTGACCCTGGGCGAGTTCGCCCGTCTTGGGGCGGACCTGGACCAGCGGCTGCGCCACATCTTCTTCGAAGGCGGACGCAACATTCCGATGAGTGCCGCACAGCGAACCGCCATGTTCCGCGAAGGCCTGCCAGGGCTTCTTGACTGCGATCATGCGGGCGGGGGCATTTGGCGGTTCTGGGACCGGCAAGCTCAGGAGGCAGACCTGATGCGCACCCACGGCCTGGGCTGCCTCGCAACCGATGGCGTGTTCGGGCTCGACGGCTTCATCGCGGGTTCCGGGGAGGCATTCTCGCGCGACGGCCAGATTGGCTCCATCGGGGGCGGCAATCACTTCGCCGAAATCCAGCGCGTGGAAGAAATCTTCGACGGTCCCACGGCGCATGCCTGGGGGTTGAAGCGGGGTGCTATCGCGATCATGGCCCATTCCGGCTCGGTGGGCATCGGGCATTTGGCCGGCGCTCACTTTTCCGATGAGGCCAAGGCGGCGTTTCCGCGCGGGCTCCGGCGTCCAGAACACGGATTTTGTCCGCTGCCGGCGCACGGTAGCGCTGGGCGGCGCTACCTCTCCGCCATGGGAAATGCCGCCAATTTCGCCTTCGCCAACCGGCTATTCCTTGGGCTGATGGCGGTACGGGCACTATCGGAGGCATTGGGCCGCGAGGTAGGCGCACGGCTCGTCTACGACGCGCCGCACAACCTCATCTGGGACCAGGGCGGCGGGCGGACGATCCACCGCAAGGGCGCCTGTCCAGCGGATGGACCGTCACCGGATGCCATGTTTTCATCCGGCCATCCTGTAATCATTCCAGGCTCAATGGGGGCGTCGAGCTATGTGCTGCGCGGGCATGGGTCAGAGGCAAGCCTGTGCTCGGCCTGCCATGGAGCCGGGCGTCAGGCACCGCGCCAGCAAGCGCGCCGGGGCTCCTCCGCCGAGTTGGAACCGCTGCGAATTGTAACCAAGGTGGAGCAGCAAAAACTGCGGCGGGATGTGCGCGAGAATTGGGAGCGCTCGCTCTTGGAGGAAGCGCCATCGTGCTACAAGGATGTGGCGCCGGTGATTGAGACGGTTACGGGCGCAGGGATTGCCAGCAAGGTAGCGCGGTTATGGCCGCTGCTGACCGTCAAGGGGCTCTGACGGCCGGACCTAGAAAAAACGCCAGTGCTCCGGGGTTGAATAGAACAGGATCGATTATAATTAATATCTTCTGGCCCGTCGCGCGAATTGTCCGGTGCCTTTGGCAATGGCGCCCCGCGCGGTGGCCTTCAACTTACGGTTTGTCAGCCTCTTCAGCCAACGTTCTGCGCCTTCTGCTTCAGTATATTTCTGGATTGGAGAACCAATGAGCCAGGGCTATTTCCGCTTCCCCACTGTATTCCAGAACAGAGTTGTGTTTACAAGCGAGGACGACCTGTGGGAGGTGCCGCTGGAAGGCGGCGCGGCCCGGCGTCTCACCGCGGGACGCGGCACGTTCCTTTCCCGCATTTTTCGCCGGACGGCCGGCTGCTGGCATTCGCCTCGGCGGAGGAAGGCTATAACGAAGTCTACGTCATGCCGGCGGAAGGCGGCGATCTCAAGCGGCTCACCTATCTCGGCGCGCTATCGATCCCCTGCGGCTGGCTCGACGCGGAGACCGTCCTTTTCCGCTCGACGGCTTACGAAGCGCACAATGTCACGGGCGTCTGCTCGGTTGGTGCAACCGGCGGTCTGCCGCAGCCCCTGCGGCTCGGGCCGGCATCGAGCCTCGCGCTGGCGGAAACCGGCCAGGCGGTTCTCGCGCGCAGCGGCTGGCGTGGCGATCCGTCCTACTGGAAGCGCTACCGGGGCGGCACCGCGGGCAAGCTTTGGATCGCGCCTGCCCTCGACGGCGAGTTCAAGCCGATGATCCGTCTCGACGGCAATCTGGCGCGTCCGCTCTGGGCTGGCGGGCGGGTCTATTTCGTTTCCGATCACGAAGGCGTTGGCAACCTGTATTCGTGCACGCCGGAGGGTGAAGATTTGCGCCTTGAGGCCGGTCACGGGCACTTCTACATCCGCAACCCCGCGACCGATGGCCGGACCGTCGTCTATCACGCGGGCGGCGATCTCCATGCCTTCGATGTGGCCTCGCGCACGTCCTGCCAGCTTGCCATCGAGTACCATTCGCAGCGGACCCAGCGCCAGCGCCGCTATGTGCAGGCGGCGCGGTATCTGGAGGCGGCGGACCTCGATGCCAAGGGCGAACGCGGCGTCTACAGCGTGCGCGGCCAGATCCACCAGATGCGGCATTGGGACGGCCCGGTTAGCACGCAGGCGGTGCCAGGCAGCAGATACCGGCTGGCCCGGTTCCTTGCCGATGGCCGCCGCGCGATCGCCGTTGCCGGCCACGACGATGGCGAGGAAGGCCTCGAAATCTGGGACACCCGCGATTACAGCGTGACGCCCGTGCCGGCGCCCGCCGGGGACGGAGCCCCAGGCTGTGGACGGTTCACCCTGCTCGAAGCTTCTCCCGAAGGGGAGCACGTAGCTTTTGCCAACCATCGCAACGAGCTTTGGCTTGTGGACCTCACCGCAGGCACCAGCCGTAAGCTCGCCCAGAATTCTTACGGGCCGATGGGCACCTTTGCTTGGTCGCCTGATGGCCGATGGCTGGCCTTTCAGCAAAGCGCGAACCGCAAGCAATACTACATCGCCATCGCCAACATCGAGACGGGCGAAATCCACCCTGTAACCGAGCCGCTGTTCGTGGACTATGCGCCGAGCTTCGATCCCGATGGACGCTATCTCTATTTCCTGTCGCAGCGCGTCCTCAACCCGGTTTACGACACGGTGCAGTTCGAGTTGTCGTTCCCGAAAACCGCCCTTCCCTGCCTTGTAACGCTCAGGAAGGACACACCCTCCCCCTTCCTCGAAGCTGCTTCCGAAGAAACGGATAAGGGCAAGGAAAACGGCAAGGAACTGAAGGTTGAAATCGATTTCGACGCCATCGCCAGCCGCATTCTGGCGTTTCCAGTTCCGGAGGCGCGGTATTCGAAGATCGAGGGGCTGAAAAACAAGGTCCTATGGCTTTCGTTTCCCGTCAAGGGCTCGCTGATGGAGGATTGGACGCCCGAGCCGCCCGCCCCCGAAGGCTACCTGGAGACCTACGACTTCAAGAAGCTCAAGGTTGAAGGGCTTGGCGGCGGCTTTGCCGGTTTCAGGCTCTCGGCGGACCGCAAGCAGATGCTGCTCTTCGCCGGCAGAAGGGTACGCGTAGTCAAGGCTGGCGAGAAGGTGGAGGACGATGCCGCCAAGAAGCTCTCTGCGCGCGAGGCCGGGTGGGTGGACCTGCAACGGCTGAAAGTGCTGATCGAGCCGGAAGCGGAATGGCAGCCAGATGCTGCACGAGGCCTGGCGGCTGCAGCGCGACCACTTCTGGCGGGCCGATATGTCGAAGGTCGACTGGAAGGCAGTGCTCCAGCGCTATGCGCCTCTTGTTGGGCGCGTCAACTGCCGTTCGGAGTTCGCGGATCTGGTCTGGGAGATGCAGGGCGAGCTTGGCACCTCGCACGCCTACGACTTCGGCGGCGATTACCGCCAGGAACCGATATACCCGATCGGCTTCCTGGGCGCGGATTTTGCCTGGGATGAGGCGGCCCAAGGTTACCGCATCGGCCGTTGCCTGCGCGGCGATCCCTGGGCGGCAAATGAGGCCTGCCCCTTGCGCGCGCCCGGCGTTCAACTCGACGCGGGCGACGTAATTTCAGCGGTAAACGGGCAGCAGCTCAGCGCAGGCGTAACACCGCATCAAGCGCTGATGCACCACGCCGGAGCGGAGGTGTATCTCACGGTCAAGGCGGCGGACAGCACCCGGCAGGTCCGGGTGCGCACGCTGAGGAACGAAAGGCGCGCCCGTTACCGCGACTGGGTCGAACGCAACCGCGATTATGTGCGCGAGGCGAGCGGCGGGCGCGCGGGCTACATCCATATCCCGGACATGGGCGCGCGCGGCTTTGCCGAGTTCCACCGCCATTTTCTCAGGGATTACGATTGCGACGGCCTTATCGTGGACGTGCGCTACAATGGCGGCGGCCACGTCTCCCAACTGCTCCTGGAGAAGCTCTGCCGGCAGCGGCTGGGCGCGGACTTTTCGCGCTGGTTCGGCGTCTATCCGGTTCCGGATGCGTCGCCCGCGGGTCCGCTCGTCGCCTTGACGAACGAGTTCGCGGGATCGGATGGCGATATCTTCTCCCATTCGTTCAAAATGAAAAAGGCGGGGCCGCTGATCGGCCGCAGAACCTGGGGCGGGGTCATCGGCATCCGGCCACGGCACCGCCTCGTGGATGGCGGCATCACCACCCAGCCCGAGTTCTCGCATTGGTTCGCCGACGTGGGCTGGGGGGTCGAGAACTACGGCACCGACCCCGATATCGACGTGGATATCGCCCCGCACGAATTCCGCCAGGGCAAGGACACGCAACTCGGCCGCGGCATCGCGGAGCTGCTGAAGCTCTTTGAGACGCGGCCTCCGTTCCGCCCCATGCCCGAGGACGATCCGCGGCAGCTTTGAGCCGGGCGCGGCGGAAGCAGCCGGTGAAGCATCATCCCGGAAATGCCGCAGGCATTATCCGGGATCGTCCGGAACTCCAACGCTCAGTATCTGTAAAGCCCCCGGATAAGCGCGGTGCGCTTTCCGGGGTGACGGCAGAGCGAAACTAACCGGCCAGCCCCAGTCAACCGGCGGGCTTCACCTCCTGGATCGCCACGAAGCCCTCGAATTGCGGGCCGCCGATAAAGAGCGGCTTGCCCCCGCCGGCTGATTTATGCGCGGCGCGGAAGCTTTCCGAACGCGTCCAGTTATCGAAGTCCTCCGCAGCCGCCCACATCGTGTGCGAAACATAAAGCGTGTGCTCCTCGGTCTGCGGACCTCTAAGCAGGTGAAACGCCTGGAAGCCGGGCTCCCGGTCGATAAAAACTTCGCGGTTTAGCCAGGCCGCCTCGAACTCCGGCTCCGATCCGTGCTTCACCCGGAACCGGTTCATAGCGATGAACATGCATTTCTCCTTCGTGCTGCGCGGCGCCCGCGCGCCCCTACCGCCTACATTTGGGAGCTTCACACGCCAAAAACACGCCCCCCCAGCTTGCAGGCCCGATTAAGGCTCAACTTGGGTTGGGCTTTCACTTTGGGAAAACCGTGCTATTAAATGAGCATGGGCGGCCGGGCGCAGACTCGGAGCGCCGGCGCAAACGCATCGGCACCGGGCGCGGGCATGGTTTGCGCAGCGCCGGCAGCCCCCAAGCTTAAGATCCAGAGCTGTCCCATGTGCCTTGCCATTCCTGTCCAAGTCGTCTCCGTCGATGCGGCCGCCGAGACTGCTATCGTAGCGCTCGGCCCGATCAAGAAGGAGGTGTCCATCGCCCTCCTCGAAGGCGTAGAACCCGGCGAATTCGTGCTGGTGCATGTCGGCTTCGCGCTCCACAAAGTGTCGGCCGAGGAAGCCGAGCGCACGCTGGCCATGATCCGCGAGGCGAGCGAGGCGGCGGAGCTTGAGGGCTTCGCGGGCGAGGCCGCGCAATGAAATATGTCGACGAGTTTCGCGACCGCGAGCTGGCCCTGGGGCTGGCCGCCGCGATCGAGCGCGAGGCGGACACGTCGCGCCGCTACAACATCATGGAGTTTTGCGGCGGGCACACGCATGCCATCTTCCGCTATGGCGTGCAGGAGCTGATGCCGGAAAACGTGAACTTCGTGCACGGCCCCGGCTGCCCCGTCTGCGTGCTGCCCATAGGCCGGGTCGACAACGCGCTGGAGCTGGCCGAACAGCACGGCGTGATCCTGTGCAGCTATGGCGACATGCTGCGCGTGCCCGCCTCCAGCCGCCGCAGCCTGCTCAAGGCCAAGGCCGAAGGCGCCGATGTCCGCATGGTCTACTCCATTGAAGACGCGCTCAATATCGCCCGGCAGAATCCGGGCGCGAGGTGGTGTTCTTCGCCATCGGCTTCGAGACGACCACGCCGCCAACCGCCGTCGCCATCCGCAAGGCCAAGGCGGAAGGCCTTTCGAATTTTACCGTTTTTTGCAATCATGTGCTGACGCCCGCCGCGATCCACCACATTCTGGAAAGTCCGGAAATACGGGATCTCGGCACCGTCTCCATCGACGCGTTCCTGGGACCGTCGCATGTCAGCGCCATCATCGGCAGCCAGCCTTACGAGTTCTTCGCCGAGGAGTTCCAGAAGCCCGTGGTTATCGCGGGCTTCGAGCCGCTCGACGTGATGCAGGCCACGCTGATGTGCATCCGCCAGCTCAACGAGGGCCGGCACGAGGTCGAAAACCAATACGTCCGCGTGGTGACGCGCGAAGGCAATCTCAAGGCGCAAGCGCTCGTGGCCGATATCTTCGAGCTTCGCTATTCCTTCGAGTGGCGCGGGCTTGGGCTCGTCCCCTACAGCGCGCTGCGCATCAGAGGACGCCTACGCGGACTTCGACGCCGAGCGCCGCTTCAACATCGTGACCAAGCCTTCCCGCGACGCCAAGAGCTGCGAATGCCCCTCGATCCTGCGCGGCGCCAAGAAGCCCACGGATTGCAAGCTGTTCGGCACCGTCTGCACGCCGGATAACCCCATCGGCTCCTGCATGGTTTCCTCCGAAGGCGCCTGCGCGGCATACTGGACCTATGGCCGCTTCCGGCAGGCCGAGGGCACAACGATTAAAAAGGCCCCCTCACCCAGCCCTCTCCCCAAGGAGGGAAGGGCACGCCGGCTGCCGGAGGAGATGCTTCATGAGCGCGCCCAAGAGCCGGTTTCCGGGCACCGATGCCGCGCTCAAGGGGGCGGTCGAGATGGCGCACGGTGCAGGCGGACGCGCCACCGCCGAGCTGATCCGCACCCTGTTCCATCGCTATTTCGACAATGAATGGCTCGCTCAGGCCAACGACCAGGCGGCCTTCGAGGTAGCAGCCGGCCGCATGGTCATGACCACGGATGCGCATGTGATCTCGCCGCTGTTCTTTCCGGGCGGCGATATCGGCTCGCTCTCGGTGCACGGCACCATCAACGACGTTGCGATGGCCGGCGCCCGGCCGCTATACCTCTCCGCCGCCTTCGTGCTGGAGGAAGGCTTTCCGCTCGCCGATCTGGAACGCATCGTGGCGAGCATGGCGCGGGCTTCCCTTGACGCAGGCGTGCCCATCGTCACGGGCGACACCAAGGTCGTCGAGAAGGGCAAGGGCGACGGCGTTTTCATTACCACGGCCGCCATCGGCGTTGTGCCGGCCGGCGTTCACATCTCCGGCGACCGTGCGGCGCCCGGCGATGCGATCCTCGTTAGCGGCTCGCTCGGCGACCACGGCATCGCGGTGCTTTCCAAGCGCGAGAACCTGACGTTCGAGACCGAGATTCTCTCCGACAGCGCGGCGCTGCACGGCCTCGTGGCGGACATGGTCGCGGCGGTTCCCGCCATCCATTGCCTGCGCGACCCGACACGCGGCGGGCTGGCCTCGACCTTGAACGAGATCGCCCAGCAATCGGGCGTGGGCATGCGCCTCGCCGAGGATGCCATTCCCTTCAAGCCGGATGTGCTGGCAGCCTGCGAGCTGCTCGGCCTCGACCCGCTCTATATCGCCAACGAAGGCAAGCTCATCGCCATTTGTGCCGCGGAGGACGCGGAGACGCCTGCTTGCCGCCATGCGCGCCCACCCACTCGGCCGCGACGCCGCGATCATTGGCGAGGTGGCGGCAGACACGCACGCCTTCGTGCAAATGCAAACCAAATTCGGCGGCAGCCGCGTGGTGGACTGGCTCGCGGGCGACCCGCTGCCCCGGATTTGCTGAGCGATGCGCATCCTGCTCCTGACCCACAGCTTCAACAGTCTCTGCCAAAGGCTGTTCGTGGAGCTGGAGGCGGCTGGCCACGAGATCTCGGTCGAGTTCGATATCAATGACGCGGTGACGGAAGAGGCAAAGGCGCTGTTCAAGCCGGATTGCCTGGTTGCGCCATTCCTCAAGCGCGCCATTCCCGAAAGCGTCTGGCGCGCCCTGCCCTGCTTCATCGTGCATCCAGGCATTCCTGGCGACCGGGGACCATCCGCCCTGGACTGGGCGATCCTGAAGGGCCTCCCGCGCTGGGGCGTGACGGTTCTCCAGGCCGAAAAGGAGATGGATGCCGGGCCGGTCTGGGCGTCCGCCGGATTTCCGATGCGAGAGGCCACAAAATCCAGCCTCTATCGCAACGAAGTGACCGAGGCCGCCATCATCACGGTTTTCGAAGCCTTGGATCGCTTCGAGCGTGGCGGATACGCGGGGCATTACCCGTCTACCGGAATCTCCCCTCACCCTGTCCCTCTCCCCGCGAACTCTCCTCGGCGAGTTCGCGTCTTGGTAGCTCCGCATCCGCAAGCGGATGCGGATGGAGAGGGGACCCCTGAACTATCCGCAGCGGGAATGCTGGCGTCCCCTCTCCCTGAGGGAGAGGGACAGGGTGAGGGGTTGCCCCCTCTATTGGCGAGCAAGACGCCAAACGGGAATGCCAATCCTGGCACATGGCAGCCAGCCATGAAGCAGGCGGACCGGACCATCAACTGGCAGCGGGACAGCGCCGCCGCCGTATTGCGCAAGATCCGCAGCGCCGATGGCAATCCGGGGCTCAAGAGCAGCATCCTGGGCCGCAGCGTCTACCTCTATGACGCGCACCCCGCCCCGCATCTCAAGGGCACCCCCGGCGATGCGCTTGCCGTGAGCGGCCCCGCCGTGGCCATCGCCACCGCCGATGGCGCGGTGTGGATCGGGCACCTCCGCGACACAAAAGGCCCTTGCCCTTTCAAGCTGCCCGCCACGCGCATGCTTGGCGATGCGCTTGCGGACCTGCCAGCCATCCCAGTGGATAGCGCCGGGGGTTATCGCGAGATCGCCTACGAAGAGGAAGCCGGCGCGGCTTCCTGCATTTCGGCTTCTATAACGGTGCGATGGGCACGGAAGCCTGCGAGCGCTTGGCTGAGGCATACCGCGCGGCGCTCGCGCGGCCCACGCGTGTGCTGGTGCTCATGGGCGGCCCCGACTTCTGGTCCAACGGCATGAACCTCAATCTGATCGAGGCAGCCCAAAGCCCGGCGGATGAATCCTGGCGGAACATCGGCGCCATCGACGATCTTGCCCAAGCCATCCTTAGTACGGAAGGCAAATTGACCGTGGCCGCCTTACAGGGCAATGCTGGTGCTGGAGGCGTTTTTCTTGCCCGCGCCGCCGATCTTGTCTGGCTGCGCGAAGGTGTTGTTCTGAGCCCGCATTACAAGGACATGGGTAACCTCTACGGATCGGAGTTCTGGACCTATTCGCTGCCGCTTCATGCCGGCCAGGACATGGCACAGGCGATGATGAGGCGAAGGCTTCCCATGGGCTCCGTGGAAACGGTAAGCATCGGGCTTGCGAACGCCCGTTTCGGCGGCACGCCGGGCGATTTTGCCCGCGAGGTACGTGCCCGCGCCATGGCCCTTGCGCAGGCGCCAGATTTGGCCCACCGTCTTGATAAAAAGCAAAGCGCGCGTGCGGCGGAAGAGGCGGTCAAACCGCTCGCTAAGTACCGGGAGGAAGAGTTGTCCCGCATGAGGCTTAACTTCTACGGCTTCGACCCGAGCTACCACGTCGCCCGCTACAATTTCGTGCGCAAGGTGCCCAAATCCCGCACGCCCGTCACCATCGCGCGCCATCGCGACCGCCGCCAGCCGGTTCAGAAGCGGAGCGCGCCATGAGCAAGCTTCCCTCCGTCCTCGTCATCGACGGCGAGCTGAGGAGCGTCGAGGCCCTCGAACGCATCCTCGAAGACGATTTCATCGTCTTCAAAGCCACCGCCGTGCGCGAGGCCGAGGCCATTCTGGCCGGAGAGGCGATCCAGGTGGTGCTCTGCGACCAGCGCATGCCGGGGATCGCGGGCGTCGAGTTCCTGAAGACCGTGCGCGAGCGCTGGCCGGAAGCGTTGCGCATGATCGTCCCGGGCTACACCGGCGCCGAGGACAACATCCAGGGCGTCAACGAGGCCGGCATCTTGCGCGAAAGCCTCATCCGTCACCGCTGGAACAAGAGCAAGGCCGCCAAGGAGCTGGGCCACTCGCGCGCCGGGCTTCGCGCCAAGCTCGAACGCTATGGCTTGGAGAAGATCGAGGGGCTGCCCATGAAGCCCGCCACGAAATATGCCTCGGTAATGTGATGGCAGGACGCGATTATTCCGGCGTTCCCATAGTGGCCCTTGAATCCACAAACCCTGCCGTGTCCGCGTCGTCATTCCCGCGAATGAGCGTGAGAAAAAATCGCCAGCGGCCTCCGTTGTCATGGCCGGGCTTGACCCGGCCATCCAATGCCCTACTGAATTCATTAGTTTTTTCGTGGATGGCCCGGTCAAGCCGGGCCATGACAACCGAGTTTTGGGCGGCCGCGCCAATTTTTTCACACGCCCGGAAGCGGGAATCCATGTCAGCCCAAAAGCACGCCGGCATATGTGATTACCATGCGTCCCCGCTTTCGCTGGGACGGCGCAGCCGCGAAATACAAAACACGGGCGGCGGGGTGGCAGGATGATGAAGCCAGGCCAGCGTCCGGAAAGCCAGGAGCAGAGCCTTCTCACCCGCGCGGGCGTGGCTCATGCCGTCTCAATCGGCGAGCCCAGCGAAGACGCCTGGATCGAGGTCATCCAGAAGATGGATGCCGTCTACGCGGAGCTGGTGCAGAACCAGGCCGATCTTGAGGGCAAGAACGCCGCCCTTGAAGAAGCGCAGACGCTGATCTCAAGCGTTTTCTCCTCAATGACGGATGTGCTTGCGGTTTGCGACCGCTCGGGGCGCATCCAGCGTGTCAATTCCGCACTCGAAAGGGCGACGGGCTTGAGCGAGGCGGAACTGGCGGGCCAGCCGCTCTCCGCCATTTTCGATAGCGGGAGCGCGGCTAAGGCCGGGCAGATGCTGGCGAAGCTGCACATTGACGGCGCGATTGCCGACTGCGAGATGAACGTCAAGGACGCGAGCGGCGTCCCCGCTCCCTTCGCAATGAACTGCTCCGCCCGCTTCGACCATAAGGGGCGCTACGCGGGCAGCGTGATGGTCGGCCGGCCGCTGGGCGAGCTGCGCCGCGCCTATAAGCGGCTGGACAAGGCGCACCGCGAGTTGCAGGAAGCGCAGCAGCATCTCGTCTTTTCGGAAAAGATGGCGGCTCTCGGCCGCCTCGTCGCGGGCGTGGCGCACGAGCTGAACAACCCGATCAGCTTCGTGTTCGCGAACATGCACGCGCTCAAGAAATATGCGCTGCGCGTGCGCCGCTATCTCGAAGCGGTGAATGCAGGGATGCAGGGGGAGGAGCTTGAGGCGCTACGCGAGGAGCTTAAGATCGGCCGCGTGCTGGCCGACATCGAGCCCTTGATCGACGGCACGCTCGAAGGCGCAACGCGGGCCAGCGAGATCGTTCAGGATCTGCGGCGGCTGTCGGGCAACCAGGCCGAGCCCGCCGAGGAATTCAACCTGAAGCGGGTCATCGGCACCGCGGCGAGCTGGGTCGTCAAGACCGCGCGCGCGAAGCCCGAGGTTGCCCTGAACGTGCCGGACGATCTCACCGCGCTAGGCCCCCGCGGCGCGGTCCATCAGAATCCTGGTGAACCTGATCCAGAATTCGCTCGATGCGATGGCGGGCCTCGATGCCCCCATTATCGAGATCGGCGCGATTGAGAGCGGCGAGTGGATCGCCATCGGCGTTCGCGACCACGGCCCAGGCATCGCGCCGGAGGCGATGCAGAAGCTGTTCGAGCCCTTCTTCACCACAAAACCGCTTGGAAAAGGGCTGGGCCTCGGCCTTTATGTGAGCTACGGGCTCGCTGGCGACATCGGCGGGCAGCTTTGCGCCTCCAATCATCCCAAAGGCGGCGCGGTGTTCACCCTTTGCATTCCCAGAACCCAAGACCGCGATGCCGCTTGACCTGCCAGTCCGTGAGACGCTCTCGCTCCTGTGGCTGCAATCGGGCGGCTGCGGCGGCTACACCATGTCGCTGCCCGGCGCGGAGGCGCCGGGCGCCAGTCAAGGGAAGCAGAAGAAATGAGCCGGCTTGTCGTGGGTCCGTTCAACCGGGTCGAGGGCGACCTTGAGATCAAGCTCGACGTCGAAGACGGCGCCGTCACAGCGGCCTACGTCAACTCGCCGCTTTATCGCGGCTTCGAGCAGATCCTGCCCGGCAAGGCCCCCGCCGACGCGCTGGTCTACGCTCCCCGCATCTGCGGCATCTGCTCGGTTTCGCAATCGCTTGCCGCAGCGAACGCGCTGGCCAAGGCCCAAGGACTGACGCCGCCCGAAAACGGCGCACACCTGCAAAACCTGATCCTCGCGGCCGAGAACGTGGCGGATCACCTGACCCATTTCTACATGTTCTTCATGCCGGATTTCGCGCAAGGCGTTTACGCGGGCGAGCCCTGGCATGACGAAGCAACGCGCTTCCGGGCCATGGGCGGACCGGCTCAACGCGAGTTCATCGCGGCCCGCACAGCCTTCCTGCACATCATGGGGCTCGTGGCCGGGCACTGGCCGCATACGCTGGCACTGCAACCGGGCGGCACCACACGGGCTATCGGGCGGGCCGTGCAGGCGCGGCTGAGCGGCATTGTAGCAGGATTGCGCCGCTTTCTTGAGGCCACCCTTTTTTGCGGCACGCTTGAAAACGTTGCCGCGCTTTCAAATGCGGCGGCACTCGCCGGATGGACCGGGACGGACGGCCCCAGGCAAAGCGATTTCGGCCGCTTTCTCGCGTTTTCGGAAGCGCTCGGCCTTGAGGCGCTGGGGCGCGGCCCGGATCTCTTCTTATCTTACGGTGCCTACGGCCAGAACGGCACGCCCGCCTTCGCTCGCGGCGTTTATCGCGCCAGCACGGTAAGCGCGCTCGACCCTTCGGCCATCGCCGAGGACCACGCCTCCTCGTGGCTGATCCGTGCCGGTGGCCCCCGCGAGCCTTACCGCGGGCTGACCGTGCCCGACGCCGATGCGCCCGATGCTTACAGCTGGTGCAAGGCGCCAAGGCTCGGCGGCGCCGTGGCCGAGACCGGGGCACTTGCCCGCCAGCTCGTGGACGGCCACCCGCTCCTGCGCGATCTCGCCGCCAACAGCCGGGGCGATGTGAGGAGCCGCGTGATCGCCCGCCTGATCGAGGTGGCGCGGCTCATTCCGCTTATGGAGCGCTGGATCTGGGAAATCAGGCCGGGCGAGCCCTTCTGCCTGCACGCCGCGATGCCGGACGAGGCCAGGAGCGAGGGCTTGATCGAGGCCGCCCGCGGCTCGCTCGGCCATTGGCTCGAAATCCGCAAAGGGCGCATTTTCAACTATCAGATCGTGGCGCCGACCACATGGAAATTCTCGCCCCGCGACGGCGCGGGCCAACCCGGCGCTTGCGAGCAGGCGCTTATCGGTGCGCCCATCGGGAAAGGCGAAACCTCGCCCATCGCCGTCCAGCACATCGTTCGCTCTTTCGATCCGTGCATGGTCTGCACCGTGCATTGACGTTCGATGGTGCCTTGAACCGAGGGAATCTCCCCTCGTCCTGTCCTTCTCCCCATGGGAGAAGGCACCCTCGAACTGCCCGCGGCGTGTATTCGGGCGTTCCCTCTCCATCCGCATCCGCTTGCGGACACTCTGGGAGGCAAGCTCGCTAAGGCGAGCTTGCAGGGAGAGGGACAGGGTGAGGGGTTGTAGCCTTGGAGCATGCCGGAACCCGGCAGCACCTGAGGCGAAAGCAATTCCGCTACTGCGCCGGGTTGGGAGCAGCCTGCTGCGTTTCCACACCCGGAGTCCAGGAGCTAGCGCCAGACGGCGGCGTGGCGGGTCCGGATTGCGCGGGTGGTGGCGCGCCAGTCCCCGGTTGTGCCAGCGCCGGCTCGCCTTGCGGCTGGCCGGGCGCGTTCTGTACCGCCTGGCTGATGCGGCGCGCGAAGGCGGTGTCGGAGGCGCCCGAAGACTTGACGCCCGCGCTGGCGTCGGCGCGCTTCGACGTCCTAATCGCCTCCTCGGACTTGGCGATCTCCTCGCGCGAATATTCGCTGGCGTTGCAAGAGCATCCGCGGATGTAGACCTTCCGGTTGCGGAAGGCGTTGGGCATCTGGGAGTAGGGCACGCCCTTGAGCGAGACCATCTGCTCCACATCCTGGTCCGAGCGGTGATAATAAAGCTCGGCTGGGGCGGCGCATTGCGTATGGCACTTGGCCTCGTCCTCGGCGAACTTGCTCTCGGGCGCGCCGGTGCTGACCGGGAAATAGAAGCCGTCGCACTGGCGCACGCAAAGCGTCCGGTAGGCCGAGCCGCCGCTGCCGAACCAGCTCGACTGCGACGCATGCCAGCCGTCGCCCGGATCTTCCTCCGAGGTAAAGAACGAGAAGATCGAGCTAGAGCGGCTCCTCTGCGTTTCGTATTCGCGCGTGTATTGCTCGCCGCAGCGGTTGCGCGCAAGATCGGCGACGATGTCGTCGTGGCGGGCCCTGGGCGAGCTGCCGCGCATGATCGAATCGCGCTGTGACTTGAGCTGGGCGAGCGTCGCCTTTGCCTTTTGCACCTGCCCGTCGAGTTCGATGCAGCGCGGCGTGCGCTTGAGCGAGCGGCCGAACAGGAACATGTCGTCGTAGCAGTTGGCGTGGTCCGCCTCGCTTTGCGCCTGGCGGAAACCGGCGTCGGCCTGCCGCATGTCCGCGTCGATCCGGGGAAGCTGGTCGCTGGAGGCAGGCTGCGTGCCGCCCGTCAATTGCAGCTCAAGCTCATGGCAGCGCGGACTGACCGAGCCGCCAAGGGAGCCAGAACCCTGCTGACCATAGACCGGCTGCTGCTGCCCGCCGCGCGGCTGGCCGTACACGGGGGACTGCCCGTAAGGCGGCGCGTCGTAGGGTCCCCCCCGATCCGGCGCGCGGTTGTAGCTGTCGCCGCCGCCCCAGCTCCAATTCTGAGCTGCTGCCCCATGCACCCCGGCGGCGGCCAGGGCCACCGCGGCGCAAATAATGGTCAAAGCGCGAAAGCAATTCGTCATGTCCATACTTAAGCCCATAGCTCGCCATGATGGCCAAGGGAAGGCTGCTCCCTTCCAAGCTTAAGTAGAGTATGAGCTGCGCCGGCGCGGAGTGCAACCGGAAGCCCCTTACGTTGGGGAAAACGGCGTTGCCCGCGAACCGCGGCTTCACCTTCAATGTTCATTATCTCGCGATCCCGCTTGACCGCGAGCCGGTTTGCGGCGATTGTCGCGCCATGGCACACGCTGCTTACAGCAACCAGACTTGCATTATCGCGGGCTAACATAGGAGCTGGCGCGGCAAGCTATTGTCATTTTGGATATGAAGCCCGCCAGCCAAGGCAGGGCTTATGACACTCAAGCTTTACAATACCCGAACCCGGCAGAAGGACGTTTTCGAGCCGCTCGATCCCAAGAGCGTGCGCATGTATGTCTGCGGCCCCACCGTCTACGATTTCGCCCATATCGGCAATGCGCGCCCGCTCATCGTTTTCGACGTGCTGTTCCGGCTGCTTCAGCACCTCTACGGGCCGGAGCATGTGAAATACGTCCGCAACATCACCGACGTGGACGACAAGATCAACGCGCGGGCGGCCGGGCAAGGCATCTCCATCCGGGAGCTTACTGAAAAGACCGCGGCGCAATTCCACGCGGACGCCGCCGCCATCGGCTGCCTGCCGCCAAGCGTCGAGCCCCGCGCGACCGAGCACATTAAGGAGATGATTGCGCTCGTCGAGCAGCTTATCGAGCGCGGGCACGCGTACGCCGCGGAAGGCCACGTCCTGTTCGATGTGGCCTCCGACCCCGATTACGGCTCGCTCGCCAAGCGCTCGGTGGACGAAATGCGGGCGGGCGCGCGCGTCGAGGTTGCACCCTATAAGCGCGATCCGATGGATTTCGTGTTGTGGAAGCCCTCAACCGGCAACGAGCCGGGCTGGGAAAGCCCCTGGGGCTTCGGCCGGCCGGGCTGGCATCTCGAATGCTCGGCCATGTCCGCCAAGCACCTGGGCGAGGTGTTCGACATCCACGGCGGCGGCATCGACCTCGTCTTCCCGCACCACGAGAACGAGGTGGCGCAATCGACCTGCGCGCATGGCACCAAGGTCATGGCCAATGTCTGGATGCACAACGGGCATCTTCAGGTGGAAGGGCAAAAGATGTCGAAGAGCCTCGGCAATTTCCTGACCATCGGCGGCCTGCTCAAGGAGGTGCCCGGCGAGGTGATCCGTTATCAGCAGCTGATGGCGCATTACCGCCAGCCGCTCGACTGGACGGCCGCCATGACCGGCCAGGCGAAACAGGCGCTCGTAAAGTTCTCCAGGGCTCTCAAGAGCTTGCCGGCGGGCGCGTCCGCAGCCGGCGCCGGGCTTTATCCTCCGTTCGCCGGCGCGCTACAGGACGACTTGAACACGCCCGAGGCCATCGCCGCGCTCCATGCGCTGGAGGAGGAAATCCGCGCGGTGCCGGATGGCCTGGTGAAACAGCGCCTCGCCGGACAGCTCCTCAACTCGTTCGCACTACTAGGCCTTGAGGGCATCGCGGACTTCGAGGAACGGCTGCTGGCCTCCGAAAAGGCCCGCCTCGCCATCGATGAAACGATGGTGAGGGAACGCATCGAGGCGCGGCTCGCAGCCCGCAAGGCGAAGAACTGGGCGGAGGCTGACCGCATCCGGGACGGGCTTGCGGCCATGGGCATCGCGCTCAAGGATGCGAAGAACCCCGCCACGGGCGAGATAGAAACCGCCTGGGAGATCGCCCGGTGAGTAGCGAAAAAGAACCCCTCACCCGGCCGCTGCGCGGCCACCCTCTCCCGCAAGGGGAGAGGGTGAGTGCCTGGAGGCAACGCGATGAGTAAAGGGAAGAAACCCTCTCCCCTCGCGGGAGAGGGTGGCGGCAGGCAAGGCCGGGCGCCGGGTGAGGGGGAGGCAGAGAAGCCAACGCCTCTCAACCGGGCAAAAGATTTGCGCCGCAACATGACAGACGCCGAGCAGGCACTTTGGCGCATTCTGCGTAACCGGCAGTTCGCGCACACGAAATTCCGCAGGCAGGTGCCCATCGGGCCGTATATCGCGGACTTCGCTTGCTACGATGCGCGCCTGATTGTCGAGGCGGACGGCGGGCAGCACTCGGAATCCGCTGGCGATACGAAGCGCGACGCTTGGTTCGCTTCGGAAGGCTTCCGCACGTTGAGATTCTGGAACAATGACATTTTGAAGAACCCAGAAGGCGTGGCCATCGCTATTGGCATGGCACTGGCAGAAATAGAACCCCTCACCCGGCCGCTACGCGGCCACCCTCTCCCGCAAGGGGAGAGGGTAAGTGCCCTACTCCCAGCCAAGCAGAATGCTTCAAAGGTTATGTCATGAAAGAGCGGCTTTATCTGTACGACACCACGCTCCGGGACGGGGCACAGACGCTTGGCGTCGATTTTTCGCTGGAGGATAAGCGCGTGATCGCCGAGCGGCTCGATGCGCTGGGCATCGACTATATCGAGGGCGGCTATCCCGGCGCAAACCCGGTCGACACCGCGTTTTTCGAGGGCGCGCCGCAGCTCAAGGGCAAGCTCGTATCCTTCGGCATGACCAAGCGCGCGGGCCGGTCCGCCTCCAACGATCCGGGCTTTCAGACGGTCGTGCAGGCGAACGCCGCCGCCGTATGCCTCGTGGCCAAGTCGTGGGATTACCATGTCGAGGTCGCGCTCGGCATCACGGGCGAAGAAAACCTCGAAGCCATCGCCGCCTCGGTGGACGCGGTCCTGAGCGCCGGCCGCGAGGCGCTGATCGACTGCGAGCATTTCTTCGACGGCTACAAGGCTAACCCCGCCTATGCGCTGGCCTGCGCGAAGGCCGCCCACGAGGCGGGCGCGCGCTGGGTGGTCTTGTGCGACACCAATGGCGGAACGCTCCCGCACGAGGTCGAGGAGATCGTCGCCGAAATCGTCCGCCACATCCCGCCTAGCCGCGTTGGCATCCACGCGCACAACGACACGGAGAACGCCGTCGCCAACACGCTGGCCGCCATCCGCGCGGGCGCGCGCCAGGTCCAGGGCACGCTGAACGGACTTGGCGAGCGCTGCGGCAACGCGAACCTCACCTCGATCATCCCGACGCTGATCCTGAAGGAAGATTATGCGAGCCGCTTCGAGACCGGGGTCAGTGCCCAGGCACTCAGCACGCTAACCGCGTTCTCCCGCCAGTTCGACGAGCTTCTGAACCGGCAGCCCAACCGGCACGCGCCCTATGTCGGCGAGTCCGCGTTCGCGCACAAAGGGGGCATCCACGCTTCCGCCGTCTCCAAGGAACCGCGCACCTACGAGCATGTGCCGCCGGAAAGCGTCGGCAACCTCGCAGGCTTTGGTGTCGAACCAGGCTGGGCGGTCGAACATCCTGGCCGAGCTGGCGCGCATTGGCATGGAGGTGGACAAGAACGACCCGCGCCTTGCCGGCCTTCTGGAGCAGGTGAAGACGCGCGAGGCGCTCGGCTATGCCTACGAAGCCGCCGGCGCCTCTTTCGAATTGCTGGCGCGGCGCGCCTTCGGCCAGGTGCCGGACTTTTTCGATGTCGAAAGCTTCCGCGTCATGGTCGAGCGGCGCCACAACGCGCAGGGCGCACTCGTTACCGTGTCCGACGCCATCGTCAAGGTGCGCATCGGGGCTGAGCTGCTCATCAATGCGGGCGAAGGCAACGGCCCGGTGCACGCGCTCGACCAGGCGCTGCGCCGCGACCTCGGTATCTACCAGCCGAGCATCCAGGCGCTGGAGCTGGCGGATTTCAAGGTGCGTATCCTCACAGGGGGAACCGACGCCGTGACGCGCGTCCTCATCGAAAGCCTGGACCGCAAGAGCGGAAGGCGGTGGTTCACGGTCGGGGTTTCGCCCAATATCGTGGATGCCTCCTTCGAGGCGCTGATCGATTCCATCGTCTTCAAGCTTTGGAGCGACGGCGTCGCGCCCGCGCCGGAAGCGTGAGGCTTGCTCGAAGCAAATCTCCCCTCACCCCAGCCCTCTCCCCATGGGAGAGGGCGCCGGGCTGTGCCCGCTGAGAAGGCGTTCCCTTGCATGTTGGAGGCGGGCCCGAATCGCTTTGGTGATGAGGGCGCCGCAAGAGGGATGGCCATCCCTCTTGCGGCGGGCGGGCGGGACCGTCAGTCCCATAAGCTTTTGGCTTGCGGGAGAGCTTGGTCCGTCCGCCCCGGCTCGTGTTCTGAACAGATGATTGGGGAGCAAGTCCCGCATGCAAGGCAAGATAACATCCGTACGAGCCGATGAAGCAGTTTACGTGGGCATCGACGTCTGTAAAGCGTGGCTCGACGTTTATCTGCACCCAACTGGCCAGAGTTTCCGCGTTCCCAACAGCAAAGAGGGTATCCGGCGCCTGCGCAAGGAACTGGCCGGCTCCAAGGTGGCGCTTGTCATTGTGGAGGCGACCGGCAAGCTGCACCGGCTTGTGCACCGCGTACTCAGCCAGGCGGGCTATCTGGTTGCCGCCGTCAATCCCCAGCGCCCGCGCGAGTTCGCCAAGTCGATCGGGCAGCTTGCCAAGACTGACGGGATCGATGCGCGGATTCTGGCGCTTTTTGGCGCCGCCACCGGCCCTAGGACCACACCCGTTCCGGCCAAGACGGCGGCGGAGCTTCAGGAGCTGGTCTTGGCCAGGCAAGCCGTCAAGGCCGATGAAACCGCACTCAAGAACCGGCACGGCACCGCTGAAAGCGCGCTTCTGAAGCGGCTTCTCAAACGTCAGCTCGCTGCTTGCGAGCGGGCGGCGGCAGACCTTGACGCGGCCATCGCGGCGCTGATCGAAGGCGATTCTGTCCTGAAAAGCCGGTACGAAATTCTTCTGTCCATTAAAGGCGTCGGGCCGGCCGTTGCGGCAACCCTCGTGGCCTGCCTGCCCGAGCTTGGGCTCATTTCTGCCGCCAAAGCCACGGTGCTTGTGGGCGTCGCCCCCCTCAACGACGATTCCGCGGATCGCCAGGGCCTGCGCCGCATCCAGGGCGGCCGTGCCCATGTCAGGACCGCGCTTTACATGGCGGCACTTTCCGCCGCCCGCTGCAACCCGGACCTGAAAGCCTTCTACGCCGGGCTGCGCGCCAGAGGCAAACAGGCCAAGCTCGCCTTGACCGCAGTCATGCGCAAACTCGTCATCCTGGCCAGCGCCCTCATCCGCGAAAACAGGACATGGACCGAAAAACATGCTTGACCTCAAACACAGATGCTCTCCCATAGGGAGAGGGGCAGGGTGAGGGGTTGAACGCTCCGGTCAGGCCGCAGCCTCGTAGCACGTTCGCACGGCTATTCGTGCGTTTCGAGGAGCTTGTGGCGGCCTTCGGCATCGAGGCTGCCGTCCATATTCGCGACCGCGGCCAGAAGCGCGATGTCCGGCACAATCACCTCGCGCGTGCTGCGAAGTTCGATCAGCCCTTTCCGCTTCAGCTTGCCAACCATCCGGCTCACCGTCTCAAGCGTCAGGCCCAGATAGTCCGCAAGCTCGGAGCGCGTCAGCGGCAGCTCGAACTGCGCATAGTTGTGCGGAATCGGCCCATTGCCGGTGTAGCGTGCGCGCCGGGCGATCATGAGCAGGAGGCTCGCCACGCGCTCGTAGGAGGATTTGCGGCCAAGCGTCAGCGTCCAGTCCCGGCAGTGATCCAGTTCGCGCACGGTAAATTCGAAAAGCCAGCGCTCCATCGGCGGATAATCGTCCAGGAGCCTGCTGAACGGCGCGCGCGGGAAGGTGCACAATTCCACCTCGGTGGCGGCGGCGGCGGAGAAACGGTGGTTCTTGGAAAACGTGTGACCAAGGAAATCCTGGCCGTACATCAGGCCGATGATGTGCTGTTCGCCATCGGCGGTGGTCTTGATCAGTTTCACCACGCCCGACAAAATGGACGCGAAATGCAGCACCTCGTCGCCATCCCGGAAAATATACTGGTTTGCCGAGCACGGTGCGGCGCCGGCCCATACTCGCCAGCCGTTCGAGCTGCTCGCCGGTCAGCGTACTGCAAAGCGCGCGATAACGCGCAACGCACATCTCGCACCTGGCGGGCGGCGCGTAGGCGCGATCGTTCTGTTGGCTGGCCATCGTTCGCAACTCTAGCCTCGATACTTTTTTATTCTTTTGTTGCCCGAAAGTAGCGGCTGCGTATCGAAATGTCCAATGCAGCACTGCCGCATGCCTGGCCGGCCAGGCAACCGGCCGCCGCTCATTGCGCAGGATACGCTTATTTCCGAAGCAGCCGCAAGGCAAGGCTGTTTATTTCTACATTTATACTAATCGCTCGCGGCCCGTTCTCAGGGCGGCATCGCCAGGCCGGCTTGAAATAGAACTGCCCGCCCGGGAGGCGGCCGAGGACGAAGGGCTCCTGCTGGCTGCTGGTGGCGGAATGCAGGGTGCATGTCATCCGCCGGAAGAAACGGCCGGGTTCGACGCCATCCGCATCCATCTGTTCCACCAGCGCGTCCGCGAAGGCGCTAGCGGAGATCGCCGCCCGGAACTTTGCGGCGCTCGCAGGTTAAAGAGCCGTAAAGCTTGCCTACAATCGCGATATGGTTAACACCAACTTGGTAAACGCGCCGATCTCACAACGTTTTCCGCTGCATTTCTCCGAGTTTTTCCGCGTTTTCGCGCAATTTCCGCAATTTAAAAATACCGTTAAATATAGGCGCAAGTTGTGCGTTAACCGTACGCTTCCGGATTACCGGCGCGGCATCGCAATATTACATGCGCAATATTACATGCGCAATATCAATACCTTACAACAACACCTCCAGCCTAACGCTTCTTTAAGGCGAAAGCGCTATATTAGTTCAACATCGCAAGTCAGCGTCAAAAGCGCGAAAAGTGGCAAAATCAGCCTTACCAGACCGTTACCGGGGCGGCACCGGCTCAAAAGTCGAGCCCGATATCGAGCGCCTTCACCGAATGGGTGAGCGCGCCCACCGAAATCATGTCCACGCCGGTCTCCGCGATGGCGCGCACCGTATCCAGCCGCACGCCGCCCGACGCCTCGCACAGGATGCCCGGCCGCGCGGCTTTCGCCAGCGACACCGCCGCCTTCAGCCCGGCCACGGCCATGTTATCGAGCAGCACCGCGTCGATAGGCTGCCGCAACGCCTCTTCGAGCTGGGCCAGGGTATCCACCTCGACCTCGATCTTGACCATGTGGCCCACGGCGGCCCGCGCCCGCTCGATAGCCGCCGTCACACTGCCCGCCGCCGCGATGTGATTGTCCTTGATGAGCACGGCGTCGAACAGGCCGAAGCGGTGGTTGGCCCCGCCACCCGCGCGCACGGCGTACTTCTCGAAGGCGCGCAGGCCGGGCGTCGTCTTCCGCGTGCAGACGATCTTCGCAGCCGTGCCCGCAACTGCATCCACGAAGCGGCGCGTGGCCGTCGCGACCCCGCTCAGGTGCTGGATCAGGTTCAGCGCCACGCGCTCGGCAGAGAGGATCGCGCGCGTGTTCCCGGAGATCCGCACGATCGCGGTGCCCGCGCCGGCAAACGCGCCTTCCTCAACCTGCGCCTCCACCTCCATGCCAGGATCGAGCGCCCGGAACGCCGCCACCGCCAGCGGCAGGCCCGCGATACAGCCGTCCTCGCGCAGCGCCATGACCGCTTGGGACACAGCATCCGCCGGGATCAGCGCGTTGGTGGTGACATCCCCCGCAAGGCCCAGATCCTCGGCCAGCGCCGCCCGCACGGTATCGGCAACAAGATGATGGGGAAATTGCAGGCCTGTTTCGAGAAGGGTCATTTCGTCTCCGGTATTTCGGAAGAAACCAGGGTCTCTCCCCTCACCCTGTCCCTCTCCCCGCGAACTCGCCTTGGCGAGTTCGCATCTCGGTGTGTCCGCATCCGCAAGCGGATGCCGATGGAGAGGGGACGCCAGAAGTGCCGCTGCGGACAGTTTAGGGGTCCCTTCTCCCATGGGGAGAAGGACAGGATGAGGGGCGTTGCCCTTCGTTATTCTGCACTACGCCCGGCCCTACACCGCCGCGCGCAGGCTCTGCTCACCGGCGCCGCGTTCCTGCGATCCGCCACCCGTTGCAGCTTCCATGATCTTGCGTGCCTGCCCCAGCGTCAGATAGGAATGGCGCGCGGGCTCGCTCAACTCGGGATAATCCAGCCTGCGGTGCGCGCCCCGGCTTTCCTTCCTGGCGTAGGCGCCCGCGGTTATCAGCAGCGCCGCCGCGATCATGCCGCGAAGCTCGACGGACTGGGCCTCCGCCTCAAGCTCCTTGAGCGCCGAAAATGCCTCCTCCAGCGATGCCGCCGTCCGCTCGACGCCCACGCAGCGGGCCATGACCTCCCGCAAGCGCTGCACGGCGCCCGTGGTCTTTGCCGCGTCCACCTCCGGCAACTCGATGCTGGGCTTCACCGGCAAAACCTCTTCGGCGAGCGCGCGCCAATGCTGCTCGCCAGCGGCTACATCTTCTGCCACGCGGGCTGCGAATACCACGGCTTCCAAAAGCGAGTTCGAGGCAAGCCGGTTGGCGCCGTGAACGCCGGTAGAGGCCGCCTCGCCGCAGGCCCAGAGCCCGGCAAGCGAGGTGCGCCCATGCGCATCGGTGAGGACGCCGCCCATGTGGTAGTGCGCGGCCGGCGCAATCGGAATGGGCCGATGCGCCGGGTCGATCCCAACCTCGCGGCAGACCTCGAATGCCGTGGGAAACGCCGTCTCCATCGGCAGCGCGCGGCAATCGAGAAAGGCGCCGCGCCCCTCGGCGATCTCGCGATGCACCGCCCGGGCCACCACGTCGCGGGGCGCCAGCTCGGCGCGCGGATGCACCGCCAGCATGAAGCGCTCGCCAGCACCGTTCACCAAGAAGGCGCCGTCGCCCCGGATCGCCTCGGACAGCAACGGTGCCGGATCGCGCCCGATGTCGAAAGCGGTCGGATGGAATTGCACGAACTCAGGATCGGCGATAAGGGCACCCGCGCGCGCCGCCATGGCAAGGCCGCTGCCATTCGCCTCCTTCGGAACGGTCGTAACCCGGTAAAGCTGGCCGATGCCGCCGCTTGCCAGGATAACCGCGCAGCCCCGCAGGAAGGAGGCCCGGCCTGGCTCGCCCGTCCGCCTCACATAGACGCCCCGCACGCGCCCATTGCTATAAGCGAGTTCAACCGCTTCGGTGTTTTCAAGCACCGATATGGACGGGTTCTGCGCGACTGCGGCAATCAGCGCGGTCATTACGGCTTTGCCTGCCCGGTCGCCGCCGACGCGCACGATCCGGCGCGCGCTGTGCGCCGCCTCCTGCGAAAGGCGCGGCTTGCCCTCGGCATCGCGGTCGAACGGCACGCCATATTGCAGCAGTTCCTTGATGCGCCGCGCGGCTTCGGCCGTCAAAATGCGGGCCATTTCTGGATCGGTGAGCCCGGCGCCCGCGGCAATCGTATCGGCGGCGTGAACCTCAGGCGAATCGCCCTCCCCTATCGCCGCGGCGATGCCGCCTTGCGCCCAGGTGGAGGAAGCCCCTTCGCCCAACGGCTTGGGGCTCAGCACGGTGACGGGCAGCGGCGCAAGCTTAAGCGCCGCGAACAGGCCCGCCAAGCCGCCGCCGATCACCAGCACACCATGCGGGCCGGGGCGGCGCTGGAACATCAATGGCTGTGCAATCGCAAGTCCACCCATGGTTTTCTCCCCGCTCGAAACACCGTTGCCGACGCGCCTCGTTCCTTGCCGCGGGCATCCCGTGGGCGCCACGGCCCGAAGGGATGCCGCACAGATACGGGATCTTCACAAGCACCAACGCGCGTTAAGATCCCCTATAACGCCAGCGGCGTTTTCAGGACGCCGCCGTTAAACCGGCAGGTTCACCATCCGTTCGACCGCAAGCCGCGCCCGCGCCGCAATCTTGGGATCGACAGTCACCTCTTCCTTCATGGTGACGAGGCTGTCCAGGATTTTCGGCAGCGAAATCCGCCTCATATGCGGGCACATATTGCAAGGCCGCGTGAAATTCGTGTCCGGCGCCTCGGCCGCGACATTGGCGGCCATCGAGCATTCCGTGACCAGTACGACGCGCGCGGGCTTCTTGTCCTTCACCCAATTGATCATGCCCGCGGTCGAGCCGGTGTAGTCAGCCTCCGCGATCACGTCCGGCGGGCATTCGGGATGGGCCAGGATCTTGATGCCGGGCTCGGCCTCGCGGTAGCCGCGCAGTTCCTCGCCCGTGAAGCGCTCGTGCACCTCGCAGGAGCCCTTCCAGGAAACGATCTCAACCTCCGTCTGCGAAGCCACATAGCGCGCCAGATATTGATCGGGGATGAGCAGCACGCGCGGGGCGCCCAGGCTCTCCACCACCTTCACCGCGTTGGCCGAGGTGCAGCAGATATCGCATTCCGCCTTCACCGCGGCACTGGTATTCACATAGGTCACAATAGGCACGCCTGGATAGGCGGCCCTGAGCGCCCGTACATCCTCCGGCGTCACCGAGGACGCGAGCGAGCAGCCCGCATGCTGATCGGGGATCAGCACCGTCTTGTTTGGATTGAGCAGCTTCGCGGTCTCGGCCATGAAGTGAACCCCGCACTGGACGATCACATCCGCATCCGCCTTCGCCGCCTCCTTGGCGAGCTGCAAGCTGTCGCCCAGGATATCGCCCACGCCGTGGAAAATCTCCGGCGTCATGTAGTTATGCGCCAGGATCACGGCATTCTTCTCGCGCTTCAGATCGCGGATCGCCTTGATGTACGGCGCATGCCCAGCCCATTCGAGCGGGGGGATCACGCGCTCCAACCGCGCATAAAGCGGTTTAAGCTCGCGAATGGCCTCGCGTACATAGGCAGCGTCGAAACCCGGGTATGCGGGCGTCCGCTCTCGCTGCTCCCATCTCACGGCGCCCAGCATGGGACGCCGGACCGGTTCAATTCCACTGTCGACGAATGCCATAGCGTTTGCGCTCCTTTTTTGGTTCCGCCCTATTATGCTCGCTTTGAGCATAACCACCAACTGCAAATAACCCCAACCCGTTCCTACCCGGAACTGGGAACCGCTACTTATGCTCAGAACGACTATAAGATAGGCCCTCCGCGCCCGCTTGCCAAACGTTTTTTTTGCCGCACGCTGTTTTCGCCCACGGATCGCGCCGTTCGGGCCGCAAGGGGCTCGCTCAGCCGCCCCCAAAACTGCTATGCTTCTATTGCCCCCGGAAAAGAGGGTACGATCTATACCCCGGCTCCGGGCGAAAAACCGGCCGCTTTTTGCGGCCTTCCAAACTCTACCGCAGGAATGCGGCTCAGGCCCCAAAGAACGCAAGCAAGGATCTAATGAAATCATGCTAGTTGTAAAAACCATTCTTGCGCCGAGCGCTATCGAAGGCTTGGGGCTTTTTGCGGCACAGCATATTCCTAAGGGCACTATAGTGTGGCGGTTCGTACCAGGCGTGGATGCTTTATTCAGCGCTGAGGAAATCGAAAAGCTTCCCGAAATAACGCAGGACATTTGCAAGCGGTACGCCTATTACGATCACCCCAACCAAAGGTATGTTTTGTGCGGCGACGACGCGCGGTTTGAGAACCACTCCGACGACCCGAACACTGCCGGCGTCTATCCCGAAGGCGATCCCTTCGGAATGGACATCGCGACGCGGGATATTCAGGAGGGAGAGGAAATCACCTGCGACTATCGCAGCTTCGACGCTGAATTCGCATACAAGTTTACGAATTCGCCGAAAAACTACCTCGCCGGCGAAGACGGCCAAAGCAAATAGGCCGCGCAGTGGGCTCACCCTTCGCTCCTTTGGCTGCCCAAAAGCAAGGCAGCCTTCCACAGCGAGCGAAAGGCTGCCTTGACTGCTTAAGAATGCTAGCCCGCGGCGGCGACCTGTGCCGCAGCGTCCTTGCCGGAAGAGAAGTTCCCCCGGAAATTGACATCGAACTCAAAGTAATTGCAGGTCAACTCCTCGCCGGGCAAAATATCCCGCGTGGCGTATCCTGCATGAAATTCCTCGAAATTCGTGTTCGGCACGGCGGAATGGTTCATGAACCTCCCATTATCCAGCTCAAGTACCCAGGTGTTTGGAATTTCCCTGTGCGGATAGCAGTAACGGTCTAGAAAATCGTCCATATGGGCCGGCCAGCCCCCGATCTCCTGATCCTTAAGAAGCACGTCGAAGCCCGGTTCGAGACGCCAGACAACATTGCCGGCCTTGATCGGCTCGGCGGCGAAGACACCTACTCCCTCGATCGTGCTATTCGAAAGATAAGTGCGGACAAGCATCATGATCGTTAGATCCCAATGGATGTGAGGTTGATTTTGATTTTGATTTTAAAGCTTGGCGGCTTTGCGCCGGATGTATGTGTTCACGGCCTTCTGTGCGGCCCCGGCCGCGAAGGAGGCAGTCCTCTCTCACATGGCTTTTTTCAACATCCTTCGGTTGGGAAAACGGGCTTGCGCCGGTTGCCCCATGCAACATAGGAGTGGGATGATTGCACAAAACAGGTCTTTTGCAACATAGATATTGAGCTTCTGTATATAGGTTGGGATTTAGTTGTGAAAATGAGACTTGACCGCCTCCTGGTGCACCGGGGACTTGTCAGTACACGGTCGAAAGCGCAGGACTTGATCAGGCGCGGCGCAGTTCGTGTGGGCGGCCTTCCGGCAGTCAAGGCCGGACAGGAGGTTGCCAGCGATGAGCCGTTGGAACTCCTTGAAATCGAACGCTATGTTGCACGCAGCGCATGGAAGCTGAAGGCCGCGCTCGACGCATTTGGCTTCGAGCCCGGCGGCCTCGCCTGCCTGGATGCGGGCGCCTCCACCGGCGGCTTTACCGAGGTTCTTCTGGAACGCGGCGCGGCCAGTGTCTTCGCTGTCGATGTTGGCCGCAATCAGCTCCACGCAACGCTTCGCGCCAATCCAAAAGTAGTTTCGCTGGAATCGACCGACGCGAGAGCACTCACCGCTGCCGTGTTTCCCTCGCCTATCGAGGCCATCGTTTGCGACGTGAGCTTCATTTCACTGCTCAAGGTGCTGCCGGCGGTTCTGCCTTTGGCGCACGCTGGGGCCTGGCTGGTAAGCCTTATCAAGCCGCAGTTCGAGGTGGGACGCGCGGCTGTTGGAAAAGGCGGGATCGTGAAGGACGAGGCGGCGAAAGAGAAAGCAATCCAGGCCGTGCTGGCATACATAGAGCAGGCCGGCTGGGCCGTTCGGGGAACGGTCCGCTCTCCAATACTTGGCCAGGACGGAAATGAAGAAACGCTCGTTGGTGCCATCCGCAATGCCTGACCGTCCGGCCGCCGGCCCGGCGTTTGAACAGGCAACGATTGATTCCATGGGAGCCCAGGGGCACGGGATCGCGCGCATCGGCGGTGAGAAGCATTTCATCCCGTTCACCCTGCCCGGCGAACGCGTCCGCGTTGAGTTTCATGGGCAAAAGCCCGTTGCCACAGCCATCGAGGCACCGTCGCCAGAACGTGCCGAACCGCTCTGCAAGCACTTTGGAGCTTGCGGCGGATGCGCCCTGCAGCATTGGGCGGACGCGCCTTATAGGGAATGGAAACAGGGGCTTGTAACCTCCGCGCTGGCGCGGGCAGGGATCGAGGCGCCAATCGAGCCGCTGCGCACCTATCCCGTATCGAACCGCCGCCGCGCCACTTTCACGGCCCGCAATGCCGGCGGCAAAATCGAGCTCGGCTACAACGCTGCGCGCAGTCACGACGTGATCGATCTTGAGGAATGCCCGGTCCTGCTACCGCAGATCGCGCAAGCCTTGCCACATGTGCGGGCCGCGCTACGCGCTGCCGTGCCAGCCAAAAGCGAAGCAAGGATTTCCGTCACGGCAGCCGCCAACGGACTCGACTGCGCGATTGAGGGTCTGGCCCTGCGCGCTTCCGCCCATGCGAAGGTCATCGGCGCCCTCGGCGCGGCTGGTGTCATCCGTGCGATCTGGAACGGCGATCTCGTGTTACTCACGGAGGCGCCGCTCGTTTCTTTCGCCGGCGCGAACGTAACGCTACCGCCTAACGCCTTCCTGCAAGCTGTCGAAGCCTGCGAGCGGGACATGGCGGACTGGGTTGTGCACGCCCTCGGCCGTGCCAAGCTGCCTGGCCCGGTTTGCGATCTTTTCGCAGGGCTGGGCGCCTTCACCTTTCCGGCGGCAACGCTCGCGCCTGTCACAGCCTATGAGGAAAATCAAAGCGCTGTTGCCGCTCTGACCGCGGCGGCAAAGCAGACCAAGGGCTTGAAGGCGGTTTCCGCGATCCGGCGCGACCTCTACCGCAATCCGCTGGGGGTCCTGGAGCTGAACAAGTTCGCAGGCGTCATCATGGACCCGCCCCGCGAAGGTGCCGAGGCGCAGGCCCGCGCGCTGGCGTCATCGAAGATTGCCGCGGTTGCGATGCTTTCATGCAATCCGGCAAGCTTTGCCCGCGATGCGGCCATTCTGACCGGCAGCGGTTTCAAGCTCGCAAAGCTCGCCGCCTTCGATCAATTCCGCTACTCAGCGCATGTGGAAATCGTGGCGCTGTTCCAGCGGGCCGCCAGCCGAAAGGGCGGACTTGCGTCCGCCCTCCAGCGCTGAAGCGTTGGGGCTGTCAGGCGTGTACTTCGCGGCTCTCACCTTCGATCACGCGCGGGGTGGAGGGGGCACCCTTGGCGATCTTGATGGTTCGCGGTTTCATCGCCTCGGGCAGCTCGCGCTTCAGGTCGATGTGCAGGAGGCCGTGCTCCAGCGAGGCGCTCGAAACCTCGACATATTCGGCGAGGCGGAAGCGGCGCTCGAAATTGCGCGCGGCAATTCCCTGGTGAATGTACTGGCGGACCTTGTCCTCGCCTTTCCTTTCACCCCGTATGGTGAGCGTGCCTTCCTTCACTTCAAGCGACAGATCGTTGTCGCCGAAGCCTGCAACCGCCATCGAAATCCGGTAGCTGTTCTCGCCAAGCCGCTCGATGTTATAAGGGGGGAAGCCGTTATCCGAATCGAGGTTCGAGAGCTGGTCAAGAATAGAGGCTAGATGATCGAAGCCGATCGTGGTTTTATACAGGGGGGTAAGGTCTGGACGTCTCATAGCGGTTCTCCTTCGAAAAGCGAGAATTTGCTGCCTGCCTTAAAGGCCAGGCACTTAAGCTTTGCAGCCGCAACGGGCCTGCACTCATTGATTTATTCCGCGTCCGGCCAGTTTCAAGGGGCGCTTGAGCGGGAACGCGGCGGGGGTTAGAAGTTTTTTTGAGGGTGCGCTTTAATATCCCGTATGTCGCGCATGTCACCCCCGGGGTGACGATGGCAGGAGTGAGGATAGCTGTGCAGACGGAGTTGATCGGGATCACGCGTAACCCGGTGCCAAGCGGCGCCGTGACCGGCACTTTCAACGCACGCGACGGCCTTGCCATCCGCTACGCGCGCTGGGACACCACCGCCGCCCGGCGTCTGGGCACGGTTTGCCTCTTTCACGGCCAAGGCGAATTCATCGAGAAATATTTCGAGACCATCACCGATTTGCGCCGCCGCGGGCTTGCGGTTGCTACCATGGACTGGCGGGGCCAGGGCGGCTCCGCGCGCATGCTGAAGAATCCCCTCAAGGGACACGTTGAGACGTTCGCGCATTACGACGCCGACATCGTCACGTTCATGTCGCAGATCGTGCTGCCCGATTGCCCGCCGCCTTTCTACTGCCTCGCTCACTCCATGGGCGGGCATATCGTGCTCAGGCTCGCTCGAACCAAAGCCTGCTGGTGGGACCGGATCGTCTTGAGCGCGCCGATGATCGCCTTTGGGGGCACCGAAGCCAAGAACAAAGCCATTTCGTTAATGGCTGAGACCGCCACTCTTCTGGGCCTTGGCGATTTGTTTATTCCTGGCTCAAAGGCCTATGCGCCGGAAGCCCGGCTTTTCGACGGCAACGAGCTTACCTCCGACCGGCTGCGCTTCGAGCGCGCACAAGAGATCGCCCGGGCGGCTCCTCACCTTGCCCTGGGCGGGCCGACCTTGGGCTGGCTCAATGCCGCATCGAACTCCATCGCGGCGATCAACTCCGTCAACTTCATGGAGAGCGTCAAGGTGCCGGTCCTGATCGTCGCCGCCGGCAACGACCAGATCGTGTCCACCCCCGCCATCGAGCATTTTGCCAGCCGCGTCAAGAACTGCACGCATATGGTGCTGGCGGGCGCAAAGCATGAGGTCTTGCAGGAGCGCGACCAGTTGCGCGAGCAGTTCTGGGCGGCTTTCGATGCCTACGTTCCAGGCTCTTCGCGCTCGCTGCGCAGCTTCGCCGCGATTGCATCCGCCGGATAGCCGCCGGAGACTGCAACGCGCGCACCTGCAGGAGACGCGGGAAAAAGCCGCGCTCTACGGCCGCCTGTGCATGATCAACACCTGCAAATTCCGCTCGGGCGTATAATCCTTGTAGCGCACCTCAAATTGCGTAGGCCCGGTCTTTTTGACACCCGTGGCGCAGAAGCTGATCAGGTTGTCCGGGCTGCCCTTATCGGCAACCAGGCGGAAATCCCTGATCGGCCCGGCCCAGTTGGCGCCCGTCACCAGCACATATTCGAGTTGCGTTTCAGGAACGAGCCGATCGGCCCCAGCGGCCTTCTGCGCACGCTGCACGGCGGCAAGGAAATCGGAATCGACGCAGTATCTTGTTTTATATTCCGCAAGGATGTCCGGGTTGAACTTGCCATCGCCGTTTATGAGATACCCCACATTGCCGCCAACGGACGGCGTATAGCGGTGCTCGACCGTCAACTCCTCTTGCGCCGGGAAAACCTGCTCCCAGTGGAACGCGGATTTCAGCGTCCAGGCCGGCACGAGATATTTCTGCATGCCCTTGCCATAATCGGCCTCTTCCTCGCGGGCGATGCCTGCTTTCACCAGCTTGGCCTTCTGCTCCTGGCTCAGGGCGTTTAGCGCATTTTGGGTGCTCTCGTGGGCCGGCGATAACGGGATTCCCAGGCTTTTCAGCAAGCCGGTGCAATCGGCGCCGCCAGCCTCCGCGCGTTGCTCGATGCCATTGGCAACCGGCCTGCCGTCCACCTTGGTTTCGAACCCCAGGAAATTGACCGGGTCGCCGCCAGGCAGCGTATATTCGTTGTCGTTGAGCGGTGCCAGATCGGGGATGGGAAAGGCCACAAGCGTCTCGATGTCAGCCTTGGAGGTATTGAAAAAGCGGTAGCGGACCCGGATCTCCTTCTCCGAGACATACAGATCTTCCGAGCGCATCTCGATATCGGCCGTGCGCGTCAGCACCAGCCCGCCCGCCGCCAAATAGCCGGTCGAGTTGTTCGCGAGCGCCGGGCCGGCGAGGGCGGCTGCGAACACAAGCGATGTTGCAATTCCGGTTTTCATGGGGACTTCTTTTTGTACAGCCACGCGCATCTTCGGCATTGCCGTTTTCAAAGCCGTTACGTTCCGGGCTATTCCGCGGCAGAGTACTGAAGTCTTGCACAGCCTGCCTGTGCTTTTCCACGGCCGGCGCCGCGGGCCATTTGCTTTGCCTCGCGTAACTCACACATGATAGGAACTACAGCCATGTTACCCTGGCTGCCCTCTCTGGCGGCCCAATAATAAATGGTGGACGGACGGTTTGAGCGGAGCTGACTTTCCATTGCCATCCCAACAGGGAGAGAGGTTCTTCGAAGAGCCGCAGGCCGTGCTTTTCGCCTGCAAGATGAACGCAATCCGCTCGCCGATGGCTGCAGCGATCCTGCACTTCCTCGCGGGCACGCAGATTTACGTGCAATCCGCAGGTGTCCGGGCGGGCGAGCCGGATCCGTTTGCGGCCCAGGCCATGGAGGAAATCGGCATCGACATTTCCAAGCACCACCCCGTTTCCATCGAGGAGTTGGAGGATACCTCCTTCGATCTGATCGTGACGCTGGCACCGGAAGCGCACCACAAGGCGCTTGAGCTGACCCGCACCATGGCCGCCGATGTCGAGTATTGGCCGACCATGGACCCGTCGGCGGTGGCGGGAAACCGCGAGCAGATCATGGACGCCTACCGCGCCGTGCGCGACCAGCTCTTCGAGCGGATCAAGGCGCGGTTCGCTTTTGCCAGCGCCCCGCAGGCGTGATTCCCTATCCGGCCGGTTGCTTCCGTGGGGGTTCGGATTAGGGCCATGTTAACTCCAAAATGGTGCGCCGGGCGGTTTGCGGAGGCCGGGACGGCGCGCTTTCGAATTTGAAGTAATGTAGCATGAATGTTTTGATTAAGCGTTAAGTGCGCAAGCTATTGAAATATCGTATAAAACACGCGGCTGTGACGGTGCTGAACGGCGGCGCCTGGCTCCGGCATCCGTTAACACACAATATTCGACTATATTTAACGGGGTTTTTAAACAGTAGAATTCGAGTGAAAAACAGCAAAAATCACGCGAAAATGCGGTAAAAGAAGAGAGCGGCGCGCGTGTTAACCGTGCCTACATTAACCATGATAGGACCTTACGCGAAATATACCGCTTCTTAAGAGGGCAGCGCGAAGGCGTAATGCCAGGTTCGCTTGAACAGGTTCCGGTCCCGGCCCGGTGAACCCTGGAGCTTTCCGGGATGCCGGTCCGGGAACTGCTCGGGCGGATGCCATCCGATGCCGGAGAGAGGACGCTCAGGCGAAGCAAACAGTCTTGGGTTCGCCGGCGGATGCCTCTGTGTTTTGTGGTTCCTTCCGCCGAACACGCATGCGGCCTTTGGGCAGCTTGCGGACATTCATTGATTCCGAATGAGATGCCGCATTACCCCAACAAGCGGCAATCCGCGTTCCACCTTCGAGAGGGGCCGCAGTGTGGATCTGGGGCATGCTTACAACCAGACTAAAGCGCTCAGTTGCAGTACGGCATATTGAGTACACCATCAGGCCGGGGTAACGGCGCTATGCCGCGAGGGTCACCGTTTTGCCTCATTAGGCTTTCGTTAGTGTAGCCCGCGCTCGCAAGAGTTTTTATGCCAGGCAGGAAGACCACTATTTTTGTGCAAACCCCGGCCCGGAAGAGGGATAAGATGAGATTTTCGGGAAAGACCCTCGCCGCTAGCTGCGTTCTTGCATCAGTTGCTATCACTTATTGCTTCTCGGCAACGGCAGCAGGCTACGGCGGCTATAGCGGAAAAGGGGGAATGGCGGCCTACGCCATTAAACCTAATGTGTACGAGTATCACTATGACCACGGCTTTACCGGCTCGGATGCGATGGGATGGAATCCGAATCTTCAATTTGCCTGGTCGAGAATTGCTGCCGCTATAGTCTGTGGCGTTCCAGTATCTACTGAAAAGGTCATTCCTCAACTCATCAAGAAATTCCAGCAAAATAAACTGACTTACAAAATGATTGGCATCGACTTTCACTCGGCCCAAATTCGCGCAAACAAGCGGTTCTGTACCAAAGAGCGAGTGGCTGAAGCTAAATCGTTGGTGCCGCAGTTTGAGTTGGGTAATTTTCCCAAAAAGTTCTAACCTTTCATGCCACCTGACCTACGCGAAAATCTGCGTAGGCCGGTGAATTCAGACGTTGAATGTCTTCTCCTGGGCCGGAGACTTGAAGGGGTACTCTTTGGACATGTTTGCTGACAACCTGGCGGCGCATTAGCCCGGCCATCGAGGCTCTACTTGCCATTCTGCCCCGCCCCCAGCTCCGGTAGACGCTAAAGGCGAGCCATGGGAGAAGGTTGAACAAAGGCTCGGGACCTTCAACTTCGGACGCCATTCCCGCAAACGGGATGGCCGGCAATCGT
>CAVUGF010000048.1:0-11781 GCA_963740975.1 uncultured Alphaproteobacteria bacterium | reverse complement strand
CGCCGTGTTCGCCGCAGCGAAAGTCTCGGCCGGTGTCGCAGCAAAGGCGGTAGCGTCGAAGGCGTCTGTGTATACTGTGCTGTGGTTTGCGCCCCAGCCATCGCCACTGTTGACACCGAGATAGAATTCCGGACCAAGACCCAGGTACGGCATGTCTTTATGCTTGACTTCTCGGGTGTACATGTCAACGGCCTGCGCGGACAGCGCCGCGAAGGTGATGGCTGTCATCGCAGACAGCCTAAGGAGTTCACAAACGCTCTACTCATATCGGTCTCCAATGGTGGAAATTGCCAGGAACTCGAGGACGCGATACAAATCGACACCACGAAACACCCATCCGAGGTTCTCTTTACGTGTGCAGCGTGCTAGCCGCAACTTCTAATTGCAGGTGATTCGCCGGGGCGGTACGTTCTCCGCCGGACCCGTGACTTAACTTCCACGATGCGCCGCCTGCGGGTTCTGCGGGAGGTGTTGGTTTTTGTCTTAACTGGCTTCCCCTCCTCAAACCCAAGCAGCGAGAGCGCGCGGGCGGTGAGCCCCGCCTTGCGGCAATCATGGACGAGCGCATCCTCGCGGCCGTGCGTGACCCAGATTTCGCCCGCGCCGGTTTCATGAATGGAGTCGAACGAGCTGCGGCCAATCGCAATGGTCGGAGACGATGAGCGGCAGCTCGACGCCCTGCTGTTTGGCGCGGGCGCGGAGCTGCATCCAGCCCGAGGCGTAGGCCGGGATCGCATCGGGCAGCGCCGCGCCCAGCGATCCGCCAGCGCGGAAGGCGGGCACAGCACGATTTCGCCGGCCACGGTTTTGGGGCCGTCCTGCGGCAGGGCGGCGTAAGGGCCGAGGGCGATGCCGCGCGCCTCAAAGAGCCGCGTCAGCGGCATCAGCGCGCCATGCAGAATATGGTCTTATCGTAACCCGCGCGGCGCAGCTCCGCGATCAGCCGCTGGGTCTTGCCGAGCGCGTAGCAGCCCACCGTGTGGCAGCTTCCGGGGAAGACCGCCAGCGAGGCCAGGAGCTTGCCCGTCTCGTGCGCGGGCTCGGGAAAGCAGAACACCGGCAGCGCGAAGGTGGCCTCGGTGACGAACACATCGCAAGGGACGGGCTCGAACGGCTGCGCCGTTGGGTCGGGCGTGCGCTTGTAATCGCCGGAAATGACGATGCGCGCCCCGCCATGCTCGATCAGCACCTGCGCCGAGCCGAGGATATGGCCCGCAGGGTAAAGCGTGACGCGCGCCTCGCCCAGGCGATGGCCTGGCCGTATGGCAGCCCCACCCGCTCCCCCGCGAAGCCCTCGCCCAGGCGGCAGGCCATGATCGCAAGCGTATCCGGCGTGGCGACGGCCTTGGCGTGACCGCTGCGCGCATGATCCGAGTGGCCGTGCGTCACCACCGCCAGCGGCACCCGCCGGGTTGGGTCGATGAAGAAGCCGCCCGGCTTGCAGTAGAGGCCGCCGGGGCGCAGTTCCATCCATTCGCGCGGGTGTTTCATGCGCCTTAGATAATGCCTGGCGGCTGGCAGGGGGAGACGGCGCGGCAAGGGGTATGTCCGGTCTATCGCTTCCCCTTCGGGGCGCACATCATTCTGTTCAAGCGCGATGAAGCCGGCGGGGTCATCGTCCGCGTCTTCCAGGCACGCATGGATTGGCTCCGCTTGTTCGAGGATGGATAGCGCCCGGATACCCGCTGACAATTAGTTCTGCCGCGGCAACCGATCGTACTCTCGTATGCGTGCCGACCCAGAACCACGAGTATCCATCGGCCTCTTGCGTGGCCAAGGCGCGGCAGGCGAGACCAACACGCACTGACCAAAGCACACCAGTCTTCTTGAACTGCAGCGATGGATGCTTCGGGTTCGAACGAAGCAGCGCGAAACTCTTGTCCGCCGCCCTCTGCTGCGCCTGCGGAAGAGCATCGTAGCACTGCCAGAAGCTTGCCGCCGCGAAATGCCTCACAACTCCCGGCCATTCCCCTCCGCATAATCGCGCTTCGCCTGGTGGATCAGCTTGTCGAGCTTGCCCGCCTCGCTATCGCGCGCGATTTGGCGGTCCCACTGATCCTGGTCTTGCTCCAGAAACCCATGCCTATCCGGTTAAGACCCATCCCCACTACATCTTGATCTAACATGGCCTCGATTTATCCGTTTGACGCCCAAGAACGGTTGGCGCAGTGTGGGCATCAAGCGGATGATGGAGCGTTCGCCTTGGATGTTCTCGACCACGCCGGTCTGCCCTTCCCGCAGTCACTTCCCGAGTTCCAGCAACTTTTCCCCGACGACGCGGCCTGCGCTGCCTATCTGGAAAAGGCCCGCTGGCACAGCGGTTTCATTTGCCCGCACTGTCGAACCAGCGGAGAGCCGTTCCGTTTCGATAACCACCCTGGCGTCCTGCGCTGCCGCAAATGCCGCAAGAATACAGGATTAACCGTCGGCACGGTGATGGAGCGCAGCCACACGCCGTTGAGCGTCTGGTTCTGGGCCGCCTACCTCGTCGCCAGCCAGACGCCCGGCATGTCGGCGGTGCAGTTCCAGCGCCAGCTTGGCTTGTCGCGCTACGAAGCCACTTTCGGCATCCTGCACAAGCTCCGCTCGGGTATGGTGCGCCCCGGCCAGGACCGGATCGGTGGCAAGGCTGATGGGCACGTCGAGGTGGACGAGGTCTATGTGGGCGGGAAAACGCGCGGTGAAGGTCGAGGCGTTCACCACAAGACGCTGGTGGTTGCCGCCGTTGAAGTCCGCCATCGGGAACCGGGCACAGCACAGGACAAAAGGAAGGACGGCCGCTACGCCGGTCGTGTTCGCCTCGCCATCGCCACCGACCGCAGCGCCGATGCCCTGGGCGGGTTTGTCAAGAGCGCCGTCATGCCGGGATCGCTTGTGATCACCGACGACTGGAACGGCTACGACGGCTTGCGCAAGCTGGGATACGACCATCACGCCATTGCCGAATGCGGCGACCCAGAAGTGGCCGAGGAGTTCATGCCGATCATCCACCTCGTCTTCAGTAACCTGAAGTCTTGGCTCAACGGTACTCACCACAGCGTGAGCGCGAAGCATCTGCAAGCCCATCTCAACGAGTTCACCTTCCGATTTAACCGGCGCTTCTACCCGTTCAACGCCTTCCGATCGCTGCTCGGCATCGCCGGAGATACAACCGCGCCGACATATGCCGAGCTATACTCGGGCGAATGGCAGCACCCTAGATGTAGTGGGTATGGGTCTTAACCGGATAGGCATGGAATGAACCACCCCCGTATCAAGCGCGACCCTAAGATCATGGAAGGCAAGCCCGTTATCGTGGGCACCCGGATACCGGTTGAGCACATCTTGCGCTGCCTCGCGTCCGGTGAAACCGAGGCGGAAATCGTTGCGGACTATCCGCCGCTGACGGTTGACGATATCCGCGCCGCTCAAGGTTACGCCGCCGATTATCTTGCATATGAATTGCTGATCGCGGCCGAGTGATGCCGCGTTTTCTCGCGGACGAATGTTTTTCCGGTCCGATGTTTCGCGCGTTGCGCGCAGCAGGTTTCGATATCCTCCGGTCCACGGAAACCTTGCCATCTGGGGACGACGAGAGTGTTCTCGCACTCGCATTTCGCGAGGGCCGGGTTCTGCTGACCGAGGACACCGATTTCGGCAAGCTGACGGTGCAGCTTGGTACGCCATCATTGGGCGTCCGCATCGTTCTGAAGACCATGGGCAAGGAAGCGAGAATTGCGCGGGCGGTTTCGGCCTTGCTCAATCTCGGCGATCGGGTTCTTAAGTCAATCACGGTGATTGAACCGAATCGGGTGCGCATCCGTCCGCTTTAAGGAATGCGGGAGAGAGCCGCCCGCACCCCCGCCATCATCTCCTCCGCCTCAAGCTGGAGGCTCGCCTGCGCGAGGATTTCCTCCACGCCGGCGCCCCGCACCTGCTCGACGCGCACATCGGTCAGCACAGGGATCGAGAACGGCGAGGGCCGGTCCAGCGGCATGAACAGCACGCGGTCGCGGAAGCGCGTGAGCAACTCCGACAGCCGCTTCAGGTCGAGCAGCTCGCGCTCGGCATCGCGCCGCGTTACTTCCAGCAGAATGTGGTCCGGCTCGTGCCGCCGCAGCACATCGTAAATCAAATCCGTCGAGACCGTCATCTGCCGCATGGACTTCTTCGCGGCGTTGTTCTGCTGCTCCACGAGCCCGGTAATGGTCGCGACATGCCGGAACGAGCGCTTCAGCATGCGGCTATCGAGAATCCACTCCTCAAGCTCGCCGCCCAAAATATCGGGGTCAAGAAACCGCTCGACGTGGCCGGGCTCGATGGCGCTGAGGCCGGTAATCACTAGCCCGTAATCGGTGATCTGGAAGCTCAGCGGCTTGAGGCCCAGATGCTCCATGCGGCGGGTGATGAGCATGCCGAGCGTCTGGTTCGCCTTGCGGCCGGCGAAGGTGTAGAACAGCGTGTGGTAGCGGCGCTCGCGGAAATGCTCGACCAGGAGCCGGTCCGGGCTGGGGATGGCGGAGAAGCGCGCCTGCAGGTCCAGCCAATCGCGCACATCGGCCGGCAGCCGCCGCCATTCATCGGGCGTGGCGAGCAGCGCGCGGACGCCATCGGCAAGGAATGTCGAAAGCGGCATCTGCCCTCCGGAATAGGCCGGAACTTTCGGCTCGCCGCCGGGTGCGGGGCGCGCCTCCAGCACCATGTCGCGGATGCCCGCGAAGGACAGCACCTCGCCCGCGAAGAAGAACGTGTCGCCAAGCGTGAGGCCTTGCGCGAAATATTCCTCGATCTCGCCGAGCACGCGGCCGCCGTGGCCCTTGCCGCCGGCGCCGATGCGCTTCACCTTGAGCCGCGCGGCCTCGACAATAACGCCGATATTCTGCCGGTGGCGGCGCACCGTGGCCGGGTTGGCAATGCGGTAACTGCCATCCTCCAGCGGCACGAGGCGGCGGTAGCGGTCGTAGCTGCGTAGCACGTAGCCGCCGTCGATGGCGAACTGGAACAACCGCTCGAATGTATCGCGATCCAGGGCAGCGTAGGGCAGGGCGGTGCGGATTTCCTCGAACAGCGCGTCCGGGTGCACCGGCCCGGCGCAGGCGCAGCTCAGGATGTGCTGGGCCACCACGTCGAGCGAGCCGGGGCTGGGCGGCTCGCCGTCGAGCTGGCCCGCCTCGATGGCCGCCAGCGCCGCCTGGCATTCCAGCGCCTCGAAGCGGTTCGCGGGCACCAGAAACGCGCGGCTTGGCACATCGAGGCGGTGGTTCGAGCGGCCAACCCGCTGCAACAGCAGGCTGATGCCCTTCGGCGCGGCAACCTGAATCACGAGGTCCACATCGCCCCAGTCGATGCCCAGCTCCAGCGCCGCCGTCGCCACGACGCTGCGGATCTTGCCCGCCGCCATCATGGCCTCGGTGCGCCGCCTAAGCTCCCGGTCGAGCGAGCCGTGATAGATCGCGATGGGCAGGTTGTCCTCGTTGGCGTCCCACAGCATTTGCAGCATCAGCTCGGCCTGCGCGCGGGTGTTCACGAACACGATGGAGGTGCAGGCGGCGCGGATGGCCTCGTAGATCGCAGGGACGGCGTAGCGCGCCATGTATCCGCCATAGGGGATGCTGGCGTTATCGGGCACGAGGATGCGGATATCGGGCTTGACGGACAGGCCGGATTGCAGCACGCCGGCGGGCGCGCCGGTTGGGCCAAGCCAGGCTGCCAGCGCGGCCGGATCGGCGACCGTGGCGGAAAGCCCGATCCGCAGCGCCTGCGGGGCCAGCGCGCTAAGCCTTGACAGTGCCAGCGCCGTGAAATCGCCGCGCTTGCTGGCCGCGAAGCTGTGCACCTCGTCCACGATGACCGCGCGCAGGCCCCCGAACAGGCGCGGCGCGCCGGAGGCCGAAAGCATCAGCATCAGGCTTTCCGGCGTGGTCAGGAACACGTTGGGCGGCTCGCGGCGCTGGCGCGCGCGCTTGGGCGCCGGCGTGTCGCCCGTGCGGCTTTCGACGGTCGCGGCGAGGCCCATCTCCGCGATGGGCCGCATCAGGTTGCGCTCGATGTCGTTGGTGAGCGCTTTGAGCGGCGAGACGTAGAGCGTATGGATGCCTTGCGGGCGCGTCTCGTGGATATCGATGAGCGAGGGCAGGAAGCCGGAGAGCGTTTTGCCGCCGCCGGTCGGCGCGATCAGAAGCGTCGAGGCGCCGGCGCGGAAGGCCGCCGCCATCGCGCGTTGGTAGGGGTGCGCCTGCCAGCCGCGCGCGGCGAACCACGCCTCCACATAGGGCGGCAGGGGAGATCGCAAGCTTTGTCGAGGGCGCGGCTTTGCCATGGCTGCCGGTGATGTAGGCGATTGGCGCGCGGGGCGCTAGCGGTGGGAAGTGTGGCGGGTGAGGGAGAAAGCACGATGCTTGGCGGGGCGGGAACACAACAGGCAGCACCCAAGGAGAAGAAGCGGCCTATTTAATCTTGAACTGGTTACGTAGCGCGAGCAGGAACAGGAACAGCAGCACCGCGCTCCACAGCGTCTGCCAAATCTGGAGGATGGGGCTCCACGCAGGCGCGTGCGGCAGCGCCAGGCATGCGTAAAACTCCCGCGCCACCTCGCCGCGGCTGGAGCCGATCAGCGGCAGCGAATTCGCGGCGGAGAGTGTGAGCGCCTTCAATGCCTTCGACGCTCCGTCGCCCGCGCAGGCCGCGCCCCATTCCGAAACGCCCACGCTCGCATTCCAGAAATAGATCGCGGCAAAGGCCAGGACCGAGGTGCACCAGACCGCCATCGGCCGCGCGATGGACCGGCCGAAATCCGACAGCGCGTCATAGGCGAGACCGAACCAGAAGGCTGCGTGCCAGGGCTTGTGCTCCGTCCAGCGCTTGGAACGGACCTCGCCCTTGAACGCCATCTGCTCGCGCTCGTAATCCGCGCCCTGGATCGCTAAGCGGCGGATGGCGCGATAGAGCGGGATGAGATCTCTGTTGCCCCTGCGCCAAAAGCCAGGAAGCGGGAACTCGACATCATCGAGATCGGGCGCTTGCTTGAAATCCGCCTGATTGAATGCTGGCACCTGAGCGAACACAGCGCCCCTTGTATCGAAGGCCTGCTCCACTTTCGTGCCGGCGAAGCTCCCCCGCTTCTGAAATTTCGCCTGCCTGAAGGACGTGAAATTTTGGAAGTTGGCGCTTCCAAACCGCCCCTCTCCGGTGAAGGTAGCACTTTCGAATGATGCGGTGCCGGAGAAAGTGGCGCCTCCGAACCGGGCGTCGCTGGTAAACGTGGCGTTTATAAACCGGGCGGTGCCGGAGAAGGTAGCTTTGGCGAACGTGGTGAGGCCGCCGAAGGTCACATTACCAAACCGGACGTCGCCCTTGAAGCCGGCCAAACGGAAATCAGCGGTGAGCGAGACGCCCTCGATGCCAAATTTGGCGGTGCCGGAAAAACGGGTGCTTTCAAAGTCAGCATAGCCGGCAAAGGCCGCCTTTTGGAAATTGGCTGCGCCGTTGAAGGCGGCGTGCCGGAAATCGGCTGCACCGGAGAAGGCGGCACTTTCGAAATCGGCGGGGCCGGTGAAAGTAGCGCTATGGAAATCGGCCACGCCGGAAAAGGCAGCACCATTGAAGAAGGAAAGCTCGGAAAAGCTAGTACTCCCGAAATAGGTAGCACTGGCGAAGGCAACTCGTACGAAATGGGCAGCGCTAGAAAAGATGCATTGGAAGATGACGTTACCGGAGAAAGTGGCGCCTACGAACGAGGACTTGCCGGGAAAAATGTAGCCTGTGAAATCCGCATAGTCTCCCTCAAGCTGAATTAACTTGGCAGGCGGCTCGTGGCTCGGGATTCTCTGCTCTACTTCTCCCGCCACAAGAAATAGGCAGCCGGAGAAGTCAGCGGCGGCTTTATCCATCCATGACTGTATTTCCACGTTCTTGGGTTTAAGACCGCCGCTCCAGACCTCTTTAGCAGCCCAGCGTCCGTCCGATTCCATTGCCTTGCGTTCGGCAAGCAGCCCCTCGGCCCAGGCGTTCCAATGCGCCTTCGCGGCTCCGCGCCCGGCGGCATTTGCGCCGCCCTCGTCTTTGCCTTCCGCCAGCGCCGCCGCGCGCGCCTCGCGGCGCTTCGCCTCGCACGCTTCGAACAGCGCAACCGTCTCGTCCCGCGTCATGCCTCGCGCCCCCTCGCCTTGCGCGAAGCTTTAGCCAGAATTGCTTGCTTCCGCAATCGGCGCGCTATCCGGCTTCAAACAAGCCGAGCCAATCCATGCGGGCTCGGAAGACGCGGACAATCACGAAAGACTTAAGGGACGGCGCGATTGCGTGTATAGTGGCGCAAAGCTTGATGGAGCCCGCACATGACGGTTCAGGAGTTGGAAAAGGCAATTGCCAAACTTTCTCCGGAGGAGCTGGCGGAGCTGCGCGCTTGGTTTTTGGAGCAAGACCAGGATGAGTGGGACCGCCAAATCGCGCGCGATAGCGAGGCGGGCAAGCTCGACAAGCTGATCCACCAGGCGAAGCGCGATTATGCGGAGGGGAATGGCCGGGAGTTGTGAGGCATTTCGCGGCGGCAAGCTTCTGGCAGTGCTACGATGCTCTTCCGCAGGCGCAGCAGAGGGCGGCGGACAAGAGTTTCGCGCTGCTTCGTTCGAACCCGAAGCATCCATCGCTGCAGTTCAAGAAGACTGGTGTGCCTTGGTCAGTGCGTGTTGGTCTCGCCTGCCGCGCCTTGGCCACGCAAGAGGCCGATGGATACTCGTGGTTTTGGATCGGCACGCATGCGGAGTACGATCGGTTGCCGCGGCAGAACTAATTGTCAGCGGCTATCCGGGCGCTATCCATCCTCGAACAAGCGGAGCCAATCCATGCGTGCCTGGAAGACGCGGACGATGACCACGCCGGCTTCATCGCGCTTGAACAGAATGATGTGCGCCCCGAAGGGGAAGCGATAGACCGGACATACCCCTGCCGGAAATACCCCTTGCCGCGCCGTCTCCCCCTGCCAGCCGCCAGGCATTATCTAAGGCGCATGAAGCACCCGCGCGAATGGATGGAACTGCGCCCCGGCGGCCTCTACTGCAAGCCGGGCGGCTTCTTCATCGACCCAACCCGGCGGGTGCCGCTGGCGGTGGTGACGCACGGCCACTCGGATCATGCGCGCAGCGGTCACGCCAAGGCCGTCGCCACGCCGGATACGCTTGCGATCATGGCCTGCCGCCTGGGCGAGGGCTTCGCGGGGGAGCGGGTGGGGCTCCTTCGGCCAGGCCATCCGCCTGGGCGAGGCGCGCGTTACGCTTTACCCTGCGGGCCATATCCTCGGCTCGGCGCAGGTGCTGATCGAGCATGGCGGGGCGCGCATCGTCATTTCCGGCGATTACAAGCGCACGCCCGACCCAACGGCGCAGCCGTTCGAGCCCGTCCCTTGCGATGTGTTCGTCACCGAGGCCACCTTCGCGCTGCCGGTGTTCTGCTTTCCCGAGCCCGCGCACGAGACGGGCAAGCTCCTGGCCTCGCTGGCGGTCTTCCCCGGAAGCTGCCACACGGTGGGCTGCTACGCGCTCGGCAAGACCCAGCGGCTGATCGCGGAGCTGCGCCGCGCGGGTTACGATAAGACCATATATCTGCATGGCGCGCTGATGCCGCTGACGCGGCTCTATGAGGCGCGCGGCATCGCCCTCGGCCCTTGCGCCGCCCTGCCGCAGGACGGCCCCAAAGCCCTGGCCGGCGAAATCGTGCTGTGCCCGCCTTCCGCGCTGGCGGATCGCTGGGCGCGCGCGCTGCCCGATGCGATCCCGGCCTACGCCTCGGGCTGGATGCAGCTCCGCGCCCGCGCCAAACAGCAGGGCGTCGAGCTGCCGCTCTATCGTCTCCGACCATTGCGATTGGCCGCAGCTCATTGACTTCATTCATGAAACCGGCGCGGGCGAAATCTGGGTCACGCACGGCCGCGAGGATGCGCTCGTCCATTATTGCCGCAAGGCGAGGCTCACCGCCCGCGCGCTCTCGCTGCTTGGCTGCGAAGACGGCGAGACCCAGTAATTAAGAGCTGGTTTGCTTTTTGTTGCAGGCAGGGACATCGATCCAGTCACAAGAGAAGCTTCTTCGCAATTTACGGCCGCGCTTAACTGCCTGAGTAAGGGTATCCACCTAAGGTTGCACTCAGGTCGAGTTGGTTTGCATGTTCTGCGTCTTCACTCTCAGTCGAATTTACCTATTGGAGATTAAAATGAAAAGCGAGTTTAGCGCAGTTCGCATTCCGCTCGTTGCAGCGTTTGCTTTGGCGGCCTTTTCCGCACAGGCGGCGGATATGTACGTTCCTGGCGGCAGCATGAAGGATATGCCCGAGCCAGGTCCGGTCTGGACCGGCTTCTACCTCGGCGCTGGCGGCGGCGGCGGCGCTACGAAGAGCGATGTGGCAGGCCAAACCGTGACAACCACCACTGTTGAAACCACTCCTTTTGTGGCGGCCCAGGAGCTGTTACCAATGCCGTTCCCACTACTGCCGATGTTAACGGCCTTGGCGGCATGGGGGGCTTCGGGACGGTCCAGGTTGGCTATGACCAGCAATTCGCCCACCGCCTCGTTGCCGGCGCCTTCTTCGACTACGATTTCGCCGCCATCAACAGCAAGGTTAGCGGTGAAGCCGGCATGGCCGGCTATCTGGTACGGTAGGCGCCGCAATTAACCTCAACATGACCGACAGCTGGACCGTTGGCGGCCGTCTTGGCTATCTCGTCAACCCGAGCACCCTGGTGTATGGGCTTGGAGGCTACACCGAGGCGCATTTCTCCTTTCCGGAGGGGCTCATGCATCCCAATTTCTCGGGTTGGACCGTTGGCGCCGGCATTGAGACGAATTTAGGGGGCTCCTGGTTCCTGAAAGGCGAATACCGCTTCACCGAGTTGGGCCGGGTACAATTTTTCTCGGCCGCTACGACACCCATCTCCACCATCAACAACACCACCACTACCACCACTACCACCAGCTATGAGGCTACGTATCAGCCGGATGTTCAGACCGGCCTGGTGGTGCTCGCCTGTACGCTGAACCCGTTGCTCCAGGCCGCTGGAATTCTGACCGCTCACGCTAGTGCGAGCGCTGCCCGCTGCCCGATGCGACCCCGGCCGCTACTTCTGGCTGGATGCGGATGTGCGGCGGGCAGTGCTCGTCATCTCCGGCCATTGCGATTGACCGCGCCTTGCCCGAGCCATCCATGAGACTCGGCACGGGCGAAAGTCTGAGGCACGCATGGCCGCAAGGATGCGTTTGTGCCCTATCGGCGGGAAAGGCAGGGCTCTCTGCGCCCGCTCTCTCAGGCTTGCCAACGAGGTGCGGGGCGGATGAGGCCACAAACCAACACCTCCCGCAGCATCCACGGCGGCGCATTGCGGCAGTTGAATTACGGGTCCGGCGGAGAACGTACCGCCCCGGCGAATCGCCTGCAATTGAAAGTTGCGACTAGCACGCTGCACACGTAAACACAACCTCGGATGGGCGTTTCGTGGTGTCTATTTGTATTGCGTCCCCAAGTTCCTGGCAATTTCCACCATTGGAGACCGATATGAATAGCGCGTTTGTGAACTCCCTCAGGCTGTCTGCGATGACAGCCATCACCTTCGCGGCGCTGTCCGCGCAGGCCGCTGACATGTACACCCCGAGAATGCAAGCATGAAAGATATGCCGGTACCCGAATTTTCTTGGTCCGGATTTTATCCGGCGTCAACAGTGGCTATGGCTGGGGCGCAAGGTCCAACACGTTGGGCGTGAGCGCCACTGATGAAACCAATCTTACCGGGGGCTTGCCTACGACGGTTTCTAATACGTCCA
>CAVUGF010000047.1:0-44653 GCA_963740975.1 uncultured Alphaproteobacteria bacterium | reverse complement strand
TCGCCCGTCTACAAGGGCTCCTATCCCGGCCTGCTCAAGCATCTGATCGACCTCCTCGGCTACCCCTGCCTCACCGGAACGCCCGTGGGCCTGCTCGCGACCGGCGGCAGCGAGCGGCACGCGCTCGTGGCCGAATACCAGCTCCGGCCGCTCTTCGCCTTCTTCGGCGCCAAGACGCTCGCCACCGCCGTGTTCGTCCCCGACAAAGCCATCCATAATGGCTGGGTGGTGGACGAGCCTTGCGGCGCCCGGCTCAGCCAGATGATCGCCGAGGCGGTGCATGAGCTGAAAACCTTGCGCGCGGCCCGGCCGGCGGAGGGCACGGGCGGGGCTTCCTGATCCTTGTGGCGGGGCTTTGGTCACCTCCGGTTAACGCTGTTTGGCGGCAATTTTGGCCATTTGGGGCGCCTTTCGCTTTCAAACTAATTTAGCAGATGCGCCTTAATGAAACGTTAGGTGGCAGGTCTTTCTTGCAAGATATTGATTTGGCGCGATAAACTATACACGCACAATGCATGATGCGGCCGTTGATACGGTTAATGTAGAAACTGCGCATATATTTAACGGGATTTCCGCGCCGTGGAAATCGTCCGAAAACGCGGAAAATTTCGCGAAAATGCGGCAAAGATGCATGCGCGTTCGGCACGTTTACTATATCCGTATTAACCATAGTAGCGCCATACGCTAGGCGAACGGTTTGTAAAGACCCGTCATGCCGGGGAAGCGGGAGGAACCTGGCGGCGGCTGTGCGGGCACCACGCGGCGGCAAGCGCTAGAACAGCATCAGGCGCACGGTTTGTATGTGTCTATGGCGCTGGCGGCCGGTTCCCGCCATTGCCTTGCCGCAATGTGGGTGCGAACAAGGATTGTCCACAGAATGGAGAATAACAAAATGCTTCGAAGTTTGGGAATTGCAGCGTTGTTGGCTTCGGCTCTGGCGATGCCGGCTCAGGAGGCCGCGGCTCAGGATACACTTGGCGGCGCCATATTGGGGGGAGCTGCTGGGGCCATCGTGGGTGGTGCCGTCGGCGGAGGCCGCGGTGCGGCAGTCGGTGCGATCATTGGGGCGGGCACGGGTGCCGCCATTGCCAGTGACGGTGAACGGCGCGGGGACGGCTATTATTACTACCGCGACGGCTGTTACCGCGAACGCCCCGACGGGGAGTGGGTCCGGGTGCACCCGCGCCATTGCTACTAGTACACCCCGCGGGAAATCCGGCCGCGTTTGCGGCGGGCATTTCCAGGATTTCCCGCGGATAAAGGGTGCTAGTTACTTATTGAATCTAGTACAGCTTTTCGGAAGCAAGTTCACTTGAGGGTGTGCGGCAAATGGGGGGGCGCGCTTGCCTGCGGCTGTACTAGTTCAGGGCGCAGGAAGTCCTGACGCATATCGCCGTCATCGCGAGGCCGCCTTGGCGGCCGTGGCGATCCAGGCGCAAAGCGCGCGGGCTCTTATCTCTGGATTGCTTCGCTCCGCTGACAATGACGGCATGAAACACGCATACGGGCCGGAACTTCCGGCGGGCTGTACTAGTGGCCTGCGTCAGCCATCATAAGTCAGTTCCGACTTCGGTCTTTTTCGCCGTTGCGAAACCGGGCGGCCCGGCTGTACGTCCAGTACAGCCTGCTCCGTTCACCCTCACTACACTAAAAAATCCCGGCGTCATAACTATTCATTTTGACTGACGCAGGCCACTTAGGCCCAACAATGGCCGGGACAATTCCCCATGGAGACCCAGTTGGCCATAGTGCAGGATCACTACGCATCCCACTCGGCTTATGACGGAATCTCGATTCACCATTATGACTCTTACGTCACCTTAAAGCCCTGAGGCTGCGCGCGAATGCTGGCAACCAGCCCGCAGTGGCTGCCCAGTGTGCCAACGGTGCCTTCGCCGGACTAAGCCCCCATCGCAGCGGGCCTTTCGCTTGCGCTCCGCGTGGAGCGCCGGTGAAGGTGGCGCGGATGCCTTCGCCGGGCATCGCACACTGGCAGGCCAGCCGCCAGCGCGGCGCTACGTCCCGCACCCCGGCGCCTTCGATGTCTTCCTGGGTCAGCTTGCCTGGCGCTTTGGGCCGCGCCTCTTCCTTCCCGTGACGATGGTGGTCTGTATCAAGAAATGCGGAATCCATGCCGGTGCGGCTGGGTTCGCAAAAGGTTGCTGTGCCCAAAGTTGCGCGGCCGGGACTCAGAGATTCGGCAATTGACGTTTGAAAGGAAGAATAATGTCTGCCAAGCTCAGGCCATCTTCCGGTGCGCTTTGCCTAGCGTTTGCATTTTCAATAGGCGTTTTTTGCGTTTCGAGCTGCGATGCAGCGGACCATGACGATCATTCCTATCTGCCGCCGTGGATGCTTAACGAATCCGGTGCGGTTATGAAAGTTGATGAGAAGGCAGATCAGCCCAGTGTCCCGCGCGCAAAAGACGTACAACCCGCAAGAGCAGAAGCGCGGGTGGTTAAGACAAATGAGCCCAACGCTCCTGGGTTGACGGCCAAGGCCACGCAAGTGAAGACAAAAGTTGTTGGATTTGTAAGCAACCTTGTTCAGAGATCGCTTCGCTTTGCCGGGGCCGAATAGCGCGCGGGGTGAAACTTGCGAGATGCCTCATCCAGGGCGGCACGGCCGGTAACTCAAAATCTACGCTCCCGCCCTTTTTGCCATTTTCCCGGCAGCTGCAAAATCCTCCCGCCCAGGGTACGGGAGAGCCCACACAAGAGGCCGCTTAAGCCATTTATGCACTCCCATGCCCTGCCGGCGTGTGGCAGGGGCAGTCCATTAAATGGGCATTAGAGGTTGTAGGCTAGACAGCTAGCCACCGGTTTGAACAAAGTTACGGAGATGCTCAATGAATTTGTCCAGTCTACAGCTTGCATCGCTCAAAATTAATACTGTCTTTGGAGTTGCGCTAGCCGCGGCGGTATGCTTGGCCGCCCAAGCGCAAGCCGAGGGGCTCGGAGGCTCCTGGAGCGGAGGCGGTATCGTCACCTTTTCCGATGGGCACCGCGAGCGCGCCAAGTGCCGCGTCCATTATTCCCAATCCGGCCATTCCGTCTCCCTGAACGGCGTTTGCGCCACGGCATCCGGGAACGTCGAGCAAACCGCGCATATGCGCCAGGCCGGCCCGATAGTTATGCGGGCTCGTTCCATAACGCGCAATTCGGCATCCAGGGTAGAATTCACGTAACCGTTCACGGCAACACTCAGACAGTCTCGCTCAGGAGCGACAGCGGGTCTGCTTCCCTGACACTGCGGCGCTAAAAGGGCCGGCGGCCCGGCAGCGGGTTGCGGCACCGGCACCGGCGAGCCTGGGGGCTAGGCCCGGTCTCGCTGGGCCAGGCCACGCTTCCGCTGCGCGGAGAGAGCGGCGCCCAGCGCTGTTGCGAGATTTTCCTTTTCGCGGTCTGAAAGAAACGTGCCGAAGGCAAGCTTGCGGCCGTGGCTCGATAGCGAAAGCTCGTTGCTGTCACCCTGGCATTTCTTCAGCTCGCAGCGCACCCAGTAAGGGTGGAAATCCCAGCTTTCCGCCGTGCCGGATGGGCCGGTGCGGATGAACGAAAGCCTTTCCTCCGTCAGCACAACCTTTTCCCGCAATCGTCCCGGCGCGTATTTCCACAGGTAGACGCCGCAGCACAGCGCAACATCGAGGAGCCACAGGCCGGCAAGCCAGCGCATGCCCAGGAAGAAGAAGACGAAGACGCTGAGGTAGCTGAGCGCGGCAATGTTGAGCAATAGCGCGAGGAGCCCTTTGGGCGGCAGAAAATGGCGGGGAACCAAGGTTGCAGCGAACTCGGGGCTGGTTGCGGGACCTTCTGCCGGCTCTGTGTGCATGGGGGTGCGGTCTTGCATGCGCTTGATCCTTTAGACTCGAAGACTTAGACAAAGGCGGTTGAGGGGGGGCTGCCGGTCCCCCCTCAACCAGCCGCTCCTTCGAAGGCCGTCGCGAGAAAGCCGTGAAGGAGCGGAAAGCGTCATTTCCAGAGTGAGACGATCCACTCGGCGATCTGCTTCAGCTCGCCGTCTAAATCCCGCCCGCAAGAGAAACGGAGGGATTGGCCGGCAATGGTGGCGTGCCCGAAAGGCTGGGCGCTATGAGCTGAGGGATAAGGTGGCCTGGAAGACCGGATCGTTGAGTTCCGCTGGAAACTGCCAGCGGTTGAAGGGGACGACCCAGGCATGCGCTCCGGTGCTTGCATTCGCCAGCTTTCGCCGGGTGAATGCAGGTCCGCTCACCTAGCAGTGCCCGATGCAACGCAGGTCACGCCTGCGATCGCGCGGCAGCTAGGTCAGGCAAGGCCGGTGCACATACCTCAAGGGACTTCCAGGCCAGACGCGTTGCGCGGAAGGCAAAGCCCGCGAAGCAGCGGGCAAATGCGGGCGCAACGCTTAGGCGAGCGCGGGAGGGCCGCGGCTTCTGTGGGCAAGGCAGGCAATGGCGGCTGGGCGCAGCTCAACGGCTGGCCGCAGGATCTCCGGGTTGGTCAGCCTGCCGATAAGGGCGTTTGGAGCCATCCCAAGCAGGAATGCCGAGGTGGCGATTCCATCGCAGATTGGGCATGGCTTGCCGGAAAGCGGCTTCTCAACCTGATTGCCGTTCTCATCGAACGTAATCAGCGTAAAGCCGGTGCCGGTGCAGATAACGATGGCCGGTTCCGCTGCCGCGGCACCTTCCGCCAACGCCGGGCGTGCGGATAGCATAAGACCCGCCATAACGGCCTGGAAGACCAAGCTCATTATCGCGATCTGTGTCGTCAGGTGCCGCCAGTGCACCTTACGGGCCATCGGCCTCTCCCTTTGCCACAATGCGTTATATTGAAACTGCAATAATTGCAAAGAAGTGTCAATTGCGCAGGTAGCGGCACTTTGTACCAGGTGCGCGCTTTATTTCAGCAGACGCGGCGATGGCATTAGTTCCGGCCCCAATCGTCATAATCTCGATCGCCGCCTCACGAAACCGGCCGAGGCGGTAGGGGGAAGGTTCGGCAGGCGCGTATTTGTACATCAAAGCCCTATTGAGATTGCCCGGCCGCGGGCGGAGCTACGGCGCAGTTCGTGGCAGCATCGCGGGCGAGACGGTCGGCCAGCTTCAGGAGCGTTGGAATGCGGTGCTCGCCGTGCATGCCGGCCACCAGCGCCGCCGCTTCCGCCGCGCCGATCCCGGCAGCGGTGACGTGAAGAGGGTGCTTGCTTTGGCCACGCAGCACGGGCGTGGACCAGCTGTCGCCGTGGAAGGGGGTCTTGGCCACGCCGATAACCGGCACGCGGCCTCCAAGCGCCTCGAACAGCCGCGCGCCAAGCCCCGGCTTCTCCGGCCCAAGCCAGACATAGCCGTCGATCACATAGGCGTCCGGCCGGGCGGCAAGCCCCTGGATCGTGGCCAGGAGCAGTGGCAGCTCGCGCTTGTAGAAGGCGCCCGGCTCGTACGCTTGCGGGGCGCCGGGGACGTGCCTGGCGAATTGCGCCGCGGCGGCGGGCGCTGCCCAGCCCTCCGCCAGCACGCAGCCCACGCCCGCCCCGTCTTGCGTGTAGGCGGCGTCGAGGATGGCGATCGAGGTGCTCATCGGGGCAGTGTGGTGCATGGCTTGGGATAAATCCAGTCATGCCGTGACGCCAAGCCGGTTTTTGTCTGGCTTTTGCGGAAACGCAACCGGTTGAACTTCCACGGAAAGAATTTCCGGGGCGCGTTAACCTTGCGCTCAAATCGGCGCCTCAAATCCCCGGACCGCCTCTTGCCGGCTATGGACCGGGCGGAAATTAGTGCTTACTCCCTCTGCCGGGACGCACGGCCGGCGTGGCGCTGCGCCTCAGTTTTCTATATTGTTAAAAAAAACGAGTACCGATGGGAGGCATCCATGGATGTTCACGAGTTGTGCGATGCGGATGAAGCCGTGCGGCTGTGCCGCGATCTTCCGGGATGGATAAATTCGCACCGCCAGCAGGATGAAGACAGGCGCTACCAGGCCAAGGAACTCGACTATTCCTTCAACGGCCTGCCCACGCTTACCGTCGAGGTCACCCGCGCCCAGGGCCGCATCGCGGACTACAAGTGCAACATCGCGGCGGTCGCGGACGAAGAGCAGCCCTGGCTCGTGTTCTCGCCGCTGGTGGTTGTGTGGGAGAAAAGCAAAGAGGAACGCGGTTCCGGCCTGGGGCGCCCGATCATCGATCACAGCGTTTCCTCAATCGCCGGTTTCTGCGAAACCTGCGTGCGGCCCGTTCCCAATATTCTCATTGCGTCGGGCAATCTCACCACGGCCAAGGCCGGGCGGCTGTTTTTCGAAGCGCTTGGCTGGGAGATCGTTCGCCCCGCTGGCTTCGGCCGCCACGCCGGGGAGCGCGGCCTGACAAAGGCGCTGAGGTTCGTTGCCGGGCAGATAGAGGTTGCGATTGCGCAATTCACGCAGAGCACGGCTGAGCCTGCCGATCCGCTGTCTTTCGCCATGCTCCGGCTGACGCGGAGCGGTGGCGCCTTGCAGCGGCAAGGGGCGGCTTCACACCAATCGAGGTAGGCAGCATAAAGGCCGCCGGAAGAAGAGGAGGCGGCCATGTCGATCTCGCATAGCTCCGCCACAAACCGTGAAACACTGTCTTCATCGCAACAAAAACGCCTGCTTCGCCGCCGCTATAGCCGCAGACATGCGCGCACCATAACTTTCGGAAAGGCGCTCGCCCCCGGCGAGCCACCGCATGATTTCGGCCCGCTCTCCCAAAAGGGGGAGCTGCGGGCCGTGGTGCGGGCCTCGCTCTGGCGAGTTGCCGCGCCTTTTCGTCCTTCATTGCGTTCTCCTGGCTCTGAGGGAACGCAGCTCAAGGGGGGGGGACGCGCGGCCGCGAGGCTGCGTTTCATGGGCATTTCATGGGCGTAGCGCTTAAGCGCGCGACTTGAGCCGCTGCGCCTATGGGCATAAGTGTTTGCTATGTATTGGGATTTTATTGGTCGGGGCGGCGTGATTCGAACACGCGACCCTCTGCTCCCAAAGCAGATGCGCTACCAGACTGCGCTACGCCCCGACACCAGAGAAGTCCTACAGCACGGGGCTTTCTTGGGCAAGTGCCGTCTGCACTCCAGCGAAAAAATCGGTCGAATGGAAACGTCAAGTGCCAGCATCCAGGAATATCGCTTGAGCGCCAGGCGGCGCCATTGCGGAGCTGCGCCTCAGTCCCACAACGATTCTAGTGTGGCGTCTAGCAATTGCCTTTAACCCTTCGTGGCTATCCTCGCGAAGGCAATTGCGAGACCTAAGCCACTCTAGCACTTTGAATCCGCTAGTGTCCCTTATGTCTCCAAATTACCGTGCGAGCCCTCGGCAAATGGTGCGGTAATTCGGAGACGGGACACTAGCGGGGCAAGCGGCGCGGGCTGCCGCGCCCATGCCGCTTGCGATTCGACCAAAGCGAGCTCTTGGCGGCCCTTGCTGGCAGCCAGAACAACGCCCGTTGCAGCAGCGGCTGCCTGAAGCGCCTCACGGTTGGACAGCCCGTTCAGGCGATGCGCCAGGAAAATGGCCGCGAGGAAGTCTCCCGTGCCGTGTGCGTGCACCGTCTCGCGCGTGCTAACGCAGGCAGCGATGCCGTCCGGCTCTATGAGGAGGTTGGCAAGCATGCCCGGCACGCCCGCGGGGACCGAGGTTGCGATCACAGCAGGCAGTTCCAGCGATCGCGCGGCATCCACCGCTGTCTGCGTAGCGTCAACGGCCCGGCCCGTAAGCCAGCCCAGCTCGAACAGGTTCGGCGTCAGCACGCCGGCAAGCGGCACGAGCTTTTCCTGGATCGCGCGCGCGGCCTCCTCGCGAATGTAAACGCCACCCGGCTCGTCACCTATGATCGGGTCGCAAACATAAAGTGCGCCGCGGCCGAGCGCCCCGATCCACTTTTCGCAAAGCGCCGCATGCTTCGCCGTGGGGATATAGCCCGTCAGGATTGCGTCCACGCCGGTAAGCCAGCCGTTGCGTCGCGCGGCCTCCAGCATCGCATCGAGCTTCGCCGGATCGATGGGCTCACCCGCAATCGCAGCATAGCCCGGCCGGTTGGACAAGAGCACTGTGGGCAGGCTCATGACCTCGTGCCCCATGCGCTGCAAGACGAAAGCCGCGGTGGAATTGCCGACATGACCGCAGACGACCTGCGATGAAACCGATAACACTTTCGCCATGTGCCCGCCGCCTTTGCTTGCGCTAGTACACCCCGCCGGAAGTTCTGACGCGGAACGCCGTCATCGCGAGGCGCTTCAGCGCCGTGGCGATCCAGGTATTGCCGCTGTACTTCCCGCCTCTGGATTGCTTCGCTCCGCTCGCAATAACGGGTCAGGACTTGCGGCTGCCGGTACTGGTGGTATATAAGCCGGTTTTGCAACCGCGCCAGAGAATACACACCGGAAAGCCAAGGAGACAAACCATGAGGCCTCGCCGCAGCGTGCTTTACATGCCTGGTTCGAACGCCCGCGCGCTGGAAAAAGCCAAAACGCTGCCCGCCGATGCGCTCATCCTGGACCTGGAGGACGCGGTGGCACCTGGCGCGAAGGAACTGGCGCGCACGCAGGTTTGCGAGGCCGTGAAGGCAGGCGGATTCGGCCCGCGCGAGGTGGTCATCCGCATCAACGGTTTCGCCACGCCCTACGGTCCCGCCGACTTCGCCGCAGCCCTCGAAGCCAATCCGGATGCGATCCTTATTCCCAAGGTCGAAAGCCCCGTCGATTTGCAGCATGCGCGCAAAAATGCGCCCGGCGATTGCAAAATCGCGCTCTGGGCCATGATCGAGACGCCGCTCGCGATCCTCAACCTGAAGCAGATCGCGCAGGCTGCCGCCTCTGCCGAGCTGCCGCTTACCTGCTTCGTGCTTGGCACCAACGACCTCATCAAGGCAACGCGCGCGCAGGCGCAGGCAGACCGGCTGCCGCTTCTGGCCTGGCTCTCGCTCTCCGTGGCGGCCGCGCGCGCCTTCGGCCTCTCCGTGGTGGACGGGGTCTTCAATGCGATCCCTGACGAGACCGGCTTCCGCGCGGAGTGCGAGCAGGGCCGCGCGCTTGGCATGGACGGCAAGACCCTGATCCATCCCAACCAGATCGCGCCTTGCAACGAGGTGTTCTCGCCATCGCCCGAGGAAATCGCGGCGGCGCGCAAGATCGTGGAGGCCTTCGCGCTGCCCGAAAACCAGGGCAAGGGCGCCATCAGCCTAGACGGCCGCATGGTTGAGCTGCTGCACGCTGAGATCGCGCGCCAAACGCTTGCCCTGGCCGAGGCCGTCGCCGCCAGGGGGTGATCCCTGCCCCGCCCCCTCCGCCTGCTGCACAACCTTCAGGGCTTTCTATTTTTGCGGCAAATAATCTTATTAAGCCAAGCTCCAGGCAAGCCCGCTCACCGCTTCGCTCCTCGCCGCATCCCCTCCCGGTAAAGGCCGTAAGCCGCAATTTGGGCTATCGGCCGGCCTATATCCCGCTGCGGGGTAAACGGGATTGGCACCGGCCGGCTACGCCTCAACGCGGGCGTTCTTAGGTGCCGGCCTTTTCCGCGCCCGCGATCCAGGCCTTCGCCGCATCGAGGCCGGCGAGTTCGAAAAGCCGCATTTCGCATGGCAAGAAGGGCTTGAACGCCGCGACGCCGCCACGCACCCACGCCTGATCCGCAACTACCCCAACGCGGGAAAAATCGTGCCAGTGCTTCACGCCGAAGGCAGCATCGTCCCACAGGGCCTCAAGCTCGTAGCCCTGGAACCCCTCGCCGATGACATAGAGCAACTTCACCGGACCTTTGGCCATCATGGCTTCCACCTTGGGGATGAGGACGGTTTTGTAATCCTCGTGCGTAACTTTGCCGGTGGCCTCAATGCCGATGACGTCGAGCGGCAAACCCTCGATAAGCTTGAACATTACCTGCTCCTTTCCATACGCGTTAGATGGCGGTGCCTCATGCATTCCGAGCCGTGGCCCACCGCCTGGCTTTGGCCAGTCCTACTTATTAAAGCGCCCCGCACCGGCGTTAACCGCGCTTCCGTCTCACGCGGCAACATGGCGCTCGATACGCGCAAGGTGGCGTTTATGCAAAACGGCAACCTCGCCGATGAGCCTAAAGGCTCCGATCTTCACCACGTTCGCCACAAGGAACGAGACGACGGTATAAGCCCAGACGAACAGGGCCAGCCCCCAGCCGATGGGCGCCATGGCCACGCCGTACACGACGAGCAAGGTGCCGAAGAGCTGGGTCGCCTCGCACGGCAGCACCAGCTTCCAGCTTGGCAATGGCCGCTGCCACACCCAGCCGGTATTGCGCGTCAAATAGATGGTCATGTGACCCGAGACGAGCAGCTTGAGGAAGACGGTGGCCTGCAGCTCTGGAGACGGCAGCGCAAAATAATCTCTCGCGATCCAATAAAGGACGAAGCTTTCGAGCACGCCGTAGACGCCGAGCGAGCTGGCGACGGTCAGCACCCGCGTCATGTCCCAGCGCACTGGCCGCAGTGCAAAGGGAGCGTTGTCGTAAGCGATCATCATGATCGGAATGTCGTTGAGCAGCGCCAGCAGCACCACCATGATGGCCGTGACCGGATAGAAGTTGAAGATCAGGATGGCGGCCGCCATGAAGAGCAGGAGCCGCATGGTTTCGGCGATGCGGTAGATCGCATAGGAGGTCATCCGCTCGAAGATGCGGCGTGCTTCCTCAATGGCCGAGGTGATGACCGAAAGACCGGGCGCGGTCAGCACCAGCGCAGCCGCTGCGCGCGCGGCATCGGTAGCGCCGCTGACGGCGATGCCCACATCGGCCTGTTTCAACGCCGGCGCGTCGTTGACGCCATCTCCGGTCATGCCAACGATGCGGCCGGCACCTTGCAGCGCCTTCACGATTTCAAACTTATGTTCGGGGAAGACGCGGGCGAAGCCATCGGCGGACAGGATTTGCTGCAGCCTGGCGGCCGGTGTCTTGTCTCCGAATACAGCATCCGCCACCACGATGTTCTGCCCGAGCTTGAGCTGGCCCGCGATCTCCTTGGCGATGGCCTCATGGTCGCCCGTCACCATCTTGATATCGACGCCCATCGCGCGGGTTGCCGCGATCGTCGCGGCGCTGTCGTCCCGTGGCGGATCGGACAGCGGCAGAAGGCCCAGGAAACGCCACTTGCCGGCTTCATCGGTACGCGCAACGCCGAGCGTGCGGTATCCCTTGGCCGCGTCCTGATCGACGATTTTGGAAATCGCCTCGCGCTCCGAAGCGGACGGATCGCAGAGATCCACGATCACCTGGGGCGCGCCCTTGACGGCCTTAAAGCGTTTACCCTCGTGCTCGATCTCCGCTTCTGCGCGCTTTACCACCGGATCGAAGGGGCGGAACGCCGTCACCTTGTAACCGCCGAGTTGCAAACCGGCTGGCGCGCCCGCCAGGATCGCGGCATCGATTGCGTCGGGCGCATCGCGGCGCGAGGCCAGAACCGCCGCCAGAAGAAGATCCTCGTGCGTGGCTCCAGCTACCGGCTGCAACTCGCCAAGCGTCAGTTCGTTCTTGGTCAGCGTACCCGTCTTATCCGAGCACAGCGTATCCATCCCGGCCATTTCCTCGATGGACACGAGACGGGAGACGATAGCCTTCATCCGCGCGAGCCGCTCGGCGCCAGCCGCCATCGTGACCGACAGCACCGCGGGCAGCGCCACCGGAATTGAGGCAACCGCCAGGATCAACGCAAACTGAACCATTTCCAGTAGCGGGTTATGGCGGAAGAGGCCGGCCACCACGATGATAACGACGAGGCCGGCCGTGGTGACGATCAGGAAGTTGCCGATGCGAGCACCGCGCGCTGGAAATGCGAGACCGTTCCCGCCGCCTCGACGAGATGGGCGGTCTTGCCGAAATAGGTGTTCATCCCGGTCGCCGTAACGATGCCGGTCATCTCGCCCTGCTTGGCGATCGAGCCCGAATAGGCTTCGTCTCCGGCCTTCTTGTCGACGGGAAGCGATTCACCGGTCAGCGCGGATTGATCCACGCTCAGATAATCGCCGGCGACGAGCTTCAGGTCGGCGGGCACGATGTTTCCGAGCTTGACCAGGACAGCGTCGCCCGGCACGAGCAGCCTTGCCTCGATGTCCTTCCACACGCGATCGCGCTTGACGCGCGCCTTGAGTGCGAGATGCTGCTTCAGAAGGGCGATGGCGTTGTCCGCCTTGAACTCCTGCCAGAAGCCGACGCCCGCATTGATGAACAGCATCAGCAGGATAATGGCGAGGTCGCCCCAATGCCCCAGCACGGCCGAGAGCACGGCGGCGATCTCGATCATCCAGGGAATAGGCCCCCAGAAGAAGCGCGCGAGCCGTTCGAAAATGCTGACATGGTGCTCCGCAAGGGCATTCTCGCCATATTGCGCGAGCCGCCGCGCCGCCTCGGCCCCGGTCAATCCGCTGGCGGGCTCTGAAGCCGCGCTTTTCCAGCTTCGAACTTTGCCTCTACCCCGTCCTGCATGATTTCAGCCCTCGCTGTTTTTTCCGTCTCTCCATTTTTGGCTGTGGCGAGCGGCAAGTCATTTCCAAGGCTTCGAGGCGCGCGCCGGCCACTTCTCCGGCTGGAACCCGGAATCAGTCCACAGGATGAAATCTTCGACAGCCCCCGATAGGTCGTAGGCCAGCTTTTCAAGCTCGTTTTTCATCTCATGCCGGAAACCCGCAGCCTCGCGCTTGAATTCGCTCAAGCGGTGTTCCAGGTCCTTTTTGCGTTGCTCCAGCTGGGCAATCTCACGATGCCCCTCCAACTTTGCGATCCCTTCCGCCCTATCCACCCTCTCGCGCAGCGTGCTGAGGCGTGCTGCCAGCGTGTCCAGGCGCATTTCCAATCCGCGATGTGAGCCCGAGTGTCCCATGCCGTTGTTCCTTTAAGTTCACGCATTGGGCTGCTGCTGCGAAGGTGTCAGACTATGACCTGCAATGGTTAAGTCTTCCTCCATCGGGACGAACCGCGCAGATACTTTGCCGCTTGCCTTCTGGACTGCCTATCCGCACCGCCCTTCGCAATGGCGGAGGCGGTCAAGACTTACGGCTATTGTTATCCGCACGCTCCGGCTGTGCGAAGCCTGCCGCCGTTTGTTGAGTTTATATGGTATTTCAATCGAATTTATTGAATAGCCGCCAGAGCGGTTTCGTTCTCCGGCCCAGAGCCGTTTCCCGGCAATGAGGCAGCATGGGAAGGTTCGCATCCGTTGGACGCGTGTACATTCTTACCGTCTCAATCTTGCGGCAAGCCGGCCAGAGAGGATGCCCTGGGTTTGCGCCCAGGGCCGCCCGGTCAGGCAAAGGACTTCGCGATCGAGTCGACGATCGTTTTGATCGCCTTATCGTGCCGTGTGATTGGCGGGATCTTCCGCTGGATGCCGAGGAGCTGGTAAACCGCCATCTGCGCGGCGCGCACGGAAAATTCCACCGTGAATACAACGTCGTCCGCGATCTCGACGAACTGGCTCACAAAGGCGAGATTCTTTGAGTTCGCGGGCACCGGCAGCGGGCGGTCCGTCTTGGCGCGCGGCATGAACATGCTGGTGATGTAGGGCATGCGGCAGGGGATGCAGACGGCGCCGTCAAAGACCCCGCAGTCGAAATTGAGATGGCCGCACAGCTCGGTGAGGATTTCCGCCCCGTTGCAGTCCGACATCGGCTTGGCGACGAAATCGCCGGCCCGGTCCGGATGGAGCGCGTATCCCCAGAACACCTGCAAGTCCTTGGGCTGGCCCGCGAAATGAGGCTGCTGATAGAGCACCACCGACATCAGCCAATTCGAGTCCTTGAAGGTCACGAGCCCGCCCGTGCCCGGCTCGTTGCCCGAGAACTCCTGCATCTTGTTGAAGAAGGCAGGCGTGCTGCAGGTCACGGTGAAGGATTCCCAATAGGATTCCGGGATGCTCGAATTGAAAGGCGCAGGGTTGCCGAACTCCGGGTGGCCCTCGGCGATTTTCTCCCACAGTGCCCAGCCCTGGCTGTCCGCCTTGGTCAGCCGCGGCGGCGCGCTCGTCATGGACCCAAGGCTTGAAGCGTCGGTCATCGAGCCGTTCTGCAGGAAGACGAGATCGCCCTCCCCCACCGGAACGGTTTCCATCCCGCCGCCAGCCTTTTTGATCGAGAGCGCGGTGACGCGGACCTTGCCGCCCTCATCGGCGAGTTGCATGTCCGTGACCTGCGTGCCGCTGACGAACTGCACGCCTTGAGCCCCGAGCCATGCGGCGACAGGGCGGGTGATAGAGTCGTACTGATTGTAGACCGTGCGGCGCACCCCGCCGAGCGTCTCGATACGCGGATACTCGTTCATGAACCGGCGCAAATAGCGCTTGAACTCGACGGCGCTGTGCCAGGGCTGGAAGGCAAACGTCGTCTGCCACATGTACCAGAAATTATTCTTGAAGAAGTCCGGGGAGAGCCAGTCGGTGATGCAGCTCGTGCCAAGCTTTTCCTCGGAGGCCTCGGCGAGCGCCACAAGCTCCAGCCGGTCCGCCATGCTGAAGCCCATCTTCGAAACGTCGATCTTGTGCCGGTTCCTGTCGACGAGGCGGGCGCGCGAGTGCGCTTTGTGCAGTTCGTTGAACTCTTCGGTTTCGTCGCGAACCGATTTGCCGGGCTGCTCAAGGGATGGGATCGTGCTTAGCAGATCCCAGGTACACTCATAGTGGTCGAAGGTCAGCATACGGCCACCGCGGAGCGAGTACGCGCCGTCCGGCAGGCGGGCGCCATCGAGGCAGCCGCCCAAAATGCTCAGGCGCTCATAGATCGTGATGTCGCTGCCCGGAACGCCGCCGTCCCGGATCATGAATGCCGCGGCGGCCAGCGAGCCGATACCGCTCCCGATCATGTATGCCTTCATCGCCTTCGCTCCCCGGCAAATCCGTGCATTCGCCGGAGCCCCTAGCGCATACGGCACGCGCCATACATCCGGCCCCGGCACGCCATAGCGCCGGCCGGAATGCCGGATCTCCGCGCCGGCGGGCATGCGGTGGCCAAAAATAGACCGGATGGCCAAGCGTTCATTTGACGGGAGTCAAAACGCCCGAGGCTGGCAGCACGTGCAGCGTTAAGCCGCTTTATCGCCCTTGGGATACTGGCATTTCCAGCGCTGAACGAACCACGCGCGATGGCGATCTCCCCACTGTGCTATGAATGGCGGGGCACTCATCGTGCATTGCCGGGGCGTGTTGTCCTGTTGAAACAGCACATGCTGATCCAGGCAAGTAACCGGATGCGCGGCCGCGCAAACGGTCAGTACAAGTTCGATCATTGCCGGTAGCCTCTCCATTGCGGCCTTCGATGGAGCTGTCCATCGCGTCGCGAACACAAGATCGCGCGGACAAGTTCCAGGATGATGTCCCTTTTCATGAGGTTGCCCCCTACAGGTCGAGCACAAGCCGCTGCGGGTCTTCGAGGCTTTCCTTCACACGCACGAGGAAGGTCACCGCCTCCCTGCCGTCAACCAGCCGGTGATCGTAGGACAGCGCCAGATACATCATCGGCCGGATCTCGATCTTGCCGTTCACCGCGACGGGCCGCTCCTGGATCTTGTGCATGCCCAGGATGCCCGATTGCGGCGCGTTCAGGATCGGCGTGGACATCAGCGAGCCGTAGACGCCGCCGTTCGAGATGGTGAAGGTGCCGCCCTGCATCTCTTCGAGGCTGAGCTTGCCGTCGCGGGCCTTCTTGCCGAAGCTCGCGATCTCCTTCTCGACCTGCGCGATGGACTTCTGGTCCGCGTCGCGCACCACCGGCACGACCAGGCCGCGGTCCGAGCCAACCGCGATGCCGATGTGGCAGTATTTCTTGTAGATGATGTCCTGGCCGTCGATCTCGGCGTTGACGCTTGGGAATCTCCTGGAGCGCCTGGATGCAGGCCTTCACGAAGAAGCCCATGAAGCCGAGCTTCACGCCGTGCTTCTTCTCGAACAGGTCCTTGTACTGGTTGCGCACGGCCATAATCGTCGACATGTCCACCTCGTTGAAGGTGGTGAGCATGGCGGCGGTGTTCTGAGCTTCCTTGAGCCGGCGCGCGATGGTTTGGCGCAGCTTGGTCATGCGCACGCGCTCCTCGCGCGCCTCGCCGGAGGGCATGACCGGCGTGCGGTTCTGGGCAGGTTGCGGAACCTGGGGCGCGGGGAAGCCGATCGTAGCGGGCGCGGCGGGTGCCGGCGCTGCGGGAGCGGATGGCTTGGATGCGCCCCCCTCGATCACCGCGAGCATATCGCCCTTTGTGACGCGCCCATCCTTGCCAGTGCCCGCGACAGCGGCCGGATCGATGCCGCTTTCCCCGGCAAGCCGGCGCACGGAGGGTGCCAGCGTATCGTTCGCCGCCTTCGCCTGAGCGGGCTGCGGCGCGGCAGACGCGGGCGCGGCTCTTGGGGCTTGAGGAGTTGCAACAACTTGCACCGGCGCGGCCTTGGGCTGCGGCGCGGCACTCGCTTGCGCGGATTTGGCTGGCGCAGCGGCAACCACGCCGTCCGCTATGGCTCCGAGCACCGCACCCGGCAAGACCGTCTCGCCTTCATTCACGGCGATATGCGCGAGAACGCCGTCAGCCGGCGCGTTGACCTCAAGCGTGACCTTGTCGGTCTCAAGCTCGGCCACGGGCTCGTCGGCCTTCACGGCATCGCCCGCCTTCTTGAACCACTTGCCAACGGTTGCTTCGGTAACGGATTCCCCCAGCGTGGGGACAACGATTTCGATGGCCATCTACCTACCCCGAAAGTAAGGCGGATTGTTCTCCGCCAGCATCTGATTCCAAAGATTTGGCCGGAAGAGGTTCCGGCCAAATTAGACGTGCGCAAACCTTTCGCCGGATGGCGTGACGAATTGAGCGAATCTCCCCTCATCCTGTCCTTCTCCCTATGGGAGAAGGGACCCTCGAACGGCCCCCGGCGGAAATTCTAGCGTTCCCTCTCCCAGAGGGACAGGGTGAGGGGTTGAGCCTTCAATCATTGGCGCACCAGCCATCGGACGGACCTCAACCTTATATCGTCAGGGCGTCGTCCAGGAAAGCATGCAATTCCGCCGTGTGCTTGCTCATCAGGCCCGCCGCCGTGGATGCACTCGCAGGCCTCCCCGCATAGCGCGGACGGCGGAACTTGGCGCCGATGTGGTCGAGCACCCATTCGATATTCGCCTCGATGAAGGACCAGGCGCCCTGGTTCTTGGGCTCCTCTTGGCACCAGACGAAATCGGCGTTCGGGAAGCGGCTCAGCTCCTGGATCAGCGCCCGCGCCGGGAACGGATAAAGCTGCTCGACGCGAAGCAGGTAAATGTCGTTAGTGCCGCGGTTCTCCCGTTCCTCGAACAGGTCGTAATACACCTTGCCCGTGCAGAGCACGACGCGCTTGATTTGATCGCCGGGCACAAGCTCGATCTTGCCGCTGGCGCCGGTCTGCGCATGGTCCCAAAGCACGCGGTGGAAAGTCGTGCCAGGGCCGAAATCCTCAAGCTTCGACACCACGCGCTTATGGCGCAGGAGCGATTTCGGCGTCATCAGCACGAGCGGCTTGCGGAAGCCGCGGTGAAGCTGGCGCCGCAGGATGTGGAAGTAATTGGCGGGCGTGGTGCAGTTGGCGACCTGCCAGTTGTCCTCGGCCGACAATTGCAGATAGCGCTCAAGCCGCCCCGAGGAGTGCTCCGGGCCTTGGCCTTCGTAGCCATGCGGCAGAAGCAGCGTCAGGCCGGACATACGCAGCCATTTGCGCTCGCCGCTGGCCAGGAACTGGTCGATGACCACCTGCGCGCCGTTGGCGAAGTCGCCAAACTGCGCTTCCCACAGCACGAGCGAGTTGGGCTCGGCAAGGCTGTAGCCATATTCGAAGCCCAGCACCGCCTCCTCGGACAGCATCGAGTTGATGACCTCGAAGCGCGCCTGGCCCGGCGAGACGTGATTGAGCGGGATGTACTGGTTCTCGTTGAGCTGATCGGTCAGCGCCGCGTGGCGCTGCGAGAAGGTGCCGCGCTCCACGTCCTGGCCCGAAAGCCGCACGGGGAAGCCTTCCTGGAGCAGCGTGCCGAAAGCCAGCGCCTCGGCCATCGACCAGTCGATGCCGCGCCCATCCTCGATCATCCTGCGCCGGTTCGTGAGCAGCCGCTCGATGGTCTTGTGGACGGTGAAGCCCTGAGGAACCTCCGCGAGCTTGGCGCCAACCGATTTCAGGCGGTCCATACTGACGGCGGTGTCGCCGCGGCGCGGGCCTTCCTCGGCTTGCGTGATGCCGGACCAGCGACCATCGAGCCAGTCGGCCTTGTTCGGCTTGAAGCCTTCGGAGGCCTCGAACTCGTTTTCGAGCGAATTCCAGAAATCTGCCCTGAGCTTCTCCGCCTCGGCGGGCGAGACCAGCCCCTCGCCGGCCAGGCGCTTGGCGTAAGTCTGGACCACGCCCGGCAACTCGCGGATCTTCCGGTACATCAACGGCTGGGTGAACGACGGCTCGTCGCCCTCGTTGTGGCCATGCCGGCGGTAGCAGATCATGTCGATCACGACAGGCTTGTGGAAGCGCTGCCGGAACTCGATGGCCACGCGCGCACAGTAGACGACCGCCTCGGGATCGTCGCCGTTCACATGGAAGATCGGCGCCTCGATCATGCGCGCGATGTCCGACGGATAGGGCGAGGAGCGCGAGAAACGCGGAGCGGTGGTGAAGCCGATCTGATTGTTGACGATGAAGTGGATGGCGCCGCCGGTCCGGTGCCCCTTGAGGCCGGAGAGGCCGAAGCATTCCGCGACGACGCCCTGGCCCGCGAAGGCCGCGTCGCCATGCAGCAGGAGCGGCAGCACCTGCGTGCGGCTGTTGTCGTCGCGCTGATCCTGCTTGGCGCGCACCTTGCCCAGCACCACGGGATCGACGATCTCCAGATGCGAGGGGTTGGCGGTCAGCGACATGTGGACCTGATTGCCGTCGAACTCGCGGTCGCTCGAAACGCCCAGATGGTATTTCACGTCGCCCGAACCCTCGACGTCCTCCGGGTTGGCGGAGCCGCCCTTGAACTCGTGGAAAAGCGCGCGGTAGGGCTTGGCCATCACGTTGGTGAGGACGCTCAGCCGGCCCCGGTGCGGCATGCCAAGCACGATTTCCTTGAGCCCGAGCTGGCCGCCGCGCTTGATGATCTGCTCCAGCGCCGGGATCGTCGCCTCGGCGCCTTCGAGGCCGAAGCGCTTCGTGCCCGTATATTTCTTGTCGAGAAACTTCTCCAGGCCTTCCGCATGGATGAGCTTGGTAAGGATCGCCTTCTTGCCAAGGTCGCTGAACGAGACTTCCTTGTTCAGGCCCTCGATGCGCTCCTGAAACCACTGCTTCTGCTCGGGCGACGAGATGTGCATGAACTCGTAGCCGATGGGGCCGCAATAGGTCCGGCGCAGGATCTCGATGATTTGCCTGAGCGTAGCGGTTTCGAGACCCAGAACGTTGTCGATATAGATCTGGTGGTCGAGGTCGTCCGGCGTGAAGCCGTAGGAGGCCGGCTCCAGCTCCGGGTGCGGGCGCGGCGGGGCGAGGTGCAGGGGGTCGAGGTTGCCGATCAGATGGCCGTTCACGCGATAGGCGCGGATCAGCATGAGCGCGCGGACGGATTCGCGCGTGGCCCGGGAGGCTTCCTTGCGGCCGATCTCGACGCCCTCTTCTTGGGCCTTCGCGGCGATTTTCCGGCCGATCTCCGCCTCTTCGCGGCCAAAGTCCGCGCCAAGCGCGCTGAGCAGATCGCCGTCGCCCTCGACGCCGTTCTCCTTGTGCGCCCAGGAGGGGCCGTGCGTCTCGGAAAGGACCGTGTCCTTGCGCTCCTTCAGGCCGGTGAAAAACGCGCGCCAATCAGCCGCCACCGATCCGGGATTTTCCTGAAAGCGCTCGTACAGATCCTCGATGTACGCCGCGTTGGCGCCATGGAGAAACGAGGTTAACGCAAACGCCTCGTTAATCTTTTCCCGTCTCAACTTAATCCACCTTCCAGGCCAGACAGCGGACGATGCCGCAAGAGCCCATCCGCCATAGCCCGGTTGCGGCGGATCAGCCCTTCAAAACTTCGAGAAGCGTGCTTCCAAGGGCTGCGGGCGAGGGAGAGACTACGATTCCAGCAGACCGCATCGCTTCGATCTTGTCGCCCGCCGAGCCTTTGCCGCCTGCAATAATCGCACCAGCGTGTCCCATTCTCCGGCCGGGAGGCGCGGTCACGCCCGCGATAAATCCTACCATCGGTTTCTTGCGCGGCGATGACTTGTAGAAGGCCGCGGCTTCTTCCTCGGCCGAACCGCCAATCTCGCCGATCATCACAATCGACTTGGTCTCGTCGTCGGCTAGAAGCATTTCAAGCACGTCGATGTGTTCGGTGCCTTTCACAGGGTCGCCGCCAATGCCGACGCAGGTTGTCTGGCCAAGGCCCGCCAGCGTCGTCTGATGTACAGCTTCATAGGTAAGCGTGCCCGAGCGCGAGACAATACCGACGCTGCCGCGCTTGTGGATGTGCCCTGGCATGATGCCGATCTTGCATCCGCCGGGCGTGATGATGCCCGGGCAGTTCGGGCCGATAAGCCGCGATTTGGAGCCTTCGAGCGCGCGCTTGACCTTGACCATGTCCAACACCGGAATGCCCTCGGTGATGGCGACGATCAGCGGGATTTCCGCGTCGATGGCTTCGAGGATCGCATCCGCTGCGAACGGCGGCGGCACGTAGATTGCCGTGGCGTCCGCCCCGGTCTTCTTCACAGCGTCGCGCACCGTGTCGAACACCGGCAGGCCCAGATGCGTGCTACCGCCTTTGCCGGGGGTGACGCCGCCAACCATCTTGGTGCCGTAGGCGATGGCTTGCTCGGTGTGGAAGGTGCCTTGCGCGCCAGTAATGCCCTGGCAGATCACTTTGGTGTTACTGTCTACGAGGATGGCCATGCCCTAGTCCCTTGTAAGCGCTGTTTGTTGGTTTTCGTTAAAACCGTGGTTTACCGTTAGATCGCGGAACGGGTTAATCGCTGTCACCGTGCCGTAAGCCTGCCCGTGATTGAGATCCTCGGTGTAGAGGATTGCCGCCCCAAGATCGGCCGCCGCGGCAACGATCGCCGCATCCCAGTATGAAATCCGATAGCGGCGCGACATCTCGATGGAACGCACGACGTGCTTAGGCGTAATCGGAACACAGGGAAGCCTGACGAGGCGTCCCACCCACTCAAGTGCCTGTTCAGAAGAGAGGGCCTCCGCTGAACTCCTTGTTACCGTCGTGTAAAACTCCTGCAAAACCTGAGCGGATATGCCGAATTCGCCAGCCCTGAGAAGCTCAACTGCCCGCTCCCTCTTGGCTTCCTCCCCCTTTCTTTCCATCGCCGCATACACCAGAACGTTGGTGTCTAAGAAGTGAGGGGCGGTCGTAGAGTTCTTCTCGGTTCCATTTCCAGTCATCGGGCAACCGTCCGGTTGTCGTTTCACTCAATCTGACAAGCTCTTGCCGGGCGCGCGCCGCATCCTCTCTGGAAGCTTGCTTGGCAAGTGACCGCAAATAATCCCTGACCAAGCCATTTACGGTCGTCTCTCTTTCGGCAGCGAGCCTGCGAACGGCGGCGAGCACATCGTCCTCAACCGCAAGTGTTATGTTCTTCATCGCGAGCCTCCACAGTCACACAGCAAATCCTACTGTGTGACTGTGTGAAGCGTCAAGCGGCCTTCTTCACCTCGGCAACGATCTTTTGCGCGGCTTCGCCAAGGTCGCCGGCCGGGATGATGGCGAGGCCCGAGCCGCTCAGGATTTGCTTGCCCAGCTCGACATTGGTGCCTTCGAGCCGCACCACCAGCGGCACGCTGAGATAGGTCTCGCGCGCGGCGGCAATGATGCCTTCAGCGATGATATCGCAGCGCATGATGCCGCCGAAGATGTTCACAAGGATGCCCTTCACATTCGGGTCGGAGAGGATGATCTTGAAGGCTTCCGTCACCTTCTCCTTCGATGCGCCGCCGCCCACGTCCAGGAAGTTCGCGGGCTCTGCGCCATAGAGCTTGATGATATCCATGGTCGCCATGGCCAGCCCCGCGCCGTTCACCAGGCAGCCGATATTGCCGTCGAGCTTCACATAGGAGAGGTCGTAGCGCGAGGCCAGCACCTCGGCCGGGTCCTCCTCGTCGAGGTCGCGCATGTTCACGATGTCCGGCTGGCGGTAGCAGCGCGTTGCCGTCGAAATTGAGCTTCGCGTCAAGGCAGACGAGATCGCCCTTTTCCGTTACGATCAGCGGGTTGATTTCGAGAAGGCTCATGTCCTTCTCGGTGAAGGCCCGGTACAGATTGCCGATCAGCTTCACGCATTGCTTGACCTGGTCGCCTTGCAGGCCCAGCGCGAAGGCCACCTGCGGCCGTGGAACTGCTGGAAGCCCGTCGCCGGGTCGATGCTCATCGTGAAGATTTTCTCAGGCGTGTTGTGCGCCACGTCCTCGATGTTCATGCCGCCTTCGGTCGAGGCGATGACCGCCACGCGCGAAGTTACCCGGTCAATGAGGAAAGAGAGGTAAAGCTCGCGGGCAATCGCCGCCCCCTCTTCAATAAAGAGGCGCTTTACCACGCGCCCGGCCGCACCCGTCTGCAGCGTCACAAGCGTGCGCGATAGCATCTGGTCCGCGAAGGTCCGCACGTCGTCGAGAGATTTCGCGATGCGCACGCCACCCTTATCGCCCGCCTCCGGCTCCTTGAAATGACCCTTGCCGCGGCCGCCGGCATGGATCTGCGCCTTCACGACCCAAACGGGGCCGCCAAGCTCCTTCGCTATCGCTACCGCCTCTTCGGGCGCAAACGCCGCGTGCCCGCGTGGGACCGGCACGCCGTAGTCCTTGAGTATCGCTTTGGCCTGATATTCATGCACGTTCATTGGTGCGCTCCTCGTGATTGGGGGGCGTGGGCGGCCATGGCCGCCGGAAGCCTTTTGGCGCTGCCCTTAAGGGGCGGCTGTTTTTCTTGTTAAGCAGGCTGCTGAAGAGCAGGCGCGATGCGGGCGCAGACCTCGGTGAGGTTCTGCACGGCGTCCACCGAGCGCTTGAAATCGAGCCGCTCATGCGTATTCAGCTCGATCTCGATCACGCGTTCCATGCCCTTGGCGCCGATCACGGTCGGCACGCCGATATAAAGGCCGTTCACGCCGTACTCGCCGGTGAGGTAAGCCGCGCAGGACAGCACGCGCTTCTTATCCTTGAGGTAGGATTCCGCCATCTCGACCGCGGACGCGGCCGGTGCATAGAATGCCGAGCCGGTCTTCAGAAGCTTCACAACCTCGGCGCCGCCGTCGCGGGTGCGCTGCACGATCTCGTTCAGGCGCTCATTCGTGATCCAGCGCATCTTGATGAGGTCCGGCAGCGGGATGCCGGCCACCGTGGTATAGCGGATGAGCGGCACCATGGTGTCGCCGTGGCCGCCCAGAACGAACGCGGTCACGTCCTCGACGGACACGTCGAACTCGCGGGCGAGGAAATAGCGCAAGCGCGCGCCGTCGAGATATGCCGGCCATGCCGACGACCTGGTTCGTGGGCAGGCCGCTGAAGCGCTGCAGCGCCCAGACCATCGCGTCGAGCGGGTTGGTGACGCAGATCACGAAGGCGTTGGGGGCGTATTTCTTGATGCCCGCGCCAACCTGCTCCATGACCTTAAGATTGATTTCAAGGAGGTCGTCGCGGCTCATGCCAGGCTTGCGCGGGATGCCAGCGGTGACGATCACAACGTCGGCGCCCTTGATGTCCGCATAGTCGTTCACGCCCTCATAAGCAGCGTTGAAGCCGTCGACCGGCGAAGATTCGGCGATGTCCAGCGCCTTACCCTGCGGCATCCCCTCCATGATGTCGAACAGAACCACATCGCCCAGCTCTTTTAGGCCGATCAGATGGGCAAGCGTGCCGCCGATCATGCCTGAACCTATAAGTGCGATTTTGGCCCTTGCCATGATTCAATTCTCCTTTTTGGGTTTTTGGGGGTGTTGGCGCACTTCGCGGCGGAACGCCGCGCTTCTGTATGCGTTAATTCTTCAGGTATTGCAACGGCGCACCGCAGCAAGCAGCATATTCTTTAGTAAAATTTAACGCGCGATTAAGATACACTTAACGGGAGGCCTCGCCGGTCTCCTCCCGCCACTGCTGCGCAAGCGCTTCGGCTTGCTTGCGTTCGTCAGGCTTGAGCGACATCAGGAACAAGTCGAGCCTCAGATCGGACTCACCCGCCTGACGCGCCAGGAGGTGCCATTTTGCGGCCTGAATGCGATCCTTGTCCAAGCCGACGCCTGCGGAATAGGCGCGGGCCAGCCGGTTCTGGGCCACAGCATTGCCGCGCTCGGCCGCGAGACGGAAAAGCGCCACGGCTCCAGCCTCGTCTTTCTGCACGCCCTTTCCGCTTCCAAGCGCGATCGCGTATTCGAGCTGGGCGTCCGCGTTGCCTAAGCCCGCCGCCTTTGCCATCCAAGCGGCCGCCTTCGCATCGTCGCGGGGAACGCCCTCCCCGGTCTTATAGAGCGTGCCGAGATCGTAGGCGGCCTGGGCGTGGTCTTTCTTTGCCGCCTGCTCGAACCAATAGGCCGCCTTCTGCATATCCTGCGGGCGCGCCCATCCCTGCACATATATTTGAGCAAGATTATAGGCGGCCAGCGTGTGCCCCTGTTGGGCCGCTGCCTCGAAGAAGTCGGCCGCTTTCTTTTCGTCTTTCTTGATGCCGCTGCCTTTGGCCAGCATCAGGCCTAGCTCGAACTGCGCGTGCTTGTCGCCGGCCACGGCACCCTTGGTGAACCACTCCGCGGCCTTCGCATCGTCCTGCCGGACGCCTTGCCCTTCCTCGAAAAGTTTGCCGAGCAGCGTCTCCGCCTGGACCTCGCCCTTAGCCGCCGCCTCGGATGCCAGCTTGAGCGCCAAGCCGTAATTGCCGGAATCGTAAGCGGCGTAAACCGGATCGTAGGCGGCCGGCGGGGATTCGGTGGTCGACCAGCCGCCTCCCTTCGCTGCCGGAGGGGGAACTGCTCGCTTTTGCGCAGCGCCCGCATCCCAGGAGCCCGCAAACGCCGCACAGGCGCAAAATGTCATCGCCAAAAGAAGACTTGGCCGGGTCATGCTTGCCTCTTGAGCCTTGGAACACTCACATTTGGCTTTGCAAGCCGAACTCTGTTGCAAAAGTAAGGCATTCCCCGGCCCTATGCGCTTCCTCGATCATAAGAAAATCGGGGCGTGCTTTTGTGAGAACGGATTTGTCCGGGCGGGCGGTGCCAAAATCCAGCGCGGCGGGCACGCCGGTGATCTCATCCCACCAGAGCGACAGATCTGCCGCCTCGTCCCAAGTGTCTGGATTTGAGGCATCGAAGACAACGAAATCTGCCGCAGCCTCCGCACATTCCATGGCCGCATGGCGGCTTAGGCCGCAGGCAACACCAATAACCGCATCGCCCCCAAGCAAGGTTCGCGCCCGGCCTGCATCGGCGCCCACCAAGCTGAGATAAACTCCGCCAGCGCCCGCGGCGGCTGCTTCCTCGGCGGTTCCGGCAAGCAGCAGCGCTATCTCAAGCGTCTTCGCTCCGGCTATTGCTTGCGCCAGGACAGCCGGAGCGGGATTTTTGAGAATGAGTGCGGCGGGCCGGAAGAGCCTTACGAGCCCCGGCAGGTTCGCCGCCCACTCTTCCTGAAGAGCGGGCGGGATGACGGCAATAAGCCCGCAGGGCTTGACTTCCATCGCCTAGAGCAGCTTGGCCATTGCCACGGCCGTGTCGGCCATGCGGCAGGAGAAGCCCCACTCGTTGTCGTACCAGGAGAGTATGCGCACGAGCTTGCCTCCGACGATCTGCGTTTGCGAGAGGTCGAAGTTCGACGAATGCGGATTGTGGTTGAAGTCGATGGAAACCAGCGGCTCCGTCACAGCCGAGAGGATGCCCTTCAGTTCGTTGTTCGCGGCACGCTCGATCACGGCGTTGATGTCGGCCACGCTCGTTTCCCGTCCGGGAATGAAGCAGAGGTCGATCACCGAGACGTTCGGCGTCGGAACGCGGATCGCGGTTCCGTCGAGCTTGCCAGCAAGCTCGGGAAGCACCAGCCCCACCGCCTTAGCGGCACCCGTCGAGGTCGGGATCATGGACAAAGCCGCCGCGCGGGCGCGCCGCAGGTCCTTGTGCGGCAGGTCGAGGATGCGCTGGTCGTTGGTATAGGAGTGGATCGTCGTCATGTAGCCTTGGGCGATGCCGCAAAGGTCGTTCAGAACCTTCGCGACCGGCGCCAGGCAGTTGGTGGTGCAGGAGGCGTTCGACACGACCTTATGGTCAGCCGTCAGCTTGTCATGATTCACGCCGTAGACGACGGTGAGGTCCGCACCCTTCGACGGCGCCGAAACCAGCACTTTCTTCGCGCCGGCTGCCAAATGCACGGAGGCCTTGTCCTTGTCGGAGAAAATGCCGGTGCACTCCATCACGATGTCGACGCCCAGATCGCCCCACGGCAATTTCGAGGGGTCGCGCTCGTTGAGCACCTTGATATGGCCCATGCCGATATCGAAGCCGTCGCCTTCGACCTTGACCTCGCCGTGGAATGGCCCGTGTACGGAATCATACTTCAGCAGGTGCACATTGGTTTTCAAATCGCCAATGTCGTTGATGGCCACGACGCTCACATCCGTGCGGTTGTATTCTTTAAGTGCCCGGAGCACGTTGCGGCCGATACGGCCGAAGCCGTTAATTCCTACCCTAACCGTCATGTTAATCTCTTCCGTTAGAATGCGGCTCTTCGCTTCCGCCAATTTTGCGTGCGCTACACTAAATCGCTGCACGGCGAAAACGCAAGAGGGCAACGCTCTCGTTCCCGGGTGCATCGCCTATCGTTATTGTGGACAACTTATTGGCGCAGCAGGCTGCGAAACGTTACTCGCGGCTGCTAGGGCGTGACCGGAAAAAAGCACCCTGCCCTCCGCCTGAGGCGGAAGCAAAACCTGCTATAATGGCGTATAAGAAATACAATAAACGTGGCCGGCGGAGCCGGCCACTGAAAACTCGCAGAGAGCGGTCCTGGCTTACTTGCCGCAGCCCTTCGCCAGCTCTTCGACCAACGGGCCGGTGTCCTCGCCGAGCCCGGACATGATCTTATCGAAATCGGGGCCGATCTTCTTGCCAGCCTCTTCCTCCTGCTTGGTGATCTCTTCCACCTTCTTGGCGTCGTTCTTCTCGCTCGCCTGGGCGGCCTGCTCGTCGAGCTTCATGACCTCGCAGAACTGGGCCATCTTCGCCTTGTCGGCCTTAATGGTGTCGACGAGCTTCTGCACGTCGGCCTTGCTGGCGGAGCCGGCGCTTTTTGATCCGCAGCGAATGCAGGAGCAGACAGAGCAGCGACTACCGCAACCGCGGCCACAAACGTCGTTTTCATATTGGTCTCCTCAATCGATTGGCCTCGGTGCCTTGTAGGCGATCCAGGGCTATATGCTAACTCCTAATCCGGGACTCGCATTCCGGCCATCCCACAAAGTTGTGAATCCCGGCAATTTCGCGACGAAGAACGTGAAATATACCCAGTTCACGCCATAACCCGAAAATCCTTGGGGTTGATGACGCGGAAATTGTCCGTGACCGAATCACACGGGTCCGCCCAGTTTTGCGGGACTTTCTCGCGTAAAAAGGTGAGCACTTCGTCCGCGAACTCACGTGACGTGGCGTAGCACTTGTTGTGCGTCACATGCTTGTGCATCGCGCCCCATACAAGGCCGGGAGGAGCCGAGCCGGAACAGCGATGGCGGGATGAAAGCTACCCGTCAGACTGTCCTCTGTGATGGACGAACCACGTCTGGATGTGGAGGTATAGCGGAAGGGCGCCTTAGCCCTGGTTAGAGACGGCTCCGGACCCCAGCAGAGGTTTCCGTGCAAGGCCGGCGGCTTGCGAGCGGGTTGCCGGAGCCAGCAAACCGGCGCATCGCAGCATCGTTGGATCATTTGGTACAAAGCGATGACCGTTACCGCCATGGGCATGACGCCCGGCATGGTCACGCCGCGGCTAAGGTCTCTTCGCGCCACTCCTCGCCAGCCGCGCCCTCATCGGCCGGCGCTGGCAGCTCGCTCTGCACAGCGGCAGCGAATTGCCCGGCGGCGGCCGAAAGCTGCGAGGACACGTCCAAAAGATGCGCGGAGACATGCGATACGGAGGTGGCGCCCTGCTTGGTCTGCCCGGCGGTTTCCAAAACGTCGTTTGTGCTGGCGCAAACCTTATCGCTGGCCTCTGCCGCCCGCTGGACATTGCTTGCGATTTCCTCGGCGGCAGCCGTCTGCTGCTCGACGGCAGCCGCGATGGCGCCGGTGAATGCCTGGATATCCGCGACCTTCCCCGCCACCGATTGAATAGCGCCGACCGCTGTGCTGGTGGAGCTTTGGATGGCGTGGATCTGCTCGGCGATGGCGTCGGTCGCCTTGGCGGTCTGTGCGGACAGCTCTTTGACCTCGGCGGCCACCACCGCAAATCCGCGCCCCGATTCGCCCGCGCGGGCCGCCTCGATGGTCGCATTCAGCGCCAGAAGGTTGGTCTGGTCGGCGATGCCGCGGATCACCGCCACAATCGAGCCGATCTGCTCGGCCGCGGCGGCAAGGCCCGCAACATCGGCATTGGTCCGCTCCGCCTCGGCGCCAGCCGCTTCAACCACGGCGTTGGTCCGGTGCGCCTGACCGGAGATTTCGCGAATGGAACAACTTAGCTCTTCGGTTGCGGCAGCCACGGCGTTGGAACTATCGGAGGCGCCTGTCGACACATTCGCGCCTTGCGCCGCATGGAAGGTTACCTTCTCGGCCGATTCCACCAGCGATTCCGCCGATTGCCGCAACTCCTTCACCTCGGAGAGCAGTGCGTCCGCCGCCTTGTTCACAGTGGCTTCGAACTGTCTCGCATGCTTTTGGAATGCGAGTTCGCGCTGGTGCTGGTACTCCCGCTCGGAGTCCATTCGCGCCTGCAACTCGTTCCGCTCGATGGTGTTCTGCCTCAAGACCTCGGCCGCGCGCGCGATGTCGCCAAGCTCGGATGTATCGTCCTCATCCGCGACAGAGAAGCCCAAGTCTCCTTTCGCAAGGCGCAGGAGCTTCTCCGCCAGGCTTGAAAGCGGCACTGAAATCGAACGGCCGATAAAATAGTTCGTAACAGCGATGAGCAACAGCACAACCGCCACAAATCCGCCCATCGTGAAGAAGCGCCGCATATAAACCGCATCGACATCGTCGATGTAAATGCCAACGCCGGCAAAGCCCAGACCCGGAACGTTCTGCACTAGCCCCAGCTTCGGCGTTGTTGGGCCGCCCGGTCCTTTCGGGCTTGGATATTCGAAAAAGCCGGTTCCGGAAGGCCCTTGCGCCGCTTCCCGGAACTTTCGGACCATCCTCTCGCCATTGGCATAGACCTCGTCGAGGCGGTTCTGTCCGGCGTAGCTGGGGTTCAAGTGGCTAAGCGTAACGCCGTTGTAATCGTAAGCGAAAACGAAGTTCACCTCGGCCGCGCTGCCAAACCGTGCCGCGTCGAGGGCTTTCGTGAACGCTTGGCGGCCGGGCTGGGTTTCGAAGCCGCCGGCGGCTTGCGCAGCGGCGGCAGCTACCGAAAGCGTTGAATCCAGGAGGTTGCGAAGCTGCGTCCGGCGGTCCTCAAGCATCTGCGCCCTGAGCGCCCAAAGTCCGATGAGCATCGCAGCGAGGATGCCAGCAGCCGCGAGCACCACGGTCACATCGATACGCGTGGCTATTTTCATCCGTGCAAACATGCGGGCACACTCTGTGGGAGGGGAGCCTGCTACTACCTATAGGTGTCCCGGGTAAAAAAACCTTTGAAAAAACATTGCCAAGCTGCTCCCCGCGAATGCTGCGCGCGGCCTTGACATAGGCGTTGCCAGACGAAAGGGCGCGGCACAATCGAAGCGTTCAAACCCTCATCCTGTCCTTCTCCCAGCACGCTTGCCTTGGCGAGCTTGCACCTAAAAGTGTCCGCATCCGCTTGCGGATGGAGAAGGGACCACGGAGATACCCGCAGCGCAAGCTCCTGCGTCCCTCCCATGGAGAGAGGGACGGGGTGAGGGGAGAGTCTCCTCGTTCATTGCGCCGTCCGGCGAAAACGAAGGCATTGGAGAAAATGTCTTAACTATGAGGCGATTTTGGAGCCGCCGGCCCCTTTTGGGGCTGGGCTCCCGCCCAGCCCATTCGTTTGCAACGGTTAGGCCGCCTGCCGCAGCTTCTCTTCGACGTAATCCCAGTTGATCAGGTGATCGATGAAGGCTTCGAGGAACTTCGGCCGCGCATTGCGGTAGTCGATGTAATAGGCGTGCTCCCAGACGTCGACGGTGAGCACCGGCGTTGCGCCATGTACCAGCGGGTTCTCGGCATTGGGCGTCTTCATGATTTCGAGCTTGCCGTCCTTGACCGCGAGCCAGGCCCAGCCCGAGCCGAATTGCGCCTTTGCGGCCTCGGTGAACTCGTGGCGGAACTTGTCATAGCCGCCCAGATCGCTATCGATCCTGGCCTGCACAGCGCCCGGAAGCTTCGTGCCGCCGCCGTCCTTCTTCATCCACTTCCAGAATTCCGAGTGGTTGTAGTGCTGGGCGGAATTGTTGAACAGCGGTACGTTCTTGCCGTGGCTCTCCTTGATAACCTCTTCGAGGCACTTGCCCTCCAGCCCCGAGGCCGGAAGCAGCTTGGTCATGTTCTCGAAATAGGTGAAGTGATGCTTGTCGTGATGGAACTGCAACGTCTCCATCGACATGTAGGGCAGCAGCGCGTCGTAGGAATAGGGAAGATCTGGAAATTGAAATGCCACGTCTCACTCCTTTGGGGCCATTGTTTCAGTTAGACCGTGTACCTAAGCAAGCAGCGGGAGTTTGACAAGCGTGGCTGGAGGCAGGCTTATGCAAAAATAAAGGGAGGCATGAGACCCCTGAATCTCATACCTCCCAGAAATTGGCCGAGGAAAGGTTCGTGATGGTTTACCTACAGGGATTGGACGGCATCAACCATGCGCATGCACGTCTGAACGCCACATGAACGCGCCGTTCAGATTTTGTCAGGGGTTCGAGCCGCCGTCATCCTGCCTGTGCCCCGTTGCACGAAATGGTGCCGCGCTGGCGCGGTTCCGGGATGAAACAGGTGGCGCGATCACGCGAATGTGAGTGTTAGAAAGCGCCGGTAGATGGCGCCCAGCCTTTCGAGATCGGCGACGGCCACGCATTCGTTGACCTTGTGCGCCGTGGCGTTCAAGAGGCCAAGCTCGGCCACCGGGCAGAGGTTCTTTATGAACCGCGCATCGGAGGTGCCTCCGCCGGTCGATAGCTCCGGCCGCCGGCCCGTCTCCGCCTCAACCGCATCGCTCAGGCGCTGAACGAAGCCGCTCGCGCTAGAGACGAAGCTTTCGGCGGCGAACTCGCATTCGAGCGTGTAGCCGATGCCGCTGCCCGCCAGGGCGGCCTTCAGCTGGGTTTCGATCCAGTCCTTCAGGCTCAAGCCCGTGTGCCGGTCGTTGAAGCGGATGTTGAAGCGGGCCGTGGCGGCAGCGGGAATTACGTTTGTGGCCGGATTGCCGGTGTCGATGCTGGTGATCTCCAGGTTCGACGGCTGGAAATGCTCGCTGCCGGCGTTGAGCGGCTCCTTCTTGAGAAGGCTCAGCGCCGCGATCAAAAGCGGCAGCGGATTGCGCGCTTTTTCCGGATAAGCGACATGACCCTGCACGCCTTGCACCTTGAGCAGGCAGTTGAGCGAGCCGCGCCGCCCGACCTTGATCGTATCGCCGGCCGCGTTTTCCGAAGTGCATTCGCCGAGAACGCAGGCATCCGGTCTCTCGCCGTTCGCGGCCAGCCATTCCACGGCCTTGCGGGTTCCGTTGATGGCGGGGCCTTCCTCGTCGGCGGTGATCAGGAAGCTGATCGATCCCGCGAACGCCGGGCCGCTTTCGCCAAGGAAGCCCAGAACCGCGGCGAGCTTTGCCGCGAGAGCGCCCTTCATGTCCACCGCGCCCCGGCCGTAAAGCACGCCGTCCTCGATATCGGCCGCGAAGGGCGGATGCCGCCAGGCCGCCTCGCTGCCGGGCGGCACGACATCGATGTGGCCGGCAAAACAGATGTGCGGCGAGCCCGTGCCGAAGCGGGCGTAGAGGTTGTCCACGTCCGGCGTGCCCGGCGCGCTGAAGGGAAGCCTCCGGCAAGTGAAACCGGCGGCGGAAAGCTGGCTCTCCAGATAGCGGAGCGCGCCGGCCTCTTCCGGGGTGACGCTGCGGCAGCGGATCAATTGCTGAGCGTGAACGATGGCTTGTTTCATGGACATTATTGCAGCTTTGAGGGAGGCGGCCGCTTAAGCTGGGACCGCTGCCGCGGCATAAGACCATGTTTGCCAGGCCTACCGCAACGGCGTTCGGGCCGCGAAACGCAGGGAGAAGCAGACACAATCGTGGAGAGGATTAAGTCGCCGGAGCGGGCAGAGAGTGGACCCTCGCCTTCTGGGGCGCATCGGGCGAGGGTCTTAAAGCGGCGCGTCGAAGTGCCGCAAGTGACATGTTCGCACGATCAAGCTGAAAAAAGGCTGACTTGCCAGCAAAAAAATCGCACCCTGACAATGGCCAAGCGCTGCCCGGGTGCTTGGCGCTTACTTTCCAGTCAAACCAGGCCCGGGACGCTCGCCGAAGCGGTTGTCGCCTGCCGCGCCTCTCCGTGCGCCGAGCAGGATCATGTAGACCAGGAAAACAAGCCCCATCAGGGAAAGAAGCGGGGCCGGCAGCGGCGTAGCCGGAATGGCCCCCGCACGTTTCAGCTCCTCCACCAGGAACATCCCGAAAGCGGGGCCGTAGGCGATGAGCGTGAGCCACCCGGTTCTTCCAATGTCGTGCCAGCGCTTCACGTCGATTGCGAGCGACGGCCACAAGAAAATAAGCGCCGCTGCAAACTCTGCCCGGTCGCTGAAGTAGGCCTCCAGCCTGGCGACTGCCCGCCACTGGCGCGGCCGCGCCCAGCATGTCGCCGAGCAAGGTGCCCACCGTGGATTCCGCGGCTGCAAGCGCCAGGAAGAAAACAAGCCAGTTGATCCGGTTGATGCGGCCTTGAAACGCCAACAGGATTTCTAAAATCCGGTTCATGCCTAATCGCGCCCCGCCAACGGATCGGGGCCGTGAGGGTTGGGGCCGGTTTCCCCCTCCAGGATACCGAATTGAAGCACACTCCAGATCAGCGACGCCAGCAGAAGCAGCAGGATCAGCCGGACCGCGCTCTCCCCTGCCGCACCAGGCAAGATGACAGCGCCCAGGAACGGAAGCACGACGACCAGGATCAGCCAGCTGCTCAAGCCCCGGTCGTGCAGGCGCTTCATGCTGAGCGCCATGAAGCTCCACGCCGCCAGCATCAGCGCGGCCATGGGAATAATCGCCCAAAGCCCGAGCTTGAAGAGTATGGGCGCAGCCTCCGCGCTGTTGAGCCAGGCTGGGTTTGCCAGGTTCTTCTCAAGCTCGGGATATTGCGCGGCGTAGGCCTCGATCGCCATAGTCATCGCGGTCGAGGCGGTGGTCATGACGATCACGACAATAAGAATGCCGTACCACCATCTGCCCCGGCCGATCCGGCCCTCGCAGGCCAGCATCAGGCTCATGAAATCCCAGTCGCCGCCGTAATATCCGGCTGGAAGCGTGTCGCCACCATGGGCGTTGGCGCCCGGCGTTCCCCTAAGCATGGCAAGCTCGAAGAAAACGTAGATGCCGAAAATCAGGAGCCCGATCATCGCGGCGCTGCCGGCGGAACCCAATTCCGCGCCGGTCATGTTCTTGAGCGGCGGCATCGAAAACACGATGGTCGTGCAATAATAGACGTACCAAAGCCACGCCGGCCGGTCCCTGTCGTGCAGGCGCTTGATCGCAAGCGCCGAGAGCGGCCAGGCCAGGAAGGCGAGCCAGACAAGCCATACCGGCGCCCATGTGCCTTCCTTGCCTGCTGGCGTGCGCCAAATATCGGACGATAAGGGGTCGCCCACGGCAAGGCCCGCAAGAAGCGCAATGAGTAACGCACCCGCAACGCTCACCAAGAGCCAGCCGGCCCAGAAGGTCTTGCGGTTGATCCGGCCCTGAAACCCGAAGAATACCTCACGCCAGCTCATGCTCCGCCTCCACCGGTCTTTGCCGGGTAATAGCCTAAAGCCGCCCGGCCAGCCTGCATCGCCGGGGCACCGGCTTCCAGCAAGCAGCGGCGCTTGAACTCCATATTTAGGGGATAGATCGCGCGCGGCGATCCCCTGCATCGGCCGCACCGCCTTGCGGCGCGCGCCAAAAGGCCCATCCCCCATGAGCCTACTGGCCGCCTCCTATAGCATGCAGAGCGTTACTGGACCATATCAGTCGCGCAACAGCTCGTTGATCGATGTCTTCGAGCGGGTCTTGCCGTCGACCCGCTTGACGATTACCGCGCAGGCAAGCGACGGTCCCGGCGTGCCATCGGCAAGCGCCTTTCCAGGCAGCGTGCCGGGCACCACGACGGAGTAAGCCGGAACGCGCCCGTAAAGAACCTCGCCAGTGGCGCGGTCGACGATTTTCGTCGACTGGCCGATGAACACGCCCATGGAGATAACCGAGCCCTCGCCGACGATCACCCCCTCGGCGATCTCCGAGCGCGCGCCGATAAAGCAGTTGTCCTCGATGATGACCGGGGTTGCCTGCAAGGGCTCCAGCACGCCGCCGAGGCCCACGCCGCCGGAGATATGGCAATTCTTGCCGACCTGGGCGCAGGAACCGACCGTGGACCAGGTGTCGATCATGGTGCCCTCGTCCACATAGGCGCCGGCGTTCACGAAGCAGGGCATGAGCACCACGCCCGGCGCGATGAAGGCCGAGCGGCGCACGATCGCGCCGGGCACCGCGCGGAAACCGCCCGCCTGGAAGGCTTCCTCCGTCCAGCCTGAGAATTTCGCTGGCACCTTGTCCCACCAGGGACCCGGCACCGGCCCGCCCATGATGCAGTTTTCGTTCAGCCTGAACGACAGCAGGATGGCCTTTTTCAGCCAGTCGTTGACCGCCCAGGCGCCATCCTTCTTTTCGGCGACCCGCGCCTGCCCGCTATCCAGAAGCGAAAGCGCCTGCCCGACCGCGCCGGCGATAGCTCCCTGCTGGCCGGGCTTGATGTCCTGGCGCTGCTCGTATGCGGCGTCGATTGCGTCCTTTAGCGTCGCGGTCATGCGTCTTTCTCTCCGTTCGCTGGCGCTATCCCTATCCGCGAATTAGGCTTGAACGTCAATCCCGCCGCGCGGACATGGCCTTGCCACCCATCGCTTTTCCAAGCAGCCCAGAGGTGCTCCCCCCCGTACCCAGCGCCATATGCCGGATTCAATCGCCAGCATGCGTGAGTGCATTGCCAGAGCCATCGCCGGCAGCCTGCACCGCTGCCCTTGCCGCGCCCGGCTGAACAAACGAGGTGCTGCTGTATGCCGTTCGTGACACCGTACGGCCAGGGCGCAGGAAGTCCTGACGCATATGGCCGTCATCGCGAGGCCGGCTTGGCGGCCGTAGCGATCCGGGCGCAAAATTGCTTCGCTCCGCTCGCATGACGGCATGAAACACGCATACGGGCCGGAACTCCCGGCGGGGCATACTAGCAGATCTTTGTCGCTAGCGCAGCTTAGCGGCCGGAAGTTCGCTTACGAACTCGCGGCAAACGGGTGCGAACTTCCGGCCGGCTGCACTAGGCGCCTGCCAGCTCTTGTCCGCATCGGCGAGGAAGTCGGCTATGAGACGCTGGCTGAAGCGGTCGTTGAGGAGCGGTGCGTGCCCCTCGTTACGGATGAGCACGGGCGTCATGTCCTGGTGGCGCTCCTGCATCTCCTTAACGGTCGCAGCCGACAAGATATCGGAGTTTTCGCCGCGCAGAACCATGAGGGGCTTTTTTGAGAGCGGGCTGAAATGCTCCCACATGGTGGGCACGGGCTTTGCAATATCCACTTCCGACAGCGCCTTGCCAACCTGCGGGTCGTAAGCGGTGGAGGGTTTGCCGTTCTCCTCGTTGAATAGCTGGCGCGCGAAAACCGCCCATTCGTCATCGTCCAGCGCGGTGAACTGCCGGCGGTACATCTCGCGGACAATGGCGGTTGCCTCGTCCCAATCGCGGGGCACGGGGATTTTGCCGGCATAGCCCATGATGCGTGCAAGCCCTGCCGTTTGGATAACGGGGCCGATGTCGTTCAGGATCGCGCAGCCGATGGCGGCGGGTCTCATGACCGCGAGCATCATGGCGACGATGCCCCCGCGCGACGTACCGGCGATAGCGATATTGTTGAGGCCGCGCAGCGTCAGGAACGAAACCACGTCAAGCAGCTCGGTATAGGCGGAATAATTGCGCCAGTCCGTGTCCCACTCCGAGCGGCCCCGGCCCCGGTAGTCCAGGCAATAGACGGGGCGCGCCTGGACCGGATTCTGGGCGAGCGCCGTGGCCAGGGCTTGAAAGTCGCGGCCGTTGCGCGTCAGCCCGGCCAGGCATAAAAGCGGCCGGCCAGGCAACTCGTCGCTGCCATATTTGCGCACATAAAGACGCAAATCGTCATGGCTTCTGTAGAAGATGTCCTCGCCTTCGAGGCCGGTTTCTTTGTCGAAGCATTGCTCAGAATAAATCATTGCGCCTCACCCGGGCCAGATCCTGCGATATCTTCCAAACCGGGGATTTTGCCGGGGCGTCCCCGGTGCAAATCCTCCACAAGCTGGAAGCCCGGCTTGCCGTTTTCATAACCGCACCGGTAAAGCTGGACGCTTTCCAGTATCCTTTGCACATATTGGCGCGTTTCCGCGAACGGTATGCGCTCCACCCAATCTATTGGGTCGATCTCCTTGTCGCGCGGATCGCCGTTCTGCTTGATCCACTTTGCAATCCGGCCCGGCCCCGCGTTATAGGCTGCAAGCGTCAGCACGTAGGAGCCATCGAAGGTGGAGAGGAGCTGCGCCAGGAAAACCGATCCGAGCGTTACGTTGTAGGAGGGGTCCGAGATCAAGCGTGCCAGCTCATATTTCATCTTCACCGCCGCCGCCACCTGCTTTGCCGTTTGCGGCATGAGTTGCATGAGGCCGCGAGCGCCAACCGGGCTGACGGTGCCTGCATGGAACTCGCTTTCCTGCCGTGTCAAGGCGTTCAGGAGCGCGTGCTCAAGCTTGGCGTTATCGCCGGCCTCGCTGAATTTCGGCAGGAGGGCGGGGAAGGCGTACGCCTCCACGGGAAATCCGCGCAGGAGCGCGATCTTGGCGGCGCGCACGGCGACATGCGGCCCGGTCACGCGCCCGGCAAGCTCCAGGACCAGCGTCATCTGCTCCGGATCGCGGATTCTGGCGGGCGAGGTCCAGAACGTAGGCGTTCACCACCCCATCCAGGTCCAACTGCTTGGCGATCATAACGGCCTTGAAGGCGTCCTCGTTCACGAAGGCGGCGATGGTGCGGGCCGACGGCGCCGTTGGGGCGCGGAACTCGCATGTGCTGGCGTGCCGGAGCGCCTGGCGGGCGAGCGCGCCGTAGAACGTATAGAAGCGGCTGGCGGCCTCGGTGAAATAGCGCCGCGCCTCCTTGGCAGAACCAGCCTCCAGCTTTGCGCGGCCGAGCCAATAGGCTGCCCTGGTTTCGGAGCGGGCCAGCCCCTCGACACGGGACGCCTCGAAATGCCGGATCGCGAGCAGCGGGTTGTGCAAGTAGCGAAGGGCGACCCAGCCCGCCATGAACTCGGCATCGGACAAGTCCTCGCCGTCGAGCGGGCCGTGCGCCTTGGCGATGGCATAGGCTGTCTTGGGGTGCTCCTGGCTCAGTGCGTGCCGGACCTCGCCCTCGCGGAAGTCCCACCAGCGGCCGGGATCGGCCAGATTCGCAGTGTCCGGATCGAGCGAGCGCAAAAGCGACCACACATCGTCGTCCGCGTTCTCGCCGCGCAACCCTTTAAGCCGCGCAAGCAGCGTGCCCGGTCCGCCTTTGGCCTGCTTGGAGAGCTTGAAAGCGTTGGCCGCGGCCTTGGACTGGCGGGTCTCAGCTTCCTTGTCCGGCGCCTTTTTCGCGCTCCCGCTCTTTTCGTCCCTATCTTCGCTGGTTGCAGGCTTCCTGCTAAATTTTCTGTACCGGACGGGTTCGGCCAGCGAGGCCACGCCCAAAGCCCCCGCTTTGCCGGAAGCCGCGGCCTCGCGAAGCAAAGGCGTGCCGTCCTGGCTATCGGAGCGGTGCCGCCTGTGGCGGTGCAGAACCCGGTGAGGCCTCCTGCCCCGCCGTGCCCTGGCCTTCAACGCGGCTCCGAAGCTTCTTCCGCGCGCCTCCGTATCCTTGCCCGGATCGTTCTTGAACGCGGCATGCGCGGCGAGAAGCCGCTCGCGGCGGCGGCGGTCCGTCTCAGTCAAAAGCGCGCCAAAACGGGTGCGGAACTTCTCCTCCACGGCGGGATCGAGGATGTAGCGCGCCCAAACGAACCGGATCATCGCGAGGCCCCGCGCGCGCTGGCCGGTTTCCATGAGAGCCCCGCCAAGGCTCGCATGGCCGGCGCTCGTCAAGGGCAAGCGGTCGCCGTAGAACTTAAGGACAGCGTCGGCTGGGGCGTTGGAGAGAAACAGGGCCTTCTCGTTGACCCCGTCCTGTGGCAGGCCGGGATAGAGCGGATGCGCAAGCCGGAAGGCGATGCCTTCCAGGAGATCGGCGCTGGGCTGGCGCAGGCGCTTCCAGCCGGCGAAGTTCTTCGCCACGGGTGAAGAAATCTTCTTGATCGCGGCGCGGGCGTCGCCGTCATCGTCCCTCGCCGCAGCCTCGAAGGCCTCCTTGACCCACTTCGCGTCGCCGCCATCGATCTTGAACGCCAAGAGCGGCTGCAAGGCTGTGGTCATCTCTTCGGCGGAAAGGGAACTCGCGGGCCTTGCGGTATACGCTGGGATCAGAAGGGGGGCGGGGGAAGCTTTCTCCTTGGCTGGCTCGGAGCTTCTCCTGGCCGGCCCGAGGCTGCTTCCTTCGCGGGGGTGGAGGCTGCTGCCTGAGCGTTTTCCTTCGACGGCGCCTTGTCTTCTTGCGGATTAGAGACTGGCGGCTGCGCGTTTTGCGCCTGCCGGACTAAGCCGGCCTGGCTTGGCGGCAGGGGATGCGGCGGCGCGAGGCTTGTTCAGGGGCTGGCGGGTGGCGGCGTCCGTTTGTGTCAGTGTCGTTGCCTGATCCTGCCTGGGAAAGATACGCGGGGCGAAGAGCACAGCGAAGAAGCCCAGCACCAGGCCGGTGAGGATCGCGCTTAGAAGCTTCAAGGGATCGCGGGGCGTTGACATTTGCCTCGATGTGAAGGAATTGGTTTCGGACGTCATTGGCTTCGAATTTATGCTTCGGCCCGTGAACAGTGTCTGAACGGCCAAAGCGGCGTTGCACACGGCGATTTCGCATGGAATAGTTGCAGCGACAATCCGGCAAGAGAATGACGCCTGGGCAGTGTGTCCTCGCATAAGCCGGCAAAGCGGGGCACTGGTGACCCGTCTCCGGATTACCGCCCCGTTTGCCGCACGCTCGAACGGTAATCCGGAGACATAAGCCACACTAGCGAAGTTTGCGCTGCTAGCCTATAGAAGTACAAACTGCGCTCAAGCAGCGCGAAGCGCGGTAGCGCCAACGATTTCGAACGTGAGGGTAGAACGCTATGTTCAAGGGCTCATTTACGGCGCTTATCACGCCATTCGAGGGCGAGGGCGTGGACTTTGACGCCTTCAGCCGCTTGGTGGAGTTCCAGATCGGGGCAGGCACGCATGGGCTTGTGCCTGTCGGCACGACCGGCGAATTGCCCACGCTTAGCCACGACGAGCACAACAAGGTGGTCGAGGCCTGTATCGCGGCGGCGAAAGGCCGGGTGCCGGTGATCGCGGGTGCGGGCTCGAACAGCACGAAGGAAGCCGTGGCGCTTGCGCGTCATGCCGAGAAGGCCGGCGCCAACGCCGTGCTGGTGGTCACGCCCTATTACAATAAGCCGACGCAGGAAGGTCTCTACCAGCACTTCAAGGCCATCAACGACGCGATCGGCATTCCGGTCATTATCTACAACATCCCCGGCCGCAGCGTGGTGGATATGTCGGTGGCGACCATGGCGCGCCTGGCGAAGCTGCCCAACATCAAGGGTGTGAAGGACGCGACCGCCTCGCCGGTGCGCGCGAGTCAGCAGCGGCTGGCCATCGGCGAGGGCTTCAACCTGCTCTCGGGCGAGGACGCGACCGCGCTCGCCTTCAACGCGCATGGCGGGCATGGCTGCATCTCGGTCACGTCGAACGTGGCGCCCAAGCTTTGCGCGGAGTTCCAGAACGCCTGCTCCGCCGGCGATTTCCGGCTGGCGCTCACGCTTCACGACAAGCTCATGCCGCTGCACGAGGCGCTGTTCATCGAGTTCGAACCCCGGCCCGGTGAAGTATGCCGCCTCGCGCTTGGGCCTCTGCAAGCCGGACACGCGCCTGCCGCTGGCACCCATCTCGGAGCAGACGAAGGTTGCCGTGGATGCAGCACTTGCGAAGGTGGGCCTGCTCTAACGCTAGGCTTCAAAATAGGAGTTAGCGCAAGCCCGGTGCTATAATGATCGAGGGTTCAACCCCTCATCCCGTCCTTCTCCCTCTGGGAGAAGGGACCCTCGGACTACCCGCAACGAGAATTCCGGCGTACCCTCTCCCAGGGGGAGAGGGACAGGGTGAGGGGAGATTCCCTGGATCATTGTGCTAACCGGTGTTCTCGCACCGCGTTCATTTCAACCGCCGCATTTAGGATAACCGGAATGGCCGGCCCAGCTTCTACATCGGTTCGTAAAGTCGTCGCGGAGAACCGCAAGGCGCGCTTCTCCTTTTTCATCGACGACACGTTTGAAACGGGGATCGTGCTTGGCGGCTCCGAGGTGAAATCCTTGCGCCTCGGCAGGGCCAACATCGCGGATTCCTATGCCGCCGAGCAGGGCGGCGAAATCTTTCTCATCAACGCCTACATCCCCGAATACCTCCAGGCCAACCGCTTCCAGCATGAGACGCGCCGCCCCCGCAAGCTGCTTCTGCACAAGCGCGAGGCCAGCAAGCTCATCGGCGCGATCCATAGGGAGGGGATGACGCTGATCCCCTTGCGCATCTATTTCAACGATAAGGGCCGGGCCAAGCTTGAGCTGGCGCTCGCGCGCGGCAAGAAGCTGCACGACAAGCGCGAAACCGAGAAGAACCGCGATTGGGAGCGCCAGAAGGGCCGGCTGATGCGCGACCGGGGGTAGCGGCGCGTCCATTGCTCAAGGCCGGTTGCAGGCCTCCGGGGCATCCTTGGAAAGGTCTCTGCTGAGGGCTGGCCGGCCGCATCGGGGGGCTTTGCCATAGGCTTAAGCGCGATATTGAGCCCAGCCCGGTTCTCTTGTGGATCGGCAGCCGCCTTCACGGCCGCGTTCCGCCGCTTCTCATAGCGTTCAGGCCAAATGGCAAATGGCGGACAAACAGGCACGCCAAGTTTACCGGATATTTCTCTGTGGATACACGCGCGCGCAAAAGCCAGTAGTTCACGGTAGCTTCGCCGGACTGACGCCGCTGGCCCCGGATCGGGCTATTTTCAACTTATAATAGTTCTAAGCTATTGCGCTCTCGCTATTTTTTCTTGACCAAATGGGCGGCAAGGCTCAAATATAGACTCGGCTATAATTTCCAGAGAACCGGAATGCCTTACAATCGTTGTGCCGGGGCGAAGGCGCCCATAGTTGTGCTTGGACAATCGAAACGCGGTTACCGTGGCCGCGTGCAGGCTATCCGAGTTTCGCCAGACCGCTGCGATCTGCCCGAGGGCGAGTTGGAGCGCCGCCTCATCGAGCTTGGCTTCATCGAAGGAGCCCGCGTCGAGATTTTGCACGAGGGATTCTTCGGCCGGGACCCGATCGCGGTGCGCGTCGACAATAGCACCGTCGCACTGCGGCGGCGCGAAGCGATGGCCATCGTCGTGGAGGCGGTTGACGCTTTATGACCATGAGTGCCACTTTGGACACCCGTCATTTCGCGTTAATTGGAACACCCAATAGCGGGAAAACATCACTTTTTAATGCATTGACCGGCAGCCGCCAGAAGGTTGGGAATTACCCCGGCGTTACTGTCGAGCGCAAGAGCGGCTTGTTTCAAACGCCAGCAGGCCGCAGCGTCAATCTCATCGATTTGCCCGGCACCTACTCTTTGCGCGCGCGCAGCCCCGACGAGGAGGTGACGCGCGATTTCGTTCTCGGCCGGATGGGTCCGGAGACGCCGCCAGACCTTTTACTTTGCGTTGCGGACGCGACGAATTCTAAGGCTCGCGATGCGGCTCATCATTGAGCTTAAGCGCCTTGGCAAGCCGCTTCTCCTCGTCTTGAATATGATCGATATCGCCAAGCGCCGCGGCATCGAAATCGACATTGCCCGGATGTCCCAGGAGCTTCAGGTTCCGGTGACGACGGCCACGGCGGTGCGGCGGGGCGGCGTGGACGATCTTTTGCGGCGGCTTGACGATCTCGCCGCCGATGGGCTTGAGCCCAGCAGCGCTTTTTCCTGGAATCCGCCGGGCACGGGCGAATTGAGGGCCGCGCAGCGGGAGGCCGACCGGATCATCGCCGCCTCGGTCCACCACCCCTCGAAACCCGATACGCTAACGGCGCGGCTGGATTCGGTGCTGCTTCATCCCGTGGCCTGGCCTGATCATTCTGCTAGGCTTGATGTTTACCATGTTCCAGGCGGTGTTCACCTGGGCACAGCCGCTGATGAAACTAATCTCCGCCGGTTTCGAGCTGCTCGGCAAGCAGTCGCACGCTTTATTGCCGCCAGGCCTGCTGCAAAGCTTCATCGAAAACGGCATCATTTCGGGCGTTGGCAGCGTGATTGTCTTTCTGCCGCAGATTTTGATTTTATTTTTGTTCATCTTGCTGCTGGAAGATTTCGGCTATATGGCACGCGCTGCCTTCCTCATGGATCGCATCATGGGGAACGCGGGGCTTCACGGCCGCGCTTTCATTCCGCTGCTGTCGAGTTTCGCCTGCGCCATCCCCGGCATCATGGCTACCCGCGTTATCGACAGCCGCCGCGACCGGCTCGCGACTATTCTCGTCGCGCCCCTCATGACCTGCTCGGCGCGCATTCCCGTCTACACGCTCATTATCTCCGCCTTCATTCCGGCCCGCACAGTGTGGGGCTTCGCCAACTTGCAAGGCCTCGTCATGTTCGGTCTGTTTGGCGCTGGGATTCTCACCGCGCTTGGCGTGTCGGCCGCCGCCAAATTCTTTCTGTGGCGCGAGCACCCCACGCCGCCCTTCATGCTCGAACTGCCGGATTACAAGCTGCCTCGCCTGCGCTCCATCGCCCTTGGCCTTTACACAAGAGCCAAGATGTTTCTGGTTCGCGCCGGTACGACCATCTTTGCCATGATGGTGCTGATCTGGTTTCTGGCTTCCTTCCCGCAACCGCCGGCGGACGCAACCGGCCCGGCGATCGATTATAGCCTGGCATCGTGGCTCGGCCATTTCATGGAGCCGGTGCTCGCGCCAATCGGTTTCAACTGGCAGATCGGCGTTGCGCTGATCCCTGGCATGGCGGCGCGGGAAATCGCGGTGGCGGCACTGGGCACGGTCTACGCCATCGAGGGCGGCAAGGAGGCCGCGCCGCAGATTGGCCAGGCGCTGGCGCAGCATTGGAGCCTGGCCACGGCGCTATCGGTTCTCGTGTGGTACATTTTCGCGCCGCAATGCGCCTCGACGCTCGCCGTTATCCGCCGGGAAACCGGAAGCTGGCGGTTCATGGCGCTGACCTTCGGCTACATGCTGTGCCTGGGCTATCTCGGTTCCTTCATCGCGTATCGGACGGCAGTCTATCTTGGCTGGGGATAAGTTCCACCAGGACTCTGAAGCGCCCTGCTTGGGGGCATGGTCATCGACAGTCACCTTTGAGCGCTTCGCGTTCAAGCCATGCCGCGATTGCAGTCTCAGCGCCCATTTCCACGTCGCTGCATCGCCGGCAGCAGGCCGCCCTGGCAAGGCTGCAAGCCGCAGTTGACATGTCTGCCCGCGTTGCGTAGATGCCGCGCCAAGTTCGAGGCGGACCAACTCACCGGCGCAGTGCGGCGGGAACGCCAGAACGGCCGGCAGATGCGCGAGTGTGGATAAGCGGGGTGGCTTCTGTGAGGTTTCGAACCGTTGTAATTGCCGCCGCCGGGCTGCTCGGCGCAGCACTGGCGGTCTATTTTGGCGTGACCCGCATCAATCTGAACCCGGCCCGCACGGTGGGGGAGGCCATCGACAGCCTGGATGGCGTCGCGGTTTACTATAATGGCGGGGTGGGCCATAGCGAGGGCCGCAACCTCGCCGCCGGCGGCTACAATCTGGGCCTCAAATATCAGTGCGTCGAATTCGTAAAGCGTTACTATTATCAGCATTTTAACCACAAAATGCCCGATGCGTACGGGCACGCTGCGGATTTTTTCGATGTGAAGCTCGCGGACGGGGAATTGAACAGGGCGCGCGGCTTGCTACAGTTTCGCAACGGCGGCTCAAGCGCTCCCCGCGCCGGCGATATCCTGGTTTTCGGCCGGTGGATGCTAAACCCATACGGCCATGTCGCGATTGTTGCGCGCGTCAGCGAAAACGGTGTTGAGATCGTCCAGCAAAATCCCGGGCCTTTCGCCTCCTCGCGGGAGACGCTCGCGCTCAGCGCTGGGCAGGGGCATTGGTTCATCGCTTCGCCGCGCGTGCAAGGCTGGCTTCGCCTCCCGGTGCCCGATGCCCCGCCGGAACGGTCTTCGGCGAGTCCTCCATCT
>CAVUGF010000046.1:0-87457 GCA_963740975.1 uncultured Alphaproteobacteria bacterium | reverse complement strand
AATCCCTTATGGCCTGCCAGTTGTGCACAAAGCATGCGAACCATGTCCCAAGCGCACGGCTCTTGTCCCGGATTTCCGGCACGCCGTAAGCGCTATCCATGAGATCGTGAAGATTGGTGACGCGGCAAACCCCTCCCGCCGGAGAGGCCATCGATCCCGGCAACGGCGAATTGCTGTCCTGAAAAAGTTCGCTGGGTGCAACTGGCTGGATTTTACTCCGCCACGCTGGCCGGAAATTTAGTCCGGCATTGACATGTTCAATCGTCCGGTTCCGGTTACACGCGTGGGTCTTCGCGTGTGGCGGCCGCCCACTCCGGCGTATAGCCATAGAGCGGATCCTCCGGAGGTATCTGCGTGATGACGCATTCCGCCGTCATCAGCAGCGATGCCGCGCCTGCCGCCTCCTGCAAGGCGAGGCGCGTCGCAATCAGCGGATCGAGCACGCCCAGTTCGTACAAATCGCCAAACTGCCCGTGCCGCGCGTCGAGACCGAAGAAGGGGTTGCCGTCCCGGAGTATGCGCGCCAGCGCCTGCGCAGGGTCCTGGCCCATGTTGGCACTGATTAGCTTGGCAGGCTCGGCGATGGCGCGCGCAACAATATCGATGCCGCAGCGCACATCCCGCGATCCGCGCGGCAGATCGCGCAACGCCTCGCCGGCGCGCAGCAGAGCGGTGCCCCCGCCGGGCAGTACGCCCTCGCGCAGCGCGCCCCGCATGGAGTTCATCGCGTTCTCGAAGCGTTGCAGGCGTTCCTTGATTTCCAAATCCGTGCCGCCGCCAACCCGGATCACGGCGGCAACCCCGCTGAGCCGCCGCAAACGCTCTTCCAGTTGTTCCTGGTCGTGGGCTTTGCCGATGGCCGAGCCCTTGGACGCGTCGCCGTTGCGAATCCAGCCGATCTGCTGCTCGATGGAGGCGGCGCGCCCAGCAATAGCGCCGGTCCCACCGCCGCCGCCCATGATCGATATCGAGTTTTCCGTCACCACCGCGCGCTTCGCCCGGCCAAGATCGGCAAGGCGCAGGCGGTCCAGGCTGTCGCCGCAGGATTCCAGGATCGCGCGTCCGCCGGTCAGCACCGCGAGATCTGCAAGCGCGTGGGCACGCGAGTTGCCATATCCCGGCGGCTTCACCGGGACTGTCCGGATAATCCCGCGGATGTGGTTGAGCAGAAGCGGCGGCAGCGCGCGTTCCTCGATGCTTTCAGCCACGATCAGCAAGGAGCCGTTTTCCTCGCGCACGAGGTCGAGCGCCGGGATCAGTTCGTCGAACCGCGCGATGGTGCGGTCGGTGAGCAACACGAAGGGATTGTCCAGCTCGGCGGTTTCGCGGTCCTTGTTGGTGACGAAATAGCGCGATGGATAGCCCTGGTCCCAGCTAGCCCCTTCGGCAAACTCCAATTTGTCGTCACGGCCTTCACCGAGTTCGAGCGCGACGATGCCCTCGCTGCCCACCCTCTCGAAAGCCTCCGCGAGCATTGTGCCAATGCGCTCTTCGCCGTTCGCGGCAATCGTGCCAAGGCTGGCGAGAACAGGCCCGCAGGTGCATTTGCGGGCGCGGCATTCGAGATCGGCGATGACCGCAGCTATGGCCATCTCGATGCCCAGGCGCAACCCTTTGGGCTCCAGCCCGGCGGCCATTGCCTTTACGGCTCCGGCCGCGATGCGCCGTGCGAGCACGATGGTGGTGGAGGTGCCGTCGCCCGCCTCGCGCGACACATTCCGGGCCGCCTCGCGCAACATGGCAATACCCACGTTTCGCGCATTGTCATCATCCTCGATGGAACGCGCCACCGTAATGCCGTCGCGGGTGAGAACGGGCGCGACGCCGCCGGTGCGGTGCTCGATGAGCACGTTGCGGCCGTGGGGCCCGAGTGTGATCTGCACCGCATCCGCCAACAGGTTTGCGCCCGCCAGCATACGCAGGCGGCCAGCGCTGCCGAAGTGAAATGCCTTGGCCATGGTTTCCTCCTACCCTCGCGGCGCTCGAATTCTTGTTTTGATGCGCGCCGGTTGTTGATTGCTAGGTTTCCGTTTCCCCCTCCTTCCGTTGCGTATCCTTGCCGGTCTCCGGCGTGGCCGGCCCGTATTGCATGTGCAGCATCGCCTGCCTGCCGCGAGCACCCGCCGCGCCCGCGCGCGCTCCAGACGCGACCACACCCAGATGAGTTCCTTGTCGGTCCAGTCCATGTTGCGCTTCAACTCCGCCTCGTCGAGCGGCTCCATCTCCTTGGCCCAAAGCCCTGCCAGTTCGGCGGTGCGATCCGCGCCGAGCTGAGCCACCAGCTCCGCTTCGCGCGCTTCCAGTTTGCGCGCGGATGCCTCAAGCTCCTTGGCCATCTCCGCGATGAAGTCCGGATCGCAGAACTCCTCCCCCAAACCGCTGGCGTTCACGATTGCCTCAACTCGGGTTTGCGCAACCCATAGCGCGCCATCTTGTGATAAAGCGTTGCCCGCGTGATGCCGAGCTGCTTGGCCGACTTCGAAATGTTTCCCTGCGTTGCTTCCAGCGCCCAGCGAATGGTCTGCGACTCCATTGCCGAGAGCGCGCCCTTCTCAGGGATCGCCGCAGGATGCAGTTCCGGCATTTCGACGAATTCATCGCACGCGCCTTCGGCCATTTCCTCCAGAAAATCGCACGGCAAATCGGAGACGCGCAGCTCCTGTCCCGCCATAGTCGCCATGCACGACCTGAGCACGTTGCGCAGTTCGCGAATATTGCCGGGCCAGGGGTGCTGCTCGAAGATTTCCAGCACTTCGCCGCTGATGAACACGCCGTCGCCGGTGCGGCCCTGCGCGTGCGTCTCCGCGTCCCACAGGTGCATGATCAGGCCGAGTTTGTCGGGGCGCTCGCGCAAGGGCGGAAGGTTGATTTGCGCGCCGTTCAGCCGGTAGTAGAGGTCGCGGCGGAAGGTCCCCTTGCGCACGCACTCCTGCAGCAGCGAGTTCGTGGCCGCCATCACCTGCACGTCGACGACGATCGGCTTCGCACCGCCAACGGGGACGATTTCGGACGTGTCGAGCGCGCACAATAGCGCTGCCTGGAGATCGAGCGCCATGTCGCCGATTTCGTCGAGGAACAGCGTCCCGGTATGGGCGTCGAGGAATTTGCCGGGTTTACCCTTGGCGCGGGCTCCGGTGAAACTTCCCGGCTCGTAGCCGAACAGCTCCGTGCTGATGAGATCGCGCGGGATGGCGGCACAGTTGATGAGTACCAGCGGACGCCCGCGCCGCATGCCCGCTTCGTGCACCTTGCGGACGAGATGATCCTTGCCGACGCCGGATTTGCCAGTGATCAGGATGCCGATTTTTTGTTTCTGCGCGCCGATTGCCTTCTGCAGCGCGGCTTCAAGCACCGTATCGCGCCATTGCCCATTGACCGGAGGAGTGGATTGCATCCGCCCCCGGGACGCGGTGCCGCGCCCGGAGCCCGGTGCGCTTGCGCGGGTGGCGGCGCGTGCAGACACGGGCATACGGCGGCCGCCGATGAGTTGTACGGTGAGGACGCGGCCGCCAGGACCGGAAACTTCAACGCCGTTGCTGTCGAGTGCCGGTTCGGACAGGATGCGCGCTATGGTAAGGCCCGCCACGTTTTCCAAAGGCTCGCCAAGCAAATCGCGATGCTCCGCGCAACCGAGCAGCGCCAGCGCCGGCCGTGTCGCTCCGCTGATGATGCCCGCCTCGCACACGGTGATGAGGCCGTCGAGCAGGCAATCCTCGACGGCGACGCCGGCCCCAAGGCCGGTTGGCCGCAGGCGAAGCGTATAGCCGCCAGGGCCGAGCTGTTCGAAGAGGCTCGACTCGACCAGGTGTTCGGCGAGCCGCAGGAAACATAAAAGGGAGCTGGCGGAGTTGTGCCGGTCGGTGATCAAACCGAGCAGGGCGACCGGCTCGCCTTGGGGGCCGGTAATGAGCTGGCCAACCGTAGCGTAGGGGTGCAGCTCGGCGGCGAAATGTTCTTTGCCGTCGAAGGCGACGGCGTTGCGCAATACAGCCGCGGTTCCCAGGCCATTGTTGCCGAGCACCGGCTCCTGCCAGCGCGAGCCAAGCGCCACCAGACGCCGCCCCGCCGGACCGAGTACAAGTCCTGCCTCCATGACATGGATGAGCGTACCGGCGGGATCGGCTATAAGCAGCGCCACGCTGGTGTCCCGCAACAGCGCATGAAGGCTGAAGGCGATGTTGGCAAGTGTCGCGCGCGCCTCGGGCCGCGCGAGAATTCCGGATGCCCGCGGATGATCCGGATCGAGCGCGGTTCCGCCGTTGGGCAAGCGGGCGCCTGGCATCAGGCCGTAGGCGCCGATGCACCGGCTCCAGCTTTCCGCCACCTGCGGGCGCACCCAGTCGGAACGGTTCGGCGCCTGGCCGGTTTGGATCATCCAGTCCCAGGCCACACCGGGACGGTCGACGCGAAACAGGCCGGTTTCGTGACCGCTGCCTAGCCTCGCATAGGGCGGCGTCAGGTTGTAGCCGCTGTCCATCAGCTCGTGCAGGCCAGCCGTGAGATGATACTCTTCCAAACCCATCTGCGCGCTTCCCGGATATGCCGCAGCCGCCTTACCCGGGCATACCAGCTCGCCAGCGCGGACGCCGCGCTTGCTACCCCGGCGCGCTGCGGGCGCAGGGGAAGGCAAGCCGAAAGCAGATGAATACCGGCCGGTTTCGCCCCCCGGCGCTCGTAGTTTCCCGCTTGTGCGGGAGCCGCTCACCCGGCGCTTGCTGCCCTGCAATTCAGCAATCGCAGGGGCAACAAAATGAGCGGCAACCCAATCATCATGCTCCAAGGCTTGCCTTGCGGACCAGATCATTCCGCTGCCCGTACCTGACCGGAGGCCAGGAATTTCTCATAGAATACCTGGTCGGCTGGCATGCCATACTGTCTGGCTGCGGCAAGTGTAGCGTCGATCATTCCGGGCGGGCCGCAGACATAAATGTCTGGACTTAGTCCGCCCTGCTCAAAGTGCTTCACCAGATCGTCAACTACTGTGCCTGCCGAATATGGCGAAGACAACTCAGGATTTATAACAGATATGTGAACTTCCAAGTTTGGCATCGCACTTTCGATGTCCCGCAACTTATCGGCGAAGAACAGCTCGTGTTGATGGGTGACGCCGAAAAACAACTTCGCCTGCTGGGGATGCCCCTCGATCTGCATGTGGCGGATCATCGACAATACTGGCGAAAGCCCAGTGCCGCCCGCGATGAAATAACGGGGCCTAAATCCATTCTCGCGCATGGTGAACGCACCCGAAGGCCCGTGCAGCCTTACCCGCATGCCGGGAGCGGCCTCGGTGACGAGGAACTTCGAAAAGAACCCGTTTGGCAGCAGGCGGATCAGGAATTCCAAGTCGCCACTTTCGCTGGTGCCCGCCATCGAGTACGAGCGCCAGACATTCGTTCCTGGCACCTCGATGTCGATATATTGCCCCGGCGAGAACTTGAGCCTAACCGGCTTGCCCGTTTCGGGGCCGGCCGGACGGATCGACAGGTGCATGACGTTAGACGACAGGCGCTCCGCTACAAGAATATCGCCTGCCTATTCCCTGATTGGTTTTCTCGAACGAAACCCGGTCGAACGTATAGGGGAGATTGAGTGTAATATTGCTGCGCGGATAGGTGCAGCACAGGAGGACGAAGCCGTCCTCCTCTTCGTCCGGCGGCAGGGCCTGCACGCTGGCGTTTGTCATTTCATAGTCGCCGTCCGTGCATTCCGCCTTGCAGGTTGCGCAGCCGCCTTCGCGGCAGGACGTCAGGAGAATGACGTCTTGTTTCAGCGCGCTCGTAACCACATCCTCGTTGGGCGAGCCCTCGAATTCGATAGCGTGCCCGTCTTCGGTATATGCAGTGATCTTATACATGCCGATTTCCCCTATACGGTCTTGGCGTTCGTGATTTCAGGCTGAGGCAGGCGCGGTTGCCTTGCGGTGCAGGCAGTAGGCGGCGAGTGCTGCGTAGCCGCAGACGTTCGCGGGGACCGCCGGCAATGGCTCGATGCCCGCGACGATCGCAAGGAGGAACACCGTTGCCCCGGAGGCGATGGCCGGATAGACCGCACCGAGGGTTGGCATAGGCGCCGTTGTCGGGATCAGGAAGCAGACCCAGGCGATGAGGGCTCCGCAGGCCATGCCGGTCACGGTTTTCACGAGCGCCTTTTCGCCGCCGCCATTATGGAAGAACGCGCCCCAGGCTGGAATTCCGGCCCAGACCAGGACGCCCCCCAGCAACGGGCCAAGGGCGAGGTAGGTCCAGACGCCCCCCAGCGCGGCGACGCCGATTGACAGTGCGAGTGCAGGATTTATGGTTTTACTTTCCCAGTTTTTGGGCACAATTCTCCCGTTCCCCGGCCATGCAATGGCCCGGACTGCGGGGCGGCGCCCGTTTGCTTAGAATCGCGTTATTGTTCCGGTACTATTCCGTTCTGCTGCACCGCCGCAGCGTTATCGCGAATGCCATAGAAGGCGAGCACATGGCTAACCGCTTCTCGCGAGGCACGCTCGCTCAGCGAACAGCCGTGCTGGCACATCTCGCGGCCGCGATACAGGCTCCAGCGCCACATGAACCCGAGATCCTCGATGACCGCGCTGTAGCGGCCGCAGGCCTCAATATCGTGCCGTTCGAGAACGGCCACGTCGCTGAACGGCAACTCAAGGCCTGGCACCGGCTCGTTTCCGGTCAGTATGTCCCGCATGTGCATGGCTAACTCCTCGTATTTGTCCCCGGATGCCGTGGTCAGGCCGTTGAGTTCCGGGCGGCGGGCCTGCCTCCTCCATCCCGCGCCCGCCGTCCTGCGTCACTGCCGCCCGCTCACGGTGTGGCGCCGTTCGCGAGATACAGCACTTTCACGCCGCGCTCCTTGCGCAACTCCGCCAAGGGCGTTGCGTAGTAGTTGGTATTGCGAAGCTCCATGAGGCGTGAGCCGAGATGGGCATCCACCTTCAGGAAGTGGTTCACCGGCATCACTGGCGGTTTGTAAAGCTGACGGAACTGGATGTGTATTTTCTCCGCTCCGTACTTGCTGGTCTCGACGTCCATCCGCCGCTTCCAAGTGTCCGCGACCCTGGCGGCATCCTCGCCGGTGGTGGCCATATTCAGGAGGTCGTTGTCGCTGAATTTGTTGGCCTTCAGGACCGACAGCCGTTCCTCGATCTTTGCCTCGATGAACAGATAATCGAGTTCCAGGCCGTAGGACGTCCGGAGCGGCGACGTATGGTTCCTGCGGAAGTCTTGAATGAAGCTGGTTGCCGTCTCCACGCTATCGAGCGCGCCGATCTTTTCAAGCCATTCGTCCCGCAGGGGATTGTCATGGATATTCTGCTTAGCCATTGGGGTTCCTCACTATTTTTGGTGCTCTGTTAGGCGTCCGCGCTTCTCCGCCATGGCGGACCGGAGACCCGGCCATGGCGGATGCGGCGCCTTCCCTCGTCAGATGTCGGTCAGTTTGCGGTCGAGGCCCATCAGCTCCGACGTGATCGTGAAGGTGTTGCCGTGCGTATAGGCGCGCCCGATCGTGGAGGACACGTTCACGAGGAAGTCGTAGACCGAGTAGGTCTTGCCGAGCATTTCGGCGGCGGCCTCCGTATCGACCTGTATCTGGCCGTCGGCTTTGATCCACCAGAAGCCTGTGCGGTCCTCCACCGTGATGGAGGGGTTTTCCTTCTTGCCCGGTCCGAGAATTATCTCCTCGACGATGGCGTCGATCTCGTCCGACTTCATGAGCACCAGCACGACCGTGTTGGACTTCGTGGACCACTTGATTCTTCTCGGCGAAGAATTCCGCGGCGAAGGCGGCGCCGGTCTTTTGCATGATGCCGGCGTTATAGGCGTTTTTACCTGCAGTCATGGCTTCACCTCCTCATTTAAGTCCGCTGACGATGTAGGCTGTGGTCTTTTCAACATCGATCTTGAAGTCGATGCTGTTGGCGTAATCTTCCGTCCAATCGGTCAGCACGCGGCGCACGGTGGCGGTGACGGCCGCGGCATCGCTGAGGCCCTGGACCTTGTCCACCTTGGCGTAGATGCCCACGAAATCGCGCATCGCGTCCACGGTCTTGGCGAGCCATTTGTGCGTCCAGGTGCGCAACCAGCGCCGGTTGTGGCCGGCAAATGTCCGGATCGTTAGCCAGGCAGGTGAGATACAGGTCTTGTATCGCCTGCGCGGTTGATCTGGAAGTATGTCTGCGACTGGGCGAGGAAGAACGGCGTCAGGTTGTCGCCGTAGTGCGCCGCCATGCGGCCGAAGAACTCGCGGCGGACGAATTGGCCGAAGATGGAGTTGTAAACCGCATGCACGCCCCAAAGGATCTCATTCCAATCCTGGATGCCCTGCCACACTTCTTCCACCGTGCCGCGAGCGCTCCTGTAGACCGGATCGCTGAGCCAGACTTTCTTCGGCTCGTCGGTCGATTCGGGAAGCCAGGCGCGAGCTTGGACAGAAGGTTGCGCTCAAGCTGAATCATCTGCGCGATGTCGATCTTGTCGAACCCGGCGCAACCGGCGGTCTGACGGATTACGTCGGACAGGCAGTCGCGCATAACCGACGAATGAGCGTTGAACAGCCCATACTCGTTGAACAGGAAGGCGCCCCAGTATTTGTTGATCATTTCGTCGCGCCAGAACGTATCGATCGAGCGGACGGCGCCCTCGGTGGAGTACGCTTCGACGAAGCGCTCGGTGTAGCGCCACTCCTCGGCCTTGTCCTTTACATAGGGGGCGTGCCAGCGCCGGTATGGGTCGCGGTGGCGGTACCAGTCGGTGGTGCGCAGTTCGGTGGATTCGTTGCCCCACGAGGGACGGCCGCCGTGGAACTTCTGCGTCCAGTCGCCCCAGTCGAGGCCGCCCGAAATCCAGTCCGGGTTGGGCTGGGTATAAAGAGACAGGATTTCATATTCGCTGAGCCGCTTGCCGCGCGGCGTCACAAAGTAGTTCATCCTGCGCTGCGTATCGATAGGCTCAGGGATATCGGCAATGATTGCGGCCGCGCGTTCCGGGTCGGTCAGACCGCGCCTCGTGCCCTGGGTTGTGGCCATGTGCTAACTCCTTCTCAAGAAATCCAAGGTTTCCTCTGTATTTGGCTTTTGCCGGGGACGCGGGCTTCGCTCCCCCGTGGCGCCTGGTGCCGTTGGGCTTGGCGGAAATTCCGCCGCCATTCGTTGTAAAAGACCCCTCGCCCAGCTCAGCACAGCTTCGCTTTGCTGCCCGCTTCGGCGAGGGGTGAAAGAGCGCGCTATGCCGCAAGGCGCTCCTCCCGCCGTGCCCGGCTAAGCAGACTTTCGTTGGCTGCCCAACGAATGCCCGCTTAGGCTCCTTTGTTTTCGCGCCGTTTTTTCGCAAAACCGGGAAGGCCGCTTTTGCGAACTCTGCTTAGGCCAGCGGGTCGCCGCACACGATGCCTGCGCGCTTCAGGTCGGCAACCGTCCACAGGCTGTCGCCGCGAACATGTGGCTGCGCGATCATGGTCTTGCCGTCGGCGCGGACGCCATGGCCTTCAACGACGATTTCCGAAAGCTCGCGGCCCGAATATTGCTCGAACACGTTCTGGCACTCGTAGCGCTCCGGCTCGGTAAGCCACATGCGCTCGCCCCAGTCGTCGCTGAAGGAGTGCTTCTTGCCGTTGTATTCGTGGATGCGCAGCGTGCTGGCGCCCTTGGCGAGCGTCGGGCAGAACGGAACTTGCGACACGCGGTCGACGTAGACCGTGTGGCCATTCTGGGCGAGCCACGTCAGTGGGATGAAGCCGCTCTTGGGGTCTTCGCAGCCGAGCGCCTTCCATTCACGGTAGATCTTGCCGTAATGGGCATCCCACCCCGGATAGTTGGCTTCGAACCAGGCCATGTCTTCCTCGTCCGGCAGCGATACCCGGAAGAAGCCCAGCGGCCAGAACGCATAGGCGAGCAGTGCCAGGTCATGGTGCGCCCAGTAGGCGTCCTTCTTGGCGTCGCGCAGGGACGGCGGCGACTGCACGCCATACTTGGAGAGACGGCCGATCCAGATCCCGCCCCAGTCTTCGTACACCCACCGGTTCCAGGTCTTGACCCAGGGTTCCACCTTGAACTTCGAACCGTATTCGAACGCCCAGCCGAGTACCGGTGTGAAGTATTTCTGCTGGGTCCAGAACGCGTTGTTGAGGTCGGAGTTGAGATACTTCTGCGAGGCCGGGTCGTTGGCGATGGACACGATGGTCTGATAGCCGTTTGCCATGTGGCGCAGTTCGTCGGTTTCGATGGAGAGGAACACCGTAGGCGTGATCTCGTCGCCGTTGGCCGAAGCCCATTCGGTGATGGCCACGATCAACGGATTAGTGAAGCACGCCTCGCCCACGAGTTGCAGGTTGATCGAGCATTCCACCGCGTCGCCGGAGATAAAGCCGTCCGCGAACACGCGCTTCATGCCCTTCCACAACGGGCCGATGGTGCGCGTACGGCGCGCGTCGTTATGGCCTGCGGGATCGTGATAGTGCTTGGAGTAGTAGTAGTTCACGAAACCGCACTGATGGGTATGGCGGATTTCGTCCAGCACCTGGGCCAGATAGCCGTTCTTCTGTTCGGCGGCGGTGGCCGAATCCCACAGCATGGCTGAGCCGGAGATGGCGTTGTATTCGCCCACTTCGAGGAAGTTGGAGGCGACCTTCATCGTCTCGCCCCATCTGGGGTGCATGCGGTTGCCGGCGCCCAGGCGCGTCATGCCGTCGAGGAGCGTGCCGAACTGACGCTCATCCTTCACGGCTTCCATGCGGGCGTATTCCTTGGCGATGAGCTTGAACTGCTCCTTAGTGTCGAACGCCATCTTGTATTTGGTGGGATACTTCGTGCGATTGTTGGCGAAGTCCCAGTTGAAGCTCTGCATCCAGCGGTGAACCTCCTGGGGGCTCACACTGGTTGGCGCCCGGTTCGCTTTGTGGGCGTCAGTTGCCGCTTTGGTTGCGGAACTCAGGGGCATAGGCAATTCCTCCTACATTTGCGCTATTCAAGGCAAAGCCGCCAGGGGTTGCGCTTGAGTTTTGCGTGCGCATGATTTTCTCTTAGCGGCGCTTGGCAGAGGCTATAACGCAGGTTTCATGCCAGTCGCTGGGGCAGCGAAACGCTAAAGTAGCGCTTGCATTTGTTATGTCAGGAATAACCGTTACTTAGCTTTTTTATAGTTCAGCCCGTGCGCGATGTTTTCGATTGCGCGATAGACACAGCGCATCTCTCCCGACGATCATTATGAATGGTGGACGTATTATTATTGTACATGGCAAAGCATGGTGTATCGAAACTATACACCGCGGGGCCACCTCAGGTTTCTGCTTCGATCATGCGGGTTTGCCCGGTCTCAAGGTCAATCGCACACAAGTGAGCGCTTGCCGCTCACGATAAACGTTCGCTTATGAATATTGATGCGGGGTGTCCGCAAGCGCGATTGCCAATCGCCGCATTTCCAGCGGAGAATAGAGCCCGCAATCTCCGCATCTCACAACCTTGGCACAAGGGCGGCGGACCAGGAGGCGGCGTTCAAGATTGCCGGACTGAATTCACCATCATCTCCGCGGCGGAAATGCCGGGGGAAACAGGGAGCCCAATACCCGCCGGAATATGGAGCCCTTCTTCTCCACAGCCTCTCCCGCCAGCTGGCTGAGGATCGGCTGGAGGCAGCTTCTGAAGGAGGAGCAGCGCTGCATGGCTCCGATCCCGCCCAGGGAAGCCTCGGCGAGTTCGCTGTCGTAGGGAATGACGAAGTCCGGCTGCCTGCCCGACGCCCTGGCGAACTCCGCGGCATCCAGGCCGCCACGTGCAGACGACCTGTTCAACACATACATCGTGCTGCGGTCGGAGGTATTGGCGCCCAGGATCTTCGCTCCAACGGCCGGTGTCGCGGGCCGCGGCCAGGCTTGCGTTGCTTATCACGATGCAAGTGGAGGGAAGCCGCAGCATAGTCTTCGTCCACGCCGCGGCGTAGTGTGGAAGGTCGACGATCACGAACCGGTAATGGGGGAGGAGTTTTTCCAGAAGCAACCGCGCCGCTTCTTCCGCAAAGCCGGGGGAGGATTGCAGCGGTTTAAGGCAGGCGAGCAAATCGAGACGCTTGGTTATGGGCTTTGTCCCACGCTCCAAAAAGAGCTTGTCGACGCGTTCGGGGTGATCCAGCGCTTCGCGGAGCGCGTCGGCGGGCTTGGTGTCGAGCTGAAGCGGGATGTCGCCGCCATGAAGATCGAGATCGAGCAGCAGCGTGCGGCGGCGCCGGGCTTCGGACAAATGCCAGGCGGTGTTGATCGCGATCGTTGTCGCGCCTGCGCCGCCGCGCACGCCCAGCATAAACACGAGCTTGCCGGTTCGTTGGAAGGGGCCCGCGATTTCTGGAAACAGAACGCGTTTGCAAGTGTGGGTGAGCTGGTCCCAGACGAGGGGTTTCAGGAAATATTCGGCGACGCCGGCGTTTTTCATGTCGCGGTAAAGGACGACGTCGTTGTGCTCGCCGATTACCACGACGGAGACATCCGGATCGCAGACGTCGGCGAGTTCGCACAGGCTGGCAACGGGATCCTCGATACCACTTACATCCACGACCAGAAGCTGCGGCGATTTCTCTTTGATCAGAACCGGCACAGCGGTGTCGACCGTTCCCGCGGTGAATTGCACGCCTTCCACGCCAAGTGTCGCGAAACATTGGCGGAAGGCGTCCTCGGAAGCCCGGTCTTTCAGAAAAACGCGGACGGCTGGCGTTGCCTTCTGAGTACCGGAGCGGAGGGCAACAAGTGAAACGTCAGTCATGGCGTGTCTCCAGCGGCTCGTTCCGCGAACTCAAGGCTGGAGAACGCAGGATCGAGCTTTCGACGATGCCCGCTAAAGGCGAATGCAGCTGCGTCCTCTGCGAGTAGGCGCCAAGCGCGGGCACTCGCAACAAGAGCTGCGAGACATGCCACCCAGGTGACGCCATGGATGAGGGGATGGCTCATAGTCTTTCCGTGGTGAGGAAGCCAGTCATGTCCCTGCCCGCCGGGGCGGCTGCCGTCACGATCGCAATGGCTATTAGGGCAACGGGGAGACCGTACTCGATGGCGTCGCGCCGTTTCCGGCAACATCGAGCCCTCGCATAGCAAACTGCATGCGCTTGCAAAGACGATGCACGGATATAACTCCCCTACATGTTGCCGTGCTAAGTTCCACTTCCTAAACCTGTTACTGAACCAACCTATCACCAGCAGATTAATTCAGCATTAATTAATACATGAGACTCGATAATACTTTTAATACATTGAGACTCTGATATTCATTATAATAGACAAACGGCATCTGCAAATTGCGCTTCTTTAAACGCACAAGCTGCGGCCGGGTTCCTCCTGCGTTCCGGTCAGCGGGATCTAGTGCATTTGTGCCGGAAACTCGAAGCGTCCCGAGTGCCCCGGCCTCGTAACCATAAGGACGGCATGCCGCCACTGGCAGCAGAAGGGTTCTAAACTGCGGGCCGAAGCCGGGATCGACTGGAAAATGCCGCTCAAGTCCCGGCGGAGATGGCTGAGCGCTCCTCGCAGCGCCTCAAGTGCCCTACATCGTGTCGTTGGGGATCAACCTTGCTCCCGAAAGACTGCTACCAATTGTGCCGAAGATATCCTCCAGTTGGGATTGCGAATTAACCGACGTGCAGACCGTTGGTTTGTCGGAGAAGAACTTCGAACTCATCGGAGGCTATTTGCCGCATGGTTGAGCATGCGGAGATATGCGGGCTGTCTGTGTCGCAACTGCCGGACGAACTTGTCGATGCGCCATAGGCAATCGAGTACACCCAGGTTCCCGCGTTCGCAGCCGCGTCAGCGGCGGTTATCGCTTGGTGACATTGGTTGTTGTACTTGCTGGACCCCACTTTGGAAGATGAGGCGCCTGCGTCGCCATCGCTGAGAAAAACGATTACATTCTGCTGGCCCGCCTGATGGCTGGCCACGAGGGCGGCTTGGGCTGCGGTGATGGCGTCCGCGAAATAGGTACCGGCACCGCCGACCGCCGACAACGGTACGCAACTGGAGGTTCCTCCTCCAACAGCTTTTGAGAGGTTGGAACTGGTGTTCAAGCTAGAGGACGGCGGCGAACCCGTGCGGTAATCGGTCGAATTCGAAATAATCTTATACACCGGATTTGCATTGTATGCGGCAATGCTTGGGTTTGTGGACAAGCAATCGTATTCCTTTGGGACTTGGCTCGTATTCGTTAAGCCTGGAAACACCAGCAAGCTGACTTGGTCCACCGCAGGCAGGAGCCGGACGAGGAGCGTCCGAACCCCGTTAAGCGCACAGTCGAGCCTGGACGGTATCACTTTACCTGTGCCAAGGCAGGCTGTGTCGTTATTGTTCATGGACTGTGTTGTGTCGAGGACGAACGCCACGTTAAGCGGCTCTGGGGTGCTGCCTTCCGGGACCGCTGTCGCTACCGCTGTGACCGTCACGGTCCGGACGCCAAGCACGCGCCCGAAGAATGTTGGCACGGTCACCGTTTGCGTCACTCGAACGGAGTTTGCCACAGGCTGGGAGCCGTAGGCGGTGCAGGGCACGGCATAATTCGTCAGATTTGCCACGGTATTAAGGCACCGCAGCGCAACCGTCGCCGTCACGCTCACCCCCGGACGGGCGTTGTAGCTCCCGGCCTGCGCGCTATAGGACATCGCCACCGCACTTGCGGTTCCAGACGTGAATTTCTGTGCTCCCGCCAGCGCCGCCATATTGGCGGAGGCTTGAAGATCGTTCTGGACGTAGAGGATATAGCCGGCATCGACCGAGATCGCGATAATGCCGAATAGCATGAACATCGATAGCGCTACGATCAAAGCGACGACGCCGCGCTGCTCCCTGCCAAACCGGCGGAGAATTGATTGAGCTTTCCTTCTCATTGCACAACCGACATCATTGTAGAAGACAGAGGACAAAAGCTACCCGTGTTAATACCCAACCATTGCAAAGTGCTTGCGGAGAAGACCAGGGGGCAAGGATAGCTCACTGTCACCGTTGCCTGGACCCCTCCTCCCTGATCAAATGCGGTCTGGAAAGCCGTCTGGCAGGCAGAGTCGCTCGCGCAGGCTGTGCCACTGACGGATACGCTAATTGCCAAATTCGCTGGATTCAAAGCCCCTGCCGTGGTCTGGATCGCGCTCACAGCTGAGGTATAAGGTGCGGGAAACGAGCGGCCTTGCGAAAACAGCAACGCCCCCGAGGCCGTGGCATTCGTCAGAACCGACATGTTATTAAAAAGTAGCCCGAATTGAACAATGGCCATTAACATGGAGACAAGCAAAGGAACGATCATTGCAAACTCTATCGCGACACTGCCAGTGCAGTCTCGCGAAAAAGCTATGCAACGGTTGATCATCATGTAAGAACCATGTAACATGAAAGCACCGCCGGTAGAAAACCGATACCAGTGCGATCTTAATAATTCGATAAGACCTATGAATATGATGCTTCAAAAATGCCAATAGCCTTAAGTCATACGGAAACACATGACGTGCTGTTTTACATTATTTTAGCAAATGTGCCCACGGAAGGCCTGACACGTCTTAACAAGACGTTCTTTTTTGCGGAATGGAGTATCATAGTTAATTCATTAATGATGAACGGCCGTGAGGCATATTTTCTCGCACCGCATTTTCGTGAATTTTTTCCTGTTTTTGCTCCGCCCCTTCAACAGTGAAGTGCAACAGGGTTTTTCAGGCGGCCCTGAAGAAGACCTCGCGAGGAGTTTGGTAACCGAGGATTTTGCACAGATAACATACCGAGAAAGTTTGCGCGATATTGAGGCGTGTCCCGGAGCGCAACCCACAAAACTTCGGTCTTATGTAGCACCTCCCACCGGGGTATCCGGAAGGCGGCCTTCACGGACGCGCAATTGAGAACAAACGAGGAACCTTTTCGCTTTTCCGAGTGCGGGAGCACCTGTATCGTCGCGTCATTCCCCAGCTTGGAGACGCTCATGGCGCAGGATTTTTGTTCGTCCGCCAGGCGCGGAAAGGGGCGCATACCCGAAGTATGTAAACCTTTCCGCAACGCAGCGGACGGACAAATAGACACGCAAGATGGCGCGTTAATTGCGCATCGAGCCCTTAGTGCTTGACGCCGAATGCCGGTGTTCCAGGATTCTGGGACGTCTGCAGCCCGGACGGCAAAGTCAAGTTCGTCTGCGGCTGTACTTGCACCGGCTTTCCAGAAAGCTGGGTGAACCCAGGCTGTCTCAGCCCCTGCGGTTTGAGCGCATCGCCAGAGAACTCTATCTTCGGCAGATGCACCGTCGTGTTGGACCCGCCGCTCGGGGCCGCGAAACCCTGCGAGTTCGCCGGTTTCAACGCATCGCCAGAGAACTCTATCTTCGGCAGATGCACCGTCGTGTTGGACCCGCCGCTCGGGGCCGCGAAACCCTGCGAGTTCGCCGGTTTCAACGCATCGCCAGAGAACTCTATCTTCGGCAGATGTACAGTCGTGTTGGACCCGCCGCTTGGGGCCGCGAAACCCGGCGAGTTCACCGGTTTCGATGCGTCGCCGGGCAACGCCACCATCGGCAAGGTGGTGGGCTTGGCCGGATCGTTCGGTGTCGCCACAAACACAGGAGAGTTCAACAACTTTGCTTTATCGGCCGGTACAGCCACGTCCGGTGAGCCCGCAGGCTTCGCCGTATCGCCCGGTATCGCAAGCACCGGCAAGCGCTCCAATTTATCGAAAACTTTGGAAGGATCGATGGCTGGCTGCGTGACCTTCGACAGGTCCACTGGCCAGCGCAAGGTGACCGGCTGGCCTGGGTTTGCAGGCTTGCGACGCAGGAAATTCGCCCAGAACGGCTCGATTGGCTGGCGATGCAGGAAATGCCGCCAGAATGGCTTTCCGCCATATCCTGTAAGCCACGTCTGTCCTGCGGCCTTCGCGTCCGTCTGAAGCTGTTTTTGTCCGCCTCGATCGGCGGCTGCGCGGCCTTTTTGTCCGCAGCGATCTGATCCTTTAGCGACTTCTGATCCTGTTGAAGCAGGGCTTGATCGTCCTTTATCTTCTGCTGGTCCGCCGCCACATTGGACGGGTTCTTCAGGAGATCCTCCACCAAAGTCTTCTGGTCCGCCTGAAGCTGCTTTCTGTCTGCCTCGATTTGCGGCTGTGCGGCTTTTATGCCGGTTGCAATTTGATCCCGTTCGGCTTTCCGGTCGTTCTGAAGCTGGGTTAGATCGTCTTTTATCTTCTGCCGATCCGCAGGCGTCCCGCCGCTGGTTTGAGCGCCTGCAGACGAGCTGTTTTCGCCGCCTGTGCCAGCGGTAGAACCGTTTCCGTCTGCGGATGCGTTCGTGGACGGGGTGCTGTCACCGGCTTGTGTGCCGGTGGACGAAGCGTCGCTGAGTTGTGCGCCCGCAGGCGAAGCGCTTAGAAGCGCCAATGCAACCAAAACGCCTGTGAAGTGTTGACCTGTTCCGCCCATTCCGATTTTCCCGCTTCTGTCCCTGAAAAAAGTTATGTAAATTTTTACGATCTGGTTCGTTGGATGTCAATTGAAGCACCAGGGGCGCCTGCTGCCGTCTCCCGGGAAGTGCCCTGGCAAAACGCTGGCTGCGCTGCGGTCTGTCCAGTCAGCCGCGGCCTGACGAAGCGGATGAGGCAGCTGGCCGTAGGGCTATGGAAGGCGCCCAAGCGGTGCATGCCCGAGGCGGAAGCGGGCCTCAAAGGGTCAAGATGTGCGGCTGTCTTCCGGAGCGGCGAGCGGCAGGCGCACCTCGAAGCAGGCGCCGCCGCCTTCGCGCGCCAGGTACCGGACGGCGCCGCGATGCTTCTCCGCGATCTGACGTACGAGCGCTAAGCCCAGGCCCGTGCCGCCGGCATGTTCGGCGTGGCCTGGCAGCCGGTAGAAGGGCTCGAAAATCCGGGCTCGCTCCGGCTCGGGGATGCCAGGCCCCCGGTCGCAAACCAGGACGATGGCCTCTGAGCCATGGCATCGGGCGGAAACTTCGACGGGGCCACCGCCATGCCGCCGCGCATTTTCGAGAAGGTTGCGGAAGAGGCGGTGCAATAGCCGGGCATCGCCCTCCACGAATAGCGGCTGGCCAGGAACAACGGAGAAGTCCGCGCCAGTGGGAGCGCATTCCTCCGCGAGCAGGCCGGTAAGGTCGATCCGCTCGCGGGCAATTGTTCCGGCCGCCTGAGCGTCGAGCCGGCTGGCGAGTAAAATCTCGTCCACGAGTGCGTCGAGTTCGGCGATGTCGCGGGCGATTTCCTCCTGCTGCTCTTTGTGCGTGGAGCCGCCGATTGCCTCAGCCGCCATCCGGAGCCGCGCAAGCGGGGGAGCGTAACTCATGGGAGGCGTTGGCGAGCAGGCGCCTTTGCGCTGTCACCAGCGCCTCGATCTGGTCCGCGGATGCGTTGAAGGTCTGGGCCAGCTTACCAACCTCGTCGCGGCCGCGTACTGCAACACGGGTTTTCAAATCGCCCTTGCCGAAAGCGGCCACCCCCCGCTGCAATGCTTCGAGGTTTCGCGTCAGCCGCCGGATGACCGGGTAAGCCGCGACGGCGACCGCTAGGCCAATGGCGAAGACGAGGCCCAGCCAGCGCAAGGGAAACAGCAGGCGGGAGCTGGGCGGCGGGGTGGCAACGAGCAGGCGGCCGTCATTGAGGCGGACCACCAGCTCGCCGTGTGGACGCCAGTGAACGCCCTTCAATGCGCTCCGCCAAGCAAGGCGGGCAAGCACGCTTTCTGGGATGGACCCAGCCTGTACGATGACCTCGCCGCGCGCGGAAAGCAGCGCCAGATCGTATTTCGTCCGGTTGTGCCAGAACTCAAGCTCCTGGCTAAGTGCCGCCGGGTTTGCGCCGGGGGGCAGAAGATGTTCCGCGACGTCTGACAGGAAGGGAGAGTGCGGACCGGTGGCGTCCGGCTCTCTGAGTTCGTGGAAGACCCAGCCGCTTAACCCCACAAGCACCGCGAATAGCGCGAGGCTCCCCAGCACCGCGAGGTAGATGCGAAAATAAAGCCGCCGCATTAGCCGGACCCCTTTGCGAAAACGTAGCCGGCGCCCCTGACTGTAATGATGTGCCGGGGGTGCTTCGGGTCTTCCTCTATGCTCGCGCGGATGCGGGCGATATGAACGTCGACCGAGCGGTCGAGGCTCGGGTCGTAGGGCTGATCGTGCGCGGCCGGCAGAAATCCGCAAGCTGCTCGCGCGACAGCACGCGCCCCGCCCGTTCCGCCATCGCCGCCAGGAGATCGAACTGGTAGCTCGTAAGGCTTTTCTCCTCGCCGTTCACGCGGACCTGCCGGGCGCCACGGTCGATCTCCAGGAGCCCGAAACGTAAGGTATCGGCGCCTTGGGGAGAGTGTGCCCGGCGCAGAACGACGCGGATACGCGCCAAAAGCTCGCGGGGCTCGAAGGGCTTCGGAATGTAATCTTCCGCGCCCATTTCGAGGCCGACCACGCGGTCCACCGGATCGCCGCGCGCGGTCAGCATGATCACCGGCACTGGCACGGACGGGTGCATGGCGCGAAATCTCGCGGAACAGGTCGAGGCCGTTCGTGTCGGGCAGCATCAGGTCGAGGATGACAAGATCGGGCCGAAGGCGCCTGAGCGCGGCCAGGCCGGACGCCCCATCCGCCGCATGCTGAACCTCGAACTGGTTCTGGCGGAGATAATCCGCCACCATCCTGGCAAGGCGGACATCGTCTTCGATCAAGAGAATAAGGGACATGGAACGTAATTCCCGAACCGTTCGATGGCTGCGCGAAAGCCCCCTCACCCCAGCCCTCTCCCGCCAAGGGAGAGGGAGTCCGGGCGTGCCCGTTGAGAAGGCGTTCCCCTCTCCCCATCCGCATCCGCTCGCGGATGCGGTAGCCCAAAGATGCAAGCTCGCCTTGGCGAGCTTGCCGGGAGAGGGGACAGGGGTGAGGGGGGTACGCAAGCCATTCGAACCTTTATGGCAGCATATGCCACCGCTCCGAGTCCGCCGCAAGCTGACGCCGCTGTTCAGGCTTCAGCACCTCGGCCGCATCCGCAACCGCCTGCACGATGCGCTTGGAGGCCGTCCCGGCCAGTGCGAGCTTTTCCGCTCTCATGGATTCCAGCGCGGACCGGTCGATGCTATCGGCCTTGAGGATCGCCAGCGCCTTCTCCCGCTGAGCGGCAGGGTCTTTGCGCATGGCCATCACGTCGTTGACGGCGGACTTGACGATGGCGTCGATCTTGCCGCGCTGCTCCTGCGTGGCATCCACCCGCGACAGAGCATGCCCGATGCGGTGCTGCACGAAGAAGGTGATCTCTTCCGCATCGAACGGATGGTGGTGCGCCCAGTGGAACCAGGGCGAGCTTTGGACCTTGCCGGCCGCGAAGCCGAACAGTCCGGCAACGCCGATCATGACGGCCAGGAGCCAGCGGCGCCGGCGCGGCGGGCGGCAGGGGGCGGGTTGGGTGTTTTGGTTGGGGGGTGTTTCCGTCATCGTGTTGCGCTCCTCGTTCGGCTGTGCCGATGCTGCGATGAGCATAATCTGGCAGGGCCGTGTTTCCGCCCGCCGCGCCGTTTGTAAAGTTTTGCAAAGCTGCGCCGGAGGCAGACTATGCGCGTACGCCGGAGGCCGGCTAGTAGCCCAGCCGCTCACGAGTTAGGACTGATTCGGAAACTGAAGCGGACTAACCTTGTTAGCCGGTATGCCCCGTTAAACGCAGCCGGAAACCGCCAGATACCATAAGTAAGTCAGGTGGTGCGCACAGGGGCCCGCGAGGAACCCTCCTGCTCGATTTTTGTGGCATATGGGCCACTTGTGCCTATTTAGCAGCGAATTCAACCGATAGTTAGTTTCACAGTTCGTGCCCCTCCTTTAAGGCGATATAAGTCGAACTTAACTTATCAGCTACCAGGGGGACATACCACTATGCTTCATCGAGCCATTATCGCCGCCGCGAGCGTGATCGCGCTGACCGCTGGCGCAAACGCCGCGGACTTGCGCGGCTACAAGGGCGGCCCGGCTTACGCTTCAGTTAACTGGAGCGGCCTGTATGGCGGCGTGAATGCCGGCGACGGCTCGGGCACCTCAAAAACTACCGTTGACCTACGTATACGGCGACGACAACGCCGGGCAAGGGGGATATGGAGAAGCCAGCCTGTCAAAAAGCTTCTACAGCACTGGAGGGATTGGCGGTGGTCAGATCGGTTACAACGTTCAGAATGGCCGCTTGGTGTTCGGTGCTGAAGCCGACCTGGACGCTTCCGGAATTACGGGAATAGACACATACAAACTGGATATGAATGCAGCGTTCCCGGACCCGAACGCCCCCATCACCGTCAGCACGGCAAAGGGAAAGAGCCAGCTCAACTATGTCGGCACCCTTCGCGCACGGGCGGGTTATACATTCGACACCACGCTCGTGTACGTCAAAGGCGGTCTTGCCTTCGGCGATGTCTCGGACAATCTCCCGTGGACGGATAGCGCTGGTGCCACCACTAGTGAGTCGAAGAACGGCACCCTTACTGGTTATGTCTTGGGCGCGGGCGCCGAGCATTTCCTGAGCCCAGCCTGGCCGTGAAAGCTGAATACCAGTATATCGATCTGGGTTCGACAATCTGAGCCTCGCTATCGCCCCAGTGAACGACTACCCGGTAGATGCCAAACTCGACGGCCGACCACACCTACAATACGGTTCGCGTTGGCCTGAACTATCTCGTCGGGCGCCAGCTTCGATCCGCTGAAGTAGTTTCCGGCTTACAGAGCTTCAAAAACGGCGCCTCCGGGCGCCGTTTTCATTGGTGCGCCGGGCGTGGGTCGATCCAGGAGGTGCAAACCTCTACGGGCCGATTGGCCGGAACCGTTAGCCGAAGGCAACTGCGCCGCCGCGAGGCGGGGCGGAGAGGACGCCGGAAGCAAAGCTCGGAGTTGCGGGCCAGGAACCGGAAACAAGACCGGTGCGGTGGGCCGAATTCAGCAGCCGGGCGCCTGTCCCCGCGAAGGCGCATAGGCGTTGTCCCTCTGCCGGCGGCTTACCGGGCTTTCTGCTTATGCTCATATTTTTGCTGGATGTCCGGTTCCCCAAGGGATTGCCAAATCATTGATTTCCCGTAGGGCCGCATCTTGGTTAATGCGGGTAAGGTTAACGCACGCCCGCAACGTGTTCCGCGCCCCAATTTTTGCGAAATTTTCCGCACTTTGGGTCAATTCCTGCGTTTCCAAAATCCCTTTAAATATATCCGCAGATCGCGGGTTAACCATTCCCCGCGTCCAAATAGTCAGACGGCGGAGTGAATCTCCACACAACTAATCCAAGAACATCAATAACTTATTCGCCAGCGAGGCGTTTAACGCTTTCTAAAAACATTTGTTCTATATTGCGCTCAATGAAGCGGGTGGCCAACTAAAGCTTTGGGGCAGCATGGAAAGCGTTAACGGCGTTGGAGGCAAAGGGTGTCAAGGAATAGCCGGCGCCGATCCGGTGGCCTGCGAGTCCGTAAGCGAATTGGGCGAAAAGGATAAAGCCGAAAACCACAAGCACGGCGCCGGAGACCTGGTTGATTCGCCTTAGCCGCTCCTCGGTGAGCTTATGGCGGACGCGGGAGATAAGCCTCGAAAGGCCTGCCCACCAGGCGAGGCTTCCGGTCATGATCGAGGTCACGGCGGTAACGGCCTGCACCCAGGTGCTGATGCCGCCCAAGACCGAGGTGGCGCCGCCGAACAGCGCAAACACGCCCAGGATCGAGCCTGGATTGGTGACAGTGAGGAAGAAGGTTTGCGGCACGATGGTCAAGTGAGGCACGAGGCGCCAGATGCGGTAGCGGAGCGCCGGCCGCAGGAATTGCGGGATGGTGGCGGAGAGCTGCCGCAGCCGGGCGATGTTGGTGGTCGCGGTGGCGACGATTCGCGGCTGGGTCGTGAAGACGTTGTAGCCGAATACGGTGAGAATAATACTGCCCGCAAGCTCGATCTTAAGCTGGTGGTCGCGCATGAAGCCGGAGATTGCGGAGGCTCCGTAGGCGGCGATCATGGCGAACATGCCGTCGGCGAGAACGGCGCCCAGGCCTGCCGCGAAGCCGCCCCAGAACCCGCGTTCAAGCGTTCTTTGGATGCAGACGATGTTCACCGGGCCTACGGGTGCGGAAAGGAGCACGCCGATGAAAATGCCAAGTATGGCAAATCTCGTCGGATCGATGATCGACTGTGCCCACATCGGCTGCCTCAGCCCTCTCGTCTCATGGCCGGGAACATGCCGCTTTTCCCGCCATCGCCGCGCCCAATACCGGTAGCGAGGTGACCAAGATGCCGCCGCGCTGCCCCCGCCGCCATCCATGCCGCGAAAACGGTATGAAATGCAACAGGAGACAATTGTGACCAGTTTGCCAAGGGCAATTTTTGTCTGGCGCGAAAGATGGTTAAGCGCATCGGCGTGGCTTCCCGCTGTAGCGCTTTGCTGCGTCCTGCTGGCCGGCAGCGTTGCCTGCACTGCGGGCGAAGTGCAGATCGGGCGCGATATCGCGAAACTGCCGCCGCAGGTTCAGCGCATGCGGCAAGCCATCTTGCAGGCCGCCGCCAGCGGCGACATCGAAAAGCTTCGCGTGCCCATCGATATGAACGAGCTTCCCCCTGTTTTCGGTAAAGGCCGCGTCTCCGACCCAATTGCCTACTTCAAGAACGTTTCGGCGGACGGCAACGGCCGGGAGATCCTTGCGATCCTGTACAGCCTCCTGACCACCGGCTACGCCATCGCCAACCCTGGCACGAAAAATGAGATGATCGTGTGGCCCTACCATGCGCTGATGCCGCCAAATGCGCTCACCCCCAGCCAGGAGGTGGAGCTTTACCGGTTTCTGCCCCCGGCGCGTTTCAAGGAGATGGCCGCGCGCGGAAAATACAGCTTTTACACGATCGGGATAGCCCCGGATGGCGTCTGGCATTATTTCACGTCCGAGTAGCTCCCGCCGGGCGCGGCGCGATTTTAGTTAGGTTAGCCTTGCCAATCGATAGCATGGGCTTTTCCGGAACCGGCCGGCGCGGCCAGCTGTTTCCACAAGATGCGGAGGCAATTAGCCCCGCGCCGCTTGCAGGAGCCTGTCCACATAGGCCGGCACGATTTCGGTCGCCGGGCCGTGAACCGCCTCGCGGAAGCCGCCATAGCGCTCGGAAGGTTCGAGATTCAGCTCGACGGTGTGGGCGCCCGATGCGGTGGCCTCAAGCACGAAGTTCGCCGCGGGGTACACCGTGCCGCTGGTGCCGATCGAAATGAAGAGGTCGCAGGTTGTGAGCGCGCCGTAGATTTCGTCCATGCGGTAGGGCATCTCGCCGAACCAAACCACGTCGGGCCGGAGTGTGCTTGGCATGCCGCAGGCCGGGCAGACCGAGTTCACGGTGATATCCTCGCCGCCGATGGCGTGGCGGCCGCCGCAGGCCGAGCAAAGCGCCTTCGCGATCTCGCCGTGCATATGGATGAGCTGCCGGGTACCGGCCATCTCGTGCAGCGGATCGATATTCTGCGTCACCGTAAGCACTTGGCTGGGATACTCCGCCTCCAGCCGCGCCAGCGCGATATGCGCCGCATTCGGCTTGACGCCCGCACTCTGCCTCCGGCGTGCATTGTAGAAATCCAGCACCAGCGACGGATTGCGCTGGTAGCCCTCCGGCGTCGCCACATCGCGATAGTCGTAGTTCGCCCAGACCCCGTCCTTGTCGCGGAAGGTATGCAGGCCGAACTCCGCCGAGAGCCCAGCCCCCGTCAGGATCATAATCTTCTTGTACATGTCTTTGCTCATGCGGCGGTGCTGGCACTTTTTTGGGGGAGCGGCAAGACGCCTGATAACGTCCCTGCAGGGTGAGATTATGTCGAACTACGTTGAAACGCTTGCGCCTCTCTTATGTGCTGCGCGCTGGCGTGCAGAAAGGAAGCTGCCCGAAGCGGCGCCCTTGGCTGTCTGGAACAGGAGTTATTCACCGGCCTTGGAGAAGCAGTTTTCGAAAAGTCTAACAAGGCGGAGGGGATTCCGAGGTGTCCGCGGACAGATGCGGGGGAGCCATTTGCATGGGTCAAAAAAAGATTTTGCGATCTTTAGGTTTGTTTATGATTGAAGATTACGCCTTTAAAGAGCTAAGCAGGAGCGTAGCGGGTAAGGAGGCGAAACGGGATGCGGATGGCGAGGCCCAGTTATTGTGCGCGCTGGCTGTTTTCGGCTGTGCTGCTTTCTGCGGCGGTTTTGATGCAGGTGCTGGGGGCACAAGCGCAAACCTGCGGCAGCGACTATACCATCAAAGAAGGAGAGTCGCTCGCCGACATCGCCGCCAGGGTCTATGGCAGCTCCGCACAATGGCCGCTGATCTTTTATGCGAACCAGGACAGGATGGGGACCAATGCCTCCATGCTTGTGCCAGGGTTGGCTATCCGTGTTCCTTGCATGAGCGGGCAGGCGCCATCGGCGGTCAAGGCCCCGGCACCGGCCACCCCGGCTCCAGCCCCAGCACCAGTACCGGCTCCAGTGGAGGCAACCGGGGGGACGGCTTCCTCAGGGGGCAGCGACATCGAACTGTCGTCCGTCGTGAGGCAAATCCAGTTCCTCACCGCCGACGGCTACACACCCTTCACCGACCGTTCGCTGCCTAATGGCGGCATGATTACGCAGATCGTCATCGCTTCGATGAACCTCATCAAGGAGCAATCGGGCGGAGCTTTCAGCTACAACGTGTCCTGGGTGAACGACTGGGCGGCTCACCTGAATCCGCTTCTGATCACCAGAGCGTTCGACGCCGGCTTCCCCTGGCTAAAGCCCGACTGCACGCACACCGCGGACCTGTCCCAGGACGCCAAGTACCGCTGCCAGAAGTTCTTTTTCTCCGATCCGCTGTTTGAGGTCTTCACCGTCCTGTTCGTGAGGGCCGATTCCCCTATCACGTTTGCCAAGGACGACGAGATCGTCGGCAAGTCCCTTTGCCTGCCGGTGGGGCAGTCCACGCATGAACTCGACAAGGGCGGGCGCAACTGGGTCAAGGATAACAAGATTACCTTGCTCAGGCCGCAAAACGTGGAGGAATGCTTCAGGCTTCTCGGTAGCGGTGCCGTTAACGCGGTGGTTACGCCGGATTTGACCGGCAAGTCGGTTGCCGCGGCTCTTGGCATGTCGGACAAGGTGAAGTCCCTGCAACGGCCGGTCGCCATCGGCACGCTGCATGTCATCGTGCCAAAGACCCATCCGCATGCCAGCACCATGCTCTATTACATCAATTCGGCCGTCGGGAAGCTCAGGGATAGCGGCGAATACGATAAGATCATCGATAGCCACATGTCCCGCTTCTGGAGCGCGCAGGAGCACAAGTAGGGACGGGCGCCAGTTGTCTGGCAATGCTCCAGTCGCTTGTTTATATGCGCATGGCTGGTGCCTTGAAGTGAAGGACTCTCCCCTCACCCTGTCCCTCTCCCTATGGGAGAGGGAACGCTAGAAATTCCGCTGCGTGTAGTATGGGCGTCCCTTCTCCCATGGGGAGAAGGACAGGATGAGGGGTTGAACGCTTCGTTCATGCCCCAACCTAGTGGCCCGTGTCAGCCAAAATGAGCAGTTCTGACTTGGTCTTTTTCGTCGTGGCAAAGCCGGACGGCTCGGCTGTACGTCCAAGTACAGCCTGCGCCGTTCAGCTTCACCCCGTCAAAAAATCCCGGCGTCAGAACTGCTCATTTTGGCTGACACGGGCCACTCGTATCCGGCAGCACTTATGTTGCCACGCGTGGCAGCTTGCTGGGCGTCTAACAAAAATGGGAGGGCCGAAGCCCTCCCAGCAGGTTCGCAAATAGGCCGAAGGACTTCCGCTACGATCCCAGAAGCGGGGAGGGATCGACCGGCTTCGAATTCTTCCGGATCTCGAAATGCACCTGCGGCTGACTCGCATCGCCGGTCGTGCCGGCGGTTGCTACGGTCTGCCCGCGCTTCACCACATCGCATTTCTTGACCAGCACCGTGTCCGCATGTGCGTACGCGGTCACATACTCGTCCGCATGCCGGATCAGGATCAGGTTGCCGAAGCCGGGCAGTTCGTCGCCGACATATGCCACCACGCCATTCTCGGCCGCCTTCACCGGCGTTCCCTTCGGAACCGAGATGGTGATGCCTTCGTTCACCGTGCCGTCCTTCTGCGGGCCGAACTGCGAAATCGTCTTGCCGTCGACCGGCTTGCGGAAGCTGGCGCCCATGCGCGGCCGCGGATTGGCAAGCGCCGCCTCGCACGTAGCCTCGCCCGCAGCCGTCAGCCCTGACTTGATCGCCGGAACCGGCTGAACCGCGACCGGCTCTTGAAGCGGGTTCGTGGGGGCGGGGTTCGCAGGTGCGCCCTTGTCCGCCAGCCGGGCCGGGCCGGCAGCAGGCGGCTTGTGTTCCTTCGCGGCATGAGTAGCGCCGCGCACCGGTTTATCCGCGGAGGCAACCGCCTGACGCGACTGATCCTTTTCAGCAGACGCCGCATGGGCCTGCTCCTTTTTGCCTGGGGCGCGCGAGGCACCTTGCGCAAACGACGCCGGATCGGCGCGGGGAATAAACAGCTTGGTGCCGGGCCGGACATGGGCCGTCGAAAGGCCGTTGGCACGCGCGATCATGTCGACCGTCACGCCATAGCGCCTTGCCAGCGTGTAGAGCGTGTCTCCCCGTGCAACCGCAACCATCTCACCATCGGTCCGCCCGCTCCAGGGACGCCGGCGCTCGAAGCCGTTGTTCTCCAGACCCCTGCCATAGGCAGAGCGCTCGCCGCCATTGTAAGGCGGCTCGCTTGTATAGGACCGGCCGGGCTTGGGCTCGTAGACGCCCGTCTCGTCCCGCTGCGGATATGGAGGCGGCGGCGAGGCTTCGGACCGGCGGTAGAAGTCCGATACCGGCGGAGGCGGCGGCGGGGGAGCACCGCGGTCGAAATCGCGGGGATCGCTGCCTTGAGGCACATAGACCATGGCAGGCGGGCCGTCGCCCCTCGGAGCGTCGTAAGGGGTCGATGAGACCCGCGGGCCGGTGTAGGTGCCGTCAGGAAGCGGAGGCTGGTTATAGCCGCCGTATCCATCCGCCAGCTTCGTGCCCTGAGAGGGCTGGCGCTGCTGTAGCGGCGGCAAATCCACGCGGGAAGCCTGCAGATAGCTGCTGCCTTGAGCGGGCGCCGCGCTGGCCGTCCGATATCCGCCAGCCCGCTGGGGCTGGTAGCTCGCAGGCTGCGCCAGGGCGTAGGATGGCTGGGCCGGCTGCCGGGAGTTGTACGCAATTCTGGAGGCCGGTGCCGCAGCCCGGCTGACGCGGGTCTCCGCGCCGTAGCCGCTGCCGAACGAGGCCTGGGCAAATCTGTCGGAGCCGGCGCTGCACCCGCCCAACAGAACGAAACTCAAAGTTAAATTTGCTGCCGCGCGCAACCGTCCCGGCCCGCGTGCATCCTTTACAACATTACTCATCGCCGCACCTCATTTGGAGACGAGTTTGCAGCGGAAGCCTTAAAATTAACTTAAACGGAACAACGTTATTTGTGGCCTCCAGGTAGGAAGCGGCTAGGCGCGGCCCTCCGGAGCGAGGGGCACCAGGGGTACGAAGCGCACCGGCAGGAGGGTCTGATACTCCAGAGTCTCGGGGCTACGCGTAATGAGCGTGATCCTTTGATCGTAGTGAGACCCCAGCGGAATGACCATGAATCCGCGAGGAGCGAGCTGATTGAGCAGTGCCTTAGGCGTTTCCTCCGCGCCGGCTGTGACAATGATGCGTTCGAAGAGCCGGGGTTCGGGCCAGCCGCGCGTGCCGTCGCCCACAATCGCCGTTATGTTGGTGAGGCCGAGCTGGGCGAACCGTTCCGTGGCGAGCCGGTGCAGATCGGCATGAATCTCCATGGTGTAGACATGGCGGGCAAGCCGCGAGAGAATCGCCGTCTGGTAGCCCGAGCCGGTGCCGATTTCGAGAACCTCGCTGTCAGGGGTCAGGTGCAGCCGCTCCGTCATGTAGGCGACGACGAAAGGCTGGGAGATGGTCTGCTCGCATTCGATGGGAAGCGCTTCGTCGGCGTAGGCGCGTTCTTTGAGATCGCTGTCCGATATGAACTCTTCCCGCGGGGTGCGGGCCATGGCTTCAAGCACACGGGGGTCGCAAATCCCGTTGTGTTGAAGGCTGATCAGAAGCTCCCGCAGCGTCTCATTTAGCATTGGCACCGTTCCAAAGCGGCTATCCCTCGCGCCGGGCTGCTTCCTCTAGGGCGTCAGAAGGTCCGCAAGTTTCCGGCACGTATCATTATGCGTCAGGTTCAGATAAAGCGGCGTTACCGATATCGCGCCGGATTTTACCGCCCACATGTCCGTACCCTTGGGGGCGTGGAACGAGCGGCGCTTGAAGCCGAGCCAATAATAGGGATTGCCCCTCGTATCGAGCCGGTCCTCGATGCGGAAGTAATCCGGGTCGCGCCTGCCTTGCTCCGTTATTTGAATTCCCTGAACCTTATCCGGTTCCACGTCCGGAAAATTGACGTTTATCAAGACATTCTCCGGCCAGCCGGCCTCGATGAGCTTGCGCACGAGACCCGCACCATGCTCCATCGGCGTCTCCCAATGGATCTTTTTGGGGTCGTCCCAGTTTACCGCAAGGCTCATGGCGATGGACGGAATGCCGAGCATCGTGCCTTCGATCGCGCCCGCGATGGTGCCGGAATAGGTGACGTCGTCGGCGATGTTGGCGCCGCGGTTCACGCCGGAGAGCACGAGTGCCGGCTCCTGGCCTTGGAGCATGTGCCGCACTGCCATGATCACGCAATCGGTAGGCGTGCCTTTGACGGCGAAAATTCGCTCCGAAAGCTTACGCAGGCGCAAGGGCTCGTGCAGCGTCAGCGAGTGCGCGGCACCGCTCTGCTCGGTTTCGGGCGCAACCACCCACACATCGTCCGAGAGATCGGACGCGATCTTCTGCAGGACATTGAGGCCGGGCGCTTCGATGCCGTCGTCGTTGGTGATGAGAATACGCATGAGCCAGGTAATACTTTAAGTCGCGGCCCGTGCCTACCCTCGTTTTGCGAATGTACAGGCGGATTGTCCAAGAGCCGGCGGTCTAGCGGCCCAGCATCGAGGCTATCGCGGCCGGGAGATCTGCACGGGCTGGCGGCGTTCTTTGCGCTTGCTGGGGAGCGGGCGGCGCGCCTGTGCAGGTGCCCTTCTCTTCCAGCACGACGCGCGAGCTGCGCTTGAGAATTGTCTTCAAGCTGATCTGAAGCGTATTGCGATCGATGCGCCAGGCGTTGCCGTAGGTCCGGAAGCTCTGGTTGAATGCGATGCGGGCGGGGCTGGCCGCAAAGGATTTCCGGTCGAAATTCCTGAGAGGGTGCCCGTCCTTGAGCACCTTCCCGTCGCCGATCGTGAGCGGCAGCCTGTTTCCGGACTCCAAGGTGCAAACGAGCGAAAGATCGTGCGCTGCCGCCGGTCCAATACATGCGGTCAGCGCAATCGCAATTGCTGGATAAAGCGCTTTGTTCATCGCCGTTCCCGTCCCAAAACCGGCGGGCCTCGCTCCGGCCGGTGCGCTGGGAAAAATTATCACGGCTTCCTATCCGGGACCTTAACGGAGAGCTGCGCGTTTTTGCGCGCGGAAGGCCGGTTGAGCGTCAGCACCGCCACCGCGCCTCAACTCGCTCAGGAGAATACCGGGGCTTTCGTTCGCTTCCTGCTGCACAAGGCTGTCCATTGCATCCTCCATTAAGCGCGGAGTTGCTGCAAGGCCGGTGCCACGGATCGAGGGTTCAACCCCTCACCCTGTCCCTTGCATGTTGGAGGCGGGCCCGAATCGCTTTGGTGATGAGGGCGCCGCAAGAGGGATGGCCATCCCTCTTGCGGCGGGCGGGCGGGACCGTCAGTCCCATAAGCTTTTGGCTTGCGGGAGAGCTTGGTCCGTCCGCCCCGGCTCGTGTTCTGAACAGATGATTGGGGAGCAAGTCCCGCATGCAAGGCAAGATAACATCCGTACGAGCCGATGAAGCAGTTTACGTGGGCATCGACGTCTGTAAAGCGTGGCTCGACGTTTATCTGCACCCAACTGGCCAGAGTTTCCGCGTTCCCAACAGCAAAGAGGGTATCCGGCGCCTGCGCAAGGAACTGGCCGGCTCCAAGGTGGCGCTTGTCATTGTGGAGGCGACCGGCAAGCTGCACCGGCTTGTGCACCGCGTACTCAGCCAGGCGGGCTATCTGGTTGCCGCCGTCAATCCCCAGCGCCCGCGCGAGTTCGCCAAGTCGATCGGGCAGCTTGCCAAGACTGACGGGATCGATGCGCGGATTCTGGCGCTTTTTGGCGCCGCCACCGGCCCTAGGACCACACCCGTTCCGGCCAAGACGGCGGCGGAGCTTCAGGAGCTGGTCTTGGCCAGGCAAGCCGTCAAGGCCGATGAAACCGCACTCAAGAACCGGCACGGCACCGCTGAAAGCGCGCTTCTGAAGCGGCTTCTCAAACGTCAGCTCGCTGCTTGCGAGCGGGCGGCGGCAGACCTTGACGCGGCCATCGCGGCGCTGATCGAAGGCAATTCTGTCCTGAAAAGCCGGTACGAAATTCTTCTGTCCATTAAAGGCGTCGGGCAGGCCGTTGCGGCAACCCTCGTGGCCTGCCTGCCCGAGCTTGGGCTCATTTCTGCCGCCAAAGCCACGGTGCTTGTGGGCGTCGCCCCCCTCAACGACGATTCCGCGGATCGCCAGGGCCTGCGCCGCATCCAGGGCGGCCGTGCCCATGTCAGGACCGCGCTTTACATGGCGGCACTTTCCGCCGCCCGCTGCAACCCGGACCTGAAAGCCTTCTACGCCGGGCTGCGCGCCAGAGGCAAACAGGCCAAGCTCGCCTTGACCGCAGTCATGCGCAAACTCGTCATCCTGGCCAGCGCCCTCATCCGCGAAAACAGGACATGGACCGAAAAACATGCTTGACCTCAAACACAGATGCTCTCCCAATGGGAGAGGGAACGCTAATTCAGGGGTCCCTTCTCCCAGGGGGAGAAGGACAGGATGAGGGGAGATTCGCTCCGTTCGCCGCGCCACAGCGCGGCCTGGAAACTCCCACCTATCTATGAGAATAGCTCACTCCGCGCCCACTTTCACCGCCGCATCGATATCGGGCTTCATCTTCTTGACGATGGCGACGTTCTCAGGCGGGGGCTCGCGCGAAAGCTCGTCCTCGATGTTGTCGAGATTCTCTTTGAGCTTCTTCTTGCTGTCCCGGTTCAGGAGGCCGAGCTTCTCAAGCTCCGAGATGGCTGCGTGCTTGTTCTGCTGCAGCGTGTCGCGGGCGATGCCGCGCGCGGGGCCTACGGTGATGAAAAGGTAGGAATTCGCCACCGCCTTGCCTGTCTCGCCCCAATCTTTCAGGTCCGCGAAGCCGTGAGCCTTGGCGCTCTTCTCCGCCTCGGTCTTGAGCTTGCTGTGCTTTATCGCCTTGAGCACCGCGCCCAGCGGGTTCTTGGCCAGCTCCGAATCCGTGCCGGTCTTGAGCCCCTCCATGATGGCGATGTTGCGCATCTCGCCGAAAGAGGCAAGGAACCGCGAGATGCTGTCCTCGCTTAAGACCGCTTCCTTGGCCGCGGCCTGCCCGCCCGCCAGCAGCGCGGCGAAGGTGAACGCCAGCAAAATTCGTCCTATGAGGTTTCTAAGTCCGCCCATGTTTTGAGGCTCCTGCTCCACGGCAATTGAATTGCATGCCGCTCTCATTGCGTGCAATCTTGGTGAAATAACGGAGACGGAATGCCAGGAGACCGTACACTGCCGCAGCTTGCGCCGGCCAAGCTATCCACAGCCGAGGTGAACCTGTTCCTCGCCGGGGAGTTTCCGCTTATCCGAAGCAAGTTCGCGTGGCGGCGCGTGCGGCCAATGGGGTGCGAACTTGCCTCGGGCCGTACTAGCCGGGTCAGCCTTGAAAGGGCTGTTTCCGGGTATTAACTGCTTTGCAGGCGCGGAGGCGTAGTCTTTCGATGAGGCCTGGCACACCTCGCAGGAAGTCTTGAGCCGCAGCACCGTCATCGCGAGGGCCGGAACTTCCCGCGGCTGGTACTGGCCGCCACGGCGCAGCGCCGCCAGGAGCTTGAACATGACGATCCTGCCCGATCCCCCGCCGCCTTTTAAACTTATCTCACTGGAAGATTATGAGCCGTTCGCCGGAGCAGAAGCCGTCGACCGGCTGTTGCAAAAGGCAGCCAGCCTTTTCGATTTGCACGTGGTCCATGTCAGCTCGACCTATTACGGCGGCGGTGTGGCCGAGCTTCTCTCCTCGCTAACCTTGCTGATGAATAGCGCTGGGATCAGAACAGGGTGGCGTGTCATCCAAGGCCGCCCGGATTTCTTTGGTATTACCAAGAAGATGCACAACGCCCTGCAGGGCGGCAACATCAACCTGACGGATCTGAAACTCGCCGTTTACGAGGAGGTTGCGTACGAAAACGCGGCGCGCCTCCATTTCGATCACGACGTCGTCATCGTTCACGATCCCCAGCCATTGCCGCTTATCAGCCATTTTCGTAAAAAGGTGCCATGGATTTGGCGCTGCCATGTGGACCTTTCAGCTCCTCACCCAGAACTTTGGTCCTATCTCTCGCAGTTCATCGAGCGTTACGATGCCGTAGTCCTTTCGCTTCCGGAATATGCGCAGCGGCTAAACACGCCGCAGCGATTCATCATGCCGGGGATCAATCCTTTTTCGACGGCGAATAAGGAGCTGTCCGATCGTGAGATCGATGAGCGGCTGGACCGATACGATATACCGAGAGATCTACCGCTGGTGGTGCAGGTCTCGCGCTTCGATAAATGGAAAGATCCTCAGGGTGTGATCGACGCATTCCGCATCGCCCGCAAGGAGGTCGATTGCACCCTTGTGCTTGCTGGCAACGTCGCCCTCGACGACCCCGAAGGCGTGGAGGTGTTCGCATCCTTACGTAATCGCGTTGAGGAGCGGATCCGCATTGTATCCGTTCAGGATTCGGCGCTGGTCAACGCCCTGCAGCGGCGCGCCGCTGTCGTGCTGCAAAAGTCGGTTCGCGAAGGGTTCGGACTGACCGTTACCGAGGCGATGTGGAAAGGGACGCCAGTGATCGGCGGCAATGTGGGCGGTATCCGCCATCAGATCCGCGACGGCGAGAACGGCTTTCTGGTCGACACCGTGGAGCAGGCCGCCGCGCGCATCGTTCAGGTGTTAAAAGATGAGAAATTGCGTCAGGAGCTAGGCAGAAGAGCGCGCCAGACGGTTCGCGAGCGCTTTCTCCTGACCCATCTCATGGAACAGTGGCTGGATCTGATCGGCTCGTTTGAAGCAAGATTTCCGCTTGCATCGCGGCCGGCCGATTGATTTCCCGCGCATCGGGCGTGCTAGTTCCACACCGGCCGGGGAGGCGCGGCCCCCATGATTGAAACTGGTTGGGCTGGCTTGGCGTATTGCTTAAGATAGTGCTCGCCGCTGGCAAAGAGGCCGTTTCTTCTATGGTGCGCAAGAGCCCGCTTCTGAGTTGGGTCCCGGGCGCCTCGATTACCCCCAATGGAGCCAGGGAGCAGCAATGTTCCTGGAGCACGTTTCTTAGAGTTCTTTTCCAGTGAGGTCCCCATGCTGGCGGCAAGCGAGGGAGAACTTGATGGATGTAATGCATGAGCGTGTTGCCGGCCTTGATGTTCACAAGAAGACGGTTGTTGCCTGTGTGCGCATCGTTGCCGGCGGGAAGGTCTCGCGAGAGTGCCGGACCTTCGAGACAACTACAGCCGGCCTTGAGGCCTTGCTGGCCTGGCTGGCGGAGAGCGGATGTACGCATGTGGCGATGGAGGCCACTGGCGTTTATTGGAAGCCCGTGTGGAACATCCTGAGCGATGGCAAGTTCGAGCTGATTTTGGCTAATGCGGCGCATATCAAGAACGTGCCCGGACGCAAGACGGATGTGAACGATGCCACCTGGATCGCCGATTTGACGGCCTTTGGCTTAATCAAGGCGAGCTTCGTTCCAGAAGAGACAATCCAGGATTTGCGCTCGCTGACGCGGACGCGCAAGCAGCTGGTCCGCGAGCCTCAGGCTCTCGACATGGATTCGACGGTCAAGCCGCTTTACGGCCATCAGGAAGGGGCGGTGCTTGGCTACAATGTACGTCTTCGTTCCACCAAACAGGGCTGGCTTGACGGCGTCACAGTGGGGCAGACTGGTTTCCGCCAAGTATCTCTGCCCGGTAGAATTTTGCAGTTCCTGGGCTTTTTGCGGACTACGCTGGCGGGGCCGTTTGTCCCTCAGTCCGTGTTCAGACCACTTCCCACGCAAGCTGCACCGCATTTTGCCGCTATGCCGCCCCGTTTCAGCCTTGTCTGGCATGTGAATAGAGGATGGCGGAAGGCCTCAACCTGGGAAGAATAAGATGAAACGCCAGCGGATTTTAAGCGTGCCGTTGCAGGCATTCGGTTTGCTTCTCACGATAGCGGTGGCTCCGGCCTTCGCGGAGGATGGCGGCGGCCTGCCTGCCGGCGCTCCAGGGGTTGCCGTTGAAGGTAGCGGCAATGTCAGCGTTGGCGGACAGCCCGCGGCCCGCAAGGGCGACAGGACGGACGCTGGGCATGCCATCGCCCAAGGCTCCAGCAACGTGTTTATCAACGGCCGGCCCGCGGTCACGGTTGGCGACACGACGAACTGCGGCGGCGTGGTGGTTGGGGGAGCGGGCAATGTTTTTGTAAACGGGAAGCCCTTGGCCCGGGCAGGGGATCAGACGTCCGGCTGTCCAGGCAAGTGAACGCGTCCGCTGTGAGTTGGCTTGGCCCTGAAGGGGCCGGCCTCAAGTCTTTGAAATGATATCCGCTATTTTTGGGAGTGTTGGATGAAGGGTTCCGGCGGCATATTTCCGGTTTTGGTGTCCGTTCTCGCAGTGCTTTTGCTGGCAGGAGCCACCCCGGCCAGCGCTGCCGGGCAGTCCGATAAGGTCTGGAAGCTGCGAGAGGAGGTGATCCGGCTCCATGAGGCAGGCTCCGATGGGCAAGCGCTCCAATTGGCCAAGCGGGCTCTGGCGCAGGCGGTGGCGGAATTCGGGCCGGAGAGCCAGCAGGCAAGCCAGGAGCACTTCGGCGTGGGAATGACCGCGGAGTGGGCGGGCGATTTTGCCGAGGCTGCGCGCCAATATGCCGAATGCGTGCGCATCCGGGAGATCGTGGCAGGCCGGGACAGCCCAATTGTGGCCACCGCACTTGAGCGCCTCGGGTACGCGCTCTTCAAACAGGGCCGCCTCAGCGAGGCCGAAGCCCGGTTTTCGCGCGAGATCAAAATCCATCGCGATCTTTATGGCGAGGACACCGTCCCGGCTGGCGCCTATTCCGGCCTGGGAGCAGTCAATCTGGCTCGCGGCGACTACGGCGCCGCCCTCTCCTACTACCGCAAAGCCGTACACCGGCTGACGAGCCGGCCTGTTGAGCGCGTGACGGCTCGCGCCTTCATGGAAACAGAGATCAGGGAGCACCGGGATACGTTCATCGGCCTCGGGCGTGCAGCCGCGGCACTCCGCCAGCAACCCGGCGCCGATGAGCGAAGGCTGATGGAGGAGAGCTTCGCCGCTGGCCAGCGCGCATGGGCCACCTCTGCCGCGTCGGCGCTTGCCAAAATGACGGCGCGGCTCAAGGCTGGCGAAACGGAGCTTGGACGTGCCGTGCGCCATCTCGACGAGTTGAACGAGCGCATTCTGGAGCTGTTCCAGCAGGACATGGATGGGGCGGCGTCCCTGGCCAAAACTCAGCAGTTCCAGCAATCGCTGGATGCCCTCAGTACGGTGGGGATGGCGCAAATGAAACAAATGGCTCCCATGATGAAACGCCAACAGGAGCTTGCCAGCGTAACGAAGCGCCAGCAGGAGCTTGCCGGGCGTCTGCAGTCCCTCATGAAACGTTGTCCCACGCCTGGCACGCCGGGCTGCGCGGAAAGCGGTAGGGAGCGAGCCAGCCTTATGAAAGAAATGAATGGGCTTTCCACCAAAGCCTCCAAGGGAGTTGGGGAACAGGACTTTCGTAACACGCAGGAAATTGGCCGCCTGGCCATGCAGTCTTTGGCGGCAGTCCAGAAGATGCCGGGCTTCGCCGAACTCGGGAATACCATGAAGGCGCACAATGACGAAAGCCGGCGGCTTCAAGACGAGCTGAACGCGGCGCGCGCGGCTGTCGTCAAGCGCTTCCCGGAGTATTTGTCGATCGCCGACCCCGCGCCGCTGACGGTCGCGGAGACGCAAAGGCTCCTGAAGGAGGACGAGGCGCTGGTCGCCATCCTGACGGCGCCGGAACGCTCCATGGTGTGGGTGGTGACGCCAGCCGGCGCGGACTGGGCGGAGATCGATGCTGGCGATGTCGCACTTGCCACGGAAGTAAAAGCGCTGCGCGCCGGGCTGGTGCCATCGGCGGACGGGCGGCCCGTAGACTTCGATACCGGCCGCGCACACGCCCTCTACAAACTGCTGCTCGGCCGCTTCGCTCCGATGCTTGGCGGTGCGCAGCATATCATGTTCGTGCCAACCGGGCCGCTCAGCAGCCTGCCGTTCCAGGTGCTTGTGACCGAGCCGCCACAGGCGGGCCTGAGCCAGGCCGAGGCGCTGAAAGAAGCGCAATGGCTGATCCGGAAAGCTGCGCTCAGCGTGCTCCCCTCGGTGCAATCGCTGAACTCTCTACGCAAACTTGCCGCCTCGGGCGTCGCGCTGAAGCCCTATTTCGGCATCGGCGACCCGGTACTTGGCGGCCCGGCTGCTGCTCCGGATGGCGCGCGCGGTGCCGCGAAACCGGCCGTGACGCTCGCAGCGCTGTACCGCGGCGGCAGCGGCGCAGCCGACCTTCCGCTCCTTCAGACGCTTGCCCCGCTGCCGGAAACAGCCGGCGAACTGCGAAAGGTTGCGCACAGCCTTGGGGCCTCCGATGACAGCATCATCGTGGGCCAAGCAGCGACGAAGAACCGGCTCATGGCGGTGCCGCTTCAAGACTACCGCGTCCTGCATTTTGCCACGCACGGCCTTGTGGCTGGCGAACTGAGCGGCCTGCAGGAGCCTGCGCTCGTCCTATCGCTTCCCCCCCATTCTTCCAAGGCGGAGGACTCGCTCCTGACCGCTTCCGAGGTTGCGACAATGCAATTGAACGCGGATTGGACCGTGCTCTCGGCCTGCAACACTGCCTCTGGCGACAAGGCAGGCGCGGACGCGCTTTCAGGCTTGGCGCGCGCCTTTCTTTTTGCGGGCACCCGCGCGCTTCTGGTATCGCACTGGGCCGTCAACTCCCAAATCCGCTGTCAGCCTCACGGCGCGGACGTTCTCGTTCCTGGCCAAGTCGCCGCAGATGAGGCGGGCGGAGGCATTCCAGCGCGCGATGCTGACCATGATCGAGGAGGGGCATCCGCCAGCTGACTGGGCGCCTTTCGTGATCGTCGGCGAAGGCGGCCCGATCGTACGGAAGGGCGGCTGATGGTGAAACCGCCCGATCGCTCCGGCGCGCGTAAAGGCATCGGAGCTTCGATCCAGGCATTGGGTGCGAGCGACAGGATTTTTCTCCGCGGGTCCGCATGTTCGGGAGTGCAGTATGAAGGGTTACGGCAACATCATTTCCGCTTTGGCGTTCGTTCTAGCCGCAGTCCTAATGGCAGGGGCTACACCGGCCAGTGCCGCTGAACCGTCGGCAAAGCTTAAACAACTGCAGGAAGAAGAGGCGCGTCTCTATCAAGCGGGCGACTACAGGCAAGCGCTTCCGCTGTCCAAGCAGGCTCTGGCGCAGGCGACGGCGGAATTCGGGCCGGACAGCGAGCAGGCAAGCATCCAGTCCTATGGCGTAGGCATGGTCGCGGAGGCGTTGGGCGACTACCCCGAGGCGGCGCGTCAATATGGCAAATCCCTGCGTGTCCGGGAGATCGTTTACGGGCGCGATAGTGCCGGCGTTGCCACTGTGCTTGAGCGGCTTGGGGCCGCGGTTCTCAAGGCAGGCCGGCAGGCTGAAGCCGAACGCCATTTTGTGCGCGAGATAAAAATCTGGCAGGACTTGATTGGCGAGCATTCCATCTCGGCGGGCGCTTACGGCGGCCTTGGCGCGGTCAATCTGGCGCGCGGCGATTACGCGGCGGCGCTGGCTAATTACCGCAAGGCCATGCAGCAGCTTACCAGTCAGACTGCCGCGCAAGCCGTGGCCCGTTCGATGATCGAGGCCGGGATCAAGGAGCATCGCAACATCTTTATTGGCGTGGGGCGCGCGGCCGCGGCGTTGCGCGGGCAAAGCGGCGCCGATGAGCAGGGGCTGATGGAGGAAAGTTTCGCCGCTGGACAGCGCGCATGGGCCACCTCCGCCGCATCCGCGCTGGCGAAGATGACGGCACGGCTGAAAGCGGGCGATACCGGGCTTGGGCGTGCCATTCGCCAGCTCGATGAGCTGAACGGGCGTATTCTGGAGCTGCATCAACTGGACACGGCCGCGGTAACGGCCCGGTACAAGCTTCAGCAAGCCGATCCTACTTACCGGCAAGCGCTCGAAACCTTCCGGGCGGTGAGCCTGGCGCAATCGAAAGACAACGCTCCCGTTGTCAAGCGGCAGCGGCAGCTTATCGAGCGCTTGCAAGACATTGCGAAACGCTGCGCGGCGGCCGGCGCGCCAAGCTGCGAGAACGCCGGAAAAGAGCGCAACTCCATCTCCAGGGAATTGGGCGAGCTTTCCTCTCAAGCCTCGCCCGGCTCGGCGGAAATCACCAGGCTGAGCCAAGAGCTAACCGCAGCCGACCGGAAGGTGCCCGGCTATGCCGGGTTCGAGAGGACCCGGAACGCGCGCATCGACGAAGGCCAGCGGCTCGAACAGGAGCTGGCGGCCGCGCGCAAGGATGTCGTAAGGCGCTTCCCGGACTATCTGTCGCTCTCAGAGCCCGCGCCGCTGGCGGTCGCGGAGACGCAAAAGCTTCTGAAGGACGACGAGGCGCTGGTTGCCATCCTGACCGGGCCGGACAGCTCCATGATTTGGGTGGTGACGCCAGCCGGCGCCGATTGGGCTGAGATCGAGGCCGGCGACGCCGCACTTGCGGCGGAGGTCAAGGCCTTGCGGGCGGGCCTGGAGCCGCCTGATGAGGGGGAGCCGGCACCCTTCGATATCGCGCGCTCTCACGCGCTTTACAAGCTTCTGCTCGGCCGCTTCGCTCCAATGCTTGCAGGCACCCGGCATATCATGTTCGTGCCGGCAGGGCCGCTCAGCAGCCTGCCGTTCCATGTCCTTGTCACCGAGCCGCCGCAGCCGGGCTTGAGCGAAGCCGAGGCGTTGAAGGACGCGCAATGGCTGATCCGCCGCCACGCGCTGAGCGTGCTGCCCTCGGTGCAGTCGCTTTCCGCCCTGCGCAAGCTAGCCGCCGCCGGCATTGCCAAGAAGCCCTATTTCGGCATCGGCGACCCGGAGCTGGGCGGCTCGGCGCCTGCCCCCGATAGCGCACGCGGCAAGGCAAAGCCGAAAGTCTCGCTCGCAGCACTTTACCGCAGAAGCGGCGGCGCGGATTTGCCGCTTTTGCTGACGCTCTCACCGCTGCCGGAGACGGTGGGCGAACTGCGCAGGGTCGGCCACTCGCTGGGAGCTTCGGAAGACAGCATCGTCGTGGGGCAGGCCGCGACGAAGAACCGGCTCCTGGCCACGCCGCTTCAGGATTACCGCATCCTGCATTTCGCCACGCACGGCCTGGTGGCGGGCGACCTGGACGGCTTGCAAGAACCAGCACTCGTGCTCTCGCTGCCTCCGAACGATCCACTGGCGGAAGACGCTCTGCTGACCGCCTCCGAGGTGGCCACGCTGCAGCTCAACGCCGACTGGGCCGTGCTCTCGGCCTGCAACACTGCCGCCGGCGACAAGGCTGGCGCGGACGCGCTGTCGGGCCTCGCCCGCGCCTTCTTCTTTGCCGGCGCGCGCGCACTTCTGGTGTCGCACTGGGCCGTGGACTCAGAAGCCGCTGTAAGCCTCACGACGCGGACATTCGGGTTCCTGGCCAAGGCGCCACAGATGAGACGGGCCGAGGCGTTCCAGCGCGCGATGCTGACCCTGATCCAGGAGGGGCACCCGCCTACCTACTGGGCGCCGTTCATTATCGTCGGCGAAGGCGGCGCGGTCAGCCGGAAGGGCGGCTGACGCCCAGCCCTCTTGGCCGCTTCGCTGCCCGGCTGGGCGAGCTTTGGGCGCGTCTGCATTTCAAACGCGCCGAAATTCCCTATGTAGCCCAAGCAGAACTCCAAGAACCCGGCCGGCAAATCCCGGCTGCGATTCCGTCTTCGCATCGTTTCGCGCAGGGGCTGGGACATGGCAGGCAAATCTCTGGCTAAGGCGAGTGCCGGGCGCCTTTGACCCGAGGCCTTATGTGGCCAGTGAGCCTGCCGGGCTTCCCAGTGCCTTCTTCCGTTCCTTGCGGGCGGCCAACTCTGCGATTTCGTACTCAAATATTTCCCAAAAGCTCTTATTCGCCGGAGTAAGCTCGTTGAGTTCATGATCGTAGCGCAGGATTTGAGCGCCGGCGTCCACGCAATAAACATCGGCGTCACCTACGATCTTCAAGATAGGCGCTGCGGCAAGTCCGCTTCTTTGCCGGAACGAGGCCGCCGCACCGTCAAGCCGCATCCACTCCTCACTTCCGGGAGCCGAGGTAAACGTGTGGACGGCATAAAGAAACGACCAGAAGGGACCCACATCGAAAGGCTTCGTCCGGGGCCAGAGTTCCTCTTTGACCTCGACATAAACTCCCGGAAAACGCCCGCATATGTGAGCCGCAAGCTCCGCGGGGTATCCGACGCCGAATTGGCGTCCTATGGCCTCGATCTGGGCCGGGGAAACCGGCGTTTCCGCCATCGGGCAGATGCGAAAGTCGCCATCGAGATACTTGCCGAGTATCCATGGCATCCTAAAAACGCCCAACAAATCAATGTCTTGCAAAGAAATCTGAAAACGCAAAACGCCTTGTTTTCAGATTATGTTCCTGTCCCGTTTCCAAGCTTCGCAAGCGCATTCGATGCGCGCTGCCGTTGATCGGCCTTCCGGGTGTACTTCTCGACCATAGCCATTTGGCGATGCCCGGTCACTGCTTGAAGCTCATGGAGCGTTGCGCCGCGTTCGGCTAAATCCGTCGGCAGAGTTGCCCGGAGGCCATGAGCGGTCACTCCCACAATCCCCGCCGCCTTGATCGCCTTTGCCATGTAAGTGCCGAAGTTGTTCCCCGTGCTAAACGGTTTCCCGTATTCCGTTGTCACAAAGACAAGGTGCCCGCATTGCGTTTCGGCAATCACCTTCGCAAGCATCGGCTCTATCGGCGATGCGTGCGGCTGCCCCGTCTTGATCTGTCCGAACACGATGAAATCCCTCCCATCGATCCGCTGCACATGCTGCGGGCCAAGCAGGCGCACGTCCGAAAGCCTTCGGCTTGTCCAAAGCAAGAGCGTATAAGCAAGCCGCTGTGTCGTCCCGATCTTCCACCGTTCCTCAAACGCTAGGCGCTGCTCCGCGCTCCACGGCGCCGTCTCCCGCTTCCTCTCCCGGAGCTTGTCAATGCCGGCGCAGGGGTTCGTACCGTTCCGCCCGCGCATGTCGAGGTTTAGGGCCAAGGTCATGAGGTTTGACATCACCTTGAGCCATTGGTTGCCCTGGCTTGGCGTGTCCACGAACTTCTGAAGCTTTTCGAAAATGTGCCGGCGCTCAATGGCCTGGACCGGGACATTGCCTGCATCCGCACGGATGCGGTCAAGGACGCGGCGGTATATTACGCGCGTACCCGGCTTGCAGTTGAGAAGGAAGGCGGGGCTGACGAGGTAGCGCTCGATCAGGTCATTGAGTGTGCCAGGCTCGGCGGTGGATTTCTTCGCAATGGCTACGACGGGCTCGCCCTTGGCGGCAGACTCATAGGCTGTCATGAACTCAGGGGACCAGGGGAGGCCGGGGAGCCGAACGCGCGTGCATCCGGGCCGGTCGAAATACCAATAGCCGGGGCCGTCATCGCGGCGCCCGTGCTTGTGGTGGCAGTATTTGGGCGGCCGTTTCATAGGTGAATGTCTCCCCATTCGTTGTGCTCCTCTTTCGATGCTTCATCGCGCATTCGCGCCCAGTCAGCGCGCAGGCGGTCTACATCGAAAAGGACGATCCGAGGAGAGACTTTGTAGGGCTTGTGCACCTTGCCCTCATTGATCCAGGCGTCGAGCGTGCGCTCGCTTATGCCAAGGAGGGTCGCGGCTTCTGTCCGCCGCACGGCAATATTCGTCATCAGCACATACCGCATCGCGAGCCCGAAACGGGCTTGGTTGTGGAGCTGGTGGAGAAACCAAATGTGCGTTGCGTATCGTACTGTTATCGATGGATGCCTGCGCTCGCTCCATACCGCAGGTTGTGTTGCTAGATATTGCAGCCACCTGCCAAGTTCAAGATGTCGGCGCCGGAAAAAATGCGCGATCCGTTCCGCGGCGAAAGAATGTCGCCCAAGTGCAGCTGCAAGGGATACAGTCCGGGGGGATCGGAGGCGGCAGCGAAACGCATTTGCGCGCATGACTTAGAAAATTTTGCGCACGAATGAGCAGGGCAGGGTTAGACGTAGAATATTATTCGCAGAAACAGCGAGTTATGAAAAGGATTTTGCGCAAGACACCCGCGCGCCAGCATTCCGTTTTACTTAACGTGCGATCTATCGCATTCACATTTAATGAAGCGCGGGCGCGAACGGAGTGATTCAGGTTTTCTGAATAACAAAAGCGGCGGCTTCAGTTTTAATGTAACGCAACCGGAAACCAAAAAAGCAAAAAACGCGGAAATGGCGGGGTGCCGCGCCCCGCACCCCTGGCCGATGCTTGGAAAGCACCTTAAAGGCCTTTGAAATCGGCCTCTGACGCCCATTTGTGGCGTGTGTGGCGGGAGGAATGGGGTTGCGCCTTTAGATTTTACCCGGTTTGCCTTCCGCGTTTCCTGTGGCTTCTATGTGGCTCACAGGGCCATGTTGCAATTGCGCCATAGCGTTGCTGTGTTGCAATGACGTTGGATGACGCAAAGCCGCGTTGCATAGCCCCTGGGTATGCCGTTGCCTGTCCCGTGACCGATAGGCTTGCGATTGAGCATTGGCTATCTCGCCCTGCCCCATAGCTGGCGGCGATGCCGCCGCCCTTGCCCGCCTGCCTACTGTGCAAGGTCTGCCCCTGCGTCCTGTTCCTTCCGCCTTCTTAGCCCTTTGCTTCTGCCGCCTATAGCTTTTGCGATGTGGCGCGGTTTTGGTTGCGGCGGTGCGATCTACGCTTCCACCAAATCGAGACGCTTCTCGATGCGGGCCAGACGGCGGTCAAATTCATCGAGCCGGAAGTCAATACGAGCAATATCAGTGACAACGATTGCCGTCTTTTGCTCAAGCGACCCGGCGCGCAAGGTTAGCTGCTCGATGGCGCTCAAGATGCGATCCAGCTTGCCGTCTATGCGGTTAAAACGCTCCCGGTTGAGGTCAATCGGTTCATCGGCCATGGCGACTCCTTTGATCCAATATAGCCGTTCCCCAGGCGCGCCGCGAGTCCCGTTACGCGCTGGAGGCTGGGCGCGGAGGCGGAGCTGTGGGCGCGGTTCGGGATGCGTGGGTGCAGCCGTCAGCTCCCTACGCCTCTACATAGGCCAGCTTCGCCTCCGGCCTGGGAGCCTCGATCCCGTCATCCTTAAGCCCTTCGAGGTGGAACTTGATCGCATCGCGGATTTCGTGCTCTGCATCTTCCGGCGTCTCGCCCGTGGCTACGCATCCGGGAAGGTCCGGGACATAGGCGGAGTAGTTCAAACCGGCCTTCTCGATCACGACGGCGTACTTCATCGGCGCTTTCATTTCAAACCTGCCTGCTTCATTATGCTCCCTGCCGTGCCCGGCGCCAAGTCGTCTGATGGCTTGCCGGCAATGGTGACACGGCCAGGCTTGACTGGATGCTTGAATTGCCGGTGGCTTCCGCGCGTTGCGACAAGATACCAGCCATCGGCCTCAATTCGATTGATCGCCTCGTGCACCTTCATGCGCCGCCCTTACCTCAATTGCAGCCAGAGGTTTAGCAGAGATCGCCGCGCGGTCCTATCGGAACGATCAAGAGGCCGCCATAGACCTTGACCAGGTGATGTATGGGAGGCGCGGTTTGGGATGCGTCCGATCAGGTTGCATGCGCCGCCCGCCGGCTGTACCCTGGCCAAAGACTCAGCCCGGTGAAGCCATGACCGATATCGCCGAACTCGAACGCCGCGTTGCCGCCTTGGAGGCCGCTCAAAATGACACCACCCAAACTCAGCGATGGGTCGTGGCAAAACTTGGCCGCATGTCCGCGGTGCAGGACGAGCACACGCTCCACCTGGAACGGATCGAGGGCGATGTCACAGAAATCAAGCAGGACATCTCGGAACTGAAGCGGGACGTCTCGGAACTGAAGCTGGACGTCTTAGAGCTTAAGCAGGGGATGGCAGGGCTCAGAAAAGACCTGCCCGCCATCGTTTCGGAAAGCCTGCGCGAGGTTCTAAAGGAACGGCGCGACGGGTAGCGCCTCTATCTGCTCCGGCGGGTGCCGCTTCGAATTGCGCTCATAGCCCTTGAGATCGGCGAGCTTTCGCGTCTCGGTCTTGAGGGTCTTAGCGCGCATTTCCGGCGTCCCTTTCGTCGCACCAGTCGAGAACATAATCGACCGCCGTAATGCCCCTGCCTTCAGGCAGGGGGAGTGCTATGACTAATGTTTAATGCCTCCAGGAATTTGGGCAATTGACGCATTCCCAAGCATTATAGAAAGCGTTTCCAATAGGTTTTTTGCCATTGGCTTTGGAAGTCGAAAAGAAAATGCCAACTTGCCCTGCATATAAAAAGATAGCGCTAAACCATCAGCATCTTTAAACCTTCCAGCTTCAAACCAAACCGGATCGAGCGCAAGTGTAACCTTGTCTTTTAATCCTTTTTCCGCATAAAGTGTTCCTGCTGCGCCAATTAGCGTTCTTCCGACTTCAAAGGCATTTTCAGGGGATACACCGAGCGCGAATTCCCCGCCCGCGCCATCGTTTATTCCGACCAGAATAAGCTTTTTGTCGTCAGTCTGTTTCCATCCAATAACATCGGAAACCATGACGCATGCGATTTTTGGCGATTGGTTATCCATGATCCGCCGCGCCCTTCACCGCAACCAAATCGGCGATCATCTGCTGTGCGCCATCGATGGAGTGCTGCAACTGCGCCTTTAGCTCGTCGTCATCCCGGCAATTGTTAGGTGCCCAGATGCCCGCCGAAACCTGCTCGTGGTCCTTTACGATCCCGCTCACGTCGAGGATGGCCGTCCCGTTGAATGCGATGGGATCGGTGCGCCATTTGAATTCAACGACCGGCGCCGGGTATTCTGATGTGACAGCAATTCTAAAACTGCCTAATTTTCCTAAAACTGGCGGATTTTAAGGATTCCCAAGGGAAGCGAACAGTGATTCAAGATAGGGATGAGCCTGCTTATATCCCTTTTGGAGGAACTTAAGGATGCGTGCCGGACATTTCCGGACACACGGGAAGGGCGTTCCGGCAACATTGGAGTAGAAGATTTCGGGTTGTCTGCATTTTCGATGTTTTTTATGCAGAGCGAGTCCTTTTTGTCGTACCAGCGGGCGCTGGAGAATGGACAGAAGCGGTCGAATTGCCAGACGCTGTTTGGGATCGGCAAGATCCCTTCTGACAATTACATCCGGTCCATGCTCGACCAAGCCGATCCCGCACTTTTGCAGCCTTGTTTCGACCGGCTGACCGCCTGCCTCGGCAAACCGGAGATGCGGAAAGCCTTTCAACGGCTCGGCGGCCGGACGCCAATCGCGTGGGACGGAACGGAGTATTTCAACTCATATAAAATAGGCTGCTCTCAGTGCCTGACGCGCAAACGCAGCAACGGGAAGACCGAAAACTATCACACGATGCTATCGGCAACGGTTGTGGCTCCGGGGCATAGCAAAGTTGTGCCGCTCATGCCGGAATTCATAGCGCCGCAAGACGGGCATGATAAGCAAGACTGCGAGCGCGCCGCGGTCAAGCGCTGGTTTGAAAAACACGCCGATCGCGTCAAATCTCTGCGCCCCGTTTATCTTGGAGACGACCTGTTCGCCTGCGATCCCGTGGCGCGGATGGTTACGGAAAACGGTGACGATTTCATTTTTACCTGCAAGGAAGCCTCGCACAAAGCCTTGATGGACTTCATCGGCGGCGCGACGTGCGAGGTGCGCGAGGACAAGGTCCGCAAAGGCCGCGTGAACGAAACATTCCGCTACAAGTGGATCGAGGACGTGCCTTTACGCGATGGGAAAGATACGATCAAGGTCAATTGGATCGGCTTTCAAATCATCGATGCGAAAGGCGGCGTAAAATATTCGATGTCATGGGTCACGAGTTTGCCCGTTACATCGGACACCGTTGCCGAAATCGCCGCCTGCGGCCGGGCGCGCTGGAAGATTGAAAATGAAAGCTTCAACGTGATGAAAAATCACGGCTACGAACTGGAGCACAATTTCGGCCACGGCAAAAAGTTTCTGGCGATGACCTTGGCCGCATTCAATCTGCTGGCCTTCGCGTGGCACTCAATCCTCGACTGCCTCGACCCGCCATGGCAAGCCGCCAGAGAAGCCGCCACCAAACGGACGCGGTTCTTCTCCACCATCGTTTCCCTCACCGCCTTCGTCATTTTCCCTTCCTGGCCGGTCTTCCTAACCTCCCTCGCCACCTTCGAAATCCCACCAAACCTTCTTCAAAACCCCAAATGACCCGTCCCCCCTAAGAAAATGCTAGTTTTAGAATTGCTGCTGATGTGAGCCAGGCTTGGACTTCGTCTCTGTCCATCGATAAACCTTTCTTTGATATGCCGGGCAGGCCGGCGTGAACTCAGGACGGCTGCGAGGGTAGGAGCACAGCATCAGGGCGTACACTCAACCGGGCGGCCCTGGTGCCCTGCGCCTCGTCCATGCGCGATGCGATTGTCTTGTGAAGCGATGCAGTCTCCGCTCCGGCTGCAACGGTCTGCTGCTTGATGTCCACCGCGAGCATCGCCTGCCATTTCGTGGCGCAGTTCCAAATGTTGTCACGCTCATGCGTTATGAGATTTTCGACGCTCAACTCCATCCAGAACTCGCAGATGTGGCAGACATCCGAGCACTTCTTCCGCCAGAGCGGGCAGTAGGAGCCGTCCTTAATGTGTTTCGGCTTCTCCGTCTGGGTCATCGTCAATCCTTGCTCGCGAGAATCAGATCGACTTACGCCACGGCGAGGTTGATCGCGTCGCCCGTCCAGCCATGGGAGTGTGCTGTGCCGCTGCCGGATTGTGCGGTCGTGAATGAGTGCGTATGAGCTACGCTCTCCGGCCCGGTCGGAGAAGCGCCGCTCCCAGACGATTGAACATTTGCCCCGCCACCGCCGCCGGCTAGATTATTTAGGTAATTCACGCCGTGGTTGTGGGATACGTTCTGATATCCGGTTGTACCGCTGTGGGTATGCGGCCCATTCTCTGCCTCCGTGAGCGCGTGCCCGGCAACCATTCCTGTCGGGGTGATGCTCGTGAATGCCGCCGAGAACGCGACGGAACCGCCGCTTGACGTCGTTCCGGAGACGACGCGCAGGGCCTTGTCATTGTGCGTCGTTTGCTTCGTCCATCCAGCCGGCGCGGTAGCCTGCTGGAAGGTCATGGTCGTTCCTTGCGGGGCGTAGAGGTCGCCATGCACGTGGCCGGCATTCGCTTTCCCGGAAAGGGCGGTACTGAGGCCGGTGACATCGGCCTGAGCGTGCGTGTGATACGTGGGCGCCTTGCCAGAAACTTCCGCCGCGGCTGCGGCAATGCTGCCGAGGACGGCCTGCACATCCGTGCCCGCGAAGCCCTCCGGCGCGGTTGCGGGAAGGTCGGACGCGGACCCGTTCAGGTCGCCCCTGTCGCCCTTCGGACCAGTGGCCCCGGTGTCGCCCTTGACGCCGGGAAGGCCGGAGATGCGCAGCTTCCACGCCGAATACGTGCCCGATCCGCCGTGGTCGAAGATATCGAGGACGAGCGCCCCGGTTTCCCGGCTGAACGAGACAACGCGGCCGGCCACATATTTGCTCGCGTCCGTCGAAACGGAGGCGGAGACAAAGGACGGAAGCGGCCAAATCGCGCGGTCTGCCTCGGAGACGGTGAACGTCACCTGGCCCGACGCGGCGATGGTGACCTCCGATGCGCTCCCCGCCTCGAAGAGGTTCGCGACCGAAGCGATCTTGGCAAGCGCCATCGCGACGAGCGGAGTCAGTTGGTTGTTCACGCGCTCAAGACCGAGCGAGACAACGTTTTCGGCGGCAAGCTCGCCGACCCTGATCCGATTCTCTGATGTTTTGAGGCGGAGGTCGATGTCGTCGAAGCGCAAATTCCAGAAATTCGGATCGGCGATGTTGTCGCCCCTTTTGAGGTCGTACGGACTGCTCATTTCTCAGCTCCTTTTGCGCGGCCAGGACGGCAGCGCTCTGTCGGTTTCGGGGTGTATCTCGCGCCACTCTGCGCGGAACGAAGCCTCAAGCTCGGCCTCGTCGTCCGGCGACATTTCCGGCAGCTCGCCGTCGTCGAGGTGCGCCTGGGCGTCGAGGCCCGCGGCGGGCGCGGCTCCTGTGAAGTCGATTATCTGCATCATGCCCAGCCCAGCCCGTAATCCGCGCGCAGGCCGCGCATGCTCTCGTCGATGCTTTGCTTGATCCGGCGCTCCACCTCCCTAGCGATCTCGTGAACGTTGGCGGTTGAGGCGACATGGAACATATTGTTCACGGTGACCTGACCGCCGCCGCCCTTCGTGCCGTTCGGGATGATCGAGCCGGAGCCGCGCGGGGTGAATATCTCCGGGCCGCGTTCGCCGACGAGATAGGACCGCCCGCCGGATACCGGGCCGCCGGACGCGCGGGCGCCGGATAGGGCGCCAAGCGGGCCGGTGATGCCCGCCATACCGGGGATGGCCTTTAGGAGCCCGGAGCCCTTGAGCGCGGAGGAACCGCCACCGAATGCTCCCTTTGCCCTACCGGCCAGCTCAATCGCCTTTGTCATGGCGTCGCATAAATGTTCAAATGCCCAGGCCAGTTGGTTCACGCCCCACGCAACACCGCCGCCGAATGCCTGGCCCATCTCGCGCCAGCTCTTGAGGTCGATGTTGACGCCGGTTGTCCGTTCGAATGCCGATGCGAACCGATGCCAGCTTTGGCCGACGCTATCCGGGATTTTGATCTTTTCGGCCCATCCCTCCGAGAAACCCGAACTGAAAGCGTTCCAATGCGCGCTGATTGCTCCCCAATTGTACGCGGCTATGGTCCCGAGGATCGCAGCCAAGGAACCCCACGGCCCAAGAACAAGGAAACCGGCAGCGCGGAGGAGCGTAGCCGATGAACGCATTAGCGTGAACATACCGACGACGCCCTTGAGCGCGGTCTTCAGGATGCCTAGCGAGGCACCCGCCATTATTGCATAGGTGCCCCATTTCAAAAGAGCCGGGCTACTCTCACTCATGCGCTGGAAAAACGAGGTCGCGGACTTGGCGCCATCCGCGAGCGCATCGAAGACGCCGGATTGAGAAAGCTGCACGAAGAACGCGCCGAGCGCTGTCCCGAGACGCTCAACCGCGCCAACCGTGCCTTGCAGCATGATCGCCGTGCCCTTCTCGGCGTAGCCGGCACTTCCATCGATGATGCCCTTGAGCATCGTCTTGACATCGCCGGCCGAGAGCGTCATCAGGCGGGCGCCCTGGCGGACATCGAAGACGCGGGCGATCACGTTGCCGATCTCCGGCCCGGCCCTATCCGTAAGCGCCTTGATGAAGCCCAGGAGGTCTATGGTTGAGCCCGCCGCGGTGAGGGTGTCGGTCAGATGCTCGGCGAGCTTATCCTTGTCCATAATGGAGGACGAGCCCAGCCCATCGCCGATGATCTTCACCAGCTCGGCAACCATGCGCTGCGGTGCCGCCTTGAGCCCCGGATCGGCGAGAGCCTTTCCAATCTTGTCCGTGAGCTTCGTTGCGTCGATGCCATCAGCCTGCAAGGCGTCGATAAGCTCCTTCGCGGTGATGTCGTGGCCCTTCTTCTTGAAATCCGCGAGATCGATGTTGAGGCGCGCAAGCGTCGATTGCATCTCCTTCGTCGGCCGCAGAAGCCGGACCATGCCGGAGCGGATCGCCACGCCGGCCTCGCTGCCCTTGATGCCGTTGTTCGCCATAATCATCGCGGCGGCGCCAAGCTCATCCATCGACATGCCGAGCGCGGTTGCCATCGGGGCGGCATACTTGAACGTTTCCCCCATGAGCCGCACGTCGGTCGCGCTCTTGTTCGCGGCATAGGCGATCACGTCGGCGACCTTCTTCATGGACGCCTGCGCCTGCTCAACCGTCGCCATGGGCATGCGGAATTGGTTCAGCGCATTGATCGCGATTTCGGATGCCGCCTTGGGATCGATATCGCCGTAGATCGCGATGTTCCATGGTCGAGCCGAGCGCGCCCTTGGCGGCATCGAAGGATAGGCCGCCGCGCAAAAGCTCATTCCAGACCTGCGCCAGCTTCACCATTGAGCGCGGATACTTCTGGGATATGACCTTGAGATAGTCCTCGGCCTCCTTGCGCTGGCCCCTGGTCAGCTCGCCCAGCGCCTCCATGGTGTTCATGGCCTTCTCAAACTCGTAGGCCTGAAACAATCCGAACGCGCCACCGAGCGCCAATGGCTGGACCGCCGCCTGCACGCTCTCGGCGGCGGTCGCCATCTTCTTGCTTTGCGCCGCCCACGCTGCTGAAACGCGCGAGGCTCCGGCGGTGAGGCCGGATGTCGAGAAGGCAGAGGCTCGCTGCAGCTTTTTGAGCGCGGCAGAGGCGGCAGCGGCCGGCGCTGTTACTTTGTCCAGGAGCTGGACGATGAGCTGGCTTGTGATCGATTTCGTCATATCCCGGCCCTTGCCTTAGCTTTGAGGATTTGGACAGCCTCGCCGTGCCACATTAGAAGTTCTTCAAGCTCCATCTCCATGAGATCACGGATCGATGTGCAGAGGGTGTGTGCGACCCAGGCCGCTATCTCCGCAGTTTTCCCTTGGAGCCCGGCCGCGAGGATAAAAAACCATCCAGCTCCGCGCTCACCGCGTTGAAATCGACGAGGTCAAAGTCCTCGATTGCCGACTCAGGCAGGCTCGTGAGCGTGGATATAAGGCGACGCCGATAAATAAGTGAATCAACTTGGATAAGTTGTGGATCGCAGGATTCCGCCGGGCCAGCTAGGCGGCTAGCGTCGGTGGATGATCGATGAAAAAGCGATTTGTTCACGTTACGAAGCTGTGCGGGACTGCCTGGATGAGGCGGGGCGGCGCTTGTTTGCGGCGGCGGAAGCACGTGCTGGCGGCTATGGCGGGGTTTCCGCGGTTTGCCGGGCCACCAAGATCGCGCGGAGCACGATCAACCGGGGTGTGAAAGATCTTGTCAAACCGGTGCCTTCCAGCAGCAGCCACATGCGGCGGGCTGGGGGCGGCCGGCGAGCCTTGACGGCAACTGACGCAACGCTTCTGGACGACCTGCTGCGCCTGCTAGCGCCGGCAACGATGGGCGATCCAATGCGGCCGCTTCTTTGGGTGTCGAAGAGCCATGCAAAGCTTGCGGCGGCGCTGCGCAAGATGGGACACAAAGTCAGCGCTAGTAGTATCCCAAAGCTTCTCGTTCAGCTTAGGTATAGACGTCAGGTCAACCGCAAGACCATGGAAGGAAGCAACCATCCTGACCGCAACGCTCAATTCGAACACATAAACGGGCAGGCGATCGGCTTTCAGGCTGCCAACCAACCGGTGATCTCCGTCGGCACGAAAAAGAAGGAGCTGGTTGGAGATTACAAAAACACTGGCAGCGATTACCGTCCACAGGGCTGCCCGGACGAGGTCAAGGTCCATGATTTCGTTGACACTGCGCTCAAGTAGCGCGCCGTGCGGTAGCGCGCCGCTAACAAAGAACTCGGTAAGGCCATCCCGTATGGCGTCTACGATATCGCCAGCAACACCGGCTGGGTGAGCGTTGGCGTCGATCACGATACGGCTGAGTTCGCGGTCAACGCTGTCCGCAGCTGGTATGCCTCGATGGGCCGCGAGCGTTATCCCGAGGCAAGCCAGCTGATGATCACCGCCGATGGCGGTGGCTCCAACGGCTCACGGGTCAGGCTATGGAAGCTTAAGCTGCAAGAGCTGGCCGATGAGACTGGATTGAGCCATGCCTATCCGGTTAAGACCCATACCCACTACATCTAGGGTGCTGCCATTCGCCCGAGTATAGCTCGGCATATGTCGGCGCGGTTGTATCTCCGGCGATGCCGAGCAGCGATCGGAAGGCGTTGAACGGGTAGAAGCGCCGGTTGAATCGGAAGGTGAACTCGTTGAGATGGGCTTGCAGATGCTTCGCGCTCACGCTGTGGTGAGTACCGTTGAGCCAAGACTTCAGGTTACTGAAGACGAGGTGGATGATCGGCATGAACTCCTCGGCCACTTCTGGGTCGCCGCATTCGGCAATGGCGTGATGGTCGTATCCCAGCTTGCGCAAGCCGTCGTAGCCGTTCCAGTCGTCGGTGATCACAAGCGATCCCGGCATGACGGCGCTCTTGACAAACCCGCCCAGGGCATCGGCGCTGCGGTCGGTGGCGATGGCGAGGCGAACACGACCGGCGTAGCGGCCGTCCTTCCTTTTGTCCTGTGCTGTGCCCGGTTCCCGATGGCGGACTTCAACGGCGGCAACCACCAGCGTCTTGTGGTGAACGCCTCGACCTTCACCGCGCGTTTTCCCGCCCACATAGACCTCGTCCACCTCGACGTGCCCATCAGCCTTGCCACCGATCCGGTCCTGGCCGGGGCGCACCATACCCGAGCGGAGCTTGTGCAGGATGCCGAAAGTGGCTTCGTAGCGCGACAAGCCAAGCTGGCGCTGGAACTGCACCGCCGACATGCCGGGCGTCTGGCTGGCGACGAGGTAGGCGGCCCAGAACCAGACGCTCAACGGCGTGTGGCTGCGCTCCATCACCGTGCCGACGGTTAATCCTGTATTCTTGCGGCATTTGCGGCAGCGCAGGACGCCAGGGTGGTTATCGAAACGGAACGGCTCTCCGCTGGTTCGACAGTGCGGGCAAATGAAACCGCTGTGCCAGCGGGCCTTTTCCAGATAGGCAGCGCAGGCCGCGTCGTCGGGGAAAAGTTGCTGGAACTCGGGAAGTGACTGCGGGAAGGGCAGACCGGCGTGGTCGAGAACATCCAAGGCGAACGCTCCATTATCCGCTTGATGCCCACACTGCGCCAACCGTTCTTGGGCGTCAAACGGATAAATCGAGGCCATGTTAGATCAAGATGTAGTGGGTATGGGTCTTAACCGGATAGGCATGGATTGAGCATCTCGGTTTGCCACTATCCACCCGGAACATCGAAGTGGAATAAAATAGAGCATCGCCTGTTTAGTCACATCAGTCAGAACTGGCGCGGGAAACCATTGACGAGCCGGATGGCCATCGTCGAACTGATCGCGGCAACCACCACGGAAACTGGACTGAAGGTTCAGTGTGAACTCGATGAAAGGGCTTACACCAAGGGCGTCAAGGTCAGCGACGCGCAAATGGCTGGATTAAACATCACCCCCGCCGAGTTCCACCCAGAGTGGAATTACACTATCGCGCCCAGGTGCCCAAAACCTCCAACTTGAAGCGGTTATTTTTGGGTGTCGCCTTAGGGCGCCTGCCATTCAGGCTCTGGCGGCGGACAATGGCCCGTTGCAGCTCTCGCTCTTCGACGAACGCGACATGGCGGAAATTACCTCTCCCGATTACCCGGGCGAGCGGTTGGTTGTCTGCCGCAACAACGCCCTGGCCGCCGAACGCGCCCGCAAACGCCTGGAGCTGCTTGCCGCCACCGAGGCGGAGCTGGCCCGGATCGCGGCCCGCGTAAAGCGCCAGCGCGCACCTTTGCAGGGCGCGGACAAGATCGGCCTGAAGGTTGGCGCCGTGCTTGGCAAGCGCAAGATGGCCAAGCACTTCGAACTGACCATTACCGATGCGTCCTTCTCCTTTACCCGCAACGAGGCCTCGATCCAAAAGGAAGCGGCCCTCGACGGCTTCTATGTGCTGCGGACCAGCGTCCCGGCTGAAACGCTCGATACGGCCGCCGTTGTCTCCACCTACAAGAGCCTCGCCCAAGTGGAGCGCGCCTTCCGCTCCATGAAGACCGTGGTCCTCGACGTCCGCCCCATCCACCACCGCCTCGCCGGACGGGTGCGCGCCCACGTCTTCCTGTGCATGCTCGCCTATGACGTGGTCTGGCATATGCGGGAACGCCTGGCACCGCTGCTGTTCGACGATCACGATAAGGAAAATGCCCGCAAAGGCCGCGCCTCCCCCGTGGCGCCCGCCAAGGTCTCCGCCGCGGCCAAAGCCAAGGCCGCCTCGCGCAAAACCGCCGATGGCCTGCCCGTGCACAGCTTCCGCACCCTGTTGCAGGACCTTGGCACCCTCACCCGCAACACCGTGCGCCTCGGCGATGCTCCGCCCGCCACGATGCTGGCAAAGCCCACCCCGCTACAACAGGCGGTCTTCGATAAACTGGAGGTGCAACTCACCGTGTAGGCAGAGCCGGTAAGCCATTCATCCATCTTATCCCGATGGATCAATGGCTTACGCATTCGCGGGCTAGGAAGTTCGGCCTAGCGCTTGTCCGCAATCGAGGGTGCTGCGGTCATGGTGGGTACCGTTCCGCGGACTGAGCTTCAAATCGCCTCGGGCACCATGGCGATTGCGCCGCAGGGGCATTCCTGGGCGCATATCCCGCAGCCCTTGCAGTAGTCGTAATCGAACTGGAAGCCCTTGCCAGGGCCGAGTTTGATCACCGCATTATCCGGGCAGACGCCGTAGCAATTGTCGCATTCGAAGCAGTTGCCGCAGGAGAGGCAACGCCGCGCTTCGTAAAGTGCATTGCTCTCGTCGAGGCCTTGCACGACCTCTTCGAAAGTCGTGGCGCGCCGCGCCAGTTCCAGCATCGGGCGGACGGTCTTGGGCGCCTCGCCGAAATACCAGGTGTTGAGCATTTTCATCAGCGCCCGCTGATGCTTGGGTGCTGGCTTAAAGGGCGCGCCGCGCAGCCAGCCATTCATGTAGCGGGCCGCCTTCTTGCCGTGGCCCACCGCGATTGTCACCGTGCGGTCCGATGGGACCATGTCGCCGCCAGCGAAGATGCCCGGCGCCCCAGTCATCATGTCCGGCCCGATCTGGACGACGCCGTCCTCGATTTCGATGCCCGGCACGCCATCGAGCAGCGACAGGTCCGCATCCTGGCCCAGCGCGAGCACGACGGTATCGGCTTCGAGCGTCTCGAACTCACCGGCCGGTTGCGGGTAATCGTCATCGTCGAGCACCATTTTCTCGATGGTGATCTGGCCGGCTTCGGCCTGCTTGATTGTCGAGAGCCATTTGATCGTGACGCCTTCCTCAAGCGCCTCCTCGACCTCGAATTTGTGAGCCGGCATTTGATCGCGATTGCGCCGGTAGACGATCACGGTTTCGTCCGCGCCGAGCCGCCTGGCCGTGCGCGCCACGTCCATGGCGGTGTTGCCGCCACCGTAAACCACCACGCGCCGGCCGAGCATGGGCTTTTCTTCCCCCTCCATCGAGCGCAGCACCTGCATCGCGTCGAGCACCCTGGCGCCTTCGCCCACCGGAATCCTGGTGCGCTTGGCGACATGCGCGCCAACCGCAAGGAAAGCGGCGTCGAAACCGCCGTCGCTCATAATGTCCGCCAAACGCGCCACCCGGCTGTTATATTCGATCGTCACCCCGAGATCGGTGATCCTCTTGACCTCGGCATCGAGCACATCGCGCGGCATGCGGTATCTGGGAATCCCGAAGCGCATCATGCCGCCGGGCATCGGACCCGCTTCCTTGATGGTGACGCCATGGCCCATCCGCGCCAGCTGGTAGGCAGCCGAGAGCCCAGAGGGGCCAGCCCCAATCACCAGCACCTTCTTGCCCGTGGCTTCTTCAGGCGCGGGAAAGCTCCAGCCCTTGGCGATGGCGAGATCGCCCAGGAAGCGCTCTACCGAGTTGATGCCGACAGCGGCATCGAGCGAGTTGCGGTTGCACGCGCCCTCGCAAGGGTGATAGCAGACCCGCCCCATGGTCGCCGGGAGCGGATTGTTCATCGTGAGCGAGCGCCACGCGCCTTCGTAGTCGCCGCTCTCGGCCAGTTCGAGCCAGCCTTGGATATCCTCGCCCGCGGGGCAGACGGCGTTGCAGGGCGGCAGACGGCGGACAAACTCGGGCCGCTGCGTGCGCCCGGAGCCCGTACGATTGACGAGCGAGGTGCCAGCTTCAAGCGTATTCCCAAAAGTATGCATGGACTTCATTCAGGCCTCCGCTTCCTCGCCGCCGGCGAGGCCGTATTCGGCAATGTTGGCGTCGCAAAGCGCTTGCAGGCGCGCTACACGCGGGTCTTCCCCAGTGCCGCCGAACAAATGCGAGAAGCGACGCTGGAGCTTGAGATAGTCGCGCACCGGAACTTGCCGGCGGATCGTGCGAACCTGCGTGACCTTGCCCGCCTCGGCTTCGAAGATCGGGTAAAGGCCGCATTCGATGGCTAGACGCGCGAGTTTGATCGTGTCGTGCGGGGCCGAACCCCAGCCGAGCGGACACGGAACATGGATCTGGATGTAGCGCGCGCCATGGATGGACATGGCTTTCATGACCTTGCGCTCAAGGTCGCGAAGATCGGCGACGGATGCGGTCGCGGCGTAGGGTATGCCGTGGGCAATCGCGATTTTTGGCATGGATTTGCCGGTTCCGAAGACGTTGCCCGGTTCGGGGCCAGCGGCCGGCGTGGTGGATGTGCGCGCGGCTGGCGGTGTCGCCGAAGAGCGCTGTGTGCCGGTGTTCATGTAACCTTCGTTGTCGTAGCAGATGTAGAGAACGTCGTCGTTCCGCTCGAACATGCCCGACAGGCATTGGAAGCCGATATCGGCTGTGCCGCCGTCGCCGCCTTGAGCGATCACGCGAACCTCTGGCCGGTTCTTGACGCGCATCGCGGCGGCGACGCCAGCGGCGGCTGCTGCGGCGTTGCCGTAGAGCGAGTGCAGCCAGGGGAGCTGCCACGACGTTTCCGGGTATGGCGTGGTGAAGGACTCGAGGCAGCCGGTGGCGTTCACCGCGATCAGGTTCCCGCCGCAGGCGTGCATCGCGGTATCGACGGCGTAGCGCGCGCCCAGCGCTTCGCCGCAGCCGGGGCAGGCGCGATGGCCGCAAGTCAGCGCGTTCGAGCGGTTTTGGCTTGCCTGAACAGTCCGCTCGGCCTCCGCCACCAGCCGGTTGCCGACGGTGAAGGTGCCTTTTTGATAGTATTTGAGCTTCTGCACGGCTGCGCTTTGCTCGTTCGCGGCCTGATCGCCCGCGCCTTGCACCGCCTGGGCGCTGGTGTGAGACGTTTCGCTCATAACTGTTCCCTCAGGCCAAGCTCACGCAGGATATTTTCAGCGGCAGGGCCGGAGTGGCGGTTCACGCCGGCGCGATGGATTTCATGGCCTACGATGCGCTCATCGAGATCCAGGAAATGCGTGCCTTCCCACCGCTGCACAGTAGCCCGGCGAAACAGCCGGTGGAGCGATTCCTTTGTGATGGGCCTCCCGCCCAGCCCCGCCACGGCGGAGTGCAGGCGCGGCATGTGGGGGAGATTGCGCAAGGCGGTGCCGACATTGCCGGCGAGTGGTCCGCCCAGGCCAACCGCGATGCTCTTTTCCACAACTACTACGTCTTCCGCTCCGGCAAGCGCATCACGAAGCGCGTCCACCGGGAACGGCCGGTAGGAAACGACGGTCACAAGCCCGATGCGGATGCCCTCTTCGCGCATCTCGTCGATGGTGTCCTTGATGGTTCCGCAGACGGAGCCCATCGAGACGACAAGCATGGTGGCGTCTTCCGTGCGGTAGGTGCGCAGGAGCCGGCCGGATTCGCGGCCAAAAACCTTTTGGAATTCAGCTGCGTATTCCGGCAGCAGTTGCAGCGCCCTGGTCTGCTTGTAATGGGCGAGGAACTTCACCTCGGTGAATGCGTCCGGCCCGACCATCGCGCCGATGGAGACTGGCTTGGCGGGGTCCAGGACTTGCACGGGGTCGTAAGGCGGCAGGAAGGCGTCGACGGGGGCCTGGGCGGGCACGTCGATGCGCTCCATCGCATGCGTCAGGATAAAGCCATCGGCGCACACCATCACCGGCATCGAAAGCTGTTCCGCGATCCTGAATGCCAAGATATGCAAATCCACGGCCTCCTGGTTCGTCTCGGCGAAAAGCTGTATCCAGCCCGCGTCGCGCATAGACATGGCGTCGGAATGGTCGTTCCAGATGTTGATCGGGGCGCCGATGGCGCGGTTGCCGATCGTCATCACGATGGGGAGGCCGAGGCCCGAAGCGTTATAGACCGCCTCCGCCATGTACAAGAGGCCCTGACTGGCCGTCGCGGTGTAAGCCCGGGCGCCCGCCGCCGACGCGCCGATGGCGACTGAGAGCGCCGCGTACTCGCTTTCGACGTTGATGAATTCGCAATTGCGCAGTTGGCCCATTTTTGTAAGTTCGCCCAATCCTTCGACTATCTGCGTCTGCGGCGCGATGGGATAGGCGGAAATCACCTCCGGCCGGCATAGCGCTACGGCTTCCGCCATGGCGCGCGAACCTTCGATCTGTTTCAGCATGGGCCGCTCCTTAGGCCGCGCTGGCGGCGCGTTGCTGCTCAGTCACGAACTCATAGGCTTGCTTTGCGGCTGCGATGTTGGCCTCTCCCGCGACGCCCGGGAAGGTCTGCGCGATTGCCTGCTGGACATTGTCGAATTGGACGAGATTGGTGAGCGCCGCGAAGGCGCCAAGCAGCGCCGCGTTCGGTAACGGCCTGCCGGTATGCTTCAACGCCAGCTCTGTTGCGGGTACAATGACCGAATGGCCTGCGGGAAGCCCGTCCGCGACCGGCTTGATGTGGAGATCAGCAAAAGTTTTCTTGGAGTTGACGAGCAGATAGCCCCCCGCTTTCAACCCCACGAACACGTCCATCGCCTTGAACAGCGTGGGGTCCAGCACAATCAGGCAGTCCGGTTCCAGGACCGGCTCGCGCAGTCTGATCTCCTTGTCTGAGATGCGGCAGAAGCCGGCCACGGGCGTGCCCGCCCGCTCTGAGCCGAAACTTGAGAACGCTTGTGCGTGGCGTCCTTCGAGAAAGGCGGCAATGGACAATATTTTTGCGCTAGTCACTGCGCCCTGGCCACCGCGCCCATGAATGCGAATCTGGAACATTGACCCTCTTGCCATCAGGAAATCGAAGCTAGGCACATCCCCTCCGGAGCCTACGAAGGAACCAGGCGGGGGAGAAGTGCTGCGCCGGCGTTGCGGAAGCACTGCTCACAATGCAGTTCCAACGCATGAGTAGACTGTGTTTCCGTGGCCTGGCTGGTGATCTGGATTTGCCGGCTTGCCCAAGTTAAGGTTGGTTTATACAAGCGGCGGTTCTCAAGCGTGACCAGGTTGCTCTGGACGCATATCGCCATCATTTGCGCAAGCCTCCGCGGGACAAGATACCCGCTCGCGGGCAGTCGCGCAGAGAGCGGTAGGGCGTTCGGACGCGGACGATAAATATAAGAGTGGCATCCGCCCAGTCTGGCGTGCAGCCAACGATCTCACCCGGTCTGATCGAAGCCTCATCCATAGTGTGCCACCCCCCCTGTTACCATGCTGCCAGTATAGCTGCTCTTCAGGCAGTTCGCCGATGCAGCGGCGCGCGATGTTCACTCTAAGGCTTTTCTCTGAACGTTCCTGTCGCCAAGCCGACAGGAACGGCGGCGAAGTTGCTCCTGGATAAAGGTAACTGGATGATGTGCGCTCGTGCAGCTTGAAGGTTACCTGGGGCGCATTCAGACGCCGGCCGGGCCGCAGAAGACCTGCGCGCGTTCATGCAGCCGACATCTGAAACCCTTCACGAAGCATGGCTCATGGCGCCGGACGACGACGTCCGCTGCCCGAGATAGTGCAGTCTTCCGAATTGGCGAATTCCGAGGTCTGCTCGGAAAGAGCCTGGATGTTGGCTTCCTCGGCATTGCGTCTGGCGCGCACCATGACGGACCTGATCCTCGCGCCAGCCGGTTTGGGTCATCTTCGTCGGTGCCAGCCAAGCGTTTGGACTTTCGGCTCCTGGATCAGAAAGCTGGCGGACCGCCTCTCCTTGATGCCACCGCCGGGATGGTTATACCCTCCACCGAAGCGGCTCCTTATCCGTTGGCCCCGTCATCTTCCGATACCGCGTCCCAGAGATCGCCCAGTTCGTCGCCAACGCCCCAGCCAATACGGCGGCCTGCTTCCCGGACACGGTGCAGACGATCAAGAAAGGACGCTCGGCAGTCGCTGGGGAGAGGTATTGCCCATTTCAGCGCTTGCTCGAACATGCGGATGAGCGCGGCGTAATAGCCCTCGTCTTCCATCCCGCAGGAATTCAGGAAAACGATCACCTCCTCGCAATAGAAGGTGGTGAGTTCCGCCATACCCTCCGGATGGCCGATGGCTTTCTTGTAATCCGAGATCGCCTTCTTGGCCTTCGCCACCGAAACAGGCTGGTCGCGGAAGATGTCCGGGCATATCCAGCGCGATATCGCCGCCTTGTAGGGCGCGAGTGGATTGCCGCCCAAATTCAGCCGGGCATGCAGGAACGCCTGGTTCTCTTCGCTGGCGGCATAAAGGTCTTGCAATACGCCAAGCAGCGCGGTGCGGTCAAAATCCCGGAACCCGGCTTTCACGCTGCTCCAGCTGGCGGCTGTCTTGGCCCTGGCCATTCTGCTGCATTCCCAGCATGCGGCTGCGCCGGAATGTGGCAGCGCGAGCCTCTTTAGTATCTATGTATTTCAGTCACACTGGATGCTCTCCCAACGTAAACGGAGAGAAACCGTGGACACAATCCGAAATGCAGATGCCCTCAACGCTTCCCGCATCCCCTGGAACAAGGGCAAGCTCGTGGGGCCAAAGCCGCCATTACAGCCCAAGCATGTCTGGGCGATCCGCACGCATCTACAAGTGATGCGGAAGGTGCGCGATTTGGCGCTGTTCAATCTCGCCATCGACAGCAAGCTGCGCGGCTGCGATGTGGTAAGCCTCAAGGTGGAGGATGTCGCGCCTCACGGCTATACCATCGAACGGGCCACGGTCCGGCAGAAGAAAACGGGCCGCCCTGTCCGGTTTGAAATAACCGAGCAGGCGCGCCAGGCGGTAGATGAATATCTTCGCCGCACCCAACGGAAGCCCGGTAGCTTCCTATTCGGCGGCCGCCGAGGCAAGGATAGCAGCCTCACCACAAGGCAGTATGCCCGCCTTGTTTCCAGCTGGACGGCCATGGTAGGACTCGATGCGAGCCTTTTCGGCACGCATTCCTTGCGCCGGACCAAGGCGACCATAATCTACCGCAAGACAGGAAATCTTCGTGCAGTACAACTTTTGCTTGGACACACGAAGGTTGAAAGTACCGTTCGGTATCTCGGCATCGAGGTCGACGATGCCCTAGCAATAGCCGAGCAGGTTGACATCTAAGAGGAGGATGGAGCGGGATCGCTCCATCCGGGGGGCACTGACCGGCGACACTGCTGAGGAAACAATGGCTGAGCACAGGTTTCAGGACGTCTGGAAGGAGCAATGTGAGGCCGCACTCGGTGTTCGAGACCGGCATGGGGTGGTCTCCGCGTTGGATTACCTGATCGGGGAGAAGCTGCTCACCTTCGCCGAGACGGCGGTGACACGGCTAGATTTTGCCCGGGAACTGCCACGCTTCGTAGCCGGGGTCCGCGATATCTTCAGCCCAGAAGAGATTAGGCTCTACCTTGCCCACCTTGAGCGCTTGGCTGACTTTGATGACGAACTGGTTCCTGCCGAAGGCGGTGAAGGTGACGAAGAGTTCCTACTGGATGCGCCGGAGCAGCGCGCCGCCGCCCGGGCCCGCCTGAGACAGCTTAAAGAGCTTCTCACTTTAGATGTGCTCGGAACCGGGTAACCAGCGTAACCGTAACAGCCCCCGATAGGCGTCCGGCAAGACCTGCTGCTAACGGATCTTAAAGCTGCCAGTTGGCCGAACCGGGCTTCGGGCCAGGGGCGGTCGTTTCGCGCGCCGTATACTCCGCCGGGAACCGGACGCGTAGACACGGCAAATGCATGTTGCAAGGTATTTAATTGCTACCATGCGGGCAGTCCGGATGGAGTAAATCTGCGAACACCTAAGTGATTGACGCAACGATTTGACGCGCGATAGCACTTAACCTGAGGCAACGTTGCGGTAAGAGTGACGGCCGTTGAATTCGAGATCCATGATTTGTGACGGCCTGCGATGCGCTTGGATCATAGCGACTAACCTCGCGGAGGTCTGCCGCCGGCGTCCTTGAAGGGTGCGCCTATGGATCCAAAGCCGGTTATGTGCAAGTCCTGCCAGCATTCTTTATCCATCTCACTCTCGCCCGGAGACCCGTCCTAAGGAAGGAACTGGTTCGCTAAAGGCGGATTCCTCCGGGCTTGACGGCGTGCTGTGCGACACCCTGCCCCGCGCGCATCGTTTCGAAATGTGATTGTTCGATTTTATATCTGCATCTTAGCAGGAGGTACGCCTATGGCTTCTGTGCATCCAGCCATTAAGTCAGTGCTCGACAGGCATCGCCACGATAGTGGACGCCTCTTGCAGATCATTCGAGATGTGCAGGACAGCCTCGGATGGATAGCACCGGAAACGGCGGCATCGATTGCGGCCGGCCTCGATATCGCGAAGCCGCGCGTCGACAGCATGGTCCAGTTTTATTCCTTCCTCTACGACAGGCCGGTCGGACAGTACCGGATATTGTTTTCAGATAACATAACCGACCGCATGCAGGGTTCGATTGCCCTGCGCGACCATATGCTGCGCCGCCTGCATCTGAACCTCGGAGAGGTTTCCGCGGATGGTTTGGCCAGCGTGGATATGACATCTTGCACAGGCATGTGCGACCAGGGCCCCGCGCTCCTGCTCAACAGTCGCCCCATTGCACGTCTCACGCTCCGCAGGATCGACGAAATCTGCGAGCTGGTTCGCGCGCGCGTCCCCCTTTCCGAATGGCCCAGCTACTATTTCAGGGTTGAGGACAACATCCGCCGAGCCGACAAAATGCTGGGCAGCAGCTATGCCATTGGCAAGGCGCTACAGATAGCCGTCGCCCTTGGGCCGAACGGCGTCATCGAGGAGATGAAGAAGTCCTCCTTGCGGGGCAGCGGCGGCGCTGGCTTCACAACGGCGGTTAAGCTGTATGTTTGCCGCAATACGCCGGAGGGCCAGCGCTACATTATTTGCAACGCCGACGAGGGCGAGCCCGGAACCTTTAAGGACCGCGTCCTTCTGAATTCCTTTGCCGATCGTATTTTCGAGGGGATGCTGATCTGCAGCTATGCTACCGGTGCTAGCGAGGGCATCGTCTACTTGCGAGGTGAATACGAATATTTGCGCGCCCAGCTTGAAACGAGGCTCTCGGAACTGCGCGCAAAGCGCCTCCTGGGCGCGGGCATCTGCGGCGTGCCCGGATTCGATTTCGACATACAAATCTGCATGGGCGCCGGTGCCTATGTTTGCGGCGAGGAAACAGCGCTCATCGAGTCGCTGGAAGGCAAGCCTGGGCGCCCGAGGGTGCGGCCGCCATACCCGGTGACGAGCGGCTAGCAAAGGCCGGCCGACGGTCGTGAACAACGTCGAAACCCTGTGCAAAATCACCGAGGTGATGAGGCTGGGCGGCGCCGCCTATGCCGGCTTGGGAACGAAGCAGTCGACCGGAACCAAGCTGATTTCCGTCTCGGGCGATTGCGAGCGGCCCGGCATCTACGAGTATCCGTGGGGTGTGCGCGTCTCGACCATCCTTAACGAATGCGGCGCGGCGGATCCCGGCGCCGTTCAGGTCAGCGGCGCAGCCGGCGTATGTCTGGCTCCGCACGAGTTCGGCCGCCGCGTCGCATTCGAGGATATTCCGACGGCCGGCTCCTTCATCATCTTCAACAAGAACCGCGACATGGTGGAGATGGTCAGGAATTTTGCCCACTTCTTCGCGCACGAAAGCTGCGGTTTCTGCACGCCCTGCCGTGTCGGCACGTCCTTGATGCGCGATCTGATCGAGAAGGTCGCAAACGGACACGGCGCCCGGTACGAAATCAACGAAATGATGCGTTTGCGCGAAGTCATGAAAGCATCCAGCCATTGCGGCCTGGGGCAGACGGCAACGAACGCATTTCACGACACGATCCAGAAATTCCGCGGTGATTACGAGCGGCGCCTCATAACCGGGGATTTTGAGCCGGCCTTCGACATGGACGCCGCCCTGGAGCGTGCGAGAGAGGCGGCCGGCCGCGACGATGCCAACGCTCACTTAGGAGCTAACGCATGACCATCGAACGCTATTTTACGATTGATGGCGAGATCGTCCACTTCGAGGCAGGGCAGACGATCCTCCAGGCAGCCCTGGCGGCAGGTGTGTTCATCCCGCATCTGTGCTTTCATCCCGATTTCGGTCCGCATGCCAGTTGCAAGCTCTGCACCGTTACCGTCGACGGCCGCAACGGCTCGGCCTGCGCCACGCCCGCGATGCCAGGGCAAGAAGTGCACAGCGATACGCCGGAATTGAACGCGCGCCGGCGCGTCCTGCTGCAGATGCTCTTCGTCGAGGGCAATCACTTCTGCCCTGGCTGCGCCAAGAGCGGAAATTGCAAGCTGCAGGCGCTAGGCTACGAGCTTGAGATGTTCAACGCGCATTATGCGCACTTTTATCCCAACCGCGGGCTCGATGCGTCGCATCCCGATATTCTTCTGGATCGCAATCGTTGCATCATGTGCGAATTGTGTGTGCGGGCGAGCAGGGACGTAGATGGCAAGAGCGTCTTCGCGCTGGCGGGCCGCGGACGGGCCTCGCATCTCGTCATCAATTCGCCCTCGGGCAAACTCGGCGAAACAGAGTTCGCACTATCCGACAAAGCGGCGCATGTCTGCCCGGTTGGCGCGATCATGCCCAAGCGCGTAGGCTATTCCGTGCCGATTGGCGAGCGCCTCTTCGACCATGAATCGCTCCGCCAGAAGGTCAAGAAGCACACAGAATGGCGCTCAACTAGCGCGGAACGCGATAGCGCAACCGATAAGCGGTCCAGTAGCGCGGGGCACGATAGCATAGCTAAAGAACTCGTCAACGGTCCCGTTGCTGTTAACTCCGTCAAGGAAGGCTGATCCATGGCCACGGCGGCGCAAAATACCACGCCACGCAAACTTAAAGTCGCGACAACATCGCTAGCCGGCTGCTTCGGCTGTCACATGTCGCTGCTCGATATCGACGAGCGGATAATCGATCTGGCGAATCTGGTGGAATTCGACCGGTCGCCAATCAACGACATCAAGCATTGCGGCCCCTGCGATATCGGCATCGTCGAGGGCGCCGTGTGCAATGCCGAAAATGTCCACGTGCTGCGCGAATTTCGCGCCAACTGCAAGGTTCTGATCGCATGCGGAGCCTGCGCCGTTAACGGCGGGCTGCCCGCGCTGCGCAATCATTTGGACGTGGCGGAGATGCTGAAGCACGTCTATGGCGATCTCGACGGCAAGCCTTCTGCCCCCAACGACCCCGAATTACCGCTTCTGCTCGACAAGGTGCGGCCGCTTAATGAGGTTGTCCGCATCGACTATTTCATCCCTGGCTGTCCACCGTCGGGCGACACGATCTGGAAGTACGTGACCGATCTCATCTCGGGCAATAATCCGCGATTGAGCTTTGAACTGCTCCGCTACGACTGAGGGGAAAGACATGCCGAATCTGGAAACAGCCACGTCTCCCCAAAAATTGCGCCGCATCGCCATCGATCCGGTTACGCGCGTCGAGGGGCACGGCAAAGTCACGATCCTGCTGGACGAAGAGAACAAGGTCCATCAGGTGCGGCTGCATATCGTTGAAGTGCGCGGATTCGAGAAATTCATCGAAGGGCGGCCTTATTGGGAGGTTCCCGTTATTGTCCAGCGCCTCTGCGGCATTTGCCCTGTGAGCCATCATCTGGCCGCGGCGAAGGCGATGGACATAATAGCGGGCTACGGCATGTTGCCGCCCTCGGCGGAGAAGCTGCGCCGGCTGATGCACTATGGACAGATGCTTCAGTCTCACGCCCTGCACTTCTTTCACCTCTCGTCGCCGGATCTTCTGCTTGGCTTCGACAGCGATTTGACGCGCCGTAACATCCTGGGCGTGCTGGCGGATTTTCCCGAAATCGCCAAGCAGGGCGTCTTCATACGCAAGTTCGGGCAGGAGGTCATCCATCACACCGCAGGCAAGCGCATCCACGGGACGGGCGCCATCCCCGGCGGCATGAACAAGGCGCTTGCGGAGGAAGAGCGCGACCTCCTGCGCAATGGGGTTGACCAAATCGTCGAATGGGCAATCGGCGCGGTGCGGATGGTCGAGAAGCTGCATCTGACCAATCCGCGCTTTTATAACCGCTTTGCCGAGTTCAGCACCAACATGATGGGGCTCGTCCGTGGCGACGGTGCGATGGACCTTTATCATGGCGGCCTGCGCGCGACCGATGCGGACAAGAAACCCATTTTCGATCACGCCGATTATTCCCAGTACGATCAGATGCTGCAGGAGGGCGTCAAGTCCTGGAGCTATATGAAGTTCCCGTACATAAAGTCGCTGGGTGCGGAGAACGGATGGTATAAGGTCGGGCCGCTCGCGCGCGTGCAAATCTGCGATTTCATTCCATCTCCCGAAGCGGAATCCGAGCGGAAAAAGATGATGGCCATAGGCGAAGGGCGCCCGGTTCATGGCACGCTCTTCTATCACTGGGCCAGACTGATCGAGTTGCTACACGCCGCCGAAGTCATTCGCGAGTTGCTCGACGATCCGGAAATCCTCGGCAAGGACCTCATGGCCGATAAGGGCGCTTGGCGTGGAGAAGGCGTTGGTGTTATCGAAGCGCCGCGCGGCACGCTGTTCCATCATTACCGCGTCGATAAGGACGATCTGGTCACGTTCTGCAACCTGATTGTCTCCACGACGAACAACAATCAGGCGATGAACGAAGCGATACGCGCCGTGGCCCTGCAGTATCTGGATGGACGCGAGATCACGGAGGGTCTGCTCAATCATATCGAGGTGGCAATCCGTGCTTACGACCCCTGCTTGTCCTGCGCGACCCACGCCCTGGGGCAAATGCCGCTGGAGGTGTCGTTGCAGGACGCTGCGGGAGCAACGGTGTCGCATTTGTGCAGGAACAGCGACGGCTCCATTGTTTGACGCGGCTGCTGCCGGGAAACGAGCCTTGTCCGCGATCTCAAGCAGATGACTACGGTAAGCCAGACACCCCTGGTGGTTGTGCTCGGGTGGGGAAATATCACGCGAAGCGACGATGGGCTGGGTCCCCTTTTGCTGGAGCGCGTCAGGCGCGCGCAATTGCAGCATGTGACGGTTGTAGAAGATTTCCAGCTACAAATCGAGCATGCGCTCGACCTTCAAGGACACGGCTTGGCGCTTTTTGCCGATGCGGCGATCGGATCGCTAGCGCCATTCAATTTCATTCAGACAGCGCCGCTGGCGGGCATGACGGTTTCGAGCCATAGCTTGGCGCCAGAGGCCGTGCTCGACATTTACCAGCGGGTGATAGGCGAAACGCCACCGCCCGCGTTCGTTCTTTCCGTGGCAGGCGAAGACTTCTCGGTTGGCGATTGCCTTTCTCCCGCCGCGGCACAAAGGCTGGAACTTGCCTGGAACTTCCTGTTGCAACTCCTGCAATTTCCATCACTCCAAAACTGGCAGGCCGCGGCGAAAACTATTGCCGGAGCACAGTTGAGCTAACACCGGAACTGAAAAGCCGGAGGCGCCTGCGGTGCGACGAGTGTTACCAGAACGATCTCTCGCGGGGCGGCACGGGTTAGGCCCAGGCGTCGCAGTCGCTCGTCGAACTGCGGAGCGCGCTAAGGCGACGCCGATAAATAAGTGAATCAACTTGGATAAGTTGTGGATCGCAGGATTCCGCCGGGCCAGCTAGGCGGCTAGCGTCGGTGGATGATCGATGAAAAAGCGATTCGTTTACGTTACGAAGCTGTGCGGGACTGCCTGGATGAGGCGGGGCGGCACTTGTTTGCGGCGGCGGAAGCACGTGCTGGCGGCTATGGCGGGGTTTCCGCGGTTTGCCGGGCCACCAAGATCGCGCGGAGCACGATCAACCGGGGTGTGAAAGATCTTGTCAAACCGGTGCCTTCCAGCAGCAGCCACATGCGGCGGGCTGGGGGCGGCCGGCGAGCCTTGACGGCAACTGACGCAACGCTTCTGGACGACCTGCTGCGCCTGCTAGCGCCGGCAACGATGGGCGATCCAATGCGGCCGCTTCTTTGGGTGTCGAAGAGCCATGCAAAGCTTGCGGCGGCGCTGCGCAAGATGGGACACAAAGTCAGCGCTAGTAGTATCCCAAAGCTTCTCGTTCAGCTTAGGTATAGACGTCAGGTCAACCGCAAGACCATGGAAGGAAGCAACCATCCTGACCGCAACGCTCAATTCGAACACATAAACGGGCAGGCGATCGGCTTTCAGGCTGCCAACCAACCGGTGATCTCCGTCGGCACGAAAAAGAAGGAGCTGGTTGGAGATTACAAAAACACTGGCAGCGATTACCGTCCACAGGGCTGCCCGGACGAGGTCAAGGTCCATGATTTCGTTGACACTGCGCTCAAGTAGCGCGCCGTGCGGTAGCGCGCCGCTAACAAAGAACTCGGTAAGGCCATCCCGTATGGCGTCTACGATATCGCCAGCAACACCGGCTGGGTGAGCGTTGGCGTCGATCACGATACGGCTGAGTTCGCGGTCAACGCTGTCCGCAGCTGGTATGCCTCGATGGGCCGCGAGCGTTATCCCGAGGCAAGCCAGCTGATGATCACCGCCGATGGCGGTGGCTCCAACGGCTCACGGGTCAGGCTATGGAAGCTTAAGCTGCAAGAGCTGGCCGATGAGACTGGATTGAGCATCCCGGTTTGCCACTATCCACCCGGAACATCGAAGTGGAATAAAATAGAGCATCGCCTGTTTAGTCACATCAGTCAGAACTGGCGCGGGAAACCATTGACGAGCCGGATGGCCATCGTCGAACTGATCGCGGCAACCACCACGGAAACTGGACTGAAGGTTCAGTGTGAACTCGATGAAAGGGCTTACACCAAGGGCGTCAAGGTCAGCGACGCGCAAATGGCTGGATTAAACCATGCCTATCCGGTTAAGACCCATACCCACTACATGTTGTTTCCGGTGACACATTGGTTTATCCGCTTGACGCCCAAGGACGGGCGGCACAGTGTGGGTGTAAAGCGGATAATGGAGCGTTCGCCTTGGATGTTCTCGACCACGCCGGTCTGCCCTTCGCGCACTCGCTTCCTGAGTTCCAGCGGCTTTTTCCCGGCGACGCGGCTTGCGCTGCCTATCTGGAGAAGGCCCGCTGGAACGGCGGTTTCATTTGCCCGCATTGTCAAATCAGCGCAGAGCCGTTCCGTTTCGATAACCGCCCTGGCGTCCTGCGTTGCCGCAAATGCCGCAAGAACACCGGATTGACCGTCGGCACCGTCATGGAGCGCAGCCACACGCCGTTGAGCGTATGGTTCTGGGCGGCCTACCTCGTTACCAGCCAGACGCCCGGCATGTCTGCAGTGCAGTTCCAACGGCAGCTTGGCCTGTCGCGCTACGAAACCGCCTTCGGCATCCTTCACAAGCTCCGCGCCAGCATGGTGCGCCCTGGCCGGGACCGGATCGGCGGACAGCCGGAGAACCATGTCGAGGTGGACGAAACCTATGTGGGCGGACGAACGCGCGGCGAAGGCCGGGGCGTCCACCATAAGGCGCTGGTGGTTGGAGCCGTCGAAGTCCGCCATCGGGAGCCGGGCACCGCACAGGACAAGCGGAAGGATGGCCGCTACGCCGGGCGCATCCGGCTGGCCATCGCCGCTGACCGGAGCGCAGAATTGCTGTGCGGCTTCGTCGAGAGCGCCGTGATGCCAGGCTCGCTGATCGTCACCGACGACTGGAGCGGCTATGGCAGCCTGCGAACACGCGGCTACGACCACCACGCCATTGCTGAATGCGGCGATCCCGAGGTGGCCGAGCAGTTCCTGCCGGTCTCTCACCTCGTCTTCAGCAACCTGAAGGCTTGGCTCAGTGGCATCCATCACGGCGTGAGCGAAAAGCACTTGCAAGCCTACCTCAATGAATACACGTTCCGCTTCAACAGGCGCTTCTACCCATTCAACACCTTCCGATCCCTGCTCGGCATCGCTGGCGACGCTACCGCGCCGACATATGCCGCGTTATACTCAGGTGAGTGGCAGCACCCTAAATGTAGTGGGTGTGGGTCTTAACCGGATAGGCATGGATTAAACATCACCCCCGCCGAGTTCCACCCAGAGTGGAATTACACCATCGCGCCCAGGTGCCCAAAACCTCCAACTTGAAGCGGTTATTTTTGGGTGTCGCCTAACTGACGGCACGCCGCAAAATCGAAAAGGGAAGTTTCTATACTGCCGCGCGAAGCTCCGCCTTTGGGAAGGCTTCGCAACACGCTTTAATGCAATTGTTGTACGCGATTGCGGAGGGCTTCAGCTCGGCCTTTCCCAACCATGTGGCGGCTCGACTGCCGCCACCGCAGTGACGGCGGCTCTCCTTTCACCGGAACCGCGCTAAAAGCCGAACATGTGGTCGAGGCTGAACGAAGCATCGCCGCGGACGAGCCCGTGATAGCCGAACAGCCGGCAGGTGGTGTCGCGGATGATAACGTGGGCGCCTTCCCCCGCCGCTTCGAGCGCCTTGGCCTCGAAGGTCTCGCTCACCCGCCAATGATGGGAGCCGCCGCAGGGGATGGCGGCATGCGCCCGCGCAATTTCCTCGCCCCGGTTCGAGGTCAGGATCAGCGCCGTGTCCGATTTCGCATGCCAGGGCGTGGACGCCGGATAGATCAGGTGGCAGAGCGTATCGTAGGGCTTCTCTCCGATACGCAGGAACAGGCGCGTGGTAAGCCCCGGCGCCCGGCCGGAATAGCTCTGCGGCTCGTGTCCGTAGACCAGCACCGCGTTGAACATGTGGCTGCCGAACGAGCTTTCGGCGGCGTGGCCGCTTGCCCGGTCGCGATAGCGGAACAGCGCGTGCATCCAGCCGTCCGCCTCGCGCCCCGCCTCGAAATCATAGGTAAGCTCGGCGTGACCGTAGCCGGACGGCAGCTCCGCGCCCTTCTCAGCCAGCAGGGCGCTTATATCGAGCAGGCTCGCATGATCGCGCCGCAGGTTGCCGAAGCGATGCTCCGCCGCCGTCTCGCCGCTCGCATCGAAGATTGTGGCCTTCAGCGGGAAGCGTTCGATGCCGCGCGCCATCGGCGTTGGCAGGATAAGGGAATCGAACCGCGCCAGCGGCAGGACCGGCGCCGGCAGGATGTGCCCCTTGCCCATCGCGGCGCCCAGCTCCGCAAGCTTCGGATCGGGCTTGAGGTCCGTCCGTTCGACATTGACATGCGCGATGCGCTGCCGGCCGGTCTTGGCAAACACCTCGTAGCGCGGGCGCACCACATATTTCCCCGCCGCGATCTCCACCTGCTGCGGCCAGCGCGCTTCCGGCAGAAGCTCAGAGACGCTCAAGCGCCGGGTCGCGAAAGCGCCAAGCGGCTCAGCAAGCGGCACGGCCTCCGCGCGGCCCATAACGTTCAGCTCGATCTCGCCCGCCGGGATCTCGAAGGGCTGGCTGTTCTGGAGCCACAGCACCACCTCCTCGCCCTCATCGGGCGCAGGCAGGCCGGCATAGAAATCCGCGGGCCACGAATTGGCGTCGTGCGTGCAGGAGAGCACGTCCCCGCTATCGCCATAGGTGTCGAGCGCGTACTTCACCACATCGTGGCCGGCGATGCCCGTGGCGTGGATGAAGAGTTGCCCGGCGAACTCCGGCAAGTCGAAGCGCGCGCGGATTTCCTTGCTGTCGAGCACGATTGCGGCGTTCGCCGGTCCCGCCTGCTGCTCCCATTGGGCAAGCCGCTTGCCCGCCCCATCGTAGAGACGGCACCAGAACCGCACGGCCGTCGCGCCATACGCGCCCCAATAATTCGCCGTAACGAGCCGCGTGTGGTGCCCGGAGCCGTCGCGGAAAAAGGCGAAGTTGGTCGCGAAATTGAGCGGCGAGAGATAGCGCGCGGCCTCGCTCAACATCGCCTCCGGCAGCCGCAGCGCGTCGAGGCTGTGCACCTCCATGCCTGCGGGAAGCAGATGCCGGATCTGGCCGGCGGGCCGCGAGGCCTCGAACGCCGTTATCAACAGCGAGGACGCCCGGCACTCCGGCAGCGCCGTGACGAGTTTTGCCGCATGGCCCGCAAATGTGCGCCCCTGAGCTTCGATATCCTGAACGTAGTAGCCGGAAAGGCGCAGCCTCGCGACAGGCAAGGCTTGCGCCGCCACCCCCGCCAAATTCAGCGGATCGTAAATCGCGACCGGGCCTCTGGCGGCAAGTGCGGCAAGCAGCTCCTGCGCCTTCTCCGCCGCGAGCGGATGCGTGAGCGCTTTGAAAAAGGCGTTGCCGCCCGATACGTTGCTGAATGTCTCGATGTTGAGCGGCATATGCGGCGCACCCCCCTACCAACGCGTACCGTCATGTGTGGAGCGAGCGAAGCGAAGCAATCCAACAGCTTCATCCTCCCGCCCTGGATCGCCACGGCGGCCTTGCCGCCTCGCTATGACGGCCATTGCCTAGCTTCCCAGCTTCTTCACAAAGGCCGAAAGGCTGTGCCGCGCCTTCTCGCGCCAGACCACCCAGTTATCGCGCACCCAGTTGAGCTGAATAACGCGCCGCTCGCCCTCGAAAGGCTTGTGCCCGTGCCAGGCGTTCTGCGTATTGAGAAAAGCGAGCAGCGTGCCGCGCGCGGGCGGTACTTCCATAACCATGTCATCGAGATTGCTGGGCGAATTCAGCAGCCGCAGGCGGCCGCCATCCGCCTCCCATTTCCCGTTCATGTAGATCAGGACGGTCACGAGCTTGGCTCTACTGTCGAGGTGGATTTGCCCATCCCGCTCGCGCGCACGCCCCCGCACCGTGACGGTGGCCGGGCGTCCCCTGAGATCGATGCCGAGCTTCTTTCCCACGATGTCGCGGAACGCCGGCCGGTAAAGCTCTGCCATGAAGCTTGCAAAACCAGGACCGAAGCGGAGTGTCTCCAAAGGAAAACTGCCTGGTTTGGAAACAGATGGATAATCTTTCTCGATCGGCTCCAGGGCCTTTTCGTCAATGAAATTAGGGACGGCAACAAAAGGAAACGGATTTAAATGGACAGATGCTTGTTCCAGTGCCGCCAAATTCAGCATGTCTCCTCCGCGCTGCACAGCCAATGCGGCCTGTTGCTTGGGGGCCGTTGATAAAGCACGGCGGCCTCTCCCGCAATCGGCTCACGCAGAAGTTAACGGATGGAGGAATCCGGGAGGCCCCAGGGGAAGGGGGGGCCGGGGGCGCTCCCGGATTCGAAGCTGCGCTCTCGAGCGGGCTACTCGAGTGGCGAGCGCAGGTCGTTCAAATTATAGTTAAGGCCAAGCCTAAATGTATTTGCCGTGATATTGTTGTCAACTGTTCCTGTGTTCAATGTCAGGCAGCAGCTGAAGTTGGAGCTATCAAAATCGAAATACAGGTATTCACCCTTTAACGACACCGTACGTGTGATTTTGTACTCCACACCGCCGCCGATGGTCCAGCCGGTGAACACTCCGGTGTTCTGCACGATGCCGTCGTAAATGTCGGTTACCTGTACGTTGCCGGTGTAGTATGCGAAGCCGCCCTTCGCGTACAGCAGCGCGTTGCCCACGGTAAGCCCGCCCCGGCCCGTGATGTCGCCATAAAAGCCCGCGTTGCTCTTTACGGTGAGAACTCTTTGCGAGTTGCTGGGATCTGTCTTGACGGCGCTTGTGCCGATATCCAATCCGCCAAAATCCAGCTCGATGCCGTAGACGAAATTGCTGGCCTGCACATTGTAGCCGATCTGGCCGCCCCCGATCATGCCGTTCGTGCCAGGGTGCGAGAACGGCACGGTGCCGTCGTTGGTGATGATGAGGGCGTTGTTGGCGGCGTTTATGGTGGTCCAGGACCAGCCGAAGGATGGGCCGATATAGAACCCCGCCCAGAGTGCGATAGGCAGCGGAATCGGGGGTTCCTTGTAGCCGCCGCCATAACCGCCGGAGTTGCCGTAGTCGGCGGCAGAACCTGGGCTTGCGGCTATCAACACGCCGAATGCAGCGGCGCACGAACGGACGCTCTTACGGACTGACATAACTTCCCCGCTTACTACCTGCCGGTGCACTCTCGGAACTTGCGCCCCAGATACCAGTGCAACCTTGGCGTGTTACTGACCCTATTTAGTGCGGAGATGGTTAAAAAAGCGTTAACGGGGACGCAACTACACCGGCAAACTCGCGGCACGGCGCAAAAAATAAGTCACGCATCCGAAAGCCGAAATGCCCCGGCCAATTTCGGCTGTTCCGTCCATCATCATCGCGAGGTAGCCTTCGGCTGCCATAGCGATCCATGGCAGTGTTCGCGAGCGGCCTGGATTGTTTCCGGTTGGCTTGCCCGCCGTCGCAATGACGCCAATTCCACGTTCGCCGGCCGTGCCCTAAAGGGCAGGAAACGACGCCAGAAAGGGCGGCGTTGCGTCTGCCGCGTACACGGTGCGCCCGCCTTCGAGCCGGGCGGCGCCGGTTGCTACCAGCCGCAGCGCGAGCGGAAAGAGGCGATGCTCCATGCCAAGGATGCGGGCCGAGAGCGTGTCCTCATCGTCGCCGGGCAGAACCGGAACCGCGCCCTGCACGATAATCGGCCCTGCATCCATGTCCTCGCTCACGAAATGCACGGTGGCTCCCGCCACGCGCACGCCCGCTTCGAGCGCCTGCGCGTGCGGGTGAAGGCCCCGGAACGCCGGCAGGAGCGATGGATGGATGTTGAGCTGGCGGCCGTGCCATTCGCGCACGAAGGCGGCCGAATGCAGCCGCATGAAGCCGGCGTTGCAGACGATGTCGACGCCCGCTTCCTTCAGCGCCGCCGTCAGCGCCGCGTCGAATGCCTCGCGGCCCTTATAGGCCTTGTGATCGGCGACGGCCGTTGCGATCCCCGCCTCCGCTGCCCGCACCAGCCCCAGGGCGTCCGCCTTGTTGGAAAGGACAAGCGCGATCTCCGCCGGAAAATCCGGCTCGCTCGCGGCCTCAATGAGCGAGACGAGGTTGCTGCCGCGCCCGGAAATCAGCACGCCCACGCGCTTCTTCCCGCTCATTGGCAGGCTCCGAGCTTGCCGGAGGTGCGCACCAGCGGTTCGTCCGCGGCCCGCCGTTCCACAATGCCGATGGAGAACGCACGCTCGCCATGAGCATGGAAAAACTCGCCGATGGCGGCGGCATCATGCGGCGCCACGACAGCGGCAAAGCCCACGCCGCAGTTGAAGGTGCGCAGCATCTCGGCCTCTTCGACCTTACCGGCCTCGGCCAGCCAATGAAACACGGGCGGGCAAGAGATGGCGCCCAGGTCGATGTCCAGTCCGAAGCCGGGCGGCAACACGCGCGGCACGTTGCCCGGCAGGCCGCCGCCGGTGATGTGGGCGAACGCCTTCACCTTTCCTGCCGCATGCGCCGCAAGTGCCGGCTTCACATAGATGCGGGTGGGCTCGATCAGCGCCTGGCCCAGGCTCTTCGACGGCTCGAACGGCGCTGGATCGTGCCATGACAGCCCCTGATCCCGGACGATCTTGCGCACCAGCGAAAAGCCGTTGGAATGCACGCCGGAGGACGCGACCCCAATCAGGAGATCGCCCTCCGCGATATGCTCGCGCGGCAAGAGCCTGCCTCGCTCGGCAGCGCCCACACAGAAGCCCGCGAGATCGTAGTCGCCCGGCGCATACATGCCCGGCATTTCCGCCGTCTCGCCGCCGATCAGCGCCGCACCCGCCTGCCGGCAGCCCTCCGCGATGCTCGCGATCACCCGCGCGGCCACGTCCGTATCGAGCTTGCCGCTGGCGAAATAGTCGAGAAAGAACAGCGGCTCGGCGCCCTGCACCACGACGTCGTTCACGCACATCGCCACGAGGTCGATGCCGATGGTATCGTGCAGGCCCGTCTCGGCGGCGATCTTGACCTTGGTGCCAACGCCATCGTTCGAGGCGACCAGGATGGGATCGGTAAATCCGGCGGCCTTCAAATCGAAGAGCCCGCCGAAACCGCCCAGTGCCACTGCCGCGCCGGGCCTGCCGGTTGCCTTGGCGAAAGGCTTGATCTTCTCCACGAGCGCGTCGCCGGCATCGATGTCGACGCCCGCCTCCGCATAGGAGCCCGCTGGTTTTTCCGTCATGCTGCCTGTCATGGATAGTCTTTCGCTAGTACAGCCGGAGGCAAGTTCGCACCCAATTTGCCACAAGCGCTCAAGCGAACTTGCCTCCGGTAAGCTGTACTAGAGTCAATAGTTTGCTAGTACACCTTATCCGCGAGAAATCCTGGAAGTGCTCGCCGCAAACCGGGTAGGTTTTCCCGCGGGGTGTACTAGCGTGCCAAAAGCTTGCAGCGCCATGGGACACCGATTAAAGAGGGGGTAGCATGGCGCGCGCAGTCTAGACAAGCGCTACCGGCCTGACGAGCGGGGAGTTCCATTCATGGCGTGTATCGGCAGAGCGAAGCTCTTAATCCGGGTGCTGACGGCGGGGCTCCTTTGCGCCAGCCCTTCCGCCCTGGCGCAGAACGGCCCAAGCCCGTTTACCGTCGCGAATGTCACGGTCGAGGCGCAAGCCGCCGATTCGGTCGAGGCGAAGCGGGCCGCGACGCAAACCGCCGAAGTGCGCGCCTTCCAGACTTTGGTCTCGCGTCTGACCGATTTCAGAGCAGCCTCCCGCATTCCCGGCTTGCCCGCCGAAGAGGTGGAACGGCTCGTTTCCGGCGTACAGGTGCGCGGCGAAGGCGTTACCGGCACCGGCTATATCGCCACCTTTGGCGTAACCTTCTCCGAGCGAGCCATAAATGCGCTTTTCTCCCGCCACGGCGTCATTCCCATTCTGGATCGCGGCCCGGAAATCCTGATCGTACCTGTCTTGATCGAGGACGGCACGGCCCGAACCGGCGGCCGTAATTCCTGGCGCAGCGCGTTGCTTGATCTCGATCTCACCCATGCGCTGGTTCCGGCAAAAGTGGCCCCCACCCGCCAGGACATCACCGCGGCTATCGCCAATTCCTACGCCGCCAACGCCTCCGCGGGCGTGGAGGCATTGAAGTCGCAGCATCATACCCAGCAAGTCGTGCTCGCCGTGGCGAACATCAGCGCCGGCAGCGATGTATTGACGCTGAAGCTTGCCGGAACGGATGCGATGGGGCTTTTCTCGCTGCAGCGGAAGATAAAGGCCGGCGGCTCGCCTGATGAGCCCCTGATGCAGGCAGCAGCCAGGCTCGCCTTCGATACGGTACAGGAGCGCTGGAAGCTGACACGCGAATTCGTTCGTTCAGGGTGAGCCCACGGACGGAACGGGAGCGGGGCCAGGAGGCGAAACGGAGACAGCCGCCGGTGCGGGCTACATAACCGGCGAGACCGCCTCCATCCTGATCACCGCACAATTCTCGGGTCTCAAGGAATGGCAGACAATTCGCACGCGCCTGCAACACTTGCCTGGAGTGCAAAATTGGGACCTCAAGTCTGTCAATCCCAGGACCGCCATCGTCTCCTTCGATTTTCCGGGCGGCGCGGGAAGGCTTACCGCGATGGCGGGCGCACACGGCCTCGCCATCGAGAACGGTCCTGACGGCCTGATCGTGAAGACGCAATAATTCCCGCAATTTTGCTGCGGTATCGAATCCCCGCCGTTGCTTTGCCGGGCGCGTGGCGCAGCAAGCATCGCTGGCGCGCGGACGCGGGAAACTGCTGGCGCTTGTAACGTTTCTTGATAGAGCCTGCGGCTTTGCGGGGAAGATGCGGCCAAGCGGGCGGGCAACCGCCATTACGCGGCGGCACACATACGCCGCCGCGCCGGGCAAGGACGGGGCTAATTCCCCGGCGCGCTCTTGCCGCCGATTCCCGGGATCGACGGCCCCATGCCGATATCGCGGAACAGCTCCTTGAGCAGACCCTGATCGCGGCTGTAGCCCTGCGTCTCGCGCTTGACGAAATCGAACACCTTGCCGTCCTTCATGCCGTAATTCGCGATCTGCGCGACCCGGTCCTTCTTGTCGAAGTAGACGGCAACGATTCGCCTGTCCGTCACCTCCGGCTTCATGAACGGCATCGGCTGGCTCGCTGTCGTCGAGATGTAGTAATACGAACCGCCACCCGCGGCCGATTGCGTGTCCGGTGTACCGAGTGCCAGCACAACCTGATCTTTGCCCATGCCTGGCTTAATCTGTGCGATGTCTTCCTCATGGAACAGGTGGCCCTGCCGGATGACCGTATCGCCGCACCCGGTCAATAGCAGCCCGCTAGCCAAAACAGCCCCCAAAGCTACCCCCCGGAGGCCGCGCCGGAACGAAATTATACACTTCCTTTGCTCCGGAATGCAGGATTGATTTGACATTCTGCCCTCAAAATTGCTGTCTGCGGTGTCAGCTCTTGCCCTTGAGCTAACTTTGCCGCAGGGTGATTGCAAACCTTTTCTGATGCGAATAAGGCATTATAAGGTAAAGTGGCAGGGGTAGCGCACAAACGGAGTTCAAGCCGAAGCATGTTCCGCTGGTTTGCAGAACGGTCAGCCCGACGGGAGGCTGCTGAAAAAATTTACGATTTGATTGTGGCGCAGTCGCGCAATCCGGTCTTCTACGTGAGATGCGGCGTACCCGACACGCTGTCAGGCCGCTTCGACATGCTCGTCATTCACATGTTCATTGTGATGCAGAACCTGAAGCTCGGAGCCAACGAAGGAAAGCTTCTTGGCAAAGAGATCATTGAGGCGTTCGTGCGTGAGATGGACAGCATGGTTCGCGACCTCGGGATTGCCGATGTCTATGTGGGCCAGGAGGTTCGCAAGATCGCCGACCTGTTCTACCGGCAGCTCATCGTTTATACGAATGCCGTGGAGCGCAGGAACAGGAGCGGGCTCGCCGACGCGATCTGGAAGAGCTTCCAGTCCGGCGACGAGAATGCCAATGTCGCGGCGGACGAGCTGGCAGCCTATATCTTCCAGTCGATTCGCAATATCGGGGAGATGCCGCTCAATATGCTATTGCAAGGTCATCTCAATTTCCCTGAGCTTTATGGATTGAAGCAGGCCGTCTGACGGCTGCCAGAGGGGCCCATGGATACCCCACCGCTCCATTGGAGCGTCGACGTTGCTGCGGTTGCGCATACGCCTGCCGGCTTGTCTTATGAGGCGAGCGCTGCGGAACTTGGCGCACTTAAACGCTATGCCGGCATCGAGGACGTAACAGCTTTCGCGGCGCAGGTGAGGATCTCGCCCCTCGCCGGAGGGAAGTACCGTGCGTCGGGAACGCTAAGGGCCAGCGTGGTGCAGGCAAGCGTCGTCAACCTGGAGCCCGTGCCCTCCTCTATCGAGGAAAGTTTCTCCGTGGAGTATTGGCCAGCCGAGGCAATTGGAGAGGCTGACGCGGATGCTCCGCTCGAGGCGGACCTGCCTGAGCCTCTCGATGGCGGGCGCATACCGCTGGGAATGTTGCTCTCGGAACTTTTTGTCCTGGCGCTCGATCCATATCCCCGCAATCCGGACGACCACCTCGAATGGACGCCGCCTCAAACCGGGCCGGAGCCTGGCCCTTTCGCAAAGCTCGCGCGGCTAAAACCGGACGCTCCACCGGACAAAGGGTAGGGACAGCGGTGCATTCGCTGCAGCATCGCAACATTTTCGTTGTCAGCTGAGGTTTATACAGTATGTTCTGCCGGCTGGGCTCCTGACTGAGCCCCTTATGTCGCGGCGCGGGGGTTGGATTTTGAAATATGGGGTCGCCAATTATAATTGCGCTTGACGCGATGGGGGGAGATTTTGGCCCCTCGGTCGTGATCCCAGCCGCAGCACTTTCACTGATCAGGCATCCCGATACGCACTACATCTTTTTCGGGCGTGAATTCTGAAATCCGCGAGCAGATGTCCGATCATTCGCCGCTCGCGGACGTCAGCCGCATCGTTCATACGGACGTTGCCGTCTCCATGCACGAGAAGCCGAGCCAGGCTCTCCGCCACGGCCGCTGGAAAAGCAGCATGTGGCTCGCCCTTGACGCTGTCAAGAAGGGCGAGGCGCACGTAGCAGTCTCTGCGGGTAACACCGGCGCTTTGATGGCGATGGCACGCTTCTGCCTGCGCATGATGCCAGGCATCGAACGCCCAGCAATTGCAGCGCTGTGGCCAACACTGAAAAGCGAAAGCGTTGTGCTGGATGTCGGCGCGAATATCGGGACGAACGCCCGCACGCTCGTGGACAACGCTGCCATGGGCGCGGCACTTGCGCGGGCCCTGTTCTCGACCCCCAAACCTACTGTTGGGCTTTTGAATATCGGCGAGGAGGAGATAAAGGGCCTCGACGAGGTGAAGGCTGCCGCGGCGGCGCTGCGCAATCCTGACCTGCCCATCGAATATAGAGGGTTCGTCGAGGGCGATGCCCTTGGCAAGGGAATTGTGGACGTCGTTGTAACCGAGGGGTTCACCGGTAATATCGCGCTCAAGACGGCGGAAGGCACGGCCAAGCAGATCGGCGCCTATCTTAAGGCCGCGATGAACCGCTCCCTCATGGCCCGCCTCGGCGCCGTTTTCGCTCAGGGCGCCTTCCAGGCTCTCAGAGCGAAGATGGACATCCGGAAAATGAACGGGGGCATGTTCCTCGGTTTGAATGGTCTTGTAATAAAAAGTCACGGCGGCGCTGACGCTGTAGGCTTTGCAAGCGCGATCGACCTGGGCTACGACATGGCGGCAAGCGGGCTTGTGGCTGGCATCGCGCACGATGTCGAGCGCTTCCACAACGCCCTTAAAACAAAATCGGAAACAGCCTTGAAAGCAGTGGCCCAGTGACAGAAACCAGATCTGTAGTAGTTGGCTGCGGTGCATATCTTCCCAGCAAAGTCCTGACGAATGCCGACCTCGCGAGCATGGTTGACACCACCGACGAGTGGATCACGGAACGGACCGGAATCAAATCACGCCACATCGCGGCTGAGGACGAGAAGACTTCGGATCTTGCCATCGCCGCGGCACGCGACGCCTTGCAAGACGCAGGAACTCAAGCCCAGCGATATCGATTTCATCGTGGTCGCAACCTCGACGCCGGATTTTACCTTTCCGGCGACGGCGACCATGGTCCAGGCCGCGCTCGGCATCACCCACGGCTTCGCCTTCGACCTGCAAGCGGTGTGCTCTGGCTTCGCCTACGCGCTTACCACGGCGGATAATTTCCTCCGCGCCGGCGACGGCAAGCGCGCGCTCGTCATTGGCGCGGAGACATTTTCGCGCATTCTCGACTGGGAGGACCGCACCACCTGCGTGCTCTTCGGCGACGGCGCGGGCGCAGTGATCCTCGAAGCCTGCCAAGTCAAGGACCCCATGCGCGAGCGGTGCGTGATCGGCTCGCTGCTCCGCTCCGACGGCCGCCACCGCGACAAGCTTTTCGTCGACGGAGGGCCTTCCGCCACGCAAACCGTCGGGCATCTCCGCATGCACGGCAAGGAGGTCTTCCGCTTCGCCGTGAACGCAATCGCCGAAGTCGTCGAGAGCACGATCGCCAAGTATAAGCTAACGCCCAAAGACATCGACTGGTTCGTGCCGCACCAAGCCAACAAGCGCATTCTTGACGGAACGGCAAAGAAGGTCGGGATTGCACCCGAGAAAGTCGTCGTGACCCTGGACCGGCACGGAAATACATCCGCCGCGTCCATTCCACTTGCTCTGGTCACGGCAGTCCGGGACGGCCGCATCAAGCGGGGAGACCTCGTGCTTTTCGAGGCGATGGGCGGCGGCTTTACCTGGGGCGCCAATCTTGTCCGCTGGTGATAGTCGATTGCATACAATTGGCGGCCAGCGGTGCCTGCGCCAGCGCGCCGCCAAAAAAATGTTGACTTACAACGAGAATTTCTGAGTTTAATAATTGCTATAAACTCATTTACGCATTACTATTTAACTAACGCTTTGCTCTGCGGGGAGGGACAGCGCATCATGCCACCGCACAATGGAAAGACACTGACGCGGGCTGACTTAGCGGAAGCAGTCTACGAAAAAGTTCGCTTGCCTCGAAATGAGGCTGCCGAATTGGTTGAACTCGTCCTGAAGCAGATCGTCTATGCTTTGGAGCGCGGGGAATTCTATAAAGCTTTCGTCATTCGGTTCCTTTGGACTTCGTGAAAAGTCGGAACGTGTAGGCCGAAACCCGAAGACCGGCGAGGTCGTGCCGATCACGCCGCGGCGCGTCATCATTTTCAAGGCTAGCAACATTATGAAAGACCGCATTAATGCGGCGCTTTCGAAGTCTGTGAGCCCGCCGGAGCCGCCCGCCAAGCCTGACGGCGCACATAAGGCAGGCAAAGCAGCCAAGTCCGCCAAAGCGGACAAAGCCGCTCAGACAGAAAAAGCGAAGAAAGCCAACGGGCAGCAGAAACCGGCTAAATCCGGTAAGGGCACCAAGGCCGCAAGCCCCGCTCCGGAAAAGAAACGTGTTGTTTTCCCAAGGAAGGGTGCGTGAGAGCACTTGACGGCCCCGGCAATAGCCATCAAAGTGCCGGGCAACGGAGCGTAGCGCAGTCCGGTTAGCGCACCGGTCTGGGGGACCGGGGGTCGGAGGTTCAAATCCTCTCGCTCCGACCATTTAACCCCTCAAAATCACACGAAATTTTTAGCTGGTTGCTGAGGCAAGCCCTCCGCAAAACGGCGCTTCGGAATGCTGGCGGACCATGCGGGCGGCTTCCGCCCGCCTCTTGGCGTGCCTACTCCAAACCTGTCATTATTGGCGCCAATGGAAGCATCGACCTAAGCAACAAGTCAGTGGCGTATGTTTCCTGCAATGCCGCCCCTCCAGGGGAGACAATCATGGGTCCCGCGGTTTCACGCAGTCCACACACCGGCAGCCCCATCGGCGCAACGCTGATGGACGTTACAACCCCCGCACGATGGCGAGGCCGGCCCAGTGAAGCCCGCGCCAGTACCACGTTGTAACCAATGGCTTTCCGGCCAGCAATGGCCAGACGCCGGGGGGGCTGGCCAATCCCGGCAGCAGCTGCCGGCGGCGCCGGTGTCAGCCATCCGAACCCTTTGCCGTTACCCGGCGTTGCTCCCAGGCGTACGACCTGTGGGAGAGCGGCCTATACCTCCGGCCAATACCTCTTTGGCTTCAACCGGGGATCGGATCGCGCGGTACCTGACGAAGGCGTAATCGTTTACCCCCGGGACGGGTGGGCTGCTTATCCCATTATAATAAAGAGAAGCTTCACGCTTCAACCGTTTCCTCGCCGAGGGTGCCGTCCAGAAAACTTTGGATGAGCGTGTATGCGATCGAAATCGACGGCGGTACTTCGAGCCCCTCTGGATGGCTCTTGGCGAGCATGCTGGCCGCCTCCTCGCGGGTGAACCAGCGCGCATCCGACAGCTCGGCCGCCGAAAGCGTCAGTTCGTCGCTCAACCCCTCGCCCCAGCAGCCGATCATCAGCGAATGCGGGAAGGGCCAGGGCTGGCTGCCTGCATAGCGGACCTGCCCGACCAGGACGCCGGTCTCCTCTCTCACCTCGCGGCGGACGGCGTGCTCGATATCGTCGCCCGGCTCCACATAGCCCGCGAGCGTCGAGAATAGCTTGTCGGGGAAGCGGTGCTCCCTGCCCAGGAGGCAGCGGCCGTTGCGGGTGACGAGCATGATGACCGCCGGGTCCATGCGCGGATAGGTATCGAGCCCGCAGGCGCCGCAATGCCGCCGCCAGCCGCCATCGTGGGAGCGGACCTGGGCGCCGCAGCGCGAGCAGCAGCGGTGTACGGCGTGCCAGGCCATGAGCGCGCGCGCCTGCGAGACGACCAGGAGTTCCTCCTGGTTCAGGATGCCCTGGAGGGCGAGCGAGCGCAGGTCGGCCAGCGGCTTCATCTCATCGACGGCCGCGGTGGACCTGTACGTCTGGAGCGCCTGGAAATTGCAGGTGAAGACCGGCGCGCCGCTTTCCTCCTCGCCCAGAAACACGAATTCGTTGGGCTTGGCGATGGCATACACATCGTGCATGGAAAGCCAGCGCAGGCAGGCTTCCGAGCCGTCCATGGCGGGCACGATAGGAATGCGCAGGTCGAATAACGGCAATACCTTCGCGTCGGGGTGCGCGCGGGCGGAGCCCATGAAGGCGGTGTCGGTACGCCGATCCGCATGCCGTTCGAGGCCCGTCTGCGCGCTAATTTTGGGAGGTGTAATCGTTTTGTGCATATAAGGCAGCCCCGCCGGAAAAACTTGAAAGGGAGCCTAGCTCAAATTACAGCTTCCGCAAAGATACAGTTTCAACGCGATGGCCCGCCCCCTTGCTCAGGATCAGGTTCGCGCGCTGGCGTGTGGGCAGGATGTTCTTCCGCAAATTCACGAGGTTGATCGTGCGCCAGAGCTGGAGCGCCTGGGCGATGGCCTGCTGCTCGTTTAGCTCGGAATAGCGGTAAAAATAGGCGTTCTTGTCGCGGAAGGCCGTCTGCCAGAGGCGCAGGAATCGCGTGACGTACCATTTCTCGATGATCGCCGGGCTGGCGTCGATATAAATCGAGAAGTCGAAAAGTCGGAGACGAACGGCACCGCTTCGCCATGGCGCGGCAGCTTGGCGGGCTGCAACACGTTGAGGCCTTCCACGATCAGGATGTCCGGCCGGTCGACCACAATCTTCTCGCCGGGCACGATGTCGTAGGAATTGTGCGAATAGACCGGCGCCTCGACATTGGCCTTGCCCGCCTTGACATCGGCTACGAAGCGCAACAGCCGCGCCTGATCGAAGCTCTCGGGAAAGCCCTTCCTCTGCATGAGCCCGCGCCGCTCAAGCTCGGCGTTGGGCAGGAGGAAGCCGTCGGTCGTCACCGAGATCCACGCGCGGATGCGACGGCCAGCGCGCCAGAAGCTCGCGCAGCACGCGCGCCGAGGTGCTCTTGCCCACCGCCACGCTGCCCGCGATGCCAACGGCGAACGGCGTCTTGTCGCCGCCCTTATTGAAGAACTTCGCCGTTGTGCTGTGTAGATCCTGGGCCGCGCTCACATAATAGCTCACCAGCTTGGCGACGGGCAGGTAGATGTCCTCCACCTCCCCGTGGCTGATGCGCTCGATGAGGCCCGACAGCCGCGCCAGTTCCTCGCCGGTCAGCGGAATCTCGACGCCGCCGCGCAGCTCGGCCCATTCCGCGCGCGTGAATTTGCGGAAGGGCGAGGCCTCCAGCACCGGGGGCAATTGAATTCCCGCACTTCTTGCACGCTCATGACGCTCTCCCGCTCTTAAGCCCGCGAAGCTTTTTCGGCGTGCCCTGACTGCGCAGTCCTGCGATCCAGCTCGTTTAAGACAGACTGGAACGGAATGCCGCGCGCCTCAAGCAGCACAAGCAAATGATAGATAAGATCGGCGGCTTCGCTGCACAGCCTCTCATCGCTTTCGCTCAAGGCAGCGATCACGGTCTCGGTTGCCTCCTCGCCAAGCTTCTTGGCGCAAGCCGGAACGCCCTTGTCCAAAAGCGATTTCGTATAGGATGTGCCGGCGGCCGCGCTCCGCCGCGACGCGATCGTGGCGGCCAGCCGTGCCAGAGTGTCTTCACTCATGCGATAGTTCCCTCGGGCACTTTAGCTGCCGCCATCATTAGCGGCGGTGGTTTCTCGTTCAAGGGTAATCTCCAGTTCTTAAGCGGGAGAAAAGTCTAATGGGGGTTGTGTAGCTTTTGCCGTGGCTTAGATCGAAAAAGGGGAGCCGCGCCGGAAGTCCGGCGGGTGGCGTTGCTTGGGCGTTAATGCCACAGGCGCCAGGGGCTGGGAAGGGGTTTATGTCCGCAACGGTGGAAACGCGCCGCACGATTTGCTTCGTGAACTGGGCGCATGCGCTCGATCACTTCGTCCTCTTGATCTTCCCGACCGCGGTCATCGCGGTGGCCGCCGACTTGCACCGCGATTACAGCGAGTTGATCTCGCTTTCGACCGGCGCATTCGTGGCTTTCGGCCTGTTCGCGCTACCCGTGGGCTGGCTTGCGGACCGGTTTGGAAGGCGCGCGGTGCTGGCCGCCTATTTTTTCGGCTATGGCGCCTCCTGCCTTTTGGTAGCGGCCTCGGCAAGCACAGCCACGCTGGCGGCCTCGCTTTTGGTGCTCGGCATATTCAGCGCGATCTACCACCCCGTGGGCTCCTCCATGATCGTGGCCAACGCCACTCATCTTGGCCGCGCGCTAGGCGTCAACGGCATATGGGGCAATATGGGCTCGGCGCTGGCCGCGGGCATCAGCGGAGGGCTCGCCAACGCCTTCGGCTGGCGTGCGGCGTTCTATGTGCCGGGCCTGATGCTGATTGCTTCCGGCATCGCCTTCGTCCTGTTTGTCAAGGAGGGGGAACCGCCCCGCAAAATTCAAGCGGCGAGCCACAAATTCCAGGGCAAGCAATACAT
>CAVUGF010000045.1:0-34369 GCA_963740975.1 uncultured Alphaproteobacteria bacterium | reverse complement strand
CTTTACCGTTTCGCGAATTTGAATGGCAGGGCGCCAAATTCGCCCTTCCCAAGATGCAGCCAGAAGCGTTACCATTCGCTTATGCCGAGAATGAAGACTGATACAGGCCATTTAAGCTCGAACGGTTATCTCTATGGGCAGCTCCTGATCGCGATGCCGTCCATGGCGATCTGCGTTTCCACCGCAGCGTCATATACGTATGCGCCCATTCCTCCGAGGGAGCATGGGCTTGATTATCAATCAGCGCGCGCAGCACATCACCTGCCGAAACTGCTTGAACAGCTTGAGATTAAGCCCAACGGCTCGCGTCTGGCGGCCATGCGGAGCAAGGCCATGGCCGTCCACACTGGCGGGCCGGTCGAGACGAGCCGCGGTTTCGTCCTGGACAGCTCCGACTATCTCGCAGCCGACAGCACCTTGACGATCAACGAGAGCGTGTGCCTGACGGCACCTGTGGACATCCGAAAGCCATCGCCAAGGGCAGCGGCCCGAACAAGGCGATCCTGGCGCTCGGCGATCGGGGTGGGCTTCCGGCCAGTTGGAGCGCGAAATCCAATCGAATACCCGGCTTTGCTGCCCCGCCGATCATGACATCGTTTTCGACCGCCACCTTGAAAGCAAGTACACCAGAGCGCTCTATTCGTTGGGCGTGGACCCGTTGCATCTCGTTGGAATCGCCGGCCACGCATAGGCCAGCCTGCAACCGGGAGAGGCGCGCCGCCGGCGGGCCGCGGAAGCGGCCATCCCCCCAAATAGCGGCTAGGCAGCAGCACGCTTCGCTAGCTTCTTCGTCTTAATAAAAAGTAATCCCCTTTTAAGCTCGTATCATGCTTAATGCAGGTATGGTAAACGCGCGGGCGTCATATTCCCTACCCCATATTTTTGCGGAAATTTCCCCGTTTTCGCCTGATTTCTACTGATAAAAACCCCCGTTAAATATAACCGAATATTTGAAATTAACCAAAGCAAGGGCTCGGCAACTACCCGGCATGGCGGCCGAATTGCAAAAAGCTCGTTGCATATCAATGAGATAAGATGACCGCACCCCACTTAACGCTTACTCAAGACATTTCTGCTAAATTACTTTAAAATCGAAGGCCGCTCCTCCAACCGCGAAAAGAAGGCCAAGGAGCGGCAAGGAGAGTTAATGTTGCGTTGCATCGAGCTACGCAACCGGGCGGGCGGCGAAGCACCCGGCCGGTGCGGCAACGGCATCCCGGCTAAGGCCGGGTCTCAAGTGGAACGTAATCGCGCGGACCCTCGCCGATATAGAGCTGGCGCGGCCGGCCGATCTTCTGCTCCGCATCGCCGATCATTTCCTTCCACTGCGCGATCCAGCCCACCGTGCGCGCGATGGCGAACAGCACCGTGAACATCGACGTCGGGAAGCCCAGCGCCTTGAGCGTGATGCCGGAATAGAAGTCGATGTTTGGATACAGCTTCTTCTCGATGAAGTAGTCGTCCTCAAGCGCGATGCGCTCCAGCTCCATTGCCACTTGCAACAGCGGGTCGTTCTTGATGCCGACGATGTCAAGCACCTCCCTGGCGGTCTTCTGCATCACCCGCGCGCGCGGATCGTAGTTCTTGTAGACCCGATGGCCGAAGCCGGAGAGCCGGACTTTGTTGTTCTTGTCCTTCGCGCGCTTGATGAACTCTGGGATGCGGTCGACCGTGCCAATTTCCATGAGCATCTTGAGCGCGGACTCGTTCGCGCCGCCATGCGCCGGGCCCCACAGGCAGGCGATGCCCGCCGCGATGCAGGCGAAGGGGTTGGCGCCCGAGGAACCCGCGAGCCGCACCGTCGAGGTCGAGGCGTTCTGCTCGTGGTCGGCGTGCAGGATGAAGATGCGGTCCATCGCCCGGCTGAGCACTGGATTTACCTTGTATTCCTCGCTCGGCACCGCGAACGTCATGTAGAGGAAATTCGAGGCGTAATCGAGTTCGTTCCGGGGATAGATGAACGGCTGGCCGATGGAATACTTATAGGCCATCGCCGCGATGGTCGGCATCTTCGCAATCATGCGGATCGAGGCGATGTCGCGCTGGACCGGATCGTTGATGTCGATGGAGTTGTGATAGAAGGCCGAGAGCGCACCCACCGTGCCCACCATGACGGCCATTGGATGTGCGTCGCGGCGAAAACCGGAGAAGAACCGGTTCATCTGCTCGTGCGTCATCGTGTGGTAGGTGACGCGGTTCTTGAAGTCGAGGTACTGCTGCTCGTTTGGCAGCTCGCCGTAAAGCAGCAGATGGCAGGTTTCTATGAAATTTCCTTGCTCCGCCAGTTGCTCGATGGGGTAGCCTCGATAGAGCAGGACACCCTTGTCACCGTCGATATAGGTTATGTCGGATTTGCAGGCTGCGGAGGAAGTGAATCCGGGATCGTAGGTAAACGCACCGGATTGACTATAAAGTTTCGATATATCGATTACATCGGGGCCTAGCGTGCCGGCGTAAACCGGTAGCTCGTATTGCTTATTGTTTAGCGAGAGCGTTGCGGTTCCCGTCTGCTTGGCCGCCTCTTGTTTATGCGAAGTGTTAGGATCTATGGAGCCCATGCTCTTCTCCTAGTAGGACGCAGCGGGCGCGGCAAAACCGCGCGCACCCCCAGAAAGTGCCACGCCGCAGCCAGATTTGCCAGCAGATTTTTGCAGTGCACTATAAATGTGCAAGTGCACAATTGCGTGTACGGATGGCTTTGGCGTGGGGCACGACGGTGTCCCCTCGCGGGAGAAGGCTGGGTGCAAGGGGGCTTATTATGGCACCATGGCGAAGGGTATGTCGCACGCCTGCTTGGGCTTCAGGTCCACCGGATGCTGAAGGCCGCCGGTCAGATCCTTCACGCGCTCTTTTGCATATACCCATTGTCAGCCCGCGCGCATCCTAGCGAAGCCGCGGCCGGCGATCTATCCATCTTTCGCGCCGCCGCCCCTCCACGCCGGGACAATCAAGCTCCCACAGGCGGCGCCGGCCGCGATTTCGTCCCAATGCCGAAGGATTGTTCGCTCTGGCGCATGCCGCGCGGGATATGCTGCTATTGCCGCTGAAGCCTCAGGTAGCACGGCGCGCTTTGACACTTCGGTGGCGATAACCTATCTCTCCGCTAATACCGGCCCGCAAGCCGCCGCGGCGCCGCAATTGAAATTCGAAAGGGTAGCCCCCCTAAATGCCTTACTCGGAAAATGCCCCGGCCTTCCGTTTTTCCCCGTTCAGGAAAGCTGCATCCTTGATCGCGCTCGCCGCGCTGATGACAGGCACGGCGCCCGCAGCGCAGGCACTGCGAGCCAAGAGCCGGCCCGCCACTGTTATCGAGTCCCCAAGCGGTACCTCGCTGCTTGGCAGCTATCTGGCGGGCCACGTCGCGCGCGTCACCCGCGACAGCGACAACGCGGCGCTTTACTACCGGCGCGCACTCACGCTCGACCCCGCCAACGAGGACATTCTCGACGAGGCTTTTCAGCTTGAGCTGGCATCGGGCAATTACGCTGAGGCCAAAAACCTTGCGCAGCGCCTGATCAAGCGGCAGCCGGACAACTCCATCGCCCATATCTTTCTCGGCGCGGACGCCTTCAAGCACAAGAATTTCTTGACCGCAGACGAGCACTTCAAGACCGCGCAGCGCACCGCCTCCCAGGACGAGCCGACCATCAAGCTCGCGCGCGCTTGGACCGGTGTTGCGCTTGGCCGCGCGGACAAGGCCATCGCTTCGTTGCAGTCCGCGGGAAAATCCGCCTGGGCCACCCATTTCGAGGCGGTTCAGCGCGCCTTCGTGGCGGACGTCGCCAAGAGCAAGACGCAAGCGGAGGAGGCCTACAAGGCAGTCTACGACAAGAAGACCCCCAATATGCGCATCGCGGAGGCCTATGCCCGCCACATCGCAGTATGGGGCAATCCCCAGGAGGCTCTGGCCATGCTGGAGGAGGCAGGCGCCCAGGAGAACTCCGATGGGCAAGCTGCTGCAGGCCGAACTCAAGGCCGGCAAGACGCCCAAGCTCATGGTGGCGGATGTCGAACAGGGGCTTGCCGAATCCTTCCTCGGCATTGGGCAGGCGCTGGCCGCCAATAATGGTGTCGATGCCGCCCAGGTCTATTTCCGCTTCGCGCTTATGCTGAACCCGAGATTCGGACATAGCCAAGCTGGAGCTTGCCGAGCTTTATGGAAATGTCGAGCGCTACACAAAGGCGATTTCCGTCATCGACAAGGTTCAGGAGCCGTCGCCGTTCTGGGTCAATGCCCAGATGCGCAAGGCGCTTTATCTCAATTCGATGAAGAAGGACGCCGAGGCTTCCGCGCTGCTTGCTGCCTTGCTGGAGAAACATCCGGACAATCAGCAGCTCCTGCAGTCGGCGGCCCTGATCGAGAGCGGGCGCAAGAACTATGAAACCGCGATTGGCTATTACGGCCGGGTGATCGCGCTTCTCAGTGCGCCCGAAAAGAAGGACTGGCAGCTCTTCTACTCGCGTGGCGTCGCCTATGAGCGCTCGAAGCAATGGGCCAAGGCCGAGCCCGATTTCAAGAAGGCGCTGGAACTCGATCCCGAGCAGGGCGCCACGCTGAACTATCTGGGCTATTCGTGGCTCGACCAGAACATGAATATTCCCGAGGCCTTCGATATGATCAAGAAGGCGGTCAAGCTCAGGCCGAACGACGGCTACATCATCGATAGCCTTGGCTGGGCCTACTATTTGCAGAAGGATTACCAGCAGGCGGTCAAGCATCTCGACAAGGCGGTGGAGCTGCGGCCCGAGGACCCGACCTTGAACGACCATCTGGGCGACGTTTACTGGCGGCTCGGCCGGAAGCTTGAGGCCAAGTTCCAGTGGACGCAGGCGCTGACCTTGAACCCAGAGCCCCAGGACGCCGCGAAGATCAAGAAGAAGATTGAGGCTGGGTTGCCGGACGATGCCGGCGCGCATGCGGAGCTGGATAAAGTGCCGCCAGCGGAGCAGCCTGCCGCAGCGCCTGTTCCCGCAGCGCCACAGGCACCGGCCTCCGCTCCCGCCGTGGCCCCCGCTCCTGCTCCTGCGGTGCAGCCTGAGACGAAGACCCCCTAATGGCCCCGCGCGAAAGGCAACAGCTCCTAAGATTCGCGGCGGGAGCATCGACAAAGCCGCTTCCGGCGTTTAGTACAGCCGGAGGCAAGTTCGCACCCGATTTGCCGCATACTCGCAAGCGAACTTGCCTCCGATAAGCTATAATCGATTCAATAAGTTGCTAGTACACCTTATCCGCGGGAAAACCTGGAAGCGCTCACGGCAAACGTGTCAGGATTTCGCGCGGGGTGTCTAGGGCCAGCGATCTAAACAAGGCGTATAACCCCGCCCCCTGTCCCTCTCGCGCAAGTTCGTTTTGGCGAGTTTGCGTCCCAAAAGGACCGCATTCGCAAGCGGATTGGTGGGGAAAGGGGGACGCCTTCTCAGCGGGCACGCCCGGACTCCCTCTCCCATGGGGTGGGAACTGGGTTGAGGGGAGCGACGCCGATGAGGGACAAACCGGTTTGACTATGACTAATCCTTCAGCGCTGACGCCCTTCGGCGAGCAGGCCCGCGCCAAGGTCAATCTCGCGCTCCACGTTTTGGGCAAGCGGCCGGACGGCTATCACGAGCTGGACAGTCTGGTCGTGTTTGCGGATTTCTATGATCGCCTGAGTTTCACGCCGGGGCCGGAAGACCGTCTCAGCATCGAGGGTCCCTTTGGTGGAGCTATCGATGGCGAAAACCTCATTCTGAAAGCCAAGCGTGCGGTGTCGGGCTGGCTTGGGCAGGAAATTTCCGGCGAATTCCGCCTGGAAAAGAACATTCCCGTCGCGGCGGGCGTTGGCGGCGGGTCCTCGGATGCAGCAGCCGCAATACGGGTCTTGCTGAAGGCTTGCGGCCATCAGGGCGGCGTGGAAGGCTTCATCGAAAAGGCCGCCGCCGTTGGTGCCGACGTGCCGGTTTGCCTCTATAACGGCGCTGCGTGGATGCGCGGTATTGGCGAGCGGGTCACGCCTGCGCCGGATATCGCGCCGCTGCCTGCGATCCTTGTCAATCCGCGCATCAGGGTCTCCACCGCTGAGGTTTTCAAGCGGTTGAACGCAGGCCCGCTGCGGCTTGGCGAAGTACCGTCCCCGGCGCTCGCGGATGCGGATTTCTCAAGCCCCGAAAAGGCCGCCGCAGCGCTCCAGCAGGGCCGCAACGACCTGGAGCCGCCCGCCGTGGCGATTGAACCCGCCGTGGAGCGCACGCTCGCCGCGATCCGCGGGCAGGAAGGCTGCCTGCTTGCGCGGCTCTCCGGCAGCGGGCCGACCTGCTTCGGCCTGTTTCCCACGCAGGAGAACGCTAAGAGCGCCGCCGAGGCGCTCGGCCGCGAGCATCCCGGCTGGTGGGTTGCGCCTGTGACGCTCTCCTGAGCCACCCTGGCGGGGTGCCGAAGACGCGGTTTTGAATATCAATGCGCCTCATCCCAATTATGCGCGGCGCGGGCGTCCACCTTCAGCGGCACGGAGAACGCCACGGCGGGCTCGGCGGCGCGCTCCATGACCCGGACAGCAGCCTTGATCGTAGCCTCCACCTCCCCATCCGGCGCCTCAAACACAAGCTCGTCGTGCACTTGCAGCAGCATCCGCGCGGACAGCTTCGCCTTGGCGAGCGCCTCTGGCATCCGGATCATCGCCCGGCGCAGGATATCCGCCGCCGTTCCCTGGATCGGCGCGTTGATTGCCGCACGCTCGAAGAACGCGCGCATGTTCCGCTGCGGCGTATCGATCTCCGGGAAGTGGATCTTCCGCCCGAACAGCGTCTCGACATAGCCGTCCTCGCGCACCCTGGCACGCGTCGCGTCCATATAGGTGCGGATGCCGGGGAAGCGCTCGAAATACTTGGCGATATACTCGCCCGCCTCGGCGCGCCCGATGCCGAGCTGCTGCGCCAGGCCGAAGGCCGAGATGCCGTAGACGATGCCGAAATTGATCGCCTTGGCGCGGCGGCGGATATCGCTGGGCATGCCCTCGATAGGCACGCCGAACATCTCCGACGCCGTCATGGCGTGGATGTCGAGCCCCTCGGCGAAGGCGCGCTTCAACTCAGGGATGTCGGCCATGTGGGCCAGCACCCGCAGCTCGATCTGGCTGTAGTCGGCGGAGATAAGCGCGCTTCCGGGCTCCGCGACGAAGGCGGTGCGGATTTGCCGGCCTTCCCTGGTGCGGACCGGGATGTTTTGCAGGTTCGGCTCGGTCGAGGAGAGCCGCCCGGTCGAGGTCGAGGCCAGCGCATAGGAGGTGTGGACGCGGCCCGTTTCCGCGTCGATGTGCTGGGGCAGAGAGTCGGTGTAGGTGTTCTTGAGCTTGGCGAGCTGCCGCCATTCCAGGAGCTTCGCGGGCAGGCGGCGCTGATCCTCGGTCAGTTCCTCGCTCGAAACGAGTTCTTCGAGCACCTTGGCGCCGGTGCTCCATTTGCCCGTTGTGGTCTTCTTGCCGCCCGGCAGGCCGAATTTGCCGAACAGCAGATCCGCGACTTGCATCGTGGAGCCGATGTTGAAGCGCCCTCCCGCAAGCGCATAAATCTCGTCCTCGAAGCGCGCGAGGCTTTGCGCGAACTCGCCCGAAAGCCGCGCGAGCACCGCCCGGTCGACGCGGATGCCCGCAAGCTCCATCTCGCCCAGGACCTGGGGCATGGGCCGTTCCAGCGTCTCGTAAACCGCCGCCATGCCCTCCGCCGCGAGCCGCGCCTTGAACAGGTGCCACAGGCGCAGGGTTACGTCCCCGTCCTCGGCGGAATATTCGGTGGCCTTGTCCACGGGCACGCAATCGAACGTAATCTGCGTTTTGCCCTTGCCCGCGACATCGGTAAACGCGATGGGCGTGTGGCCGAGATGGCGCTTCGACAGCTCGTCCATGCCGAAGCCCGCGAGCCCGCCCCGGCCCTGGTCCACCGCATAGGCCATCAGCATGGTGTCGTCGTAGGGCCAGAGCCGCACGCCGTAGCGGCGCATGACCACGAGGTCGTATTTGATGTTCTGCCCGATTTTCAGCACGCTCTCGTCTTCGAGCAGCGCCTTGAGGCGCGGGATCGCCTGCTCCAGCGGGAGCTGCTCGATCTGGCCGATGCCGGCAAGGTCGAGGCCGTCGCCGGCGCGGTGCGCGAGCGGGATGTAGCAGGCGCGGTTCGGCTCAAGCGCCAGCGCCACGCCGCAAAGGTGCGCGGCCACGGCGTCCAGGTCCGTCGTCTCGGTGTCGAAGGCAACGTAGCCTTGCTCCGTCGCGGCGGCGATCCAGTCATCGAGCGTTTGCAGGTCCGTGACTTGGCGGTAGCCCGCATGGTTGAACGGGATGGACCTCAGCCAATCCTGCACGCGGCGCAGCTCCGCAGCCGGGCCAGCGGCGGGCGCGGCCTTCTCCGCAGGCGTATCGGCGGAAGCAGACGCTTGCGGTGCGGGCTCCGCGCGTGGCGGCGCCTCACCGGGCGGCGGCGGCTCGACGCCGAAGGCTTCGGCGATGCGCTTGGTTAGCGAATTGAATTCCATCGCCCGCAGGAACGCCATGAGCGCGTGCGGGTCCGGCTCCTCGACGGCCGCATGATCGAGCGGCAGCTCCACCGGCACGTTCCTGTCAAGCTCCACCAGCCGCCGCGAAATCCGCGCCTGCTCCGCGAACTCGATCAGCCGCTCGCGCCTCATCTTCTGCTTGATGAGCGGTGCCTTGGCGAGCAGCGTTTCGAGGTCGCCATATTCGCGGATCAGCTCGGCGGCGGTCTTGATGCCGATGCCCGGCACGCCCGGCACGTTGTCGGTGCTGTCGCCCGCCAGCGCCTGCACGTCCACGACCTTGTCTGGCGTCACCCCGAACTTCTCAAGCACCTCCGGCTCGCGGATCTCCTTGTTCTTCATGGTGTCGAGCAGGGAGACGCCGGGGTGCACGAGCTGCATCAGGTCCTTGTCCGAGGACACGATCACCACCTCGCCGCCCGCCTCCGCGGCCTCGCGCGCATAGGTCGCGATGATGTCGTCGGCCTCGAAGCCCTGCTGCTCGACGCAGGCCACGTTGAAGGCGCGCACCGCGTCGCGGATCAGCGGGAATTGCGGCACGAGTTCCGGCGGCGTCTCGGGCCGGTGCGCCTTGTATTCGGGGTAGATTTCGTTGCGGAAGGTCACCCTGCTCGCGTCGAAAATCACTGCGATGTGTGTGGGCCGCTTTTCGCCCTTGGTCTCGCGCAGAAGCTTCCACAGCATGTTGCAGAAGCCGTGCACCGCGCCCACTGGCAGGCCATCGGAAGGCCGCGTCAACGGCGGCAGCGCGTGGAAGGCGCGGAAAATGTAGCCGGAGCCGTCGATCAGATAAACGCGGCTTCCGGGCGGGATAGCTGCCGCACCTTCGTGTTGCGCGGGCTTTGGGCCATCGTGAGCGAGATTTGTCATGCGCTAACTATAGGCATTCGCGGTAGCGGCGCAATGCACGCCTCCTTCGGCGCCACAGCTTCCGTGCGCCTTTGCCACGCGAAGTCATCGCGGCGGCTCGACGGCTAAGAAAATGTGTGTCTATCTTTCCCTTCATTGATAATGCCTTTATATTGAGGGCAACCACAGGGCGAAGATGAGGATGGCGGATCGGTAAGGCGCGTTAATTTGGGCTCGGCTTAAGGCAAGCTCCGCGGGCAGGCGGATGTGCCGGGATGCCAAGCGAGGAGGAAGAACGCATGCGGGAAAATAGCAGCAGCGCTAACGGCAACGCCCTCCCGCCGGACGATCCAGCGCGGACGAATGAGGAGAGCGGCCTCGTGCTCGATGACGAACTGCGTACGGCGGCCACCCCGTTCCTTTACCTGTTATCGAGCCTTTTGATCGCGGTCGCGGCCTACGTGCTCTATTGGCTTCTGCACGGCTGAGCCGCCTTTCACGTCGCAAAGAGCGTGAGAGATTTATCGGCCGCGCCGGGCGGAAGCCGTGCGCCTCGGGGAAGGCAGACTGTGTGCGGCGTTCCACGGCATCCTGGCGCGCCCCTCCTGCGAGGGGACGGCAAAGGGCTTCGTCATGGCGGTCCTCGTTCCTGCAGGAGCAACGGCGCTCCATGGCGAGGATCACAGCGAACCTACCGGGTCAGGATTACGAAATCGGTATATTCGCCGGTTTCCCCGCTCATGGGCTTGTCGGAGACGATCAGCGAGCTGCCAGCCCATAGCATTTCCGAGATCTTCTCCCTCACCTCGGGGGCAATCTCGATCCGGTCCAGGGCTTCGGTGGCAGAGGCGGCGGGCACGGCGGGAGCTTGAGCCGCGGCGTCATCCTCGTGGTTCCTGCGCCGGTGCCTTCCCGGCTCGCCGCCGGTCTCGGTGCTCGCATCGGGAATGGTCAGCGCAAGCCAGCGCAGCAGGGGCTGGCCGTCCTGGGTGCCTTGCTGCGGCATCGCCATGAAAACGTGAGTGCCAAGCGGCTTCGCCGGCTCGCTGATGGTAACGGGTACGTCGAAAACCCTGATATGCCCCTGCCGGATATAGAGGCGCTGTGTCTTGCGGCTTATGAAGACCGACAAGGGGGCGAGCCTGCGCTCCCACGACTTCGCCGCATCCGCCGCCGCTATCCTCGCGTAGCTGGCGTCCTTGTACACCTTCATGGCGCTGGCGGCGTTCTGCTCCTTCTCCGTCTTGACGCTGTCGGCCGCGGAGAAGTCAACTTGGGCCTCCGCAACCTTCGCTTCGGCCTGGGTTTTGGCTTCGGCCGCAGCCTTCAGGGCCTCTTCTTCCCCGCCCAGCCTCTTCACGCGCCTGTCCGCGCTCTCAAACGTTTCTTTGGCGGTGACCAGAGCGATTTCGGCCTTCCGCACTGCGGCAGCCGCTTCCCTCGCCTCCTTCGCCTTGGCCTCGAAGGTCTCGCGTGTTGAGTTGAGCGCGGTGTCCTGATCTTTTTGGATGCGCCGGGCGACGGAAAGGGCTGCTTCGGCCTCTTCGACCTTGGTCCCGGCCTGCGCCTTGGTGTCAGCCGCAGCCTTCGCCGCATCTAAGTCGACGGCTGTCCTCTTCACCCGCCAGCTAGCGGCCTCGAGGCGATCCTTTGCGTTGGACAGCGCGAATTCCGCCTTGCGCACTGCAACCGCCGCTTCCCTGGCCTCCTTCGCCTTGGTCCCATCGCGCGGGTTGGACGTGGCTTCGCGATCCTTTTCGGCCTTGATGCGTTGCACGGTGGAGAGTGCGGCTTCTGCCTCGGCAACCTTGGCCGCAGCCTGAGCCTTGGCCTCAAGCACAGCCTTCGCGGCCTCCGCATCGGCGGCGGACCTCTTCAGCCGCCGTTCCGCGGTATCTAGCAAATCCTTGGCGCTGGTGAGCGCAAACTCCGCCTTCCGCACCGCAACAGCGGCTTCCCTGGCCTCCTTCGTCAAGGTTTCTATTGCGCTGGGGGCGGGACCAGATGCGGCGTCCTGGTCTTTTTCAGCCTTGACGCGCTGGGCGGCGGAAAGGGCTGCTTCCGCCTCCGGGATTTTGGCTTCGGCGCGGGTCTTGGCTTCAATGGCAGTCTTCGCGGCGTCCACATCGGCGGCGGCCCGCTTCATGCGCCGGTCTGCGGTTTCGGCCATGTCCTTGGCGCTGGCCAGTGCGAACCCGGCCTTCCGCGCCGCGGCTGCCGCTTCCCTGACCTCCCTCTCCTTGGCCTCGATGGCAACGCGTGCGGGTGTGAGCGCGGCTGTTGCCCGCTCGGCCTGCTTGATCGCCTGCACCTTCATGGCCTTCGCGAATTCGACCGGGTTCAGAAGCTTTGGCGCTGGCGCGGCTTCGGTCACATCGGGGGTCACGGCAACGTCTAGCTTTTCGGCGCCGCCAGTCAGGTGCGGGCTTTGCGTGAGCGCGAGGGCGTTCTGGAGTATCTGCCCCGAGCCGGACACGATGCCGGCAACCGGCGCCGCCATGAGCTTCGGCTCGAACAGGCGGGGGTGGGAAATGGCGGCCGGCACAATATCCTGCCGGGAGATGATGACCCGCTCGTTGCCCTCGGTAATGCCGAAAAGGCGCCGCGCAAACTCGTGAGGCAGCCTCACGCAGCCGTGCGAGGCGGCATAGCCCGGCAGCACGCCCTCGTGCATGGCGACGCCCGACCAGGTGATGCGCTGCATGAACGGCATGGGCGCGCCGCTATAGAGGTTCGAGCGGTGGAAGCGCTCCTTGCCGATAATGCTGAAGATACCGTGCGGCGTGGGGTGGTCCGGCCTGCCGGTCGAGACGGGCGAAACCTCGTAAAGGCCGTTGCTGCCGTAAACGGAGACGTGCTGGTTGTTCGTGGAGATCACGAAAAACAGGGGGCCTTTGGGCGGGGCGGACTGCTCGGCGGTCTTTTCCCTGCGTGGACTGCCGGCGTCATAATTGCGCGAGCGGGCAAATGCTGTGTTCGCGGCGGCGGCGCAATCGAATGCCAGACAGCCAATCAGCGCAAATTTAAGCCAGGGACGGAAATCGTCCCAACCGGTAATCCTCATACGCACGCTCAACGCTCCCAAAGCTAGCCTAACGCGACACTATTGAGCCTACCGCAACTTCGCCATCTACTAGAGGTTAAGTGGAACCTAAACTGCTCCAATTTTCCAGGTTGTGGCAAAAGCTCAACGCCAGCCGCGAAAGAACTCTCCGCTCCAGCGATAATGGAACAGGGTTACGATTTAGTGTGCCGGACCTCTTGCTTGGTTCGAGCTACCGGTCCTGGCGCACAAATATTTGTTAGAAGGCTGGAAAAATGCCATTGCCCGCAGCCACTCCCGGCAACTTTTCCGAACCGTGCAGGGGGAATGCCTCTTGGCTAATGGCAAAGGCACCCGGGCACCGCGCAGCGCTTTGCCGTCAAGCACCTGGGGATAACTCAAAGATTGTTGCAACGTGCGGTTGCTTTATAGGGGCATCTAATAAAGCGGAAGCGGGAAATACCGCAGCATCAGTTCCTCGTAGCGGCCGGAGGCCTTAACGCGGGCCAGCGCATAGTCGAGCACCTCGCGCAGCCGCGTATTGCCCTTCTTCACCGCGATGCCGACGCCATCGCCAAAATAGCGCGGCTCGCTGTAGCCGCCGCCCTTGAACTCGCAGCAATGCGCGCTGTCTGTGCCCTGAATCCAGAACATGAGCGAAATGCCGTCGCCGAACAGGAGGTCCGCCTGGCCGTTCTTGAGCGCGTTGCGTGCCTCGGCGGGCGTGGAGTAGGGCATGATCTTCGCGCCCTTGAAGAAGTCGCGCAAGAAGGCCTCGTGCGCCGAGCCCTTCACCACCGCGACCTTCCTGCCTAGCAACTCGGTAACGGAGATCTCGCTCAGGGGACTGCCAACTTTCGCGGCAAAGCGTGCGGGCGTCGAGTAATAGCGGTTGGTAAAGTCAACATCGCCCAAGGATTTGGCTGAGATTGTCTGCGAAGCGAAGACGGCGTCCGCCTCGTTGCTCTTAAGCGATGGAACTAAAGTATTCCATTCCGCGGTGCTGATCTCGCAATTCACGCTAAGCTCCTTGCAGATGGCGCGCGCCAGATCGATGTTGAAACCTGTGAGCTGGCCTTCCTCATCGTAATAGTTGAAAGGCGGGTAGTCCGCCTCGGTTGCGACGCGCAGTGCAGGCAGCCAGGACCAATCGGGCTTGGGGCCGGTTTGAGCGCAAACGCTGCATGGCGCCAGGGCGATCCACGCGGCTGTGGCCGCCACGATAAGGCCGCGGAGCGTTCTTGCACACCAGAAGTCGAATTCCGAGCTTTTCACCACAATCTCCGATTGATTGACAGAGGCGGCTATTTCTATTTTCTAAAAAACACTGAAACACTTTATCTGTAATGCGTGGGGGCAATATGCGGGGGCATGTAGGCCGTGGATTCGTTCCTGATTCCTGGTATTCCGGCGACCATAGCTCCGGGCAAAACAGCAATGCAAGCGGTTGGCCATGCCTGGCCGAGCCCTCAGCGCGGTTCGAGCACGACATAGGCAGCGAAATCGATCTGGAACGCAACTTTTTCGTCTCCATTGGCTGGCCCTTGCCCGTCATCGAAGAGCTGGACAGGCAGGCCCGGAATGCCAATGTCGGGTTGATCGACACCGCAATCGCGTCCGGGCGGCTCCGGCCCTCGGAGTTCTACGATTGGCTGTCCCGCACGCTGTCTTTGGCGGACGGACGCGCGCCCTACCGCGTGCACTTACCGGCGGCGCCTTCGCAGGCATGGCTATTGCTGGAGCGGCCGGTCGCTCTTGCCGCCGAGAATGAGCCGGTCGTTGCGCTTAACGGACAGAGCTTCTCCATTTCCCGGCTAATCGAGCTGGCGCGGCAGCTGGGCCGGCAGAGGCAGCAACTGAGGCTGATCACCCGGCAGGAGCTGATCGATTCGGTGACGCAATCCTACGGCCGCGTGCTGGTGCAGCGTGCGATCGGCGGCCTCATGAAGGAACGTCCGGAATGGAGCGCCAAGACAGGTCTGGCCGCATGGCAGGTCCATTGGAGCGCCATTGCCGCGGGCCTGGTGACGGGAGCTTTTCTCGTGGCGCCCAGGATGGCGGCGGACATTTGCGCTATTCTTCTCTCTCTGTTCTTTCTGCTCGCGATCATGCTGCGAACGGCGGCGGTGTTGAACCTGATCCTCCCCGAGGGAAGGCAAAGAAAGCCGCGCCTGCTCAGCGATGCCGAATTGCCGCGCTATACCGTGTTCGTGCCGCTGTTCAAGGAGGTGGAGATTCTGCCGCATATGGCCAGAGCGCTGGCGCGGCTCGATTACCCCCCTGCAAAGCTCGACATCAAGATCGTGCTGGAAGAATCGGACCGGGAGACCATAGAAGCTGCGTTGGAGCTTGCCTTTCCGGGCAATGTGGAACTGGTCATCGTCCCCGACCGGGAGCCGCGCACCAAGCCCAAAGCCCTGAACTACGCGCTGCAATTTGCTACCGGCGATCTCGCTGTGATCTACGATGCCGAGGACAGGCCGGAGCCCGATCAGCTTCGCAAAGCGGCCACGCGCTTCCAGCGCGCCTCCGCCGACGTTGCCTGTCTGCAAGCCCGGCTCGACTATTTCAATCATGATGAGAATTGGCTCTCGCGCCAGTTCACCATCGAATATGCGACGCTGTTCCGGGGGCTTTTGCCGCTCCTGAGCCGGTTCGGCCTGCCGCTGCCGCTGGGCGGTACCTCGAACCACTTCCGCATCGGCGTGCTGCGCGAACTGGGCGCCTGGGACCCGTTCAACGTCACCGAGGACGCCGATCTCGGCATGCGCCTGCACCGCGCGGGCTACAGGGTCGAGACGCTCGATTCAACGACCTATGAGGAGGCATGCTGCCAGTCCATGCCCTGGATCAAGCAGCGCACGCGCTGGCTCAAGGGCTGGATGCAGACCTTCGGGGTACATATGCGTGCGCCCGTGTCCACGCTGCGCGAGACGGGGCTTACGGGTTTCCTGGCCTTCCACGCCTATTTCGCAGGCATCATCGTTTCCTCGCTTGCCCATCCCTTGTGCTACCTCGTCCTGGCGTACGACGCCTGGAACGGCATATTATTTCAGCGGGGCGCAACGTTTGGCGACGACATTCTGCTTACCATCGCAGTTGCCAATTTCATGGGCGGCTATGCCGTGAACATTCTGCTGGGCGCGTTGAGCTTGCGGGGCACCGCTCACAAGGGACTATGGCCGCATGTGATTTTCATCCCAGTCTACTGGCTTTACGTATCGGCGGCAGCCTACCGCGCGGTTTGGCAACTCGTTTACGCGCCGTTCTACTGGGAGAAGACGGCGCACGGCGTGAGCCAAACCTTGCAGCCCGCAATTTGAGGTTGACACAGGCGGCAGAGGTTTGGCTTGCGCTGTGAGCATTAAGGAGGCAAGATCGCAACATGGCAGACGATGTTGAGAACCATACTCTACGCTTGTTGCAGGAAATGCGCGCCGAGATGCGCGAGGGCTTTACGCGTGTCGATGAGCGCCTGATAGCCGTTGAGCAACGGCTGACGGGGGTTGAGCTGCACGCAACAGGAGTTGAACAACGGCTCACGGGAGTCGAGCAACGACTGACCGGGGTTGAGCTACGGCTCACGGGGGTCGAGCAGCGGTTGGATGTCTTGGAAGGCACTGTGTCAAAGGTGATTGGTGCCGTGACTGAAATTGCTAAAGTCCAAGAGACGCATTCGACTGTGTTCGCCGAGCTTGTGGAGTCTGAGCCGGATCGCTGGGGGGCGCCTCAATACCGTCGAAGCGCGGCTTGGACGGATAGAAAAGCAAGCTGGCCTTGCGCTGGCTTAGTGGCTGCACGCCCCGCCGCAATCAAACCCATTCGCGTTTTTTGCGCCCGCCCAATATACCGGACGCGGCGCACCTTTGGGGCCGGGGGGGGTGAAGCGCCATACGCGCTAACTTAAGGCTTGCCAGCTAAAATCGAGTCAATTCTAGCATGGCATGACACACGTATCGCTTCTGAACGAGCTTTGGCAGACAACTTTGACCCGGCTTGGCGGGACATCGGCCATCGAAGCATCCGCCCGCGAGAAGGGGGCATTTGCGCGAAGCCGGGCCGTGGCTTGCGCAACCGATCTGCTTCGGTTGATCCTGGCCTATTGCCTGGGCGGCATGGGGCTGAGATCGGCGAGCGCATGGGCGGCGTCCGTGGGCCTGGCGGACCTTTCCAACGTTGCCCTGCTTAAACGCCTGCGCAAGTGCGGCGCCTGGATGGAACATCTTGCAGGCACGCTTCTTAGCGCCGGTGTCCAGCCTGAGGCTGGAGGGCGGCGCATCCGGCTCCTCGACGGGACAACCGTTCCGAAGGCTGGGAAAGATGCAAAGAAAAACAACGGCCTATGGCGGCTTCATTGCACTTTCGACCTGCCAGCGGAGAGGTTTAGCTTCGTCGAACTGACCGATGAGAAGGGCGGAGAGCGGCTTGACCGCACTCCATTTGTCAAAGGCGATATCGCTATTGCGGATCGCGGCTACATGCATCCCGAACCCCTGGCGCATATTATGGAACAGGGCGCCGATGTCATTGTACGCACTCCCTGGACGGGGGCACGGTGGCTGAACGAGGATGGCAAACCCTTCGATCTCCTGGCGGCTCTTGAGGCGGCGGAAAACGCAGGCGTTCTCGACGGACCTATCTGGATTGCGCGCAAAAAGGCTCCGGCTCTGGCGCTGCGGCTCGTTGCCATTCGCAAGCCCCCTCTTGCGGCCGAAGCATCCCGCGCCCAAGCCCGGCAGACCGCCAAGCGGAAAGGAAAAGCTATCTCCGCCGGCACGCTGGCCGCGGCCGCATGGGTCATTCTTATTACATCGCTCGATGCAAAAGCATTCTCCGCCGGCCGGATCGGCGAGCTCTACCGCGCCCGCTGGCGCATCGAGATGGCATTCAAGCGCTTGAAAAGCCTCATCGGTCTCTCTGCACCGCCAAGCGAGGATGCGCAAACCGCCAAAACCTGGATTTTGGCGCATCTACTGATGATCCTCCTGCTCGAGCCGCACACCAGCGCGCCTGAGATCTCTCCCCGCATGGCCGCGTAACCGCACCAGCGCTTTGGCGCCTCACATGCCTTGCTGCCAAGGCACTGCTCGCGGCGATCATGCCAGCGGCCATGCCGCGGCTTGGCGCTCTGCCAATCCTAAGCCGGACAAGCCGGAACCAAGAAGGTTGCGCTATTATACCGTGGGGCGCAGCCAATTGGCGAGGGGACCATGGCGGAGGGGCTTGCTGAACGCTACGACGAGCGGATCGCAGGGGTTCTTTCTTGTTACGACCGGATTGTCATCACCGGTACGGTTCCTGGCATCTGCCACGCCCAGGGGATGACGGTATTTCTTCGCGCGAATGCCATCCGCATTTTCGATTATCCGGAGTTTGCGGCCACGCTGCGCGATAAGGTGCGGGAGAACGCGGCGAAGGTTGCGGAAGCGGCGGGCGTGAGCATCGAGCACATTTCGAAGAGCCACATCCGCAAGGAGGATGTCGTCGCCAAGGCGATTGCCAAGCGCGGCGATCATCCAGGCTTGGCGCATGTCATCTCCGTCATGGAAGCGTGCGGCGCTTACCAGCCATGGCATGACAAGAAGACGCACAAAACCTTTCTGCGCCCGGACAGCGGCAAATGCCTGCATTATTATTTCTATTTCATCGATGCTGAGCTTGGCCTGATTTACGTCCGGGTTCCAACCTGGGCGCCGTTCCGTTTGCAGATCTATTGCAACGGCCACAGCTGGCTGGCGCGCAAGCTGACCGCCGAAGGCATAGGCTTCTCCGCCAAAGACAACGCCTTCCTGCGCATCGGCGATTGGCAGCACGCCCAGGAATTGGCCGATAGCTTCTCACCCGGAATGCTCCACCGTATCCTTGACCGTTACGCGGCGCTATGCTGTCCGGTGCTCGATACCTTCAAGCAGTCCTATCACTGGAGCCTGATGCAGGTCGAATACTCGACCGATCTGGTGTTCCGTTCCAAGGCAACGCTGGCGCCGCTCTACGAACAACTGGCCCGGCATTCCGTGCTCACCGTGAAGGCCGAAACCATCGCCACATTCCTTGGCCGCAAAATCGACCCCAAGCTTGCTCAGGAAATCGGCAGCCAATTCTCAACCCGCATCGAGGGCACCTGCATCAAGCACCGCTTCGGTAAGTCTTCCATCAAGATGTACGATAAGTTCGGCATCGTCCTGCGTATCGAGACAACAACCAACGACGTCTCGTCCTTCAAGCACTACCGGAAGGTAGAACACCGCAAAGGCCCATCAAGCACGGGCTTTGCTCCCATGAAGAAGAACATCTACAGCCTTGGAGACTTGACCGGCATTCTCTTTGCCTGCAACCGGCGTTATCTCGCCCATCTCTCGGCGCTCGACGACTTCTCCGCCGGCGTCAGACTGCTCGACCGTGTTACGCGCCCGCGCAAGGTCGATGGCAAGACTGTCAAAGGCATCGATTTCTTCAACCCCACCGAGAAAACGCTGCTTCGCGCCCTGCAGAACCCCAAGTTCAACATCGCCGGTGTCCGGCGCGCCGATCTCGCGCCATTGCTTGAGAAAATCTCCCCCGCCACGCTCTCACGCCAGATCCGGCGGCTGCGCTATCTCGGTCTCATCAAACGTGTCGCCAAAACCTACCGCTACTACCTCACCTGTGCCGGACGAGCCGTCATCGCCGCCGCGTCCAGCATCACCGAATACGCCATCATCCCAGCACTCGCCTGACCGATTCCCTGCGCAAAGTGACAAGAGTTGGCTGGTAAGGGACTAAAGCGTCACCTGCTCGAACCGCCGCGAAAACGGCCGCATCAAGCAATTCCAGCCTTAAGTTAGCGCGTATGGGTGAAGCGCCCTCGCTGCGCCGCGCCGGCAAGGGACAATGCTAACGGTGTGCCGGCAGCAGAAGGTCCGGCAGGTGCAGCGGCGGCACGAAGGTGATCAGGTGCCGCGTCTTGTCCGTGCCCGCAATCTCCATCGCAATGAGATCCGTGCCTGCGTGGGCCACGTCGATCCGTTCGGGCCGCGCAATCATGTGCTCCACTGCCCCCGCTTGGATGGCGATGGTGCTGCCTTTGGGGTCGTAGCTCATGCCGTGCAGCGGGACGTTCTCGACTTCCTTCTGCGAGCCAAGGTCCAGCCGGTCGACTTCAATCGTGACCTTGTGGGCGTTTTCCGAGCGCGAGATGTGGTCGAGAATGTTCTGCCAGTCGTGCCGTTCAAGGTGAAGGTTTTGCATGTCGAAGCCTGTGCATTGAAGCTTGCCAGCGAATATTTAGGCCCGTTCTTGCGCGGCGCACTTTGACCAATCACAAAGTTCTGCATCCAGACGGTGGGAACAGTGCATGCGTTTCAATTTTTTGTGCTTTGCGCTGTCTGTCAGCGCGGCCGCACGCGCCTATATTTAGGGCGAACGCCAGAATGAGGTTTAGCCACGATGACCCATGGCGCAGTCCAGCAGCTAGACTTCCGCAAGGCCGCGCGCCCCGCGCCGATCTGGTACGCGTTCCGGACGATAGTCCGGTCCGGGCACCTGAAAGTCCGGGACTGGAGGGACGAAATCCACGAATTCGGCGACAATACCGGCAAGACCGTAGCGGTTCATTTCCGCGATGCCAGGATCGAGCGGGCACTGCTCCTCGATCCGCAGCTTGCCATCGCCGAAGGCTATATGGACGGCGAGATCGTTCTTGAGGCCGGCAGCACGATTTACGATTTTTTGAGCCTGTTTGCGCGTAATATTGGTTCGGGCGACCTACCGGGCTGGATGCGGCTCACCGACTGGTTCAGGCGTGCGACGCGGCTCTTGCATCAGATTAATAATCCGCGCCAGTCAAGGAACAATGCCCACCACCATTACGACCTTCCGGGCTCGCTCTACGATCTGTTCCTGGACGGGGACAAACAGTACTCCTGCGCCTATTTCGCGGCCGGGACCGAAACGCTGGAACAGGCGCAGCTTGCGAAGAAGAGGCACATCGCCAGGAAGCTGTGCCTTTCGCCCGGCCAAAGCGTGCTGGATATTGGCTGCGGCTGGGGCGGGTTGTCCTTGCATTTGGCACGCGAGGCGGGCGCCAAGGTGGTAGGCATCACCTTGAGCGAGGAGCAGGAACGCTACGCCAAGGCCCGCGCGGAATCGCTGGGCGAGAAGAACGCGAGCTTCAGGCTTAGCGACTATAGGGCGGTCGGCGAGAGCTTCGACCGGATCGTCTCAGTTGGCATGTTCGAGCATGTGGGCGTGCCGAATTATGGCGCGTTTTTCCGCAAAATGAGCGAATGCTTGAAGGATAACGGTATCGCCCTCCTGCACACCATCGGCCGGCTTTCTGGGCCTGGCGCCACCAATCCCTTCATCGCCAAGTATATCTTCCCCGGCGGCTATACGCCGGCGCTGAGCGAGATCGTGCCCCACATCGAGAAATCTGGGCTCATTATCACGGATATCGAGGTCTTAAGGCTGCACTACGCCGAGACGCTGGCGGCATGGCGGCGGAACTTCGAGGCTGCGCGGGAGAAAGCTGCCGGCATGCTTTCCGAACGCTTTTGCCGCATGTGGCAGTTCTATCTGGCAGGCTGCGAGGCGGGCTTCAGATATCAAAACATTGCGGTGTTCCAGATCCAGCTTGCCAAGCGGATCGGCGCGGTGCCGCTTACGCGGGACTATCTATATGTGCAAAAGCAAGGTGCTGGCGGGGCGCGGGAGGCTTCGTTTTGACATTGGTCATGGCGTAAATGGAACATTAGGTGTCCCCTGAAAGCAGGTCCCGCAAGGGCAACGCCCCCGCTTTCGAGGGAGAACGAAATCATGACGACCGGTCTTGACGTATTCGACGCAACAGTCCAGCAAACCAACCTATGGCTTAAGGATTTGATGGCCAGGATCCCCACAACGGATCGGCACTATGCTTACCAATTGCTTCGCGCGACGCTGCACACATTTAGGGATCGCATCGGACCTGAAAATGCTGTGCATTTCGGCGCCCAGCTTCCGATGCTGATTCGCGGCTTTTATTACGAGGGCTGGCAGTTTTCCAAACCGCAGGCCAAGACACGCCACCTCGATGAGTTCCTGGCCGCCGTCGAGGACGAGGCTGGCCGCAACTTGGGTGCCGGTGCCGGCGGCAAGGTCAAGGCGGTTTTCGCAGTGATCGCGGACAGGATCGATGCCCACGAGATCGAGAAGCTGCGCAAAGTGCTGCCCACCGAGCTGAAGGGCCTGCTGCAGGAGGAGTTCTACCTGTTTTAGTGTCTTACCAACCAACTCTTATCATTTTCTGCACGGAATCGGTCAAGCGAGCGCCGGAATGACGGCGTATTCGGTGATGTGGGACGCGGCGGCGATGACTGCTCTTCCGGCGCATGTGAGGTAGTAGCGGTAGGTTTTGGCGACACGTTTGATGAGACCGAGATAGCGCAGCCGCCGGATCTGGCGTGAGAGCGTGGCGGGGGAGATTTTCTCAAGCAATGGCGCGAGATCGGCGCGCCGGACACCGGCGATGTTGAACTTGGGATTCTGCAGGGCGCGAAGCAGCGTTTTCTCGGTGGGATTGAAGAAATCGATGCCTTTGACAGTCTTGCCATCGACCTTGCGCGGGCGCGTAACACGGTCGAGCAGTCTGACGCCGGCGGAGAAGTCGTCGAGCGCCGAGAGATGGGCGAGATAACGCCGGTTGCAGGCGAAGAGAATACTGGTCAAGTCTCCAAGGCTGTAGATGTTCTTCTTCATGGGAGCAAAGCCCGCGCTTGACGGTCCTTTTAGCGGCGCGCTACCGCACGACGCGCTACTTGAGCGCTCTTTGATGGAAGACTTGCCGAAGCGGTGCTTGATACACGTTCCTTCGATGCGGGTTGAGAACTGGCTGCCGATTTCTTGAGCCAGAGCGGGGCAGATCTTCCGGCCAAGGAATGTGGCGATGGTTTCGGCCTTCACGGTAAGCACCGAATGCCGGGCCAGCTGTTCGCAGAGCGGCGCCAGCGTGGCCTTGGAGCGGAACACCAGATCGGTGGAATACTCAACCTGCATCAGGCTCCAGTGATAGGACTGTTTGAATGTATCGAGCACTGGGCAGCACAAAGCCGCATAGCGATCCAGGATGCGGTGGAGCATGCCGGGTGAGAAACTATCGGCCAATTCCTGGGCGCGCTGCCAATAGTCGATGCGCAGGAACGCGTTGTCCTGAGCTGTGAAGCCTATGCCTTCGGCCGTTAGCTTGCGCGCCAGCCAGCTATGGCCATTGCAATAAACCTGCAAGCGGAACGGCGCCCAGGTTGGAACGCGCACATAGATCAAGCCCAACTCAGCGTCGATGAAATATACGCGAGTATTTGCAATTAACCAAGACCGGTGGCCGACAGACTGGTGGCCGCGCCCACCGCTCGCCGTGACAGCGAGCGGCAAGAAAAATAATATATATCAATGTGTTGCGAAGCGCTCGCGCGCTTAACGCTTACTCAAGACAATTGCGCTATATTACTTCAAAATCGGAACACACCCCATTTGCTTTGGCAAAGGGGTCAAAATGGCACCGGACAGAGTTAATTTGGCGTTACACCGGGACTTGAGGCCACATCCAGGCACGGCGCCCGCGCCCAGCCTACGCGGCCCGGAAATAGCGCTCCGGGTGGAAGAACACCGGGGCGGCGAAGCTTATCGAGCAGGCCCGGCCGGGCTTGATCGCCGGCGGCACGGTGGCCACATCCCCCGAGGCAATCGTGGGAGAAACCGGCGAACTCTCCTCAGCTCATCCCGCCGGCCTTTTGGATGCTGCGGGCTAGCGCGAAGATGCGCTGATCGATCTCCACCGGCACTTCGCAGGCATAGGTGAGCGTCTGGCGCCGGTCGTCGAAAATGCGGGTTTCCCACTGGAGCTGCGTGGCTAGCTCCTGGATCTGGCCAGCGTCGCCGTTCGCATCCTGGAGCCCGCGCATCTTCCCGGTATCGGCGCGGATTTTCTCCGCGAAATCCTTCTGCTTGCGGTAGGCGCGCTCAATGCCGTGCATCACCTGGAAGCGCTGGGCGTTGAGCGCGTCGAAGAGCCCGGCGAACAGGAGATCGGCTTTCTTTTTGCGCTCCTCCGGCGTGCCGGTTACGAAGGCCGCGATGTCTTTTTCGGCCTCCTCCATCGGCGTCCTGCGCGCGGCGAGCTTGGTGACGAGGTCAGCGAGGCCCGGCACCTCGCTCGCGGTAGCGGCGCTTTTCTCCGGCAGCGGCCCGGACCAGACCGCCGCAATCGAAAGCTCCGGCACCCTAACCTGCGGGCAGGGCCAATCGGGATCGCTGGCGCTGACGCGCGGGCCGGCGGCTCCGGCACCTATGCCAAGCGCGAGAATAGCGAACGCGAGCATGACACGGGATGGTGCCTTGAACTGAGGGAATCTCCCCTCACCCTGTCCCTCTCCCCATGGGAGAGGGGACCCCTGCACGACGGTCGCAACACCGTCCCCTCTCCCATGGGGAGAGAGACAGTGTGAGGGGTTGAACGCTTCGATCATGCCGCAACCTCGCATCTGGCAGCTCTTATGCCTTGCAATCACCCATTCCCTCCAGGCCCGCGCCGAAGCGCGATCAGGCCGCGCGCGGGATCGTAAGCGCCGATGGCGCCGCCCATGAAAACAGCGGTACAGCCCGCCACCACCGCCAGCGATAGCGGATCGAGCTTGCCGTAAAGCGCGAAGCGGATCAGCTCGGCCGCGTGCGTGAACGGGTTGAGCCAGCAGACGCGGTAGAGCGGCAGGCTCGCTTGCTGCACTTGCCAGAGCGGATAAAGCGCGGACGAGGCGAAGAACATCGGGAAGATCACGAAGTTCATGATGCCCGCGAAATTTTCGAGCTGCTTGATGAGCGAGGAAAGCAGCATGCCGAGCGCGCCGAACATCAGGCCCGAGAGAACCAGCGCGGGCAGCACGGTGAGATAGCCGGTAAGCGGCGGCTCCACCTCCCAGAACCACGCGATGGCGAGGAAGGCATAGACCTGGAGGATCGAAACCAGGGTGCCTGCCACGAGCTTGGAGGAGAGCAAGAACCAGCGTGGGAACGGGCTTACGAGCAGCGTGCGCATGCTGCCCGTCTCGCGGTCGTAGACCATGGAGAGCGAGGACTGCATGCCATTGAAAAGCTGGATCATCGCGAGCAGGCCCGGAACGATGTAGACCTCGTAGGGGATGTAGGTCTCGTAGGGCGGGATGATTGCGATGCCCAGCGCCTGGCGGAAGCCGGCCGCGAAGATGAAGAGCCAGACCAGCGGCCGGACCAGCGCCGAAATGAAGCGCTCGCGCTGATGCAGGAAGCGTAAGGCTTCGCGCCAGACGATGCCCCTGCAGCAGGTGAGGTACTGCGCGAGCGAGAAGCCCGGCCGCGTGTCCAGAGCCGCTGACGGATGAGCCATGGCCATAGGGCGTTACCCCTCACCCTGTCCCTCTCCCAACGGGAGAGGGAACGCCAGAAATTCCGCTGCGGATAGTTCAGAAGTCCCTTCTCCCATTGGGAGAAGGACAGGATGAGGGGTTGCGCGCTCCGTGCGGTTCACCAGCGTAAAATTCATTCCCCCACCTCTCCGCCTGCCGCGCCCTGGGTGAGCAGGTGGAACGCGCCACCGATATCCCGCGCGCCAGCAGCCGCCACGATGGTTGCCACGCGTCCCTCCGCGCGCACAACGCCCATATGCAGCACCACGGCGTGATCGCTATCCGCCACCTCGTCGATCAAATGCGTCGCCCAGAGCACACTGAGCCCCTCGGAGGCCACCAGCCGGCGGACGTGCCGCACGATGTCCGCCCGCGCCTCGATGTCGAGCCCCACGGTCGGCTCGTCGAGCAGCAAGAGCTTCGGCCCATGCAGCAGCGCCCGTGCAATCTCGACCCGGCGCATCTGACCGCCGGAGAGGTTGCGCGCCTTTTCCTGCGCGCGGCCCTCAAGCGAAACCTGCGCCAGCGCGCGCCCCGCCCGCTCCCGCGCCTCGCGTCCGGACATGCCGTGCAGCGCCGCATGATAAAGCAGGTTCTGCCAAACCGAGAGATCCAGGTCCAGCGTGCGCGCCTGGAACACTATGCCAAGCCGCCGCAGCGCCTCGCCCGGCTGCCGCTTAAGCTCATGCCCGAAAATGCGGATTCCACCCCGCTGCGCATTGAAGAGCCGCGTGATCAGCGCGAACAGCGTGCTTTTGCCAGCCCCGTTCAGGCCGAGCAGCACCGTGAAAGTGGCCGCGCCAATGCGGAAGCTCACATCGTCCAGCGCTTTGCGCGCGCCGTAGGAGTGACTTAGGTGCTCGACTTCAAGCGCAGGCTCCGCTGCCGCCCGCGTGATGGGCGCTCCAGCAATAGCATGGGCGTAATGCGTGTTCATGGCCGCCATCCCAGACACTTCCGCAGCGCCGGCCCACGTAGCGCCCTCCACTGTCAAGCCCGGCCATGACAACCGGGTTTTGGGCCATCGCGCGGAGCTTTTCACCCGATCCTTCGCGGGAATGACACCGCGGACCTCCCATCATTCTTGCGCCTCGATCGCCACGCCCCAGGGTTCACGTCCAACCTGGATGGATTTTATCACCTTCAAACCGGCCACATCGATCACAGACACGTCATTCGATAAGCCGTTGGTGACGAGCAGGTATTTCTGATCGGGCGTGAAGGCGCCGTGCCAGACGCGCTGACCCACGAGCAGGTATTTCCGTACCTCGTAGGTCTGGCCATCCACCACGGCGACGCGGTTCGCTGGACCAAGCGAGACGAACACGGTTTTGCCGTCCTTGGTGATGTTGAGCCCCACGGGCTGGATCGCCTCGCGCCTGAGACCCGGCACCTCGAAGGCGATCTTCTTCTTCACCTCATGCTTCACGGGATCGATCACGCTCACCGTGCCGCCGACCTCGGAGGAGACCCAAAGCTCCGAGCCATCGCCCTTGAACGCCGCATAGCGCGGTCTTGCGCCCACGAGCACGCTGGTCACGATCTCGTGGGTTTTCGCGTCGATGAAGTGCGCCATGTTGCTCGTCTCGGAGGTGCAAATCACCGTCTTGCCATCGGGGCTGACGGTCATTCCCTCAGGCTCGACGCCAACCTGAATACTGCCCTCCTGCCGCTGCGTCTCCATATTGATGACAGTGACGGTGTTGTCGTTCTCGTTGGCGACGTAGAGAAGCTTGCCCGCCGGATCGAAGGCGAACAGCTCCGGATCGATGCCGGAGGGCAGGCTGCCGGCGACTTCCTTGGTCTTGGTGTCGATGATCTGGATGGTGTTGCTGTCGCCCGCCGCGACGATCACCGATTTGCCGTCCTTGGTCATGGCGATGCCGCGCGGTCGCTGCCCAACAGCGATGGTCTTCACCACCTCCAGCTTATCGGTGTCGATCACGCTGACGGTGTTGCCCTTCTCGTTCGAGATGTAAGCCTCGTAGGCCCCCGCCTGCTGCGTCATAACCGCCAGCGTCACCGCTGCGGCAAAGGCTAGCGGCAGCGGCCACGGCCAGAGGGTGCAACCCCTCATCCGTCTTTTCTCCCAACGGGAGAAGGGACGCCTCGAATTGCCCTCGGAGCGCACACCACCGTTCCCTCTCCCAGGGGGAGAGGGACGGGGTGAGGAGAAATTCCCTCAGTTCGGTACGCCATCCAGTACGGGTTTCCGCTCCGCAATTTCCCTGTATCATTTCAATCCGCATTTCGTTTCCGGTTTGTCGTAGCCGAGCGTATCGAGCTCCGATACGGGGTGCAGAAAGCCCTGCTGCGGGGAGATCGAGACGACGTTCTTGCCGTCGCTCAAGAGGATCGGCTGGCGGAGCTGCAAGTCCCAGGAACGGACGGTCAGCGCGCGGCCCTTGAAGGCGGCCAGCTCGAACGAGGACCCAAAGGATATCTTCCCGAACCTGCTGCGCCTCCGCCGATTTCGTCCGGGTGACGGCCTCGCCGATCATGCGCACGGCCGTCCATGCCTGCATGTCGAGCGGCTGCATGCGGCGCGAAAACTGTTTCAAGAAGCGGTTTTGCAGCTGGGTAGCCCCCCACTGCTCCATTGATGGACTCCAGCTCGCCGGCGTAAGCCCGGCCGAGCCCGCCACCGGCCGTGCCGCCTTTGGTGCGGTAGGGGAGGTAAGCGGCGAACACGGCGTTTTCGTCGGCGGCGAGAAGCACGTCGTGGTCTGGCAGCCCTTGCGTAAATAACGGGATCTGCCGCTGGACTTGGGCAAGGCCGCTGTCGGTTTGCCGCGCGCCGCCTTTGTCCTCGAACTCCTTTTCCTCAACGATCTTCGCGCCGAACCGCGTGGCGGCGCGCTTCAGCGCGGCGGCAAACAGCTTGTCCCCAGGGTGCGAGCCGCTGACCAGCACCCATTTCAGCCACTGCTTCCAGACCAGATATTGCGCGAGCCCATCGGCCAGCATCGAGCGCGAGGGCGCAACATGGATGATACCAGCGCGGCAATCCTCCCCGCGAAGTGCGTCGTCCGCAGCACCTGCGTTAAAGAACAGCATCCCGCGCAGACGGCCCGCATCGGCGGCCTTGAGAAGAGCGTCCGCCGGCAGGTCCGTCACCACAAGCGAAATGCCCTCACCGCCAAGCTTTTGAACCGCCGCCCCTGGATCTTCGCCCGGCCCCAGCTTGACATCGGCAACGGAGAACTTCTGGTTCAGGAAGCGCCCGGTCGTGTTGTTGTCGGCGATGGCAAGCTCAGCGCCCGCAAGCCCGGCATCGGGTGCGGCCACGTCGAGCAGCGAAATGGCGGGCCTTTGCTCCGCCCTGCGCAAATAGCCGATCTTGATTTCAGCAGTATCTGCGGCCGCTGCGTCCACCGCCAGAGCGAGGAGCATGACGGCAGCGGCGATAGCCTCAAGGAATGACCGTTTCAAGCTCCCCATCCAATTCTTGTTTTGAGTATATGATGGTTGGCGAGGACTTGACCTGCAAGCCTTCTGCGCATCGGCTAAATGGATAATTTGCGTATGCTTTTTCCAAGGTTATAGTTCCGCGATGCGCTCAATTCTAATGAATGCGGCTTTTCTGCTTTTCTTCGCGAGCTACGCCGCCCCTCTTCCTGCGAACGCCTTGCCCCGCGTCGCCGTTTTCGATTTCGAGCTTATCGACACCAGCCTGGATGGCGAGGTCTACGGTACCTCCAGCGCCGAGAAGGAGCGCCTGCAAAAGCTTGGGCAGCATTTGCGCGCGGCTCTCGCCGGATCTGGCCGCTATGAGGTCGCCGATATAGGCCCCGTCGAAGAGGCCGCCCGCGGGAGCAACCTTCAAGCCTGCGGCGGCTGCGACGGCGATTTTGCCAAAAAGGTAGGCGCTGGCTTCTCGATTACCGGCACTGTCCAAAAGGTTTCCAACCTCATATTGAATATAAGTATTTATGTGCGCGATGCCACCAGCGGCAATGTAGTAAGGTCTATGAGTGCCGATATGCGGGGTAATACCGACGAGTTTGGTCCCGCACCTTGAATTGGCTGATAAAAAATCGTCTGCTGACTTCCGATTTTGGGCAGCCGTCTGATAAAACTCCCCTGTGATGCGTTAATCCGGCGCACCCCCTCAAATATACGCGGCATTGAATGTGTTAACTATGCCGTGTATGCTGCCTAAGTTGCTGTGTCGAGGTTCCGGCGAATATTCGATGCCCCTTTTGGCATCGTGTTTGCTTAACGGCACAGCAACAAGGCAACGAGGGAAATCAACCGATGATAGAACTTGTGATGACCGTCTGCATCGTCACGCAACCCGCAACATGCCGGGATCAGCGCCTGCTCTCGGATACGAGCGCGACGCCAATGCAATGTCTGATGACCGCTCAGCCCACCATCGCCCAATGGGGCGCCGAGCATCCCAAATGGTTCGTGCAGCGCTGGAAGTGCCAATATCCCCGGAAGGGCGATAAGGACATTTAGCGTCCAGCAGGCCCGCACTTAAAAGCAACGCACCTCCGCCTCGGCTTGCGCGCGGCGCAAAGCGTCAACCGCAGCTTTTGCCGGCGGTGGCGAGCGGAACATGGCCCCGAAGAAACCTGGCACCTGGTTCAGGCTCAGCACCGTTTCCGCTTCGACATAGCGGTCGTAGGGCAGAAGGCTCGCGACGACGTCGATCGAGCACGAGCAGCGGTCCAGAGCCGTGCGGCTATCGCCATTCGCCTTCATGCAGCCGAACACGTAGTCGGCGCGCGCGGAGGTCGGATAATCGTTGAATCCGGTGGCGCTGGCGTTTCCGCTCAGCAGCGCGGAGGCCGCAAACAGTGCTAGCCAGCGTAGCCGTCCTGCCAGTCTGCGGCGGCGCCTATGGTTCGGCCCTCGAATTTTTCGCTTCGCTCGCAACGGCTGGGCTCCGTGATCCACACTGACCGTATTGCCCCTCATCCTGTCCTTCTCCCAACGGGAGAAGGACCACTGAATTGCCCGCAGCAGGATTTCTAGCGTCCCTCTCCCATCCATTTCCACTTGCGGATATGGATGGTCTTGAATGACAAACTCGCCAAGGCGAGCTTGTGTGGGAGAGGGACAGGGTGAGAGGTAATGCCCTATGGCTAATCAGCTATTTCTTGCAGGTGCGGCGGGCGGCGACGTCCAAAGTGGACGGCAGATAGCGCGTAACCTCGAAACCGGCATCGACGGTGGATGCGGCGGGCTTTGTCCATGTCTTCATAGTTTGAGATCTCCTCCAGTTTGGATGTGCCCTTAAACAGGTATCTATTTGTGTCGTAAGCTCATTCTCAGAGCGTACAAACTGCAATATCGCTTCTTGTCACGAAACCTCCTAGTAACATCGGCGTCAATCAAACATATGTGAAACGGCATCGCACTTAGGGGGTACATGCGGCTTAAGGAAAGTGCGAGCGGCCGCGCTAGCAGGAGGCCCGCCTTTTGCACCCCTGGCCAGTTTCGCATTGGTTGTTGCTGCGGGGCAACTGGCAAATTCGCGAAGCTGTTGGATGGCTGTCTAATAAGCCTATGAAAACATGCAACATTCTTAATTTCCAACAACTTATGCATGTTTGCGCAAGACTTTTTGTGAAATCGTCCATAGATTGAACAACCTCCGGTAGCTGCCTACAATCCCCTCTCCAGTATGGCGTTGCCTTGGGGCGGCGTCCTGCGGGGAGTTGAGTACCGATGTTTAGATGGGGATGTAAGTGATGAAACTGTTATCCGGCATTGTGGCCGTGGCGCTGACCGGCGCGGCGGCTATAACTTCAGCCAACGCCGCCGACATGTATCGCGGACCGGGCGCGGAGCCCCTGAAGGATGGCCCGGTTTATGTTGGCGTAAACTGGAGCGGGCTCTATGCCGGTGTGAACACCGGTTATGGCTGGAGCAACCGCTACGATTACCTCGATCCAACCGGCGCTTTCGGCGGCGGCCAGATCGGCTACAACTTCCAGCATGGCAATTTTGTGGTTGGCCTGGAGGCCGACATCCAAGGGGCGGGCATCTCCGATAACGGCGGCGGCGTCAAATCGTCGCTCGATTGGTTCGGCAGCGTCCGCGGCCGCGCAGGCTATGCGTTCGACCGCACCCTTGTTTATGCCACCGGCGGCTTCGGCTATGGGCAAGTGACGAACGCCGGCTTTTCCGAAACGCAAACCGGCTGGGTTGCTGGCGGCGGTACCGAGTACAAGATTACACCGGTGTGGTCGGCCAAGGTGGAGTACCAATATTTCGACATTGACGCTCCAGCCAGCAGTGCTGTTGGACCGCTGGGCTACGGCACCGGCGACCGGACCCAGTTCAGCACCTTCCGCGCCGGTGTGAACTATTTCATTGGCGGTAGCTACGATCCTTTGAAATAGCCATGGCTTCGGCGCGTTCAGAAGCGGCGCCTTCGGGTGCCGCCTAGCAATACGGTACCGGTCAAAGGGTGAACATAAACATAGCCGTTTATCGCGCAACGTATTGCTGATCTCAACCGGGTCATGGATGCGCAGACCGTGTCGCTGGCGGGTGCTGCGAAATGGTCGCTTGGCAAGCTGCCGGAAGGCGTCGAAGCCATCGATCTGTCGCAGGCAAATGCGCCGGAATGGGTGAACGCGAATTTGCGGTCCGGCGATGGCGTAATGTCCGATGCCGCCTTGGCATTCGCGAATAATGGTGTTGCGCTGAGGGTGGCGGGCCCCGTCAGTCAAACGCTGCCGCTGACATTTTCCTCGGCCGGTCATGCGCGCATCGTCGTCGTGCTGGAGGCGGGTGCGTCGCTGACGCTGCTGGAGCGCCACGAAACCGGCGACGGGCTGCGCAATATCGGTATGGATGTGGTGCTGGGCGAAGGTGCGCGGTTCACCCATGCGCGCATTGCCGAAAGCGCGCCGGACCAGGTGCGGATCGAGACCGTCGTCGGCGCGCCTCGGGAAAGGCGCGCACTATCGCGGGTCATTTCGCCGATCTTGGCGGCAAGCTGTCGCGGTTGGAAATGGACATCGTGCTGGCGGGCGAGGGCGCGTCGGTGGCGTTGAATGGCGTGGCGGTTGTTTCGGATGAAACCCATGCCGATGTCACCACTCATGTCGACCACGCGGTCGGTAACACGACCAGCACGCAATTGTTCAAGGATGTCGCGGGCGGCACGGCGCGGGCGGTCTATCAAGGCAAGGTCACGGTGCGCGAAGGCGCCGACGGTTCCGACAGCCGGCAGACCGCCAAGGGCTTGTTGCTGGACGATCGCGCGGAAATCGATCTGAAGCCGGAACTGGAAATCCTCGCCGACGATGTGAAATGCGCCCATGGCGCGGCCATCGGCGATCTCGATCCGGAATTGCTGTTCTATCTGCGCTCGCGCGGCATTGCCGGAGGCGCAAGCGCGCGCGGCTGCTGATCCGCGCCTTTCTGGAAGACGCGCTGGCCGCCATCGCAGACGAAGACGATCCGCGCCGCGCTGTGGAGCACGGTGGAAGCGGCGCTGGCAACGGAGCCTGTCATGAACGCGCTCCCCAAAATCGCGGCATTCGACCCGCTGTCGGCGCGGAAGGATTTCGAGATCCTGTCGCGCGAGGTTTACGGCAAGCCGCTTGCCTATCTGGACAATGCCGCCTCGGCGCAAAAGCCGCGCCAGGTGCTGGATGCGATGCGCGTTTTGCACCGAGTCCGAATACGCCAATGTGCATCGCGGCGTGCATTTTCTCTCGGCCGCGGCGACCGAACGCTATGAAGCGGCGCGCGAGGCGGTGCGCGGGTTCGTGAATGCCGCGCGCGCGTGACGAAATCGTCTTCACCAAGGGCGGCACCGAAGCGATCAATCTGGTGGCCTATTCCTTCCTCGCGCCGCGGATCGAACCGGGCGACGAGATCGTGCTGACGGTGATGGAGCATCATTCCAACATCGTGCCGTGGCATTTCCTGCGCGAACGGCAAGGCGCGGTGCTGAAATGGGTCGATGTGCGCGACGACGGTTCGCTCGATATCGAGGCGCTGGACGCCGCCATCGGCCCCAAGACCAAGCTGGTCGCCGTCGCGCATATGTCGAATGTGCTGGGCACCGTCACGCCGCTGAAGGAAATCGTGGCGCGCGCCCATGCCAAGGGCGTGCCGGTGCTGGCCGATGGCTGCCAGGGCGCGGTGCATGTGCCGGTCGATGTGCAGGATCTCGATGTCGATTTCTATGCGCTGACCGGCCACAAGCTTTATGGGCCGACCGGCATCGGCGCGCTTTATGCCAAGCGCGCGCATCTGAAGACCATGCGGCCGTTCAATGGCGGCGGCGAGATGATCGGCGAAGTCGACGCGCGAGCGCATCACCTATGCCGATCCGCCGGCGCGCTTCGAGGCCGGCACGCCGCCGATCATCGAGGCGGTGGGGCTGCATGCGGCGCATCGACTACATTTCGGCGTTCGATCGCGCGGCGGTCGCCGCGCATGAGCACGATCTGCTGGCCCATGCGACGCGACGCGGTGAAGGCGCTGAACTGGGTGCGCGTCATCGGCGACGCGCCGGGCAAGGGCGCGATCCTGTCGTTCGAGGCGGAGGGCATGCACGCGCACGATCTCGCCACCATTCTGGATCGCGAAGGCGTGGCGGTGCGCGCCGGTCACCATTGCGCGCAGGCGCTGATGGAGCGCTTCGGCGTCGCCTCCACCACGCGCGCCTCCTTCGCGCTCTACAATACGCGCGAGGATGTGGATCGTGTTTGTCGAAGCGCTTGCACAAGGCGCGGAAGATTTTGGGTTGATGACGATGGACGAGTCGCTGCGCGAGCTTTACCAGGATGTGATCCTCGATCACTCCAAGCATCCGCGCCATTTCGGCAAGCTGGAAGGCGCCACCCATACGGCGAGGGCTACAATCCGCTGTGCGGCGACAAGGTGAAGGTCTATCTCGCGGTGGACGGGGACGGGCGCATCGCCGACATCAAATTCGAAGGCCGCGGTTGCGCCATCAGCCAGGCCTCGGCCTCGCTGATGACCGACATGCTGGTCGGCCGCACGCGTCGCCGAAGCCGAAAAGCTGATGGGCGGGTTCCTGCATCTGGTGAAGGGCGAGGATGCGGCCGGTCTGGGCGCGGACGACCGCGAGACGCTGGATGTCATGGCCGGCGTTTCGGCATTCCCCATGCGCGTGAAATGCGCGACGCTGGCCTGGCATACCATGAAATCGGCGCTGGAGGGCGGGGACGCCCGCGAAAACCGAATGAACGCCGAACCCAACCCGCGATGCAGATGGAATCCGTCTCTTCCGCGCTTTCGCCGGAGGAGCTGGAAGCCTTCACGCAAAAGCTCGTTGCGGCGCTGAAGACCGTCTACGATCCGGAGATCCCGGTGGACATCTACGAACTCGGTCTTATCTATAAGGTGGATGTGGCCGACAACAAGGACGTGGCCGTGGACATGACGCTGACCGCGCCGGGCTGCCCGGTGGCGGGCGAAATGCCCGGCATGGTCGAAGAGGCGCTCGGAAGCCGTGGAAGGCATCGGCAAGGTCGACGGTGAACATGACGTTCGATCCGCCCTGGACGCCGGAACGCATGAGCGAAGAAGCCAAACTCGAACTGAACATGTTTTGATGAA
>CAVUGF010000044.1:0-106863 GCA_963740975.1 uncultured Alphaproteobacteria bacterium | reverse complement strand
CCATGGCCCATCGCGTCGGCAGCCTGACGGAAGCTATCTGATCATTCCGGCCGTTGTTCGAACCGCGCCTAGACAGCTGTCGACCTAACTATACAGAAGCCGACATCCATGCCGCTTTGGTGAACTCACCAAGGCTCGCATTTTTTTGCTTCCGCAATTGGGGGCACTGCGGCCATGGCGCCGTCAGCGCGTCGAACGCGAGGTTCGCCGGCAGCTAACATTACTACCCGATTGCCATGGGATAGCTGGCTTGCCCTGTCCAGAGGACGCTTTATCCGGCGAGCTTTAGACGTTACGCTGCCACGGCCGGAATCATCCCTGATGGCACCCCATGGCAACGCTGATCATCACCGAAAAGACCAGTCAGGCGAAAGATTTGGCCGCGGCACTCGGCGGTCGCTATGGGAAGATCCTGCCTGCGGAAGGCCACCTTTTACGGCTGGCCGAACCCGATGAGATCGATCCAGCCTGGAAGCGCTGGTCCTGCGCGCTGCTAAAGCCGGAGGGCCTCTATCCTACGCGCCCCGCCACTGGCGGCAACAAATCCGCCAAGCTCAAAGCCATCGCGGCGGCGCTCAAATCCAGCGAGACGGTGATCATCGCCACCGACTGCGACCGCGAGGGCCAGCTGATCGGCCAGGAAATCCTGGAGCATCTGCGCTATCGCGGGAGCGTGCAGCGCGCGCTCTTCACCGCGCAAGACCCCAAAACGCTTGCGTCAGGCCTTCGCGTCGCTGAAACCGAACCGCGAGATGCGCCCGCTCTATGACGCAGCCGTGGCGCGCCAGCAGGCCGATCAGATCTTCAACCTGTCGCTGACCCGCACCGCGACGAAGACGCTTTTGGCGCCGGGCACGCGCGGCGTTATCGGCATCGGGCGGGTGAAGACGCCGACGCTCGGCATCGTTTGCCTGCGTGAACTCGAAATCCGCGATTTCAAGCCCGAGGACTATTTCGAGATCGTAGCCCAGGCAAACGTGGCAGGCGGCAGTTTCGTCATGCGCCACGCGCCGGCCGCCAAGCATCGCATCAAAGACCGCGCCCGCGCCGAAGTAATCGCTCGCGCGGCGGACGGCTATCGCGGCCCGCTCGCCATAAAGGTCGAGCATTGCCGCCAGGGGCCGCCCAAGCTGTTCGACCTGCCGTCGCTGCAAAAGACCTGCGGCCAGCGCTGGGGCTGGACGGCGGACAAGACGCTCGCCACCGCCCAGGAACTTTACGATGGCGCCGGCAAGAAGCTCATCACCTATCCGCGCGCCGAGGCGCGCTATCTGAGCGAGAACCAGATCGCGGATGTACCAGCCATCGCGGCGGCGCTCGGGCGCCTGCGCGGCTTCGCCCATCTCGATTTATCGAAGCCGGTGATCCGCAAGGGCAAGTCCGGCCATTTCTGCGACCGCGCGCTGGAGGGTGTGTCGCATCACGCCGTGGTGCCGAACGTCAATGTGCTCGATGACGATCTGGAGAAGCGGCTGGCAAGGCTCAACGACGACGAAAAGCGGCTATTCGCCATCATTTGCCGCTCCTATCTCGCCGCCATCCTTCCGGATTTCGAATACCGCCAGACCGCCGTCACCATGCAGGTGCCCGTGCCGGCGAAGGGCAATCCGGCCAGCCGCGATCAAGCCAATGCCACGGCGGAATTCCGGGCGGTGGGGCGCATCCCGCTAGTGCAAGGCTGGAAAGCCGTTTGCGGCGCCAGCGAGCCCGATGCCGCCGCCGATGAAACGGAACAGGCGCTGCCGCCGCTTACCGATGGCGAATTGGCCCTGCTCACAGAGCCGCGCATCGAAGACAAGCGCACGCAGGCGCCGCCGCGCTATAACGAAGGCACGCTGATCGATGCCATGCAGAACGCGTGGCGTTTCGTCGAAGAGCCAGCCATGCGCGAACGGCTAAAGGAGGCCAAGGGCATCGGCACTCCGGCGACGCGGGCGGAGATCATCAAGGGGCTCAAGAAGCAGAACCTGCTTGCCGCTGACGGCAAATGGGTGGTGCCAACGAGCGCGGGCTTGCAATTGTTCGAGCTGTTGCGCGGCGCCGCGCCCGCGCTCGTCGATCCGGGGACAACCGCCGGATGGGAGATGCAGCTCGATGCCGTGGTGACCGGCAGGGCGGACCATCTCCGGGTGATCGGCGCCATCGCCGCCGAGGCGGAAAAACTGATCGGGGTGCTCCAGCAGCGGCGAGACAGCGGCGCGGTGAACCTTGAGGCCGTGCCCGCGAAGCCCGAGCCGCGCAAACGCCGTTCGCGCAAGACAGCGGCGAAAAAGGCGGCGAAGGACGAGACCGCCGCAGTGAAACCCTCGCGCCGCAAGCCCCCCTCGGACAAACGGACAAGAAAAAGCAAGGCAACCCGGCCGGAACCCGCTCACGCTCCAACACCGGCCTCCGCTGTGCGCGCTCCGACCGCCCGCATGATTGCCTATGCCGAAAAGCTTGCCAAGGCAAAGGAGCTGCCGCTGCCTGCAGGCTACTCTCAGGATTTCCAGACCTGCCGCCGCTTCCTCGACCAGTTTGGCTGACGCCAACGGCCAGTTGGCATACCGGGTCAGCCCAACCTGAAGGAGAGGCGGAACGGTGACAGTGGGTCGCACAAGACCCGCGCGCGTTCATCGGCCGCCATCTGAAACCCATTACGCAAGCAGAATTTCAGGGATTCCGAACGATGTGCCGGATATCCCCAACTAGCGGAAATGGCCTCCCGGCCTTCGGTGCTGTGAGCCTGAGCTGAACCGCCCGTGTTTCCCTGCGTTTGTCTGAGCGCGGTCGACCTCAAGCGGCTATCGCTGGGGAAGGCGGTGAACGTTGTGGAACTCGGCATTGTAATTTCAGGTCAGTTGTTGCTCCGTCCATCATGCTCCGGCGAATGCCGGAGGCGATTCTGCCGCTATCGCTCCGTGCGATGACTCACAGAGTGTGACGGAGCAAGTCCGCCTCAGAGGTTGCGCAATCGCCAGTCCTATTGCAGAGTGCGGTCGACGAGCGTGTGGGGAAGTCGCTGCCGTGCGAGGAAAGTTACGGGTATTGCTGGCTCTGTGCGTGCTGGTCCTGGCGGGCCTTCCAGCGTACGCGACAAAGCGCGTGGCACTTGTGATCGGCAACGCTGCCTACACCAACGCCGCAGCGCTGACCAATCCCAAGAACGACGCCGAAGACATGGCTGCGGCACTCAAGGCGGTGGGCTTCGAGGTCATCTTCGGCACCGACCTCGACAAGCGTGCTATGGACCGCAAGATTCTCGACTTCGAGAAGGTAACCACGAGCGCGGAATCCGAGGGTGAACGAGTGTGCCCTTGATCCTGGTGTTTGATGGGGGCCGCCGCCGCGCCCTCACTGATAGCGAGCACCGGACAGGCGGGGTCAGGCGATTGCTGGCGGGTCGAGCCGGTTGACGAGTTTGGTGTACACATCCTCGAAGCCTGGGTCGAAGCGGCTGGGGTGCTGGCGGATGAAGTCAATCACTTTGCGATAGCAGTCAGCCGCCTGCCGGTTTTCACCGCGGGCCTCGTGCACCATGCCGAGGCGATCGTAGCCGTCGTGCTCGTCAGGGAACCGCACCAGGAGATCGCGGGCAGCTTGTTCCGCCTCGTCGAGTTTGCCGGCATGGACCAGGTCCACCACGGCGTTGGACGCGTCCACCGAGTTCATCGGTGTCATCGTAGACGGCAAGCCTCCTGGCGATTTCCTGGGCCACGCTGGACAAGTGTGGCGGGGAGGCGGGAGGCTGCACGGCGGCGGCGAGTTGCTCGCGTTCGGCAGCCTCATCCTTTGTCAGGCAGCACTTCTTGTATTTGTTGCCACTTCCGCAGGGGCAAGGATCATTGCGTCCGGTCTTGGCCATGGTGGTCAGGCCTCAAGCTGAGAAGGATGCATCCCTTGTACCAAGCCCCGCTGGCCAGCGCCAGATTCCACGAGTTGCTGCTCACCTTCGACCGGGATCTTGCCGATACCGCACGATGCGCGGGATGTGCTTTGTGCAACGGTGTGCTGCATTCCGCGCGTTACCGCCGCAAGCCCCGCGGCCGTCTCTGCCAGCTGGGCGAGGAGCACGATTGGCGTTTCAGCTTCTGCTGCACCGTTGACGGCTGCCGCAAGCGGGCGACACCGCCGTCGATGCGGTTTCTCGGCCGCAAGGTCTATCTCGCCGCGATGGTGGTGCTCATTGCGATCATGCGGCAGGGCACGACTGCCGCCCGGATGCGGCTGCTGTCCGGGCTGGCCTGCATAGATCGCCGGACGGTCGAGCGCTGGCGGGTATGGTGGCGCGACAGCTTTACATCCAGCCCATTCTGGCAGATCGCACGCGCCGCATTCATGCCGCCCGTCGATCCGGATCGTCTGCCGGCTTCGCTGCTCGAACGCTTTTCCGATGACGGCGCGCCGTGCCGGGATACCCCCGGAACGATGCAGCTGATCGCGCTGCTGCGGTTCATAGGGCCGGTTACCGGAGGCCATGGGCACGCCTGGTAAGCGGCTTGCTGCGACCCGCAGAGGATGCCCGTCGCCAGCAAGCGGGGCCTTGATTTACGGTTTGCGCTCCTGATCCAGAGGAGTGCCGGTGTGACGCAGCACGAACAAAATCCTCGTGTCCATGAGCGGTGGGCGCATCTGCGCTTCTCCGTTATCGGACAGCTGTTGGCGGCGCCACCGCCCAAGGGGGAGCTGCGCGCCGCGATCGAGGCGCTTGCCGCGCGCCAATGGCGCCACCCCACGACGGGCGAGCCTGTCCTCTTCGGCTTCTCCACCATCGAGCGCTGGTACTACCGTGCCTTGAAGGAACGCAGCGACCCGGTTGGCGTACTGCGGCGCAAAGTTGCGCAACGATGCCGGTCAGCAGGTGGCGATGAGCGATGCCGTGCGGCAGGCCGTGCTGGCGCAATACGCCGCGCACAAGAGCTGGAGCGTCCAGCTGCATCACGACAACCTCGCCGCTCTGGCCGGAACCAGGCCCGATCTCAAGCCCGTGCCGTCCTACACCACGCTGCGCCGCTTCTTCAAGGCGAACGGTCTCGACAAGAGGCGCCGCGTTACGTCACGCCAGACGGCGGGCGCGGAGCGCGCCGAAGCCCGGCTTGCCGATCGCGAGATCCGCGGCTACGAGGCCGAGTATGTCGGCGGCCTCTGGCATTGGGACTGCCATTACGGCTCCAGGAAGGTGCTGACGGCGCGCGGCGAGTGGCTCACGCCTGTCCTGTTCGGCGTGCTTGACGACCGTTCGCGTCTCGCCTGTCATCTGCAGTGGTATCTGGCCGAGAGCGCCGAGATCATCGCCCACGGCCTGAGCCAGGCGTTCCAGAAGCGCGGCCTGCCGCGTGCGGCGCTGAGCGACAACGGCGCCGCCATGACCGCCGCCGAGATCACCCAGGGGCTGACCAGGCTTGGCATTCTCCACCAGACGACACTCCCTTACTCACCCTACCATTATGTGGCGCTCCAATTTATGTGGCCAATCTTCGCCAAGTTCAGATGGCGGAACGCTTTTTACGCCGCTCAAGCCACATAAATATCAGCCTTTCTACGGTCGCCGGCCTTACTCATTCAAGGAGGCTGACCATGTACGAGACGCTGTTCAAATATCCGGCTGTACTGGGACGATATCGTGAAGGCCCTTACGCCGAAGCCAGGGAGGGATTTGTCGAGGATTGTGCAAGGCAAGGATACGCTCCCAGGACGCTGGTCAAAATCGCCTGGGTATTGATGTCGGTGGCACCTGATCTCGATTTGGACAGGGGCAAGATAAGCTTACAGGACGTCGAACATGCCGTGGACAGGCGGAGACGCTTCGCGCGGCGGCCCGATGGCGGCCAAGGACGCTCAATCATCCCGGCGAATGTTCCTCCATTTCGCGACGGCATGGCTGCGGAGTATGGATCGTCTGGAGCAGCCGGCCGATGAACGTCCCTTCCGCGAACAAATCGGCGCATTCACACGCTACATGCAGGACGAGCGCGGTCTTTCACCAGTGACGATCAAGAGCCGTTGCGAGCGGCTGGCCTGGTTTTTTGATGGATTGCGATCTCCGCGCGATTGTTTGCGCGAGGTGACGATTGCCGGTATCGACGCCTTCATCAAGAAGAAGCATGATGAAGGCTGGACACGCAGTTCCTTGTCCGTCCTTGCCGGTAGTTTACGCAGCTTCTTCCATTATGCAGAATCGCAAGGCTGGTGTGCGCCTGGTCTGGCGGCCGCCATCGATTCACCCCGGCTTTACATGCGGGAAGGGCTTCCTGAAGGGCCAGCTTGGGAAGATGTGCAGCGCTTGCTTGATGGCGCCCGCGGTGACCGTCCGGTCGATATCCGGGACCACGCCATCCTATTGCTGTTGGCTCTCTATGGACTTCGCCGGGGCGAGGTTGCCGCGCTACGTCTTGACGATCTTGATTGGGAACGGGAGACGATCTGCGTAACCCGTCCCAAGACGCGCGGGAGCCAACGGTATCCCTTTCTTCCTGTGGTTGGGAACGCCATCTTGCGCTATCTCCGGGAGGTGCGGCCATGCTGCCAGCATCGCGAGCTGTTTCTGGCGCTGACAGGCCCATTCCGTCCGCTCACCGCGCGGAGCATTAGCGCCGTGGCTCATGCGCGCCTGACGGCGCTGGACATCAAGTCGCCACGGCGCGGCGCCCACTGTTTGCGTCACGCGTGCGCCGGCCATCTCCTTGCCGAGGGCTTTACGCTAAAGCAGATTGGCGACCATCTCGGTCATCGCAACGCCAACTCGACGATGGACTACACGAAGGTCGATCTCAATGGCCTGCGTCAAGTCGCCGAACTCGATTTGGGGGCGCTGTCATGATCCTCTCGACAGTTGTCTCGCTCTACCTTTCCCACAAGCGCGCCCTGGGGCATCGCTTCAATACCGAAGGCTTCATTCTCCGGGCCTTTTGCAAGGCGGCCGGCGATACGCCGATGAGCGACGTCAAGTCCGAAGCTGTCCTTGATTTCCTCAACGGCGATGGCCCGGTGACAGAGACTTGGGCCAAGAAATACCACGTCCTGTCTGGCTTTTATAAATTCGCGATTGCACGTGGTCTGGCTATCAGCGCGCCGCTGCCACGCCAAATTGCGATCCCGGCCGTTCCTGCCTTCGTGCCGTACATCTACTCCAATGATGAACTGAAGCGCTTGCTCGATGCCGCTCCGGCCGCCTGCGCCGGCCGTTGCCACATCGATCATTATGTCTTTCGCGTCTTGCTCCTCTTGCTCTACGGAGCGGGACTGCGGCTCGGCGAAGCTCTGTCGCTCACAATGGCCGATGTCGATCTCGGCCAAGCAATCCTGCGAGTGCGGGAGACCAAGTTTTTCAAGTCCCGCCTCGTGCCGGTAGGCAGAGATTTGAACAAAATACTGAGAGAGTACGCGAGCAAGCGCAATGACAGTTGCCCGGCGACCGAGGATTCTCAGTTTTTCTGCTTTCGGGATGGCCGCCCCTTGAGCCAGCACACCACGGAGAGCGCGTTTCGTCGCCTACGGTCTTTCGCCGGTATTCAGCGCGAAGGCGGGCCTCGCCGTCAGCCTCGTCTTCATGACTTGCGCCACACAGCCGCCGTTCATCGCGTCACCGCCTGGTATCGGAGCGGCGCCAACGTCCAGGATCTGTTGCCCAAGCTGGCCACCTACCTTGGTCATGCCGATCTCACCGCGACGCAACGTTATCTCACGATGACTCCCGAGTTGCTCCGTGAGGCGAAGTCTCCGCTTCGAGCTCTACGCGATGGAGGCCGGCCATGTCTGACCACGCCTCCCTCGGCCCTTGGGTCCGGCGGTTTCTGCTCGAACATTTGGTGAAGGAACGGAACTTGTCGGCGAACACCCGGAAGAGCTACCGTGACGCATTGACCTTGCTCCTCCCCTATGCCGCCGATCGCCAGGCAAAGCCGGTCGATCGCCTCGCCGTTGCCGACCTCACGCCCGAGCTGATCCGGATGTTCCTTGGTCACCTGGAACAGGCTCGGCAGTGTTCGGCCGCAACGCGCAATCAGCGTCTTGCTGGCATTCATGCGTTGGCTCGCTTCATTGGCGGAAACAGTCCCGAACATGTCGAATGGTGTTCCCAGATCCGGCTGATCCCTTTCAAGAAAACGACTCAAATCAGTCTCACCTATCTCGACAAACCCGAGATCGATGCGATCCTGACGTCGCCCGATCGACGGGCGCCACAAGGTCAGCGTGATTACGCCCTGCTGTTGTTCCTCTATAACTCAGGGGCACGCGCAACCGAAGCATGCGAACTTCGCATTGCCGATGTCGATTGGCATGGCCGTTCCGTCCGCATTCTCGGCAAAGGCAACAAGCAGCGCACCTGTCCATTGTGGCCAGCCACCGTGGAGCAATTGCGCCTTTGTGCAGGGCGCCGCGATCCCGAGCACCGTCTTTTCGTCAACCGTAATGGTCAGCCAATGACCCGCTTTGGCGTCCACACCATGGTGGAGCGGCACGTCTCCAAGGCGTGCCGGCAGACGCCATCGCTCGCCGGAAAGAAGGTCAGCCCGCACATCATCCGGCACACCACTGCAACCCATCTGCTGCGAGCCGGCGTTGACATCAACACGATCCGCGCCTGGCTCGGCCATGTCTCGCTCAACACCACCAACATCTACGCCGAGACCGACCTGGAAACGAAAGCCCGCGCCCTTGATGCCTGCGCACCGCCGCCCGGCAAGAACCCAACAAAACCGTGGCGGAAACAGCCAGAACTGATGGCGTTCCTCCGCGCGCTATAGCCCAAAATTATGAGCACGGCCATCGGCTCTTCGTGGCGCACAGCCTGTGGTTAGGAGTCGATGGCCACATAAATTGGAGCGCCACATAATGGTAGAAATGTGCTCAACCACATTTGTATCAGAATGCCAAGCAGGAGGCGTTCTGGGGGCCAGTCGAGGGCCGGCTGATGGCCATGCTGGAGCATGTTCCCGATCTGACGCTGGCGTTCCTGAACGAGGCGACGCAGGCCTGGGTCGAGTACGAGTACAACCGCAAGGTCCACTCCGAGATCGGAGAAGCCCCCATCACGCGCTTTCTCGCCGGTCCAGAGGTAATGCGTCCGTGCCCCGGCAGCGACGCGCTGCGGCTCGCCTTCACGCGCACCGATCAGCGCATGCAGCGCAAGAGCGACGGCACCATCGTCATCGACGGCCGCCGCTTCGAGGTTCCCAACCGCTACCGCCATCTCACCCGCCTCGAGGTCCGCTACGCCAGCTGGGATCTCGGCCTCGTCCACCTCGTCGACGAGCGCACCGGCAACGTGCTCGCCCGGCTCTATCCCCAGGATAAGACCCAGAACGCCAGCGGCCTGCGCCGGTCGCTGGAACCTATCGCGACGGAACCGGCTCCCACGCCTCGCCGCTACCGGCATCGCGCCGCTGCTCGCAAAGCTAATCGGCCAGCAGGCCGCCACCGGACTGCCGCCGCCCTATCTGCCCAAGCACGAAGAGGAAGACGACGCATGAACAAGAAGCTGCTCGCGCTCTATGGCCTCAAATGGAACCCGTTCGCCCCCGATGTGCCGGTCGAGGCGCTGCACATCACGCGCCGCGTCGAGTCCTTCTGCTGGCGCGTTCAGCAGCTTGTTGGCGAGGGTGGCTTTGCCCTGGTCACCGGCGCGCCCGGCACCGGCAAGTCGGTCACGCTGCGCATCCTCACCGAGCGCCTCGGCGCACAACGCGACGTCAAGATCGGCATCGTCAGCCGGCCGCAGGCTGGCCTTTCCGACTTCTACCGTGAGATGGGCGACCTGTTCGGCGTCGAGCTGCGTCCGTCCAACCGCTGGGGCGGCGCCAAGGTGCTGCGCGACCGCTGGCAGACCCACATCGATGCCGCGCTGTCGCGGCCCGTCCTCGTCGTCGACGAGGCACAGGAGATGCCGTCCGCCGTGCTCGCCGAGTTGCGCCTCTTGTCCTCCGCCCGGCTCGACAGCCATATCCTGCTCACCGTCGTGCTGGCCGGTGACGGCCGTCTGCTCGAACGCCTCCAATCCGAAGAGCTGCTTCCTCTCGGCAGCCGCATGCGCGTGCGGCTCGCTCTCGAGCGCGCCACGCCCGAGGAACTGCGGGAGTATCTGGAACACGGCCTGCGGAAGGCCGGCGCTACCAAGCTGATGACTCCCGAGCTGATCGCCACGCTGTGCGATCACGCCCAGGGCAATCCCCGTGCGCTCATGAACATCGCCGGCGAGTTGCTCGCCATCGCCGCCGAGCGCGAAGCCCGGCAGATCGACGAGAAGCTGTTCCTGGAAACCTGCGCCGCTCCGCCCGCCGCCGACCCCAAATCCGCCGCGGGACGGCGCCGATGAGCCTGCTCCCCGTCGAGCCCGCCTATCGTCTCGCCGAGCGCGCAGAAGAGAGCCGCTGGCTGGTCACCGGGCTGTGGGCGCGAGCAGGCCGTCGGCATCGTCGGCGGCGAGCCCAAGTGCTGCAAGTCGTTCCTCGCACTCGACCTCGCCGTCGCGGTCGCTGCCGGCATCCCGTGCCTGCGCCGCTTCGCCGTGCCGCGCGCTGGCCGCGTGCTGCTCTTCGCCGCCGAGGACGCGCTGCATATCGTGCGCCAGCGCCTCGAAGGCATCTGCGCTGCTGCCGGCCTGGCGCCTCGCCGAACTCGACATCCAGGTCATCACCGCGCCCTCTGTCGCGGCTCGATCTCGATGCCGACCGCCGCAACCTCGCCGAGACCGTCGCCACGCTACAGCCGCGCCTGCTCATCCTCGATCCCTTCGTGCGCCTGCATCGCATCGACGAGAATGCCAGCGGCGAGGTCGCACCGCTGCTCGCCTATCCTGCGCGAGCTGCAGCGACGCCATGCCGTCGCCGTCCTCATCGTCCACCACGCCAAGAAGGGCGCTGGACGCGCCCGTGCCGGACAGGCACTGCGCGGCTCATCCGAGTTCCACGCCTGGGGCGACTCCAACCTCTATCTGCGGCGCCAGGCCGAGGACCTCATCCTCTCGGTCGAGCATCGCGCCGCGCCATCCATGCCGCCTGTCTCGCTCGAACTTGCGCAACGCGGCGACGCCCTCGCACTCGAAGTCGTTGACCGCCGTGCACCGGTGACGCCAGCGTCAAACTCACTCGACGAGCGCATCACATCGGCTCTCGCCGAAACCGGTCAGCCGTTGCCGTTCGCCGATCTACGCTCTCGCTGCCGCGTCCGGGCCGCCACTCTCTATGAGCGCCTCGACAGCTCTTGCCGATGGCGGCCGCATCGTCAAGGCCGGCGACAGCTATCGCCTCACCAACTGCTGATTGCGGCAATCACGATGACAATGGCGCCAACGCCCCGGTGCTTCCCGCTTCCGCTTCCCGGGCTCTCTACAGCGTGCGGGAACGGGAACTGGAACTGGAAGTCCACGCCGATCCCCACGCTTCCATGCCATTCTTCGGTTCGGCCCCAGCGGAGCCCATTCTCCTGTCCCGGCCACGCAATCCCCAAGCCGGCGCGCGCAGTGGCTGTCAAGACCGGCCCTCTTCAGGGCCGCCGAAGGCTTGGTCTTGACGGCCGCGAGCACGGCGGCAGACTGAGGCGGACCGGGGCGGGCAGATCAACATCAGCCGGTGCGCTCCTGGCAAACCTCGAAAAGCGCGCTTGGCGCCCCATCAAAGAGCGTGATCGTGCTTAAAGGCGCTTTCCGGCGCCGAAGCGGCGGTCTTCCATTATTCGGGCCACGGCCTTCAGGTCGCGGGCGTGAACTACCTCGTACCGGTGGACGCTAATCTCGAAAGCGCCGCAGCACTCCGCATCGAAGCCGTTCGCCTCGATTTCATCCAGGAGACGATGGAGCAGCAGGCCAAGACCAACATCCTGTTCCTCGATGCTTGCCGCAACAACCCGCTAGCCCGCAACCTTGCCCGCGCGCTTGGCACTCGCTCCACCGATATTGGGCGGGGGCTGGCACCGGTCGAGTCCGGTGCGGGCACTCTCATCAGCTTCTCGACGCAGCCTGGCAATGTGGCGCTCGACGGTTCGGGCCGTAACTCGCCCTATTCCGGTCCGCTGATCAAGGCCATCGCCACTCCGGGCGAGGACGTGCTGTCGATGCTCACGGCGGTGCGCAATGCAGTGATGGCGGCAACCGGCGACAAGCAGGTGCCATGGGACAACAACGCGCTCAGGGCGAAGTTCTATTTCAATCCCGCACCAGCGTCCGCGCCGGGCGTGCCCGTCGCGCCGCTCTCGCCCGATGCGCAAACTTGGAGCCTCATCCAGAATTCGCAAAGCGAGGCGGTGCTGGAAGAGTTCGCCCGCCGTTTCCCCGATAGTGTATTTGCAGGCTTTGCAAAAGCTCGCGTCGAGGAGTTGAAACACAGTAGGATACCAACTAGCGAGGGCTCAGCATCGTCATGGTGGCCATGGTCATCAAGTCAGCGGCCGGAGCCTGAAAAGCCCAAACAGACACGGATAGACCGTCTTGAACCGCCAAAGCCCTTGGCCACCTTCCAGACAGCGGCGACAGAGGCGATCCTTGTCGACGCAGGCACGGGCACTATTCTGTTTGAGAAGAATGCCGACAAGCTATTTGCGCCCGCGAGCATGAGCAAGATCATGACGTTGGAAATCTTGTTCAAGAAGCTCAAAGCGGGCGAGATTTCGATGGATACCGAGTTTCCGGCGAGCCTTTATGCGTGGAAGACTGGAGGGGCTCCGTCGCGTACCACATCGATGTTCGTGCCATTGAACCAGACTGCAAAGGTCAGCGATCTCATTCAGGGTATCGCCGTTCAGAACGCGAACGATGGGGCGATCATCGTGGGGGAGGGGCTTGGCGGGACGGATGAGGCGTTCGGCCAGATGATGACGGAAGAGGCGCGAGGGATCGGTCTGGAGAGATCGACGTTTGGTAATTCGTCAGGCTTGCCGAACCCCGTTAATCTAGCGACGGCGCGGGATCTGGTGAAGCTGTCGATACATATCATCAAGGAATATCCTGAATACTATAAGTATTTTGGGCAGAGGGAATTCAAATATCGCAACTCCAACTTCAAGAGCACCAACCCGCTGTTCAATGCAGCCATTCCTGTTGACGGTCTGAAGACTGGATTTACAGAAGGAGCTGGTTACGGGATTGCGGCCTCCGCTGAATCAGGCGGGCGCCGCCTTGTCGCGGTCATGAATGGCTTCGAATTGGACAAGGACCGCCGCGAGGAAACCTCAAAAGCGTTGAGCTGGGGGTTCGTCAACTTCAAGTCCTATAAGGTGTTCGACAAAGACGAGATTGTGGGAACAGCGAAAGTTTGGGGCGAAACGAAAAGGAGTGTACCCGTCAGAACAAATGCTGAGGCGAGGATCTTGCTGCCGGTTGCGGCTAAGGACCTACGTGTCAAGGCCGATATCTTCTATCGTGGGCCACTGAAGCTCCCAATCCAGGAAGGTGCTAAAGTTGCCGAACTCCGAATTGCTTCGGAAAGCACCGGTTCGTCGAACTGGGTGCCCCTTTATGCCGCAGCCAGCCTAGATGACGTTCGATCCAGCGGGGGGGAGGAGGCAATCGATACTTATTCTGAGGCGGTCAATGCTTGTGTTCGGTAAGCAGTTACCAGCAACGTAGGTTGATGAGCGCAAACGACTGCGCCTTCTTCAGCAAGACCTCCAGCAGGAGACGCCGCTCCAGCCGGCGGGAAGGGCAGCTCCCGTGATGGGTTTCAGATGGCGGCCGGATGGCTGGGCGCGGGTCTTGCGCGGCCCGGCCGGCGTCTGAAAGCCCCCGGGGAAGGAAACCGCGGGCAACGGGGGATGCGCTATGGGGATTTATGCCCGCGGGTGAACTCATCCGTTGCCAGCGTCATGACCTTGTACCGGGCCAGTCCGTCCGCGCGGTAATCCTTGTAGCGGAAGGTGACGCCGCGCCCGTCGTGGGCGATGAGCCTTCTGTTTGAGATCGCCACCCGGTGGGTGTAGCGCGAGAGGTAACTAAGCACGCCCTTTGCCCCCGCGAACGGCTCCTTGATGTAGACGAACCAGTTCTTCCAGCGCAGCGGTTTGAGTGCGGCGGCAAAGGCGGCCGGGGCCGCGAACTTGGCGAGGCTGCCCTTTAAGGTCAGAAGCCCCTTGTCATAGGCGGCGGCAAGTTTTTCCAGCATGAGCCGCCGGAACAGCCGCGACAGCACCCGGACCGGCAGGAAGAAGCGGCGGCGACGGCCCCGGCAGGGCACGAAGCGTTCCCCATCAAGCGACAGCCCGCCGCCGGGCACGATCATATGCACATGCGGATGGTGGGTGAGCGCCGAGCCCCAGGTATGGAGCACGGCGGTCATGCCGATACGGGCGCCCAGATGCTTGGGATCGGCGGCGATGGTGAGCATGGTCCCGGACGCCGCCTTGAACAGGAGGCCGTAGACCAGGGCCTTGTTCTGCCAGGCGATGGCGCCAATCGCCGGGGGCAGCGTGAACACCACATGGTAATAAGGCAGCGGCAGAAGATCTGCCTCGCGCTCCGCGAGCCACACCCGAGCCGCGGCCCCCTGGCACTTGGGACAATGCCGGTTACCACATGAGTTGTAGCTGATGACGGTGTGGCCGCAGTCCCCGCAGCGCGCAACATGGCCGCCAAGCTCCGCCGTGCGGCAGGCTTCGATGGCGGCCATTGCTTTGAGCTGGCCGAGGCTTAAATGCCCGGCGTTGGCCTTGCGCCAGGCAGCCCCGTGGCCGCGGAAGATGTCCGCAACCTCAAGCGCGGGACGCGGCATGAGCCAAGACGGCTCAGGCCTTGGGCTCGCCCTTCTTTGCGCTACCGCGCTTGGCGCTATTCGAGCGCTCGCCCTTCTTCGTCTCGATCAGGCTGAGCCGGTCCAAGGGGCTCATGACCTTACGGATCGTGGTGGTGGCCACCCGCGTATAAAGCGCCGTCGTATTAAGCTTCGCGTGTCCGAGCAAAACTTGAATCACGCGAATATCGATATCCTGCTCCAGAAGGTGGGTCGCAAAGCTATGCCGCAGCGTATGCAGCGAAACGCGCTTGCCGATCTCCGCCAGCTGCGCCGCTGCATGGCAGGCGCGGTTGAGCTGGCGCGTGGTCAGCGGGTTGACCGGGTTCTGGCCTGGAAACAGCCAGGCGGCCGGCCTGCCGATGCGGTACCACTCGCGCAAGATGTCGAGCAGCAAGGGGGAAAGCATGGCAAGGCGGTCCTTGCGCCCCTTGCCCTGCTCGACACGCAGCAGCATCCGGCCGCTGTCGATATCGGAGACCTTCAGCGACAGGACCTCGGAGGCCCTGAGCCCAGCACCGTAGGCGACGCTCAGCGCAGCCTTGTACTTGGCCCCCGGAGCGGCATCGAGCAGCCGGGCGACTTCCTCTTGGGTAAGGATGGTAGGCAGCCTTGGGGATTCATAGACGTGGAACAGGCACTTCAGCAGGTCTGCTCTGTCTAGCGTGATCCCGAAGAAGAACCGCAGCGCCGACATATACGCGTTCACGCTGGAGGCCCCGAGCGGGCTCTCCACCAGGTGAATGCGGTAAAGTCGCAGGTTTTCCGCCGTCGCGGTGTCCGGAGACCTGCCGATGAACGCCGCAAGGCTCCTGACGCAGCGGATGTAGTTCTTCTGGGCCTTCTCTCCAATACGACGGGAAGTCATGTCGCCAATCATGCGCTGGCGGAGCGGACTGATACTCATACGCAACTCCTCTTGTGAGTGAGACTGACGTCCCATTCTCAATCGAAGCTGCCGGCTTGCATTGATGATTTAGAAAAAAATACTGCCCGTGAGGCAGCAACCTACCGCGAGAGCGGTTTCGTTCATCGGCCTGTACCACCCCTTTGGAATTGCCGCGCTGAAGCTGTGGTACTGCTGGCCGCCTTGACGGTCGAGAAGGCTCGAGAAAGGTCCCAGCGACAGCCGGTTCCGAATTTTAAGGCGGAAACGGCATGGCTGACGCCAGTTGTGGTGCAGTTGACCAAAGCGGCTGTTGCATGGAACCGGCCTGTTGTGCAGCACCGCCGGCACAATGCAGAGTTTTTGCCATTCCCCGGCCTCCACTTTTAAATAGCATGCAAAACCTGCGTTGCGCTGAGGGCGCAACATGTTGAGTTGGCGTCAACTATCAAGCAATATTTCCGTTTAGTTAGCGACGATAACCGAGTATGCGCGAGACAGCCGCTAACAGCAGACCCAGACTGGAGCATGAAATGTTAAAAAAGAAACAGACAAGTCCTGAGCCGTCGTGGCTCGATCCACGTAATGATCGCAAAACGCCGTTCACGGATGCTGAGCTGGAAACCCTGGCTGATGATTTCATCGCCAGGATGGCAGACACACCGGCCTGGCGGGATCTCGTCGCCGAAGTTGGCGAGCGGCAAGCCAGAGAAGTGGCGAAAAAGCGATTGGCTACTCAAGACGCAAACAGCCTTCTTAACTGGCAACCCGGCGGACCGTTGCACTGACAGGCGACGAGCACTGCCGCAGGATCCCGGAGGCAGCCAATGACGGCAGTCAAGGCGCATGTTTGGACGTTTCGGTCACAATTTCGGGCCGGTGCATTTGGATGGCGATCAGATCTGCCGATCAAGCGTATCAAGGAGGCTGTGGCGGAGATCAAGAAAGCGGCTCGCAAAGACGAGGTCCTTGCTGCCGAAGGTGCGGTGATCTTTCTTGAGAAGGTGTCAGGTGCCCTTGCACAGGTTGACAGCTCGTCCGGCACCATCGGCACCGCCGTCAATCGGGCAATCGAGACGCTGGTGCCGGTCATTGCTCAAGCCCCGGCGACCGACGGCTTGAGAGACAAATGGCTCGATCGGCTATGGCGCGCCATCGAAGATGACGATATCCCCTACATCGAATTGCTCCCCGATCATTGGGGCGAAATGTGCGTCACACCAGAACGCGCGTCGGGGTGGGCGGATCGCTTTATAGAGGCCGTGCGAATGACGTGGAGCCCGGACCTGCCACGTGGGAGCTACTTCAAGGGTACCGCCGCCTGCCTGAGCGCATTGTATGCTGGCGGACGGCATGAAGATCTGCTCAACCTGTTGGCTCTGTCGCCGTACAAGTTTTGGCATGATCGTCGCTGGGGAGTGCGAGCGCTGGTCGCGCAGGGCAAGACAATGGCAGCACTCCAATACGCAGAGGACACGCGCGGGCCTAATCAGCCCGGCAGCCAGATCTCAGAGGCCTGCGAGGAGATCTTACTGTCCGAAGGCCTGTGGCGCGAGGCTTACGATCAATACGCATTGGAGGCGAACCGGCGCAGCACGTACTTGGCCACGTTCCAGGCGATGACAACCAAGTATCCGCAGATCGCGCCCAAGACGATACTTGGCGACCTTATCGACGGAAGTCCCGGCGATGAGGGCAAATGGTTCGCCGCGGCGAAGTCGGCAGGACTTCTTACCGAAGCGGCTGAACTTGCACAGAGATGCCCTTGCGATCCCAGGACGCTGACGCGCGCCACGCGAGACTTTGCAGCCAGCCATCCGGATTTCGCCCGCTCAGTTGGCATGGCGGCACTGAAATGGCTGCTGTGCGGTTACGGCTACGACCTCACCGCACAGGATGTTGCCAATGCGTTGAACCATACCTTGGAGGCTGCCCGGAACGAGGGCAGCGAAGCAGGCACGATACGCAGCATCCAACAGCTTATTGAGCAACACCCAGGGGCAAATCGCACCATCGTTGCACAGATGCACCGAAAGCTCGATGACGCGACCAAATCTTCTGCATCTTGAATTGGCCGACCGCGTAAAAGTTCTGACGGAGGCTTCAGACTGCACCGGCCGCCGCTCAATCAAGGTGTAGACGTATATTTACTTATATACAAAAGCGGCCCCTATCCATATCCGGGCGCCGCCGCGTATAACATCGCCGGCCATGTCCGCTGGATGAGGTATCGCGTCACGTCTTGCGCGAGGTCCGCGCCTATTTTGCCGGTTTCGCCCTCTTCTCGGCTTCTTTCAGAGCCTCGTCCTTGGTCCAGTCAACGTTCGAATTCCCGATTTGCGGCGGCGAGAACTTCCCGGCCGTGGTCAGATTGTTTCCATAGATGTCGCGCACCCTCCAGACTTTGCCATCCTTCAATGCCTTCACACGGTGCTCGCCCTCCCCGAACTCATAGGCAATGGCTTTATCGTTCAGATCCCTTAACCGCCTGATCTCGTTTTTGATTTCACGGTATCCGCGCCAAGGTCGCGGTCCACATAGCTTGGTGCTTTACCCACGCCTCGATTGCTCCTTCCGGCGGCGCGATACGAATTTGCGGATCGATCTCGATGACATAGCCGCTGCCTGCTTCGGGCAACCTGCCCCATGCCGTTCTTTTGAAGCTTACCGCGCCACTACAGCCTGTTTCACAACACTGGCTTCGTCCAGCCAGAGCGGCCGCGCGGGCCGCGGCCTAGTATCCGCCGCGGTGAGCCAATCGCGCAAGCTGGCCGTATAAGCCGCGGAATTTACGCTCGGCATGGTTTTCCAGGTCATCTGCCCGGCAATCACCACCATGCAAGCGGCAAAGACCATGCGCAGCGGCCCAGTGGGCAGGACATGGGTCAGGTAAGCCCCGAGCGGCGCCGTAAGAATTGTCGCGGCAGCTATGGCGCCGGCGCCCGCCAAATAAACGTATCCGGCACAACCGCTGGAACATGTCGCGGTAGGAGTGTCCCCGAGGAGGTAGCTAGCGGCGGCGGTGATGGCGAGCGGTATCCCAAGCACGCTCGTTGTGGCGATGCTCCGCTGGATCGAGATGTAGGCAGACAAAAGCGGAACGAGGAACAACGCCCCGCCAATCCCCAGCATGCTGCAAAAAACGCCGGTGCCGAACCCTTTGACCGAAAGACCAGGAAGGCCCGGAAGCCTGCCGTGCGGCTGGGTGTGCAATGCGGTGCTCAGGCAGCATCCTCCACGCCGCATAGAGCAGAAAGCCGACGAAAAAGATGGTCAGCAGCAGGCCGTCAGTCATCCCGGAACTTGATTACCGGGATATTTCCGCTGAGAAGGACCTCCTGGCGGCAGTTTCGCCGCAGCGTCGTCTCCGCGAAGGCGGAGCCCCATCTCAGGTCTTGTTCCAGCGTCAGAAATCGATTTCCGACTGCGCGGGAATGACGCTGCGGAAGGGCTGCAAACGAGTTCGAACGCCACAGCGGGAACATCCGGGTATGCGCAGCCTTCACAATCATCGTGACGCCGTTCATCACGATGGTCTCGTGGCTCCAGTCGAACTGGTAGGCTTCGCCCGCCGCAAAGCTCAGCGGTATATAGGCTTGCGCCGCCGCGACCCCCCGCGCCTTCCGCCAGTTCTTGGCATAGCGCCGCACCGCATCGTAGCCGCCGTCGACCCCCAAATCGCGCAGCGTCTCGAAAAGCCGCACCGCTGTCAGCCGCTCACGCCGCGGCTTGGTCTCGTTCGCCGCCAGAAGCTCATCGAGCCGCTCCCGCCAGGCCCCAAGCTTCGGCATCGGCTGAACGCTGCGCTCGTACCGGTACTCCGTCGCTTCCAACCGGATCGCCTTGCGTACCGCCTTCCGCGACCGCTTCAGCTCCCGGCAAATCGCCTTGATCGGCTTCTTCTCAACGAAAAACGCCCGGCGGATCTCCCGCAATCCTATCCACGGTCAGCATCCCAAACGTAGCCCCCAGTTCTAACCAGAGGCTTTGTGGACCCAAGCGTCAGCGGGGTCCCGTTTGAACGCCGATTACCCCGCTAACGGGGTCCTTATTCCACGCCGAAACACAGACGAAGTCAGGAAGCGCCTTGAAAAATGGAAAACACCCCAGCGGGGCGGGCGGTCAACGTAACGGATCGCACGGTGCTTTAACAAAGGCGGTGCGGGTCTCTTGGCTTGTCTTGCACAGAAACGCTTCGAGGATGCTACTTTAAGCGGATCGCGCATCAACGCTGGCGCTCCTGGCGACGCGGTGCGGGCGTTTAGAGGCAGGGAATGCGGGTTTGCGCTAATTGGGAAAAAGCATGAAGGACAAAAGTGCTGAGCGGTCTGATGAGCGAAATGCAGAGATCGTGCTTCGTGTTAGCGATTTAAAAATGGCGAAACGTTTGGGAGCGTTACTTCTTTCCGAGATGGATCTCAGACTGGCGAAACATTGGTTCTTGTTTGCAAGTATGCCAAGGGACGACGGTGATGAGTATGAAGCAATGCTCAGGAACGACGCGCTCTTTCATGCGGCATTAGTTGCCTATAGACGATGCTTTAATAGTGGTCAGAGATCCGCGCTTCAACGAGAGCATGCAAAGAAGGTTTTCGAAGGCGGTGAGAAAATACATGACCGGTTAATTGAGCTTGGCAACCGAATGATTGCGCACTTGAGTATTGAATTCGAGGCTGCCAAGGTCGGCGCAAGATGCCTTGTTGATCGAGAGCTGGATGTCCACGCATATGTCGATACATGGGGCATCGTTCTGAAAACAATGATTTTCAAACCAGACGAGTTAGAAGAATTCTCGCTACTATGTCATAAACTTGAGACCGAATACGTGCATCCACAGATTGAAGAAATTCGAAAATTACTTCACGAGCAATTTCTACAAACCTCGCCCGAGGAGCTTTTCAGTATGCCGGAATTTAGGGTGGTCGACGAAACTGGCGCCACTCATAATCCGTTAAGATGGCATGATACCGATATTGACAGTGGGTCATAGATGGCAGGTGGGGAATATCCACCTCTGAAGGAGAAGATCGTGCGTGAGTGCCGCGGCGACGTGGTCTCTCTCATTTGATGTGCTGACAATGGCGCGCGTTGGCTCGACGCGACAGTCTGTTTACTTTAATGTCAAGCGAGAGGGCCGTCGCGATGCAAATAACCGTTCGAATATTCGCTGCCAACTCATTGAGAGCGAACCTGGAAAATTATTGGAGGATCTCCGGAAACCTCCTGCAAATTGAAGGCGCATTGCAGTGACAACGCATGTACTCACGCTTGAGGTAACCGAATTCCAGGACCCGGCTCATTGGCGTTGGGTTCTCAAAGATGTCGGCGGGAAATTTCTCGGCGATCACGACGTGAACCTCGATCAAGACGGCGTCCAATATCAGGGGTTCCTGCGATCTGCCTAGTTTCTTGAAGCACAATTCAGCTCCAGATCGAAGGGAGGAGGATGCCCGAACTCAGCTGACCCTTTTTGGTCGTTGGCTGAGCGAAAGCGCGCTAGGGTCCCTCGCCACCAAAATGCTTCAGTACGCTCCTGTGACGGTTCGGGTCGTGGTTCCGGCTTCTGCGGAGGCATTGGTGCTGCGCCCGTTCGAGGCCGCACTGGCTGGAGACAAGGCGTTACCTTTTTCAGGCATTACCCTCGTATTTGAAGTTACTGGCGACCCGATAAAGCCAGTGGCGGTTGGCGTGAACCAAGACTTACGTGTTCTTGCGGTTTTCAGCCTGCCAACGGCGCAAAGTCCCCTCAATTTGCGTTCGGAGCGCCAGGCGCTTCGTCGTTTGGTGAGAGAGCTGAGCGGCGGCGGAAAACAGGCTGCTCTTGAGTTTCGCTATCTGCAATACGGCGCTACGCGGGATACCTTGCGCGACGTTTTGGAGGACGGTGACGGCTGGGATATCGTGCATTTTTCGGGTCACGGCATGCCAGGAAGGCTGGTTCTGGAAAAGCGCGACGGTTCCCCTGACACGATTGATGCCCAGACGCTCGCGGAGATCTTTGGCCCAATCGGACGCGCCTTAAATTGGTGACCGTGTCAGCCTGCCACTCCGGCGCTGGCTCGTTGGCATCGACGTTGGACATCCTGGGTATACGTGATGAAAGCCTGAGTTTATCCGAAAATGCAGTGCCATTGAGGCTAGGATTTTCCGATAGCTCGTGTTCTCGCGCGAAGTCTGGACTGCGCCGTGTTGGCCATGCGTTTCCCCGTTGAGGATCTTTTGCGATTGCTTTTGCAGAAAACCTCTACCGGCAACTCCTTCAAAAGCAGGCGCCACTACCCCAAGCCTTTCAGCGCGCGATCAAGGCGGCTGGAGAAGAGAAACGGGCAGCGCCACTGTCAGCAGTAACTCCAGCGCTTTTTGGCAGACAAGCGGCCCAGTTAAAATTCGCGCCGCCAAGGGTGCCGACGCACAGCTTTCGCGTACCAGATACGGGCGTATTTCATTTTCAGCCGGAACCAGAACGCTTTGTTGGCCGGGTTGGATCGATGACACGCGCCAGCGCCGCATTAGCTCCTGAAAGTTCAAATACCGGCGTGCTGTTTCATGGCATGGTTGGGGCAGGAAAGACCGCTTGCGCTGTTGAATTGGCCTACCACTTTCGACAGACGGGTCGGTTTAATGGTTGGGTGTGGTTTAAAGCCCCCGACCAAGGGCGCGATATTTCGACAACATTGCGTGATTTGGCGTTGGCGATGGAGGCCCAGCTGCCGGGGTTCACCATGATGCATGTCGTTGGGCGCCAAGACGAGCTGACCCAATGGCTCCCCCGGCTCAAAACGGTGCTGGAAGATAATGCCATCTTTTTTATGCTTGATAATTTGGAATTGCTTCTAACCGCGGCGTGCGAATGGCGTGATCCGCAATTCGGCCAGGTCGTCGGAGCGCTGGTCGGCCACCAGGGGCTTTCGCGGACTGTATTGACGAGCCGCATTCGCCCGGCAAACCTTCCTGCTTCCGTGCTCTGCGAACCTATCAACGCATTATCTCTCGCTGAAGCGGCGCTTCTGATGAGTGAACCGCCGCGGCTCTACAGACTTCTTCATGGTGGTGTCGAGGAGCGCACTCTGGCCCGTCGCTTGCTCAATGTTGTCCAGGGTCTCACTAAGCTCATCGAACTTGCCGAGGGTATGGCCGAGAATTACCACGTGCTTGAAGCTCAGGTTGAACGCGCCGAACGCGCCTGGCAGGCAGGCAGCAATCCTCTTTCGGCGTTTTTTCGCAGCGGCAGGAGCGACATTTCCGACGAAGGCTTTCTTGGAGCACTGGCGAACTGGAGTGCCGGCGCAACGGCTGTCCTTCCGAAGGCATCTCGATTTTTCTTCTATTTCTTGTGCATGATCGAGGAAGGTGATCGCGAAGATCGAATTATAGATGCTGTCTGGAGCGAGATTTGGTTTCGTGTCCATCCATCCGAAGCGCCATTGCCGTCGATTGCGGAAGTATTCGCCCCCTCAGCGCGGCGGCTCTTATCGAAACAGTGACGGAGGTTGACGTTACAACCATTCGTATCCACCCGGGCGTGGCGGCTATCGGAGTTTTGGAAGCTGGCGATGCGTTGCGGCGGGCCGTCGACGAAGTTCTCGGGAGCTTTTGGGAGGGGATTTTTCGCCATGGGCGAACCGAGGAAGAAAGTGGCGGAGGCTATCTGGTCCGCCGAGCTGGACTTGCCGCGATACCCTATTTGCTCCGTTTAGAACGATGGAGTGATGCAGGTAATTTGCTGGAGCATGTCATCCATCGAGACGGGTCGGCAGCATCCGTTGCAGCCGCTCTGCCTCCGGCTGGAAGTCATTGCGAAAGCAACTGTCGGCACTGAAGAGGAATTATTCGTCAGAGGTAAGCTTGCGAGAGCCCTTGAGCAATCGATCAGGTTGAGAACGCGGAACGCGAGATGCGACATGTCATCCTGATGGCGGTTGAGCGGCAGCAGTTCCGCATCGCCTCTGCCATTGCCGGGGATTTGACCTACCTCCTTCTGAATACGGGCCGTCTCGTGGAAGCTCAAAAACTGGCTTCAAAGAAAGCCAAGTACAGTAAGAAAGCTGGACTGGGTCCGTGGACGCAACTCGCCGACAAAGGAACCCGTTTACGGGTGCTTGCCAACCTGGGCCGGCACAAGATTGTCGTAAAGATGGTCGACGCATTACGCGACCAGCTTGTCACTTTAACGGATGCCGGCGTCGAGGGAGAGGCGGTGCTGCCGTGGGGCGTGCGGGAGTCCATTTTTGACATTGCGCGCTCCGCTGCGATGGAATCGCAGCAATACGACGCCGCGTTGGAGATAAATTCACTGATCAAGCAAAGCAAGGGCCGTCGACAGGCCTCGCTTTCGGACCAGGCGTGGACGGACTTCCATGATTATATGCCATTACTGGTATTGGAGCGCGTTGACGAGGCCCGTTTATTGCTCGAAAGATGCCGAGCGATTTTTGAAGAAGAAAATGACACGTCCGGTCTTGGCTGTGTCTTAACGGCGATTGCCGATCTGGAGTATAAGCTTCACGGTCCAGGAACAGCGCGCAGTTTTGAGGAGAGAGCGATTCGGTATCACTATTCCGTGGGTGACCCGCTCAAATGTGCTACCAGCCACATGAAGCTGGCCTCTTATATAGGGCACGACACGGGCAGCGCCTCCGAAGCGTTAGCTCATCAGCTCGCTGCGATGATCATTAGCTTACTCATAGGATCAGGGCACCTGGAGCAGTATTTTAACCTGTTCGCGCAGCACGTGGCGGAGCTTCGCGAAGCGGCGCAACCTGGGTTGCCTAACTCATTTGGCACGTTGCAGGCGACTTTGGAAGCGATCGAAGGAGTTCGTTTCAAGGAATTAGCAGACCGATTAAACGTTCAAGGCGCAAACTTCGATGCGCTGCTCGGCGCGGTGATTGCCAAAGGATTAGAATTGGCCGTTCAAGCGGCTGCCAATCTTGAATGAAGATTCTCACTCGAAGGGTCAGCCAACTACTCCTCGAATTCGCTCGCATCGGGCACGCGCGTAAACGCGATCTTGGTGCCAAGGTCCGCGAGCGAGGCAGGCTCAAAGCCGACGGTGAGCGCCTTTCGTCCGTAGCGCTGATGAATGCGGTCGATCGCGGCGGAGAGATCGGCATTGGGCTTTGCATTTGCCTTCCAGGCAAACAGGTCGCGGGTGGTGTGCTCGGCGTCGACCAGTTCGTAGAGACAGACGCCGACTTTGAGGACGTTCTTGGCCTTCCCTCCGGCAAGCATCTTCTGCCAGAGCGACTGCAGCACTTTTAGAAAGACAAAGCTGTCATCGCTCGCCTTGATGCGGCTCTTGCCATGCCATGACGTGCGGTCGATGAAGCGCACGCTTAGGGCCTGACGCAAAATTATCGCTTCAATCCGGTGCCGGTTGCGGCCTAATCGTGTAGTTCCACTCGCCATGGAAAGCGTGGCGCTCGATGTTGATTTCCGCCATTTCCGCGTCGCTGACTTTGATGCCTCGCGGGTAGCTGTTGCGGTCGATGTCACAGCTTACGGTCAAGCCGGTGCTGGTTGCGGTTGCACCGATGAGAGACAGGATGACGAGGTGGCTGACAAGGGGCTTCCCGCGCCAGTTTTGCGAGATGAACGAGAAAAGGCGGTGCTCGATCTTGTTCCATTTGCTCGTTCCTGGCGGCAAATGGGTGACCGTAATTTCAAGGCCGGTTTCGTTGGCCAATTTCTGAAGCTCCCGCTTCCACAGACGCACCCGCGCGCCGTTGCTGCCGCCGGAATCTGCTGTGATGTGGAGGCGTTTGACGTTCGGGATAACGCCCTTGTCCAAGCCGCTGCCACCAGCGGCGGATACTCTCAACGGCAAAGGCAGCGGTGTCGCCGTCTAGTCGGCCAAACTGATCCGAGAGCACGATGGCAAGATTATTGAGCATGGCTGGCTTGTGAGGATGTTCGTCCGGGGTGCTGGCGACCGCGTCCTGTGCGGCTTCGATGGCCGTCTTCAGATCGTCAGTCTTGCCCATCTGGCCAAACCGATCCCACAGGATAGTGGCCAGCGTGTTGAGATTCATGGGCCGATCGGGATGCCCGTCTGGGGTGAGGGCGATCGCGTCTTGGGCGGCTTCGATGGCGGCTTCCAGATCGGCGATCTTGCCCAGCCGGCCAAACCGATACGACAGCATGTTGGCCAGGTTGTTGAAACGGCCGGGAGGATGTTCGGCCGGGGGGGTAGTGCCTGCGGCTTCGGTCAGACTGAACGCCTCGTGCAAGAACGCTACATCGCCATGACGCTGAAAGCACTCCGTAAGCCAGGTGGCCAGGCTATCAACAGGGCTCGTCCCCTCAGAAGTCAGGGCTGCGACAAACAGCGCGGGCGCGCGCAGCGTCTGCAGCGCATCGCGACGCTGAACAAGGAATGCGGCCCAGTCGTCCGGCATGGCGCCATCGCGTGAAGCATCACTCAGAAAATCCAGCGCCTTGAGAGCCAAATCGGAGAACAGCTCCGGATGTTCGGCGATCACGCCCACGGCCTTCTCGTCGTCGCCGGCCTGGAGGAAATCCAGAAGTGCGGGCGCCACGGCGCGGATGTCCTTATCCTCCACCAGAAATAGCGGAAGGAATGGACCCGGCACGACCGCCACGGCGAACTTGTCCGGGGCAACGCCTGCACCTTGCAGGCGCTCCAGGAGCGCGTCCATAAGCCGTTTCCTATCCGCCTGATCCTGCTCTGTGGGTGCGGCTCCCGCCGGGACAAACAGCACCTGCAACGCGCGATGAGGCTGGTGAATCAAAAGCGGCACCTCCACAGTGACTGCATCACCGTTTGGACAAACGCCGCTCTTTATCCGCAGGAGTTGGCTCCATGCGGCATCATCATTGTCAGAGAGTTGCACAATCAAAGGTGCTTGAAACGCTAGAGCCGCGCCACAATCCGGACAGGTGGTTTCGATCTCACATGACAGCAGAATATCCATCACGGGTCCACATTTCGGCGGTTGAAATCGCCATGCGCAGATCTGTTATACTTCTAACATTGTGTCTGTCTAAGCTCTGATAGCCAAGATCCGAACGCGTGAATTTCGAATAAGGAATATGCCGTTGATCTGAGCGGCCGCGGCACAACGGGCATAAACAGGGGCAAGACGGGAAGCCGAAATCTCCCGCGGGACTTTGGTGATAGCAGCTCCGGCGCTGGGCGCGAGTTGAGACGGCTAGATTTTTGCACGGCGGGGAAACAGGCTGATAATCTGAGCGGTCCTTTTGCGGAGGGGCGGCTTGCCTTCCATTTCACGCATCAGCGCTACCGCGCTCTAACGATCTCTGGACCGTTTCGCGGCACTCGCAGCCTATGCGAAGGCACGCGAGGCAAGCGGCAAGAGGCAGCTTCCGGCAAACGAGTTTCCCGCTGCTATGGAGCCCATAAAGAAGGCAGAAGCGCCGCAGTTCGCTGCTACGCCAGCGCCCGAACGCCGGTCGACGCGCCAACGTTCGGACGCCGGATGACGGCTCTGAACTTCAAGCGCAAGAAGGTTGGTTGCTCGATGCGTTACGAAGGCATCGCGGTCCGCGGCGCACGGCCGGAATTGATGGTGATCGAAGGCGCGAGAACGTCAAGCGTGGCGTAGCCCTAACGGCATCTTATGGATCCAGGAGCGGCCATCCCGAGCGTCTGAAAAGTTTCTTGACATGACCCATTCCGGAAGTCGAGGTGACCTGGCAGATACCTCCTCGCCGTCTTCGCGATGCAGAGGGAGCAGACATGCGGGCGGTCCCCGGCCAGCCTGCGGAAATTGCAAACTCGCAGGACAGCAGTACCTCAGACTGCGGACATCGTCACCCGGCGTGGCAGCCTATTTTCAGGTGCGAGCCGGGCGAATCCTCCAGCAGGCCCGCTCCTCCCTTGGCAGCCGGAGGAATTGCTGCAGGTGCGAAGAATAGGAATTTGGGCCTACTCCGGTCACGGTCACTTCGCTTCAGATTGATCGAATTGCTGCTGAATTCGGATATCAAACACAAATTTTTGTTGCGCCTACTTGCCGTCCCGCTTCCCGATCTTGGTGCGGAAACACCCAGCCGTTAGCTAGCGATCCGCAGCGCCCTCGCCGACGACAACGAAAGGCGCCCAGAAGGTTGGGTGCGCCATGCGACCTCCAGACCGGGCGAGCTTCGCCATAGCCTGGCGCATGGCCTCCGATCGCCCAATGCCGGAGTTGGTCCTCAGCGTCTCGAAGACGCTTGTGATAAGCTGCACGGTGGCTTCGCTGTCCACGTACCAGTGCGAAACAAGAAGCGCGCGGGCTCCTGCAAACAAGAATGCCTGCGCGAGACCAGAAAGCGTGGCCCCATCGCCGCCGCTCGAAGCCGTGTTGCAGGCAGAAAGAATTACCCAGTCTGCATCCAACCTCAACTCGGCAATCTCGGATGCAGTAAGATAGCCATCGTCGCTATCCGCCTGCCCCCTGGGGGTCAGGATTAGCCCGGGCTCGGTACCAGGGGCAAGTTCGCCAGCCTTGGCGGCGTGCGTCGCGAAATGGATCATCCGGTACTCAGAGAGCTTGCCAGTGCGATTGATGTCCTTGAGAATGGCTTTCGACGCTCCCGCGCCCAAATGTATGTCGTCCTCCTGCACCTTGAGAGCTGCGGCCACTTCGCACAACTCGTCCGCCGTTTCAGGAAGTGGTGCCTGCGCGATTATCCTGACGCGCGTCGCTGTCTGATTTCCTTGCGCACGAACGGAACGCGAGAGAGACGTGCTCTCAATTGTATTCGTCGAGGGGCCACTGCACCGTTGCCGCTCAAGCGCAAGGCGCGAAAGAGCGACATACCGATCATCAGGTCCATTCAGCAGCGGATTGCCAAAGCCCGTCCATGCTCGCGTTGCGCGGCTTGGTTGCAGTGTGCGCCGCAACACGCGAAGCGACGCCGGAGAAGGAAGAACCGTTATCGGAGCCGCCAGGCCAAGCCAATCGACATTATGCATAACGGTCGAATCCGCAAAGCGCGCGGATGGTTGTGAGCGGACCAGCACGTGCCACGGCAAGTCAGCAAGCGGGTATGCCGACATGATCATGACACGGCGGCCCTCGACCAGATCTCGGATGCCGCCGAAGACCGCCTCATGAACGCGGTGGGCTCGCTCAAGATCGAAGGGCAATTCACCACCGGGGACGAGGTTGCGGCCTACAAGCTGTTCGCAGGTCGATTGCTTGCTCGCCGACATGAGAACCGGTCCATTCCAGGCCGATGCATCCAGGCCGCAGCGCATAGCCTGGATGTCGGCCTCCGTGTCGTCGCGAGCAAGGTTGATTCTTCACCAAGCGATGCCGGTCACGGGTGATCGCCCAGACCAGCCCGGTTCCGGGATCAACGTTCGGATAGCCAGGCGTCCGTAATGTGGCGGCGAGAATCGCTACCTCGCCCTCGCGCAGCAATGCCTGCATCTCGGCGACCGACAGCGGCTTCGGCTTCACGAGGTCGAAGTAGGCCGGATAGGCGGCGCGTATATCGCCTTCGAGGGAAGCCTGCCGGGCTTGGAGCGCGCTAAACTCGCTACGCGCGTCCGCGAGATCGGTTCCGTCGCGGTTGCCGGAAGCAACGATCGCAGTAATGCGGCGATCCTGCTTTGCGATGCGGCCGCCGATATCCTGCCGCTGGCGCACAAGGTCGGCGACGCGGGGGTCCCGCGCAGCCCATCGGCGGCCGAGCTGGTCGAGCCGCGCCGATGCCGCCCCCGCCACATAGCGCTGCAAAGCGTCGAAAACTGCGCGTTCCGCCTCCTTGTCAAGCGTCAGTCCTTCCTTCAGCGCCATCGAAGCGGCCTGTAAGACTGCGATGGACGAGCCGCGAACACCCTCCTGTGTTGCGGCAGATATCTCGAACGTCGAGGTCATGCCGGCGCCAGGACTTGCCAGTTCATACTGTATCCTCTCGTCTAGCGCTGCTATGGCCCCTAGCCAATCGCCTCGGCGCAACGCCACGAAGGCGAGATTGTCGCGAAGCGAAAGTGTCCGATGCGAAGCGGCGCCGAACGCTGTCTCGGCTCGCGCGAGTCCGGTGCGCAACATCGCCTCCGCTTCGTCGAGACGGCCAAGGCTCTGCAGAGCGGCACCGATATTGTTGTACGAGTTGATCACGTCCGGATGATCGGGCTTCAGCAATCGCGCGCGGATATCGAGCGCATTTTTGTTCTCTTCAAGGGCATCCTCATTACGGCCAGCCCAACCATAAGCGCTGCCGAGTGCGTTATGCGCATTCGCGACATCAATATGTTCGGGACCGAAAAGCGAGGTCAAGATGCCCAGCGCCCGTTTGGCTGCGGCGATTGCCTCGTCGTGGCGGCCGACCGCGGATAGTGCATGCGACTGCTGAGTTAGTGTTCCGGCAAGATTGGAGTGGTCCGGCCCCAAGACGCGCTCTCGTTCAGTCACCAATCGTTGGTAGATCGCGATTGCCTCGTTGTACCGCCCGAGCTTGCGCAACTGCCCCGCCAGATTGTGGAGGTTGGTGTGTGTATCTGGATGATCGACGCCGAGCAGGCGCTCGTTGATCTCGATGGCGCGACGCAGCGCTCGCTCGGCGTCTGCATGACGATCCTCGAGTTGATACGACGTCGCGACATTGTTGAGGGCGGTCGCAACATGCTCATGCACAAGCCCGTGCACCTTCTCCATGATGGCGAGGCCGCGCTCGTTCGTTGCCAGCGCGGCTCGATCGTCGCCCATCAGCCCTATAAGCTCAGCGTAGTTGCCGAGTGCTTGGGCATACTGCCAACTTGCTTCGCCGAAGCGAGATTTCTTGGCATCGAGCGACAGCTGATGCAGCCGCATTGCCTCTTCGAAGTGACCGCGTTTAGCGAGCAAGCTGGCAAGGTTGCCCCGTTCGATGTCGAGACGCTGGGCCCTAGGATGCGTTGGCGCGGCCTCGAGAATTGCGATTGAGCGGCGGTAGAACGATTTAGCCTCTGTCAGCCGGTCCCCGCGTGCCAGTATAGAGCCGAGCGCCGAGATCGCCACTGAGGTTTCGGGGTCATCGCGGCCGAACCGTTCTTCGCGCACGGCAAGCGCCCTGCGGCCGTTTTTCTCGGCATCGCCATAGCGACCCATCTGTTTTTGCCAGAGAGCGAGACCCTCCAGAACCAGGGGCAAGTCGCCAGGATCAAGATTGCTGGCGCCGTCGAGTGCCTGAACCGCACGCGCGTGATAGTCCCCCGCCTGACGCAGTCGCCCTGTGTCTGTGAACAGGCTGGCGAGGCCTGAATAGGCGAGCGCGAGGCTTTTTGCGTCCCTGACCTTCTCGTGCTCCAGCAGCTCGATCTGCCGCCGGTACATGCGCTCTGAGTCAACGTGTCGGTCGAGGTGCCTGTATGCGAGCGCGAGCTGACCGAGAGTGACTGAGAGATTGCTGTCCTCGGCCGACGGAAGCTTTTCGCGCAGCGCCAGGGCTCGCTCGTGGAGCGGCAATGCCTCCTGCCAGCGTTCCATATTGGCCATCAGCAGGCCGAGCCCCGATAATGCGCCCGCAAGCGAATCTGGTCGCTGCGGCTGCTCCTGCTCACGATAGCGCAGCACGGCCCGCAGTTGCTCCTCTGCCTCGCGCCAACCCCCGATGTTCATCAACGCCACACCTAGCGCGTATCGAGCATTCCATATCGCGTGCTGAAACTGCTGAGTGAGATCGCCGGAATTGGGTACATCGGCAGCTTCGAGATGGGATATCAGCTGACGCCCAATTGTCACCACCTCCGGCGACCTCCGCGCAGTTTTCTGAAGGTAGAGCTGGCGTGAGCTCAGCACGCGCGCGATCAGCAAGTGGTCTGGCTTTTTCGCACGCTCCAATGCAGGGAGTGCAGCCACGAATAAATCGTCTGCGTCCTTCAGCCGCCCGGCGCCTTGCAACTGATCCGCGAGCTTGATGCGGACCAACGCCATGGCCTCTGACTGCTCGTCAGCGATTGCCGCGATCCTTTTCAGGCCATCGCTTAGGAATGCGACCGCAGCGGCGGATCCGTTCTGGGTAAGCTCAAGCTCCGCTAGTTGTCCAAGTGTCTCTGCGAGCGCCTTTGCCTGGGTGGTGCCTCGCCCTTCCGCGACCTGACCGGCGCGCTCGAGATGCCGCCGCGCAGATGGAATGTCACCGGCTCTCGCGTCGAGTGTAGCCAAGGTTTGGAGGGGCAAAATGGTTTCTGGGTGATCAGGCCCATAGGTGCGTTCGGCAATCTCCAGCGCGCGAGCATAAAGCGGCCGGACGTCGACCTTTGGGTCAAGAGAGAACTGATAATCGGCAACGCCGCGGAGCCAGAGCCCCACGAGCCTATGATCCGCACCGAGCGCAGCTTTCAGCAATTCGACCGTCTCCCGCAGGACATTCAACGCCTCGGCGGATTTGCCTGAGGCTTGCAAGGCGGTGAGCCGCTTGTTCTGTTCCTCTGCCCGCGCCACAGCCTCACGCTCGGCTCGAACGGAAGGCTGCGGACGGAGCAGTTCGCGAGGCACAAGGCCGCCCGCAGCATCGATGAATGCGGTGATCCGCGAGCGGCCGACGCCGCGCTGGAGCAAAGCTGCCAGATCTTGCTCAATCGAGTCCTGCCAGCTCCTCTCGGCCCCTGGAGCCAGCGGTCGCTTCAGGTTTGTGCGATATGACGCCAGCGCCTCCTTCGTGCGCCCGAGCAGGACAAGCGCGAGCAAACGGTTGGTTTCGATCCAGTGCTTTTCAGGTGCTAACGCGTAGCCTCGTCCGGCTGCGTTGAGGGCAACTTTGGTCTGTCCTGCGAGCAAGGCATACCAGGCGAGCCTCCCCAATGCGTTCGCAGTCTCGCTTCCGGCTCGCCCCTTTGTGGCTACCTCGACCGCCTCCGTCTTTGTCAGCGCATGGCGTGCAAACTCCAGGGCGCGCTCATAATCTTCGATCTCCGCAGATTGCTGCGCCTTGCTCGCAAGCTCATTGGCGACCGCAGTGCGAGGTTGCTGGGCCCGTGCGCCTTCCGGCCTGAAATGCAGTCCAACAGACAACGCGGCAAAAGCGATGGCAAAAAAAATGAACCGAGCCTGCATGCCCCCGCACCAAAACAACCCATACCTGTCGGACAGGATGGCGCATTAGTGTCTTACCAACCAACTCTTATCATTTTCTGCACGGAATTGGTCAAGCGAGCGCCGGAATGACGGCGTATTCGGTGATGTGGGACGCGGCGGCGATGACTGCTCTTCCGGCGCATGTGAGGTAGTAGCGGTAGGTTTTGGCGACACGTTTGATGAGACCGAGATAGCGCAGCCGCCGGATCTGGCGTGAGAGCGTGGCGGGGGAGATTTTCTCAAGCAATGGCGCGAGATCGGCGCGCCGGACACCGGCGATGTTGAACTTGGGATTTTGCAGGGCGCGAAGCAGCGTTTTCTCGGTGGGGTTGAAGAAATCGATGCCTTTGACAGTCTTGCCATCGACCTTGCGCGGGCGCGTAACACGGTCGAGCAGTCTGACGCCGGCGGAGAAGTCGTCGAGCGCCGAGAGATGGGCGAGATAACGCCGGTTGCAGGCAAAGAGAATGCCGGTCAAGTCTCCAAGGCTGTAGATGTTCTTCTTCATGGGAGCAAAGCCCGTGCTTGAGGGGCCTTTGCGGTGTTCTACCTTCCGGTAGTGCTTGAAGGACGAGACGTCGTTGGTTGTTGTCTCGATACGCAGGACGATGCCGAACTTATCGTACATCTTGATGGAAGACTTACCGAAGCGGTGCTTGATGCAGGTGCCCTCGATGCGGGTTGAGAATTGGCTGCCGATTTCCTGAGCAAGCTTGGGGTCGATTTTGCGGCCAAGGAATGTGGCGATGGTTTCGGCCTTCACGGTGAGCACGGAATGCCGGGCCAGTTGTTCGTAGAGCGGCGCCAGCGTTGCCTTGGAACGGAACACCAGATCGGTCGAGTATTCGACCTGCATCAGGCTCCAGTGATAGGACTGCTTGAAGGTATCGAGCACCGGACAGCATAGCGCCGCGTAACGGTCAAGGATACGGTGGAGCATTCCGGGTGAGAAGCTATCGGCCAATTCCTGGGCGTGCTGCCAATCGCCGATGCGCAGGAAGGCGTTGTCTTTGGCGGAGAAGCCTATGCCTTCGGCGGTCAGCTTGCGCGCCAGCCAGCTGTGGCCGTTGCAATAGATCTGCAAACGGAACGGCGCCCAGGTTGGAACCCGGACGTAAATCAGGCCAAGCTCAGCATCGATGAAATAGAAATAATAATGCAGGCATTTGCCGCTGTCCGGGCGCAGAAAGGTTTTGTGCGTCTTCTTGTCATGCCATGGCTGGTAAGCGCCGCACGCTTCCATGACGGAGATGACATGCGCCAAGCCTGGATGATCGCCGCGCTTGGCAATCGCCTTGGCGACGACATCCTCCTTGCGGATGTGGCTCTTCGAAATGTGCTCGATGCTCACGCCCGCCGCTTCCGCAACCTTCGCCGCGTTCTCCCGCACCTTATCGCGCAGCGTGGCCGCAAACTCCGGATAATCGAAAATGCGGATGGCATTCGCGCGAAGAAATACCGTCATCCCCTGGGCGTGGCAGATGCCAGGAACCGTACCGGTGATGACAATCCGGTCGTAACAAGAAAGAACCCCTGCGATCCGCTCGTCGTAGCGTTCAGCAAGCCCCTCCGCCATGGTCCCCTCGCCAATTGGCTGCGCCCCACGGTATAATAGCGCAACCTTCTTGGTTCCGGCTTGTCCGGCTTAGGGTGTTACGCGCAAGGCTAGCGACAGGCTGCATGATCCGGCTGCATGATCCGGCTCGTGGCTGCCTGCGAAGAAGGCGTTGCAGCGGGGATCGCGGCGCGGTTTGTCCGTTCCACGCGTCGATCCTCCGCGCGATGCAGCAATCGAAAAAGGCTGCGACCGTCCTGAAGAAAATCCCCCAATCACCGCATTTCGCATGGTAGTAACAGTGACGTAAAAGAGGGGCAAACGTCGTGATTTCATTTCGTCGCACGATACTCTTGATCATTCTGGCCCTGGGCTTGCACGTTATTGGTGCCGTACCGCTTGCGGCAGAGCCCAAGAGCTCGATCAGCGAAGCGAGCGCACGCGCCCAGGCCCTGTTCAATGCGGGCAATTATGGCGAAGCAATCCCTTTTGCCCAACGCGCATTGGCTCTCAGCGAAGCGAAGTACTCTCCAAACCACGCAGAGGTGATCCAGGCCGCGCATAACCTTGCGATGATGTATCGCTTCAATGGTCAAGGCGCCGAGGCCGAAACCTTGTTTCGTCGCGTGCTGGCCGCCCGCGAAAAAACCCTTGGCCGGGAGCACGCCGATACGGCGCGCGCAGTCTTGAATGTCGCCGAGGCTTTGCGGGAGCAGGGCAAATACGGTGAGGCGGAGGCGACCTTCAGGAAGGCGATCGGCATGCTGGAACAGGCGCTGGGGCCAAATGATCCCGATATTGGCGCTGCCGCCGGCGGGCTCGCCTCCCTCTATCAGACGCAAGGCCGTTATGATCAGGCCGAGCCCCTGCGCGAGCGCGAGGTTGCCATTGACGAACGGGCAACGCCTCTGGATGAGCGGGCGCTGGCCATCAGCCTATCCAACTTGGCGCTCATATACGTCGAGCGTAACCGCTTTGAGGACGCCGAGAAAAATTACACGCGCTCGATCGCGCTTATTGAAAAATCGTTAGGACCGGCACACCCCGAACTTGCGGCGATCTTGAACGCACAGGCGGGGCTGTACTTCACGAAGGGAGACTATACCAAGGCGGTCAAGGCGGCGACGCGGGCACTTGCCATCGAGGAGAAGGCACTGGGCACCGGGCATCCGAGCATAGCTAAAACGTTGAGCAACCTGGGAGCACTCTACCAGGAGTTGGACCGTCCGGAGGACGCAGAACGCACTTTAAAACGCGCGCTCGCGATTTTCGATGGCCCCAAGGGAGTGCGGCAATCGGAATTGGCGGCGTCGTTGAATAGCCTTGCCTTATTCTATCACAGGCAGGCGCGGAAAAATGAGGCGGAGCCGCTCTATAGGCGTGCTCTGTCGATCCAGGAAAGCGTCTACGGGGTGAACGCGCCTAAAGTTGCCGCGACCTTGAACAATCTCGCTTCACTCTACAAGGATGCCGGGCGGCTGAAAGAGGCCAATGCGCTATACAAGCGTGCGCTCGAGATCTCCGAAAAAGCCCTCGGTCCCAACCACCTGAACGTTGCGACTATCGCTCACAATATTGCAACAGTCTATGAGGCCGATGCCCAATACGACAAAGCCGAACAATACGAAAAACGTGCGCTCACCATTAGGGAGGCCGTGCTGGGCTCCAACCACCCCGATGTTGCCAACTCGGTGCGGGCTCTTGGCAGTATCTATACGCAAATGGAGCGATACGACGACGCCGAGCCGCTACTTCTGCGCGGGCTCGCGATCCTCGAACAATCCCCGCCGTCCGACAGCCCTCAACTCATCTACCCGCTGGGCACCTTGGCCGGCTTCTATCGAGAGAGCGGACGCCTTACCCAAGCGATCGAAATGCGACGGCGCGAGCTTGGGATAGTAGAGAAAGCCTATGGGCACGATCATCCCAAGCGGGCCTCCGCGCTGACTGGCATAGGCGTCATCTATTATGATCAGAAAGAGTGGAGCCAAGCGTACCAAACCCTGGCAGCAGCGGCTGAAATCGCGCAGCGCAACGAGCGGCGGGAACTGCGCTCCTTCAAGGGGGCGGGTGCCGCCAAACCCTTATTGAAGGCAATCAGTGACAGGGAAATCTATCACCTTATTGTCAGTGCTGGATATCATTTGGCCGATGCCGATCCCTCGCGCGCTCAGGAACTAAGGGCATCCCTGTTCCTAGCCGCGCAGCGCGGTCTCGTCTCCGAGGCCGCTCGTGCGCTTGCGCAAATGGCGAACAGGAACATTGCAGGGCGGGCGGAGACGGGCCAGAAATTGCGGGAACGTGAGGATCTGGCGACGGAATGGCGCGTCCTGGACAAGAAGTTGATCGAAGCTCGCGCCCGCTCAACAGCTGATCGCAACGTCCGTGAAGAGATGGCCATCTTTTCGCGCCAGCAGGCAATCAACTCCCGGATTGCTGCGATAGATGCTGCGCTCGAACGCGACGATCCCGGCTTCGCCGGACTCGATGGCCAGGAGCCGCTAACGATCGAGGAAGTCCAGACTTGGCTCCAGGACGGCGAGGTGTTGGTATTGCCGTTTTCGACCATCGAATCCGGCGAAAAGCCGGGTGAAACGTTCATTTGGGCCGTCAGCAAGACGGGTGCCGTGTGGAAACGGACGTCCTTGGGGCTCGTTGGTGTGGCCAAGTACGTAAATGCCCTACGGTGCGGTGTCGACTACACGGCGTGGCAGAAGCCCTTGTGCACCGAACTTCTCAACGTGACCTACACGCCCGAGGATGCAGCGCTCGGCAAACCCTTGCCCTTCGATCTGCCGCGCGCTCACGCGCTCTATCAAGGCCTGTTTGGAGAGATCGACGAATTCATCGGCGACAAGCGTCTGCTGGTTGTGCCGAGTTTTGTACTAGCGCGTTTCCCGCTGCATGCGCTCGTGACCCGGAAAACGGATCAGACCGGGCCAGAGGCTTACCGGCAAGCGGCGTGGTTTGGAAAGCGCAATGCCCTCTCGGTCCTGCCGGCCGTATCGTCGATCAAAGCTCTGCGGCGCAATGCCAAGGCGAGTCGCGCCCAATATCCCTATCTCGGTGTCGGCAACCCGCTACTCGATGGCCCCGATGCGCGGTACGCGAGTTTGGCCCAGCAAACCAGAGAGAAGCAATCGTGTTCGCCTACGGCTCGGTCGCGTGTCGCGCAAGCCGCCGTCGAGCGCAGGGCAGCGCCGATGGTGTCGAGCGCGGCACTGTCCGATCCCGCGACGTTGCGGACGATCTTCTCGCCGCTGCCGGAAACCGCTGATGAATTATGCTATGTGGCGCAAGGCTTGGGTGTGCTGGCGAGCGACGTGCTGCTTGGTTCTGCAGCCAGCGAGGGCCGCATTAAGGCCATGAGCAAGAGCGGCGCGCTGGCGCGCTACCGTATCGTGCATTTTGCCACGCATGGCGCGCTTGGCGGCCAGGTAAGCGGCGATACCGAACCCGGCTTGGTCCTGACGCCCCCCACGAAAGCTACCGAAGAAGATGATGGCTATCTCTCGGCGTCAGAAATCGCAAAACTCAAACTGGACGCCGATTGGGTCATTCTCTCTGCGTGCAACACAGCGTCGGGCAGTCAAGTTTTGCTCGAGTTGCTCACCGGCATGGCACAGGCCTTCTTCTACGCAGGCGCCCGGTCGCTGCTGGTGTCGAACTGGGAGGTGGATTCAGACGCGACTGTGAAGCTTGTGACCAAGGCGCTCACGGTTATGGCGGCTGACAAAACGGCTAGCAAGGCCGATGCACTGCGCCAAGCGATGGTTTCATTAATTGATAGCGGCGATTTGCGCCAGGCACATCCGGCACTTTGGGCTCCGTTCATGATAGTGGGGGAGGGCGGGAGATAACAGTGGACGCCGAAGCCTGATCATACCGCCCGCGTGGAGCCTGATCCGCCGTGGATATGGCGGCGCCCTCATTGCCGCCGTCACGGTATCGGCGCATGATACGGGAATTCATTTATGGCATTACCGGAGGGGCGAATGTTACGGATGCGGCGGGCGGCGGCGTGTGTGTTGATGATAGCAATGCTCCTGGCCATGTCCGGGCCCATGGACGCACTGGCGGAAAGCGCCGCTGACGTCGATGCCCACAATGCGCGATTTGTTCAACTCTATGGCCAGGGGAAATATGCGGAGGCGGCCGCGATCGCCCAGCGGGCGCTAACGCTCGCGGAGCGGGTGCTGGGCCAGGAGCATCCTGACACGCTCGTCAGCGTCAACAATCTGGCGTTGCTGTATCAGGCCCAGGGCCGCTATGGCGAGGCCGAGCTGCTTAACCGCCGCGCCCTGGAGGCCGCCGAACGGGTGTTGGGCAAGGAACATCCCTTGGCGCTCACCAGCGTCAACAATCTGGCGTTGCTGTATAAGTCCCAGGGCCGCTATGGCGAGGCCGAGCCGCTTTACCGCCGCGCCCTGGAGGCCAGAGAGCGGGGGCTAGGCAAAGAGCATCCCTTGACGCTTCTCAGCCTCGGCAATCTGGCGGGCCTTTTCGATGCCCAGGGCCGCCATAGCGAGGCCGAGCCGCTGTACCGCCGCGCCCTGGAGACCGGAGAGCGGGTGCTGGGCAAGGAGCATCCTTCGGCGCTCCTCAGCATCAACAATCTGGCGGAGTTGTATCGTGTCCAGGGCCGCTATAGCGAGGCCGAGCCGTTGCACCGCCGCGCCCTGGAGGCCAAAGAGCGGGTGCTGGGCAAGGAGCATCCTGACACGCTCGTCAGCGTCAACAATCTGGCGGCGCTTTATCAGTCCCAGGGCCGCTATGGCGAGGCCGAGCCGCTTTACCGCCGCGCCCTGGAGGCCAGAGAGCGGGTGCCGGGCCGGGAGCATCCCGACACGCTTCTGAGCGTCAACAATCTGGCGGAGCTGTATCGAGCCCAGGGGCGTTATGCCGAGGCCGAGCCGCTGCACCGCCGCGCCCTGGAGGCCAGAGAGCGGGTGCTGGGCAAGGAGCATCCCTTGACGCTCACCAGCGTCAGCAATCTGGCGGAAATGTATGAGGCCCAGGGCCGCTATAGCGAGGCCGAGCCGCTGCACCGCCGCGCCCTGGAGGCCGGAGAGCGGGTGCTGGGCAAGGAGCATCCCTTGACGCTTCTCAGCCTCGGCAATCTGGCGGCGCTTTATCAGTCCCAGGGCCGCTATGGCGAGGCCGAGCCGCTTTGCCGCCGCGTCCTGGAGGCCAGAGAGCGGATGCTGGGCAAGGAGCATCCTGACACGCTCGTCAGCGTCAACAATCTGGCGGTGCTGTATCTGACCCAGGACCGCTATGGCGAGGCCGAGCCGCTTAACCGCCGTGCCCTGGAGGCCTCAGAGCGGTTGCTGGGCAAGGAGCATCCCAACACGCTCGCGAGCGTCAACAATCTGGCGTTGCTGTATCAGGCCCAGGGCCGCTATAGCGAGGCTGAACCGCTTAACCGCCGCGCCCTGGAAGCCAGAGAGCGGGTGCTGGGCAAGGAGCATCCTGACACGCTTCAAAGCGTCAGCAATCTGGCGGGACTGTATTTCTTGCAACGCGATTGGCCCCGCGCCGCTGAGTTCTGGCGGCGCAGCACCGCCGCCATCTCTGCACGCACGCGGCGCGGAACACTGGATGCCAGCGTAAGAGGCAAGAAAAAAAGCGAAAGCGAACAATCGAGCTGGCAATTTTCGAATCTTATCAAGGTGGTACACCGTCTCGCGCCGGAAGGCCGCAGCCCGGATGCGGCGGCATCTCGCGAGATGCTCCAGACGGCGCAATGGGCGCTCAGCTCCGAAGCTGCGCAATCGCTGTCGCAAATGGCGGCGCGCGGTGCCGCGGGCGATCTCAAACTCGCGGCACTAACACGCGAGCGGCAGGATTTGGTGGTGGAATGGCAGAAGCGCGATGCATGGCGCAACGCCGCTCTTGGCCAGGAAACCGCCAAGCGCGATGCCAAGGCCGAAGCGGAGAATGCAGCCCGGCTCGCTGCCATCGATACGCGCATCGCGGACATCGACAAGCGGCTGGCGGCGGAGTTCCCGGATTATGCCGCGCTCGCCAGCCCGGCGCCGCTCCCGGTGGAGGAGGTGCAAGCCCAGCTCGGTGCGGATGAGGCGCTGGTGCTGTTCCTCGATACGAACGAATGGGGGCCAACGCCCGAGGAAACCTTCATCTGGGTGGTGACCAAGACGGATATGCGCTGGGTGCGCTCCGATCTGGGCAAGGCGGCGCTCACCCGCGAAGTGCAGGCATTGCGCTGCGGGCTCGATGCCGCCTCGTGGGAGGGACAGGGCACCACTCAATGCTCGCAGCTCTTGAATATGCCGCCAGATCAGGCGCCTAAGGAGGGCGGCCTCCTTCCTTTCGATCTCGCGCGCGCCCACGCGCTTTACAAGGCGCTGTTCGGCGGGGCGGAGGACCTCATCAAAGGCAAAAGCCTGATCATTGTCCCTTCCGGCGCTCTCACGCTGCTCCCGTTCCAAGTGCTGGTGACAGCACTGCCGAACGATGTCCCGTCCGGCGAGCGGCTGCGCGAAGTTGGGCTGCTCGGCGCCGAGTTGCGGGACCTGACGCCAGATGCGAGGCAGTCCCTGAAGCTCCCGGCTGAACGCGGCGTCAGGGTTGTGAAAGCCACCCCGAATGGCGCCGCCGAGGCAGCCGGTCTCCAGCCGGACGATATCCTGCTCTCGATCGACGGCGAAAATTTTGCCGCCGTTCCAAGGGTAATCAAAGCGATCCAGGCCCATGCGCCAGGCTCGAAGGTCCAAGTCCGCGTGCTGCGGGCCGGCGCGGAACTTGAGGTTGCCGCTATCCTTGGCGGCAAGACGCTGCACGAATGGATACCGCGCCTGCTCGCCAGGGATGAGGGGAAAACTGCGGCGTGGCTGATCCGCGATCATGCGCTGACCGTGCTGCCGGCGGTCTCCTCGCTCAAGGCGTTGCGCCGTGTGAGCCGCCCGAGCGCCGCGGCAAAGCCGATGATCGGCTTCGGCAACCCGCTGCTGGATGGCCCCGATAGCCGCTACGCCGAGAATGCCAAACGCACCCGCGACAATCAGCGTTGCCCGGAGACGCTGCGCCAGCGCGTGGCGTCGCTGTTCGGTCTGCGCGGGGTGGCGCCGGTCGAAATGCGCGGCGGCCTCACCGATGTATCCCGCATCCGCACGCTGGCGCCGCTGCCCGAGACTACGGATGAACTGTGCGCTGTCGCCCGCGACTTGCATGCCGATGTGAATGAAATCCGTCTTGGTGCCCGTGCTACGGAGCATGAGGTAAAACGCCTGAGCGCCAGCGGCCAGCTTGCGCAGTATCGTGTGGTGCATTTTGCCACCCACGGTGCACTGGCTGGCGAGATCAGCCGCACCAGCGAGCCGGGCCTGATTCTGACGCCGCCAGAGACTGCCAGCGAGGAAGACGACGGCTATCTCTCGGCCTCCGAGATCGCCGGGCTGAAGCTCGATGCGGATTGGGTGATCCTGTCGGCCTGCAATACGGCGGCGGGCGATGCCTCCGGCACGCAGGCATTATCGGGCCTCGCGCGCGCCTTCTTCTACGCCCAGGCGCGTGCGCTGCTGGTTTCCCATTGGGAGGTGGACTCCGCCGCGACGGTGAAGCTCATTACCATGGCGATGGGTGAGATGAGCCGCGATGCCAAGGCGGGCCGCGCCGAAGCGCTGCGCCGGTCCATGCTGGCGCTCATCGGCAAGGGCGAACCGCGCGAGGCGCATCCGGCGTACTGGGCACCATTCGTGGTGGCGGGGGAAGGCGGGCGCTGACCACGGCTGAAAAGTCCGGTTTCGGAGCTGCCGCGAGTGTCAGGTTAGGGTCAATGTGCGACGGTCTTGAACACGATTTCGACGGCTCCGCTCTTCCCCTGATTGGCGAAGTTTTGCTGCACCTGCGAAGAGTATGAGCTCGCGATATCACCCTCGCCGCACCTCGTGTGGCGGTTAAGGCCGATAGCTGTCCTGGCGGCTTCAACGGCTCTACACCCAGACGACAGCCGGTTTTAGATCTCAAACCGGAAAAGGCCGCGCGCCTGGCAATTGGAGCCCCACAATTGCTCCCCGCGCGTTCGTTTTCCGAGGGTTTTCGGACGCCGGCCCTGGCGGCTGTGGCGAGGTTCGGCATGGGCCGGCATCCGAAAGCCTCCACAATTGCGATCGTTTCGGTTGGCTCTGCAATTTCGCTGTCCGCCAGGCGCCGATATACACAAGGAGGGCCTCGGCGATTGGCGGGCGAGCGTCTCAGCGGCTACTTGCAGCGCGTCCGCATTTCGAGGGTGCTGGGGCCAGCTCAGCCCCTTGCATCAAACCTCCCGTAGACCGAGCGGGCCTGCTTCTGTCTGAATCTGTGAAGTCGCGCATTTCTTCCTGTTTTTGGCTTGACTGTGTTGCCAAAATGTTAAAAGAGTAGCTTTGGTCGCCGCGCTTATGCTCACCGATACACATGCCCCTACGCTTGTTGCAGTGTTTTCTGATAGTCCGTTACCCGGCATGTGTCAGCACTGGAACTTGCCAGTAACGCACCCGAAAGCAACACTAAGAAATTCTAGCATGTAGGGAGCGCCTGTCTGCTTCGTAACCAGCTTCCGCAGTTTTATCTATTTCGCTGTACAATGTTTCAACAAAAGCAAATTTCAAGTCAACGACATAGGTTATTCGTTGACCGCAATCAATACGCTACTTGGTGCGACAGGCGGCAACAGAAGTTGGAGCAAGTTAACGATGCTTCGCAATATGCGATAAGTTGATGCGTCAATGGTCGCGTTTCAGATGCCGCCTATCGAGCAATAACAAGTGCTACTTTTAACTGAAGCGCTGACAGTATCGTTAGTTTGACAGGCGATGTTACATGACGCTTAGAGTTGTGACTGACATTGATATTGGTGTACCTAGTGTCATAGCTAAATATTTTGGCGCTATGTTACAGATTATTACTACATTGTTCTTCTGTATTCCAAGTGCGACTTATGCCTTCGAGCACAAACGCGTTGCACTTGTCATAGGTAACTCCGCTTATCGATACACTCAAGAGTTGCCGAATCCGAAGAGCGATGCGGAAGCGATGACTACCGCTCTTGAGCACACTGGGTTTGCGGTAACGGCAGGAATCAACTTAGATCGCAAATCCTTCGAGCAGGCTATCATCACCTTCACCAAAGCCTTGCAGGCTACCGATGTCGGGCTTTTTTTTTACGCTGGGCACGGGGTGCAAGTTGCAGGGGAGAACTATCTTGTTCCTGTTGATGCAAAACTCAGGAATGAAGCCGACTTGAACGTTTCCATGATTAAGCTAAACAATATACTTGTGCAAATGGGGCATTCATCGAAGATTAATCTTATTTTTCTGGACGCTTGTCGCGACAACCCACTCACACGCGGTCTCTCTAGAGGCATAGCGCATCCACATTCTGCAAAAATTGGCTTCGGTCTCGCCCCGCAGCACCCTGGCATCGGCACAATGATAACATTCTCTACCGAACCTGGGCATGTCGCCATGGATGGGATTGGCCCCAACAGTCCATTCACCACTGCGCTTCTTAGACATATGGAAGCACCTGACTTGGATATCGACCAACTGCTTCGCCTCGTTCGGCGCGACGTGATCGCGATGACGGGCGGAAAGCAAGTGCCTTGGAACCACTCCTCACTCACTGAAGGTTTTCAGTTCAAGCCTCGAAAACCTGGAGAGACAGCTCCCCAGGGAACGCTGGAGAGTCATGCTGGAGCCTTTTCCGCGGTTATCGTGAATTCAGCTGCCAAACTGAGGCCGGGAGATGTCTTTAACGACTGCAATAGCGTCGGCTGGTGCCCAACTATGATAGTTCTTCCCGCCGGGGATTACCTTTCTGGGGAAGCTCAGGGCCAATTGGCGAGGCACCTTAAGGTTGATCGCGCGTTCGCGGTTGGTGTGCATGAGGTAAGCTGGGATGAATGGGAATCGTGCGTCGCAGACGGTGGCTGCGGAAATTTTCTGCCTGGAGACCACGGTTTGGGGCGTAAGTCACACCCTGTGATCAATGTTTCCTGGGACGACTCGAAATCCTACATTTATTGGTTGAATTGTCGATTGGAAAGGGAAAGAAACCGTACTAAGTTAGAAGCATGCTTACGCAATACGGGGGCCGCAATAGGACCTTACCGATTGTTGTGGGAATACGAATGGGAGTACGCGGCCAAAGCAGGCACGACTTCCAAGTTCCCCTGGGGAGACGAGGTGGGACAAGCTCATGCTAACTGTTACAATTGCGGAAGCCAATGGGATCGCAACCAAACAGCGCCGGTGAACGCATTTGAGCCAAATCGATGGAAACTGTACAATATGCTCGGTAATGTATCTGAATGGGTGGAAGACTGCTACGCGGACCAAGTCGTGGTACCAAAGAAGAATAGCCAAGTTTTGCTGACATCAGAGCCAAACATAACATGCCCCTCAATGCACCGTGTTCACCGGGGTGGCGCATACAATGACCTCGAAATGGATATTCGTCCATTCCGGCGCTTTCGTCTACTGCCAACTTCAAGACGAGAATTTATCGGCCTTCGTGTTGCAAGGGATATTAATTGACTTTCTACGGTACTATTTTGCGCGCGCGCAGGATATTCCGCCTTCTACCAAGCACTGGACAAGATAGACAAAGAGGGTAAGAGAATGAAGAAGTACAAAATATCCAAAAACTATAATCAGGAATTCTTGTTGCACAAATGAAATGTCGTTCAGGATATGCCACTTCCACACGGGGAACCAATAGTGTGCCACCTCATAGGCAGCGCCAACGCAGAGTGACAACCCCCACAGCCTTAAATAAGGCCCTGGGGTGCCGCGCATCAATGAAGACAGTGGCCCCTCTAATCCGAGAAACTGCAGTAGCAGTTCGCCGCACCCAAGTAGGAACAAGCTTAGGAAGATCAGCGTGAGAGGCTTGCTGCTTCCTAAAGCAAGCATGAGCACCGATCCCGCAATAACGGCAAGAAAAATGAAAAAGCAGACATCCATGCTGAAAAGGCGAATTCGGATAATACGAGACGCTAATAGGAGCGCGGTGGCTGCGGCGATTCCGTAGGACAGCGCGCCGTTAAGAGCACCAAAGAACAATGTATACGGTATCACATAAGAAAAAATAGAAAAATGTTCACCGATCAACTTGTCATAAGTGATGCCATATGGGACACACGCCATGAAGATCACCAGAAAGGTAAGTCGTTGCTCGCTTTCCCCCTTACGAAACAGCAAAGATAGCAGTAGGTAGGTGAGAAGCTGCACTACCATTACGATTGCGAAATTCTCCCAGGCCAATAACATAACAGAGCTCCTTTTCTCGTAACCGTACTGCATTTTATGTCAGAATAAAGGAAAATGTATGAGTGGTATTGCCTTCAGAAAATTTTGCCGCCTTGCCAACAGCCACTATGCACTTTCTCCTCGAACGAATGTCGGGCGAGCCATTCTTGATAGCATTGGAGTTAGCTTGGTTTTGGCGCCGCCGATGTACATAGCATGGGGTATCTATCTGATCTCGGGCCGTATTGTTTCACGATATCTGCTTTATGCTTTTGTTTCTGTAATCCCTTTGGGCTTACTGGCCATCGAGCGTCTCTGTGTCGGATACATGTTCACAGATGTAATTATCTGGGTTGCATATTATTGCTTAGTATTGTATTTCGGTATGTTTATCAATCATGATATTTGGCTTAAGATGGTACACGCTGGCGATAACATTAGCAACCTCTTCGTAGACGAGCGAGATCGAGTGGTGTTCGCTCGATCTCTTCCAAGCCACATCTCTCCGCAGCTTCTGATATTTTTTGCAATGGGCGCGATATCTGCTTCAATGCTCTATATTATGCGTGATATCCTTGAGAAGTATCAACTTAATTTGATGGCCGTCTCATATATTCAAGTGTTTATAATCGGCGGGCTTGCCTCATGCCTTGCGTACTGGCTACTCCTCCTATCTGTCACCATTGTTCGTATTAGCCGCGTTAGTAACCTCCATTTCTACGTAAACGCCCCCTCGCACACCCCTGCAATCCGCCAGCTAACCAGCGTACTTGCTGTTGGTGCCTTGCTAAGCGCTGTTGGAATGGCAGCCCTAATGTTTCCTCCCTATCACTATTTACTTCAGGTGCGTACCATGATGGAGGTAAGGGTGGTATTGTTAGCAATCGTACTGGCAACTGGATTTACAGTGATTAGCGTTGCCGTGCTTCCTCATTTTGGTATTTACTTAACCCTAACGTCATATAAACGCCGATTACTCGACGGTATATCTAGTCAGATATCGCAAATAGCGGGGGGATTGGGACACGGCGACCTTCACATACAGAACGCTTTCACTCCGGATGAAGTATTGCGCTTACAAATGCTTCTGAACTTGTACAACGCAATCCTCAAATCGTCGGCTATTCCGCTCAGCGGTGCGGCGGTAGCCCGCTATGCTCTGTCAGGTGCGACCACAGCCCTGCCGTATCTACTTAGCTTTGCGGTCGGCAAATGGTAGAACAGCACTGGTTCTACTATACTGAACCTCATCAGCGGAAGCTTTCCCTCCGCCCCAATTTCCGCCGTCCAAGGCACCGCCGTCCTTCGAATTGACGAATGTTGAGGGCAGGACGGAAAGTACCTGTATATCTGCTTTTCAATGCACTTGCAACGTTGGGCGGGATTGGTTTGCGTTTGTCAAAGACGACAGCATTAAGATCCGTAAGCCGACATAGCGTGCGTGGGATTGCGAGAACGACGGTACGTCCGGAATCGACCCCTCTCGACTTTTTGCAGCGCAAAAAGCGTGCCTGGCAATATGCATTTTTGCCAACGGGGAGAGCGGCATTCGGTGCGGCGACGCGATACCCCAGTAAGCAGACGCGGTCGGCATTGCCCTCCGTGTCGCCAGCCGAACACCGGCCAACTTCCGTTCCTGTATAAGGGCGCCGGTTCTAACTAAATATCTTGCCTAATCAGCCTTCGTCCGGAAGTGGCCCAAGGCGGTAAATGGCGAGATATCGGCTTTCGGATCTCGAAGCCGATGTTTGAGAGTTCGCATCGATCGAGAGCACGGATTGCTTTGCAACCAATCTCACGCCGCACCTTCACCGTTCGACGCTGCTTTCGCGATTAGGCGCTCGGCAAGCTCGATCTCGCCGTCAAGGCGGGTTGCGATCTCGTTCAAGCGGGCGGCGGTGTCGCCATCGCCCGCCCCGAAGAACTGCGAGCGCACGGCGGCAACGAGGATATGGGCTTGAGAAAGGAACGTCTTGCAGGCCTTGAGTTCGCGGAGGGTGAGGTTCATCGCTATACCCCCTTCTCCGCTTTGCGCGCGGCTTCGGCTTTCCGCCCAAGCAGGCGGATCTCCGGCGCGATCCTTTGGACGATCTTTGCTAGCCGGGCGGCTTGTTCGCGGTCAGTCGGGCCAAGCAAGATAGCAACGTCTTCCACCGACTCTTTCGCGCTCTGCAAGCGTTCCTGACAGTCTCTTAGCTCGGTGCTGTTCATTCGCGGGCCGCCCGGTCTAAATCGGCAATTTCGTCCAGCATGGCGCGGCGAAGGCTGTTCAGGCGGATGACCATGGGACGATCACTGGCCGCGTCAGCCACATTCCGGGCGTCTTCCACAAGTACGGCGGCACGGCGCAGCAAAGACTTCACACCGCCGATTTGACGTGCGTTCAGGGGCATTGTGAGTGCCTTTGGGATTGATGTGTCTGTACCAATTGTTTAGCATGATACAAATCGCAGAACAAGCTAAATGTTTAGAGGCAAACCAATTGTCCATGATAACGGTTCAGCAATTCAGGGCGGCTCGGACTTTCCTTGGATGGTCGCAGCGCTATCTGGCCGTAAAAGCTCGCGTTGGCCGTTCCACAATTGCCAATTTCGAGCTTGGAACAAGCCAGCCTCAGCCGCGTGTGATGGAGGTGCTTGTTGAAACGCTTGAACGTGCCGGTATCGTTTTCACCGCGCCCGTCGAAGGTGCGCACGGGCCTGGAGTTGCCTTCAAATGGGGGATGGAGCCGCCGCTTTCCTCGCCGGCCGAAGGCGAAGGCACAGCGGCCGGCGAGGCGGGCGAAGGCGGGCTCAAGGCGGCATGGGACGATTTTGAGGAAGACGCCGATCTTGATGCGCTTCTGGGCGAGGAGCCCGGACTTAACCCGGACATGGCGCAGCTGTGGCGGGACGATCCCGAGCTATGGGCGCGGCTCAGCCAGGGCGGGCGTGAGACGTTAAGCCAAAGCATGTACGGCGATGCCCGCGCGGCTGCTGCGGGACATTTCCGGGCGGAGAACTCGCGGCGCGGCTGGCGAGCAGCAATAATGGAGCAAGAAGGGGCGCTGACATGGCCGGCGAAAAAGGGAGCCAATGTACCGCCCCTCTTTGGGCATCATCGCCCCCGCGCTAGCGGGCGCTTGCGTTTTTGCTCTTCCATAGTGCGCCGGATGGCCTCCAGCCGCACTTGGCGCTGTCTCGCCTGCGCCAGCCTCTCCGCCTCGGCAAGCAAAGGCTGGCGGAACGCTACTCTTTGCTCTGCAAGCCGCTCACTGCGGCTCAAACGGCCGTCCACGCCCGGCCTGGCGAAATCTTCGGCCAGCGCCTGCCGTTGCACGGCCCGTTCGAGGGCTGCTTCAACCCCTTGCCGCTTCTGTGCCCATTGGCCATGCTGCATATTGTAATTTGCCGTCGCGCCCGGCACTAAAACGCCGAGCCCCCGCGGCCGGGCGGGCTCGACCAGATCGAGCTTTTCAAGCGCGGCAGAAAGCGCCTCGCGGCGCCTGTCGGTCTTTGCCGCAATCCGCTGCGCCTTGGTGCGCACCCTCTGGAATTCCGCCGCCACGGCAGCATTCCAGCCTGTTTGAGCGGGCGCTCCCACGCGCTCCTGCAGCGCCTGCCACCAAGCCGCCCCGCCAAGCTTCTCGCCGATCTGCGCGATCGCGTGCTCGAACCGCGCTTGCACCTTGTTGAAAAGCGCCCGCCCATTGTCGATCCAATCGCGCACCGTGTCGATTTCCCGCCGCTCCGCGAAGTCGAGCGTCGTCTCCTTCGGCTGAGCGCGCGACAGCCGGGCAGCAAGGGCCTCGTAGGTCTCAAAATCGTCGCGGCCCGCATAAAGCGCTGCCTGCTTGCGGTGCCGCGTCATGCCCACATAGGTGAGGTGCCGGTCCATGCCGCCGCTGGCCAGCACAAAAACCCGGTCCACAGTAGCGCCTTGGGCCTTATGAATGGTCACGGCATAACCGTGATCGAGCGCGGCATAAGTTTGGGCCTCGACAATCCGGCGCTCGCCGTTGTTGTCGAGCACCACGATCACCTTGCCCTCCTGCGCCTCCTCCACCTGCCCAAGCGTTCCGTTTTTGACGCCAAGCTCCCGGTCGTTTTTCAAAAAGACGATGCGGTCCCCTGCCGCGAACTCGCGCTTGCCCTGTTCGGCCGGAAAGACGGCCGCCATGCCGAGTTCGCCCGCCTCGTTCCTCGCCTTCCGGATCGCCTCGTTCAGATCCCGCACATCGGCGCGGGTATGAGCGAGGATCAAGGCGCTTTCGCCCTCCTTCCGGCCGGTCATCCAGTCGTGCGCGATCGCGGCCTTGGCCGCCTCGCGGCTGGCCTCGAACCGCACCTGCCCTCGCGCCTTGTAGGCGCCGAGCCCATCCCGCACGCGCCCCTTGGCCAAATCCATGCTGGCCATCCGCGCCCATTCGTCGTGCTGGCGGCGGATGGTGCCGATCCCAGCCGCGTCCACACGTTCTGTGATTGCCCGGAAAGCGGCGCCGGCCTCGATGGGCTGCAATTGCTGGGCATCGCCCACAAGCACGGCCTTGGCCCCCGCCCTATGAACCTCGGCCAGCACACGGCCGAGCTGGCGGCTGCCGATCATGCCCGCTTCGTCGATCACGAGCACGTCGCGCGGGCCGAGCCGGTCCTTGCCTTGCGCCCAGGCCCATTCGAGCGAGGCGATGGTGCGGCTCTCGATCAGCGAGCCCTCCTGCAAGCCATCGGCCGCCTTGCCCGCCAGTGCCGCGCCGCGCGCGCGCAATCCTTGGGCCTGCCACGCGGCCCGCGCCGCCTTAAGCATAGTGGACTTGCCGGCGCCCGCCGCGCCGGCAACGGCCGCAATGCCCTCGCTGCCCGTCACATGCCGCACCGCGGCCTTTTGCTCCGCTGAAAGATCCGGGAACGCCGCAAGCACGGCGTCCACATGCCGCCCGTCGACGCCGTGGGCTCCGGCGCGCGCCAAGCGCTGCGCCACGGCAAGCATATCGCGCTCCGCCTGGATCATCGCCCGCGTGGAAAAGCGGGCCCGGCGCCGGCCCTGCTCAGGTGCAAGCTGCCGGAGTTCCGGCGAGGCCATGACCCGCGTCAGGATGGCGTGGAAGGCTGGGAAATCGTCCACATAGCGGTTGATTTCCCGCGCTATGTCCGTGCGGGTGAACACCGCCTGCCGGTGAGTGATAAGCTCCAGCACGCGCTCCGGGCGCTCCGCGATCTCGCGGGCGCCTTGGGCGCGCGCCTCCTCGTATGCTTCGGCGCGATCCGCAGGCGTTCCCCGGTCTTCCATGCCCTTGGCCTCGGCGCCCTTGTGCACCGTCGGCGTGACATCGATGTCCCGCGCCTCGTGGCTTCTGTGATCGACGCGGGCATCGTGCCCGGCTCGCGCCAAATGCAGGTTTGCGTAATCGGCCCATTGCTCCCGCAGCGCCAAAAGGTCGGCCTTGCCGCCCCAGGGATTGCCGAAGGCGTAGAGAATGCGCCCGCGCTTGTCCCTGAGCACCTCCCCGGTCTCAGGGTCTCGCAGGGCCTCCCGCTTGGCGCCGAAGCCATGCTCCGTCAGCGGCCTGATTGTCAGCAGGATATGCGTGTGGATATTGCCGTTGGCGCCCCGATGGACGGCCCAGTCCGCCGCGAACCCCCGCGAGGCGAGCTGCTCGGTTACGAACAACCGCGCGAGCCCGATATTTTCCTCAAATGAAAGCTCGGCTGGCAACGCGATCTCGATCTCGCGGGCGAGCTGGGCGTCCAGCCGCCTTTCGTGGGCTTCGACGCGGTTCCAAAGCTCCTCCGAAGCCGCCACCGGCTCCAGGGCGTGGCGCTCCAAAATGGCTTTCGCCCAGGAAGGCGCATCGTCCGGAATGGTGATTTCCGAATGCAGCACATCGCGCTTGTGGACATAACTGAAAGTCTCGCCGGTGCGCTCGTCGTGCATGCGCACACCGCGCCGGTAAGCCGCTGCGTTGACCGCATTTCGCCCGGCGCCCCGCGAGATCACCTGCGCTGCCAAGTGGTATATCGCCATGTCGCTCAGCACACGCCGTCACGAACAGTGACGTATAAGTGCGCCGTCCCTTCCTTCGGCTGGTACGGATTTTTTTGCGGAGCGCTTCGCGCCCTCTTTTCATCAGTTAAAGACTATACTACAATATTCGCAAGCAAATTGAAATGGAGTAATCGCCATGTCTAGAAATACATCAGATGAACGGCGATCTGAAAAGGTCGAAAAGCTAGACGCGTTGAAAGCGCAAATCGCAAAGATGGAGGGCAATGCAACAAAACGCTTTGGCAGGCTCGCTATCAGAGCCGGTCTTGCGGAATTAAACCTAAGCGATGCCGATCTGTTGCGGGAGTTATTAGCTATCGCGGCCCGATTTCGTAATGGGTCAGAAATCGCAGCTGGCGATGGCGCGCATGCGCCTCTACCGGGCGGACAGGACGAAAAGGAGGCTCGGCATGGACGCTAGAAAGGCCGATACCCGCAATAAAATTCAGTTGGGCGGCCTCATTGTGAAGGCCGGGCTCGCCGAAGAACCAGCCGCGGTGCTGCTGGGCCTCCTCATCGAAGCGGCTGGAACGCTTTCGGGCCCCGGTGCCGGGATTGCCCAGCGCCGCTGGCGCAAAGCGGGCGAAGCTGCGCTTTCTGCCTCAGGTAGAAAAACGTAAGAACATTTCAGCCATCCCCGGCCTTGAATTGGCTTAGTTTCGCTTAATTTGGCTTAGTTTGGCGTAAATTCGCAGGTTTCCGTCGCAACCAATCCGGGCAATCTCGTCTGCCGTGTTCCATGGGGGTGAAACGCAGGGTGGGCCCGTTTTTGCACGCTTTCCCTGCGCCATCGCGTAGGGTGAGACCGCAAACTTGGCCGCAGCACCGTCCTGTGCCGCAGCGCTTTTTCCGCCCTTTTTGCTCCTGTCACCAGTGTTGTCACCAGTGCGCCGCGCCATAAAAATAACTTAACACATTGTAATTGCATGCGGCTTTTGCTGTCACTAATGTCACCAATAGGAGTGCGAGAAAGATGGGAAAAAGAGAACAGAGAAAATGGCGCCCCCTGCTAAGCCCCTTTTTTATCGTCAGGCCCCGGCATCTCCCTATCGCCCCGTCTCGACGGCCTCGCCGCCCACCCGAAAACGCGAGGTGTTACCGTTTTCACACAGTTTCTCTCGATAGCTCTCCGGGGCGTGTCAGCCAAGTATCCAAGCAGGTGTTCAAGCCTGGACACAAGCTTTGATACCGTTAGGCGCTATGGTGTTTCCCTGGCCTCAGCTAGCCTGTAAACAACCAAGGAACGAGCTGGTAAAGCTCCAGGCGCCGAAACTTGCGTCAACCAGCTTACTTGGCGGCAGGTACGCAGCCTCTGGACCTTCAACCTGAGCCGGCGCCATCCGCCATGCGGGCAAACCTGGGTCTTGGACTTTCCTCTCATTCCAAATCAACGCAAGGTTGAATTTCTCTGGGTGTGTGGAAAGCGGGCCCGGTCATGAGCGTGCGCACGTTTGGCGGCCGGGAGAGCGAAAGCGCGCCGTGATCCATGCCTGCGGTCTCCTGACACCAAGAGAGATATCATATATTAGCTAGCGTATATTTATGAATAGTATATATGCGCTATCTTGCATCACTCCAGGCAGTCAATAGCAATATGGATAGTAGCTATATGATACTGCGCCACAGCCTGGACGGCGCTGTGGCGCGTGGAATGTCCGCCTTTCCCCCTCCTCCGCCTTCCTCCAAGCTGTCCGCCGCTTGGACACGCCCAGACACTTTGTGGATAGCTGCTATCTAAAAGAGATTGCGCCATACAGAAATAGGTGATACCCAATATATTGGATAGCTGCTAACTGGTATTTTGTGTAGCCGCTCATACTGGGAGCGATCATGAAGACGATCACGGTAGCGTCCACCAAAGGAGGCTCAGGCAAGAGCACGATCATATCGGCGCTTGCCGTCCGGGCCGCTCAAGAGACGCCGAAGATAGCAATGATGGACCTGAACTTCGACCAGGGGTCGCTCACGCAATGGTGGCAGCTGAGGGGCAAGCCGCGAACACCGTTCCTTGCCCAGAACGTCGAAAACATCCCTGGCGACATGCGCGTGATCGCCGCCATGGAATACGAGTGGCTGTTCATCGATTCGCCGCCCACGGGCATGGACTTGATCGAACAGGCGGTTGCCGTCGCGGATGCCGTGATTGTCCCTGTCCGCCCCGGCTTCTTCGACGTGATCGCGGTTCAAACCGTGACCTGGATGTGCCGCAAGCACCGCAAGCCCTTTGCGTTCGTCCTCTCCGCGGTGGATGGCCGCTACAAAGTGCTCACCAAGCAAACGCTCGCGGCGCTCGCCGGTCTTGGGCCGGTGCTCAAAACGCAAATCGGTTACCGGCGCCAATGGATACAGGCGCTTGTCATCGGCAGGACCGGCCCGGAGCTCGACAAGGACTTGCGGCCGGAAATCGATGCCCTTTGGGGCGAGGTTAAGGGCCTGGCAGGGAATGGGGGTGTGCAATGACCGATACCATCGAAGACGGCAGCGCTGCTGCCGAGGATTCCGATGCCATGCGCGAGGCCATGCGTAGGCTCATGGGTAACTTCTCGCCAGCCTCGCCTAAAAAGGCGGAGCGGAAGCAGCGCGAGAAAAAGGCCCGCTCGCTTGTGGATGGCCGGACGCTCAAAGCCAAGGGCCGCACGGAACAGCTCAACGTGAAGGTCAGGCCGGACATCAAGCAGGCGCTTACTGTGCTTGCCGGGGCGGATGGCATCACGATCACGGATTGGCTGGAGCGGATCGTGGAAGAAAAGCGCGGTATGAGGGGAGGTTGAGCATGCACACCTTCGCAAAGCTTTTCGGCCTCTGCTGCGGGGTCCTCGTGATCGCAATCGCGGCCCGGTACGGGTTCAAGACGAGCGACAAAGATTTCGACGGCGCCATCTGGGCGTTCACCTTTGGCGCCGTCACGCTGGGCGGGCTGTTCGGCCACGCCTTTGGCGTGCGCGCCTGGCGGCATTCCAAGCTTCTTGGAGCACTTGTCTTCGCCGGAAGTGCCTTCGCGCTGATTATCAGCCTGTCGAACAGCATCGGGGCGATGGCCGGCCGTGGGAACGAGCAGCAAGCTGAACGCATTCGGGTTGCAGACATTGTGCGGGATGCAAGGCGCAGCTTGAAGCGGGCCGAAGACGAACGCGAGGGGCTGACGTTTACGCCGGCCGATGAAACCGCGGTGCAGGCCGCGAAAGCCAAGGCGGGGGCCGCGGCGCAGGCGAAAGAGGCGGAGTGCACCTACCGGGGGCCTCGCTGCCGCAACAAGGAAACGGCCGAGAGCGAGGCGCTTGCCGGCCTCGAAGCGGTGACGCGGAACAAGGCGTTGACTGATCGGGCGGCAAAGCTCGATGCCGGCATCGTGGCGCTCAGGGAGAAGATCGAGAAGGCAGGCCCCGTCCTTGAAGCCAACGCCCAGGGCTCGGCTCTTGCCCGCCTGTTCGACATGCCGGACACGAAAGCCGCGACGCTTTCCACGTATCAGAACCTCGCCATGGCCATGGTGATCGAGTTCTTGATTGTGATTTCGCTCGTGGCGTCCGAGGTGATCGAACAACACGAAAAGCGGCAAGCGCCGGCCGCCCTGAGCCCGAAAGCGGTGGCCAGCAAGGAGAAGGAAGAAGAGGAGGGAGCGAAGGCGGCCCCGTTGATCGAAGCGCTTCCGGCCGGAACGCGCCCCAAGCCCTTCCCGGCGGCATCCAAGCCGCGTCTAATTGCCTCGCAGCCGAACCCGGCCGGCAGCGTGGCGCAGGTGATGGCTGACATCCTGGGGCCTGGCCGCGGCAGGGTGGAGATCGCGGCCCTTTACGCGGCCTATTCGAAAGCGTGCGCGGCCAACGGCAAGCGGCCCGTCGCGGCTGGCGAATTCCCGGCCGCCCTCGCCGCGTTGTGCAACAAGCTCAACATCAAGATCGAGGCAACGGACACGGGCGTTTACTTGCTAAAGGTCAAGCTTCTGACCGCACTGGCGGGTGCTCGTGCCTGACTTACCGGTGACTTAGCGCAGGAAAGACAGGCAGCTTGCTCCCTAGCTCTGCGCGTGTGCCCGGCGCCATCGGCAAGACCCGCGTGGAGGCAAATTTATTTCGCGCCCGGCCATCCTTCCCGCAGATCGGCGCGAACCCCGCGCGATGGCCATCGTGCCAACGCCGCGCCCGGACAAAAACACGATGCGCGCACGTGCCGCCAGCTTTTGCGGGGGAGCACCATTGGCGATAAGACGCTGCAGCACCACCCGGTCACTCTCAAATCTGCTGAATTCGCTAAAACTACTGAAGAAAAAAACAGGCGAACCGGTCGCCAGAACGGCCGCCAGCAACGTTTGTTCGGGCGGAGTGTGATGCCTCTGCTCCCGCGCGACGGTTTGCGGCTGCCTGATAAGCGAGGGTGCCCCCCCTTGCCTCCGCTGCGAGCAGCAGGCGCGATAAGGCGTGCCGCGGCCGGCTTGCCAGTTCCGGTGCTTGGGAGCTAACCTAGCCGCACGCAGTTAAGACTGCCGCTATTCGGCGGCTGACGCAACACAGGGAAACTCAACGGTGTTGCTGGACTTGTTCGGCGTGCCTGACGCGACAAGCTTTGAAACATGCGCGCCCCACAAGGCCATCGCCTGCTTGCGCTTTTCGCGATATTGCTGCCGTTGGTACGTTCCCATGAGGCCGGATTGCGTGCCCGTCAGATGCCCGAGACAGCGCTCAATCACACCCTGGTCAACGTCCAGGTCATCGCCAAGCAGGCTCGCGACCGTCCGCCGGATATCGTGCACGCGGAAGGGCCGAAGCGGCTTGTCGAGACGCTTCTCCATCGCGCCGTCGAGGCGCTCTTTCGCCCGGCCGAAGCCGCTGATCGATGTCCGCCCCGTGGTCGAGAAGACGAAGCCGTCGTGCATCCGGGGCAAGCCCTCAATGATCGCCACCACTTGCGGGCTCAGATCGATGACATGTTCGAGGCCATTCTTCGTCCTTCGAGGCTGAAACTCTTCCGCTGGCGGCAAGCGCCATATGCGCCGTTGCAGGTCCAGCTCTGGCCAGCGCATCCCGGCAACCTCTTCACGGCGGGCGCCCGTGAGCAGGAGGAGCTTATAGAACGGGCCGAAAGGCCAATCGAGCGCATCGGCCGCCGTCCACAAGGCGCGGATTTCGTCATGGTCCAGGACGCGCTTGCGCCGTGGCGCGGGCTTCGGACGCGTCAAATCGGTCATCGGGTTGCTGTCGATAGCGCCCCGCTCCATCGCCCACTTAAAGACCGGCATAAGCGCCACATAGAGCTTGCGCTCAGCCGATGGTTTTCGCCCTTGTTCGGTCACGATAGCATCGAGGCGACCGCGAATTTGTTGGCGGGTGATAGTGGAAATGGATTGCGGACCAAAGGCCGGCATGGCGTCGCGCTCAAGGATGCGGCGCATCTCTTGCCAATGGCGCGTCTGCTTGGCTTCCCGGTCGAGATACCGCTTGCAGACATCGCGGAACGTGCCAGCCGCCAGCTTCAGCCTCTCATCCCGCTTCGCTTGCGCCACGTCCACGCCTTTGGCCACTTCCCCGAGCTTCGCCTTCGCCAGCGACCGCGCCTCGCTCGGGGTTAACGCCCCATGCTTGCCGAGGGAAACGCGGCGGTTTGGCGCGGTCCTGCCGCCGATCCTGAACTCGACGAAATAGCTCGCCGATCCCTTCGCCGTCGCCAGCGCCCCGAAGCCGGTCAGATCGGTATCCCAGAGATAGACGGTCTTCTTCGCTGCAATGGCCTCCCCGCGAAGCTCATCGATAGCGGTCTTGGTGATTTTGGCCTTCATGGTGGACGTGCCTATTCGCTGGATTTGTAGGCACTGTATAGGCACGAGAGAGGCATTTCAAGGAATGATTAGATATGACGATGAAGACATTTATACTGCGGACTCAGTGCTGTAGGGAAGATACAGGAATGTCGGGGAATGCCGGGAATTCCGGGGGACGCGTCCTGAAAATCCGCGTGTCGGTGGTTCAAATCCGCCCCTGGGCACCATTAAAATCAATGGGTTAGCCTAATTCTCCTATGTTGCTTCTCCCTTAACTAAGAGAAACCCTGTGTTTACAGGGCTCTAGGCAGCAATTTGATACCCTAACAGACAAGCCGGAACCAAAAAGGTTGCGCTATTATACCGTGGGGCGCAGCCAGTTGGCGAGGGGACCATGACGGAGGGGCTTGCTGAACACTACGACGAGCGGATCGCAGGGGTTCTTTGTTGTTACGACCGGATTGTTATCACCGGTACGGTTCCTGGCATCTGCCACGCCCAGGGGATGACGGCATTTCTTCGCGCGAATGCCGTCACCCCAATCCCCTCATCAACTCGCGGCTTTCCCGAATGAGCGCAGACGGCTCCCGGCGTTCGGCGATTGCCTCTTGCGTCCATCGCCCGTTCCGGTAGTTGGTTGCGGCTGCCCCCTTAGTTCCTTCCCGGTCCTTCGGGTTTTCGCTCCGCAACGGGGCGAGTGGTGCATTGGTAAGTTGCTGTTGTTCATGCCCGTTTCGCTGCAGTTCACAAGGTAGCCCTCATTTTTTTCGCTGCACCCCTCCCCCTCCCGGTGCAGGAAGCGGTGTTTCGCTTGGCGGCGCGAGTAGCGGAGCGGATGGAGCTTGCCCGGCATCGTTCTCGGGCTTGCGTGGTGCGACGTTACCAACGATGGCTTGGCCGCCAGCGTGCACGGTGACGTGCTCATCCTCGCGGCCCCCGTTCATTGAGCGAGTCGCTTCTCCTAGCTGATTTGCCCCAGAACGGCCCTGCGGCTTTGTGACTTAGTTTTTTGTGACTTAGTAAGACTAAATAACCGACTGGAGACTGAACGTCCCATTAATTGCGGAATTGCTCGCCACGCCCCGTGGATTGCCAGATGCCTCAATGTATATGGTGGCAAACGGGCTTTTCTACATGATATCCGGCGTGACTTTCCTCACTGCGCCGGGAGCGGCTCAGGCGATTTTCGCCGATCCGCCCTTTGCCGGCCACGACGAGGCCTCGGTGCGCGTTGTGGGGCTTCTGATTGTGACTATTGGCTGGCTTGCCATGTTTGGAGGGCTCTCAGGTCAGCGGCGGTTTGTTGCGGCCACAGTGGTCAGCCGCATTCTCTTCGTGCCGGCCGTTCTGGTGCCGCTGGCCATGGCAGGTCTGTTCCCACACACATTGTACACATTCGCAGCCCTGGACCCGGCGCTTGCGATCGGCGCTTGGATTTATCTGAGCCGGGACGCGAAACTTCCGGCAGTACGGTACGATAAATGAGAAAGCACTCCTCGCCGCTTGAACATTTTTCGAACCGTGCTTCTTCCACAACCGGCCTATAGCGCTATTCGGGCTTGCGCTTCATGTAGCGGATACGGCGAATGACGATTCCGGCATCCGCGACCGCGTAAAAAATCACATAAGGATAGGGGTTTGTGTTGACCCGCCGGACATCAGGGCGCCTTCCGGCAGGCCGCCCATGAGCGGCACTTTGGCAATGAGGTCTACAATATGCCCGATGCGGGCCCGCACTTTGCGCGCGCCCCGCGGGGATTCCCCGCGAATGCAGGTCAGGATTTCGTCAAGCTCGCGCGCGGCGGGCGGCGGGTTGGCGTTCACGGCCACATTTTCATTTTGCTGGCGGGGCGGCTGGCGCCGTGTACAGCTGCGCCATCAAGTCTATGCCGCATTCGAGACTTGCGCACCAATCGATGAATTTCTGGACCATCGGTTTGCCGCGGAACAGCGCACCGTGCTGCGGGGCGATGATCTCGATGTCCAGCTTGCGCGCCATATCGGCCCAGAGGCTCATGGCGCGATTTCCGGTCATGTAGCGGCGGTGGAAACCTTCCATGTATTTCAGATGCGCGTCGAAGTCGGTGACTTCGGAGTATTCCATGCCGAGCGCGGCGCCGAGGTCGCCCGTGTACAAGATCTTGGCAATGGGGTCGTAGATATGGAAGTTGCCCACGCTGTGCAGGAAGTGCGCGGGCAGGGCGTACAGCGCTTCCCCGCCCATTTCGAATGTCATGCCTTCGTCGGGGATGCCAAGCAGCCTGTCCTCGAGCAAATGGTCCAGGCCGAAATGCGGCACGAAGCGCACCCACAGCGTGGAGATATAAGCTGTGGCGTCGGTGGTCATCAGCCAGCCATTGATGGCGGCGACGATGTCCGGGTCCTGGTGGGAGAGAAACAGGTACCGCAGCTTGCCGCGTCCGAGGACCGAGAAGGTCTTCATCAGAACCTGGGAATAGACCTTGTGCCCGCCCGGATCAAGCAGCATGGCCTCGCCATTGTGTATGATGATGTGCTGGTTCGCTTGCACCGCCATGCCGGCGCTGCTGAAATCCTCAAGCAGAATGTTACGGTGGGTACCGTTGTCGAATAATACTGTATCCGCCATGAGCAGCTCCTGACAGCGATGCGGCGAAGGGCGCGGGTTTCGTGACGCGGCCTAAAGGACTTTCTGCAGCGCCCGGATCGCTTCGCGCATGTCGAAGAAGATCAGGCCGAGCTTGCTGTCTTCGTTCGTGACGGCGAGCAGCAGGGTGCCACGGCCGGCGCTCAGCACCACGGCATAGCCGTTTTCGCCGCGCACGATCACTTCCTGTACTGCGCCGCGGGACAGCTCCATGGATGCCCGTGTGCCCAGGTTAAGCAGCGTGGCCGCCATGCCGGCGACGCGCGTTTCTTCCATGTTCATGTTATCGGCGCGGGCGATCATCAGCCCGTCCTCGGAAATCAGCGCGCTCGTCTCGATCCCGGGTGAATCGATCTGTAGCTTGCGGAGGATCCCGTTCAGTTCATCGAGACGGGACATGCCGCTCCCCTGCCTGCCATGTGACGCAACCGGCATATCCAACAGCCTGGACATATTTCCACCTTTTATTATGTCGCGTTGGTTTAAACACCTTTTCGCTGGCTAGCATAGTTGCCGGAAAAAGGCGAGAGCTAAGCCAATAGGCGGCGGAAGGCCGCTGGGAAATACAAAAATTCGTGTAACAACAAGAGCGGCGCTCTTAGTAATAATTAAGTAAATGTGTCGAGAGACCGATCTAACCCCGCCAACAAACTCGCGGGCTTTAACCCGATTGGGCCGCTCCTGCACTCTACCGGAGCTTGACGTTAGGTGCCGGCGCTACCAGCCCCTCATTTCTTCGCAGGTGCAGCAATTGCTTCGGCAATCTGAGGCGTAGCGGGCCATCGAAATTTTGCGAAAAGCTGGCGGTCATGACCCCTTGCGGAAGATGTGTCCTTCCGGACACATGTGTAGCAATCGGCTAGCTGGCGCGTTGGGCGTCGCCGGCACGCTTCACTGCAGACCATACCTCTTCGGCAGCTTGACCTTCGTAGTCACTAGCTAGCTGACCTACTTTCCCGCCAAGGTAACAGTTTCGCAATCAAGCACAATTAATAGTGGAACCTCCACTGAAGCATAGGTCTCGCGTTGGCTTCGCTAACCGGCGACCCAGATGATCATTAAAGCGAGCTTTGCATCCATTTTGATACTCCTTGGAGGGACCGCGCCCGCTATGGCAGGCGAGCCAAACCACAAAGACCCGGTGCCTGACAATTTGACCTGGCATGGCGTCACTCTCTACGGCGTAATCGACATCGACTATGCTTACATGGCCCATGGCGCTCCGCTCAACGGAGCTTTGTCCACTGGCCTCACTTACAACGCGATATCGACCGCAAAGAACGCCAATAAGCCTATCTCGTCGCTCGCTGAAAGCGGCATCGAGCTGAGCAGGGCCGGCATAAAGATAGAGGAGCCGGTTGCCAATGGCTGGACGGCCGTGGCCAGAGTGGAAAGCGCATTTCAGCCGCTCTCCGGCGAACTTTCCGACTATTGCGCAAGCTTGGCCAGGAACAACGGCATACCCTTGACCGCGCAGACCTCGAACCTTAATGGCAGCCGTTGCGGCCAATTGTTGAACAGCCAGGCCTATGCAGGGGTGAGCAGCATCACCTACGGCACACTTACCGCCGGCAAGCAACTATCGCTGGGGCTTGATGCAACCGCCGTATACGATCCGATGGTGCTATCCGGTGCCTTCTCCCTTATCGGAGGCGCAAACGCGTCGGCTTCGGCCTTCGGCAACGCGGAAGAGGCGCGGTGGGACAATTCGGTAAAATATGTCTACCAGTACGGGCCGGTACATACTGCGGCGATGTATACGAACGGCGGCGAGGGCACCGCGATGTTTGGCGGAGGCTACGGCTTCGATGCAGGCGTTACTTGGCGCGGATTTTCCATCGACGCCGTTTACGGCATGCAAAAGAGCGCGATTTACACCTCGCCGGTCCCCTACAGCACCTCCGGCGCCATAGGAACCTGCAACGCCACTGGCACGGGCGGCGGCAACGCCTGTCCGGGGGCCAACTTCATCAACGGCACGGTCCTGGATGACGAGGGCTGGTCGGTGATGGGAAAATATACACACGATTTCAGTGGCATGAAGGAAGCCCCGGGGGCGAAACTCAGCCTTTATACGGGCTATGTGCACATGCAGCTCACCAATCCTCACCAGCTTGTGGCATCCGGCTCGCACACGCTTGGCGGCTATGAGCTTTATTTGTCCAACAATCAGCCCTTTGCACCCGGCAGCGCCAGAATTCTGCAGACCGCATGGGCAGGCGCCAGGTATGAGCTGCCTTCCGGATTGACTTTTGCCGCCGCCTATTACTATGTGAACGGGCAGGCTTATCTTACAAATGCGGCGCCGGGTTCGAACAACTGCGCCGCAGTCACAGCGGCCAACAAGGCTAACCCGGCCTTCGTTGGTTTTTCAACTGGGGGCAACTGCCCAGGCGACCAGACCATGGAAGCCTTCCTGGTGGACTACCGGTTCAACAAGCATATCGACATCTACGGCGGCGTTAACCACTCCCAAATCACTGGCGGCCTCACGTCGGGATACTTGAACAGTGGCAACACCGTTTTTGTGAGCGGCCTTCGGGTGAAGTTCTAATACCCTATCCGGGGATCGATCCCGTGCGGTTTCGAATTAGGGCCATGTTAACCTTCCAAAGCGGTGCGCCGGCCGGATTGCGGAGGCCAGAACGGCGCGATTCGATTTTGAAGTAATGTAGCATGAATTCTTTGATTAAGCGTTAAGTCTGTATCTAATTGAAATATAACACTAAACATCCGCCGATAGCGATGCGGCACGATAGCGCCGGGCCACGGTATCCGTTAATACAAAGTATTTGATTAGATTTAATGCGTTTTTTGAGTAGTATAAATTGCGCAAAAAGTAGCAAAAATCGCGCGAAAGCGAAGCAAAATACGAGGGCTGTGCACACGTTAACCATGTCATCATTAACCACGATAAGCGCTTACGCAAAATACACTGCTTATTAGGATGTTGGCGGAAGGCGCAATGCCAAGCCCGCTTGCAATAGGTCCCGGCCGCTATCCCGGCAAGCCTGGGGCTTTTCCAGAACGGTCAGCGAACCGTTCGGGCGGATTCCGTATAACCGTTCCGGCCAGCCATTCTTACGCCTGGACTTTCGGCAGTTCTGCACTTTGACTGTCTCGCCACTAAGGCGAGACGGCGCCAATTCTTGTCCTTTAGCACTTTCCCCGGTGTGAAGCGGGAACTGACGGTAGGGCAGGCGAGCCGTAAGCCCTGGGAGGTAGCCTTCGCAAAACACCCCCCGCCGCCAGAGTGCTAACCGCCCGCATCGCCCGCAGGCTGGGAGACTATCTCGACATCCGTGACGGCCCGGCTGCCCGGCTGTTGCCTCTCCGTGGCCAGCGCATCCAAGATCGCGGGGTAGTCGAAGTTTTCCGCGAGACCGTGCAGCGATCTGCCTAACTCCGCATCGGAGTGTCCGATCTGGAGAATGAGGGCCATTATCCGCTCGCCATCCGAGCTCTCCAACGCGTCCGCGAGTGCTATGCGTACCCCATCGGGCAGAGCGGCCAGCCTGCCGGCTATCTGCGCGACGGGCGCGGGCTTGGCCTCTGGAGTGGCTGCGGCAGTCTCGTAGACGTATTGGACGCCCAGCTGCCTTGCCAGGGACTTGTAAATTTCATGCGTCCGGTAGGGCTTGCGCACCAAGCCGTCCATGCCTGCGTCCAGCATTTCCTGCTGCTGTTCCTTGAATGCCGAGGCCGTCACCGCCACGATCTTGACATCCTTGCCATCCGGCAGCCCGCGAATGGTCCGCGCCGCCTCCAAGCCGTCCATGACCGGCATGCGGCGGTCCATCCAGATGAGGTGGGGGTGCCATTCCCGGAATAGCTTCACGCACTCTTCGCCGTTTTCCACCACTTTCGCCTCAAGGCCGATCCGCGTCATGAGCAGGCCGAGCAGCATCTGGTTTTCGCGCTGATCCTCGGCGATCAGGATGCGGTAAGCTGGCTGCCCAGGTGCGAGCCCGGCCACTTCCCTGGCTGGTGCGGTTTCCTCCAACGCAACGATACCGGCCTCAGTAACCGCCTCCACCGGAACTTCGACGCGGAAGACGGAGCCGTTGCCCAGTGTGCTCTTCACGCCGATGGTGCCGCCCATCAGTTCGACAAACTGCCGTGAGATGGCAAGGCCCAGTCCAGTGCCCTTTTGTGCACCCGCTTCGCCCACCTGCACAAACGGTTCGAACAGGCGCTTCTGATCTTCGGCGCCGATGCCAAGGCCGGAGTCTTCAACCTCAATGACAACATGCAGCCTGCCATTCTCCTTTACACCGAGACGGATGGCGATACCGCCCTGCTTGGTGAATTTCACCGCGTTGCCAACGAGATTGACGAGCACTTGCCGCAAGCGGGCCTCGTCCCCCTTGACGTAACGCGGAACGGCTGGGGACTGGTCGACGAGCAGCCTCAGACCTTTCTCCTGCGCGCGGATTTGCATCATGGCAGCAACGTCGCGGACCACGGCGCATAGGTCGAAAGGAGCGATTTGCAGCTGCGCGCGCCCCGCTTCGATCTTGGCGATTTCCAGGACGTTGTTGATGAGGGTGAGCAGGTGCTCGCCGCTACGGTTGATGATACCGAGTTTTCCTCGCTGGGTTTCATTGAGGTCCGCCTCGCCCTGCAATAGGCTGGAGAAGCCAAGGATGGCGTTGAGAGGAGTGCGTAGCTCGTGGCTCATGTTGGCCAGGAAAGCGCTCTTGGCTTTGTTGGCGGCTTCGGCCGCGTCGCGCGACAAAAGAAGCTCGGCGGTCCGCCGGTAAACCGTTTCCTCCAGCTCATTCCGGTAGCGCCCGAGTTCTTCTTCAGCACGTCTGCGCTCTGTTATGTCTGTGTGCATTCCAAAAGCGCCCCTGAACTGATGCTGATCGTCGAAGATTGGCGCTGCGGATCCATGGTCCACACTGTATGGCCGTCCTTGTGCCGGAAACGGCGTTCGAAGTGCTCCGATATTCCTTGCCTGCGCTTTCCATCCTCCGCAGGTGGTCGGAAGCATCTTCCTCGAACATGAAATCGGACACCGGGCGTCCAACCATCTCTCTCGCCGGACAGCCGAGCATTTCAGCCATCTTGTCGTTGACGAAAACGGTGTTTCCCTCTGGGTCGAGCACCCATATCCCTTCGGCGGCGGTGCTCACAATCCGGCTGTATTTCACCTCGCTTTCCCTGAGTTCGCTGTAGAGACCGGCGTTCTCCAGCGAGATTGCCGCCTGCGCCGCAAGCACATCCAGCACCGCGATCCGATCCTGAGTGAAGGCGCGCCGCCGCTCCGGTGTTTTCGAGGTACAGCACACCCGACAGCTTGCCTTGCCTGAGCAGCGGAAGGCAAAATACCCGATCTTGCCGGTCCCTCGTGCAGATAGACGTCCTCGAAGAAATCGCAGGGACGCGATGCGTCGTCGACGATGACACTCTTTTGAGTGCGGACTACATAGTTTACGATGGCCTCGGAAAACCGTGTCTCAGCGGCTGCGGCGGGGGCTGGCGCGACCTCGGTACCCGTATTAGTGGTCTTGGCCTCCACTTCTACCTCGAGGCCGTACCCCGCGGCAGGATCAGCAGTCCTCGATCCGCCCCCGCATTTTCGAGCGCAATCCTCATCAGTGTTTCAATCAGCTTAGGCAGTTCGATACTGCCCGATACCCCCTGCGAGGCCTTGGCCACCGTTGCAGCATCCAGCTGCGGAACAGGGGGAGCCGTACTCGCTACCGCGAGAGGGGCTTGTTGAGCGGCCAGCTGCGGATAAAGCCTGTCGAGCTGCTTTACCTTGCCATTAGCCCCCCAAAGGGCATAGCAAGCGCGAGACTGCCGCAGATGGGCAAGGCCAGCCGTTTCGAGCCCGCAGGCGAGATAGAAGCGCCCGGCTACCTCATAAGCTACCGCCTCATTGTGAACAAAGCCGCCGGTGCGAGCCGACACGATGGCCTTTTCGTAAAGGTGCATCGCGTCCAGCGGCCGGCCTCTCGATGCGGGCGATTTCAGCGGCGGCCAAAGCCCGGCGGCTTTCAAAGGTCTCCGACAGTTGTGCGCCCAGAGTTCCAGTTGCCGGTGGTGCGCGATCAATGCTTCCAACTGGGCAGGCCGCTCTCCGGCCGGTACCTCATCGTGGTGCGCGGCCCGTGCCAGGGCGGCGTAGAAATGGTACTCCGCGATCTCGAAATAGGCGAGAAACGACGAAGAGAGGAGCTGCTCTGCCTGCTCTGCCGCTGCGATCGCGGACACATAGTCGCCCGCGAGGCAACGGGCCTGCAGCTTGCAATCCAATACCGCCAGCCAGAGTATGCCAAACGTGGATTGCCGCCGAGGTGCTCCTACGACCAGGCTCTCTTCGAAGCCAGCTTCGGTGAAACAGCCGAACTGCGGCGTCAAGCCCCGGAGCGTGCGGATCAGTCCCAGTTGCCCGCCGACCATATCGGCGACGAGGCCGAACCGCGTCTTCTGCGCGAAACCGAGTGCAGCCTCGGCTTGGCGCTGGACCTCCGCGAGCGGATCGCCGCAGGCGAGAAGGTGCGTGATCAGGGCAGCGTAGGAAATAGCCGCAAAGCTCAGGTCGCCCGTTTCCCGCGCCGTCTCCAACGCGGTTCGCACCGAAGGAACGCCCATGCGAACGTGGCGTGTCCAGGTAATGACGTGCGCGAAGCCCAGGTAGACACGCGCTTTGAAGCCCAGCAACCCGCGTTTCTCCACCAGATCGACGCTGAGCTGGCCGAAGCTGAACCCCGCCTGGTAGTCGCCGAACTGCGGCCCCAAGAGCATGCCGAGCCAGACATAGGCGAAGCACGACCCGCCACTGTTGCCATGTTCGAGGCTGAAGTTGGCCATGCGAGCTATGAGGAGGCACTGCAGATTTCTGTCCGTGAACAGGGCCGGCGGCATCAGTGTCGTGAGGACGTCCATTGTGGCGCGAGCGCCCGCGTCGCTTATCAACGGCAGGGCGGCGATCTCTTCGATCGAGCGGTTTTCCAGCCGCTGCCATAGCCGTTGAAACTCCTGTTCCACTTCCTCAGCGGCCTGCCGGGACGTACCAGCGGATACCGGCATGCTGCAGATATTCGAGGCCCACCTCGATGGCGCGGTCGCTCTGATTTAGGGTCATGTAGAGGTTTATGCGCAGGACTGCGACCGCGCCGCGTTCGACGATATTTGCCGCCGCGGCTGCGAGCATGCCGAGCCGCTGCCCGGCCGCTGCCAAATCGCCCGTCAGGTACTCGCATTCGGCCCGGTTCAGCTCCAGCGCAAAGATCAGCTCATGCTCGACGCTCCCAGCAGCCGTCCCTCAAACTTTGTGCGCCGGTGACGAAATATGTGAGCGCCGAGGCGTAGGCGGCAGACCCCTTGGCGCGCTTGCCCGCGATCAGGTTGAACCCGGCGAGTTGGTTCAGCTCCTCTTGTTGCCTGGTGATCAGCGCAATGCCCCCGTTGAGCTCGCTAACGATTTCGAAGATCGCCTCCTCACGCTTTTCTTCAGGCGTGTGTGCCAAAAGCAGCCTGCCGATCCTAAGGTGGGTCTCAGCGCGCGAACTCTCTGCTGGATCAGCAATAGGCGGCTTCCTGCACACTGTCGTGGACGAATTCGAAAAGAACCGTCGAGCTTCTGGATAAGTCTTGGCGGACAGCCTCCTTCAAATCCTCGTGGACCTCCTCCTCCGGCATCCCCAGGATGAGCGAAAGCATTGGGGTTTGAGCGCTATATCCGAGGCAGGCAAGCTGCTGAACGGCCCTCTGCGTTCTGACCGCAGGCGGGGCTCAGTTTCGCGGCCATAAGGTCGGCCACGTTGTCCGTGTACCCTTTCGCATGAACGCTGTGCAAATCCCATGACCACCGGCCCTCGCCATAATCGAAGACAAGTAACCCCTCCTAGGCTCAGCGCCGTCAAAAACTCAACGGCGAAGAATGGATTGCCTCCCGTTTTTTCATTTACCAGCCGCGCCAAGGATCGGCGTACTCATGATCGCAATGCAGGGATTCCACGACCAATTGCGTCAAGTCATCAAAGGCGAGGGGGGCAAGCTTTATTTCTTGCACCGCCGTGTCCGCTTTGCGAATGGCCTCCAATTTTCGCATGAGAGGATGCGTTGGCCCAACCTCATTGTCACGGTAAGCGCCGATCAATAGCAGGTGCCGCACATCCTCGTCGGTCAACAGGTCCTCGATGAGATCGAGTGTCGCTCCATCGAGCCATTGCAGATCGTCGACGAACAGCACCAGCGGATGCTCCGGTCTCGCAAACACGCTGATGAAGCGGCGGAACACAAGCTCGTACGCGTCTTCGCCTGCTGCGGTTCAAGCCGGTGGAGAGCGGCTGTTCTCCGGCGATGAGCCTCAATTCCGGCACAAGGTCCACAATCAGCTGTCCGTTGGGTCCCAGCGCCTCTTTCAACGACTGCCGCCAGCCTTCAAGCTCCGCTTCACTTTTGCCTAAGAGTGTATGAATAAGCCTTGCTAAGGCTTGCCCTAAGGTTGCATAGGGAATGCCGCGCTTGTACTGATCGAACTTTCCTGAAGTAAAAAGCCCGCCCGCTGGAACCAGCGCCTTGTGCAGCTCGTTCACCTGCGCCGACTTGCCAACGCCCTAATAGCCCGAGAACTAGCACAAGTTCACGTTCGCCCCCCGCTGCAACCCGCCCAAAGGCAGAAAGCAGCGATTTGCATTTCCTCTTCCCGCCCGTACAGCTTCTCTGGGATCAACAAGCGATCAAGGCATATCATGCGCTCCAAGCTGAAATGGCGCTATACGCCCCCCCTCGTGCCACCCGGCGGCGCAACGCTCCAGGTCGGCTTTGAGTCCCTCGGCGGTCTGGTAGCGGTCCTCGGCGTTTTTCGCCAGCAGTTTCATGACGGTGTCTCAGAGAGGCCTGGAACGTCCCCCCGGTATTCGCTCAGCGGTGGAGGCTGGATCGCAATGTGGCAGTGGACCCATTCCATCGGATCGGAGGCGCCAAACGGTAGCCGCCCCGCAAGCATTTGGTAGAATGTAACACCCAGCGAATAGAGGTCGCTGCGGGGATCGACCGACCCGTTCATGCGTCCCGTCTGCTCGGGCGCCATGTAGGCAAGTGTTCCTGCGATAGTCTCGGGCGGATCGGGGGCTTGGCGTTCGCGCGAAAGCGTTGTAGCAAAGCCGAAGCCCGTGAGCTTTGCCCCGGCGGAGCCATCGGAGCCACCAGCAAGGAATATGTGTTCAGGCTTAATGTCCTTGTGCACCACACCCTGCCGGTGGAGTGCGCGCTAACGCCCCGGTTACGCCTGCAGCGATCCTGAAGAACCGGTCCAGCTCCAGCGGAGCCGTCAAATCGCTGGCCAGCGCGTGGCACGCGTAATCCTCCAGAATCTCAAAGCAATGATGCCCCCCTCCCGCTTGAGCTGCAGGTCTCACCGCAAAGGCTGGGTCCAATTCGCGCGCCGCTTGGTATTCATGCTCCAGTTGAGCGATCGCCAGGGCTGGGGCGGCGAAAATACCTGCACCTTTAGCAAAAATTGCTTACCATCCAGCGATAGCGCACGGTAGACGCCGAAATGCCCCGTTTCGCAGATGACGGAAATGAGCGTGTATCCAGGAACGATGAGACTGGCGAACGCCATCGGCAAGCCCGTATACCGCGCAGTGGCCGCACAGTGGGCATCCCGGCGCAACCGTCAACGGAGCCACTTGTGCTGGTGAGTTTAAGCGCGGCAAGTTTAAGAAGTGCTTGCGTTGGCATTCAGCGGCTCTGAAGGCTCCCTTGCGGGACGTTCAAATTTAGCCTTCGGCGCCGCCTCGCGCGGGGAACTCGAAATCACCGTGGAGCCTCGACAGCGAGCATATCGCGGCGGAAATTGCGGAGGCGGCTCAAACGTGAGGGAGCTGGAGGCGGCAAACAGAGGCAGAGTTCCCTGCCACGGCCGCCGATGCGCAAGGCTCGCTTTGCATTTTTTACCGCGCAGAAGCTCTAATATTTGCCCCCGCAGCTCTAGCGGATCCGCTGCCGGAGATGTTCATTATTCGATTGACGATTTTTGGTAAGCTGCCTGCAGCTGTGACGGCCTTTTCATTCACGCGAGCGAGGCGCCTCTGTCTTTTGCGCCTTCGACGCGGCCGCCGCATGCAATGAAGCAGGATCGCAGTATAACTATCGGCGTTAACGAAAGCGGCAATGTCCATGCCAGGAACAGAACCACGCAAGATATCGCTGGGATTTGCACGAGAGGAATTCCCGGCGGGAACGCACATGTGTTTCATTTATAATGAAGATGGAGAATGCCGCGATACGATGCTTAAATCCAATCGATTGTCATCAAGTCCTTTCAAACCACCTATGGTGGTTCACTATCAAACTTCCAGCTCTGCTGGGAGTTATTGACTTTGACGTGCGCTTAAAACTTTAGAAAACTTCATGCATTATAGTGGCTCCATGAACGAAGCGGCCACCACACGCGCCAAAACGCCCAAAACCCGCTCCGTCCCGGTTAATAGGCGGTTAGCGGCGGGCGGGCCGGGCCAGGGCGGCGGCATAGGCAGCCCACCCGGTACGCCCGCGCCCTACGCCGCGAGCGCGGGCGCCTGCTTGAAGGTCTTGGGCTTGGCGCAGGCCCATTTCGCCACCGTGCCGATATCGTAGAACCGGCACGCCTCCATCAGTATCCGGCACTCGGTCCAGATATCGCCGTCGGACATCGGCATGAACAGGTCGTGGATGTTGTCCACGCCCATATAGCAGCGCACGCCCGCCTCATGCAGCTTCGGGAACGGCGCGATGGAGTTGTGCAGCGGCGCCGTCATCGGCAGCTTCTGCATGCTGAGCGCGGCCGAGGGGCAGATCACGATGCCCATGTCCGCTTCGAGGATCTTTGCGATGATGCGGTCCTGCTCGCGCTCGCCCTTGGCGCCAAGCGAGATCGCGTGGATGCCGTAGACCATGCCCTGCATGCCGTGCTCGATCGCTTTGGCGGCGAGCAGCTCGGTCTCGGTTTCGAGCGGGTTGTTCTCCTGGTCGACATGCACCTCGACGGGCTTGCCGAGCCGCTTGGCGAGGTCGAGCACGAGGTCGAGATGCGCCTCGGGCCGCGGCCGGTCGCGCGAGGGCAGGCCGCCGCAGAAATCGGCGAGCTTGCAGGCCTCGGCATATTGCTCGTAGGAGGCGGGGTCGAGCACACCTTGCAGCGGCTGCACGCCAACTTCGAAGGTAATGAGGCCGGCATAGCGCTTCTTCACCTCCATCGCGGCGGTGACAGGCAGGAGGCCCACGGTGCTGTCGGCGTCCACCATGGTGCGGCAGTAGGTAACGCCCTGGGCGATCATCTTGTCGAGGCCGCGCCCGATGCGCTCGATCAGGTCGTCGTGAGTATAGTTCTCCTTGAGATAGCGGTAGATCTCCCACTTCTTCTGCATGTCGACCTGGCTCAGGCGCAGGTTCTCCATGTTGATGAGGTAGGCCTTGTCAAAATGGGCGTGGTGGTTGGCGACGCCGCCAAGGCGCTCGACCTCCTCCATAAAGTGGAGATGCAGGTTCCACGGCTCCTGCTTATCCGCGAGTTTGTAGCGGAACGTGCCCTTGGCCGTGTCCGCAATGAGCTGTTCGAGGGTTGCGATGCCCACATCCGCGTCGGTGATGAGCGGAATGCCGTTCTCGATGCAGAGCTTGCGGATGAGTTTGGCGTCGGAGCCTTCGTCGTAGTCGTCGTCGCCGGTCAGGACATTAATGACAAGATCGAAGCGGTTTTCTTTAAGAAAAGTAAGAATATTCGGTTGATGGCGGTCGGTAATTTTATGAATTTCCGTACTATCTATACCACGCCCCGAAAGAAACTTATGGGTACCAGGTGTCGAATAAATATCTACTTCTAATGTAAGAAACTGTCTTATCGCGGGAAGCATCCGCTTTTTATTTTCCTGCTTCCCGGCGCTGATGAGGACTTTCTTCCGGCTTTTCCTGCCCAGCAACTTCAAGTTGAAGGTCAGCATCTCCAGCGAAACACCTTCGTTCATAGGTCTTACCCCTTCCGAGCCGCCCCCCTTGAATCTCACCGGGCCTGGCGCGTTTCCGCGCGCGAGCCCCGGCTCGCGGTCCCTGTCCGCAAATGGCGCGCATGTTGTAGTGCGAATCTCTCCGCGTCAAGCCCGCCGCCGCATTTCCAGTCTAACAAATCCGTAAGCTGCGCACAGCCGTGGTTCCGCGGCGGCAGGCGGGAAGTATTCATCTGGATTGAGATCTATTTTTTCACGTAACCATTGCTCATCATGCACAGCGCAAAGGTTGTGCTGTACATCTCGGCGGCTCTTTCCCGCGCCCGGTCCAGATTTTCCCTGCTGTGATGCTCGCTGGCTATGGTTTTCTCAAACTCCGCGCTGGCCGTCATCGCTTTGGTTTTGCAGGCAGTCTCTGCCAGTTGCTGCGCGCGCTGCCGCTCTATGTCCGTCTTGTATTTGTTTGGATCGGCGAGAGCGAAATGCATCTCGGGCTGCGTGGTTGCTGCCGTTGTACAGGCGGAAACGGCAAGAAGTATCGGAAGCGGGGCCAAACGCAGCACAGTCATTTTATCCACAACAGAATAAGTGCGTATCACGTCTAACACATGCCAGCCGGACCAAGCTAGAAAATTTGAAACAAATATGTGGATTCAGGCGGCCGCGCGGACTGGCATTACCGCCGCAGGCTGCGGTAGAGGCCCAGCGCGGCCGCGCCGAACGACATCAGCGCCAGGAGCGCGAAGGGGGCCGCAGGAAAGTAGGCATAAGGCTTCGGGATGAAGTAGAGCGCCGCCAGGCAAAGCGCCAGGTGAATGAGGCCCGCTATGAGCGGCCGGAAAGAAAAGGACAGCATCGCCCCGCAGATCGGGCAAAAAGGCGTTCCATGCGCGAGTTCCGCGCCGCAAACTGAACATTTAATCAAAGCCGTCCTCCCTGATAATCGTATCAAATTATCCCGCCTGCGGTTTTCCGGCAAGCGAGAGCGTATCGCATTCAAATACGTTAATACGTTTTTACGTGACGGGCTGTATCCTGGCAGCTAAAAGCGATGCCGCCGGCCGGCTTGCGGTTTTGAAAGTTCATTGCGCCCATGCACATCTACCTGCCCATTGCCGACATGCCTATCAATGCACTGCTCATGCTGGCGCTTGGCGGCATAGTGGGCTTCCTGTCCGGCATGTTCGGGGTGGGCGGCGGCTTCCTGATGACGCCAATGCTGATTTTCGCGGGTATACCAAGTGGCGTCGCCGTCGCCACTGGCGCCAACCCGCTGATCGCTTCCTCCATCACCGGCACCATCGCGCAATACCGCCGCAAGAACGTGGACATAAAGCTTGGCCTCTATCTGCTGGCCGGAGGTGCGGCGGGGGCGCTCCTGGGGGTGCACATCGTGAGCCTGCTCAGGCAGGCCGGGCAGTTCGATCTCACCGTTTCCCTGCTTTACGTGGTGTTCATGAGCGTGGTCGGCGGCATTATGTTCATCGAAAGCCTGCGGGCGATCACCAGCCAGCAGGGCGGCAAGCCCCAAAGCGTGCGCAGCCGCGAACAGCGCGGCTGGACCCACGCTCTGCCCTTCAGGACGCGTTTCAAGACCTCGAAGCTCTATATCAGCGCGCTGCCGCCCATCGGGCTCGGCATATTGGTCGGGCTTCTCTCGGGCGTGATGGGCGTGGGCGGCGGTTTCGTCATGGTGCCGATCCTGATCTACGTCCTGCGCGTGCCGACCAGCCTCGCCATTGGCACCTCGCTGTTTCAGGTCATATTCGTGAGCGCTATCACCACGGTGCTGCAGGCGGTCTGGAACCACACGGTGGATATCGCGCTGGCACTGATGCTCATGGTTGGCGGCGTGCTCGGCGCCCAGGCGGGAACTGCGGCCGGGCAGCGCCTGCGCGCGGAGCATCTCCGGCTGCTGCTGGCTATCCTGGTCCTGGGCGTGGGCTTGCGCCTGCTGGCAGGCTTGTTCTCGCCGGCTGGCATTTACAGCCTGAGCCACGGGGCCTCGTAATGAAGGGCAATCGAAATTTACTCCGGTTATGGGCGTGTCTGCTGCCTTTCTGGCTGGCTGCGTCCGGGGCTGAAGCTGCTCCGGCCAGGGGACCGGTTCCCGATTCCATCGAAGCCGAGGTGTCGGAGAACTACTTCTACATCGAGCCGGGATATAACGGCTCAAGCATCGTGCTGTTCGGCTCGATAGACCGGGAAAAGCTTCACGGAAATACGTTCGATGTCGCCGTGACCATCCGGGGGCCAGTGAAGCCCGTAACGGTCTGGAAAAAGGGCCGTCACGCCGGCTTGTGGATCAATTCCGAAAGCCTGGCCTTCGAAAACGTTCCGAACTTTTACGCCGTGCTTTCCACCAGGCCCGCAAACGAAATCGCGCGCCTTGAGGAGCGCAAAGCCCACGGCATCGGCCTCGACGCGCTTGTGCTGCGGCCGCACGCAGGCGGAACGGCCGCCACGGCGGAAGAATTTCAACAAGCCCTGATCCGGCTCAAACAATCGAACGGCCTTTTCCTGGAGCAGAGCAACGGTGCCATCGAGTTCTTCGGTTCCAGGCTTTTCCGCGCCCATATCTACCTGCCCGCCTCGGCAGGCGCGGGCCTCTACCGGGCCGGGTTCTATATCTGCCAGAACGGCAAGATCGTTGGCGAAACCGGAGCGGATATCCAGCTTGCGAAGGTTGGCATCGAACACCAATTGTCGGCCGCCGCCCTGGACTTCCCGTGGCTCTACGGTGCCGCCGCCGTCATTATCGCCGCGCTAACCGGAGGCGGCGCCTCGCTTATTTTCCGCAGAATGTGAACGGCCGGCGGTAGCGTCAACCCGCCGGCGAGGCGAAAAACAGCATCGAAACCTCCCTAACGTGCTCTGCCCCGGTTGCCTGTGGGCAGAGGCCATAAAGGCCCCGGACCGTTCAGCTTCGCGCCCTCAATGGCGCAAAATCTTCCGCAGCGGCCTGTTCATCGGTGCGATTGCCAAGCCTGCCAGCGCGGCTACGCCCGCGATCATGGCGAAGAACGCGGGCTTTTCCATGCTGCTCCAATAGGAGCCAAGCCAGCCGGCCATGAGGTTGCCAAGGAAGCTCGTGGCAAGCCACACGCCCATCATCCGCGAGAGCACACGGCCCGGCGCCACCTTCGAGACCAACGAAAGCCCCACGGGAGAAAGGTAAAGCTCGCCGATGGTGATTATGACGAAATAGCAGAACAGCCAGAGCCAGCTTGCTTTCGCCGTCTCGCCCGCATGGATCGCCGCGAACGCCATCAGGAGATTGGCCAGCGCCACGCCGAAGCAGCCGATGGCCATCTTGGTAACGGAGGATGGCTCGCGGCTCGCTGCGCCTGCCAGCCCCACAGGCCGACGATGGCGGGCGTGAAAGCGAAGATCATGAACGGGTTGAACGCCTGAAACCAGGTGACGGGGATTTCCCCGTGCCAGAACAGGAGGTTGACGCTGCGGTCGGTGAATGTGTCGGCCCACAGCGCGATGGTGTTGCCCTGCTGCTCGTAGGTGGCCCAGAACAGCGTATTGGGGAGGAAAAGCACGAGCAGCGCCGCAATGGCCCGCCAATCCTCGCGGCTTAAGGGATCGTGCTCGTGGTGCGCGGCCCTGGCTCGTTGCAACTCGTCCGGCGGCAGTTCGCGCAAGCCCCGCATGTAGATGAGGAGCCCGATCAGCATGCCTACGCCAGCCGCCGCGAAGCCGTAATGCCAGCCCACCGCCACGCCAAGCGTTCCGCACACCAAGGGCGAGAGGAACGCGCCGATATTGATGCCGACGTAGAAGACCGAAAAGGCACGGTCGCGGCGCGTGTCGCCAGGCGCATAAAGCTCGCCGACCTGGGTGGAGATATTCGGCTTGAATGCGCCGTTGGCCAGGATGAGCGTCAGCAGGGCAAAAAGCAAGAGCGGCTCGAAGGCCATCATGAAGTGGCCGGCGGCCATCAGCACGGCGCCGATCAAGACCGTGCGGCGCTGGCCAAGCACGCGGTCGGCAAGCAGGCCGCCGAAGATGGGCGTGAGATAGACCAGGGCGGTATAGAGGCCGTAGATCTGCGAGGCGAAGGGTTGAACCCCGAGCGGGCCGAATGCCGCCTCCATGGCGCTCTTGAGCGTGGCAAGCCCTATGACGTGCTCCACATGCCCTGGCAGGAGCAGATATTTCACGAGGTAGAGGACCAGGAGCGCGCGCATCCCGTAATAGGAAAAGCGCTCCCACATCTCGGTGGCGAACAGGAATGCGAGCCCCCTCGGATGGCCGAAAAGCTCTTTCTGCGCCGGCCTTTGCACTACGGCTGCCTCTTCCATCGCCCCGCTACCCACGCAACACGGGATAGGCAAGCCGCGGCTTGGGCGTGGCATGCACCGGCGGGCCGTAGGACGGGACGATGTTGCCCGCGTTGCGCACCACGAATATTTCGCCTGGCTCGCGCTGCGGGAGAACCTCGGGCACAACGCGGCTGTCCGGGCAGGCGATGAATGGCGCGAACGGTGTTGGCCTGCTGTCCGGGTTGCCGGTGTGCCGGAGCAGCCAGTGGACACCGGTTTTGAAGTGCGCCGCGCCTTCGATCGATCTGTGCATGGTGCTCCCGCTGTTACCGCCGCGCGAAGCGTAGCATTTTTGCGCCGGCTGTGCGAGACGGCCGCGATTGCCTGCCGCGGGGGGCAAGCTTGCGGGGGCCAAGCTTACGTTGCCAATGCCGCCGGCCTGGTCCATGCTGGCTGCTCCTTGCAGACGGCGAATCTGCGGAAGGCCCGCCGCCGTAGCCGCGGTTCCCCGCTGCGCTGAACAGGCTTTGGGATAAGTTCCATAAAGGAATAAAAATGATAGAAGTTAGGGATTCGGCCAAGGTGAAGGCGCATAAAAGCAGGGCATGCGTTTATGTTGCTGGCGCGTTATTTGCTATAATTCCATCCAGGACAAATATTTGCAATGCACAACAGCCTATAACTAGACATTATCTATATAGAGAATACGTAAATCAGAGGTACGGCTACTCTATATGTTATCCTGAAGGCATTTTTGTGCCGCAAGGGGAGCCGCCATCCAGGGATGGGCAGGTATTCCTGGCTCAGGATGGAGCCGAGTTGCGTGTTCATGCCGATTACAATGTGTCCTATAAATCTATACAGGATGATTTTAAGGACACAATTTCCGATGAAAACCGCAAGGGTGTTGTGACATTTAAATTGCAAAAGGGCAATTCGTATGCCGTCTCCGGAAAAAATAGCGGTAATATTTTCTATCGTAAGACTATTCTGGAGGGTGGGCAGTTTATAACCTTCCGCGCCGTCTATCCCGAGACAGCAAGCGCGGTTTACGGGGATGTCATAACAGCTGTGAGCAAGTGCCTGAAATCTCTAAAGCCAAATTAGGGATTTTCCCTGGCGGCGGGGGCGTAAACGGCATCCCGCAGTATGCGCAACTTTTTTGCGGCGCAGCGCAAAAATCGCTTGACCTTCAAGGCGACATTGCCATTTAAAGCAGCTTCGATTGCGAAGCGATAGCGCCCTAAACGGCGCCGGGGAGGTGACTTCTGCTCATAAAGGCTGCGCGCTAGTCCGCGAGGACCATAGCTTCATGCCCGTATGCCGAAGTGCAGAAATAGCCTGTCTGGCAACTCCGCCTAGGCGGTGAAGCGTTCGTCAGCAGCATCGGATTAACTCTTAAATGGGAGGTCCCATGCGATGGACATTTACCCGGCCGCAGCGGAGGTCATCCGCGACGTTCCTGTAGATCAACCCGTGCTTTGCCTGCGCCCGCATGCGGCCACCCGTGCCGCGCGCTGGTTCGTTGAGCATTTTCCGGGCGAGACGCTTTATGCGGTGAAGGCGAACAATTCGCCTCTTATCATCAACGCACTGTTCGATGCGGGCATCCGGCATTTCGACGTGGCATCCGGCACCGAACTGCGTAGCATCGGCGCGCGGCCGGGCGCCACCATGCACGTCATGCATCCAGTCAAGCCGCGCCGCCTGATCGCCGAGGCGTACCACGATTTCGGCGTCCGCACCTTTGCGCTCAACTCCGAGGCCGAGCTTGAAAAAATCGAGGACGCCACCGGCGGCGCCAAGGATTTGACGCTGGTTGTGCGCATGGCCTGCCCCTCGACCTACAGCGAAATTTCGCTGGAGGGCAAGTTCGGCGCGCCCTGGAACGTGGCCCCAGCGCTTATCCGCCGCGCGCGCCAGACGGCCGAAGCACTGGGCATCACGTTCCATGTCGGCTCGCAAACGATGTGCGCGGCAGGCTACGGCCGCGTGTTGCGCAACGTCTCCCAGCAGATCGTGCGGGCGGCCACGATGGTCGATATCATCGACGTTGGTGGCGGCTTTCCCTCGCGCTATCCGGGCATGGAACCGCCTGCACTCGAAAGCTACATAGACGAGATCCGCGCGGCTTTCGACCGCATGGCGGTCGGCTATAGCTGTAAGCTCTGGTGCGAGCCAGGCCGCGCATTGGTGGCCGAGGCGGAGTCGGTGATCGTGAAGGTGGATGCCCGCCGCGACGGCACGCTTTACATCAACGACGGCGCTTTCGGCACGCTCTACGACGCGGCCCATTGCAAATGGGTGTTCCCGGCACAGGCCTATTCCTCGCGGGGGATTCCGGTCGATTCTCATAGCCTTGCGCCGTTCGGCCTGTACGGGCCGACCTGCGACAGCGCAGATTTCTTGCCCGGCCCCTTTATGCTGCCGCCCGGTATTGGCGAAGGCGACTGCATCGAGATCGGCAATATCGGCGCTTATGGCCGCGTCATGGCTGGCCATTTCAACGGCTATGGCTATTACAGCGAGGCAATCCTCACGGATGAGCCGATGCTGTCCATGTATGCGGACGAGGAAAACCTCGCCGTTTCCGGCCTCCGCTAATACCCGCCGTCCTGCCACCCCGGAGAGCGCAGCACGCTTATCCGGGGTGCCCCCGCCGATTACTTCGGTGCCGCCAGCAAGAAACCCGAGCGTTTGCTTGCGCTATTCCTGAGAATGCTATCCGCCAGCACCCGGTTCTTACTAAGCCGCGGAAGAAATAAGCGAAAAGGCCGCAAAAAATTCAGCGGTCCGCGGAACCATGACGGCATGTGGCTGTTACACCCTCAAGGCCTCGGGCGGAGGCTTTGCCACAACAAGCAGCACAGGAGTGACAATGGCCACCCACCTTCCCAGAAAAAACGGCTCGACTTCCAATCGCGGCTTCGCCTCGATGGACGCAGAGAAGCAGCGTGCGATTGCCTCGAAGGGCGGCCAAAGCGTACCGGTCGAGAAGCGCAGCTTCAGCCAGAACCGCGAGCTGGCGGCAGAAGCCGGCCGCAAGGGCGGGCAGAACGTCTCCGACGAGAACCGCAGCTTCTCCCGCAACCGGGATCTGGCCGCGCAGGCCGGGCGCAAGGGCGGACAGGCAAGCCACGGCGGCAAGACCCGCGAGCATCGACCTCTCTAACTTGAGCCATGCGCTGCCCATCCGCTGGACTTGAGCGGGCGGCATCGCGCGGCCTCAACTCCAGGGAGGAAATGCCCCCACGGCATTCATGTGGGCTGTGGCACAAGAACACGAAAGGTCCAAAGCGCTCAGGCGGACGCCGGGGCAGCCCTCATATCCGGTCCGGCCGCGGGATTCGCGCCGTTGCGAGTTCAGCGCAATCCAAACGGCAGCAGCGCCAGTTCAGGTACTTCTGGATCGCCGCAGCGCCGGCGGCGCCTCGCGATGACGTGCGCGGACAGATCAACCCGGTTTTGTACAAGGGTCAATTTCCGCTTTCCCCGGCCCTGCGATGCAGCTATGCGTTGCTCAGGTGACTGAGGGACGGAACGTAACCATGGAACGCTTTTTTGGTGGCAGCCCGGCCGCCATCATTTTGCAGCTTGTAATCGCCTCGATCATCATCGGGGTGGTCTTGTCTTTCTTCGGGTTCAATCCGGCCAATCTCTACGATGCGGTGATGAGGCTCTCGGATTGGATATCCTCGCTGGGCCTCGACGCCGTCAAGAAGGTGCTGCGCTATCTTGTGCTGGGCGCGATCATCGTCGTCCCGCTTTGGCTGCTCACGCGTGTGTTCAGCTATTTCGGGTCCCGCCGTCAGAAGTAGGATTCGGGGGATTGCAGGACCGGCAGGCTAAGGCTGGCGACGTGACGAGCCGTAACGTGCTCGCCATCGCCGTTCCGATGATCGTCTCGAATGCCACCGTGCCGCTGGTGGGCATTGCCGATACCGCGGTCGTGGGGCAGCTCAGCGATCCGGCGCTTATTGGGGGCGTGGCGCTTGGCTCAACCGTGTTTTCGATGCTGTTCTGGGCCTTCGGTTTTTTGCGCATGGGCACCACGGGGCTCACGGCGCAGGCTGCGGGAGCCGGCAACCGCGCGGAAATCGCCGCTAACCTCTATCGGCCGCTTGTCATCGCCTTCGCTGGCGGCACGCTTCTTTTCCTGCTGCATGTACCGGCGATCCTGCTGGCGCTCCATTTTATCGGCGGAAGCCCGGCGGTGCAGACAGCCACTGCCGCCTATTTCGGCGTTCGCATCCTAAGCGCGCCCGCCACCCTCGCCAATTATGCGCTCGTCGGCTGGCTCATTGGGCTGGCGCGTGCGAACCTCGCGCTGCTGCTCCAGCTTTTCCAGAACGCCATCAACATCTTGCTTGCAGTCGTCCTCGTGCTCCGGGCTGGAAAGGGCGTGGAAGGCGCCGCAATGGCCGCGGTTTGCGCGGAGTATGCCGCCTTGGCCGTGGGCCTCCTCATCGCCGCGCGCCTCTTGCGAGGAACGCGGGGCATGCCCATCCGAATTTTCGACCGGCAGGCGTTCAAGCGGCTCATCGCGGTCAACGCGGACATCATGATCCGCACCGTTTGCCTGCTGTTCGCCTTCACCTTCTTCGCCGCACAGGGCGCGCGGTTCGGCGATGTCGAACTGGCGGCGAACAGCGTACTGCGCAACCTCTCCGACCTGTCGGCCTACGTGCTCGACGGCTTCGCTTTTGCCGCCGAGGTGCTGGTTGGCCAAGCAGTAGGCGCGGCAAGCTTGCGGCGCTTCCGGCAGGCGGTTTTCGTAAGCTCGGTTTGGGCGGCCGTCCTGTCGGTGCTCGTGGCCGTGGCGTTCTGGGCGGGAGGGCTCCTTTCAATTCGCTTTATGACGGCGGCGGCGCCGGTGCGCGAGGCCGCCTACACCTTCCTGCCCTGGGCGGCCTTAACCCCGGTCGCGGGCGTTGCCTGCTTTCAGCTCAACGGCATTTTCATCGGCGCGACCCGCGCGGCTGACATGCGCAATATGATGGTCCTGAGCCTCGCCGTCTTTCTCGGCGCCTGGGCGGTGCTGACGCCCGCCTTTGGCAATCACGGGCTCTGGGCCTCGCTCATGGTCTTCTACGCGGCGCGCGCGGCAAGCCTCGGCCTCCGCTACCCCTCGCTCGAACGGGCCTCTTTCCGCCCCGCCTGATGGCATCGCGCCCAAAAACTGCTCTCAGCCAAAGTTTTAGTTTCCGATTTGTAAATCTGTTTCAGTCAATATCCAGGATCGTCATTAGGTGTCCAGCAAGTCCAATTCGAAAAACGGGAGGGAGAGGTGCGCTTGACGATCCGGCCGGCGGAAGCTTTCGCCGCTATTTGGCAGAGCATTTTGGCGAGGCGGCAAGATGAGGAGGAGCGCCTGCGTATCGAGCATGCAGACAAGATCAAGCATGCGCTGATCGTGCTTGAGGCCTTGCGAAGCTGGAACCTCGAAACCGGCAAGAGCCAAGCCTAGTACTGCGCGAAGTAAGTTCGCACCCCATTGGCCGCCCCCTCGCAAGCGAACTTGCCTCGGATAAGGCGTACTTAGATATCGCGCAGAATTGCGCTTCCTCGCAACTCAGACCGCTACTTTCGCGAGCGAGCCTAAGCCCGCCGCAATGCGCCCATTCTTGCGAGATATCCGGGTGATCGGTAACGGCTGAGGGAGCGCCTTGAAATGAGTGAGGATCGAACGGAAGCGATACTCGGCAAGTCCACCATTACCTCAATAAAATCAACGCTTTAAGGCTTGAAAACGCAAAAAACGGCGCGTTGATTCGCAAAGGGAATTTCGCGAATCTGAAAACGCAAATGGCGCGGGAAATCGGTTCTCGCGCCTATTTTTTACCGCCTCTTTACATTCGGGCAGGTTTCTGGCCGCGTTTCTTTCGGTCATTCCCACGCTTTCCAGGTCCGGGAGCTGAAACCGCGCCGTGAAGCCGGCGGGCGCTAGCCTGTGAATATCGTGGGCGAATTTCTATAGCGCTCGCGCCCAGGTTGCACCATTCGTCGAGACATGAGACAGGATCGCCATGAGCGAAGAGCCCGAACCAAAACCGTCTGCCGACGTTATCTCTATGGCTATCGCCCGGAGACGCCGGAGGATGGCGCGCGGCGATGAGCGATCTGGCTTCGATATCCTCGTCGACTGTGCGACAGAACTGCTCAAGATCGCCGCGGCAAAAGAGCTACGGGCGAAACGTAGGATCGCCCAGACCGCCATTAAAAATGCGGCAGCGAGGAAACTGTGGCTAAAACGACACAGAAGCTGGCCGGGCAGTTCGCGCCAGCAGAAGGACGGAATTGGCCGCTCAGGCTCTAGCCACGATCTTGAGGAAGCCGGTTAGCACGAGATTTTGGTAGTAGACCGTCCCGCCACGCTTCGCCCTCTGGTACTTCAGCGCCGTCACCCCCCCGATCCTCGATAAGCCGAAATAGCGATAGCCTATCATGCGCCGCCTACGCGCTATCCCGTATCCGATACAAGCTATCCATCCGCGCCGAAGGGATTACCACCGCGACGATAGCGGATAGCATCAATTTTCCTGCCCTTGCGCCCGCTCTCCGGCCCGACGCGAACGCCTTGAACCTCCGCAATTTTTTGGGGTTTTCCGGGCCGCTATCCATCCGCGCGGTCATGATAGCCTGCGCACCCGAAGCGATATCGGCTATCGGAAGCCACCGCCGCGTTTTGAAGCTATCCCTCCGTCCATCCCGTTTCGGAAAAGTGGCTATCTCCCAAGTTCCCAAGACGCCTTCATGCCATCGTCGGCTATTCGTTTGCCGTGTCCGATAGCCTTTGGCCGCCGATAATGGCTATCGCGATTGCAATTCTCGATATCGTCAACTTTCGGGCAAGGTGCTTGCCGTATGGGAATTGGTGCTATCCCGCATACGCAAAAGTTAGCCACGAAACAAGGGACGACGATAGCGATGAAGACGATCACGATAGCGAGCGCCAAGGGCGGGAGCGGCAAGAGCACGCTGGCTGCCGCCTTGGCCGTTAGGGCCGGTCAGGATGGCCGGGCAGCCATGATGGACCTAAACTTTGATCAAGGATCGCTTACGCAATGGTGGACGATCAGGGGCAGGCCCGAGGCTCCGCATTTTGCCCAGAACTTCGAGACGATTCCACAGGGAGTCCAGGCGCTCGCCGCCGCCTTTGATTGGCTCATTATCGACACGCCCCCGCTCCTGGCGGACGTTATCGAGCAGTCGATAATGCTGGCCGATGCCGTCATTGTGCCCGTCAAGCCGGGGCTATTCGATGCGCTCGCGGCGCGGACGGTAAGCGGCCTGTGCAAGAAGCATCGTCGCCGCTTTTCGTTCGTTCTGACCGCCGTCGATGGCCGGCACAAGGTGCTCGCCCAGCAGGCGAGCCTTGCCCTGGCGGAGCTTGGGACGGTAATGGCGCCCGCTACCTCATATCGGCGCCAATGGGTCACGGCCTTGAACGTGGGAAAGACCGGGCCGGAACTCGATAAAGAGTTGCGGCCGGAAATTGACGCAATCTGGACGGAGGTCAAGGCGCTCGCGACGAAGGGGCGCGTGTAATGGCCAGCGAGAACATGGACGGCGCGGATACGGCAGAGCAGGGCGGCGCAATGCGCCATGCGATGCTGGCCATCATGCAGAGCGATTTCGGACAGGCAACGAGCGTCGCGGCCCCGGCGCGCAAGGCGCGTGAGAAGAAGGTCCGCGCGACCGTGGATGGCCGGGCGCTCAGGGCGAAGGGGCGCAGCGCGCAATGCAATCTCAAGATGCGGCCGGACCTCAAGGCCGCGCTGGATGCGTGGTGTAAAGCGCAGGGCCTAGCGCTCGCTGACTGGGCAGAAAACGCCGTTCTATCCACCCTCGGGCGGGAGGATTGAGCTATGCCCGGAATTGCGCACACCATGCACGCGGTTCGGATCGTCGTCGGCGGAGCGCTCGCCCTCGCGCTCTCCGCGATCAGCATCGCCTGCTGCTACCTATTCGGAACGCACCTCGCGCCGGGAACCGAGGGACAGATTTACGGCGTCCTCGGGGGCGTGGCTGACGCTCTCAAGGCGCTCCTTCCCCTCGGCATTGCCGCCGCGCTTGCCTCTGGGCAGCGTAGCCGGGCCGGGATTGGAGCTATCCTCTTCTTGGTCTTCTCTGTCTATTCTTTCGCCTCGGAGTTGGGCCTTTATGCGCTGAGCCGGGATGCCCAGCGCCAGCCCAGAACGCTGAGTGCCACGGAGCGGCAGCACTTGCTGGCGCTGGGCGCCGATCTGCCGCAAGCCTGGCAGGCGCCAACCACGACGGCGCGCGACAAAAAGGAGCTGTTGCGCGCTATCCTTGAGGAAGTCATCGTCGCTGTCCAAAAGCAGGAAGGCCGCGCCCAGCTCACTTTGCGCTGGCGCGGCGGCGCGATCACCGGCATCGCGCTCGATCTGCCGCGGCACCGGCAAGCCGCGGTGCGCACGGAGGAAGACACCATAGACCTTCTGCGGCGGCTGGCTGCCCATTATCCCGACGCCATGATCGCGGGCATCCTCAACCGGCAGGGGCGGCACACGGCCTATGGCCACCGGTTCACCGCCAGCCGCGTTTCCAGCCTGCGTCAGAACTGGAAAATACCCTGCTATCAGCGGCCTGCAGTAAAGCCCGAGGGCGAGCTTCTGACCGTTCAGAAGGCGGCGCAAGAGCTTGGCCTTGCCGCCTCCACCGTTCACCGCTGGCTCCAAGAGGGCGTCATCCAAGGCGAGCAGCTCACGCCTGGCGCGCCCTGGCGTATCCGTATCACCGCTGATCTACGCCAGCGCATTGCTGAGGAGGCGCCTGAAGGCTACCTCACGATGTACCAGACCATGCGCTTGCTGGGCGTCTCCCGCCAGACGGTGTTGCAGCGTGTCAAGCGTGGCGAAATCGAAGCGGTGCATGTTCGCTCGGGAAGGCAAAAAGGCTTGCGTCTCAAAGTGATACAGCGTCAGCAAGACCTATTCGAACAACTCTGAAAAAGCTGGGGTGCAGTATGAAGCAGGATCCAAATAGTCTGCGAGGTCGGCGTCCACCACTTCCGGATAACCGCGGAACAGCAGCTCTCCCACCTCGGCAACCGCCTGTTGGGCATTGCGCCCGCGACGGTAAGCATATTGCTCGGGTGGAAGATCGGCTTCAAAGACCGGTTCCAGCACCAGCATCGCTGCTGTCATGCAGACCCGATCCCGTAAGGTCGAGATGCCCAGCGGCCTGAGTTTGCCGTTGGCCTTCGGTATATACACTCGTCTGATAGGGTCCGGACGGTAAGTCTCTTCCCTGAGCGCAAGCGCCAATTCGCCGAGCCACCGCTCAACCCCATACGCTTCGACATCCGCGAAGTCCTGACCGTCTACACCCGGTGCGCCCCTATTGGAGTGGCACTTGGCATAGGCGTGCGCCAGAATATCCTCACGGCTAATCTTGTCGTACAGGGCGTAAAAGCGATACCCAGCTTCTGCCTTCGCTTTCGCGTGTAACGCCGTCCGCAGTTTCTGAACGCTTTCCGGAGTTGATAGGTTGCCCAATCTCCAGGTTCCTTCCCGCTTATTGCGTCTGTCTTGAACTAAGGCCCCTTCCCTCCACCGGCATTACCCGGCTTCAGCAGTACAACGGGCCTCTCCGCCACCTCAAGGCGCCCGGCCTGTCCCTCGCGGGTCACCGGTTGGCCATCCCTGACCACGCCTTGAGGCTTCCCGTGTTGCGTGCGCTTTCCTTGTTAGCGGCGCGCTACCGCACGACGCGCTACTTGAGCGCAATGTGTACATGCTGCCGCCACTACCCCGGTGCAGCAACTGGGCGTAATCTTCGCTCATGCACCCAGCTGTGTCAGCCTTCCCCGGAAGGGTTGCCGGGTCGGCCTGCACATCGTCCTTTTCGAGGCTTGCTCAGCGTTCACTCACGTTGCGGCCTGCACACTCGCGCTGTCACCTATTCGTGACACGCTAATCGAAGGCTTCAGCCATTTCGTCACCTCCATGACTGCTCCGATTGCTTCCGGCTGGAGCGAGTTCGCCGGGTGGGATTTACACCCACTGGAAAGCGCCGCCTTTACACGGCGCACACCCAAGGCGGAAGAATGGTGCGCTTGGGCCGCCTGCCAGTGCAATGCCGCCCATTCGTTGGCGGGACCACGAAACTCTGCGTAGCACACCCTGCGGGAAATCCTAACCCGTTTGCCGCGAACGTCAGTAGGAGTTCCCGCATGGTGTGCTAGTACCTTATTAAATCTAGTAAATCTTTTCAGAGGTAAGTTCGCTTGAGAGCGTGCGGCAAATGGGGGCGAAGTTGCCCCCGCCTGTACTGGTATGTTCCAAAGGCAGGAAGTGCTGGCCGCCGCTGTACGGCGGCAAGGCAAGCCGGGAGGCCGCCGATGGATTACACCGGTCCCAGGGACGCAATGCCCGCCACAGAGCCGCCGAACTCTGCCATGGCATCGGCCAGGCATTCCCAGAAGTACTCCGCCGAGGCGCTATCCGCCAGCAGATGAAACCCGCCTGCGTGCGCGATAACGATGGCATTGAGCCGCGCCACCGAGGTATGGGCGATGCTGCCCACAGGGAAGCGGTGGGGCCTCAGATCAATTCCGCACACCTTGGCCATGGCCTGGGGCGCTTTGGGGCCGCGCAGATGCAGCCAAGCGTGGCTGTCCTGGCGCGGCACCGGGAAGCACATTCCGGCCTCCGCCTCCCACGACCATGCCGCCTGCAGACGCTCAACCGCGCAGGGCGCGCCGTCGATCCGCCCCAGCAGCAGGAATTCGCCCGGTGACAGGCGGGCTAGCAGCGAGCCGTCCGGCTGGGCCGTGGCCCAGTTATGGGCTTCTGGAAACTCCAGCCCTTGAGCCGCCAGCCAGCGGGCCGTATCGGCGCCCTTGAAGCCGGTGCGGGGCAGCGGCGACAGATCGAGCAGCACCACCGGCGCGGCCGGGTTCTCTCCAGGGACGCGGGTGGCCACCAGGCCGCCGCCTACTTCCTCGACCGGGACGGCGCATAGAGCGGCGAGAGGCACGCGGACGAAACTGGTACGCATGGCTTACATCTCCTGCCGCTTGTTGCCGGGGTCGTAGAACGGGAGCGGCACTACGTGCGCAGTCACCATAACGCCGCCCTCAACGCGGACGCTGAAGCTCTGTCCTGGTTCGGCCTGATCCGGCGCCACATAGGCGAGGCCGACGGCCTTTCCCAGTGCAGGCGAGCGGGCAATCGAGGTGACCCGGCCCACCATATCGCCGCCCCGGATAACCAGATGGTTTTCTTTCGGTGCCGGGCCGGTGTCATTGGCCAAAACAAACCCTACCAGGCGGCGCGTGATGCCTTTGGCCTCGAGCAAATCCATCGCCGCCTTGCCGATAAAATCGGTCTTCTTGCGGCCAATCGCCCAGCCCATGGCGGCCTCGGCAGGGTGGGTCAGGCCGTCGGTGTCCTGTCCGACGATGATGTGGCCCTTTTCCAGGCGCAGCACACGCTGTGCCTCGACGCCTACGGGACGGATGCCAAAGGGCTCTCCCGCCGCCATCGCCTTGTCCCATAGCTCTTCGCCGCGGCTTGCGGGAACGTGGATTTCGTAGCCCAATTCGCCGCCGAAGCCGACGCGCATTACCCGGACGGAAATACCGCCAACGCTGCCTGTGCGGATGCCCAGATAGGGGAAGGCTTCGGGGCGGATATCGATATCCGTGCCGAGCGCCGCCAGCGCTTCCCGCGAGCGGGGGCCGATCAGATTGACGCCTGCGTAGGCCGCGGTGACGTTGGCGATATCCACTTTCATCCGCCATTGTGCATTGTAGAACTGCATCAGCCGGAAGACGCGGTCCACGCCGCCGGTGGTGGCGGTAACGTAGAAATGGCGCTCATGCAGCCGGGCGGCGACGCCGTCGTCAATGATGGCGCCGGTCTCGTCCAGCATCAGCACGTAGCGAACCCGGCCAACGGCGAGCTTTTCGTAGGTCCAGGTGTAGATGCGCTCCAGGAAGCGGGCGGCGTCCGGGCCACGGATGTCCAGCCCGCCGAGGGTGGACACGTCGATCAGGCCCACGCTCTGGCGGGCGCCCAGGACCTCCTCCCGGACCGCTTTTTCCATATCGCTGCCGTAGAAAGCCGGACGCATCCAGGTGCCGGCCGGCATCATCCGTGCCCCGGCCGCCAGATGGCGGTGGTGCATGGCCGTCAGGCGCACCGGCTCGAAGCCCCGGCCTGCCAGTTGACCCAGCTTCTCGCCGAACACAGGCGGCCGGATCGTGACGGTGCCAACCGCTGGCGACGGGCTTGCCGTGACGCCGGACAGCAGCTTCTGGACCAGGGCGTTGTAGAGCTTGCCTTGGCTCGGCCCCATACCGGCCGTCGAAAAGCGCTTGAGCAGTTGGATGTGATCCCAGCCCATGGCGGCGGCGTCGAGGATGTCCTTGACCTGGACGTCCTCGTCGAACTCGATGAAATCCTTGCCCTTTGGGTGTGGGAAGATGGGGTTGGGATAGGTGAGTCCGCGGAGTCCGGCGCAAGCGGCTCCGGTACTGCGCAATTCATGCCCGCATGGGCGGCTGCGGCGAGGCCGGACCGGCGGCCATCCGCGAGGCAGCGCTCCACGCTCCACATTCCGTCAACCGAACCGGCTGCGAACAGGCCCGGCGGCAGCGCCGCAACGGTGGGCATGCAGGTTGCTTCATCCGGAACAAGGCGGGCGCCGCCCTGCGACAGCAACTGCGTAGTAGGGATGTAGCCCACCGACACGCAGACGAGATCGCAGGCGATCTCGTCACTTACCAAGCCGAACCGGCCGGGGCCAATGACTGGGGCCAAGCGCACGGCGGCGACGTGGGCAGCGCCCTCGATTGCCTCGGCGATGGTGGTCTCTGGCAGAATGCGCACGCCGCGGGCGCGGACTGCGGCCACCCGTCCATCCTCGTCGCGCGGGCGGCCCAGGTCGGCGATGGCCTCAATGGCAACACCGGCCTCCAGCAGGTCGAGCGCAACCCCGTAGGCATCGGCGTTGGCCGCCAGCACAACCGCGCGATTGCCGGGCTTGACCGCCCAGAGATGCATCAGCCGCTGTGCCGCCGTGCCTAGCATGACGCCGGGCAGGTCGTTGTTGCGAAACACCGCCCGCTGCTCGTAAACGCCCGTTGCAGCCACTAGCGCTTCGGCGCGCAGCTTGTATAGGCGGTTGTTACGGGTGACGGACAGCCAATTATCGGCGAACACGCCCTGGCAGGTGGCCTCGGAGAGCACGGTGATGCGGTTATCCGCTGCCACCTTTGCCGCCATAGTCTTGGCCAGGTCGCGGGCAGCACTGGTATCCTCGCCCGGCCGCGCGAACAGCAGGCTGCCACCTAGCCGCGGGGCGTCGTCCACCAGAACCACCTCGGCTCCGGCTGCCGCCGCTTCGAGAGCCGCCGCCATCCCGGCAATGCCCCCCCCTATCACAGCCACGTCAGCGAACAGATAAGCCTTGTCGTACTCGCCATGGCCGGCCGAAACGTCCACCGTTCCCAGGCCCGCCAAGCGCCGGATGACCGGCTCCCAGAAACGCCAGGCGATGCGCGGGGTGTAGAAGCTGCGGTAGTAGAAGCCCACCGGCAGGAAGCGGCTGAACTTCTCCAGGATGCGCCCGAAATCCCGGTCGAGGCCGCCGAACGTATTGACGGCCCGGACCGCCATCCCCGGCTCGATGGCACGGCGGTCGGCAAGGACGTTGGGTTCGGCATCCACCTGGACCACGCTATTAGCTTCGAGCCCTGCGGCGGAAACAACGCCGCGCGGCCGGTGGTATTTGAAAGAGCGTGACAGCAGCCACCGGCCGCTGCCCGCTAGCGCGCTCGTGATGGTGTCGCCTCCATAGCCGTTGATTTTCTGGCCTTCGAAGGTGAAGGCAACCATCCGGCTGCGGTCGATAAGCTGGCCAAAAGGCTCTGGCAGGCGGGGTTCGATCATTTCCCCCCTCCTTCGGGAAAGAGGTCCGAGGCGGGGTAGGTGCGAACGATCTCGTCCGTCGCCAGATTGCGCTCGGCGATGAACCAATAGGATGTTGGCATGTGGAACCACCATTCGCGGGTGACACCGGGTTGATTGTCCTTGTGGAAGACGTAGTCAGCCACGGCTGCCGCACCGGCGCCGGGAGCGGGGCGGGTCTTCACCTCGCCGCCATAGCTGAATTCCGAGATGTTGCGTGGCCCGTTGAGAGGGCAGGTCATGATCTTCATCGGATGTTCCTCACGAACCGACCGAGGCGGCGCCGGCCTCTCCCACCTGCTCGAAGCGGCTGAAGCGGCCGTGGTGGAAGGCGGCGAGGATTTCAGGCTGGCTATCGGTGGCGACGCACTCGGCCATGCGCTTGCCGCAGACTGGCGTGGCCTTGAACCCCCAGGTGCCCCAGCCGGCATCGATGTAGAAATTGTCGAGATGAGTTTTGCCCATGATGGGAGCGAAGTCCGGCGTCATGTCCGCCATGCCCGCCCATTGCCGCATCACCCTGACCTCGGCCAGGAAAGGGAACAGTTCCAGCATGTGGGCCATCAGTCCTTCCTTGAAGTCCAAGGTGGAGCGGGTGGAATAGACCGGATAGGGGTCCACCGCCCCGCCCATCACCAGTTCGCCGCGCTGGGATTGCCAGATGTAGCAATGGAGGCTGCCCGAAACGATGACGGCGTTGAGGAAAGGCTTTAGCGGCTGCGAAACGCAGGCCTGCAGTGGCACCGTGCGAATGGCCAGTTTGAGACCAGCTTTGGCTGCAAGCACGCTGGTGGCCCCCGCGACGGCGAGTAGCACCTTGCCGCAACCTATGCTGCCGCGGCTTGTATGGACCTGGGCGATACGGCCGCCCTCGATCGTGAAGCCAGTGGCTTCGGTCAGTTGGTGGATCTCGGCGCCGAGCTGGGCGGCGCGGATGGCATACCCCCAGGCGACGGCATCGTGCCGCGCGGTGCCGCCCACCGGATGGTAGAGCGCTGCCTGCACCGGATAGCGAACGTCACGGCCGAGATTGAGCGTTGGTTCGATTTCGGCAATTCTCTCCAGGAAAATAAGTTCACTGCGCACCCCGAGATGCGTGTTCACCTCGGCCCGCCAGCGCATGGTGCGGATGGCGGCATCCGTGTGGGCCAGGGTCAAATGGTCCTTCCGGGTGTACATGACGTTGAAGTCAAGCTCCTGGCTCAACGTCTCGAAAAGCTCCATGGACTCCTTGTAGAAGCGCACGCCTTCGGGCGTCAGGTAGTTCGCTCGGACGATCGCAGTATTGCGCGCTGTGTTGCCGCCGCCGATGTATCCCTTGTCGATCACTGCAATCGACTTGACGCCCCAGCGCTTAGCGAGGTTATAAGCGGCGGCCAAGCCGTGCCCGCCCGCGCCGATAATCACCACATCGTACGACTTCTTCAGCGCCGGGGTGGACGGAAGTTCCCTGGGGGGAAGCTTGGACCGGCCAAACAAGCCGGCCTTAAGGAGTGCGAGTGGCATGCGTTCGGTCCGCGGGTAAGTGACCTGCAAACTCTATCAGCCGTTTTCCCGTGAGGCAACTTTTTTTCCGGTCATTCTCGATGGGAGCCGTGCAGCGTGCGCTGCAACGCTGGTACGGTAACGCAAAACTCCTGGCGGCCAATCGGGAGGGCAAGAATTATCACGTTATTACAATCACATACTGGCTTGCACTGTTATTCGGGTTGCCCCCCATTTCACACCTTAAAGATGCCATTTCCGTCCGCCGCTTTTCCGCCCGCTCGAACGCCTCGATTTTTCAATGCATTACGGCGTTACTCCACCACCTCGCCGAAGGCCCCTCCGGGCAAGAGCGGCGCCAGCCGGATGAGCCGGCAGTCCTCAACGGCCGCCTGCCTGTGATTAACCGCCTCGCGGTACGCCGGATCGCGCAGCATCTCGACGAAAGCCGCGACGGAGGGGTATTCCGCAATGAAACAAATATCCCAGCGCTCCACGCTTGGGCCGATCAGCATCATCTCGAACTTGCCCTGCCAGACGATCCGGCCACCGAGCCGCGCGAACACCGGCCTGCTTTCACGGCCGTAAGCGGCGTAGGCCTCGGCACCCGTCGCCTGGCGGCCGTCCGGGTAGGCTGCCCGCTCCCGCAGCCGGATAACAGTGAGCGTGTGGACCGGCCCTTCGCGATCGTTTGCGCGGAAGGCCGCGAAGGCTTCCTTGGTTGGATCGATATACCCCGTCATCGTTGCGTCCTTTCTCGAATTAGCCCCTCCTGCGCCACAGACGCCACAAGCACGCCATCACGTGAGAAAATACTGCCGCGGCAGAAGCCGCGCGCGCCCTGGCTGCTTGGGCTGTCCTGCGCATAGAGCAGCCACTCGTCCGCGCGGAACGGCCGGTGGAACCACACGGCGTGGTCCAGGCTCGCCATCATGATGCGCGGATCGAACATCAGCCGGCCATGCGCGACCAGCGCCGTATCCAGCAACGAGAAGTCCGACGCATAGGCCAGCACGCACTGGTGCAGCCTGGGCTCGTCCGGCAGCGGCCCGCTCGCCTTGATCCAGATATGCTGCCTGGGCTCGCCCTTCTCGGGGGACAGGAAGCGTGAAAGGTCCGTGGGGCGCAGCTCGATGGGCCGCTCGAATTCCCAATATCTGCGCATCGGCTCGGGCAAATGCGGCAGCAGCCGCGCCTTCAGCTCCTCCTCGGAGGGCAGTTCCTCCGGCGGCGGCACATCCGGCATCGCGATCTGGTGGTCGAAGCCCGGCTCAGGCTTATGGAACGACGCCGCCATGGTGAACATTGCCTGTCCATGCTGGATCGCCACCACCCGGCGCGTGGTGAAGCTGCCGCCGTCGCGGATGCGGTCCACCTCATAGACGATCGGTGCCTTCGGGTCGCCCGGCAGCAAGAAATAGGCATGCAGCGAATGCACTAGCCGGTCCTTCGCCTCGACCGTGCGGTCTGCCGCCACCAGCGCCTGGCCCACGACCTGCCCCCCATAAACGCGCTGCCAGCCATTTTGCGGGCTCGATCCACGGAAAAGATTATGTTCGAGCTGCTCCAGGTCGAGAATGTTTAGTAGATTTCCGACGGCAGACATGCGCGCTCCTTAAGGCTATTTATGGGTATAACGGGCGTTCGGGAAACGCTGTCAAGCCGGATCGGGATACAGAGGAGCCATGCTGTGAGCGCAAACGGGACAAACCGCTTCGATATCGTTATCTGCGGCGGAAGCTTTGTGGGGCTGGCGCTGGCGCGCGCGCTTTGCGCCGAGGCGCCGGGGATTTATAGGATCGCCGTCGTGGAGCAGCGGCCGCTCACCCCGCCAGCGGTGGGCGCTGGCGACAGCCGGACCGTCGCTGTGGCCGCCTCGGTGAAGGCTATGCTGGAGGCAATCGGCGTCTGGCCCGCGGTCGCGGACAAGGCCCAGCCCATCCTGCGCATCGAGCTGAGCGACTCCGCGCTGGAGGCGCCAGTGCGGCCATCGCTGATCGATTTCGACCCGGGCGAAGCGCCGGGCGGCGAGCCCACCGCCTATATCGTTGAAAACGCCGATCTTTTGCCCGCTCTGCTGGCCTCGCTGCAGGGCGTGCCGGATGTCACTTTCTTCGCGCCGGACAGCGTGGCGTCGTTCGAGGCGAAGGAAGGCGAGGTCACGGTCTTGCTGGGCTCCGGCGCCGTGCTGAGCGCGAAGCTGCTCGCTGCCGCCGACGGCCGCAAATCGAGGCTCGCGGAGCTGGCGGGCATTCAATCGACCGTGTGGCCGTCGAAGAAGGTTGGCATCGCCGCCACCGTTGGCATCGAACGCCCGCACAACGGCACCGCTTGGCAGCATTTCCTCCCCGCCGGCCCCTTCGCCATCCTGCCCATGACCGGGGACCGCGTCTCGGTGATCTGGACCGAAGATGCTGAAACCGCACAGGAAATCATTGACCAGGACCGCGAAACCTTCGTTGCCGAGCTGTCCCGCCGCTTCGGCAACGAGCTGGGCTTCCTGACGCTGCTCTCCGAGCCCAAGGCCTACCCGCTGACCATGACCATGGCGCGCGATTTCGTCCGCCCGCGCTTCGTGCTGTTGGGCGACGCCGCGCACGGGCTGCACTGGATCGCGGGCCAGGGGCTCAATCACGGCCTCAAGGATGTGGCCGCACTCGCCGAAACCCTGATCGACGCCAGCCGGCTCGGCCTCGACATCGGCAGCCTCTCCGTGCTCAAGCGTTACGAGCGCTGGCGCCGCTTCGACAGCGTCACCTCCGCCGCCTCCGCCGTCGCCATCAACACGCTGTTCTCCAACGATAACATGGCGCTCCGCATGCTGCGCAGCACGGGGCTTCGTGCGGTGGACCGGCTGGACCCGCTCAAGACGTTCTTCATGAAGGAGGCGGCGGGGCTCACGGGCGAACTGCCCAAACTGCTCAAGGGGCTGCCGGTTTAGGCGATCTCCAAAGTGCCGGATCGCTTCGCCGCCGGCCGGGTTCTGGGCCTCGGTGTAATACCGAATCCGGTTGAACGCTTCCTCCGCCGTCATCGCGAGGCGGCAAAGCCGCCGTGGCGATCCAGGTGTCAAATCCGTGACTTAACTGGATTGCTTCGCTTCGCTCGCAATGACGGCCAGGAAGCGATCAAGCGGATTTGGTGTAACGCCATGTTAACGCTCATTGCTCCTCTCCGGCCCCTTTTGCGGGCAGGGAAGGCGGCTTTCGATTTTGAAGTAATGTAGCAGAAAAATCTTGAGTAAGCGTTAAGGGCTATACCATTGATATAACACGACAATGTCCGCGCTAGCGAACGCGCGGCGTAAAACGAGGCGCTTGCTTTGGTTAATATCAAATATTCGTCTATATTTAACGGTGTTTTTTAAATGTACAGATCGTGCCACTAGTGTCCCAGTGTTAATCGAACAAATTCAATTGGTTAGAGGCGTCCAAGGGAGCTATTTGCAAAGGGTCTTCGCTAAAGAGCTGTAATATCTGGCTTTTCTCGAAAAGCATGGAACTCAGAATCTGTAACATTTCGTAGAGACTGGCTTTGATGGCGAGGCGCTTTTTGACGATGGCAACCAGCACATAGACGCAGATGGCCGGCCAGATTTGCGCCTTGACGGCATTTTCCGAGGTTCCAAAGAACACCTTGATCCGTAGGTGATGATTCCGGAGTGATTGCGCCCACCGATTCCGGAGTTAATCCGCCCACCCGTTGCGGCGGTTTAACCCTATCCCGGAATGGGGTGCCGGAAGCCTCTGCTGGCTCGTTAAGGGTCTGCTCTTTGATCCGTTCAAGGAGGGAACCGATGCCAGCGGAGAGGATTGCAATGCGCCAGGCGCGCGAGATTTTTCGATTGATAGCGGCGGAGCAGCTGTCCGTGCGGGATGCCGCGCGGCGGACCGGCAAGGCGCCGTCGACGGTGAGGGCGACGCTCGGGCGGTTCCGCGCCGCGGGCTTGAGCTGGCCTCTGCCCGAGGAGCTTGGCGACGCCGGGCTTGAGGAGCGGCTTTACGGCAAGGGCGGCGCCAAGCCCGGCCCTGCGCGGCGGACGGAACCCGGCTGGGCCTCGATCCACCGCGAGCTGAAGCGCAAGCACGTGACGCTTTCCATCCTCTGGGAGGAGTACATCGCTCAGCAGCCGGATGGCCTGCGTTATTCGCGCTTCTGCGAGCTGTACAGGACGTTCGCCGCCAAGCTGCCGGTGGTCATGCGCCAGACCCATGTCGCGGGCGAGAAGCTGTTCGTGGACTACGCCGGCGACACGGTGCCGGCCGTCGTGGACCGGCTCACCGGCGAGTGGCGCCCGGCACAGATTTTCGTGGCGGTGCTGGGTGCGTCGAGCCTTTCCTACGCCGAAGCCACCTGGACGCAGAGCCTGCCGGACTGGATCGCGGCCCATGCCCACGCCCTGGAAGCCATCGGCGGCGTCCCTAAGCTCCTGGTGCCGGACAACACCAAGGTGGCCGTCATCAAGGCCTGCTTCTACGACCCGCAAGTCCAGCGCACCTATGCCGCGTTCGCCGAACATTACGATACCGGCATCCTGCCGGCGCGGCCGCGCAAGCCGCGGGACAAGGCCAAGGTGGAATCCTGCGTCCTGATTATCGAGCGCTATCTCCTGGGCCGCCTGCGCCACCGGACGTTCTACGGCCTTGCCGAGTTGAACCAGGCCATCCAGGAGATGCTTGCCGATATCAACGGCCGGCGTCCGCTGCGCCGGCTCGGCGTCACCCGCCAGCAGTTGTTCGAGGAACTGGACCGCCCGGCGCTCAAGCCTCTACCCGCGGAGCCCTACGTCTATACCGAATGGCGGATACGGCGCGCCGGGCTCGACTATCATGTCGAGGTCGAGGACCATTACAATAGCGTCCCCTACCGCTTCGCCAAAGACGAGCTTGAGGTGCGCCTCACGGCGCGCACGGTCGAGGTGTTCCGCAAGGGCGAGCGGATCGCCGCCCATCTGCGCAACTCAGGCAACCATCGCCACACCACCCTTTCCGAGCATATGCCATCAAGCCACCGGCACTTCGCCGATTGGTCCATCGAGCGCATCCGCCGCGAAGCTTCGGCCGTAGGCCACTCCACCGGCATCCTGTGCGAGTTGATCCTCGAAGAGCGCCGCCATCCCGAGCAGGGCTTCCGCGCCTGCCTGGGCATCGTGCGGCTGGCCAAGTCCTTCGGCCGCGAACGGGTCGAAGCGGCCTGCCTGCGCGCGCTTGAGATCGGCGCGCGCAGCTACGGCTCGGTCCGCTCCATCCTCGATAACAAGCTCGATCGCCAGGCTGGGTCCAAGCGCGGCGCGGACGGCCCAGCGATCCTTCACGCCAACATCCGCGGCCCGCGCTATTACAACTGAGAGGTCTTATGCTCAATCATCCAACCCTTACCCAGCTCGAAGAGCTGGGGCTCTCCGGCATGGCCAAGGCTTTCGGGGAACTCCTGGCCTCGGGCGACGCCGCAGGGCTCAGCCTCACCGAGGGGCTCGGCCTGCTGCTTGACCGTGAGGCGAGCTTCCGCCGCGACAAACGGCTGAAAGCCCGGCTAAAATACGCCAATCTGAGGCACCAGGCCGTGGTCGAGGATGTCGACTACAGGCATCCGCGCAAGCTCGACCGGGCCGTGTTCCATGGACTTGCTGGCGGCGGCTGGATCGATGCCCACGACAATCTGATCGTCACCGGCCCCACTGGGCTCGGCAAGTCGTGGCTCGCTTGTGCGCTCGGGCACAAAGCGTGCCGGGACAACCGTTCTGTTCTCTATCAGCGTGTGCCGAAGCTGTTCGGCGATCTGGCGCTTGCCCGCGGCGACGGCCGCCATGCCCGGCTGCTCAGGACGCTGTCGCGGGTGGACCTCCTTATCCTGGACGATTTCGGCCTTGGCCCGCTCGACGCCCCAGCCCGCCAGGACCTTCTGGAGATCGTGGAGGAGCGCTATGGGCGCCGCTCCACCGTCATCACCAGCCAGCCGCCGGTGGACGCGTGGCACGCGCTCATCGGCGAGCCCACCTACGCCGATGCCATCCTGGACCGCATCGTCCACAACGCCCACCGCATCGAACTCGATGGCGAGACCATCCGCAAAAAGCGCGGGCGGGCCGGAAAGGGAGAGTGAGGCCGTGGCGCGGCATCCAAATACAGGGCACTCAACGTGCGGCCGCCATGGAAAGGGGCATTCAGGGGGAAAGTGGCGGTCCGCCGCCGGCACCTCCAGCCCTGCGGGTTCCTGGCTCCGTCACAGCCTGACAGATGAGGATTGACCGCCACCCAAAACAACGTTCAAATTCCATCGCCAGCAAGCCCCGGTGCCCCCGGGCGAGATAACCCCGGAATGAGTGGGCGAGTTATCTCCGGAATCGGTGGGCGGATTAATTCCGGAATCGGTGGGCGTCTTCGCCGGAATCGTCACGCAGGTGCTGTTTGATCCATTTAAAGAAGAGTTCGACCTGCCAGCGGTATTTATAAAGCCGCGCAATCGTCAGGGCTGGTAGCGCAAAATTATTCGTCAGGAATACCAGCGACTTTCCCGTCTCCGGATCGTTGAACTTGACGCGGCGCAGCGGGTGGGGTGAAGTCTTTACGTGCGTAAAAGCCAGTCAGGACGACGGTCTGATCGCAGATCAAACCTGTCGTGCGATCGACCGGATGGGAATAGCGGCGCCGAGCCTTCATGTTCGACTTGGCGCGGGTGACGAAGAAGCTTCTGGCGCTGTCGAGTTTTGCCAAGCGCTCGAAGTCCACATAACCGCGATCCATCACGTAGAATGCGCCCGGTTCGGGCACGAGATGGTCGAGGATGTTCACGGCGTGCATCTTTCCATCGCTGATGAAGATGAACGATGGGATGTTACCGTGCAGATCGAGCAGTGTGTGCAGCTTGACCGCTGCCTTGGATGAACGGAACGGAGCCCACGGGAACACGGACAGGCATAAGTCAATCGTTGAAGAATCCAGCGCGTAAACGGTATCCAGCCCTTCAAGGCCGGGCAAGACCTCACCTGTATAAAGCTCTCGTGCCGTGCGGATCAGATACTGCGCAAAGTCTGCATAGATGCGCCAATCCCGTTCGGCATTGGCGTTTGCCATTGTGTTGCGCGAGATTTGCCCGCAACGGAAACCAAAATGGTAGAGCTTTGCAGATTGTGCCCGCAAGCATGCTTCGATGTCTCGCAGACTTTCACGCCACGTCAATTGCGCGAACGCCAAACAGCGGAACTGATCGAGGCAGGAAAAGCTTTTGACCTTGCGATCCCCGCCATATCTCACCACGCACCGCCGGAAAACGTGCCACGGCAGATGCTCCATCAGTTGCGTAAAAACAAACTGCCCTGCGTACATGGCTCCCTCCGCGAAATTGGTTCGCGAAGGTCAGGGAAAAACGGGAAAAAATTCAAGTCGGTAACGCCGGAAAATGGTCGTTTCTCATGATGTTTCAATAACTTATACCGTCACCGTCAGAGAACGTTGGGACACTAGTGAGATCGTGCGAAAACTAGCAAAAATCGCACGAGATACGCATAAAGTAAGCGTGCGGCTCGTGCGTTTACCATGTCCGCATTAACCATAATATTGGCCTACATGAATTGAACGCTTTTTTAACCTGTGCCGTGTTCGGCTTGGCGCTTCGCCGGCGCATGGGCGCATCGAACGGGGGAATCTCTCCCATACGCGCTAACTTAAGGCTTGCCAGCTAGAATCAAGTCAGATTCTAGCATGGCATGACACACGTATCGCTTCTGAACGAGCTTTGGCAGACAACTTTGACCCGGCTTGGCGGGACATCGGCCATCGAAGCATCCGCCCGCGAGAAGGGGGCATTTGCGCGAAGCCGGGCCGTGGCTTGCGCAACCGATCTGCTTCGGTTGATCCTGGCCTATTGCCTGGGCGGCATGGGGCTGAGATCGGCGAGCGCATGGGCGGCGTCCGTGGGCCTGGCGGACCTTTCCAACGTTGCCCTGCTTAAACGCCTGCGCAAGTGCGGCGCCTGGATGGAACATCTTGCAGGCACGCTTCTTAGCGCCGGTGTCCAGCCTGAGGCTGGAGGGCGGCGCATCCGGCTCCTCGACGGGACAACCGTTCCGAAGGCTGGGAAAGATGCAAAGAAAAACAACGGCCTATGGCGGCTTCATTGCACTTTCGACCTGCCAGCGGACTGGGCGGCGGCCAGGGTATTGATGATATCGACCGCGGTGGTGAAGAGCACCGTGTATCCATTTTGGCAGGCGGCATGGCCCAGAGCGATCGAGATGTGCGTCTTGCCGAGGCCCACGTTGCCGATCAGGATGATGTTGGTCTGGGTGGCGACGAAGGCCAGGCGGAACAGGTTCTGGATTTGCGGCCTGTTGATTTTTGTTGGCCAGTTCCACCGGAAGTTATCGAGGGTCTTGAGCACCGGGAACCGGGCGTTCCTGATCCGCCGCTGGATGCCGCGGCTCTCGCGCATCGCCGCTTCGCCTTCGATCATCTGTGCCAGAAAATCCAGGTGCGGGAGCTGCTGCGCGGCGGCCTTTGCCGCCACGGCCTGGTAATGCTCCCGGATATAGGGCAGCTGCAAGCGCCGCAGCTGGGCTTCGAATAGTGCCTGTTCACTCTGGCTCATGGTCACCGGCCTCGTAGGCGCTCAGGTCTGGGGGATCGATATCGATATCGAGCAGGTCCTGGCAGCGGGTCAGCTGCAGGGGGCCCGCCTCCGGCAACGCCCGTGCCCGGGCCTCCAGGATGTTGGTGACGTATTCGGCGCTGAATGCCTGGAAGGCGAGCCCATCGGAGATGGCTCGCGCCACCAGCTCAGCGGGGTAGGCCTCGGCCAGCGCCAGGATTTTGCGCAGGTGATTGCGGGCGTTCAGCCTGCGCTGCTCCAGGCCGTCGTAGTAGGCTTGCGCATCCGGGGAGAGCGCCAGGAAGCGCAGCATCAGCCGCTGTTCCTTGGCGCGGTGGCGCTGGGCGATGAGCGCCTTGGCGTGATCGGGGTCCTCGATATCCTCGTGACGGCCATAGCGGCGCGGATGGCGGGCGATGAGCTTGCCATCGAAATAGATGCAGACCCGGTCCGGGTAGGCTTTGACCGTCAAACGGCGGTGGGCATAAGCGGCGGGGACGGAATAGCGATTGGTATCCAGCACGATGCGGAACTGGCTGGAGGCGACGCTGCTCGTGGTTTGCGCGATGTCATAGGGATGGGGGTTTTGCGGCTGCAAATGCGGGCGCTCCTGCGCCAGCAAATCGGCGGGCCGCCGGTGAGCGGCGGAGCCGCGAAGGAGCTTTTGGGCGAAGCACAAAGCGACGATGTTAAAAGAGCGTTTCGCCGTGGATGCGCACATTGGCGATGGTATCGAGCCAGAGCTGTGCGGCCGCCTGGACCGCGCCGAACTCGGTCAATTAGAGCCCGCGCGCGCAGGAAGTTCTTTTTGACGTAGCCCACCCCCGATTCCACGCGGCCCTTCTCGTTGCCGCGGGCCACATTGCAAGGCGCGATGGTGAAGCCGTGGTGGCGGGCGAAGTCCAGATAGCGGGGATTGAACACCGGCGCGGCGCGGGCCAGGCGCTGCAGAACCGCCGATTTAAGATTGTCCACCATGATCTTGGACGGCACGCCGCCGAAAGCGGCGAAGGCATGCTCGTGACAGCCGAGGAAGTGCTCCATGGTCTGGGATACGGTGAACTCCACGAATATCTGGCGGCTGTAAGCCAGCACCATGACGAAGAACGACAGCCGGCGGCAGGTATTGCCCACCGCGACGGTTCCCTGTGCACCCCAGTCGGCCTGGGCGCACTCGCCGGGCGCAAAGTGCAGCTTCAGATAGACCGGCCGCCGGGGCGGCCGGATATGGCGGATGTAATCCCGCAGGACCGTCAGGCCGCCGCGGTAGCCTTCCTCGCGCAAACGCTGGAAGATCTGCTGAGCGCTATACGGATGGGCATCCAGCAGCCGGGTAATATGCGGCTTGAAGGGATCGAGGAGGCTGCCGCGCGGCGGACTGCGCCGCCGCTCGTAGCGCGGACGCGCCAGCCACGCCGAGACCGTCTCCGGATGGAGGCCCAGCGCCCGGGCGGTCTGCGTGACCGCCGGCGCCGGAGGGCGCCTCTTTTTCCGTGAGGAACTGCCGGTGCTAAAGCACCGGTGGCCCTGCCGGTCACGGCAGTCATGGATTTTGCAGAAGGTCTCGTAATCGATCACCGCCGCCCCCGGTGTCCGGCGGGTGCATGGCCGCCCGCGCCGCGGATGAGCTGAGAATGTCCTGGCCCAAGCGTAGCAGCCGGCCGGTGGCGCGGACGATGTCATCTTGTAACGGCGTTCCCACGATATGGGCGATTAAGCCAATCAGAACAGCAGGTTGCGCCGATATGACATCTTGTAACGGCGAGCGCACGAAATCGCCGGATTCCGGAGCGGGATCAACGGGTTGGACGGTCGGGACATCTTGTAACGCAGGACCGGTGTGCCGCCGCTTGCGCCAATAGCCGGGATGGCGCGCCCGCCAGGCCTTCACCCGGGCGCTGTTCACCGGGCCGCGGAAGTAGTCTTGGTTCTCCGGCTTGGCGAGCCAGCGGGCCTGGCTGGCCGCTTTGCTGGCAGCCTTGCAGGTGGGGGCGGAGCAGTAACTCTGGTGACGGAGATTGCGCGGGTCTGGACGGAATAGCTTCAAACAACACTTGCACTTACGCCGGTTCCCGTGAGCCATCGCGTCCCCTCCTGCGAGGACGCATCATGGGCCTGCGCGATACCTGCCGCTCTCAATGTCAGAGCGAGCCGCCGCGCTCCTTCCCTTTCCGTTCCGTTCCGGAGCACTCAATCCGCCGGGCAGGCTACAGATTCAAACCGTTGGTTTTTGAGGATTTTCAAACCGCTGCTGACATCTGCCCAGAATACGGTGGTAGCATCGGCGATCTGGACGCGATTGGCGTATATCGGCTGCCCCTTTTCCGTTCGCCCGCGCATCCGCGACAACAGTATATTCAGCGCGGTCGTGTAAGCGAACGTGGCGGTTTCGGAGATGGGAGCGTTTGCACCCTGCTCTTTGCCATAAGAGGTAAAGGCGTCAAGATTGAACGAGACTATCGACGCCCCGGATGATTGCCCGCCCTGTACGCCCTTAATGGAAGGATGAAGCCGGGCGATCTGGGCTTCCTGCCCTGTCACAAGGCAGAACCCCCGTTGCTGCTCCGGTGCGGCAAGAATCCGTTCCCACGCCCGCCGCGCCCCAGACCGTTGGTGGATGTACAAGCGGCTGTCCGCCTCAAACCGGAGCACGACATTCGTATCCAGCATATCGTCCGCATAGCGTAACGCGGCATACTGCGAAGGTTCCCAGATTTCGAGGAAGGCCAACAACGCTTTGAGCCCCCCGTCATCGGTCTCGCCGAGCGCATCCTGGTGATAGGCACGGAATGCCTCCCAATACCGCCGGCTCTCAATGAACTCCGCTTTGTCCTGTTCGGAGCGTTCGACACCGAACACGTAGCCGGTCTTGTCCCACAAAAAACAGGGGGGCGGATTTTTTCCTGAGCGCTTGGGCGGTTGAGGTACTTCCATAAGTCTGGCGCGGTGCCGTTTGCCATCGGCAATGCGAAGAATGTTTATAACAGGATTCTAGGCATGATTTAGCTTCCGCTAATCCCCCCATAACTAAGACTTCAAATGTTAAGCCAGAGCTACAGAATCCAGATACCCAACGGAAGAGAGCATCTGAGGGATCGTATTCTTCCACGCCGTATAACCCGAGTTACCTGCTATTCGGTGAGGTACTTGCCGACGCTATCGGCACCGATCCTAATCTTAGAAAATTAATTTCCGTAGCGCCTGGACCAAACAGACATAATCATCTATTCGTCCATCCTACGGCAAATCCTGCTGCTCGGCGAAAATATCGCTTTGCGTGGGGGTATATTTGCTGCATCCGGCGCATATTCAGTAACTTGCGTTCGCCTTACCTGGTGCCCCAACATCAGCATTCTGTGTACACTGCTGTTAGGCGGGTTTTTCCTTGAGCCTACGAAAGCCGTCAGGAGGGTCGGAAGCTTATCTCTAATGAAGTGCCCCCGGCGTTAGTGGCGTTTTGTGTTTGGGTCCCCATGAACCCCTAGCAACTCAACGCCTGAACCCTTGTTCAGGGAAAGAGGACCAGTTGCTAAACCCACCTCTTTCTAGTAGTCTTCGAAAAGGTTGGTCAGTCTTTCCTTTCCTTCACATCCACTCAATCGGCCAAAGCGTAATGCCCTGTGTAGTTGCCGGGTGGCGTTCCATATGCGGAGCACAAGGCTGCCGCATGAGCCTCAAGGCGAGAGATATCGCCCTTCGGTACTTCACCGGAATCTGAATACGCTGTTTGCCGTTTTATAAGTACGCCGTAGCGCCACCACGCCTGTGATGGATCGAACCGTCCTACCCACCCAGCATAATTTTATGTGGACGTATCCACGCTGGATTTCGAGTTCTCGCTAGCAGTCGCGTATCTCCGGCTGAGCATCAGACTTGTTCATGGTGTTCATGATATTTATCGTTTGGAGGACTTCTGGCGGGAGCGTTTGCGGGAAATGAGGTGAGTTGCCTCAAAAAAAGTATTTCACGAGAGGAAGCGGCACCCGTGAAGATCCCTCCAAAACCGACAAATTCAGAGAGGCGGTGCTTAACGCCCATTGATAAAAGTGTTGCAGAAGTCTCGCCAAGCAAATTGTGGGTTGGCGCGACGTAAAGTGCGTTCTTTGAGGTGGAGATATCCTTGATGTACTCGAAAGCCGCATAGAATTTCCCCGCGCAGCAGGGAGCGCTGATGTAAAAAGTGTTGAGATGCGCGGATGCAAAGGCGCTTTATAAGAGAATGAAAAAGAAAACAATCACCTGGTAGACCCTGGTTTAGGATCTCGCTCATCAATACAGAGCTGTCGGATTAGCCGTTGAAAGCTTCCCTTCATTTGGTTCGTCCACGGAAGAAGTCAAGCCCCGAGAGAACTTTTTCGGAGGTGTAAGTGTTGCTTTAGCAATTCGGAGGAAGGGAGACGTCGCGCATCCTCCCGCATACTAACGCTTCTAGGAATGGAATGACGGCGATTGAGGCCGGAACCGCAGGCCACCCGAGGGGACCGGAAGTCGATGCAGTTCCGCAGAGCCAGCACAGACCCATCCACGGGCGACACAAAAGCGGGAACGTCCTGCGTGCGGATCTTCGTTGGATCGGAAACCGTGGTGTCGTCGATGGGATAGGAGTTCAGGCAGAAGAAGCCCGAGCCCAGCGAGAAGTCGTGCGCGAAATAGTCGAAGCACACGAGTAGATAGCGGGACAACGACGAGCTGCCCACGAGCTTGATCGACGCGAGATCGTAGAACGAAGACCGCTGCCCGTTATCCAGCACAAACGCAGAAGTAACGTCCGTGCCGTCCGTTGGATTGGCAAAGGCCGTGCCTGACGTGCGGATGGACCTGATCTGATAAACGTCCGGTAGGCCCAACGGCCAGGGGCCAACCGTATTTGCGGTGTGCGTCGAGGTGTCGATGATCACGTACTGCGAAGGCACGAGCGTCTTGTTCTTCTCGTGCGCGTTGGTCTTTTGCAGCTTGCATCCCACCGTCGCAGCGGTAGCGCCCGACAGCGTTTCAGACATCGCGAACGAAGCCGACGCCGTCGAATTGATCGTGATCGTGCGCCCCGGAACCGGAGGAACCATTGCCCCCCACGGAACGACATCGCCCGAAAAATACTGCTTGGCAAAAGTGTTCGCGGCGGCGGAGAAGCCAGGAGACGCGGCCAGGGTCAGGATCGTATTGTTTGCGACATTGGCGACCCGGACGGTGTTGCCGTTGATCGTCAGCTTGTCCTCGGCGCGGAGCTGGGCCGTAAACGAAGTGCCCGAACCCACTACGGTCGTGTTCCCCGAGGTCACACCCACCGTGCCCGTGAGCGCGACCGTGGCCGCCGCATTGAGGACGATCTTGAAAACGGCCTCCTGAAGATTGGTCAGGGCTCCCACGGAATACGGGAACGTCTCGTCGGCGGCGCCCGTCGCGATGGAGAATGTACCGCCCGAGGCGATAGTGACGGAAAACGTCTTAGTAAACAGGTAGTTGTTGTTAATCGCGTTGTTCGAATCCCGAAGGGATCGCAAACCCGACGAGGTGATCGGAAATACGGCGGTATCGAACTTCGAGTCGTATAGGGCCGCAGAACCATCCGTCTCCAGGACGATATCTCGTAGCCCGTCGAGGAACCGATGGACCGGGCATTTCGCAGCGCGGATGTGCTCATCCGGATATCGTACAGGTACACGTAGTAGGTAGCGTTCTTGTCGCCGTAGCTACCCGAGGCGAGGTATACATCCCGGACCCTGGCCGTACCGATGATCGAGCCCGCCGCACCGCCGCCAACATAGGTGTTGTTCGTGATGCGCTGCTGGGCCGTGTCGTACAGATTGATGCGGGTGCCATCTACGGCGTCGAAAGAGCCAACAAACTCTTTGACTATAACTATTACCATATGCGCCCTCGATGGAAACGTTAGACAGGCTGTTATAGTCGACGGCCTTCGACACGGGCGTGTACTGCGTAACAAGGTACTGAAGTCGTAGCCTTTGACGTATGCTTCGCCAGGCGACACGCAGATGCTCGCCATCGGTGTGTCGCCGCCGTTCTTGGCCGTGAGGTCGCCGTTGTTGTTGCCGACATCGAGGTGTTCGATGGCTTTCACGGACATACCATTGGTGATGAAATCGCCGGACTGCTGATAGTGCGGCGGGCAAGCTCGTCCATGATGTCGTTGTACTGGGAGCGCGTGACGGCGGTCTGCACGATGCCGTCGACGATGCCGGCTTAACTCGACATAGGAGGATGGCAGCGTGTCGTTGATGCCGAACACCGCGAGTGCTGTTTCAAGTTGGAGGCGGTCGGCACCAGGCGCGGCATTGGGGGCGCCCGTGGCATTGGAAACGAGCATGGGATCGTCGAGATAGGTGACGATGTTTTCGGCGCAGGTGATGCCGACGCGGCAGGTTGGCTTGGCGCTATTCTTATCGAGAACGACGGCCGCAGCGTCCATGCGAACCGGGAATCCCTTCAGGGCACTTCTAACAACCGCATTTACTGGCGTTTGTCAGAAGCCAAAGAGGGTGACGCGGGGTTGTGACACCCGTGTTTGAGGTTGGGAGGGCAGATTTCTGGGTTAGATTTGCTTCTTTGCAGCCGTTTTGCGTCAAGCGGACGCAGTTCTCCCGCGAGATCCCATGCGCAACGCGAAGCGCGACATGTTGTAGGCGAGAACTTCGAGGCCGATTTTAGCTTTGGCACGGGCGATGCCGATGGTGCGGACGTAGCAGCCGTGCATGGCAGTTTCGATGTGCCCGAATACATGCTCGATGCGGACACGGACGCGGGAGCGCTCGTATTCGCTGCCTCCTGCTCCGGCGTCAAAGGCTTGTTGCGA
>CAVUGF010000043.1:0-121611 GCA_963740975.1 uncultured Alphaproteobacteria bacterium | reverse complement strand
AACGGTAATTTTAAAATGCGGAAATTGAGCCAAAAACGCCAAAAAATTCGCCAAAACGCGGTGGCAAAAACTAGAAACGCAGCCGTTTACCATAAGCGCATTTACCATGACCGGGCCTTACGCAAAACGAACGGTTTGTTAACCTGGAACAGGCGCTGCGAAAGCTGCGGGAGACAATCGGGCGATATCGAATTTCACGCCCTGAGCAAGGGGTAGCGCCGTGCCGTAATTGATGGTGTTGGTGGCCAGCCGCATATCGGCCTTCCAGCAATCCGAGACCGAGGCGCAGGCGGCCTTGAGCAGGGGCAGGAAGCGCTCATAAACGCTCTCGTGGACGAACGGCCGCACCAACTCGCCGCGCTTGGGTGACGGCACATCGCGCCACTCCAGGAACGCGGCGCGGGCCGCCTCCACGGCGCCATCCATCGCGGGGCCTGCAGGCACGCGGGCGATGACCTCCCCGGAAATGGGCGTCTTCACATCCAGCGCTCTGCCCACGTAAAAGGCGTCCGGCACGCCAAAGTCCGAGAATTGCTCGCGCACGGGCGGTGAAATTTTGCCCATGTTTAGTTGGCGCCATTGCCTTGTCCTCTTGGCGGTGGAGCCGGTGCGGTCTCTGCAGGCCGCATCCAAGGAATTGTTGTGCCAATGCGCTTAACAAAAACGCCTCCGCGGATGGCAGAGGCCGAAGAACTCCGCAGCCTCCATCTCAATGACATAGTTCCTTAGTTAAATCTACTGGAAGCGCCTTAGAAGTGGCTCGGTGCGTCCTATGCGGCACCGGCGGTCATCGCTGTAACCTCCAGATGGGGCATTGCCGGCATGCTTAGCGAATTGCCCAAATCATCCGGTTACTGATAATTTGGCTAATATCGAGGTTTGGAGGTCAAGCGCTGTGTCCATGTCAGGGGTTGTCCGGTTCATGCAAGTCAAAGCGTTAGCAGCCCTTTGTCTTACGATTTGCGCCAGCTCCGCCTTAGCGAACGATGTCATCGCGGACGCAAACCGCTATACGGTAAAAATTGTCGCTGCGATCACGTTTCCTTTCGAGCGGGAAAACAAGGGAACGGCGATGGGGGCAGGATTTTTTATCGACCGTGAGAAGGGATGGATACTGACGAACGCTCACGTTGCCGGGCGCTCGCCTTCCTCCGTGCATGTGAGCTTCAATGGTTCCCCCTCGGTGGAAGCCGCGAAGGTCTACGTGGACAATCACCTGGACATGGCGGTCCTTAAAATCGATCCCGCAAGCATTCCTGAAAGCGCCTCAGCCGCGGCGCTGCAATGCGCCAGCGAATATCCGCCAGGCCGCCCGGTCATCGCTTTCGGCCATCCTTGGTCCTTGGATTATACCGCAACACGGGGAATCATCAGCGGCGTCAAGGTCTCCGAAGGTGCAGAGTCCCTGCAAACCGATGCCGCGCTCAATCCAGGCAATTCGGGAGGACCGCTCATCGATGCCGAAACCGGTTTGATTGTGGGTATCAATGCGGCGGGCATTAGAGGCCCGGCAAACAGAAGAGGCCAGGAAGCGGAAAGATTGAATTTCGCGGTTCCGATCAAGCTGGTGTGCACGGTCCTGGAACTTCTCCGCCAGGGCAAGGAGCCCGCGCCCCCCGTCCTGCCCGTCTTTTTTGCGTCCACTGTCCATGATAGGGAGCTTGCAGTGGCCAGAGTGACAGGGGATTGGTCCCGAATATTCAAGATTGGCGACCGCGTGCTGGCAGTCGACGGGGACCAATCCAGCCGCACGCTGTCGCGGGTCCTAGACCACATGCGCGGGACGACCGGGTAACGTTCACCATAGCAAGAAACGGGCAGGTGCAGGAGATCGCCGCCAGTGTGCCTGCGGAAAAAGACGTGATGGGACGCCAGGGCATCCATGTTTCTGGCATGGTTATCGGCAGGGCCTTCACTCCTGAAAGCGAGCCCGGCAGAATGTACATTCAATTTGTCGACGAAGCCTCCATCGCCGAACAGTCGCGATTCCACCTTTTCGACCAAGTCGCTTCGATCGATGGAATTGCGATAGACAGCTACGAAACCGCGCTCAAAACCCTCAAGGAGAAAACCGGCAAAACGGCCGAGTTCACGCTCAGGCGGGAGCGCGTCCCCGCCCAAGGCACCGGTGTGAACGACTATCTGGTCCGGACATTGGACGTGCAAAACATCTTCGAGATCACCGGAAGCGGGATCAAGCCCTGAACCTCGCAGCCAAACCGGCTGAACGATCCCGGATGCGGTGCACGGTGCTGTTCCGTGCATGGCACAATATGCTGCTACGGCGCCTCGTGCTGCTTCCCGTCGCAGCAGGCGGCGTCGATGAGCCCCATCAGGCCTTTGAGCAACTCCATCGGCTGGGGCGGGCAGCCCGGAATGTGCAGGTCCACCGGGATCACCGACGAAACCGGCCCCACGCAGGCGTAGCTCCCTGCAAAAACGCCGCAATCGCGGGCGCAATCGCCGGCAGCGACCACCCATTTCGGGTCCGGGGTGGCGGCATAGGTACGCTCCAGCGCCTCCCGCATGTTCCAGGTCACGGTGCCGGTGACGAGCAGCACATCGGCATGGCGCGGCGAGGCCACGAATTTGAGCCCGAAGCGCTCGATGTCGTAGACGGGGTTGTTGAGCGCGTGGATCTCAAGCTCGCAGGCGTTGCACGAGCCGGCATCGACCTCGCGGATGGAGAGCGAGCGGCCGAGCTTGCGCCGTGCGCGCTCGCCGAGCGCCTTGGCCAGTTCCTCCAGCGCCTCGGAGGCCGGTGCGGGCGCCGGCTTCACGGCTGGGCCTTTCAACAACGCATTGAGCAGAAGCATGTGCATGGTCGGCTCCCTAAGCAGAGTTCGCAATAGTGGCCTTGCCGGTTTTGCGAACTCTGCGAAAACAAAAGAAACTAAGCAGGCATTCGATGGGCAACCGATGAAAGTCTGCTTAGAGATCGTGCCCGGAATAGGAGCAGTTGAACGACTTGTTGCAGAGCGGGAAATCCGCGACGATGTTGTCCTTGATCGCGGTCTCCAGCAGCGGCCACTGAAACCAGGAGGCATCGCGCGCGTGCAGGTGCGCGACATTGCCGTCCTCGCCCATCCGCACGCTCAGGAACACGTCGCCCCGGAATGCCTCGGTAACGGCGGCGCCGTGTCCCTCGTGCAGGGGCGGCGGCGGAGCGGCAATAAGGCCGGGCTCCAGCATATCCAGGAACTGCCGGATCATCGCAACGCTTTGGGTAACTTCGTCGATGCGAATCCATACCCGCGCATCGACGTCGCCCGCGGTCCGCGACGGCACCTCGAAGGCGGCATGGTTGTAGGGTGCATAGGCGAAGGCCTGGCGCGCGTCGAAGGCCCGGCCCGAGGCGCGGCCCACAAAGCCGCCCGCGGCGAACTGCCGGATATATTCGGGCTGGGCTATGCCGGTCTTTTGAGTGCGGTCCTGAAGCGAGGGGGACTGGTTATAGGCGTGGGCCACGCGCGCGAAACACGGTTCGAGGCGGTCCAGCAAGGCGCGGATGGCCTGTGCACCTTTATCGTGGAGGTCGCAGGCGGTGCCGCCAGGAACGATGCGGTCCATCATCATCCTGTGCCCGAAGCACTCCGCCACGGTGGTAAGGATATCCTCACGGATCAGGGCGCACTGGGCCTGGATCGCGACGACGCTGGCATCGTTGCAGACCGCGCCCACATCGTTCACATGCTGCGACAGGCGCTCAAGCTCGGCCATGATGCCGCGCAGCAGAACGGCACGCCGCGGCACCTCCCAGCCAAGCGCCGCCTCGACAGCCAGCGCGAAAGCGAAGCTGTAAGCCACGGTGCTGTCGCCCGAGATGCGCGCGGCGATTTTACCGGCGCGCGAAAGCGGCGCGCCCTCGCAAAGCGCCTCGACGCCTTTGTGCTGATAGCCCAGCCGCTCCTCCAGCCGCGCGATAATTTCACCATTGCAGGTGAAGCGGAAATGGCCGGGCTCGATGATGCCCGGCATGCACGGGACCAACCGGAATTTGGTGCAAGCCGCTGCCGTCCACGGCAAGGAACCGATAGCCTTTGTCCGTTTTCAAGGGCTTGTTGGGCCAGACGCCGTGATCGAGCCAGCCACGGGTGTCGGGCAGGCCGAGCGGATTGATGTCGTAGAGGTCGCGCATCGCCCGTTCGAGCCGCATCGCAGGTACGTGGTGCGCGCTGACCGAGGGGTAGACTCCACGGCGCGCCTCCAGCGACACGATGGCCTTCTGGCTTTCGCTGCCGCCCATCTGCCACAAGGCCATGTGCATGTGGCCGCCGTCGTACCAAAGAGCGCCGAAATCGTGCCAGCCCGCGGCACAACCTTTGGCAAGCCCCGTCCAGAGCGCATCGGTTGCCCAGATGCGGACGAAACCATCCGCCGCCGCCTCCTCTTCGTCGCTGGCGGCTTCTATCGCCGAAATCAGGGCGACACCGTGTTCCAAGGTTTTTGCATCGAAACCATTCATCCTAAAAGCTCCGCCGCCTTCTGAAACCAGGCGATGACTGCTGCCGGTAAATACAGGCCGGCAATGAAAACAAGCGATAAATGCACCATCCAGGGCAATGAGGAGGCGCTCACTTCGTGGTGCGGCTCGGAGGGAGGCCCGAAAAGGATGTTCTGAAGGCGCAGCAGGAGCGCACCCAGCGCCACGAGCAGCCCGAACGCGGCGGCAAGCGCCAGGAGCGGCTCGCGCGCGAATGTCGAGCTTAAGATCAGGAACTCGCTCATGAAGGCGCCGAACGGCGGCAGGCCGGAGATCGCGATCACGCCGAAGGCAAGCCCCGCCGCGAGCCCTGGATGCGTCACGCTCAAGCCGCGGATGCCCGAGAGCTGCTGCGTGCCCTTCGCCTGCGCGACATGGCCCACGGCGAAGAAGATCGCCGACTTGGTGAGGCTGTGCATGACCATGTGCAGGAGGCCCGCGAAGTTTGCGAGCGGCCCGCCCATGCCGAAGGCGAAGGTGATGAGCCCCATATGCTCGATGGAGGAATAGGCAAACAGCCGCTTGATATCGCGCCGCTGGTACAGCATGAACGCCGCGAAAATGAGCGAGACCAGCCCGATGGTGATCATGATCGGGCCAGGCTTCAGCGCGCCGGGGTGGGCCGCGATCAGCATCTTGAAGCGCAGCAGTGCAAACAGCGCAACATTCAAAAGCAGGCCGGAGAGCACCGCCGAAATGGGAGTCGGCCCTTCGGCATGAGCGTCGGGCAGCCACGCATGCAGCGGTGCCAGGCCCATCTTGGTGCCATACCCCACCAGCAGGAAGATGAAGGCGAGGTTCAGAAGCGCCGCGTCGAGCTTGGGCGCCGAAGCGAGCAGCTTGCTCCAGGTCATGGCGGGCAGTCCCTCGCCGAGGACGCCCTGGCCAGCCAGATAGACCAGGATCGTGCCGAAAAAGGCGAGCGAGATGCCGACGATGCCCAGGATGAAGTATTTCCAGGCCGCTTCGAGCGCATTCGGCGTGCGGTAGATGCCGACCATGACGACGGTGATGAGCGTCGCCAGCTCAAGCCCGACCCACATGACGCCGATATTGTTGGCCAGAAGGGCGATGTTCATCGACGCCATCATGGCTTGGTACATCGCATGATAGAAGCGCACAAAGAGCGGGGTCAGGCGCCCCGTCTCGATTTCGTGGCCGATGTAGCTTGCGCTGAATGCCGCGGTCGTGAAGCCGACGAGCGTGTTCAAAACGACGAAGAACGTGTTGAGGCTGTCGAGAATGACGTAGTCTTCGACCACCGGCGGCATGGCCAGGAAAGAAAGGCTCGCGGCGAAGGTGAGCCCGGAGGTGAGCACGTTTCCGATGGCGCCTACCCGGTAGCTCGGGATTAGCGCCAAAAGTATGCCCCCAATGATAGGGATGACGGCAACAGCCCAAACGCCTACGTTCATCGCCGGTCTCCCTCTGCACGCCGGTCACCGCGTACACGGTCGAGATATTCGATCTCCACGCTGTCGAAGCGCTCGCGGATGCGGAACACGAACACAGCGAACACGAACAGCGCAATCAGCACCGAGAAGGCCACGCTCACTTCGACGACCAGCGGCATGCCGCGTGCGCCGGTTGCGGCGAGGATGAGCCCGTTCTCGATGGACATGAAGCCCACGATCTGCGTTACCGCGTTGCGCCGGGTGATCATCATCAGGAAGCCGAGCAGGATGATCGCCAGGGCAAGCGCCAGCCCCTCGCGCGTGAACGACGCCGCACCTGGCGTTACCTTAAGCACGAGCAGTAGCGCGAGGCTTGTGAGGCCCAGCCCCAGGAACATGGTCTGCGCCACGTTGACCGCCTGATCCACGCTGCGGTGAATGCCTAGGCGGAGGACCATGCGATTGAGCGCCAGCGGGATGACGATCCCCTTGAGGCCGAGGGCCATCGCCGCTGTGATGAACAGCTCGGGATGGTGATGGACGTAGCCCTGCCACGCCACGGCCAGCGAGAGTAAAACGGCCTGCGCCGCAAAGGTGTTAAGCACGGCGAAAATGCGGTCCTGGTAAAGCAGCATGAAGCTTGCGACCAGCATCATGCCCGCCAGGAAGTGGGCAACGTCGTAAGCAACTGTGACTGGTGCAACGTCTAAGGCGAACATTACCGCAGCACCTCGCTGGATAGGAACGCCAGCAGAATGGCGAGGAAGGAGAAAATGAAGGCGCTGCCCAGGAACTCGCTCACCCGGAAGACGCGCATTTTGGCGATGCTCACCTCCCACACACCAAGTGCGATGGCAGCGAGCGTGAGCTTTGTCAGGTAGGCGGCGAGCCCGATCGCCCAGGCGATGGGGTCGCCATGGAGCGGCGCCATGCCGAAGGGCACGAACAGGCAAATGATCAGCGAGAAATAGAGGACGAGCTTCAGATAGCTCGCGGCCTCGATCATCGCGAGGTGCCGGCCGGAATATTCGAGCACCATCGCCTCGTGCACCATGGTCAGCTCAAGATGCGTGGCGGGGTTGTCGACGGGGATGCGGGCGTTCTCCGCGATAGCCACCATGACCAGGGCCACGAAGGCGAGCGCGAAGGAGACGCGGATTTCAAGCGGCTGGCTGATTATGAACTGTGCCACCTCGGGCAGCCGCGTGGTGCCCGCGGCGAGCGCGACAGTCAGCATGACAAGCATGGAGGCGGGCTCGGCAAGCGTGGCGATCATCATTTCGCGCGAGGAGCCGATGCCGCCGAAGCTCGTGCCCACGTCCATTGCCGCGAGCGCGAGCAGCGCCCGGGCCGCGCCGATCAGCGCAATCAGCGCCACCACATCCGCCGCCCAGTTGAACATCAGGCCGGATGCGAAGGTTGGCACAAGCGCCGCGGCAACCCAGGTGAACGCGAATATAAGATAGGGAGCGGTGCGAAAGAACCAGGAGGCGTTGCCGGCAAGAACCGAATCTTTGCGGATGAGCTTCAGGAGGTCCCGGTAGCACTGGATCACGGGCGGGCCTTCGCGCCGCGTCAAGCGTGCCTTGACCTTGCGGGTTAGCCCTGCGACGGCGGGAGCCACAAGAAGCACCAGGAACATCTGGCCGCCTTGCGCGATGAATGATTGAATTGGGGAGGCCATTACATCCACACCGCCATGACAATGAGAAGCGCGATGAGCGTGCTGAACATGAGAACGAGGTAGCGCCTGATGGTAAGGAACTGGAACGCATTGAAGCGTCCCGCCAGCGTCAGCAGCGCCACCGCGGGCCGTTTATAGAGGGTGTGCCAAGCGTGATCCCGGTAGCGCACCGCAAACCGCCCTGGTCTCAAATCGCCCGGAGGCGGCATCTCCAGAACCTCCACCGATCCAAGCACGATGCCTTTATAAACACGGCGCAACGGCTGGCTGTAGCTCGAAGCCGAATACTGCGTGGCGGGCGAGGCGTCGGGGAAGCCGCAGTCCCAGGCAGGGGACCGGCGGGTGCCGCGGTTCGAGATGAAATGCACCACGAGCATGGTCGCAATCGCGGAAAGGGCCACGAACAGCGCGATGGTCGGCGCATCGTAGATGCTACGGTCCTGGCTGAACGCGATCAGCGACAGCCTGGTCGGCCCGTTCACGAGGCCCGCAAGCTCCGTGCCGGCCAAGGTCTTGAGCAGGGGGCCGATGGCCCAGGCGCTGAAGCCGCCGAACAATCCGCCCAGGATGCACAACACAGCGAGGATGGCCATCGCCGCGCGTTGCACAACCGGCACCTCATGCGCTTCGGCCGCTTCGCTGCTGCGCGGGCGCCCGAGGAACACCGTGCCGAATGCGCGCACGAAACAGGCTGCCGCGAGGCCTGCCGCAAGCGCCAGCATCGCGGCCACCACCGGCGACAGGAACCTCAGAATGGGCTCAGGGAAACCGGGGCCGGCCAGCACGGCTTGAAACAGCAGCCATTCCGACACGAAGCCATTAAGCGGCGGCAGCGCGGAGATGGATAGTGCGCCTACAAGCCAGTAGAATGCGGTTTGCGGCATCTGATGGATGAGGCCGCCCAGGCCGTCCATATCCTTCCGCCCAGTCGCGTGCAGAACCGCGCCGGCGCCCAGGAACAGCAGCGATTTGAACCAGGAGTGGTTCAGCGAATGCAGGAGTGCCGCGGCCATCGCGACGGCGGCGGCGGTCACGATGCCGGTCGCCTTGAAGGCAATGGCGAGCCCCAGCCCAGCGAACACGATGCCGATATTCTCGATGGTGGAATAGGCGAGCATGCGCTTGAGATCGCGGTCCTGCACGGCGTAAAGCAGCCCGCCAACCGCCGTTGCGGCACCGAGAACGATGAACGGCAGCGACCACCACCATGCAGGCGTGCCGAGCAGGTCGAAAACGATGCGGATGATGCCGTAGATGGCGACCTTTGTCATGACACCGCTCATGAGCGCGGAGACATGGCTTGGCGCGGCGGGGTGGGCGAGCGGCAGCCAGGCGTGCAGCGGCATGAGGCCAGCCTTCGATCCTGTGCCGAACAGCGCTGCGGCTAGCACGAGCCCGGACACCAGCGGTGTCAGCTCATGAGAGCGGATGACATCGAAGGCATAGCCACCAGCCGGGCCAGCCATGCCGCCGAAGGCGAAGAGCAGCGCCATGGTGCCCATCGCAGCCATGATGAGATAGACGTATGCGGCCTTGCGGTTGTCCTCGTCCTCATGGCGCGAAACGACCAGCGCCCAAGAACTCAGGGACATAAGCTCCCAGAAGAACAGGAAGCCGAACGCGTCGTCCGCCAGCAGCACGAGGTTCATGGCGGCGCAAAAGGCCGGATAGAAAGGCTCGATCCGCTTCGAGAGGTCCGCCCGCCCAATTCCCATTCCGTAAAGGCTTGAGGCCGCGATGCCCAGATTGACGATAAGGCCGAAAAAGGCAGACAGCGCATCGAGCCGGAATTGGAGCCCGACGGTGGGCAGTCCGATCGGGAGTGCGGCCTTGAAGCCGCCTTGGCTGGCCAGCGCCCAGATATCCGCGGTGCAGGCGGCAAGCGCAGCCAGAATGCAGAGCGGATAAACGGCCCCCAGCGCCGGACGCGGGAGGAAAACGGCAAGCAGCGCCGCGCCCGCATACACCGCAAGGCTCGCGGTCAGAATAAACAGCGGCCACTCCATGCTCATTCCGCAGCCCCCTCCGCCGCTTTCTTCAGCCGCACGCCGCGGCCGCTGCCGCTGCTTTGCGCGCCTTCGCCGATCAGCTCGATGCCGGCTCGGTCCAGGGCTCTCACGATCTTCATCAAGGTATCGACAACGCCGCGAACGATGCCTGGGCTCGAACTCCATGCGCTGAACGGTCGGCAAGGACACGCCCGCCTGATCCGCCAGCGTTTTCTGGTCAATGCCAAGGAGCGCCCGGGCGGCGCGAAGCTGTGCACCGGTTAACACGCGTACAGTCCCTCTGGGTATCCGGTCGGAGGCCTTACTCCTTTAACTCTGATACTTCAAGCATCGCTTTCAACGTATGTTGCGTTATTTTCCCCGGGAATTGCGCCGCCGCATCTTTCCCGGAAACCGCAGCGCGGCACCACATAAACGCGCAAATTAACCGAAGCGCAATCTTCCATTGCATACAGTCGAGCGGCAGGCTTCGCACTGCAAACGAGGTTTTGGGACAGCGTTGCGTAATGGCGAGCCAACAGGCCACCGGTTTGGAATGCTTTGCGGGAACCGGCAGAACCACCGGCCCTGAACGCCGGGGCACATCCTCCAGGGTTCGCTGCGGTCAGCTCGCTGCCGACGCTTCCGCCTTTCTGGCCGGGCTGCAAGCCAGCGATTACGCGAATGCTTTGGCGGAAGATTGGGCGGCGCAGCCCATTCCTGTCCATCTCGCCGCGCTTGGCTGGAGGATCGTGCAGCAAATCGGCCCCCTAGCCGCGGCCAACCGCTTTCATCCATCGCGGCTGGAGCGCGCGCTGAAGGCCGCTGTCCTGCGCACTTTTGTGGACACCGCCGGCTCGATTGAGCCAGAAGCCGCCGAAGCTTCCCGGCACGATGCTGGAGAGGTTTCAGGCAGGGAGGAGATATCCGGCATCGGGATGCTGAGCAGCGTTCTTGCGGACGTCAACGCTGCGGCGTGCGAGCTGGCTTTTCTTAGGAAGGAGGCCGATGAAAGCACCGCTAATTCCGAAGTGCTGGCCGCCGCCTCCGAGAAGCTCTTCATTTCGGCATTCGACATCTCGCAGAGCACGGAGGAAGCCTCCGCCGAAGCAGCGGCAGCCGACGAAAGCGCCTCAAGCGGCCTGACTGCCGTTCAAAAAGCAGTTGGCGCGATGCAGAACATCGCAGACGCCGTCGAGGACACAGCAAAGAAGCTCGACGACGTTTCGCACGCATCCGCCCAGATCGGCCAGATCCTCTCGCTCACCAACAGCATAGCCGGGCAGACGAAGCTCTTGGCGCTCAACGCCACGATCGAGGCGGCGAGAGCCGGGGCGGCCGGACGCGGCTTTGCAGTCGTCGCCAGCGAGGTGAAGCGGCTGGCCGAGCAGTCAGCCAAAGCGAGCGAGGAGATTTCCAGGCGTATCACCGCGCTCCACGCCGAGATGGAGAGCATCCTCAAGATCATGAGCCAGACCATCGAGGCAGTTTCGGAGGGAAAGCGCGCCATCTCCAGTGCGGGCGGCACGCTGGACACCATGTCGGGACAGGTCTCCACAGTTGCGCAGAAGATGGCCGGCATCGCCCAGATCCTGAAGGAGCAAGGCGGGGTTGCGACGGATATGGCGCAATGCGTAGACCGGATCTCTACCAGCTCGAAGGAAGCGGGCGCCCGGCTCGCCGCCGCCGCCGGAAAGCTCAGGGCGGACACTGACCGGCTTTGGGAGACGGAACCATCGGCGCCGCGCGGCGGCCCGTCCCATATGGCGCTAGAAATGGCGAGGCTTGAGCACCTATTGCTCGCACGGCGAATTACGGACGCGCTCCTGGCCCCGGATGATACGCCCGCGGTGTGCCTGCCCGATCCTGCCCAGTGCCGCCTTGGCGAATGGCTCGCCGGACATGGCCCCGATGCCGCGCCCGATCGACGGGCACTGACGGACCTGCACGCGCAGGTCCACGCACAAGCCAAGACAATCCTGGACGCCCGCAAGTCCGGCGATTGGGAGAAGGCGCTCGGCGCCCTTTCCGCCTTCTGCGAAACCAACAGCCAGCTCGTCCAGTCCATCGGCGAAGCGCTAGCCGGGCCACCAGGCGATGGAGCTGGCTTACAATAGGGATGGGATCACTGCTGTAGTAAACTGGTAAAAGGAGACAGACGATGCCGATGATGGAATGGACCGATAAGCTCAGCGTTGGCGTTCCTAGCATCGACGCGCAGCACAAGAAGCTCGTGGCCATGGCCAACGAGCTTTACGACGCGATGAAGGCCGGGCACGGCAAGGATGTCCTCAACAAGACGCTGGACGGGCTCATCGGCTACACCGTGACCCACTTCAATTACGAGGAAAAGCTTTTCGCCCAGACTGGCTATCCTGCCACCGCCCCGCACAAAAAGGAGCACGAGGACCTGAAAAAGCAGGTGCTGGAGATCCAGGAGAAGATGAAAGCGGGGGTGAGCTTCTCTCAGTCCATGCAGGTCATGGACTTCCTCAAGAAATGGCTCACGAACCATATCATGGTCGTGGACAAAGCCTACGGCCCGCATCTGACCGCGAAAGGGATCAAGTAGCAGCGCCGGCTGGCGTACCGTCCTGACGTGCCTCCCCTCTCCCTCTTCCCCTGGGAGAGGGACCGGCAATTTTTCCGCTTCAAGAAAGCTTTAATTAGACACAAGGATAACGTGGATTTCCACAAGGCGATTGGCCAGGGCTCAGTTCCGGAAACCAGAAAAACCGGGGGGAAGCAGTTGAAAACCCCCGGAAGAAGAGGGGCCGCGCCAGTGTCTCACGCAATTGTTATTTTATCAGGGCTCCAAAGGTTGCGCGGGGGGCGAGGACCCTCCATTGATTGGTAGACACCCCCGGATCGCTCTTCTAGCGTCGGCCAACGAAGAGTTTTGTTACCGCGTTAGGTTGTGCAATGCAGGATTTGTACGCGATATTGGGAGCAGGCCGCAACTCCAGCAACGCGGCGATCAAGGCGGCTTACCGCGAGCTTGCCAAGCAGTCCCATCCGGATCTCCATCTCGGCGACGGCGCGGCTGAGGACCGGACCAAGGAAATCAATTACGCTTATACGATTTTGGGCGATCCCGAATCGCGGGCGGCCTACGACGGGCAATTGGACTTGGCAGCCGCGCGCGAGCAGAGGACAGCCTTTGTGAATAACGCCGCGATTGCCGCTGGGATTGCGTTTTTCGCGATCTTCGCCAGGCGCGGTGACGTTTACGGTTACGCGGATGCACTCAAGCCGGCCGCATTTCTTAAGCAAATCGGAGCGCCCAGCGGTCACCAGCCGCATTGCAACCATTGGGGTGCCGGAAACCGCCGCAGCGCATTCCGGCATTTCGCCATCGGAGGCGGCGCGGCCGGGCAGCGCTGCTGAGGGGCCGCGCATGGCAGCCGCAAAGCAGGTAGAGCCGGCTGGAGAGACCGGAACAGCTGGGGCTGAGCCGGAGCAGCGTGCCGCGCCTTCCGCTGTAACCCAAGCGCAAGAGCCAGCGCTAACCGCCGTGATCGAAAAGGCCAAGGCTGAGCCGGAGAAACGCGCAGCACCTCCCGCCATGGCGGCATTGCAAGAGCCAGCGGCGGCCGAAGCTACCGGGACCGCCCAAACCGTGCCGGAGCAGCCCGCGCCGCCTACCATCATAGCTGCGCTACAAGAGGTGGCGGCAGCCGGTGCGGCTGAATCGGGGAAGGTTGAGGTAAAGCGGAACACCGGAAATACCGCGGCGGATGCGCCGGTGGTGGCATCTGCGGCAGCAGCGATCCGGAAGGCCGCAGCCGGGCCGGGACGGCGCATAGTTCATCGTCAGCGCGCTGCGGCCAGGAAAGCCGCCAAGAAGCCTGGCCAGCGGACAAGGACACTCGAAGCCGCTAGTTTCCTTCAGCCAGAGCTGCAGGAGGAATCGGAACCTGACTGGGTTTCGTCCCGCAAGACGATGGCACTGCGCTGGCCAAGCGCCGGCGAGCCGCGGGACGAGAGCGAGGACAGGACGAGATAGGGCATCGCTCAAGAATAACTGCACCGTCTGGCTTGTTCTCTTGCTCGCCTGCTGCGCCGCCAAAAGGGTTACATATCTTGGATATGCGCCTTCTTGCGCCTTGCAGCGGCCAAGATACTGACGCCATGACCGGTTTCGACTGTGAGAATTTCGAATGCCGCTCTGCAGGCCGTAGGCAACGTTTCCGTGCGGGCGCCTGAGCAACCGGTAAGGCGCGGAGTGCAGTACGCAATTTTTGAATTCAGGCAGTATTTCAATCCGCCGGGAAGATTGTAGTACCGAAGGCCAACGCCTGCGTCCCCGGGCGCGCCAATTACGCCTTCGATACTTGCATCCGTGCCATTCGACTGAAACCGCCACTCGAAATAGCCGCAGGATGCGCGGGCCTTCAATGTCTGGCATAGGCTATTGAGCCAACAATCCTTGCCCTCATGGCGCGGAACGGTCAGCGTCATCGAAGGCGTCCAGACTAGGCCGGCAGCCTTTAGTGCTCTCTCAAGGCGCTTGTGCTAAGTTACTTCAATACCGGAATGCCCCTTCCGGAGTGCATCCACGGGTCAGGCAAAACGGCAGGCAGGGTTAAGTGGCAGTTCGGACAGCTTCGAATGCGGGCGGCCTTCCGCCCAAGCACGGCCGCTATTAAGTGAGGGGGGGTACAATGGGAACCCGGCGATGGAAAAGAAGCATCAGTTCAACCTGACCTACCTCTTTATCGCCTTGGGCCTTCTCTTGCTATTTCAATCGTTCTGGGTGAGTTCCAGCCAGGTTGAGAACATCCCCTACAGCAAGTTCCAGGACCTCTTGAAGAACAAGCAGATCGCCAAGGTGGTGGTCAGCCCTACCCAGATTCAGGGTGAGTTCAAGGCCCCCAGGACGGCAAGAAATACTTCACCACCACGCCGGTCAACCCCGAGATCGCCAGCGAGCTTCAGAAATACGATGTGCAGTTCACCGGCAGCACGGGCGAGAATTTCTTCAGGGATATCCTGTCCTGGGTTTTGCCGGTCCTGCTGCTTTTCGGGCTTTGGGCTTTTTTCTTCCGGAACATGACCGGGCAGCAGGGCGTGGGCGGCTTCATGTCGATCGGCAAGAGCCGGGCCAAGATTTATGTCGAGAACGATACCAAGGTGACGTTCGCCGACGTCGCCGGCGTTGACGAGGCCAAGGACGAGCTCTCCGAGATCGTCCAGTTCCTCAAGAACCCGCGGGACTACGGCCGCCTCGGCGCGCGCATTCCCAAGGGCATCCTGCTGGTCGGGCCGCCCGGCACCGGCAAGACCCTGCTCGCCCGCGCCGTCGCCGGCGAGGCGGGGGTGAAGTTCTACTCGATCAGCGGCTCGGAATTCGTCGAGATGTTCGTCGGCGTCGGCGCGGCCCGGGTGCGCGATCTGTTCGAGACCGCGCGCAAGATGCGCCGGCCATCATCTTCATCGACGAGCTCGATGCGCTGGGCCGCGCCCGCGGCACGCCGGCATCATGGTCGGCGGCCACGACGAGCGCGAGCAGACCCTTAACCAGCTTCTTGCCGAGCTCGACGGCTTCGATCCCTCCACCGGCATCGTGCTGCTGGCGGCCACCAACCGGCCCGAAATCCTCGACCCGGCCTTGCTCCGCGCCGGCCGCTTCGACCGCCAGATGCTGGTCGATCGCCCCGACCGGCAGGCGCCGCTGGAAATCCTCGAAGTCCATGTCCGCAAGATCAAGCTCGCGACCGGGGTCGAGCTCGATCAGCTGGCGGCGCTCACCACCGGCTTTACCGGCGCCGATCTCGCCAACCTCGTCAACGAGGCGGCGCTGATGGCGACGCGCCGGCGCGGCGACCGAAGTGAACGATGGATGATTTCACCAGGGCATCGAGCGCATCGTGGCCGGGCTCGAGAAGAAGAGCCGGGTGATGAACCCCAAGGAGCGCGAGGTGGTCGCCTATCACGAGATGGGCCACGCGCTGGTTTCCCTGGCCTTGCCCGGAGTCGACGAGGTCCACAAAGTCTCGATCATCCCGCGCGGCATCGGCGCACTCGGCTACACCATCCAGCGACCGACCGACGACCGCTAATCCTGACCCGCACCGAGCTCGAGAACCGCATCGCCGTATTGATGGGCGGCCGCGCCTCGGAGAAGCTGGTGTTCGACCATTTCTCGACCGGCGCCGCCGACGATCTCGCCAAGGCCACCGACATCGCCCGCAGCATGGTGATGCGCTTCGGCATGGCGGAAGCGCTGGGCCAGCGCGTGTATGAGCCCCAGCGTCAGGCTTTCCTGGGCGAGGCCGTGATCGGCGGGCGCCCCAAGGACTATTCCGACCAGACCAACCGCGAGATCGACGTCTCCATGCGCCAGCTCATAGACGAGGCTTACGCGAAGGCCAAGGCAACGCTGACCGCCCGCCGCGAAGAACTCGAACAGGGCACCGCGATGCTCCTGGAAAAAGAAACCATCACTCCGGAAGATTTCCCGCCGCTCGACGGCAAAAAGTCTGCGGAAGAACCGATCATCGCCGCCGCGAAGTAATACAAGCCGCCAGCAGTGTCCCAACGTTCTCAGACGGGAACGTGACAGGGGCAAAAGTCCGGGCGGTGCGGGATTATCGTTTTCCGGGCCGTTGGCGTGCAGGGGCATCTCTGGGGGCCTCAGCACCGCGAGCAGCTCTTCTTTCTGTGTACGGAGCCGCGCCAGCAGCCTGTCGAGCGTGGCGAAGCCCAGAACAAGCCCGCCACGTTGAAGTGACTTTGACAGGGATATCCCGGCGCACGGCGCGGTTGGGGGCGGGATGTCCGGAAGGTAAGGCGGCGCAGCCAGAGAGACCCGCCGCGTGGCGCTTATCTTCTCGAACACCGCCAGCTGCACCGGGCCGGAGGCTCTGGTGCGGAACCCGTTGTGGCAGTTTTCGAAAGCTACGGTCGCAGAAATTGCAACCGGCGAATGGGCCGTTAACCATCTTATATTAACAATGACTAGGTCGAACCGTCGCGAAACGGGTTTAACGTTGTAGTAGGGAATACCAATGAATAGTAAATCCAATTTACTCTACGCTTTAGCCGCAGTAACGTCGCTTACGCTGGGCCTTGGCATATCCTTCTGGCGGGCCGCTACCGAAGCCAACGAGTTGCGGCGGGCCCACCACACTGCGGAGATGGCGCTTTTTGCGGCGCAGGATGAGATGAAAGTGCTCTACGGGAGGCTGGCGCGGGAAAACAAGGCACGCGAGCATGCGCTGGCTGCCCAGGCGGCCGCGGAGCGCTCGGAGCGTATGGCGCGCGGCAAGCTGGAGCAGGAAACCGCCGCTCATCAGGCAACGGAAGACGCCAAGGCGAAACTGGAGAGCGCCTTGCAGACCGCGGCTGTACAGATCGAGCAAACCGAAGAGTCGCGGCAAAGCATCGAGACCGCTTGGCAGAGCGCGGAATATGCGGAGATCATGGTCACGGCGCGGTTGAACGATGAAATCTCCGCGCGGAAGGCTGCGGAGGAGGCCCTCGCCAGCGCTGAGGATCAGGTTCGCCTACTCAATGCCAAGCTTGCTCCCGGAACGCCGGCAAAAGAAAAGCCTCAAGCGGGCGGTACAAATGGTGCCGTCGTGGCTCCTGTCGCTGGAGCAGAGGAAAAGGGCGCGGAAAAGCCTGCCAGAACCAGCCAATTGGTTCCTGCCGCAGTCAAGAACCGCATAGTCCGCGTGCGCAAGGCTGGACAGCCAACTGGCGCAATTCATTAATCGGGAACGCAGCGGCGCGCTCTGAGCGGCATTTGGGCGTTCCCTCTCCATTCGAATCCGCTTGCAGATGCGGACACTCTGGGATGCAAGCCCGGCAAGGCGAGTTCGCGGGGAGAAGGACGGAATGAGGGGCGTGGCCGTAGTCCGCCACGTCCGCTTGGTTGGTTGGCAAATACGGCTTTGGGATTTGGTTTAGAAGCTGGCCCGGCAATGTCCGGCCTTTGCGATTCCTGAAGGTGCTTCCCGGCCTATTTGGCAATCCGGGGAGCTAAGGATTGCAGGCGCTCCAGGCGGTCGCTCGCCGCATAGCGGCTTGCGTCGTCCCGGGCCTCCTCCAGCGCGGTTTGCGCAAGCGCGATCTCATCGTTGAGCATCGCGGAAGAGAAATCCTCAAGCGGCACGGCATATTCCGCGATCACCGCGGTCTCGCTGGGGCCAACATCGGCAAAGCCGCCGCGCAGGAAATACTGCTTCTGCTCGCCGCTCCCGGTCTTGGTGGTCAAAATGCCGGGGCGGATCTGCGCGACCAGCCGCGAATGGTTGGCGAGCGCGGCGAAATCGCCTTCCTGTCCGGGGATGACAACCTCGGCAAGATCGGCGGAGACGAGCTGACGCTCCGGAGAAACGAGATCGAAGTGAAAGGTTTCGGCCATCTGACCCGCCTGTTGGCGCTGAGTTTGGGGGCAAGAAATGGCCGGGCGGGAAGCCCGGCCGCAGCTTGGTCCGCTTACGCGGCGGCGGCGAGTTCTTCCGCCTTCTTGACGGCTTCCTCGATGGTGCCGACCATGTAGAAGGCTTGCTCGGGCAGGTGATCGTAGTCGCCGTTGCAGAGACCCTTGAAGCCCTTCACCGTATCCTTCACGTCGACGAGCACGCCGGACTTGCCGGTGAATACCTCGGCCACGTGGAAGGGCTGGCTCAGGAAGCGCTCGATCTTGCGTGCCCGCGCCACGAGCGCTTGTCCTCTTCGGAAAGCTCGTCCATGCCCAGGATGGCGATGATGTCCTGCAGCGCCTTGTAGCGTTGCAGGATCGACTGCACCTGGCGGGCCACCTGATAGTGCTCCTCGCCAACGATGCGCGGCTCAAGCGCGCGGCTGGTGGAGTCCAGCGGGTCCACGGCCGGATAGATGCCCATTTCGGAGATGGCGCGCGACAGCACGGTGGTGGCGTCCAAGTGGGCGAAGGTGGTGGCCGGCGCCGGGTCGGTCAGGTCGTCGGCGGGCACGTAAATCGCCTGCACCGAGGTGATGGAGCCCTTCGCCGTGGAGGTGATGCGCTCTTGCAGCGCGCCCATCTCGGTGGCGAGGGTCGGCTGATAGCCCACGGCCGAGGGAATGCGGCCCAGCAGCGCCGACACCTCGGAGCCCGCCTGCGTGAAGCGGAAGATGTTGTCCACGAAGAACAGCACGTCCTGGCCCTGGTCGCGGAAATATTCGGCGACGGTCAGGCCGCTGAGGCCGACGCGGGCGCGGGCTCCGGGCGGCTCGTTCATCTGGCCGAAGATCAGCGCGCATTTGGAACCCTCGGTCGAGCCCTTTGTCGGGTCCTTGTTCACGCCGGATTCGATCATCTCGTGATAGAGGTCGTTGCCCTCGCGGGTCCGCTCGCCCACGCCGGCGAACACCGAGTAGCCGCCGTGCCCCTTGGCGATGTTGTTGATGAGTTCCTGAATCAGCACGGTCTTGCCCACGCCGGCGCCGCCGAACAGGCCGACCTTGCCGCCCTTGGAGTAGGGGGCCAGCAGGTCGATGACCTTGATGCCGGTGACAAGCACCTCGACCTCGGTCGATTGCTCGATGAATGAAGGAGCCGGGGCGTGGATGGGGCGGCGCTCTTTGGTCGTCACCGGGCCTGCCTCGTCGATAGGCTCGCCGATGACGTTGATGATGCGCCCGAGCGTCTCGCTGCCGACCGGCACGGAGATGGCCTCGCCGGTGTCCACACTTCTGGCCGCGCACGAGGCCTTCGGTTGTGTCCATCGCGATGGTGCGTACCGTGCTTTCGCCAAGGTGCTGAGCAACTTCCAGCACAAGGCGGCTGCCCTGGTTCTGCGTCTCAAGCGCATTCAAAATCGCGGGGAGCGGACCGTCGAACTGCACGTCGACGACAGCTCCAGTTACCTGCCTTACGCGGCCAACTCGTCTATCGCTCATCTCTCTAATTCCCCAAAACCAGTCCAAATTCCCGGAAGTCGCGGGCCGTAGCGGCTAGACGGCCTCTGCGCCCGAAATGATCTCGATCAGCTCTTTCGTGATCTGCGCCTGACGCGAGCGGTTATATTTCAGCGTAAGCTTGTCGACCATGTCGCCGGCATTACGTGTCGCGTTGTCCATCGCGGTCATCTGCGAGGCGTAGAAGCCCGCGTTGTTTTCGAGGAGCGCGCGAAAGATTTGCGTGGCGAGATTTCTGGGCAGAAGCTCGTGCAGGATTTCCTTCTCGTCCGGCTCAAAGTCGTAGAACCCAGCTCCGCCCGGCTCTTCCGGCTCCTCGGGAACCGGCAGAGGTATAATCTGCTGCACGCGCGGCCGCTGCGTGATGATGTTCACGAACTGCGAGAAAAACAGCGTCGCAACATCGAACTCGCCACTGTCGAAGCGCTTCGTGATGCGCTGGGCAATGTCGAGCGCGTGGCTGTAACCGAGCTGGCGCACGCCCCGAAGGTCGACGTGATCGATCATGATCTTGCTGAAGTCGCGCCGGAGCTGGTCCGCGCCCTTGCGGCCGACGGTGAGGATTTTGACCGTCTTGCCTTCCGCCTGGAGCTTGCGGGCGTGGTCGCGGGCAAGCCGTGCGATGTTGGAATTGAAGGCGCCGGCGAGGCCACGCTCGCCGGTTGCCACGATCAGAAGGTGCGTTTGATCGCTGCCGGTGCCCCGCAGCAGCGGCATAGCCGCGGCCGAAGGGGCAACGTGCCCGGCATGGCTCAGTATTTTCTCAAGCCGCTCCGCATAAGGGCGGGCGGCTTCCGCATGCTCTTGCGCCCGGCGCAGCTTCGCGGCGGCCACCATCTGCATGGCCTTGGTAATTTTCCGCGTCGCTTTCACCGACGAGATGCGCGCTCGAAGGTCCTTCAGGCTGGCCATCTGTTTCTCCGCAGCCTGGGATTACGCCACAAAACGTTTGGCGAATGGCTCCAGGATGGCTTTGAGCTTCTGCTCGGTCTCAGGCGACAGCATCTTGGAGGTGCTGATCGCGTCCAGCACATCCTTGTGATCTGTGCGCATCATGGTGAGGAATTCGCGCTCGAACTCGTTCACCTTGGCCACGGGGATACCGTCCAGGTAGCCGCGCGTGCCGGCAAAGATCACCACAACCTGCTCTTCGACCTTGAGCGGTGAGAACTGCGGCTGCTTCAGAAGCTCGGTCAGGCGCGAGCCGCGGGCCAGAAGCTTCTGCGTGGCCGCGTCGAGGTCGGAGCCGAACTGCGCGAAGGCCGCCATTTCGCGGTATTGCGCAAGCTCGCCCTTGATGGCGCCCGCGACCTGCTTCATGGCCTTCACCTGGGCCGAGGAGCCCACGCGCGACACCGAGATACCGACGTTCACCGCGGGCCGGATACCTTGATAGAACAGGTCCGTCTCAAGGAAGATCTGGCCGTCGGTGATCGAGATCACGTTCGTCGGGATATAGGCCGACACGTCGTTCGCTTGCGTTTCAACGATCGGAAGCGCGGTCAGAGAGCCTGAACCGTGATTTTCGTTGAGCTTCGCCGCGCGTTCGAGCAGGCGGGAGTGCAGGTAGAACACGTCGCCGGGATAGGCCTCGCGTCCCGGCGGGCGGCGAAGCAGGAGCGACATCTGGCGGTAAGACACGGCTTGCTTGGAGAGGTCATCGTAGATGATGACCGCATGCATACCGTTGTCGCGGAAGTACTCGCCCATCGTGCAGCCCGTGTAAGGCGCGATGAACTGCAGCGGCGCGGGTTCCGAAGCGGTCGCGGCCACAACGATGGAGTATTCGAGCGCGCCGTTCTCTTCCAGCACCTTCACGAACTGCGCAACCGTGGAGCGCTTCTGCCCGACGGCCACGTAGATGCAATAGAGTTTCTGGCTTTCGTCGCCCGAGGCGTTGATCGACTTCTGGTTCAGAATCGTGTCGAGCGCCACGGCGGTCTTGCCGGTTTGACGGTCGCCGATGATCAGCTCGCGCTGGCCGCGACCGATCGGGATCAGCGCATCGACGGCCTTGAGGCCCGTCTGCATCGGCTCCTTCACGCTTTCACGCGGCAGGATGCCTGGCGCCTTCACGTCGACGCGCTTCCGCTCCGTTGCCTGGATCGGACCCTTGCCGTCAATCGGGTTACCGAGGCCGTCGACCACGCGGCCCAGCAGGCCCTTGCCGACTGGGGTCTCCACGATGGCGCCCGTCCGCTTGACGGTGTCGCCCTCTTTAATAGACCTGTCCTCGCCGAAGATAACGACGCCGACGTTGTCGGCTTCGAGGTTCAGCGCCATGCCACGGATGCCGCCGGGAAATTCGACCATTTCGCCGGCTTGTACATTATCGAGGCCGTACACGCGGGCGATACCGTCGCCCACCGATAGCACTTGCCCAATCTCCGAGACTTCTGCTTCCTGACCGAAATTCTTGATCTGTTCTCTCAGGATCGAGGAAATCTCGGAAGGGCGGATTTCTGTGAGCTCCATCAGCTGGCCTCTTTCATCGCCTTTTCTAAGTTCTTGAGTTTCGTACGTAAGGATGTGTCGATCATCTGGCTCCCGACCTTGAGGATAAGGCCGCCAAGAAGGGATTGATCGACGGTAACGGTGAGCTTGGGGCTCTTCCCGAGTTTCTGCCGCAGCGTTTCGGTTAAGTCTTTTGCCTGGGCATCCGTCAACGGATGGGCGGAGATTACCTCGGCCTCCACTTCGCCGCGCTCTTTTGCCGCGAGCTTTCTGAAGGATTGGATGACGCTTTCAACCGCGAACAGGCGGTGGTTCCCGACGAGTACCAGCAGGAAATCCCTCACTAGGCCCTCGATGCCCGCCGCCTTCAAAACGGCGGTTAGACCGTGAAGCTGGTCTCCGCCAGAGAACACCGGGCTGCGGACGAAGCGTTGAAGGTCCGGACTGTTTTGAAGTGCGTCAAGAAAGCGCACCAGCGTGGCTTCAACCTTCTCGACCTCGTTATTCTCCCTGGCAAGCTCGAAAAGCGCGCCAGCGTAACGCTCTGCTACCGTTGATAATTCGCCACCGCTCGCCACGCCGGTCTCTCCAACAGTCCAATAGCCGCATGAAAACGCCACAGCGTTTCCGCGTGCCCTGAATTAGCCTAAAATGTCCGGATTACAGTCCGGCTTGTGCCTGCCGGGCTTCTAGCATAGGCTCGTGTTGCATTGCAACCCAAGTGCATCAGTTTTTGTTGATTTAACGAACCGTTAGGTTTTTTTTAATACTGCACGAGATGGTTGAACTCGGCGAGCACTGCTTCGTATGAGGCGCGTTTGAAAGGGACGACCGATTCTGTAACATCCTTGGGTGGAGCCCAACGCCAAGCATCGAACTCCGGTTTATGTCCGGGAGGCGCCAGATCGATTTCCTGCTCGGCGCCGGTAAAGCGCATGGCAAACCATTTCTGGCGTTGTCCGCGATATTTTCCCTTTAGAGCCACGCCGACAGACTCGGCCGGAATGTCGTAGGGGATCCAGTCCTTCGTTTCGGCCAGAACCTCCACGTTGCGGATGCCAGTTTCCTCGTACAGCTCGCGGAATGCGGCGGTCCTTGGCTCTTCATCCGCGTCGATACCGCCTTGGGGCATTTGCCAGCGGTATGCGTATTCCTGCTCGACCAACTCGCCAATGCGCCGCCCAAGCCAGATCAGCCCCTCCGCGTTCAGAATCACAATGCCAACGCAGGGACGGTAGGGAAGCGTAGCGGGATCTATCAAAGCCATGACGCGTCTTTCTTTGTAACCATTCCGGACACAGTAAAGCAGGGGAGGGTAACGCCGCAAGCGCTCAAAATCGCCCGGATAGAGCGGAAACCTGTACCATGCACTATTGCCGCGATGGAGCCTCCGAGGCAACGCCGTCGAGGTCGGGGAAGCGTACGGGCGCGCCCGCCGGCTTCGGTGGAATACCGGCCTCCGCGCGCCCATCGACGATGGGATTGAGCGAATTGTCCGGTATCTGCGACACGATTTGCGGGAGCGGACCGAGCTTAGGCATTTTGCGTGTATCGATCGGCAGAACGAACTTCAGATCGTATTCGTGGCCGGTGCTGGTGAAGGCGAAGAAGGCCAGCCCGCCGGCAAAAACCGAAAAGAAAAGCCCAGCAGCAATCAAAAGCGCTTTCATGGTCCAATTTCCTCCGCGAGGAAAACTAAGAGGCCCACGCCGGCGGCATGAACTCCTCTCGCTTTCATGGCATAACGCCACAAGGTGCACTCCAGCACTTAGAACTGGTAATCTGCACTACGCACGTTACCCTCACCCACTCCCTCTCTCCGCCCATGCGAGAGGGAACGCCTTCTCAACGGCTGCGACGGGACTCCCTCTCCCCATGGAAGAGGGCTGGGGTGAGGGGGAATGCCCTGTGGTCATGTCCCCTCACCCGCGATAGATCCTAGTTGGGCACTGGCACTGCTGGTGTAGCCGGAGCCGCGGCGTTCTCAACCTTCTTGACAGTCTCAGGCTTCTTGCCGTGCAGAAGGTCGATGGCGGCTTTCAACTGCACATCCTTCTCCTTCTCCTTCGGCACGTAGGAAACGCTTCCTTTCGCCTCAGGTGCGCTGTCATTCTTCAAATGGCCCCGCAGGCTGGCCTCGCCCTTGGGCGCGAACGCCGTCATCTGGGCCTTCATCTCTGGCGGAAGCTCCGGCTCGACGATGTAATCCGGAGAGATGCCGGTCGCCTGGATCGAGCGCCCGGACGGCGTGTAATAGCGGGCCGTGGTCAGCCGCAGGCCTCCATTCGCGCCAAGCGGGATCATGGTCTGCACCGAGCCCTTGCCGAAGGACCGCGTGCCTATGACGCTTGAGCGCTTGTGATCCTGCAGCGCGCCAGCAACGATTTCAGACGCGGAGGCCGAGCCGCCATTGATCAGCACCACCAGCGGCTTGCCGTCGGTGATATCGCCCGCCTTGGCGTTCGCCCGGCTGCTTTCGGCAGCATTGCGGCCCTTGGTCAAAACGATAGCGCCCTTATCCAGGAATGCGTCGGAAACGGCGATGGCTTGGTCGAGCAAGCCGCCCGGATTGTTCCTAAGGTCGATGACATATCCTTTGAGCTTCGGGCCGATGGTCTTCTTAAGATCCTCAACCGCCTGCTTCATGTACTCGTAGGTGTGCTCGCTCTGGAAGGTCTTGATCTTGATCCAGCCGACGTCACCCTCGGCGCTATACTTGACCGGATTGATGCGGATGATGTCGCGGACGACCTTGGCTTGAATTGGGGTGGCGACACCCTTGCGAATAATGGTGAGCACGATCGGCGAGTCTACCGGGCCGCGCATCTTCTCAACCGCTTCGTTGAGGCTCAGCCCCTGGATCGAGTCACCGTCAAGATGGGTGATGTAGTCACCCGCAAGAACGCCGGCCTTGTCGGCTGGTGTGTTGTCGATGGGGGCGATCACTTTTACGACACCGTCCTCCATCGTGACCTCGATGCCGAGCCCGCCGAATTCGCCGCGGGTCTGCACCTGCATGTCCTGGAACTCTTTCGCCGTCAGATAGTTCGAATGCGGATCGAGCCCCTGCAACATGCCGTTGATCGCGGTTTCGATGAGTTTCGTGTCGTCGGGCTTCTCGACATATTCCGAACGGACCCGCTCCAATACCTCGCCAAAAAGGTCGAGCTGCTTATAGATGTCGGCGTTTGCCGCAATCGCCTGATCCCGGCGCGTAGAGTGCAATATGAAAATGCTGGCACCGCAGACCAGCATGATTAAAAACGCACCAAGCGCCAGTTCCGATTTGCGCATATATCTCAACCTTTTCCTCCCGCTGACCACCATGGCACGGGATCGATGGACTGCTGATCTCTACGGAATTCCACGTAGAGAGTTGGGCGGGATGCCGTCTTCTCTCCAGATTTAGGTTCCGCGCCCATTGTTGCAACAGGCTCGCCCGCAAGAACGGACTGACCTTGCGTGACTTGAATGCGGTCCATGCCTGCAATCACGATATGATATCCCCCACCAGGGTCGATAATCAAGAGTTGACCGTAGGAACGGAAAGGACCCGCATATAAGACCATGCCATCGCAAGGCGATACGACCTGAGCACCTGAGCGCGTTTCAAAGTGGACTCCCTTGGAAGCCGCACCGTCGGAGCCTGCTTCTCCGAATCTTGTAAGCAGCTTGCCTTGCACGGGCATTGGCACTAGACCCTGCGCGTTCCCGAAGGGAATGTTGGCCGTCATCCCGCCCATCTGCAAAGATGCAACCTGGGTGCCTGCTGTGCCCTTGGCCAGAGCGGCGGCCCGCCCCCTCCTGGCGGCGGCATCCAGCACTGGAAGCACTTCTTCCAGACTCTTGAGGCCAGCCAGGTTGACCTCGCTCGCGTGTTTGAGGTTAACCAATGTTTCCTGGGCGATTTCCAGCTGATTGCCATTCTCGATCAGCAGCAAATCGATTTGCTGCTTGATCTTTGCATTTTGAGCCTGCTCCGTCTTGCGCCGCAACTCCTGCTGCTCCGCGTCTTTCTCAGCGGCGTCGAGCCGGTCCACCTCATCGGATATTTCCTTGGCGCGCTTTTCGACATCCCCATAAAATGCAGCAAGAACCATGCCGCTGCGGATCATCTTGAGCGCATCCTTGCTATGCGTGAATAGGACCGGGGGCGGCTGCTTGCTCATGCCCTGCAAAAGCATGAACAGCGCGGACATCTGCGCGGCCTTGTCGTCGAACCTTTCGCGCTCCGCCTTTATCTTCGTGCGTGTTTGCGCAAGATTCTCCTCGATCACGGTCAGACGCTTCTCGGAGAGCGCTAGCGCTTTGGCGGTCTCCACCAGCCGCGCGTGCATTCTGGCACGGTTGGTGTTGAGCGTGCGCTGCTCCTTCGTCATATCCTCCTGCTGTGCACGGATTTGCTCAAGCCGCTGTTTGTGCAGGTAATAAAGCTGCCTGGCCTGCGCCGGGTCAAGCTTGGCCTCCGGGCGTGCAGGCTTCGGGGCGGGATGAGTGGCTTTCTGTGGGGTGCGGACAACTGGAGGCGGGGCTGCGGGGGTATCCTCGTCGCCGGCGGCAGCTTGGAACGCCCCCAGCAAGATACCCGCGACCAGGCCAAAACGAGCCAATCGTGCAAGCAGCAAGGACATATTGCTTCGCGTCATCGTTCTCAACCGAAATGGCCTGCCTACATACCACCTTATAAAAGCAAGCTCCCCGCACGGCAAGGCTTGCTTCTCCTCCGATTCGTGAGGCATTCACCGGGTTCTCACGAATTGGTGAGGCGCCACCGTTTCATGGATTTTGAACCGGCGGCTGTTTATATAGGCACAAAATAGGCTATTTCCGGACCAAGGAGAACCGCATGGCAATCGCCCCAGGAAGCAAACTACCGCAGGCAAAATTCAGGACAATGACCGCGACGGGACCAGCAGAGGTCACAGCGGAGGAGCTTTTCAAGGGTAAGAAGGTAGCTCTGTTTGCGGTTCCGGGCGCGTTTACGCCGACCTGCCATGCCCAGCATTTACCGGGCTTCCTGCAGCGCGCGGAGGAGTTCAAGGCGAAGGGCGTGGATCTCATCGCCTGCACAGCGGTGAACGACATTTTCGTGCTGGACGCCTGGAGCAAGGCTAGCGGAGCGGACGGCAAGGTAACCTTCCTCGCGGACGGCAACGGCGATTTCGCCAAAGCCATCGGGCTTGAGATGGACGGCGCGCCGATTGGCTTCGGCATACGCTCCAAGCGCTACTCCATGCTCGTCGACGACGGCGTGGTGAAGGCGCTGCACATCGAGACGCAGGCGGGCGTGGCGCAGGAAAGCAGCGCCGAGTGCCTGCTCGCGGACCTGTAGGCGCACCTGTTTCTGAAACAGGCGATCAGCTCAAAGCACATTACCCGAACCCTCTCCCCATGGGAGAGGGAGTTCGCTCGGAACCGCTGAAGGGGCGTTCCCTTTCCCATTGGGAAAGGGACAGGGGTAATGTCCTATATCTATGGCGCAGCCTTCGACGAGAGTAGATGCCGGCTGCAAGCATGACCGCGGCGATGGGCCTTGCCGCCGAATGTTCCTGCGTGGTATGAATTTCCACTCAGATCATCATACCCGCTGGCGGTCCGCATGAAACCATTCCCTAAAGCGTCGCTGCACATCTTCGACGATGGGCCGAGGGCTTACCGCGGGAAGACGGCGGCGATCTACGCCCTCTTGGCCGCTGCCAATATACTGAGCTGGGCCTGGGCATGGGCCTTGTTCGCAAGCCACCCGGCTCTGCTCGGCACAGCCCTTCTCGCCTATGTGTTCGGCATCCGCCACGCGGTGGACGCCGACCACATCGCGGCCATAGACAATGTCGTGCGCAAGCTGATGCAGGAGAACAAGCGGCCCATTTCCGCAGGCTTCTTCTTCGCGCTTGGCCATTCTACCATCGTCATCCTTGCCTGCGTTGGCATCGCGCTTACAGCATCGGCGTTTCAGGACAGCACCTTCAAGGCGGTTGGCGGCAACATCGGCACCGCCGTTTCCGCCGCGTTCCTGCTTGGCATCGGTCTCATAAATATTCTGATCCTGAAGGATGTCTGGCGCGCTTTCAGGCGGGCGCGGCAGGGCGAGCATAGCGCCGTGGACACGGAGGTGCTTGGCGGCGGGCTGCTCTCGCGGCTGTGCGGCCCGCTGTTCCGCGCCATCTCGCGGTCATGGCATATGTATCCGCTTGGCGCGCTGTTCGGGCTGGGCTTCGACACCGCGACCGAAATCGGTGTGCTCAGCATCTCCGCTGCGGAGGCAGCGCATGGACTATCGCTTTGGTCCGTGCTCGTATTCCCCGCGCTGTTCACGGCGGGGATGACGCTGGTCGATACGACCGATAGCGTGCTCATGGGCGAGGCCTATGGCTGGGCGTTCGTGCACCCGGTGCGCAAGCTTTGGTACAATCTCACCATTACGGCGGCGTCGGTGGCTGTGGCGCTGTTCATCGGCGGCATCGAGGCGGCCGGGTTGATCGCCGATAAATTCGAACTCACCGGCCCAGTCTGGCGTACCGCCGCGAGCCTAAACGCCGACCTCGCCAATTTCGGCTTCGTGGTGATCGGCGTCTTTGTCTTGAGCTGGGTGATGTCGGCAGCGATCTACCGCTGGAAAGGCTATGGCGACTGCCCAGCTGCAACGGAGCCGGTGCCAGTCCAGAACTAATAGGGCGAGCGCACAAAGTGCCTTTAACCGCCGCCGCTATGCGGCTGCCGCCACCGTGGCGATCCATAGCAGCATCAGCGTCTTTTATTCTGGTTTGCTTCGCCGCGCTCGCAATGACGGTACATTTACCGTCATTGCGGAAGGTCTGAACGGCTACTTAGCTCGCGGCGCGCACGGGGCGCTTCAGGAACTCCGGCACGTGCTCGCCAAGTCCGACCACGGGGGCGGAAGTTGCCGGCGGCAGAAGCTCACGGTGATAGCGCGACACGCTGCTGTCCTTGTCGCGGCGGCGGGTCTTGCCGTTGAACGGGCGCACTTCGGCCTGCGGCTGTGGCTGCGCCTGCGATTGCTGCTGACGCGGCGCGGCTTCCTTGCGCTCCTCGCGGCCGGGTCCGGCTTTTCCCCGTCCGCGGCGTCCGCGCTCGCGGCGCTCGCTGAAATCTGCCTCGGCCAGATTCTCAGTCGAGGGCTCGCCGTCGAGCCACTCGATCTTTGTCTTGGTGAGCGATTCGATAGCGGCGAGCGCCTTCATCTCTTTCGGCGTTACGATCATCGCCGTATAGCCTTCGCGGCCAGCGCGGCCCGTCCGGCCGATACGGTGAACGTAATCCTCGGGGCTGATCGGTACGTCAAAATTGAAGATGTGGCTCACATCCGGGATGTCGAGGCCGCGGGCGGCAACGTCGGAGGCCGCGAGATAGGTGATTTCACCCTTGCGGAAGCCTTCGAGCGTGGCCATGCGCTGACGCTGATCGAGATCGCCGTGCAGGGCCGCGGCATTGAAGCCGTGCTTGACGAGGGATTTATGCAGAACCGCCACGTCGCGCTTGCGGTTGCAGAAGATGATCGCGTTCTTCACGCTGCCGACCTCACTGCGGATCAGCTCGCGCAAAACGTGGCGCTTCATCTTGGAGTCGGCGGGCGAGAACTTGAGCTTCTGCGTGATGAGCTTTGCCGTGGTCGCGGGTGCGCTCACGCGAATCTGCTCGGGGTTACGCAGGAATTGCTCGGTGAGCTTCTGGATCTCGGGCGGCATCGTGGCCGAGAAGAACAGCGTCTGGCGCGAGGGCGGCAAGAGCTTGCAGATACGCTCGATATCGGGGATGAAACCCATGTCGAGCATGCGATCCGCCTCGTCGATGACGAGATAATCGACCGCGCTCATCAGGAGCTTGCCGCGCCCGAAATGATCGAGCAGCCGGCCGGGCGTCGCGATCAGAATGTCCGCGCCGCGTTCGAGCTTGCGCTCCTGGTCGTCGAAGGAAACGCCGCCGATGAGCAGCGCCACCGTGAGCTTATGCTGGGACCCAAGCGCCTCGATCGCTTCGGCCACCTGTGCCGCCAGCTCGCGCGTGGGCTCCAGGATGAGCGAGCGCGGCATCCGCGCGCGGGCACGCCCCTTTTCAAGCATAGTGAGCAGAGGCAGGACGAAGGAGGCCGTCTTGCCCGTGCCCGTCTGTGCAATGCCCACAACGTCGCGGCCTTCGAGGGCGACGGGAATAGCTTGGGCTTGAATGGGGGTGGGGGTCGTGTAGCCGGCCGCTTCTATGGCAGCCAGCACTTTTTCGCTGAGCTTAAGTTGGTTAAATGTCATATCCGGTTGAATTCTTGGAACCACTCTCTTTGGGTTCAGGGGTATCATCGCGCACAATGCGTAACGATGACAGTTGCATGCGTCAGGAATTTTTTCGCGGCTGTGATGCCAGCGTGCTGCGGCAGATCACTTCTCTTAAAGGGCTTTGCCGGAAGCGGCGCACGGGCAGAAATCTAAATCCCGCCTGACGCTTGGCATCTATATGATCGCATCCGCGCGCCACGTCAACCCCGATCGGCGGGTATGCACCGGCCATTGCCGGGCTGTGCGCCAAATATCACAGCGGGTTAGCGGGTTGCTTCTCTAAACGTGCGCCGCGCTGAAGTATCAAACTGGATTCCCATGGCAGCAGCCAAGGCCGCCCCAGGCGATGAGTTTCGCGCCAGCGAAAGGGTGTGGGTAAAGCGAAGGAGATCCTCCAAGACGGAAAAGAATCAACTTAAGATTGCACGTCAGTTGTGCTGCTCGTGCCGGTTCGTCCTGTTTCCTGCCTTTGCGTTCAAAACCTATAAGCGCGGAGTTCTTATGCCTTTGCCGATCGCAATTCGGGCTGCTTTCACCCTACGCACGCCGGCTGGCGCCGAGATCCCCGCGCGCCCCGAAGTAGCGGCATCGGGGCCTTCGCCCACGGCTATACGAAGGACGCCCCCCACATCAAAGACCGGGGCACGGCCGGAAAACCGGACGCCTCCATTAAAGGCGCCGCGGTCTATTAATCTGGCATGCGAGCGGCTGCGCAGATGGAACATCGTGGCATTGCATAAAATATACTGGGACATGCCAATGCAGTTAATGCTTAGATCTGCTTTTCTGTCGCTGATCCTGGTCTTGGGAACATCCTGCGCATTTGCCCAAAATGGGCAGACCTGCGGGGCAACTTCCGTCTTTGCCCAAAAGTGGGATCAGGTCCGCCAGTCCACAGCTTACATCTTTTTCGATGTGACCGGCCCCGCCACGGGAGCAAAGACCAGGGTGCATGGAACCGGCATTGTCATCTCCCGGCTCGGCTATATTCTGACTGCGTCCCATCTCTTGCGCGATTGGAGCAAGCAAACCCAAGCGGAAAGGGAGAACAATCCGATTAAGGCGTCACTAGGGGACAGGCCCGGCTACGTTTCCGCAAGCCCGCTCACCCTTTCGGTCGTCAACGCGGGCAATCCCGATGCCGACGATGCCGCGCTGCTGAAATTGCCCGACCCTGACCGCAATGCGGTTCAGGGCTATGCGCCGGCGCCCCTCTGCCTGGGTTCGGCCGAGGAAACGGCGATGGGCGATTCCTTCCTCGCTTTCGGTTTTCCGCGGGGGAAGAGCATTCAACCGGTGCCAGGAATCTTTAGGACGCAGAGCGTGGACGGGGGCCGCTGGGCTGCTACCAGCGCTTTTGCGGAAGGCATGAGTGGCGGGCCGGTCTACGACACCGCCGGCAATTTGATCGGCATGGTCAAGGGAGGGCCGGCAAATGCGGAGGCTGGGCAGTGGATCACCCCGATCCGCCATGTGGAAAAACTGCTGCAGCAGGCCGGCGCCAGTCAGGAGTGTTCAGGCGTGGGCTTCGTTCAGCAACTGAACATTACGGTTATGAATAAAACTATGCGGGCCAAGCCGTCGTTCAAGACTTCCGTTGTCGAGTCGATAGTCGAACCGGTGCATTTGCGTGTGATCGATAGCGCAAACGGCGCCGGTATTCCGAATGCGCTCGTTAAGATCACTAGTACACAATCAAAGTCCTCATTTTCTCAGGGCAATACAGACGAGAATGGCGAATTCGTATTCAAGCTGCCTTATGAGCGCTTTCGCGTAAGGATCAAGGATGGCGTTCATCAGGAATTAGCCGTCAACCTCCATCTGACAAACCCGAACAAGCTCCGCGTCTTGCTCCCCATGAGCGGCCGGTGTGCTCCGAAGAGAGCAAGACTGCGAACCGCGCGAAGGTGATTGCGGCACACAGCTCCCACTTCCGCGCGAAGGCTTGCGCGGAGCAATCATGCAAAAGCTCTGAAGACGTTCGCTACCTCTTCGAGTTGGGTGGTGGTAACGTCTCTCGATGTTGAAACAGTTTAGCAGAAGCGTCTTTACGGAACGTTACTGGGATAACTTATTGATATAGCGTCTAAAACTGTGCGCACGCATGGTTAATGCGCCATCCGCGAATATATTTAACGGGATTCTGCAAGCGTGGAATCGGGGCAAAAGCGCGGAAAAAATCGCAGAAATCGGCGTCCGGGAGACATGCGGGCCTCGCGTTTACCATGCCGGCATTAAGCATACCGGCTCGCCTTACGTGGGTAACGGTCTTTTAACACAAGCGATGCGCCGCATTTCGCCCGGTCATCGGATCACCCTGTAAGGGCCACGCCTTCGCGACGAATGCGGCGATCGTATGAGATCAATCGCCATAAGCTCGAACCTTGCCGCCATTGCCAGGGGCTTCAGTGCCGCTGCAATCCGAGGCAGGAACGGCCAAGTGCCGTGCTGGCCCCTTCTGAATCGCCAAGGCGGTTTTGGGCAGTGAACGGACCTGCTAGTTTTCTCGCGCCCCCATGAGCGCTTCGCCGGCTTCAAGATCTAAATGCAGGCTTCTTCAAGAAGCTCAACACGTCCATCTCTGCCATTTCTGGGGTTCGCCCGAAAAACTCGCGAAGGGTGGAAGGCGCCCTGACAAGCGCTCCACATCGGACAACACCGGCCGCGGTTGCAAGACTCTGTTTGGGTCCGTCAAGGCATAGGGGCACAGCTAGACAACCAGGCGTGGTGGCGTGGAGGAGCATTCGCCCGCCTTGTTCGCGACAAAGTTTTTGTGTCTCCACGTGGCACAGAGTTCGGAATAGTTGATGTCAGTACCAATGTGGGAGCGAGGCTCGGCTCCGAGAGTTCAATCAAGAGCACGGGTTTTCCTTGGGTGCGTGTTAACGCTGCTGCTCGCGGTGGCGGCCCATGCGGATGAGGTTGCACGAAACGAGACTTCGTTCGCCAAAACTAAGCCTGGGCAAGTCCAGAACGTGTCCATTCATTACAAGACCGTGCGCGTGGCGGAGGTCGCGCCGTTCGCTGCAGTCTCGCTCGAAGCGACACCGGCCGAACGCAACATTAACGTTCAGCCGCGCATCGTAAATGTAAAGGCAGGCGGCGCGGTGCCGGCGCAGCCCGTGAGTGCGGCGGCTACGGACGGCGTTCAGCCGCAAGAGCTTGCCGTCGCGCCTCGTTTTTCGAAAACGGACGATGAAGCCGGGAGAGCGCCGGCATCCGTTGCGGCTTTTCAGCGAGGGGCTGGAGTTGCGATCTACGATATCGAAGGGGGGCGGGTTTACTTGCCGGACGGCGAGACGCTCGAAGCCCATTCCGGAATTGGGCGGATGCGAGACAACCCCGCTTTCGTGGATCGGCGCAACAGGGGGCCGACGCCGCCTCATATCTATGATCTGAAGCTACGAGAGAGCCCCTTCCTCGGTGTGGAGGCGATCCGCCTGACGCCCGTCGAAGGCGACGCCGCAGTCTTTGGGCGGGTCGGTTTGCTGGCGCACACCTATATGCTCGGAAGACAGGGCGACTCGAACGGATGCGTCGTGTTCAGGGAATACTACCGGTTTCTAGCCGCCTTCAAGAAAGGGCAGATCAAAAAATTGGTGGTTGTACCACGGCTAAAGGAGGCGCCGGCTTCGATTTTGGCGGCCTTGCCTCCGGCGAAAAATGGCTGACCCTGCCGTTTTGGCGAAACTCGTTTGGTCATATGGCCAGCCACTGCGCCACATCTCGACTTACCCAAATGAGCCGTTTGGGCCGCCGGCCGGGGGAAGTGATGCGATCCCGCCGCCATATCCACTTAAAGGTGCGCTCAGGCGGGCTCGCGAATTTTCCCGGCATCCACTATCTTGGAGCCATGTCCAAGCCGCCCGAACCGCCAGAAAAAACCCAAACGCCGCATGATATTGCGCCGGCCGAATCGAGCCGCGACGAGATCGACACCTTCCTCGCGCAAGTCCGCATCTCGCCCGCCCCCAAGCCCACCGGCCCCGGCCGCCTGATCTTCGCCATGGACGCCACCATGAGCCGCCGCCCCACCTGGGACATGGCGCTGGCGGTGCAGGCCGAGATGTTCAACGCGGTTGGGGCCATAGGCGGGCTCGGCGTGCAGCTTGTGTTCTTCCGGGGCTTCGACGAATGCCGCGCCAGCCGCTGGGTGAGCGACGCGGCAGCACTCGCGCGCCTCATGACCGCCGTCGAATGCCGGGGCGGCTACACGCAAATCCGCCGGGTGCTGAAGCACGCAGCCCGGGAGGCGGGCGCGGCCAAGGTGAGCGCGCTCGTCTATGTGGGCGACGCCATGGAGGAAGCCCCGGACGAGCTTTGCAATCTGGCGGGCCAGCTTGGGCTGCTCTCCGTGCCGGCCTTCATGTTCCAGGAGGGCCACGACGGTGAGACGCGCGCCTGTTTTAAGGAGATCGCCCGGCTGACGCGCGGCGCCACCTGCCGCTTCGGGCCGGGCTCCGCCGCGGAGCTGCGGGAGCTGCTTCAAGCCGTGGCGATTTACGCTGCCGGTGGACGCGCGGCACTTCAAGACTATGCAAAAGGCCGCGCCTGCCCTACCTTGCTGCTCGAACAGATGTCCATGCCCTAACAACTCATTCGCGCGCGGAGCCGGCCCATTCTACCCGTCATCCTAACCCTGCTGGTGCTCGCCGCCATCCTGTATCTCATGGGCTGGCTGCCTACGGCCGATGCAGGCACATTCGGGCGGTGGGTCCGCAAGAACAGCGTGCTTCTGCTTGCTGCCGGGGCGACGCTGATTCTCACCCGGAATATCGGGCTCGCCATTCTCGCGGGCATGCTCACCTATTCGCTTTCACAAAAATCCGGCTGGCTGTTCGGCGGCGGGGCGGGCTCGCAGGCCGGCAGCATCTCGACCGTGCGGACCGGCTATCTCGAAATGTCGCTCGACCATGCCACGGGCATCATGTCGGGCCATATCCTCAAGGGCCGGTTCGCGGGCCGGGCGCTTTCGAGCTTCACGGCGGCGGAGCGGCTGGAGTGCCTCTCTGAGTTACGCTCAAACGACGCGCAGGCAGCCCAGCTGTTCGAAGCCTATCTCGACCGCGCCTTTCCGGGCTGGGAGGAGGGCCGCGCGGGAGAAGGCGCGGCGCCGTCGCGCGCCATGGGGGCGGAGGAAGCCTATCTCGTGCTGGGCCTCACGCCTGGCGCCACGCGCGCCGAAATCCAGGCCGCACATCGCAATCTGATGAAGCGTTTTCATCCCGATCAGGGCGGCACAACCTATCTCGCCTCCAAAGTGAACGAGGCAAAGGACGTACTTCTCAAAAATGTGAACGCTTAGGCCCGGACGCTCCTGGGGACAACCGGCAACGGAGGCGGGATAATGCTTCGCCGGTGTGGATAAAGTCAGGGCCGCGAGGTTCAGCTTGCGCCAGGGGGCCGTTTACCCTTTAATACTCTTGGCTTGGCTTTTTGCGCCGAATCGATGGCAGGGCCGTTCCCAATTTGCGGCTGGGTGCGGAACATAGAGAGAAACATTCCTGCCACACTGGCGTTAATGACGCAATGCTGACAGAAAAATGGCCGGAATTTGCTGGTAGCTGTGCAGGAGCTCTTGCGGAAAGGCCATATTTTTAAATAAACTATCGAATGCCAAGTGAGGGCGAAGGCAGGCGATGGTCCGAGCGGGGAATAAAATTATGAATTCGGGTCCGCGGAGGTCTGCCTTTCCGCGTTGTTCGTCGATTTCGACAACGTGTACCTGTCTCTGCGACGCCAGAGCGAGGAGGCCGCCGGCCGCTTTGCCCGTAACCCGCAAGACTGGATGAGTTCGAATCGCGCAAGGCGGGCTTGTCCGTTACAAAGCTCATCCGCAGGCAATGCGCCGCCGTTTCGCGGTCGCGCGCTGCTATGGCAATCCTGGCCGCAAGCTTGTGAGCCGCGGCGGCCCACACGATCCGCACGCCTTTTCGACCGTCCGCACCAATTTCATGATCGCGGGCATCGAGGTCGTGGACTGCCAGCCGCTGTCCTCCCAGTTCAAGAACGGCACGGACATCAAGATTGCCTGCGACATCCGCGATTTTCTCGAACACCCGACGCGCTTCGAGGAGTTCGTGATTCTCTCGGGCGACGCGGATTTCACGCCCGTGCTCCATCACCTTCGCTCGCACGACCGGCGCACGGTGGTCTACGCCAACGAGAATACGGCCGACATCTATAAGGCCTTCAGCGACGGCTGGATCGAGGAACGGGAGATGATCGCGTTCCTGATGGACGAGACAAGTCCGGTCATGCTGGAGAACCAGCGCGGTTCGCGGCCATCGCTCGGCTACGAGGGCGCCAAGGCGCTCACGCAAAGCGTCACTCAACGGGCTCCCGCCTACCCGGTCGCGGCCCAGCCAGGCCACAGTCCCCTCAGCAACGGTTTCGGTGCTTACGACGAGGCGCCTAAGCGCCGTCAGGCAGTGGCCGCCGCGCCAAGCTCTGCCGTTCAATCGCTCATGGACGATTTCCAGTCCATCGGCGCTGAGATCCTGGGGCTGGTGATCGACGTCGTGCAGACCTCGGAAAAGCCTGTGCCGATTGCCTACCTTGCCGACCGCGCGCAGAAAATTCTAGGCCATGCCAAGACGCTGGGCACAAACTGGGCGGGCTCGGGCGGCTTTCTGAACTTCCTCAACACCACGCTGCCTGAAAACATCAAGCTCACCGACAAGCCGCCGCACTTCGTCTACGATCCAAGGCGGCACCGCATGGAGGAACCTGCCGCGGCGCAACCGCAGAGGCTTCAGCGCCAGCCGGACACCAACTCGTCCAAATTGGCCGAGCTGCAGCACTCCATCACCCGGATCTACGAGGCCTGCAAGGCACCGCCTTTGCCGCCGAGCGAGTACCAGCTTCTGTTCACGCTGATCGCGACCGAGGTACACGAGCGTGGCTTTGCGCCGGTCAAGACCGCGCAATCGGTCGTGGCGCGCGCGAAATCAGGAGGGCCTACGCATCGCACTGAAAGATGTGGCCTTCGTGCTCGATGCCGTGGACGAGATCGACCCCTGGCTGGAGCATACGCGCTCGCCTGCGGCCGTGGCCCGCGCCTACCGCGATTTTGTGCTGGCCAAATGCCTCCACGCCGGTGTGAAACTCACCGACGACGAGCACCAACTCATCCAGGTCTGGTTCGGTGCCAGCCAGTGGGCACCCGGCGTACAGCCCAGCTTGACCGGAAGCGGCCTTGGCGCGGCCCCGGCATTGACCTCTGAACAGGCGCAGCGCGGGCAACAGCGAGAGCGGAGTTTTCTCTCCGAAATCGGCCTTGCCGTCGCCGGATCAGCGCGTTGACATCCCGCTGCCCGCCGATTTCGACTTCGACAGCGATCTAGAACTGCAGCAGCAACAGAACCAGAAATCCGCGGGCCAGCGCTTCCGGTTCAAGCACTAAGGGTGATCGCCTCGCTCCGGTGTCTCGAGAGCCTTTGGCACGAGGATGAGAAGCACGGCGTCGGGGGCCGTGCGATGGCTTGTGCAAAAAATGCAGCGCCGCAGTTTCAAGCGCAAGCCCGGCGCAAAGGCAAGGCGAGAGATGTCAGCAGTCTGATAGACTTGGCTTACACAGCGATATCGCGATTGCGGCCACCTGCCGCGGAGTTGCGATGTCCATCGGGCCGACGCAGGTGTCAGCCGGCCTGACCCAGTGCCGGCGGCTAATTGACGAACTCGTCGCGGGTATAGCCCTGGAAATAGAGCAGTGACGTAAGATCTGTGTGGTTCACCCGCGCATCCGCAGCCGCTGCCACGACGGGCTTCGCGCGGTAGGCGACGCCGAGCCCAGCCCATCTCAACATGTCGAGGTCGTTGGCGCCATCGCCTACCGCAATCACCTCAGCAGGCGAAAGGCCACGCTCAGCGGCCTCTTCCTTGGTGGCGGCGAGCTTCGCCTCCCGGCCCAGGACCGGCTCGGCAATGCCGGCCAAATGGCCGTTCTCCCACAGCAACACGTTTGCGTGGTCCTTCGCAAAGCCGGCACGGGCCACGACGGTATGTGTGAAGATGGTGAAGCTGCCCGACACCAGCACGGTGTGAGCCCCGTTGGCCTTCATGGTTTCAACCAGTGTGCGAGCGCCAAAATTGAGCGTGATGCGGTCATGTAGCGCATGCTCCAAATCAGCCGCCCTCAGGCCCTTGAGCAGGACGATGCGCTCGCGCAGCGATGCCTCGAAATCGATCTCGCCGCGCATCGCGCGCTCTGTGATCGCCGCAATCTCTGGCCTGATGCCCCGAAGCTCGGCCATCTCGTCGAGACTTTCCTGCCCGATGATGGTGGAATCCATGTCCGCGATGAGCATGCGCTTCTTGCGGCCAGCCGTTCTTTGCACGCACCAGTCGAGGGGGCGGCCTCCCACGGCCTCCGCGGTCATCTCCTTGATGTGCGCAATCTCGGCCCGGCCGAAATCCGTGGCAGACGGTGCATCTGGCGGGCTCTCCGGCGCGGGCAAGATCAGGTCGATAGCCTCGCCCTGCGCCAGCCAGCGGAATTCCAATGCCCCATTCAAATCGCGTTGCAGCGCAGCCGCGGCATCGAGCAGCAAATCTTCCTGCGAAGGGACGGCGGTAATGGTGATTACGATTTCCATGACGAGCTTGAATCCAGTAATGAAAATATAGATGGGGCGTGACCCTTGCGCCAATCTGGTGTTCCCCGGCCCGGAACTGCTGCGGGAGCCCGGCTGTTCGCTCAAAACCCCCTGAGCCCCTTGAGCTGGAGCCCCAGTGGCCGCTACCAGTACCGTTATGCGGTGAAACGGCGGCCCTGGGAAGGGGGTTTCGTTTGACCAGGCAGGGGCTCTGGCTCTAATACGCTGCCATTAAGCCCCTCAACCAGGAACACGCCCAATGCCGCTAATTCGCCCTTTCCCCGGCCTGCGCCCCCTTTCCGGCAAAGCCGCCGAAGTGGCCGCGCCCCCCTACGATGTCCTCGACAGCAACGAGGCCCGCGAACGCGCCAAAGGCAAGCCCTGGAGCTTCCTCCACATCTCCAAGCCCGAGATCGACTTGCCCCCAGGCACCGATCCCTACAGCCCGGAGGTCTACGCCAAGGGCAAGGAAAACTTCGAGCCATGCTCAAGGAAGGGGTGCTGAAGCAGGACGGCGCCGCCCTGCTACTACGCTCTACCGGCTGATCATGGGCGATCATCGGCAGACCGGCCTGGTCGCTGCCGCCAGCGTGGCCGACTACGACACCAACCGCATCCGCAAGCACGAGTTCACCCGCCCCGACAAGGAAGACGACCGGGTGCGCCAGATCGACGCGCTGAACGCCCAGACCGGGCCGGTGTTCCTGACCTACAAGCACAACGCCGCCGTTGACGAGCTGGCGGCCAGGTAACCGCGGCTGCGCCTGAGGTAGACATTGTCGCCGACACCGGCGTGCGCCACTCTCTGTGGGTGGTGCGCGACGCAGCGCACCTCGATCGCATCACCCGCACCTTCGACGCCATGGCCTGCCTCTACATCGCCGACGGCCATCACCGCTCCGCCGCGGCCTCCCGCGTGGCAGCGGCGCGCAAGGCCGCCAACCCGGCCCACACGGGCGAAGAGGCCTATAACTATTTCCTGTCGGTGATCTTTCCCAGACAACCAGATGCAGATCCTCGACTACAATCGGGTGCTCAAGGACCTCAACGGCAACAGCCCCGAACAGCTCCTGGCGACACGTAGAGAACGCCTTCACCGTGGAAAAAGCGGCGGGCCAGTGAAGCCGGGCAAGGCCGGCGAATTCGGCATGTACCTGGGCGGCCAGTGGTACCGGCTCACCATCAAGCCGGAGCTGATCCCGCTGGATCCAGTAAAGCGCCTGGACGTGAGCCTGCTCGCAGGACAACCTCATCGGCCCCATTCTCGGCATCGCGGATCCGCGGACCGACAAGCGCATCGATTTCGTCGGCGGCATCCGGGGCCTGAACGAACTGGAGCGGCGCGTGGACAGCGGCGAGATGGCGGTGGCCTTCTCGCTCTTCGCCACTCCCATGGAGCAGCTGATGGCGGTGGCGGATGCGGGCGAGGTGATGCCGCCCAAGTCCACGTGGTTCGAACCGAAGCTGGCTGACGGCCTGGTTTCCCACCTGCTCTGACAGGCGCGGCCTGTTGCGCTGCGGGCCGCCCTGTTATGACAGGGCGGCTTGCCGCGTTGAGCCGCTGCTGCTCGTGTGCAGTGCCAGTGAGCTATAAGTTTTTTGGTACGCCTGGCAGGACTCGAACCTGCATCGTGCGCTAATCCGGCGCTTACGGAGTATAAATCCGCCGCTCTACCAATTGAGCTACAGGCGCATGTTAGTGGCCTGTGTCAGTCAAAATGAATAGTTATGACGCCGGGATTTTTTGACGTAGTGAAGGTGAACGGAGCAGGCAGTACTGGACGTACAGCCGAGCCGTTCGGCTTTGCTACGGCGAAGAAGACCAAGTCAGAGCTACTTATTTTGGCTGACGCAGGCCACTAGATTAAGTTGCCGGAGAAAGATGACGGCAACGCTGAGTGTGTCAGCGTATTATAAGGCTCAAACGTATTCGGAGCGCGGTCATCATGAGCACATCAATAACCTGATTGGGTAATACAGTCAACCTAGCTTTTGCTCCTCGCCATGGCTGTGCGTGTTTGGGCTGCTAACTTTCATTTGTTAGCTCTGGGCGTGGCGGCCGCCTGCTGCCTTCCGAACGATGTGGATAGCGCGCCCGGCATCAGTTTCGCGCACGAGTCGCATGAGCCTCATGCTGCCCGTTAACTTTTCTGGGTGGCAAAAGTGCGCATTCACCTTCCGGCTGCTGCTGACATTCCCCATAGCTTGCTGGCGTGGCGCGCGGAGTATCCGCAGCTCGACGCCATGCTAAGCCGCAACACGCTGCCAGCCCAGGCGCTGCGGTTTCTCGGGGTTCAGCAATGGAGCGATGGCCGGCTGGAGGCGGCCATCTCCCTGCTGTCAGCCGCGGTAGCCCTCAATCCGGATTCGGCTGCGGCATGGAGCGATCTCGGCGGGGTCTATTATGCGATGAATCGCCTGGAGGAGGCCGAGGCCTGTATAGTGACCTCCCTCGAAAAAGATAGCAGGCAGTCTTCCGTCTGGCAGCTTTTGGGGACGATCCATGGCCGTGTTCAGAACTATTCTGAAGCGGAAGCCGCCTTTCTGCGTGCACTCGATCTAGATCCCGGTGCGGCAGCGGCATTGGCGGGGCTTGGGTTTCTGTATTTCCAGCAGCGCCGCTTCGGAGAGGCCGCAGACCGGCTGGAAGCTGCAATCCAGCTTCGAAGTCTAACCCCTCAGCTGCACGCCTGCCTCGGCTACCTATTTTACAATCTCGGGGAGTTCTCGAAAGCCGCAACCGCTCTCGCGATCGAAGCAGGTATGCATCCAGACGACGCGCGAGTTATAAGGAGGCTTGCGCTGTGCCGTTTCATCGAAGCCGTGCTGCATGAAGACGTGCAAACCGCGCTGGCAATCTACGCCGGAATTGCCGGGCCGCACGCCGAAGACCGGATGGACGTAACTCGCACCGCTTTCCACCTCCTGAGCAGCCATGGCCATCGCGATGCGGCAATCAAGCTGGGACGCGCGCGGCTATCCTGGGCACCGGACGATCCGGTACAAATCTACCTGCTGGATGCTTTGGTGCAAAAACCGGTGGCTCGCGCTCCGGATAATTACATAGTAGAGTATTTCAACGGTTTCGCCGAGACTTTCGACAAGCAGCTTACCGGGGTGCTAAACTATCGCACTCCAGAAGAGCTGGTAAACCTCCTGGCCAAACTTGAGAGAACTTTCCCGGAAGTTCTCGACTTGGGCTGCGGCACGGGACTCGCCGGTCCCCTTCTCCGTGCACTCGCAGGAACGCTGACAGGCGTCGACCTGTCTCCGAAGATGCTGGAAAAGGCGGCGGAACGAGGCGTCTACGATCGTTTGATCGAGGGCGAAATCGAAACTTTTCTCGGCCGTCAGCCCGATCGCTTCGATCTGATATTCGCCACCGATGTCCTGATCTATTTCGGGGATCTGGCCCAGTTGATGCGTGGCGCCGCAAAGTCGTTGAGGCCGGGCGGCTTGTTCGCTTTCAGCATTGAGCGCGCGATAACGAACGGCTACGCCCTGCTGCCAACGGGCAGGTTCGCTCATCATCCGTCCTACGTGGAAGAACTGGCGAACGGCGATTTTGTCGTGCTCGAAAAAGTGCCGGCGGCAATTCGCCTGGAAGCCTGTCAGCCTGTCGAGGGCGTCCTTTATGTCCTGCAGCGCCGTTAGCGGTCTTTTCCCGGATACGGGTAAAGAGGCCAGCGGGGACAGCCCCGCGCCGGCGGCCTGGATTGGGCTACGTCAGTGCCAGCTCATTTACACCCGGCAGGCGTTTGCCTTCGGGCATCTCGATCTCCAGGATCCAGATGTCCGGATCGCGGGCAGCTTGGCGCGCGAGATAGGCGTCGGCCTCGCCTTCCAGGGCGTCGGGAGTGTAGATCGGCTGCCACGCGCGCCCGTCGTCGAGGACGAGCGCCTCATCGGGCATCGCTTCGGCGAGATGCGCGGAAATCGGCGTATACACTTGGCACGAGCCGTTCAGGTACGCGACCTTGATATAGATCGCGCCCGCATCGGAATCGCCGCGCCTGACGAGCGCAGCGGAAATGAAGCTGCTATTGAGACGCCGCAAGTAGGCGCTCACCCAAATATGTGACTTAAGACGCATTTATTCCCTCTTTAACAAAAGCGAATGCAGTCTGCCCGCCAGCGTCCCGCCTTCGCTTGGGTCATATGTTGACCTGCCCTTCGTCGCCGTCAATGGCTCGCGCCGCTGCCGCTTCGGAAAGACGGAAAAACCTCTCACCTGAAATCGCGGCTTTTTAAGGAATTTGTCCATAGCAGATGAACACTTTTTCTTGTCTGGAAGGTGGTGCCTGAGCTGTGGATAGCCTGTCCATCCCGGTCAAGTTGCAGGTGTGCTGCGCCGGATTGGCCAGGCTGAAGGTTTTTGAGCATGGGGGTCCAGTCGGTGAGATGGCGGCTAACCACATGGATGACATTGCTTTCCTTTTGTAAAACACCTTCGCAGAGGAGGGCCTTGGCGCCAAAAACGGCGCGGCGGTAAAGGGCTGCCGTCTTCGGCCAGACAATCAGATTGGCGGTGCCGGTCTCATCCTCAATGGTGACGAAGATCGTGCCCTTGGCGGTTCCCGGCCGCTGGCGGAAAAGCACGAGCCCGGCGATTTTTACGGGCCTGCCGTCCCGTAGGTTTTTCAGCTCCGCCGCCGTATTCGCCCCCTTCGCCCGCAATGCGCCGCGCACGAACGCCATCGGATGATTGCGGAGGGAAAGGCCGAAGGTGGAGTAATCTTCCGTGACCGCCTCTTCCTCCTGGAGCGGGGGTAGTTCGGGTTCGCCCCTCTCTTGGGTCGCTCCCCTCACCCCAACCCTCTCCTCATGGGAGAGGGAGCAGGGCGTGCCGGTTGCAACGGCGTCCCCTCTCCCATCCGCATCCGCTTGCGGATGCGGACATTCTAAAGAGGCAAGCTCGCCAAGGCGAGCTTGCGCGGGGAGAGGGCTGGGGTGAGGGGAGTAACGGCAGGTTATCCGCCTCAAGCCCCGCGACATCCCAAAGCGTTTCGCGCAGGCCGAGATCGAGCGAGCCGAAAGCATCGGCCCGCGCCAGGGTGCGCATGGCGGCTGGGTTAAGCTTTGCCCGGCGCATGAGGTCTTCCGCCGTGAGGAACGGCCCGCCTTGCCGCCGCGCCTCAACCAGGCGCGTGGCATCCTTCTCGTGCAGGCCGGCAACCAGGCGCAGGCCAAGGCGCAAGGCATGGCGGTTTTCTGAAGAAAAAGCCCCTTCACCCCTGTCCCCTCTCCCGCGAGAGGAGAGGGAGACGCCTTCTCGACGGGCACGCCGGAACTCCCTCTCCCCATCCGCATCCGCGAGCGGATGCGGTAGCCCAAAGATGCAAGCTCGCCTTGGCGAGCTTGCCGGGAGAGGGCTGGGTGAGGGGGCTCAGCAAGCGCTTCCAGCGTATGGTCCCACGCGCTGGCGTTCACATCGATGGGCCGCACCTCCACGCCATGCTGCCTTGCATCGCGCACAAGCTGGGCGGGTGCGTAGAAGCCCATGGGCTGGCTGTTCAGGAGTGCTGTGGCGAAGACATCGGGGTAATAGCGCTTGAGCCAGGCCGAGCAGTAGACGAGCAGCGCAAAAGAGGCCGCGTGGCTTTCGGGGAAGCCATAGGTGCCGAAGCCCTGGATCTGGCTGAAACAGCGCTCGGCGAAATCGCGGCCGTAGTCCCTGGCGAGCATGCCCTTGATGAACTCGTCCTTGAAGGTGTGGATGGTGCCAACCTTCTTGAAAGTGGCCATCGCGCGCCGCAACTCGTCGGCCCGCGCCGGCCGTGAATCCCGCTGCTACAATGGCTATGCGCATACATTGTTCCTGGAAAAGCGGAACGCCGAGCGTTTTTTCGAGAATTTTTTTAAGCTCCTCGCTCGGGTATCTGACCTTCTCCACGCCTTGCCGCGGCGGCGCAGGTAGGGATGGACCATATCGCCCTGGATCGGGCCGGGCCGCACAATGGCGACTTCAATGACGAGATCGTAGAAGCAGCGCGGCTTCAGCCTCGGCAGCATGGTCTGCTGGGCGCGGCTCTCGACCTGGAACACGCCAAGGAATCGGCGCGTGACAGCATCTCGTAGACGCCGGCGTCCTCCGGCGGGAACCGTCGCGGGGGTAAGGTCTACGCCGTGATGCTGGCGCAGCAGCGAGAAACCCTTGGCGAGGCAGGTGAGCATACCGAGCGCCAGTATGTCCACCTTGAGCATGCCGAGCGCTTCGATATCGTCCTTGTCCCAGGAGATGACGGTGCGGTCCTTCATCGAGGCGTTCTCGATGGGCACAAGCTCGTCGAGGCGGCCGCGCGCGATGAGGAAGCCGCCCGGATGCTGGGAGAGGTGGCGCGGGAAGCCGGTCAGCGCACGGGTCAGCTCGATGCAGAGCGCCAGCCGCCGGTCGCTGGGGTCGAGGCCCAGCTCCCGCAGTTCCCCAGGGCCGATAGCGTCCTCGCTCCAGCCTGAGACCGAGCCGCGAAGGGCCGCGGTGACATCCGGCGAAAGGCCCAGCGCCTTGCCCACCTCGCGCACGGCGCCGCGCGTACGGTAGCAGATGACGGTGGCGCAGAGTCCCGCGCGGTGGCGGCCGAAGCGGTTGTAGACATACTGGATCACCTCCTCGCGCCGCTCGTGCTCGAAATCGACATCGATATCGGGCGGCTCGTCGCGTGCGTCCGAGATGAAGCGTTCGAACAGCAGATTGGAGCGGGCGGGATCGACCTCGGTGATGCCGAGCGCGTAGCAGACGGCGGAGTTGGCGGCCGAGCCGCGGCCCTGGTGGAGGATGCCCTGCTCGCGGGCGTAGCGTACGATGTCTTCGACGGTGAGGAAGAACGGCGCGTATTTGAGCCGCGCGATCAGCTCGAACTCGCGCTCGACCTGCGTGACCACCTGAGCGGGCGTGCCATCGGGATAGCGGCGCTTGAGCCCTTCCCAGGTCAGCCGTTCGAGGCGCGCCTGCGGATCCTCGCCATCGGGCGCGATCTCGCTGGGGTATTCGTAGGTCAGCTCTTTGAGGCTGAAATTGCAGCGGCTGGCCAGCTCGATTGTGTTGGCGATGGCCTCGGGATGGGCGGCAAAGAGCCGGGCCATCTCCTCGGGGCTTTTGAGATGGCGCTCGGCGTTACGGGCAAGGCGGAAGCCGGCCTCGTCGATGGTGCAGGTGTCGCGGATGCAGGTGAGCACATCCTGGAGGCGGCGGCGGGCGGGATCGTGGTAGAGCACGCCGTTGGTGGCGATGAGGGGCACGCGCGCCGCTTGGGCAAGTGCCGCAAGCCGGTGCAGCCGTTTGGCATCGTCCCCGTGAAAGCGGCAGGAGGCGGCGAGGTAGACGCGGCCTTTCAGGTGCGCCGCCAGGTGAAGCAGGTGCGATTGAAACGCCTGCGCCTTCTCCTCGCTTTGGAACACATCGTCCGGCGGAATCGGCGCTACGATCTGCCCTTCCGAGAACTCCAGGAAGTCCTCGAAGGTAAGGCGACACTCACCTTTCGGAATCTCTTCCTCTTTGGCTGAAGGCCCCCTCACCCCAGCCCTCTCCCGCGAGGGGAGAGGGAGCAGGTTGTGCCCTTTGAGAAGGCGTTCCCCTCTCCCCTCGCGGGAGAGGGGACAGGGGTGAGGGGGAGCCTCCTCCGTGACCGCAGACTTTTCCTTAAAAACCCGATCCGACTTCCCCACCGTAAGCAGCCGGCAGAGCCTGCCATAGGCGGCGCGGTCCTGCGGGTAGCAGAGCAGGTCCGGCGCGCCATCCTGGAAGGTAAGCCGGGCAGCCCACAATCAGCTTTATATCCAATTCTTCAGCCGCGCTAATTGAGCGCAAGTCTTGAGCCGTGCTACCGCCCTTCGGGCTGCTTGAGCACAAGTCTTGAGCCGTGCTACCGCCCTTCGGGCTGCTTGAGCACAAGTCTTGAGCCGTGCTACCGCCCTTCGGGCTGCTTGAGCACAAGTCTTGAGCCGTGCTACCACCCTTCGGGCTGCTTGAGCACAATTCGCGCGCGGCCAGATGCGCCCGCACGATGCCAGCCAGCGAATTGCGGTCTGTGATGGCGATGGCGCCGAGCCCAAGCTCCGCGGCGCGGGCGATCAGCTCGTGCGGGTGCGAGCCTCCTTCGAGGAAGGAGAAATTGCTTGTCGCCTGCAACTCGGCATAGCGGACACTCATGCGAACATCCCGTGCACATACCAGCGGGGCAGGCGCTCGCTGCCATAGATGCCCTCGCGGAAGACCCAGAAGCGCAGGCCCGTCGCGCTTTCGACGCGGTAGTAATCGCGGGTCTCGCCGTCAGCGGTGCTGTGCCACCATTCGGGCTCGATGCGCTCCGGGCCTTCGGCGCGGACGATGCGGTGCAACACCTTGCGCCAGCGGAACAGCACCGGCGGCGCATCGGGTAGTGCTGCCGTCACGTCGATGGGCTGAGGCTGGGCGAAAAGCCGGATGGGACGCTCGCCGATGGAGGGCCATACAGGGCTCGCGCCCCTCACCCTGTCCCGCGCAAGCCCGCCTTGGCGAGCTTGCCTCTTTAGAATGTCCGTATCCGCATCCGCTTGCGGATACGGACACTTTTGAGTGACAAGCTCGCCAAGGCGGGCTTGCGTGGGAGAGGGCTGGGGTGAGGGGAGATTCCCTAAATGTCTCGCCGCAGCAGCGGACCCCACGGCAGTCACAGGTAAAGCCGGTGTTTTTCTGACGGCTGGCATGGATTCCCGCTTGCGCGGGAATGACGCCGCCGGGGCCGCTTCCGGGAAGACGGCTTCCTTTTTCACCGCGCGTTCGGGGATATAGCTTTCCCGTGGCGCAAGCCGGTAGACGCGGCCCTTGCCCAGCCGGTTTTCCAGTGTGTCGATCAGCGCGGCAAGCTCCTCCACGCAAGCGGCATATTGCCCGTCCTTCAGGACGCTCGCCTGCAGTTCTTCCAAAGGTTCGGTGTGCGGTGCGGCCAGCATCGCCAAATCCACGCCGAAACCTGGGTCGATCAGCGCGAGCTTCTCCCGGAACAGGCGCATAATCCGGCTGGCGTCGCGCGTGGGCAGCGCCGCCGTAACGGCCTGCGTTTCAACGCCGCCGTCTGACCTGAAGAAGCTCAGCTCGAACCGCAAACCGCCTTGCCGTCCGGCCTCCAGGCGCGCACAAAGCATTTCCAGAAGCTTGGCCGCAACGCGCTCCAGGTCCTCCGGCGCGGAAATAGGCTCGGCGAAGCGCAAGCGCTCGATCCAGGGCGAGGGCAGGCGCTGGAAGGCGATGGCCTCCTGGAAGAGCCCCATCGCCTTGTCGAGCTGCGGCAGAAGATCGGGGAAACGGTGCGGGAGGCTTGCGCGCGGCAGGTCTTGCACGGCGCCGACGGTGAAAAGCCCGAGCTTTTTAAGAAGGCTCACCGTCTCGCCGCTAACGCGCAGCCGCTCCACGGGCAAGGGCGCGAGCAAGGCTTTATAGGTGTTCTTATCCACAATGACGTAGCGCTTGGCATGATGGGCGAGCGCGTAGGCCGCGCCGTAAGTAGGCGCGATGGCGGCGCGGGCGGGGATGCCGCGCGCTTCGAGCCGGCCGAGCAGGTCTTCGGCGAGCCCGGCCTCGCCGCCCCAGAGATGGGCACAGCCGGCGATGTCGAGCCAGAAGCCGGAGCCATAGGCTGGCGCGGTGAAGGGGCTATAGCGCTGCGCCCAGGCCGCAAGCGCCGCCAGCACGGTCTCGTAAAGCTCGGGCTCGGCATCGGCAACGGCGAGCTTCGGGCAAACCGCGAGCGCATCCGCCAAGGGCTGATGCAGGTAAAGCCCGGCCTCAAGGGCTGGGCCGTCGAGAGCCGCGATCCGGCGGATGTTCCTGGCCTTCTCAACGAGCACGAGCGGCTCGCCGGTCTTGGCGAGCGGGGGCTTCCTCAGGCGCGCAAGCGTCATCGCGAAGCCCGGCAACCACACGAACATGGCCCGCTTCTGCGTCGTTTCCCCTTGCGCCATCGGACACCTCCACAATCCACGATGCCGTTCTGCCGTTACGGCAATAGTCCAAGTCGAGCCGGAAGCGCGGCGGGCCAATGCCTGGCTCCGGCGCCTCTCCTGGCTCAAAGTTCCCCCTCACCCTGTCCCTCTCCCGCCAGGGGAGAGGGAACGCCTTCTCAACGGGCACAACCTGCCCCCTCTCCCCTAGCGGGAGAGGGCAGGGGTGAGGGGGCCTTAACGGTTCACTAGGCACAGCACTGACGCGCCAGCGCGTGGCCGCCGCGCCGCAGCCGAGCACATCCGCGCCCGAAGGCTTGGAGCGGTGCCGCCGCAACAGAAGCGCGGTGGCGCCGGATTGCCGGGCAGCGGCATCGAGCCTGCGCGCGGTCTTGAGGCTCAGCGCCCCCGCCTCGCCCAGCACCGCCGCCAGCGCGCGGGAATGCAGGGCCTCCTCCATGACGCCCAACACCTCGTCATCCTTCGCGCATCCGGCCCAGACGATGCGGGAGGGATCGAGGCCAAGGCAGGCCAAGCCCGGCGCATAGCAATCGGCCTGGCTCGCCGCCCACAAAAGAAAACCGCTTTGCTTGTGTAAAACTTTCGCCGCCACCAGCGCCGCGAAGACCGTCACCGCCGGCGCCAATTCGCCCTCCAGGCCGCCCGCGCAAAATTCGTGCAGTGCCCCGAGCGCCAAGCCCCCGCCCGGCAGGGGCGCGTTCAGCCGGCCATCCGCGAAGGGCAAAACACGCTGCTTTGCCTCCAGACAGTGGCCTTCGAGAGCGCGGATTTGCAGACGCAAGGCTTCGAGCTTAGAGTTTGTGCTCATGACACGGTCGGTTCTCTGTTTGTTCGTGTTTTGGACCAAAACTTGATAGCGGTCAATCAACTTGTTCCGGACGTAGGGTGCATGAGAACAACTTCGAAGGAATCGCGATGGCTCGAAATCCGGATCAGCTCAGCTTTGGCTTCACCGCAACCGCGGCCTTCGATGAGGCCAAGGGCGCCGCACGCGGCTGCCAAGCCTGCCCGCTCTGGGAGCCGGCCACGCAAACCGTGTTCGGCGAAGGGCCTGTGCCCGCGCCCGTGATGCTGATCGGGGAGCAGCCGGGCGACAAGGAGGATCTGGCGGGCAAGCCCTTCGTGGGGCCGGCCGGGCTGAAGCTGAACGAGGCGCTGGCAGAGGCCGGCATCCCGCGCACCGCGCTCTACGTCACCAACGCGGTCAAGCACTTCAAATATGTGCCGCGCGGCAAAATCCGGCTGCACCAAAAGCCCGTGACGGCCGAGATCAAGGCCTGCCGGCAGTGGCTTGAGAAGGAGCTGGATTTCGTGCAGCCGAAGGTGGCGGTGGCGCTCGGGGCCACGGCGGCGCAGGCACTCTTCGGCAAGGCCATGCCGGTGAACAAAAACCGGGGGGCGCTTTTCGAGCTGGCCGGGGCCAAGGGGCTCATCACCATCCACCCCTCTTATCTGCTGCGCATCGAGGACAAGGCGGCGGCGCAGGCGGAGTATAAGCGCTTCGTTGAGGATTTGAGCCTGCTGAAGCCTTATCTTGGGTAGGGGCTTACATTCACTCAAGGTAGAGTTGAGATGTGGCGCGGTAACTGTAGGCTAGTAAGGCCGGCGGTTGCCTGAAACCGTCCGTTGCGCCCCTCGGCATCGAACCGTCTGGTTAGCAACTTGTCTCTCAGCGCCACCGGCATAAAGTGGACGGGCACCTGGATTAAGTCAAAACCGGAAAGCGGCCCTTGAGCCTTCTTTGGACGGGGCCAGGAGCGGGTCAGGAGAGTTAATGTGGCGCTAAACCAAGAAGGCTCACGGCCGCCCGGGCTTGTATCGGGGCAACAGCGACTGACAGCATTGCGCCATGATCGTTGAGGCGGATAACCGGGCAATCGCGGAGGCCGCGCGCATCTTGCGTGCCGGCGGCTTGGTCGCGTTCCCGACCGAGACCGTGTATGGGCTGGGCGCCGACGCCACCAACGGCAAGGCGGTAGCACGCATCTACGAGGCTAAGGGCCGGCCGCGCTTCAATCCGCTGATCGCGCATGTGGAAAGCCTCGATGCCGCGCGCGATCTTGTCGAGTTCAACAATGAGGCGGCGGCGCTGGCGGAAGAATTCTGGCCGGGGCCGCTCACGCTGGTCCTGCCGCAACGCGAGGGACCGGCGCACCGGGTCAGCGGGCTTGTCACGGCGGGCCTGGATACGCTTGCGGTGCGTGTGCCCGCGCACCCGGTTGCCCGCAGGCTAATCGCCGCCACGGGCGTGCCCATCGCCGCGCCAAGCGCAAACCTTTCAGGCCGCGTCAGTCCCACCTGCGCGCGCCATGTGGAAGAAGATCTCGGGAACGCGGTTGACATGATCCTCGATGGCGGCGTTACGCAGTCGGGCCTGGAATCCACCATCGTAGCGTTTTCGCCTGCGTCCACGCTTCTGCGCCCCGGCGGGCTCGCGCGCGAGGACATCGAGGCCGTGCTTGGCCGCCCGCTTAAGGATTATCGCGAGGCGAGCGTGCTTTCCCCCGGCCAACTCGCAAGCCACTATGCACCGCGCGCGGGGATCAGGCTCAACGCTTCAGCCGCTGAGCCCGGCGAACTGCTTCTCGCTTTCGGCCCCGGCGCTCCTGACGGCGCCCTGAACCTTAGCCCAAGCGGAGACCTGCGCGAGGCGGCCGCGAACCTTTTCGCCTATCTGCGAGAGCTGGACGCCCGGCGCCCGGTGCGGATTGCGGTCATGCCTATCCCGCGCCACGGCCTTGGCGAGGCCATCAACGATCGGCTTGCCCGCGCGAGCGCGCCCAGGCCAGCGCAGCACTAATGCACAATTAGTTATAAAAAGCGGTAATGTCATAATACAGTTCTTTGACATCTTTAGACGTTAAGCCTATAAAATAATTCACTTTTCTCCTATCGTGACTGGCATATATTCCATATTGCTTAGCAATAGGTGACCCATGAGCAAATTGGATGCCGTTATCGGCGATCTTGAACATGTACTTGAAAAGCTGAACGGCATTCGCGACGGCCTGAAGCAAGTCAAAGCGGAAATCGATTCGGTCGAGAAAGCGCGCGACACCTTGCGCGGACGCCGCCGCCAGAAAAAAGATGGCGCGGTGGAATAGCCTGCGCAGGGCGCGCTCTTCGCTCCGCGATTGCGATTTGTCCTTGCAACATTAGCGAAAGCCCTTTCATAGATCCCCGTGAAGCCGAAGGGGGTGAGAGGGAAACTATGAAGCCCATAAGCCATTTTGCGATCCAAAGCCTTGGCGTGGCCTTGATCGTCCTCGCACTCAAGACCGTTGCCTGGTGGGTGACCGGGTCCGTGGCGCTCTTGTCCGATGCGCTTGAGAGCATCATCAACGTTGTGGTCGCGGGCGCCGCGTGGGTGGCGCTGCGCGTAAGCTCCACACCGGCCGATGACCGGCACCCCTTCGGTCATCACAAGGCCGAGTATTTCTCCGCAGTCCTCGAAGGTGCGCTCATCGCAGTGGCCGCGCTTGCGATTTTCCGCGAGGCGGTATTCCATTTCTTCGAGCCGCGAGAACTCGACGCGCCGGCACTTGGCATTGCGGTCAACGTGGCTGCCTCCATCATCAACGCGTTCTGGGGCTGGCGGTTGGTCCGCATTGGCCGGCGCGAGCGTTCGCCGGCGCTCGACGCGGACGGCCAGCATGTCATGGCGGACGCGGTGGCCTCCACCGGCGTGGTTGTTGGAGTGGGCGCCACGGTGCTGACGGGCTGGCTGCAATTGGACGCGCTGGTCGCCGGCGGGGTTGGCGTGTACATCCTCTTGTCAGGATGGCGGCTCATCCGGGACAGCGTTGGCGGGCTCATGGACGAGGCGGTAAGCCCCCGGACGCTCGAAACCATCAACGCCTGCATCGAGCAAGCCGCCAAGGGCGCCATCGAGGCGCACGATCTGCAAACGCGCCAGGCGGGGCCGGTAACCTTCATTCAGTTTCACCTGATCGTTCACGGCTCCATGACAGTGGCTGCCGCGCACGAGATTTGCGACCGCATCGAGCATAGCTTGGAGGAAAAGGTGGAGGGCGCCCGTGTGGCGATCCATATCGAGCCCGAGCACAAGGCTAAGCACACGGGCATAAGGGTCGGGCAAAACGCCGATCCAGGGCCGTAGCGGGCGCGGGCGCCTGTAACAGTTGCGGATGCGGATTTTGCCTTTGGCATTTCCGGGACGGCATCGCGGGCCACCGCCGGCGCGGTACAAAAAGAAGCCCGCACTTGGCGGGCTTCTCTCGATTCGTAGATAATGCTCGCGGCTTAGTAGTCCATGCCGCCGCCGGGCATCGCAGGCATCGCCGATTCCTTCTTCGGCTTCTCGGCGATCATGGCCTCGGTCGTGATAAGCAGGCCAGCCACGGAAGCCGCATCCTGAAGGGCGATGCGAACCACCTTCACCGGATCGATGACGCCGGCAGCGACGAGATCGACATATTCGCCGCTCTGAGCGTTGTAGCCCCAGTTGTAATCCTTCTTCTCAAGGATCTTGCCTGCAACGACGGCGCCATCCTCGCCAGCGTTCGCGGCGATGATGCGGCACGGAGCCTGGATCGCACGGCGGACGATGTTGATGCCGGCCTTCTGGTCCTCGTTCTCGGGCTTCAGGCTGGCGAGCGCATGGATAGCGCGGAGCAGCGGCACGCCGCCACCGGGAAGGAAGCCTTCCTCGACGGCTGCGCGGGTCGCGTTCAGCGCATCGTCAACGCGGTCCTTCTTCTCCTTCACCTCGACCTCGGTCGCGCCGCCGACGCGGATCACCGCGACGCCGCCAGCGAGCTTCGCGAGACGCTCCTGGAGCTTCTCCTTGTCGTAGTCCGAGGTGGTGTCCTCGATCTGCGCCTTGATCTGGCTCACGCGGCCCTCGATCTCCTTATGGTCGCCAGCACCATCGACGATGGTGGTGTCGTCCTTCGTGATCGTGACCTTCTTGGCCCGGCCAAGCATGGCGATGGTGACGTTCTCAAGCTTGATGCCGAGGTCTTCCGAGATCATCTGGCCGCCGGTCAGGATGGCGATATCCTGGAGCATGGCCTTGCGGCGGTCGCCGAAGCCCGGAGCCTTCACGGCCGCAACCTTCAAGCCGCCGCGCAGTTTGTTGACCACGAGCGTGGCAAGCGCCTCGCCCTCAACGTCCTCAGCGATGACCAGGAGCGGACGGCCGGCCTGCACGACTGCCTCAAGTACGGGCAGCAGCGCCTGCAGGTTCGAGAGCTTCTTCTCATAGATGAGGATGTAGGGATCTTCGAGATCGACGCGCATTTTCTCGGCGTCGGTGATGAAGTAGGGTGAGATGTAGCCGCGGTCGAACTGCATGCCTTCCACGGTCTCAAGCTCGGTCTCAAGCGACTTGGCTTCCTCGACCGTGATGACGCCTTCGTTGCCGACCTTCTCCATCGCTTCGGCGATCAAGCGGCCAACCTCGGTGTCGCCGTTGGCGGAGATGGTGCCGACTTGTGCGACTTCAGCGGACGACGTGACCTTCTTCGACTTGCTTTGCAGGTCCTTCACGACGGCGGCGACGGCTAGGTCGATACCGCGCTTCAGATCCATCGGGTTGGCGCCAGCCGCAACCGACTTCGCACCCTCGCGGACGATGGCCTGAGCCAGAACGGTCGCGGTGGTCGTGCCGTCGCCAGCGATGTCGTTGGTCTTGGACGCAACCTCGCGCACCATCTGTGCGCCCATGTTCTCGAACTTGTCCTCAAGCTCGATCTCTTTCGCAACGGTCACGCCGTCCTTGGTAATGCGCGGTGCGCCAAAGGACTTGTCGAGAACAACGTTGCGGCCTTTCGGGCCAAGGGTGACTTTTACTGCGTCGGCCAGGATATCGACGCCGCGCAGCATACGGTCGCGGGCTTCTTGACCAAAACGTACGTCTTTAGCAGCCATGTTTCATGACTCCTCGAATGATGTTGAAATTTGTAGGGTGTACTTCGATGGCTTAGGCGGCTTTCTTCTTGCCCTTGCCGCCTTCGGCGGCGCCGATCTCGATAACGCCGAGAATGTCGCTTTCCTTCATGATGAGAAGGTCTTCGCCGTCGATCTTAACCTCGGTGCCGGACCATTTGCCGAAGAGAACGCGGTCGCCTTCCTTGACGTCGAGCGTGACGAGCTTTCCCTCTTCGTTGCGGGCGCCAGGGCCCACTGCAACAACTTCACCCTGCTGAGGCTTCTCTTTGGCCGTATCTGGAATAATGATTCCGCCCTTCGTGCGCTCTTCTTCCTCAAGACGGCGCACTACCACGCGGTCATGCAGCGGCCTAAATTTCATGGGAATCCTCCTCAATCGAATATGCAATTGGTCGATTTGGGCGCGGCGCCTGTTGGGCCGTCCTCGTGGGTCAGAAATATTTAGGCCTGCTAGCACTGTCAAGGGGTGAGTGCTAATCTTTTCTCAGCGGTAAACAACGCTGGCCATTTTCGCCTCATCGCAAAACGGCCACCCTCTCCTCGCGATCCAGCAAGCGTTGCGATTGCAGTTTCTGGAGTGCGCGGAGGTTCCCCGGCCGGAGAGCCGGGGCTCACAACGACTAAAAACGCGGGGCAGCTTTCCTGCCCCGCTGCCAGCAGCGCTAAGGCATCGCTCAGGAATAAGTGAGCCGGATGGCTCCGTAATTTTGACCGGCTGCAAGGTGCCCAAAGGGACGTATATCCAAGATACGTAACCCTTTTTGCCGCGCAGCAGAGGGGCAAAAGAACAAGCCAGATGGCGCAGTTATTCCTGAACGATGCCTAAGTTTGGCGAGGTCCGCGCATCTGCATCAGGATCGCTTCTATGCGCCGCCAGCGATCCGCCTGCTCGCGGTCGCTTTTGTGTTCGAACTCGGCCGCCTTGTGCGCGGCCTCCGCGATGGCCTTTGGGCCGCGCGCCTTCCAAAGCTCCCGTGCGTAGACGTGGATGTCGCTCTCTTGCATGGCATGGTCCTTTTTTTGGCGCGCCATTCCCTCTCTAGCTCGCGCTTTCCGGCTTGCCCCCCACACCGTCTAGTGTGCGTACTCTACACCCTGGAGCGCACCGGTTGCAATGCGAAGCGGTGCGCCGGGTTCCATCACGCGGTGGACAAGATCGCAAATCCCAGGGGTGCGGTGCCGCCTTCCTCGATGACCGTCACCTCTCGCACCTTTGCGGCTGGCGGACCTTCGCGGCAGCGCCGCAACATGTCATCGACTTCCGCGCGGGGACCTGAGAACACCGCCTCCACCGCGCCATCGTGCCGGTTCCTGACCCAGCCGCTAAGCCCCCGGGCTACGGCGGTGCGTTCGGTCCAGGCCCGGTAGGCCACCCCATGCACGCGGCCAGTAATGAGCACGCGCACGGTGCGCTGTTCCATGTCTATTTTGCTCGCATTCATAGAGGCGCCACTCCGTTTGCAACCTGCTTTGCCCTCACCCGGCTACAATGATTAACGGAACGCAGCACAAACCGGATGAAGGCGATGCTACCGCTGAAGCCAACATTTTCACTTTTATTCCAGTCTCGCACTTTATATTTTCCACAGGCGTATGTAAGCTGGCCAGAAGCGGAACAACATGTTCGGGCCAATTGGGGCTGGAATTATGCTGAATGGTTTTTGGTGCATGCCTTGGGTCAGTCAGCCCTTGAGGCAGGAGGGGCGATGTATTCTTCAAGCATAGCTGAGGACAACGCCCGGCATGAGGCAACCCGGGATTCGGGGCTCGAAGCCGTTGGGGCCATCCCTTGGGGCACGCATTTCTGCCAATTCCACTCGGGCAAAGACGATCTCCTTGAAACGATCGTCCCTTATATGAAGGCGGGGCTAGAGGCGAACGAACTCTGCCTTTGGATAACGTCCGATGTGGTGGGCGTCAGCGCGGCCGAGGATGCGCTGCGCGCCGCGGTCCCTGGGTTCGGCCGCTATCTGGCGGAAAAGCGGATCGAGATTACCCATAGCAGCCAATGGTACGGCGGCGATGGCAGTTTCGACGCGGACAAGGTGCTGGAACGCGCCGCGAATATCCTCGCTGCCGCGCTAGAACGCGGTTTCGAGGGCTTGCGGGCGACGGGCGATCTTTCCTGGCTGGAGCGAGAAGACTGGGAGGAGTTTATTCGTTACGAATGCGGTTTGGACACCGCCGTAGCCTCCAAGCCGATATTGGTTCTCTGCACTTATCCGCTCGACAAGTGCGGCCCTCGCGAAATCATCGATGCCGCCGCCAATCACGAGTTCGCGTTGATACGCGGCGCCGAAGGCTGGCAGGTTCTGGAGAACACGGCCCGGCGCAGGATCGAGCGGGAGTTCAAGAAGTTCGTATCGCTGGCCGGCAACAGCTCGGAATTCATCGGCATTTGCGACATGGATTTCGCGCCGTCCTACGTCAACGGCGCGGGCATGCGGATGGTTGGGCTCGACAATCTTGCCCAACTCCAGGAGGCATCGGCTAGCGCTCTCTTTTTTCCCGAGGATCACCCGTTCCTCCGCGAGGAGTTCATACCGCGCGTCTTCGCCGAAGGGCGGGCAGAAACCGTAATCCGTTTCCGCCATTTCAAGACGGGTGTGCCTTTGTGGATGATCTGCAACGTTTTCTTCCTCAAAGGCGACAAAGGCGAGCCCATGGGACTTGCAACCGTCAGCCGGAACATCACCGGGCACAAGCTTGCCGAGGACGCCGCCAAATGGAATGCGCAGCGCAACGAGTTGCTCTCCAGCGTTGCCGCACGCCTGCTCAGGACCCGCGACGCAAATGCCGAAGTCGAGGAGTTGTGCCGGAAGGTCATGGCCTTCCTCAACTGCGATGTGTGCTTCAATTTTCTCGCGGACGAAAAGGAAGGTGTGCTGCGCCTCAACGCTTATGCCAGCGTTTCCCCCGAGCAGGCCCGGACCATGGAAACGACCGGTTTCGGAGCCACGATCTGCGGCGTGGTTGCCCGCGATAGATACCGGATCATCGCCGAATACATTTCAAGCAGCGATTCACCCCTGACGGCAAAGATCAGATCCTTTGGCGTCGAGGCCTATTGCTGCAATCCGCTCATGGCTCAAGACCGGGTCATCGGCACATTGGCGTTCGGCACCCGCACCAGGCACAGATTCGCCAGCCGCGAGATCCAAGTCATCGCCGCTGTGACGGACCTCGTGGCGATGGCTATGAATCGCATCCAAACAGAGAAGGCGCTGTGTGAAAGCGAGAGGCAGCTCAGGCAATTGGGCGACAGCCTGCCGGACAGCGCCATTTACCGCTATGGCCACGAGCCCGATGGCTCCCCCCGTTATTATTACCTGAGTGCCGGTATCGAGCAGCTGAACGGCGTCAAGATCGGCGATGTGCTGCGGGATGCGGGCACGCTTCACCAGCAGATTCTGTCCGAATACCTTCCCCGCTTCATCGAAGGCGAGCGGCGAAGCGCCCGCGAGCTATCGGACTTCGAAATGGAAATTCCCATGCGGCGGACGGATGGCAAAATCCGCTGGATGCGATTGAAGTCCCGGCCGCAAAGGATGCCGGATGGGCGCGTCATATGGGACGGGGTGCAAACAGACATCACCGCGCGGAAAAACATGCAGGAGACCCTGCGTGTGAGCGAGGAGCGGCTCCGCGCCATCGTCGGCACGGCCATGGACGGCATCATCGTCATCGACACGCAAGGGGACATTCAGTCCATCAATCCCGCGGCGGAGCAGATGTTTGGGTACAGCTCGGCGGACGCGGCGGGGCAGAGTATCACCCTGTTCATGCCGGAGCCCTACCGGCTGAGGCACCGGCTCCGGGTCACGGCTTCGCTCAACAATCCAGTGGCTCCACGGTTTCACCAGGTTGAGGTCGAGGGACTTCGCCGGGACGGCTCGACATTCCCGGCCGAGCTTTCGGTGGCGCCCTGGGATGCCGATGGCGAGGGCTACTTTACCGGGATCATCCGGGACGTTACTCAGCGCAAACGGCGCGAGGAGAAGATCAACGTCTTGTTGCGGGAGGTCAATCACCGCTCCAAGAACATGCTGAGCTTGGTGCAGGCGATCGCATCGCAAACCGCCGCCAGAGACCCAGCCGAGTTCGTCCGCCACTTCTCCGAGCGCATACGGGCGCTGGCCGCAAGCCAAGACCTGCTGGTCAAGAGCCAATGGCAAGGCATCAGCATCGAGGAGCTGGTGAAATCGCAGCTCGCATACTTCAGCGATCTATTGGGCAGCAGGATCGAGCTTAAAGGGCCGCCGTTGCGGATTGCCGCTCCGGCGGCGCAGTCGATTGGCATGGCGCTGCACGAGCTTGCGACGAATGCCGGGAAATATGGCGCGCTTTCAACCGGCACGGGGCGGATCGCAATCGGCTGGAGCCTTGGCGGCGGCCCCTCAGGCACGCTCCGCTTCAGTCTGCGCTGGACGGAGAGCGGGGGGCCGGCCGTATCGGCACCCAGGCACCGGGGCTTCGGTTCTATCGTCGTCGAAACCATGCCGCGCATGGAATTGGACGCCGGCGTCGAGCTGCACTACGCACCCGAAGGGCTGCGCTGGCATCTCGATTGTCCGGCGGAGACTGTGCTTGAGGCTAGCGACGATACATCCGCATTCAGGATGATTGCGCAGTAAATACGCTCCAAACAGGCTTGACAGGCCACGGCGGATGGCCCACCTATGTTAATGTAACTTACATTTACATAGGGGTTACGCGATGCACTTGGTTGAGAAACTGGACGATATCGGCAAGCCGGCATGGGTCACGCTGACGGTCGTCTCGTTCATGATCTGGTGGCCGGTAGGCTTGGCTGCCTTGGCTTTTACGATTGGGAGCGGACGCATGGGATGCGGATGTCATGGGACCACGAGCTGGCGCGAGCGCCGGGAGCGCTGGCGGGCGATGCGCGATGAATGGCGCACGATGAGATGGGGCGGCTACGGCTCCGTGCCAAGCACCGGGAATGCCGCATTCGATGACTATCGCAAGGAGACACTGAAGCGGCTGGAGGACGAACAAAAGGAATTCACAGGCTTCCTGGATCGCCTGCGCCAGGCCAAGGACAAGGCGGAGTTCGACCAGTTCATGACCGGCCGCCGGAAATCCCCTCCTGGCGAGTTGTCTCAGAGTTGACATGGGTGGGCGCCGCAGGGCGCCCTCTTCATAAGCAGCGCTAGAATTCTTGAGTCTCTAGCAAGTCAGTAAACAAGTCAAAACGCCGCGTCCTTATTTTGGGGTGCACCTGTGCCCTCGCCGCTACAGCCAAGACCCCACCTTTAGCACTAGCATAAACATACGAATAAGAAAATATCCGCAGCAAAAACGTTGCGGGCAAAGTAGAGTTCTGGGAGTAAGGGGGGTAAAGTGAAGTTGGATTTGAGGCTTTCGGCCGCCGCCACAGTGCTGGCCGCGGGTATCGGTTGTGTGCCTGCCTACGCGACCGATGGCTATTTCATGAATGGGTACGGCGCAAGCCAAACCGCACTCGCGGGAGCGGGCGTCGCTTACAGCCAGGATGCCATGGCCATCTCGCTGAACCCAGCGGGCCTTGTGAATGTGGACGATCAGACCGTGGCAGGGATCGCGGTCTTCATGCCCTTCCGCTCCTATACCGCCGGAATTGGCAATGATCCGGCCCACTTTGGCCCGGCTGGCGGCGCGGTCGACCCTGGCAGTCACAGCTCGGGCAACAACTGGTTCCCCGTCCCCGATTTTGCCTGGACCAAGCATATGGGGCCGGACACTGTGCTGGGCATCGGCCTCTACGGCAATGGCGGTATGGATACCCGCTATACGAACTCCGTATTCGGCGGCGGGGTCACGGGCGTGGACGTGAACCAAGCTTTCCTGTCCGTTTCGTTGTCTAAGCGCTTCGGCCAGCTTTCTGTTGGCGTCGCGCCCGTTCTGGCGATGCAAATATTCAACGCTAGGGGACTTGGCGGCTTTTGACAATAGCACAATGTCTGTCAGTCCCGGCAACGTTACCGGTGGCGCCACCGATTACTCTTTCTCCTATGGCGGCGGTGTTCGCGCTGGCATCGAATACGACTTGACACCAGCCCTGCGCTTGGCTGTGGCCGGCACCAGCCGCATGTACATGACAAACTTCGAAAGATATAAGGGGCTCTTTGCAGGCGGCGGCAACTTCGACATTCCCGCAACGGTAACGGCGGGTATCTCCTACGACGTGCGGCCGAACATCACCGTGATGGCCGATTATAAGCACATCTTCTACAGCGATGTCGCTTCCATCGCAAATCCGTCCACGAATCAAACGCAATTCGGCTCAAGCAACGGTCCAGGCTTTGGCTGGCACGATATCAACGTCTACAAGTTTGGCGTCGATTGGCGCTACAACCCGCTGTGGACCTTGCGGGCTGGCTATTCCTATAACGACAGTCCGCTGAACTCGCGGGACATCATGATGCACATCCTCGCCCCCGCCACTGTTCAGCACCACATCACCGGCGGTGTTAAGTACCGCTGGTCGGATAACATGGATGTCGAGTTTTCCGCGATGTACGCTCCTGAGAGTTCGTTTTCTGGAGACGCGCCTGCCGCTTTTGGCGGGCAGCACATAGATGTCCGTATGTACCAGGTGGAGGCTTTGGCGGGCATCGTCTACCATTGGAACGGCCGCCGGGAGCTTGAGCCCCTCAAGTAACGCAATGGCGCAATCGCGGCGCGTGGGCGCATCGTTCGAAACCAGCCGGGCGCCGCGCTTCACGCCCCCTCAAAAAGCAGCCAAGCGGCTGCTTTTTTTGCGATTCATGCAGTATTGCAGGAGCCTCGCACCATTGCCGGCGCTTCGCAGGCAGGCCAATCCCGCCACGCCTGTGCAATTCGATACTATTTGGCCGGCAAATCCCGCGGGACCTCAAGCCTTCCTGGCGGGTTTCACCGTGAGGCCGTGAGGAAAGGAGACCTTCCCAAGCGCACAGCGGAAACGGCGGTGGAAAACCCGGGGCCATTCGCCCCCACCTTGCACGAACGCACTTCACGAAAAAGTTAAGCCAAGCCAACATCCTGATATATAGGAAGAAATTATGCCGGTCACGGAAGGACTTCCGCGGGTACTGACGCTACCGTAATGCTGTGCGTGCAGACAGCGCACAGTAAATATGCGCAACGATGTAAAATCGTTAGATTTTTGTGGTGCGCATTTGTGGAATAGGTCGAGGAGTACTCCGGGGCTTTTCGGCGTGTATGAAGTGGATGTAGCGAAATATGCAATTCATGTATTAATCTGATTCCGGTAGCATAGAGATAAGTATAATCCACGCGGCATCGGGAGAGTGGTTATTGCGCTTGTTGTTTCTTTGGCCTAAACGGAGCGTGGAGGGGAACCGATGCTAAAACTTTCCGAACTGCGCAAACGCACCCAGCCGCTGAAGCACCGCCGCATCGCTGCGCGCGTCACCGATGCCGAGCACGCCCTTATTCAGCATGCCGCAGACCTGCAAGGGCAGTCGCTTACCTGCTTCGTTCTGGACACGCTGCAAAAAGAAGCGCGGCAGGTCATTGAAACGATGGAAACGGTCCAGATGAGCGCACTGGGAAACGGCAAGCGCGCCGGAACGCTTCCTCAAGCTCCGCGCGAGCCGGACGCCTGCCGGCTTGGCGTTAAAGCGGGCCGTCGCAATGCTCTCCGTCCCAAGTGATTCCAAACGCATTTCTTCACAACGCCCCTTCGCCCGGCTCTGCTCGTTTGGCAGCATGGCGCCGAGTGCTTCCCGCCATAACCTTAAGCAGTGCCAACAAAGTCGAGTTCAAGCCGGCGCCGGTAGGGTGCCGCGCGATGCTCGATCAGATAAACCTCCTGCCAGTTTCCCAGCGCCAGCCGTCCGCCGCGCACAGGCAGTGAAAGCTGCACTGCGGTCAGCATGGTCTTGATATGCGCAGGCATGTCGTCCGGGCCTTCGCTGCAGTGCCGGTAAGGCGCACCTTCTGGCGCAAGTCTTCTCAGTACGGCAGAAAGATCGGCCAGCACATCGGGGTCGGCATTCTCCTGCACGCAAAGCGAAGCCGAAGTGTGGGTGCAAAATACCGAAAGAAGCCCGGAACTGGCGCCCTGGCTCGCAAGGAAGCGCTGCAACTCCGGCCCCACTGCGTAAAAGCCCGCCCCGCGCGTCTCGATGCTCACTGTGCCACTTATATGAAATGTGCCCGCGTTCATGCTTACGATTTCTCCAAAAAAATAGTCCGATTTTAACCGGCGTTTACGCCGTGTTTGCATTTCCTAAGCATAGTAACGGCTTAGTGGCGGAAAAGCACCTTCAAGGGGGGCCGCGGAAGAGCACGCGTTCTGGAATCTATGTCTCAGCAAGGCACAGCGAAAGCCGGGCATGGCGGTAGCGCCAGCAGCGGCAACGGTAGCGGGACGGGCAGGGAAGACTTGGCCGCCGGGATCGCGCGCGAAGGCGTTGCCGCGACGGACCCTTCGGCTGAGGATAGCCAATCCCCAATATTCGGCGACGGCCAGAGCGAGGCGGAGGCGCAACTCTATGCCTACCTCAATCTGATGACCAATTCTCAACCTCCGAGGGGTTTCCCGCCGCTTGACGAATTGAATGCCAGGCTGAACGAGGAGCCTTACCGGGACAGTCTGCTTTTCCACCGTCCCGAGGAGGGCTTGGCCTTTTCTCTCCCAGGCGATGACGATGTTTTGGAGCTGGACGGGGAACTGGCCGGCGAGGCCCATCGCGGCCTTTTGTGGTTCGACCATCGCTTTACCGAGCTCAAGCGGCTTCTTGTGCGGAGGGACGAGGGCCAGCGCGAGCTAGAGCAGATCAAGGCGAGCCTGGGCGCAATTCTCGTCCGCCTCGAAAAGCTTGCGGCGGAAACACCCAGCGGCAAGGCCCTGGAATCCGTGGAAAGCAAGCTCGATACGTTGTCCGGCTCCGTCGAGGCGGTGCGGGAGCAAGCCACCACCGATGCCAGCCGGATTTCGCGGGCCGCCGAGGAACTTCTCGCTGCCAGCGTCAGGTTTCAAGAAGTGCCTGCAAGGTTCGAGGCGGCCGCGCGCCGCACAGTGGAAGGCCTGGGCCAGACCGTGGCCGCAACCGCGTCGCGGGCGGCGGTGATGACCGCGCATCATGTCAGCGCGCAGCAGAAGCCGGGCGTCGATGCAGACACGGCGGAGCGATTGGAGGCCGAACTGCGCGCGCTGAACCAGCAGTCGCGCCAGACCGGCGAGCGCACCGAGGCGGCGCTCGATCGCGTCCATCACACACTCAAGGATTTTCTCGGCCGGGACCCCGGCCCCCGCGCCGATGCCACCACGCAACCTCCCAGAAAAAGAGCAGGCCTGCACGTGCCTATTTCCGGTAATTCCGCCGTCTACAAGCGCGGCGATACGGGCTTCGGCGCCGCCCCCGCAAGCGAGGCGCGCCTCGACACGCTGCTTAGGCGCGATCCGCCGCCTTCCGATCCCGCCCTTTTCGAGGCACTGCGCGAGGCGGACCTGAAGTACGGCCGGAAAAGGCAGCAAAATGGGCCGGGAACAAACGCCGGCCCGGCCGGTGCGCGGCAGGCTTTCGCTGGCGCGTACGCTCTCCCCGACGACGAGAAGACCGTGCCGCTCGGCGGTATAGCGGCCGTCGCATTCATCCTGCTTCTGGTGAGCGCCGCGCTATTCTACCTTCACACGAAGGGCCGCATCGACGTGCGCATTTCGGAAGTGCCCGCGGCGATCCAGCAACTTGCTCACGCGCCGGCGCATAAGGCTCCGGCGGCAATTGCATCCGCTTCCGGCGTGAGGCAGAAGGACCCCGCGCTGCTGGCCGCTGCCGATGGCGGCCGTGGCGCGCAAGCCGCTTCCCCCGCTGGGGAACTGGAGGCGCTCGAAGCTGCCGCGCGCCACGGCGAACGTGAAGCTCAATTCCGCATCGGCGTGCGCTTTCTGAACGATGGCGGCGCGGATGGCAGCCCGGCAGCGGCCGCGCGCTGGTTCGCCAAGGCCGCGGCACAAGGACATAACGAAGCCCAGTTCATGCTGGCGTCGATGTTTGAGCGCGGCGCGGGCGTGGAAAAGGACGAGGCGAGGGCCATCGCGCTCTACCGGCAGGCAGCGAGCGCAGGACATGTGCGGGCGATGCACAATCTTGGCGCTATGCTCTTGAAGAACGCCACGGCGCTGGCCTATCGCGAGGCGGCCTCATGGTTCGAGCAGGCAGCGGCGAAGGGCTTCCCCGACAGCGAGTATAATCTCGCGCTCCTCTACGAGCACGGACTTGGCATCGAACAGGATTTGTTCCGCGCCTATCATTGGTATGTCAAAGCAGCCAAGGCGGGGGTGAGAGAAGCGGCGGTGAAGGCCGAACAGCTCCGGCGCATGCTGCCTTCCGCGCAAAATACCCCAAGCGGCGGGAAGGCCGGCCAATTCGGTTCCTGGCGGCCGGTGATTGTTGACACGAAGAAAAGCGCCAGCATCGGCGGCACCATCCGGGGCTAAGCCTCCCCTGGCAGCCTGCCCATCAAGACCTGACAATTGCTTCTCCGCGGAAACATTATCCACCTGGTTCCCTTGCATCGCGCGATTTCCCGCGGACCCGCGTGGGCGATCTCGCCGCGATGCTTCCGGCCGCGCGGGAGCCGCAATATTTCCGCGCCCGCGACGCGGAGAATGACGTGCTTGCCCGGCCGGAATAGCAAGCCGCGAGGCAAATCCGGCCGGCGGGGTGATACGCGCGGCGGGATTTGCTATAAAGGTGCCAGACGAATCGGAAGGCGCCATGCAGCACAATCCTAAAGCCCAGGCCGAACTCGCCCCTCCCGCACGGGCCTGGCAGCGCATGCTTTCGGGGCGGCGGCTCGACCTGCTCGACCCCTCGCCGCTCGACATCGAGATTGGCGACATCGCCTATGGCCTTGCGCGGCTTGCCCGCTGGAACGGCCAGACCAAGGGCGCGCACGCCTTCTCGGTGGCGCAGCATTGCTTGGTTGTGGAGGCCATCGCCGGGGCGCTCAAGCCCCAGCTCAGCGCCAAATTCCGGCTGGCGGCCCTGCTCCACGACGCGCCGGAATATGTGGTGGGCGATCTCATCAGCCCATTCAAGGCGGCGATGGGCACGGCCTACAAATCCTTCGAGGAGCGCATCCAGCGCGCGATCCATGTGCGCTTCGGCCTGCCGCCGGTGCTGCCGGTAAGCGTGGCCCAGTCTATCAAAAAGGCCGACCGCATCGCCGCCTATTACGAGGCGACGCAGCTCGCGGGTTTCTCGCCCGCCGACGCGAAGCAATATATCGGTCCGTACGGCCAGCTTAGCCGGAAGCTGCCTGACGCCGTCGAGAAGATTGTGCCGGTGGCAGCGGCAGCGGCGCAGGCGGCCTATCTCACGCGCTTCGGGGTACTGGAAGGCGAAGCGGCCCCGGCTTCCGCGCCTGCCAAATCGTAGGTTGTGCATGCTGCCCCCCTCACCCCCGCCCCTCTCCCAGCAAGCTCGCCAGGGCGAGCTTGCATCCTTGGGCTACCGCATCCGCGAGCGGATGCGGATGGGGAGAGGGGAATCCCGCGCACTTACCCTCTCCCCTTGCCGGAGAGTGTGGCCGCGAAGCGGCCGGGTGAGGGGTAGGCCACATGCCGTGCGGCTGATATAGGAATTCCAGGCTAACGGCGTTGGTCACATCCACCCAAGGCAGCGCCACGGAGCGACATAATATGCAGAGCGAATTGAAAGCCCCAACGCCCGAGGTGCTGGCACGGTTTGCGGCCATCGTTGGCGAAAAGGGCGTGCTGACGGCGCCGGCCGATGTGCAGCCCTACTGCCAGGAATGGCGCGACAAATATTTCGGCAAGACCCCGATGGTGCTCCGGCCTGCGTCCACGGCGGAGGTGAGCGCCATCCTGAAGCTCGCCAATGAGGAGCGCATCGCCATCGTGCCCCAGGGCGGCAATACCGGGCTCGTGGGCGGACAGACGCCGTTCGAAACCGGCACCGAGCTTGTGCTGAGCCTGGAACGGATGAAGGCGATCCGCGCGGTGGACCCGGCGGGCAACACGCTCACCGCGGAGGCCGGCGCCACGCTCAAAGCCGTGCAGGACGCCGCGGCGAACGTAAACCGGCTCTTCCCCTTAAGCCTCGCCGCGGAGGGCACCTGCCAGATCGGCGGCAACATCGCCACCAATGCGGGCGGCGTGCATGTGCTGCGCTACGGCACCATGCGCGACCTCGTGCTGGGCATTGAGGCGGTGTTCGCCAGCGGCGAAATCTGGAACGGCCTGCGCACGCTGCGCAAGGACAACACGGGCTACGACCTCAGAAGCCTGCTCATCGGCTCGGAAGGCACGCTGGGTGTCATCACGGCGGCGTCGCTGAAGCTCTTCCCGCGCCCGGCCGAGGTGGCGACCGTGTTCGCGGGCTGCCCGAGCCTTGAGGCCGCGGGCCAGCTCTTCAGCCGCGCCTTCGAGAGCGCCGGCCCGATGCTCACCGCCTTCGAACTGGTCCCGCGCATCGCCGTCGAGTTCCTGACCACGCATATGGAGCGGATGCGCGATCCGCTTGAAGCGCCGCACCCGTGGTATGTGCTCATGGAGGTGGCGCCGCCCGTGGCCGATGGGCTCGCCGGGCAGGTGGCAATGACAATCCTGGAGGCCGCGCTCGAAAATGGCATCGTCACGGATGCGGCCTTGGCTGCGTCCGAGGGGCAGGCGCGCGATTTCTGGTGCATGCGCGAGAACATCTCCGAGGTGCAGAAGCACGAGGGCGGCAGCATCAAGCACGACGTTTCCGTGCCGGTCTCCGCCATCCCCGCCTTCATCGCCGAGGCGGACGCCGAAATCGAACGCCTCGTTCCGGGCGCGCGCCCCGTTCCCTTCGGCCATTACGGCGACGGCAACATCCACTACAACATTTCCCAGCCCAAGGGCGCGGACAAGGATGCCTACCTCGCGCGCTGGGAGGAGGTTTCGGACGCGGTGCACGCCATTGTCGCGCGCTTCGGCGGCTCGATCAGCGCCGAGCACGGCATCGGCCGCATGAAGGCGGCGGCTCTTGAGCGCGTGAAATCCCCCGTCGAGCTTGCCATGATGCGCCGGCTCAAGGACGCCTTCGACCCGCGCGGCATCCTCAACCCCGGCAAGGTGCTCTTGCGCCGATAGCGCGCTCTGGCGGAGGAATTCGCCCTATCCACAGCACATTACCCCTTGCACTAGCCCTCTCCCGCAGGGAGAGGGGAGTCCGGGCGTGCCCGGCGTTAAGGCGCCCCCCCCATCCATATCCGCTTGCGGATATGGACTGAGGTGCGAAGGGAACCGCCCAATCAGCTGGCCTCTGAATGCTATTGTTCGCGCGTGCAGCATGGACATCCGCAATCTCGGCGACAATTCAAAGCCCTGCCCCCAGCGCGTGATCGTATCGAAAAGCGGCTGACAGTTTTTCTGGCTTCATTTTTTTGAAACGCAGCCCGTCGCCGTCGAGAAACTCGATCCCGGCGTCTTCCAATGCTTGATTGATAACAGCGCGCAGGATTACCCCGCGAGAAAGACGCGATCATACGTGACCGACGAAAGCGATCTGCCTGTCCACAAAATCACCGAGCGCATGCAGCCGGTTTCGCGGTGAGTCCGGCGCATTCGCCGTTGCGATTTCCGTCCCTGGGCTTGGCGGCCAACACCCAAGCCACAGTCCAAATCAATGGCCAAAAGATTTCTGTGCCGAGGCGTTGCAAGAAGCCATGAGCCGGTACGGCAAGCCTCGAAATATTCAACACCGATCAGGGAGTTCAGTTCACGGCGGCGGCGTGCGCTTCGGTGGAAATGAAGGAAGCGGCGCCGGGCGCATCCCGGTCCGGTTCGATAGCAGTATCAAGCATATAAATCCCTCACTCAATACAAACCGGTCAATTATCTGCTCAATTGAACTCGTTGGACTTCATCACCGCACGTCAGCGGCCATGAAACTTGGCTGCTCCCGTCATTGCGATGGTTTCATCCCGGTACAAGCCACGCGCCGGAAACGCAGCGCCTGTTTTGGATAGCATGCCTGCCGGCGGCCACCATGCGACGGCGGAATCGCATTTCAAGCGGGAGCGCTTTTATACGCTCCCGCTTACTCCCGATTAGGGATGTTCCTGGCGCCGGCCTTTAAGGGCTATAGCGGCGCAGGCGAGCCGGCGGGGTTGATGACACGCTCGCGCAGCAGCGAGCCCCGCACCAGGAGATAGCCAGCCAGGATCACCACCAGCGTCGCGGCTATGTCGAACAGGCTGGTCATGGGCGTATATCCGGGCGTGTAAGGGCCGGCGGGGTAAGAGCCCGCGATCCAGATGTAGCGCTCGATCCAGCTGCCCGCGAAGATGCTGCACGCGATCGCCGCTATTATGCCCGGCGAGTGGCGCACATGGTCGAAGACCAGGAGCGTGAAGGGGATCGCGAATTTTAGGGCGAGAACCGTCCACCAGAGCGTGGCGAAGTCGCCGTCCTCCATGTCCACCATGCGGTTTATTTCGTGCGGAATATTGCCGTACCAGATGGTCAGATATTGCGAGAAGAAGGTGTAGATCCAGAGCAGCGTGAAGGCGAGCAGCATCTGCGATATGTAGTTATAGACATGCTCGGGCACGCGCCTCACCATCATGCCGTTCTTGCGAAAGAAATACACCAGCACCATGGTGAACGACAGGAACATGCCGAAATTGCTCAAGAAGTGGTGCATGCCATAGATCGCGCTGTGCCATTCCGGGATCATGGTCATCTCGAAGTCCCAGGCGATCAGCGTGCCGTAGAGCACGAAGACGGCCGGCACCCAATATGAAATCCGCCGGAAGCGCCGCCAATGGTTCATGCTCTGGTCGCTGGTCTTCATCAGCTTGATGTAGCGCCCGAAAAGGAAGGACACGAGCATGAACGCGGCAACCTCGCGCACGGCCAGGAACGCATGGTTGTGCCATTGGGGCAGCGTTACGGATGCGGGCCTGCCCATGAATTGGAAAGTGTAAGTACTCCAGGCTGACGCGTGCTCTTCGCTGGCAAGCCAGGGGAAGGTTGTCTCTCCCGCCGCGAGCAGCACGCCCAAAAGGACGAAGGCGAGGGGGCAGAGCGCGAACAGAGCAAGCGCGACCCGGCGCACCTCGTAGTGCCAGCGCGCGCCCGAAAGCTGCAGGATGGCGGAAAAGACGACGCCGCCAAAGGCCAGATACAGAACGGTTAGGAAATCGGCCGTCAAAACGGACCAGCTCGCGAACGGAATCATCGGTCCTCCTTATTTTGCCTGATTTGCAGCCTGCTGCACCGGGGGCTTGAGGCCATGGCGAAGATAGTTGACCACGTGCCAGCGCTCGGTGGGGGACAAGTCGTTGGCATAGCTCGGCATGACCACGCCGCGGAAGCTCAGGTAGCCGAAGATGAAGCCGCCGGAGAGCGATTGCACCGTGTCGCTCGTCAGATCGAACGGCTTCACCGAAAGTTTCTCACCGACAAGGCCGTTTCCGGTGCCGGATGCGCCATGGCAGGGCGTGCAGTAGATGCCATAGAGCTGCCTGCCGGCGTTGACCGACTCCGGGGTGGGCTTCACCGGATTGACCAGCGCGCTGGCGGCGTCCAGATCCTGCACGCGCATCGTTGCCGTGCCGGGCACTGGCACCGAGCGCCGCGGGAACGGCAAGGGCTTCTCCTGCGGCTTGATGCTGATCTGCTCGATCATCTCGTTCCAGAGCGACCATGCATGGGCAGGCGCCGGTGCCAGAAGGGCCAGCGCCATGCATGCGGCAGCCCAAGTGCTCCTATGACAGAGGGAATCTCCCCTCACCCTGTCCCTCTCCCACGCAAGCTCGCCTTGGCGAGCTTGCCACTCATAAGTGTCCATATCCGCAAGCGGATATGGACGGGAGAAGGGACGCCTGAATAGCGCTCGGAGCGTGCAACACCGTCCCCTCTTCCATGGGGAGAAGGACAGGGTGAGGGGAGATTCCGTTGTGACGCGCACTACCCATCGCCAAATTCGTCTCCTCATTCAATAACCTCCTCGGCGATGCTGAGCGCGTGGTGCCGCTCGAAAATCTTCTTGATTTCCGCGACAGTGTGCGCGTCCGATTTCACCATGACGCCGATCTGGTCCTCGGAAATCTTGGTGTTGTAAAGTTCGCTGCGCATGCGCCGGCAGCCCCGCGCAAATCAGAAATCCGAGCACGGTGATGTAGACGCCGCCCAGGATCAAAAGCTCGAAGGTGAGCACGAGATCCGGCGGGAGCGGGATGATCGGCTTGCCGCCCTTGTGCTGGGCGAAGAAGTTGCCCTGCGACGACGCCAGAAAGAGGAAGCCGAGCACGCCGCCAAGCAGCGAGCCGATGAGCGTATATTTGCGGATCGGTGCCGGGCGGTCGCCAAGCAATTCCTCGACATCCGGATGCTCTATGGGCGATTTGATGGTCACGTCGTCCATATTGAGCGCGGGGAAATGCCCGTCGCGAACCTCCCGGATCGAATGCGAGGCAGCATCGAAATCGTTGAATAGCCCAAGTATTCGAACCGTGCTCATGCTTCTCTCACATGTTCTTTCGCCAGCGTGCGGTGGTAGACCATTTCTTTTACTTCATACATCGAGACGGACGGCACGAGCTTGCAGAACAGCATGAACAAAAGCCCGAACCAGCCGAAGCTGCCGAGCACGATCCCCCATTGCACGAAGCCGGGCCATTGGTCGTGATCCATGGTCCAGGGGTAGTAGCCGTGGCTGAAGGTGGGGGCCACGATCATCCAGCGCTCAAGCCACATGCCGAGATTCAGCAGCAGCGAAACGATCATCATCGCGGTCAAACTGCCGCGCACTTTTCTTGAGAGAAGGAGAAGCGGAACCACGGAGCCGCAGAAATTCATCCCCCACCAGAAGGGCGAGTACGGGCCGGTGGCCTTTTGGATCAGCAGATCCTTCGCGTACATGCCGTCGCCGTACCAGACGGAGGCGTACTCAACGAAGTTGAGGTAGGTCCAGACCATCGCGATTGCGAACATCAGCCGGCCAACCTTATCGAGGATCGGCATGGTCATGTACTCCTCGAACCGGAACGTATAGCGCAGCACGATGAACAGCGTGATGATCGCCGCGCAGCCGGAATAAAGCGCGCCGGCCACGAAATAGGGCGGGAATGACGTGACGTGCCAGCCCGGCTGCTGCGACATGGCGAAATCGCCCGCGACGATGGAGTGCACCGACACCGCCAGAGGGATCAGGAAGCACGCGATGGTGAGATAGGTTACACGGAAGTTGCGCCACTGGCGGTCCGTGCCCATCCAGCCCAGCGCAAGCAGGCTATAGAAGCTCTTGCGCCAGCCGGTGGCATTGTCACGGCAAATCGCGAAATCGGGGATCGCCCCCACGTAAAGGAAGAGGATCGACGAAGTCAGATAGGTGTGGATCGCAATCGCGTCCCACAGAAGCGGGGACTGAAAATTCGGCCAGAGCCAGCGCTCGCTCGGATAAGGCAGCGAGTAGTAGAATTTCCAGAGCCGCCCTAAATGCACCATCACGAAAAGTCCGGCGGTCATGAGCGAGAACGTCGTCATGGCCTCGGCGAAGCGGTAAATCGGCTTGCGCCAGTCCGCGTGGATGATGTGGAGGATTGCGGAGAGCAGCGTTCCGGAATGGCTCATGCCGATCCAGAAGATGAACGTCGAGATATAAAGCCCCCACACATGCGGATTATCGAAATTGGCGACGCCAAGCCCCTGCCGCCATTGGTAGACCTCGCAGGCGACGCCGATTAAGAATAGGCAGAGGGCAAAAGTAAAAAGCGCCCAAAACGCGAAGCGCGGCTTCGAAAGGCTTCTAAGAACGTCGCCATTGATCTGCGCCCACGCGATATCGTCGCGGATGTCTTTCTCTTCACCTTTGGTAAAATCGGGCATGCTCGCGTTTCCTCAGCAGAAGTTTCTTATCCAGGCGCTTATTTTTCTTAAGCCCCCCTCACCCGTCCGCTTCGCGGCCACCCTCTCCCGCAAGGGGAGAGGGTAGGCCTCCACAACGGGCACGGCCGGACTCCCTCTCCCCTCGCGGGAGAGGGCTGGGGGGAGGCGGCTTTTTTTTCAGCAACCACGCGCAGCTCCCCCGTCATGCCTTGGTATCTCTGACCCGTTCGAGATACAGGACCGACGGATAGGCGCGTAATTCTTCGAGAACCCGGTAGCCGCGCACGCCGCCATTATCGCCGGTCTTGTCCTTGTCCTGCTTGTCCTTGTGCAGCTCGACTTGCTGCTGCCGCCAAAGCTTGGAAACCTGCGAATAGGGGTCGGCGAGATTGCCGAAGACGATCGCCCCGCTGGGGCAGGACTGCGCGCAGGCGGGCAGCACCTCGCCGTCTCGCACCAGCCGGCCCTCGGTGCGCGCGGTGCTCTGCGCGGCGCGCAAGCGCTGGATGCAGAAGGTGCACTTCTCCATGATGCCCTTGCTGCGCACCGTAAGGTCCGGATTGAGCTGCATTGGCAGCGGCTCGGGCCAGGCGACTTCCTGCTCCGGATAGTCGTACCAATTGAAGTAGCGCACCTTGTAAGGGCAGTTCGCCGAGCAATAGCGTGAGCCGATGCAGCGGTTGTAGATCTGGGAGTTGAGGCCATCCGGCGTCTGGTTGGTCGCGCCTACCGGGCACATGGTTTCGCAAGGCGCCGCTGCGCATTGCTGGCACATCATGGGCATGAACTGCGCGCCCCGATGCGGGCTTTCGGCGTCCGCCTCGTTCCAGTAACGCTCGATGCGCAGCCAGTGCATGGTCTGGCCATGCTCGAAGCGGTCCTTGCCGACAGTTGGGATGTTGTTCTCGGCATAGCAGGCCACCACGCAGGCATTGCAGCCGGTGCAGATGTCGAGGTCGATGGCCATCGCCCATTTGTAGTCTGGGTGATCTTTTTCGAGATCGCCCGAGGGACCGGTCTTGCGGTACTTGTCCCAGTCCCGGAACATTCTGGTTATCGACATTATTCCTCCGGGAAAAGCTTGACTTTATCAGCGGCGATGGTGGCAACGATCTTGCGGTTCATCTGCGTATTCACCACGCCGGGCCGCCAGCCCTCGTCCTTCACCAGCGTTCTGCTGTCTTGCGTCCTGCGAAGCTTCACGCGCGTGGCATAGAGCGCCAACTCGCCGGTGGATTTTTCGAAAACCGGATCGAGGATTTTCAGCGGATTGACGCCAATGCCTTTCGCATAGCGGCCCATCGCCTCGTGGCCGTTGCCGATGGGGATGGAGACCGTGTTGGCCTCAAGGCCGGGGAAAAGATAAACCTGCGCCTTGATGGTCCCGCTTTTCGAGATGACCTCCACGATATCGCCCTCGGCAATGCCCCAGCGCCCGGCGGTCCTGGGGTGAATTTCGAGCCAGGAGCCCCAGACGATGGTAGTCAGCGGATCGGGCGTCTCCTGCAGCCAGGGCAGGTTCGCATGGCGGCCGTCGCGGAAATTCGCGCGCACCGATGGCACGAGCCGCAAGGGATAATGCAGGTCTTCTTCGGTGGGCTTGGGCAGGTCCAGGTCCAGCGCGCCGGGATTGGGCGCGGTCTGCTGCGGCTCGGGCTTGGCGACGTTCAAGACGCCATGGCTCAAGGTCTGGTACCAGAACTCCTCGTCGTCCGCCGCGGCCTCCTTGAAAGCGGCCTTGTTCTTGATCGCCGCGCTCTTGAGATAGGCGTAGTAATCCGGGAACGGATTGTATTCGGCCGGCCGCTGCTGCTTGAGCAGGGTCAGCAGCACGTCGCCCAGCGAACGCGTGCCTTGCGGGTAAAGCCGTTCCATGAGCGGCTGCTGCATGTGGATCTGCACGCCGTCCGGCTGATAGGGCGCGATATGCGTGCCCCAGTCTTCAAGCGCGGAGTCGAGAGGCAGCACGAGGCTGGCTTCCTCGGCTGTCTCGTCGCGGTAATGCGTGAACGCGACTTTGAATGCCGCCTTCTTCAGATTTTCGCGCACCCTCATGAAGCCTGGCGCGGTGAAAACCGGGTTCGCGCCATGGAAGAACACGGTCTGCAAGCGGCCTTGCGACAGCGCCTGGTTGAAGGCGATGAGCGCGGATGTGTCGCCGCCGGCCTGCGCCATTTGCGGGAACGGGATTTTGGCCGGCGCCGTGACCGTCTTGCCAATGTTGCCGAGCACGACATTGAGCAGCATGATCGCCGCGGCATTCTGCGCCCCGTGAATGTGCCCTTCCGCCGATGGCCCGGAAAGAACTAGGCTTGGGCTGCGCTCGCGCAATTGCGCCAGCACGCGGCCGAAGACCTCCTCGCTAACTCCGGCTTCACGGGCAACACGCACCTTATCGTATTGGCGGACGGCATCGGCAACCGGGGCCGGCGCGTTCTTGGCATAGCGCGCGTCTTCAAGCAGCGCGCTGACCAGTCCCAGCGCGAACACGCCTTCGCTGCCCGGCTTAACCGCGATCCAGCGGTCAGCATTAGCGCCGGTCAGCGTCATCTTCGGCTCGGCCTGGATCAGCACGCCGCGCGCCTTGCCCTCGTTCGCCTTGCGGAACTGGGCGTATTCCGCCGAGAAATGGACCGGCGACACCCAGCAGTTTAGGAAGTCCGCGCCGAAGGAAAGGATCAGCTTCGCCTTGGCGATCTGGACCTGCGGATTGGCAATGCCATAGACCGTCTCCGCAGCCAACCGATTGGCCCTGTTGGCGAGAAGGTCGTAAACGAAGTGATTTTTCGAGCCCAAGGCTTCGGCGTAATTCTGGACCAGCACCTTGAGATGCCCGCTCAGCGGCCCGGTCAGGAAGGCAAACTTATCGCCAGCGTCTTTCGTCTTTTCCCCGATCAGGCTCAGCGCCTTGTCCCAGGTCGTGGGCTGAAGGCTTCCGTTTACGCGCAGTAGCGGCTCCTTGAGCCGGTCGGGGTTATAATGATGCTGCACCGACGCCTGGCCCAGGCCGCACAGCCGCCCCTTGGAGATCGCGCATTCGGGGCTGCCTTCGAGCTTCAGGATGCGGCCTTCCCGCACCCGGCCCTTGATGCCGCAGCCCGCCTCGCACAGCGTGCAGGTCGAGGCGTAGTAGACGCCCACGCCCGGCACGTTGAAGTCGCGCGGCTCGGAATAGGCCTCCGCGGTTATGGTGCCGGACTCGGGCGGATTTCCGCAGCCGGCCACCGCGAGCGAAGCGCTGCTCCAGCCCAGCAGTTTCAGCAGTTTTCTGCGATCGATATCGTTCATGTTTTTGGCTCGCAGATCATTTGTGGCAATAGGAGCAGTCGTTCGGGCCGTTGGCGGTCTTGGCGCTTACCGCGTCCACCTTGTGATCCTGCTCGTGGCAGGAGACGCACCAGCCCATGGTGAGCGGCGTGACCTTCTCGGCGACGGTCATGGTTTTCACGTCGCCGTGGCACAGCGCGCAGACCTCCTGCACGGGCTGCCCCTGCTGGAAATAGAAGCGCTGAATGTGCCGCTCGTGGTCGAAACGCACGAAGTCGGGAAGGCTATGGATCTTCTTCCACGGGATGGGCTGCTTGGCTTCCCAGTACTCGAACAGCTTCTTGATGCGCGGCTTGTTCTTCACGGACTCGATATTCTCGTGGCAGCCGATGCACTTTTGCAGCGGCGGCAAGCCCGAGACCGCGCTGCGGCGCGCGTAGGTGTGACAGTACATGCAGTTGATGCCCATCTTGCCCGCATGCACGTCGTGCGGAAATTCGATGGGCTGCTCGATCTTGCTGCCGGCCGCCGCGAGAGAAATGCCTGCGGTGAGCGCGGCGGGAAGCATCAGGCAGCCAAGGAGCGGGCGGCTTTTATGCGCGCCCAAACCCTTGCAGCCTCGCGATGCGAAGCGCAGTATCCTCCTCAAGACCTACCCCCTGTGGCTCGCCTTCTGCGACCCCTGCGGCGACGTGCCGCATTTCATCCTGCGGCGTTTTGCCGCTCTTTGCTTTTGGGAAAGCATGCAGGACGCGATAAATTAAGCAAAATAGAATAAACCTCATGGCGCGTTAGGAAAAACCTTTTTGGTGCATATTCGGGACGTCACCATCCGGCAACTGCGGGCGGTGGCGGCAATCGCGCGAACCGGGAAAATCACGCTTGCTGCCGGCGAGCTGTGCTTGACGCCGCCTGCGGTGACGGAACAGCTCAAATTGCTCGAAGACCGCCTGGGGCTGCGCCTGTTCCAGCGCACGCGGGCGGGGCTCATGCCTACCGATGCGGGCCTTCAGCTCGTGGAGACGGCGGCGCGCATGGAGGCGCTGCTTGCCGATGCCGGCGATCAGTTGCGCGCCATAAAGGGGCTGGCCGGCGGCCGCGTTGCCATCGGCGTCGTCGGCACGGCCAAGTATTTCGCGCCGCGGCTGGTGGCGTCTTTTGGGGAACGGCATCCGCAAATAGAGATCCAGCTGAGCATCGGCAACCGCGCGGAAACGATCTCAGCGCTCAGGAACTACGACATCGACGTTGGCATTGTGGGCCGGCCGCCGGAGGCCATCCTCGTAAAGGAAGCGGTGTTCGGCTCGCATCCGCATGTGATGATCGCGCCGCCCAATCACCCGCTTGCCGGAGAGACAGGCCCAATCGAGCGGCATCGCCTCGCCGGAGAGAAGCTTCTGCTACGCGAGGTGGGATCGGGAACACGCCTCCTATTTGAGAAGCTTTTCTCGGGCGTCGTCTCTGCCGAAACCGCCATCCGCATCGAGATCAGCTCGAACGAGACGATCAAGCAGGCCGTGATGGCGGGCCTCGGCCTCGCCTTCATCTCGGCGCACACTATCGAGCTTGAGGTGCAAACCGGCCGGCTTGCCATTCTCAATATCATGGACCTGCCCGCCATCCGCGAATGGTATCTCGTGCACAGGCAGGACAAGGAGCTTCCCCCCGCCGCCACCGCGTTCTGGCAGTATGTGCTGAAGGAGGGCCGCAACTTCCTGCCGCGCATCCCAGGCATTGAATAATGCAGGTGGTGCCTCGCTCAGATGCAGCAAATGACCCCCATCCCGTCCTTCTCCCCAAGGGGAGAAGGAACGCTCGAACTATCCGCAGCGGCATTTCTGGGATCCTCTCTCCCCTCGGGGAGAGAGACTGAGCGAGGGGGCTTTATACAGTAGTCAACGGTATTATGTAGCAGCCGCCATCGGAGCCATTTAAGGGGCGATCCGCATCGAGCGGACAGGAACACACAGCGAACCTTTTGCTTTTCCAAGCACCGAGCGAGCCATCTTGCGAGCCTGGTCCGCAGTGATTTTGCCATGGGGGCCAAGCGTGACGCGCTGTGTCTTCCCGGCCCTTCCGCCGGTGCGGTATTGCACAATGAAATTTCCCAGGACAGTCCCTGTTAAGCCGCGCCGCCGGCCTTGGTCTTGAGCCACGCCGCGCAGCAAGCCTTGGCCATGTCGCGCACACGCAGAATATAGCTTTGCCGCTCGGTCACTGAGATCACGCCGCGCGCGTCGAGCAGGTTGAAAATGTGGCTCGCCTTGATGCACTGGTCGTAGGCCGGCAGCACCTGGAGGTGGCGCTGGTTGTTCGCGCCCTCTTTCGGCTCGCCCGCCGCCAGCAGCGCCTTGCACTCCTTTTCCGCGTCGCGGAAGCGCTGTAGCAGCATTGCCGTGTCGGCATACTCGAAATTGTGCCGGGAGTACTCCTCCTCGGCCTGGCGGAACACGTCGCCGTAGAGCACACGCTTATCGTCGTCGCGGCCGTTGAAGTTCAGGTCGAAGACGCTGTCGACGCCCTGGATGTACATGGCCAGCCGCTCAAGCCCGTAGGTCAGCTCGCCCGAGACAGGGTCGCAATCGAAGCCGCCGACCTGCTGGAAATAGGTGAACTGCGACACCTCCATGCCGTCGCACCAGACCTCCCAGCCGAGCCCCCAGGCACCAAGGGTGGGGCTCTCCCAGTCGTCTTCGACGAAGCGGATGTCGTGCAGCGTGGGATCGATGCCGAGCCGCACCAGGCTTTCAAGGTAGAGCTGCTGGATGTCCAGCGGCGAAGGCTTCAGGATGACCTGGAACTGATAATAGTGTTGCAGCCGGTTGGGGTTCTCGCCATATCGCCCGTCTTTCGGCCGCCGCGAAGGCTGCACGAACGCGGCGCGCCAGTGTTTCGGCCCGAGCGCCCTGAGCGTTGTCGCCGGATGGAACGTGCCCGCGCCCACCTCCATGTCGTAGGGCTGCAAAATTACGCAGCCCTGCTCCGCCCAGAAATGCTGGAGCGTCATGATCAGATCCTGGAACGATTTCGCGGGGTTAAGCGCCAGGCGCGGGCTTGATATGCTTCATGGGAGGTTTCCAGAGCGAATGAAGGACGCACGGTACTTGCGCCTGCGGCGATAATCAAGTCGCGCCGCCGCTGTTCTCAACGGGCTGAAAAGTGATGAAGCCTGCGGCGCAAGCGCCAGCGGTTGAAAACTGACGCTTGGCTCCCGCTCCAACATATTGACCTGACATCGCCCCGTTGCGGCCATGCCGTTCAGCGCCGGTAGAGCTGCCGGGGTTAGTTGTATCGAAACGTTCTGCGGTAGAGAGTGGGGGGACTGGAGAAACGCATGGCGGCATCGATCAACATTCCGGTCTATAGCGATGCGCTGGTGGTGCTCGGCACTGCCGGCGTTATCGTTCCGCTCGCGAAGCGCTGGGGATTGAACCCGGTTCTCGGCTATCTTGCCGCCGGCGCGCTTCTGGGGCCGCTCGGACTCGGCACATTCGCCAATGAGGTGCCGCTGCTTCATTGGCTTACGGTCGTAGACGCCAAGAACCTGTCGGGTTTTGCCGGCCTCGGGGTGGTCTTCCTCCTGTTTCTGATAGGGCTGGAACTGTCCTACGAGCGGCTGACAGCCATGCGGCACCTGGTCTTCGGCTTTGGCGGCCTGCAGATCGTGCTTTCTACTCTGCTCCTTGCCAGCATTGCTTCGTGGGCGGGTGAACAAGCCCCGGCCGCCATCGTCATCGGGGCCTGCCTGGCCCTGTCGTCCACTGCAATCGTGCTGGAGGTGCTGTCGGGCGAGGGGCGGCTCAACACGATGGCAGGGCGGGCAAGCTTCGCCGTCCTGCTCGCCCAGGATCTCGCCGTTATCCCTATCCTGATGTTCGTCTCGATCCTTGGGGCCAACGCGGAAGCCTCGGTAGCTCTCAACATCGCGCGGGCGCTGTTCGCGGCGGTCTTTGCCGTAGTCCTCATCGTCCTGGCCGGGCGGCTCTTCTTGCGGCCGCTGTTCCGCCTCGTCGCAAGCACTCAGTCAACCGAGCTGTTCATCGCGGCGCTGCTGTTCGTCATTGTCGCCACAGGGGTTGTTGCCGCGGTGGCTGGGATGTCGATGGCCCTCGGCGCGTTCGTGGCTGGCCTCCTGCTCGCCGAGACCGAGTACCACAAGTCCGTTCAGGCTACTGTCGAGCCGTTCAAGGGGCTTCTACTCGGGCTCTTCTTCTTCACCGTGGGCATGGGCCTCGATGTGCGCGAACTGGTCCGTTATCCCGTCATCCTGCTTGCAAGCGCTGCCGGTCTGATCGGCTTCAAGGCCTTAATCCTCATAGTGGGGGGGCGCCTCTTCAAGCTGCCTTGGCCGGCGGCTCTGGAGACAGGACTATTGCTAGGCCCAGGAGGAGAGTTTGCCTTCGTTGCCATCGGACTTGCCGGGGCGCTCGGCATCGTCACGCCGCAAGTCACGAGCTTCACGTTTGCGCTGACCTCCCTTACGATGGTGCTCATTCCGCTGCTCGCCATCGTTGCGCAACGCCTTGCTCCCCACATGGAGCGCCATGCGGACCTTCCTCCCGAGCTGGTGCTGCCGCCCGCCGGCCCAGGCAAGCATGTGATCGTGGTGGGCTACGGGCGTGTCGGCAAAGTGGTATGCTCGCTATTGAAAACGCATGGTGTCGCCTACACCGCGACCGATCACGATCCAGAGGTGGTCATAAGGGAACGCCGCATGGAAGCCGAAGTTTATTACGGCGACGCCACCCGCCTCGAATTTCTCAAGGCTTGCGGCATCGTGGAAGCCGCGGGACTGATCGTCACGATCCACACCCAATCGGTCACCAGCGATATCGTTTCCGAAGCGCGCAAGCTGCGGCCGGACCTGGTGATCGTAGCCCGCGCCCGGGACGCGGAGCACGCGCGGCAGCTCTATTCGCTCGGTGTCACCGATGCCGTGCCCGAGACCGTCGAGGCGAGCTTGCAGCTTTCCGAGGCGGCGCTGGTTGGGCTCGGCATCCCTACCGGACCGGTGATCGTATCGATCCACGAGGAGCGGGACAAAATCCGCACCGAGTTGCAAAAGGCCTGCACGGCGGCGGGATTGCCCGGCACCCGCGCCATCCGGCCCAAAAAACGGAGACGGAGATGATTTCGCCTGGCGGCCTTGGGCCTGTTGCAATCCACGGAACTGGCTGCGAAGCGCTTGGGCTTAACCGCTAACGCGATTGCGGAGCGTAGGACGCAATCGTTGCTTGAAGCCCCGCCTCGAAGCTCGTGGCATCGCCCCAGAAGCGGCGGGCGAATTTGGAAGCGTCCACGATATAGGGGCTATCGGTCTGGAAGCCCATCTCGATCAGCTCGTAAACCTGCCGGTCAAACAACCCAACAATATGTAGCATCGCCCGTGGCATGACTGTGAGGCGCGGGGCAACGCCGATCATCCCCGCCGCCTTCACGATAAGCGAGCGAAGCGTCTCCGTGGGTGCGTTCGGCACATGCCAAGCCTGGCCATAAGCGTCCGCCGGCGCGTCGAGCAAGGTGACAAGGGCGCGGGCGAAGTCCGGCACGTAGGTGTAATCGTGGGGGTGATCCGGCGAATAGGGGATGAGCGCGGCCCTGCCCTGCATCATGCGCTTCACGCCGAAACTTGAAAGCACGGAAGTCTCAACATCCGGCCCATAGAAGTCCGAAGCGCGGACCGCAACGGCCTCAACCCGTCCTTCGGTATTGGCCCGCTGCCACGCCCGCGTGATCCCGGCCCGCACCTTCGGCTTCCGCCCATAGTCCGTGAGCGGCATGTCCTCGATGAGCGGCCGGTCTTGCGGGCCATACATGTAGAGAGCACTTCTAAAAACCGGCGGCCTCATTTTGTTTGCCAAGGATAGGCGGTTCAGATTCAAAGGGTCGATATCCCTCGGGAAGGTGGACAATGAAGCAGCCCGGACTCTTCGATCTCGACAGACGGCACAAGAAGCTGGTGAAGACGCGGGGCTTTCTGGAGAATTTGAACCGGTTCGTGGATTGGGAATCGTTCCGTGCGTTGCTGGCAGAGGCGTTGAAACGGTCTCCGGGCGGGAAAGGCGGACGGCCTGCGCACGATGCGGTGCTGATGTTCAAAGTATTGGTTTTGCAAGCTCTTTATAATTTATCGGACGAGCAGACCGAATACCAAATCCTGGACCGGCTGAGCTTCATGAAATTTCTGGGGCTTGAGCTGTGCGACGATGTCCCCGATGCCCGCACGATCTGGTTATTTCGCGAGACTTTGCGCAAAGCCGGAGCCGTGGAAAAGCTGTTTGCCCAATTCGATGCGATACTGGAGGCGCAGGGTTTCGCGGCGAGCGGAGGACAAATCGTGGATGCGACATTTGTGGAGGCGCCGCGGCAAAGAAACAACCGGGACGATAACGCGAAGATCAAGGAAGGCGAGGTTCCAGAAGACTGGAGCGGGAAAAAGAAGGCGCACAAGGACACCGATGCGCGCTGGACGAAGAAAGGCGGCGTGGCCTTTTACGGTTACAAGAACCACGTCAACGTGGATCGCAAGCACAAATTGATCCGCAAATACAAGGTTACGGATGCCAGCGTGCACGACAGTCAAGAATTGGATAACGTACTCGATCCGAAGAATGACTGCCAGGATACATGGGCCGACAGCGCCTATCGCTCGGAAGAACAGGAGGCGCGCCTAAAAAAGCAAGGCAAGACCTCGCATATTCACGAGCGCGCCTATCGCAACAAGCCTTTGACGCCGGAGCAGGAGGCCGCGAATACTGAGCGCTCCCGCGTCCGTGTCCGCATCGAGCATGTATTCGGGCACATCGAAACTGCCATGCACGGCTGCTACGTCCGCACCATCGGCATCGCCCGTGCCAAAGCTAAAATCGGCCTCGAAGTTCTCGCCTACAACATGTCGCGCTTCGCGTTCCTGATGGGATCTCGCGGGAGAGCTGCGTCCGCTTGACGCAAAACGGCTGCAAAGAAGCAAATCTAACGCAGAAATCTGCCCTCCAAACCTCAAACACGGGTGTCACAACCCCGCGTCACCCTCTTTGGGCTCCTGGCAAACGCCAGTAAATGCGGTTGTTAGAAGTGCCCGAAAGAGGTGACGCTTGGCAGCCAGGACGGCGTCACCGTCAAATTTACAGGCGAGCAGCTCAATCAGGAAGATTTGACCGTTTGGGAAACGCTTATACACCTCGCCCGCCAACACCCACTTGGCACCACCTGCCAGTTTACGGCCCACGGCCTTCTCAAAGCCCTCGGCCTCCCAACCGGAGGAGCACACCACCGTACTCTCCATAGCACCCTGGTACGTCTTACAGCCTGTGCTATCGAAATCCAAAATGAAGGCAGAACCTATTGGGGCTCTCTTATCGAGTGGGGCATCCAAGACAATCTCACCACCCAGTACGTCGTCAAAATCAACCGCGAAGTCATCCGGCTTTACGGCGAGAGCCAATGGACGGGGATAGATTGGCAACAACGCCTCAAACTGCGGCGCAAGCCCCTAGCACAAGCCCTGCACGCCTATTACAGCAGCCATCGAAGTCCTTTCCCCGTAACGCTTGCCTTTCTGCAAAAAATCACCGGCAGCAAGAACACGCAGGCCGCCAGCTTTAAACGCCAGTGCCGCGTGGCTCTCGATGAGTTGAGCCGCCGCCTCAGCAGCACTGGCAAGCTCAAGGAGTTTATTGTTGTGTGCGGGGGGGGTATAGGGTAGGGAAAGTTTCAGTTCGTCTTGCCGCAAGTACCTGAAATTGGAACTGGAAATAAGGCAGCCATGCCAGCCGAATTTGCACAACGTGTTTGCAATGTTTGTGGGGGTAAGGGTTGCGAACCTATTGGGGCACGCAGCGACGGCCAAATGGTGATACGGTGTGAAGAGTGTGAGATGGGAGTGCTTGAACACATCCCAGACGACCTCGCCGCTTTCTACGGCGACCAATATTATGGGCTCAGCTGCGACGCAAAGCTAACACATGGCTATGAGGATTATCTTTACACTGCGGAACACGGGGTCATCTGGGCAGCGGCTCTAATCAAGCTGCTTTGCCCATCTGGATCAGTGCTAGACATTGGGTGTGCTAACGGACATTTACTGAAAAAGTTAGGGTCGGCCTACAAGATTTTCGGGATCGAGGCCAATGAGGCGATGGGGCGGATCGCCGAAGTGCAAGGGGTAAATATCCTTGGTCGCGATCTGTTGGACCCAAAACTTCGTGTCGCTCACGCGGGTAATTTTGATGTCATCTCTGCGATCGCTGTTTTTGAGCATCTTCGCGACATCAGAGCTGGATTTGCAGCCGCGCTCGATATGTTACGCAATGGCGGCTTCTTGTTATTCGAAGTTCCTCTCATGTCCAAGCGGTGCGACAACACCGTTTGGTTTACATCGTCTTTGGAACACGTTTGGTATCCTTCCGAGGTGGGCCTGCGTCAACTCGTGGAAGGCGAGCTCGGCTATAACCTCATCGGGAGCGAAATACATGTCCAGGGCTACGGCTCGACATATGTGGGCATCGTTGTTCGAGAAGCCCCCAAGGCCTCGCAGATCCGGGCAGTAACTGCCCGCGTGTTAACCCGCGAGGACGATGCCGTTTCTCTCGAAGAACGAGTTGCAAGAATGCAAATCGGCATGATACATGCCGCAGCAACGGCCCCCGCCGATGTCGAGACCCTGTCAGCACTTTCGGTGGATGCGTTCAACCCCTTGATGCTCCGCCGGATCAGCGATCTTTGGAAAACCGATTTAGACCGGCTTCGATTGGCCGGCGAAGAGACGCGATCGGCGCAGATCGCTCTCGTTCAGGCACAAACGAGATTGCAGCACTTGGAAAGCGCCCTAGCTGCTCTCTCGAACAATTCTACTCGCAATGAAATTGAACTGACGCGCGAGATCATTTCCCTAAGAGAACAGCTGCAAACCGCCCGGCCGCAAAAGGCGATAGGGGCGGCAAGGGCTGACCGCACCAGCGATATCGCCCTGTCCACCTCGAATGCAGTCACCGAGGTAGCGCCCAATCCCATTGCCAAAGTTCCAGTTTTGGGCTCCGAGATTAAGATCTTAGATGCTTCCGGCATCCAGCCGAACTCCTTCGCGCCGGTCGAGCAGGACTGGCCTGATGACCAGCCTCTCGTCAGCGTCGTCATCCCCTCCTTTAACTATGGAGAATTAGTCGAGGAGGCAGTCGAATTGGTCCTAGCCCAGACCTTCCGTAACTTGGAAGTTATTGTCGTAGAAGGTGGCTCTTCGGAGGGCGGTTCACGGCTACGGGTCGCCGAGTTGGACCGTTCACGCGTTCGAGTGTTGATGCAAGGTGCAGGGCACCGTGCAGGGGCCAACCGGAACTTCGGCATTAGCCAAGCACGGGGCAAATATATTTGCTGCCTCGATGCCGACGATAAGATTAGGCCCACCTATATCGAGAAGGCCGTATTTTTGCTGGAACGGCATAACTTCGATGTCGTATCTGCCGCCCTTGAGATGTGCGGCGCCCAAACAGGTGTCGTTACGATCCTCGAAAGGCCGGACCTCGAAGAACTCATGAGAGGTAACCACGTCCTAACCTGCGCTGTCTTTCGCCGGGAGTTTTGGACCCAGGCCGGTGGGTTTATCGATTGCGACCCGAGTGTCACGGGACATGTTCATGAAGATTGGGTTTTTTGGGTACGGTTGGCCGCGCTTGGGGCTCGCTTCATCAACCTTGCCTTGGATCCGATGCTCGTGTACCGCGTTCATGGGGAGAGCCTGAGCAGACGGCCGGACGTGCTTCCTATGGATCGGCAGCGCGAAATTGTTCAGACGCTGAATGCGGATTTGATAACGCCTGAAGCTATTGACCGTTCCCGCCGCAGGGCCGAAGCACGGCTCGCAACCCCTATGAGAACCCTTCCTAAGGTCTTCTTAAATCCGCCTGCGCAGGCGATCATTGCCGAGCACCGGCCGACGGTCTTACTCGCCATGCCGTTTCTTCTCCTGGGCGGGGCGGAGCGGCTTATGAGCGCCATCGCTGGACATCTCACAGCGAATGGATGGCGTGTGATCGTTTTGACGTCTTTGGATACAAAAGGCGGCCACGGCGACACGACGTCTTGGTTTGAGCAGCACACTTGCGAGATTTTCCATCTCCCGAAGTCTTTTGCGCGCGAGTTCTGGGATGATTTCCTACGCCATCTGATAGAATCCCGTCGGGTCGACATCTTGTGGGTCGTTGGGAGTGCCTTTGCCTACGACAATCTTCGTTCCTTGCGGACATTGTTCCCGCAGCTTAAAGTGGCCGATCTTCTTTTTAATACGATAGGGCATACGGAGAGCAATCGGCGGCGGCGGCACCAAATCGATGTGATCTTCGTAGAGAACGAGGAAGTTCGCGGCTGGCTGCTTGATCACGGCGAAATCGGCGAGAGGATACGGCTCGTAGAAAGTGGAGTGGACCTCGACCGGTTATGTCCGGACCTGCGCTCCGAACTTTTCCGGGAAAAGATCACGAACGGATCAAACGATATAATTGTTGCTTTCTGTGGACGCTGGTCCGAAGAGAAGGGTCCGCTGACGTTCATCGAAATCGCGCGCCGCGCCAATCGAACATGGCCAGTCCATTTCGTAATGACAGGGACGGGTCCCCTAAAACCAGAAGTCCAACGGGCCGTCGCGGCCGCTAACTTTCCGGCCGGCCGCTTTCAGCTACTAGGGGAAGTCCCCGATATCAGCCAGGTGCTTGCTTCCGTTGATCTTCTTGTCGTACCGTCAAAACTTGACGGTAGACCGCAGGTCGTCCTTGAAGCGTTAGCTGCCGGTACCCCCGTATTAGCGTCCCGGGTGGGAGATCTGCCAAACCTCGTGGAAGACGGGATTACGGGATGGCTTTGCGAGCCTGGCGCTGTTGATGAATTTCTCCAACGGATAGCTGAAGCATCCGCAAACCGCGCAGAGCTTCGTCGCAAGCGGGATTCCTCTCGCGCAAGCGCGGAGGCTCGTCTCGATGCGCGCCGTATGTTTGCGGCTTACGAACAGGGTCTATTGAGTATGTTACCGGATTCTAACGCCCCGGCATCGGGTGCCGTTACAACGGTTGAAACCACGGCCGGCTGGGCGGGTCAGTGTAGATTATCTTCCCATGATTAAACGGTAAAGCGATGGTTGAATTACCAAAAAGCTCTGAATAATGTTCCCTTGATAGATGAAACACGCCAACGCACGATGCTAGCATCTAGCTTAAGTTGCATATTACCAGACGGATCGATGTGCGCAATGCGTTCTAAAAACCGAGTAGCCTGTTTTCCATTGCCCATTCATTTCTTGTTGTATTCGAGAAAGCTGCGCGAATGGTAGAGGATCTTCTTTCAGCTAGCGGTTTAACGCTTTGCAACAAAATTATCGCCTCCTTATCGTTGTGGGAGAAGCCATCCAGCTGGTGGAAAAGGCGAACAAGCCATTTTCTTCTGATGCTCCCCTTTCTTTCGCAACGGTTCCGGGAGCGGATGCAAAGGAGAATAAAGAAAAACGCCAAACAACTTAGTTTTGGACGTTTTGGACTACGTTTACCTGGACCAAGTAGAGAAGTCACGGTTGCTGCGATAGACCTTATTAGAGAATTCGCTGCTTCGGAGCCCAGCCTGGCTTTGTTGCAGAGGGAGCAGCTGGATGCTCTTCCAATCAGGCCGGACCTGCCTGAAGCGCTCGCCCAAGGCTGGCGGAGCCTGTATCTCACCCTGGATCATGTGCCGCGCAATTTGCTGATTGTGCCATCGCTCGACCGGCCTCAGTTGCGCCAACTTATCTTATGCCTTTGCAATCAGGCGATTGCATCAGGGGATCCCAGCGCTCTACTGGTGGTTTCGGTAGATGAATCCCTTCCGTCCACCGGGGATTATCTGCCCTACGGAGTGACTTGGCGTTCGCTGTCTGAGTTCCGGACTGACCTCGACTTTCGGGACAAGGTTGCGATCCTCACCGCACTTATCCATGGTCTGCGGCCACAAGCCGTGCTTGTCCTCGAAAGCCGTGCCGGATGGGAGGTTATAGCTCAGCATGGAGTAGCCATGTGCCAGTACGCCGGCCTCTTCGCGGCGTTTGTTTCTCCCGCTCATGGTAGCTGGGAGGTCCGCAGCTTACTGCAGTGTCTGCCGTCACTCACTACCGTCTATGTAAACGATCAAGAACGGTTCAAAAAACTAGCCGCGCGCCAGGGCCGGTCACCTAAGAAATTCCACCTTCTCCCTACGGGGGCTAGCGATGGCGAGTGGGTTACTGCGCTCTCGCAGGAGCCAGGCTTCCTCGCCAAGAAGAAAGCGCCACGGCCATGAATGGAGCATCGCCTGCCATCACGGCAGTTCTTAACGTCCATCATGAGGGGTTTTTGGCTCTAAGCTCACTTCAAAGCATGGTTCTGGCGAAGGAATTGGCTTCCGCTGCGGGGATAAAAGTGGAGATCCTGGTTGCCGCTGATTGCCCTGACACTGAAACGCGAAGCTTCCTTAAAACTGCCCAAACCCTGGGAGCCGATGTTCTCGAACTCGATGTTGACGATCTCGGGATGGCTCGCAATGAAGCCGTCTTGGCCGGGGCCGGGCGCTTCTTTGCATTTCTTGACGGCGACGATCTTTGGTGCCGCGATTGGCTAACCAAAGCCTATAAATGCGCGATATCCGCCCAAGAGGTCACGATATGGCATCCTGAAGCGAATTTGTATTTTGGTGCCGACCAGCCCCCCAAGTGGATGATGCACCATGACATCGATACAAACCACGGGGATTGGGTGCTGTTAGGGCTCAAAAATCACTGGACTTCTCTTTGTTTTGCACCGCGCGCGGTATACGAAACTGTGCCTTACAGAGGGACCGATTTGAACGCCGGCTTTGGCTACGAGGACTGGTGCTGGAACGCAGAGACAGTTTCCCACGGATATTTCCATCGCCTGGTGCCTGGCACGCTGCACCTCATCCGCATGAACATGAAATCGCTCGGGCAGCGGACAAGGGACGTGCATGCTCTCATGACGCCGTCATCCTTGTTCCGCAAAAAGATCGGCATCGCATTCACGTAACAGAGAGCCGGGAGCATGCCGGAACCCTTTAAGGTAGCATAGGGATGCCAATTTTCAATTTGGCATGGGACTTGTTCTCCCTGGCCGAAGCGCAGTCCAATGGGGGCACGGCTGCACCGCTGCGGTCAGGCCGGGGCGTTGATGAAGGCAATGGTTTGCAGGAAGCCTTCCCGCGAGGGAAAGAGCAGGAAGGTTGTTACGGCGGCGATCGTGTTGAAGAATTGGTTGTGCGAACCGTGTTTCTGGCGTGCCCGCCGTGCCAGAGTTGCAGCGCCTGCCGTCTCATGCCAGTAGTTTTGCAAGAGGCTCTGTAGCTTGAGCGATATATTGTTCCACGGATATGCGAGCGGAGGGTTTGGTGGTCGCAGGCAAGAAAATTCTGGTAACTGGCGCAGGAGGTTTCATCGGGAGTCATCTCGTTGAGACGCTGCTCCTTCGCAAGGCGAACGTAACCGCAATGGTGCGGTACAATTCAGCATCGTCGATCGGGAATTTAAAGTTCCTGCCCGGTCCTCTTCGCGCGAGCCTCAAGGTGCTCCCTGGCAATATTGAGGACAGCGATTTCGTTTACAGAGCTGTCGAAGGCCAGGACATAGTTCTGCATCTGGCCGCGCTCATCGCCATACCGTATTCCTACGTTGCCCCCCGTTCCTATGTTCGCACGAATGTGGAGGGGACCCTGAACGTGCTGGAGGCGGCGCGCCGGCTCGGCACGGGCCGGGTGGTTCATACCAGCACCTCCGAAGTATATGGGACAGCCTTGCGCGCCCCAATCGACGAGCATCATCCGCTGCAGGGCCAATCGCCATACTCGGCCAGCAAGATCGCTGCGGACTCGCTCGCAGAGTCCTATTTCCGGGCATTTGACAACCCGGTGGTGATCGTGAGGCCATTCAATACATTCGGCCCGCGCCAATCCGCACGCGCTTTCATTCCAACGATTATCTCGCAGGCATTGGAGCGCGATGAAATTCATCTGGGCTCGCTGACACCGCAGCGTGACATGACCTTTGCCGCAGATACGGTCGAAGGATTTATTCTCGCCGCCACAAAGCCCGGCATTGAGGGAGAGACGATCAACCTCGGGACTGGGGAGACCTACAGCATCGGCGATTTCGTGCAGCGCATTCTGCAGCTTATGAAGGTTGACAAACCCATCGTCCGTGATGCAGCGCGAGAGCGGCCCAGCAAGAGCGAGGTCATGAAACTCATGTCCGATAATTCGAAAGCAGCCCGGCTGCTTGGCTGGTCTCCCAAGACGCCGCTGGACGATGGCCTACGTCAGGTCATCGAGTTCATCTCGCAAAATCGTGAGCTTTACTCACCCACGACTTACGCGGTCTAAGCCAAGGGAACGTTCATGCAAGCAATCATTATGGCCGGGGGTAAGGGCACGCGCTTGCACCCTTATTCGGCTTTGTTCCCCAAACCTTTGATGCCTCTTGGAGACAAGCCTATACTTGAAATCTTGCTGCACCAATTGCGCGCGGCCCATGTGACCAAGATCATCATCGCAGTCAACCACCTGCGGCACCTGATAGAAGCCTTTTTTGGAGATGGGTCCCGGTTTGGACTTTCGATAACTTACAGCGTTGAGGACAAGCCGCTCGGCACAGCAGGCCCGATGGGTCTGTTTTTGGACAAGCTGGAGGGGAATTTTATCCTTACCAACGGCGACCTGCTTACAAACCTCGATATAGGCCGGATGGCCGGCGACCATATCGCGACCGGCGCCGCAGCGACGATTGGCACCTATCGCCGTGAGCTTCGCTCGGAGTTCGGCATATTGGAGGTCGACGAGAATATGCGCATGGTGGGCTACCGTGAGAAGCCAACTTACCTGCATTTGGTCAGCATGGGCCTCTATGTGCTTAATTGCGACGCGGTCCGCCAATGCATTGTGCCGGGCGAGTACCTCGACATGCCCGCTCTCATGCAATCGATGACCGAGGCTGGAATGCTGGTACATTGCCATCAGCAAGAGTGCACTTGGCTCGACATTGGCCGCCCGGAAGATTTCGCATTGGCTCAAGGGCTGGTGGAAAGCAATCCGAACGTTTTTTCGCCGCGCAGTGCCGCGTGATGCGTATCTTGCTAACGGGTTCCAGCGGCTTTCTCGGTAACCACATCCTGGCTTCTCCCGCAGCCACCGGAATGCAGATCATTTGCGCCACCCGTGCGAGCGAAAGCCAATCCGGACAGGAGATACCGCTTGGACCTGGGCCTTGGGGGAGATCAGAGTTCGAGCATGCCTTGGCCATCAGCCGGGCCGATGTGGTGCTCCATTGCGCCGGTGCGGCACATTGTGGCGATTTGCGGCAGTTCTTCGAGGCTAACACTCTGCCAGCCGCAGCCCTTCTGGCAGCCTTGTCGGGAGTGGCACACCCGCCCCGGGTCATCCTGGTCGGATCGGCGGCGGAATACGGCTTTGTCGATGCTTGCGCTTTGCCGGTTCGGGAAACCTATCCATGCCAGCCTCGCAGCGAATATGGCATCGCCAAACACGCCCAGACACTGCTTGGGTTAGCCGCGGCCGAGCGCGGCTTACCTGTAATGATAGCGCGGCTTTTTAATCCAGTTGGATTGGGGATGCCGCCTAATCTTGCCCTGTCTTCTTTTGCGCGGCACGTTGCCAAGGCCTCACGGGGGGATGGGATCGTTCATGCCGGGGATATCGAAGCCAGGCGCGATTTCATCGGCGTGGCTGAGGCCGCCCGCATCTTCCTGGGGCTGACCCAAGCGAATTGGCCTTACCCAATCGTGAATGTGTGTAGCGGAAAGGCTTTCAGGCTGGGTTCACTCCTCGATTTGATGATCGCCGCCAGCGGCCAGCGGCTCCAGGTCAAGGTTGACATCACCCTTCTGCGGCCTGGCGACATGCCGGTGCTTGAAGGGAGCACGGAGCGTCTCACCGCAATGGGTCTGCGGCCGTTTGAGCCTGACTTTGAAACACTCATTCCGAAGTTATTGGCGGAAGCCTATGGACTGAGCTGATCTCCACGAATGAGGAGACGCCGTCATGCGAAGCATCCTTGCGCGTCGCCGCTTGGCGGCCACCTCAATGCTACCGCCATTGGGCCGCAGCGCCTCCACAAGGAGACGAGCCCAGAGAAGGGTGTGTTCCGCCGTGAAGGAATAGTCATCGTAGTGGCTGCCTGGGGCCAAGCCCTCGGCTGCCGCGCCGCCATAGTAACCGTCCGCGTAGAACTGCTCCGTCGAGGTCGGCCGCTTCTCGATGACACCCATGCCGCAGGTGGCGCAGAAAACCACGCCTTGCCCGTCCCCCCGAACAGCCCGGCGGTCCCAGGTCGTCCCCCCGCAAATGTCACAGCTAAAGGCCATAGTCTATCACTGCTCCAGCAACACTTGGGAACTCGTTCCGGCAAACACATTCGCATAGTCGTCCAACATACGTCGCCGGTCAAAATCGCGTTCTGCCTTGGCACGCGACAATCGGCGAATCTTTGCGAAAGTTGCGGGGTTCTCAACCCAGCCTCGAACCAGTTCCGCTATCCGGGCGTGGTCGTGCGGCGTAACAAGATAGCCATTCACTCCATCCTCTACAAGTTCGGGGATGCCGCCGACAGGAGCGGCGATCACCGGGACACCGCAGGCGTTCGCCTCCATGACAACGTTAGGACGCCCATCGAGCTTCGAGGGCACGACCAGCACATCCACCGCTCGCAGCCCGTCACGCGCATGGGTCGCGTATCCTTCGAACGTGATCGCGGCAGCAGCAGGGCTGGCGCCGGCGCGAGCTTGCACCTCTTTCTGCATACCGCCCTCACCGAAAATGGAGAAGCGCAGGGTGGGGATCTCCGCGTGAAGCCGTTCGGCGATCTCTACAAAGCTGATGGGGTTCTTCTCAGGTGACATTCGGCCGACATAGCCGACGGTGAACGGTTCAGGCATCGCGCGCGGCCGCGGGGAAGGAGTAAATTCGTCGAGCGCGATGCCGCTCAGTACGACATGCACCTTAGGAGTAGGCTTCGTGGTATTCGCGAGAACGTAGTCGCGCATCGCCACACTCTCGACGATCACGCCATCAAAACCGCCCTCATAAAGGAAGTAATTCACCGTGTGGCCTACTGGATTGTAGAGCGTGTCCAAGGTCCACAGATTCGGTAAGCGCTCCTTCAGGTACGGGATCTGTCTGTATGCGCCTGGTGCCCCAATTTGAAGCAGAAGCGAGATCTCTTGTTCGCGTATTACTTGCTCAAGCCGACGCACGCCGATCATCCCCGGGGCATCTATCATGTTCAGGAGACGCCCCGCTACCTCAAAATCCTCCGCAGGGTCGCGCGTGTAGCCGACCGCCTCCCACATATAATAAGCGACCGTCACATCGAACCCGCGGTCACGCATGGCGCGAAGTACGGAGAGCGACAGAGCGCCCTTCACTAGGAACGGAAGAAGCGCGATAATTGCCATTTGGCGCGAGCCACCTTTTTCGACTGTATGCTGCATCGGGCTTCTTTTTCCCACGCTTCGCTCTGCGCTTTGTAGTAGTCACGTGCTTCGATGTACAGGATGATGTCTCTGTTTAATTTCTCAACGATGTTCTCGTCATGCTGTTTAGATTGCCACCGGGCTGCATTCTGGGCGTTCGGCTCCGAGTGCGCCGAAACGAAGAGCGCGCGACGGCCAACGGATTCCAGTACAGGATCAGGATCGGAGAGGGCGGCGCGGAATTCTGCGTAGGTTGGAAGACTAGATCCGGCCATCAACAGGCCAAAGAGTTCGATGACGTTCACGCGGCGCGAGAGCCGGAAGCTCAGGATGTGTTCCGATCCATCTGAGAAGATCGACAAAGCTCGGGGATAGACCACGTTTTTCGATAAGAGGCACGATGTTCTTGGAGAGAGCAAAGGAGATTTCAAGAAACGATCTGAATAGATCAGCGCGGGTTACTCCTCGCGAGTGCAGGCGCAAAAAAGTTAACCGTTCTTTCATGAGGTGGAAGCGGAGTCCTTGGGCGAGCGCACGAGCCCACAGTTCGTAATCGGGGGCTGCAACCATTCCCGCGTCATCGAGGCCGATCCTCAAATGGGCGGCTCGACGCACCATAGTCGAGGAGCGGCAAAGACGGTTCATGCCGATCCAAGTGTCGACGAGATTGAGCGCGTGATCGCCGTTCCAATTCGGTTCAATTAAGGGCGCGTCGGGATGGATCTTACCATCTGAGCCGACGAGGTTGACCCAAGTCCCGATGATGTCGATCCGCGGATTTTGCGTCGCCGTTTTGACCTGACGCACACTTTTCTCTGGGGCAATCCAGTCGTCCGCATCGAGATTGACCAGCCACTCGCCGCACGCCGCTGATACCGCAACATTGTATGCGCCGGCACCGCCGAGATTTCGTTCGTTCACGATGAGACGAATGCGGGGATCCTTGAAGCTCCGCACCACTTCGCAGGACCTATCCGTGGAGCCATCATCTACGACAATAACTTCAAAGTCCTGCAATGTCTGATTGAGGATGCTTTGGATGGTTATCTGTATATAATCTTCGTAGTTGTAGGATAACACGATAAAAGACAGAAGCGGTGTAGTCACTAGGAGTTCTCCGTGCGGGTAAAGGGTGCTCACACATTGTCCGTGCCGCCCGGACCCCGAAGCCGGTACGCGCGGTGAGAGACCTGAATTGATGCTCCGACTGAATCAACGGCCAGAGCGAACGCAGCCGTTCCCGAGGATTTGCCTGGCCGAGCGTATCGGGCATTGGCTCGCCGGTTTCTCCTTTTAGGCTTGACGGTGACATTGGAACACCTTTCACGGCAGCAGGGCGGCAACCCGGTCGAGTTCAGCATCGGTGAGGGAGACATGGAACGGAATACCGATGACACGTGGCGCCACTGCCGCGGTCGCGGCGAGGGACGAGCGAGGCAGGTCCGCGAAGGCCGGATGGCGGTGCACGCCGAACCCCCACCAGCGTCGCCACTCCACCCCAGCCGCATCGAGACGCGCCGTGGTATCCTCCACCGTGTCTTCGGGAAGGATGACATTGAGGGTCATCGTTTGCCATGCCTCGCCCGCACCGCGCTGGAGGCGGGTGCGGCGGTTTTGTAACCGGTCGCGGTAGCCCAAAGCGAGGCGGCGCAGCTTTGCGAGTTGCTCCGGCAGAACGTCGATGGCCGCGAGGCCGACGGCGGCGGCGTATTCCGATAGACGGTAGTTCCCGCCCCGCATCTGTGCGACGCGCGAGGGACCGCAAAAGCCGAAGCCCGTCATCGTGGTCATCCGCTCGCCGAGCGCCGTGTCGGAAGTTAGTACCGCCCCTCCCTCTCCAATGCCGAGAACCTTCGTCGCGTGGAGGGATACGCAGACCGGCGAACCGCCGACGCCGGACAGTGCGGTCACGGCAGCGGCGGCGTCGAACACCACGGGGATACCCACCTCAGCCTCGAAACGTGCCCAGGCCGGGAGGTCTGGCGGTGCGCCGAAGGCGCTCACGACGAGGACCGCAGACGGACGCTCAGTCAGTGTGGGCAGGGCGGCGAGGGCGATGTCCGGTGTCAGGACGAGGTTGTTTGGGGCCACGTCAAGAAGGTGCGGCCTCATCCCAGCGTTGCAGACGGCATGCGCGCTTGCGATGAAGGTGAAGGACGGCATCAGGCACGTTCCGCCGCCTGACGTTAACGCGCGAATGGCTATCTCAATCGCCGTCGTGCCACTGGACGTGAGCGTAACGGACGCCGCACCCGTGAGAGCCGAGAGGCGGAGCGTGAACTCCATCGCCAAGGGTCCGCAGTTCGTGTAACAGCGGGTCTGATCGATCCGCCGGAGATAGGGCAGGAGGGCCTCAGCGTTGGGGAGGAGAGGACGCAGGACGCGAACGGAAGCTATCCTGGTGTCAACGGTTGTCATGTCCTCGACTTTCGTGGTCAAGGGCGCAGCGAGCCGAGGCAGTGCGGCCTGCGCCCTTGTCGTCTTCGCCTGCCTGATGTTCCATCAGCTACTCGTAACATTATCGCCCCTCCGGCACAGGATCCCGTCTAGATTATTAACAAAATATAAACACGTTTCAGAATCAAAGGCGATGGGAGGACCCGCCTATGACGAAGAGTTTGCTGAGGCATTTCGAGCCCCTCGCTTTGCAGGTCTTACAGCTATAGCGCTTGAGGCGGTAGCCTGATGGTCTTAGGAAATGGCTGCCCGCACCCACCGTGGCCACCCGGCCGCGTAGCGGCCGGATGAGTTTCTCTTTAGAGCGTAGTGCGGAAAACCGCACGCTACGTTCTGTGGGAACCGGGGGTGGGCGACCGCCTCCAGTGACCCGGTGCTCGGGGTGAAATTCCCTGGGCCGAACTCGGCAGCCTGTCTTCCCGTGGCAGGTTCCGCGCACTTATTACTTGTGGTATACCCCGACTCTGTGAATTGCCGAAAATTTCCTTGCGCGGAACGGCGGCACGGATTCCTATCGAGGAATGATTTGCGCTGGATTTCTCAATGCTGAAGCAAAACGCGACCTGACCGAGCTTGCTCGGGACGGAACGGCGGAGCATCGGCTTGCGCGCAGGGCGAACGCGCTTGTTCTTCTCGACGAAGGATGGAATTGCCAGCGTGTCGCAGAGGCGCTTTTGCTCGACGACGATACGATCCGCACCTGGCACCGTCTGTATGAAGAAGACGGGATCGAAGGGCTGGCTGGATTTGGCTACGAAGGCAGCGCCTGCCGTTTGAGCATCGAACAACAAGACAAGCTGAAAGCCTGGATCGCTGAGACGCTGCCGCGTTCGACGCGGCAGATCGGCGCGTGGATCGAGAAAGAGTTCGGGATCGCCTATGAGGGGCGCTCGGGCCTGATCGCGTTGCTTCATCGTTTGGGCATGGTCCATCGAAAACCGCTAGCCATCCCGCGCAAGCTGGATGAAGACAAGCAAAAGGCTTTCATCAAAGATTACAATGCCTTGCTGAACGGCCTGCCGGAAGACGAAGCCGTAATGTTTGCCGATGCCGTTCACCCTACCCACGCGGTGCGGCAAAAGCGAACGTTTACCGTGAGCGGCAAGCGCTCACTTCCGGGATGCTGGGCGCCCAAGGATGCCAAAATCGCGGTCGAACAGAACAGCGGACGCGACCGGCTCAACATCCATGGCGCCATTGACCTGGAGACCGGAAAGACGCGCATGATCGAGGTGCTGACCGTCAATGCACAGAGCACGATCATGCTTTTCATCGCGATTATGGCGATGTACCCGGCCAAAAGGCTCATTCACGTCTTTCTGGATAACGCCAAATATCACCACGCCAAAATGGTACAGGACTGGCTAGCCCGGCCGGAGTGCCGCATCAGACTTCACTTCATACCCGCATACTGCCCGCACCTGAACCCCATTGAGCGGCTATGGGGGCTGATGCACAAAAACGTCACCCACAACCGATGTTACGCGAAGTTTAACGGCTTCTGCGGCGCAATGCTGACATTCCTGCGCGAGGATGTTCCCAAAAATTGGACTTCTTACTGCGATGCCGTCACCGATAATTTCCGCGTCAAATCCCCTAAGGATTTTCGGGTTTTGGCGTGAACGGAGTATAAACACAACTGGATGGCCGGACAGATTACTATCATCGGCGCCGGTGGCCTCTGCCGCGAGGTTCTCGCAGCGCTTGACGCGTCCGGTGAGCGAGTCAGCGGCTTCGTCGTAGATCTCGGGTACCCACTAGGAACCATTGCAGGCCTCCGTGTCCGTGATGACCCAGAGGCCTGGTCGGCCGTCGGACCATTCGTTGTCGCGATCGGGAATGCCCGAGCGCGATCACGAATTGTGGGCCGACTTGCCGAGCGCCCCATGGGGGCTCGCTTCGGCACCGTCCAGCATCCGGCCGCAGTAGTCGGCCCGCGCGTTACGCTCGGCCCAGGCACGCTCCTCATTGGACCGCTGAGCATCACGGCAGATGTAGCAATCGGTGATCATGTGCTCATCAACCCTGGCTGCGCCGTGGCGCATGATTGCAGGATTGATCGCTTCGCGAATTCGGCCCGCGCGTCGCGCTCGCGGGCGGGGTAGTAATTGAGGAGGGCGCGGACCTCGGAATCGGCGCGGTTGTCGCGCCTCGATGCCGAAATCGGTGCCTGGGCAATCGTTGGCGCGGGCGCAGTCGTGGTGCGCGACGTACCACCGGGTCTTACTGTCGCGGGTGTCCCCGCCCGTTCAATGGAAGCGGGCTCTTAGTCTTACTGCGTCACTAACTCGGCGCCTGTGTAAGGCTTCTGTTCCGGGCGGCGCAGCATGGACAGCGGGGCAGACTTCTGGCAAGCGCCACGGCGATCCGCCTATGCAGGCTGGCAATGGAGTTCGCCACATGGCGTTCGGGCCGGACTGGCGGCGCCCCGGGGTCTGTGACCTTTGGAAACGGCAAGTTTTTTGAGCCTCGTGGCGGAGGCAGGTCCTGAGGGGGGAATCGTCTCCCTCTCGGAGATCAGGAATCCGTAAGCCGTGATGCACAAGGTGGCGTGATGGTGGAAGCCGCGCCAGCTGCGGCCCTCAAAATGGCCAAGACCAACCTCTTGTCTAAGTTCGCGATAATCCCGTTCGATGCGCCAGCGCAGTTTGGTTGCATCGACCAGTTCGCCGAAGCCGGTACCGGCGGGCAGTGTGGAGAACCAGTATTTTGTCGGCTCGGCTTCATCTTCGGGCCACTCGACCAGCAGCCACTCCTCCGGGCGCGGTTCGTCCAACCGGTAATCCCGATGGGCGGGCCGGACCCGCAGCCTGACGAAGCGCGACTTCAGGCACTCGTCCGTTCCCTCACGCCAGGTTATTGTTTGCCAAGCACCTTCGGGCAGGCTCAGAGCCAGCGTTTTGACTGTGACCGGCTGGTGCTCCTCGTCGCGGCGCAGCCGTGTTGGCCGCCGTCCCCTGCCTGTCCACTCCTTGGGCGGCAGCGGCGCTGTCCCTGACGCCCAAATGGTGGCGCCAGGACCTATGCCTATGGCATACTGGAACCCCAGCGCTGTAACCTCATCGCGAAATTTAGTGTCACTCCCGTAGCCTGCGTCCGCCAGGACCATGCCACGGGGAACGCCTCCATTGCAGGTTTGCTTGAGCAGCTCAAGGGCGATTTCCGGCTTGGTCTGGAATGTTACATCCGTGGGAACGCCCGCCTTCTTCCGCCGCTTCTCGTCATTGACTCATTTCTCCGGCAAATACATGCGGTAGCCGATAGGGAGACTGGCGTGGTGGTTGGCGATAGAGAGCGAAACCGCGTTTCACTCTCCTGCGCTGCCTGAAGATCCATCTCCGCCATCCCCTCGTTGACGCGCAAATCATCTTCATAGCAAATTCGCTCCCGGCGGGCCTGCCTCAGAGCAGCAATTCTCAATATGGCGGCGGTGCGGCACATTAACTCACATGGGCCAAGGGGATCCACAGCCGCCAGCGAATCGGATTCGCATGCGGCCATGCGGCCATGCGGCCATGCGGCTGCTGGAAGATCTGCTCAGTTCATTGCGGGCATGTTTTGAGACGTTTCCGGACGGGCGCCGGGGCGCTAACCGCCAGTACAGCATGGCAGATTTCGGCATGTCCGCGTTTTCGGTGTTCTTCATGCAGAGCCCATCGTTTCTGGCCCACCAGCGGCGGCTGGAAGAGGGGCATGGGCGCTCGAACTGCCAAAGCCTGTTCGGCATGGGCAAAATCCCCAGCGATAATCGTATCCGCGATATGCTTGACCCCGTATCTCCCGGACTGCTCAACTCAGTGTTCTTCGAGGTTGCCTCGCGGCTTGAGCAGGAAAAAGAAGGGTTGAACGCATTCTGGCGCCTGGCACGCCAGAAACACGGTTCGCGGAACCAGTTCTTCAACACGATTGCCGCCGTGACGGCCTTCCTGTTTTTTCCGTCGTGGGAAGACTTCCTGCAAACTATCGCTTTCGTCAAAGCTCCACCGGCTCCGCCTTGATCGCTGCACGGTCCGCCCCTTCCCATCCGCCGCAACACATCAAGGGAAATCCGAGCCAATGCCAAATTGAGAATTGCTGGCCTCAGAGGCTGCGGCTTTGTGACTCAGTAAGATTAGGTGCTCGATACCTTCAAGCAGTCCTATCACTGGAGCCTGATGCAGGTTGAGTATTCGACCGATCTTGTGTTCCGCTCCAAGGTCACGCTGGCGCCGCTCTACGAACAGTTGACCTGGCATTCGGTGCATACCGTGAAGGCCGAAACCATCGCCACATTCCTTGGCCGGAAAATCGCCCCCAAACTCGCTCAGGAGATCGGCAGCCAGTTCTCAACCCGCATCGAAGGAACCTGCATCAAGCACCGCTTCGGCAAATCCTCGATCAAGATGTACGACAAGTTCGGCATCGTCTTGCGTATCGAGACGACAACCAATGACGTCTCGTCCTTCAAGCACTACCGGAAGGTAGAACACCGCAAAGGACCGTCAAGCACGGGCTTTGCTCCCATGAAGAAAAATATCTACAGCCTTGGAGATTTGACCGGCATTCTCTTTGCCTGCAACCGGCGTTATCTTTCCCATCTCTCGGCGCTCGACGACTTCTCCGCCGGCGTCAGACTACTCGACCGCGTCACCCGGCCGCGCAAGGTTGAGGGCAAGACCGTCAAGGGCATCGATTTCTTCAGTCCTACTGAGCGCACCCTGCTTGGTGCGTTGCAGAACCCCAAGTTCAACATTGCCGGTGTCCGCCGCGCCGATCTCGCCCCGGTACTGGACAGCATCCCGCCTTCGGTGCTCTCACGCCAAATCCGCCGCTTGCGCCATCCCGGCCTCATCAAACGCGCCGGGCGAACCTACTGCTACGACCTCACCTGTGCTGGACGAGCCGTCATCGCCGCCGCGTCCAGCATCACCGAATACGCCATCATCCCAGCACTCGCCTGACCGATTCCGTGCGCAAAGTGACAAGAGTTGGCTGGTAAGGGACTAAGGATTTCCGGGTTTTGGCGTGAACGGCGTACATAAAAATCAAGACCATCACACGTTATCCACATGATAGCTCTGAACTGCAGTATACTCTGTGCACTACACGCTTACGCTACATTGACAAACTTTTGCGCCGGCGTTACGCGAAATCATTGGGGAGTTTGCACTCATGTGGCAGTCGATGGATAACGTGGGATTGAACGTGAGCTATTATCTAGGGCCGGAGCCGGGTTGGCAGAGGTGTCTGATCGCTATTGGGTTGCTGACATGGGGCACTCGATACCTATCCAACTGAGACGCACAGCAGTCTCGCGCAAATCGAGGATAAATCGTTCTGTGCCATGTTCAAGCGGTATCCGCCAGCTGGCCCCATGGCGGCGGCAACGGTTTCGTATCCCAGCGCCTCGCTAGTAAGGGGCATTCCTGCATCGTATTGGAGCCCGGTGATGACGCGGCGAGCGTGGCGCATAATCGCGGCTTAACGGTGCTTAAGACGGCATTTGAGCGCTCAGCAGTTGCTGAATGGTGCCCCCCAATTACGATTTTCAATAGATGGAGCTGAAATGATATGAAAACACTGTTAGGTATGAGCAGAGATGACATCAAGCGCTTGCGTGTCACTTTTGCTTTGGCTATTTGCGCAGGCATTGTAGCGCGAGGCGCGATAATATTTAATCCATTTTATTCAATAGATGGTTACGGCGAATCGTACGCGCAAAGTTATAGTATCTATTATAAACTTGCTCTTTCTCAAGGTCGATACGGTTTTTTGGTACTAATGTGGCTGCGAGATGCTATCGGATGTATCGGTATTGAAACGGCGAACTGCTCACTTATTCTCTCGACAATTGTATTGTCTGCTGCGGCAGTGCTTTTTTCTCTTGTAATTTATAGGCGCATAAGCGCATTCGGAGTTCTGATTTTTGTTGCTATATTCTCGCTTCACCCGTTTATGACGGAATTGTTTCATTTTTCTAGTGGAACGTTGAATCTGACTATACCTATATTCCTGGCAGCGGCAGGCTTAGCGGTGATAGCATCTAACCCGACCAACTGGCTGAGAGTGGGGGCCGGTATCATGCTCAACGTTACCGCTCTTTCGATTTATCAGACGGCAGGTGCTTACGCCATAGTTGCAGCCCTCCTGGCTATTGTTGCCGCCATCACTGATCTAGACCAGCGGCATGAACGAGTACGTATCATCCACACACCTGAAGTACGTATACTTCTAGCTATACTCGCTAGTGTGGCGCTGTACTTGGTGAGCATATATATTGTTTCGATATTTACCGGAGTAAAAAATGATGGCAGAACAGATTTGCTTGGTTTATTGGATATTGGGTTGAAGTTTAAGGTTCTTACGATGGCCGTCGCAAAGGGTTTGTGGCCACAAGCCGGCGTGATTCCCCATCCGATATCTGTTTTACTTATTATATTAATTGGCATGAGCGTCGGCATCATTACTTGGCCGCTTCTAATTCGCGGGGAGATGCAGAGAGCTTTTTTCTGCATCGTAGTCATCGCCACTGCGTTATGTGGTTCAGTTGGGCTAACCTCTGTGGGGACAACCGCCATTTGGCTCGTTCCGCGCATGCTCTCACCTGTCGCCGTATTTGCCGCTGGAATGGTAATGTTGGGATGGCGGTTGGCTCCGACCGGGCTGAAGAAACCTATGGCACTTGCTGTGCTGATTCTCGTTGTGGGTTATGTCGGTTCGTCGAACCGCATCATCTTCGATCAAAGACGGACAAACCTGTGGGATTTCCAGGAGGCCAATAGGATTGTGGCTCGCTTGGAGACACACAGCCAATTTCGTACGGCCCGAAAAATTGCGATCGTGGGGGGCGCGTGGTGCCGAAGTTCGCCTCTTTCAACCACTTGGGGGGATATGAATGTGTCTGCTCTTTCCGTGCCTTGGGCCAAGCTAGGGCTTATTGAGCAGGCAACTGGATATCGGTTCTCTGCTCCAGAGGCGGCCGATACCAAGACCGCAGAAGATTACTGCAGCAGCGCGCCGTTCTGGCCTGCGGACCGGGCGGTTTCGATCATCGGGGATGTTGCTGTCGTATGCCTCCCAAAAACTTAGCTCAAACCTACGTGTTACGTTTGGAAGCCGGGGGGATTGCCCCATACGCGCTAACTTAAGGCTGGAATTGCTTGATGCGGCCGTTTTCGCGGCGGTTCGAGCAGGTGACGCTTGAGGATTGGCAGAGCGCCAAGCCGCGGCATGGCCGCTGGCATGATCGCCGCGAGCAGTGCCTTGGCAGCAAGGCATGTGAGGCGCCAAAGCGCTGGTGCGGTTACGCGGCCATGCGGGGAGAGATCTCAGGCGCGCTGGTGTGCGGCTCGAGCAGGAGGATCATCAGTAGATGCGCCAAAATCCAGGTTTTGGCGGTTTGCGCATCCTCGCTTGGCGGTGCAGAGAGACCGATGAGGCTTTTCAAGCGCTTGAATGCCATCTCGATGCGCCAGCGGGCGCGGTAGAGCTCGCCGATCCGGCCGGCGGAGAATGCTTTTGCATCGAGCGATGTAATAAGAATGACCCATGCGGCCGCGGCCAGCGTGCCGGCGGAGATAGCTTTTCCTTTCCGCTTGGCGGTCTGCCGGGCTTGGGCGCGGGATGCTTCGGCCGCAAGAGGGGGCTTGCGAATGGCAACGAGCCGCAGCGCCAGAGCCGGAGCCTTTTTGCGCGCAATCCAGATAGGTCCGTCGAGAACGCCTGCGTTTTCCGCCGCCTCAAGAGCCGCCAGGAGATCGAAGGGTTTGCCATCCTCATTCAGCCACCGTGCCCCCGTCCAGGGAGTGCGTACAATGACATCGGCGCCCTGTTCCATAATATGCGCCAGGGGTTCGGGATGCATGTAGCCGCGATCCGCAATAGCGATATCGCCTTTGACAAATGGAGTGCGGTCAAGCCGCTCTCCGCCCTTCTCATCGGTCAGTTCGACGAAGCTAAACCTCTCCGCTGGCAGGTCGAAAGTGCAATGAAGCCGCCATAGGCCGTTGTTTTTCTTTGCATCTTTCCCAGCCTTCGGAACGGTTGTCCCGTCGAGGAGCCGGATGCGCCGCCCTCCAGCCTCAGGCTGGACACCGGCGCTAAGAAGCGTGCCTGCAAGATGTTCCATCCAGGCGCCGCACTTGCGCAGGCGTTTAAGCAGGGCAACGTTGGAAAGGTCCGCCAGGCCCACGGACGCCGCCCATGCGCTCGCCGATCTCAGCCCCATGCCGCCCAGGCAATAGGCCAGGATCAACCGAAGCAGATCGGTTGCGCAAACCACGGCCCGGCTTCGCGCAAATGCCCCCTTCTCGCGGGCGGATGCTTCGATGGCCGATGTCCCGCCAAGCCGGGTCAAAGTTGTCTGCCAAAGCTCGTTCAGAAGCGATACGTGTGTCATGCCATGCTAGAATCTGACTCGATTCTAGCTGGCAAGCCTTAAGTTAGCGCGTATGGGTTGTGACTGTCAGCAGCGGTTTGAAAATCCTCAAAAACCAACGGTTTGAATTTGTTGCCGGCCCGGCGGATTGAGTGCTCCGGAACGGCAAGGGACGGAGCGCCCGGCCCGTTCAGACATTGAGAGCGGCGGGCATTGCCTTGGCCGATGATGCGTCCTCGCAGGAGGGGACGCGATGGCTCACGGGAACCGGCGTAAGTGCAAGTGCTGTTTGAAGCTATTCCGTCCGGACCAGCGCAATCTCCGTCACCAGAGTTACTGCTCCGCCCCCACCTGCAAGGCTGCCAGCAAAGCAGCCAGCCAGGCCCGCTGGCTCGCCAAGCCGGAGAACCAAGACTACTTCCGCGGCCCGGTGAACACCGCCCGGGTGAAGGCCTGGCGGGCGCGCCATCCCGGCTATTGGCGCAAGAGGCGGCGCACCGGTCCTGCGCTACAAGAGGTCTCAACCGTCCAACCCGTTGATCCCGCACCAGAATCCGGCGATTTCGCGCGCTCGCCGTTACAAGATGTCATATCGGCGCAACCTGCTGTTCTGATTGGCTTAATCGCCCATATCGTGGGAACGCCGCTACAAGATGACATCGTCCGCGCCACCGGCCGGCTGCTACGCTTGGGCCAGGATATTCTGAGCTCATCCGCGGCGCGGGCGGCAACGCCCCCGCCGGGCACCGGGGGCGGCGGTGATCGATTACGAGACCTTCTGCAAAATCCATGACTGCCATGACCGGCAGGGACTGACGGTCACGCAGACCGCCCGGGCGCTGGGCCTCCATCCGGAGACGGTCTCGGCGTGGCTGGCGCGTCCGCGCTACGAGCGGCGGCGCAGCCCGCCGCGAGGCAGCCTCCTCGATCCCTTCAAGCCGCATATCGCCCGGCTGCTGGATGCCCACCCCTATAGCGCTCAGCAGATCTTCCAGCGTCTGCGCGAGGAAGGCTACCAGGGCAGCATGACCGTCTTGCGGGATTACATCCGCCGTATCCGGCCGCCCCGGCGGCCGGTCTATCTGAAGCTGCACTTTGCGCCCGGCGAGTGCGCCCAGGTTGACTGGGGCGCACAGGGAACCGTCGCGGTAGGCAATACCCTCCGCCGGCTGTCGTTCTTCGTCATGGTGCTGGCTTACAGCCGCCAGATATTCGTGGAGTTCACCGTCTCCCAGACCATGGAGCACTTCCTCGGCTGCCACGAGCACGCCTTCGCCGCTTTCGGCGGCGTGCCGTCCAAGATCATGGTGGACAATCTTAAATCGGCGGTTCTGCAGCGCCTGGCCGGCGCCGCGCCGGTGTTCAATCCGCGCTATCTGGACTTCGCCCGCCACCACGGCTTCTCCATCGCGCCATGCAATGTAGCGCGGGGTAATGAGAAGGGCCGCGTGGAGTCCGGCGTGGGATATGTAAAAAAGAACTTCCTGCGCGGGCTCGAATTGGCGGACTTCGCCGCCGTTCAGGCCGCGGCGCAAGTTTGGCTCGACACCATCGCCAATGTCCGCATCCACGGCGAGACGCAACGGCGGCCCGTTGATTTGCTGGCGCAAGAGCGCCCGCATCTGCAACCGCTCAACCCCCGTCCCTACGACATCGCGCAAACCACAAGCAGCGTCGCCTCCAGTCAGTTCCGCATCGCGCTCGATACCAATCGCTATTCCGTTCCCGCCGCCTATGCGCACCGCCGCCTGACGGTCAAAGCCTATCCGGACCGGGTCTGCATCTATACCCAGACTCTGTGAATTGCCGAAAATTTCCTTGCGCGGAACGGCGGCACGGATTCCTATCGAAGAATGATTTGCGCTGGATTTCTCAATGCTGAAGCAAAACGCGACCTGACCGAGCTTGCTCGGGACGGAACGGCGGAGCATCGGCTTGCGCGCAGGGCGAACGCGCTTGTTCTTCTCGACGAAGGATGGAATTGCCAGCGTGTCGCAGAGGCGCTTTTGCTCGACGACGATACGATCCGCACCTGGCACCGTCTGTATGAAGAAGACGGGATCGAAGGGCTGGCTGGATTTGGCTACGAAGGCAGCGCCTGCCGTTTGAGCATCGAACAACAAGACAAGCTGAAAGCCTGGATCGCTGAGACGCTGCCGCGTTCGACGCGGCAGATCGGCGCGTGGATCGAGAAAGAGTTCGGGATCGCCTATGAGGGGCGCTCGGGCCTGATCGCGTTGCTTCATCGTTTGGGCATGGTCCATCGAAAACCGCAGGCCATCCCGCGCAAGCTGGATGAAGACAAGCAAGAGGCTTTCATCAAAGCTTACAATGCCTTGCTGAACGGCCTGCCGGAAGACGAAGCCGTAATGTTTGCCGATGCCGTTCACCCTACCCACGCGGTGCGGCAAAAGCGAACGTTTACCGTGAGCGGCAAGCGCTCACTTCCGGGATGCTGGGCGCCCAAGGATGCCAAAATCGCGGTCGAACAGAACAGCGGACGGGACCGGCTGAATATTCATGGCGCCATTGACCTGGAGACCGGAAAGACGCGCATGATCGAGGTGCTGACCGTCAATGCACAGAGCACGATCATGCTTTTCATCGCGATTATGGCGATGTACCCGGCTAAAAGGCTCATTCACGTCTTTCTGGATAACGCCAAATATCACCACGCCAAAATGGTACAGGACTGGCTAGCCCGGCCAGAGTGCCGCATCAGACTTCACTTCATACCCGCATACTGCCCGCACCTGAACCCCATTGAGCGGCTATGGGGGCTGATGCACAAAAACGTCACCCACAACCGATGTTACGCGAAGTTTAACGGCTTCTGCGGCGCAATGCTGACATTCCTGCGCGAGGATGTTCCCAAAAATTGGACTTCTTACTGCGATTTGGTCACGGACAACTTTCGCGTCAAATCCCCTAAGGATTTTCGGGTTTTGGCGTGAACTGAGTATATTTCGATGGCAAGCTCATCGCCCGGCACACGCGCCGCTATGGCCGTCACGAGGATATCGAGGACCCCGATCACGCCAAGGCGCTCATCGCCCAGCGCCACCGCGCCAAGGAGCAGCGGCTGATGCTGCGCTTCCTGGCGCTCTCCCCGGATGCGCAAGCCTATTACGACGGTCTGGAGCAGCGCAGGCTGAACGCCCGCAACCACCTGCGCAAAATCCTGGCGCTGGCCGAGGTCTACCCCACTGACCAGGTGGCGCGGGCCATCTCCGATGGGCTCGCCTTCCAGGCCTTCAGCGCCGAATACGTCACCAACATTCTGGAGGCCCGGGCAAGGGCACTGCCGGAGGCGGGCCCGTTGCAGCTCACCCGCTGCCAGGACCTGCTCGATATCGATATCGCTCCCCCAGACCTGAGCGCCTACGAGGCCGGTGACCATGAGCCAGAGTGAACAAGCACTATTCGAAGCCCAGCTGCGGCGCTTGCAGCTGCCCTATATCCGGGAGCATTACCAGGCCGTGGCGGCAAAGGCCGCCGCGCAGCAGCTCCCGCACCTGGATTATCTGACACAGTTGATCGAGGGCGAAGCGGCGATGCGCGAAAGCCGTAGCATCGAGCGGCGGATCAGGAACGCCCGTTTCCCCGTGCTCAAGACCCTCGATGACTTCCAGTGGAGCTGGCCGCAAAAAATCAACCGGCCGCAAATCCAGAACCTGTTCCGCCTAGCCTTCGTCGCCACCCAGACCAACGTCGTCCTGATCGGCAATGTGGGCCTCGGCAAGACGCACATCTCGATCGCGCTGGGCCACGCCGCCTGCCAGCATGGATACACGGTGCTCTTCACCACCGCCGTCGATATCATCAATACCCTGGCCGCCGCCCAGTCCGCCGGCCGGCTCAAACGCGAGTTCCAGCGCTACCTGAAGCCCGCACTCCTCATCATCGACGAACTCGGCTACCTGCCCATCGATAAGCACGGCGCGGACCTGCTGTTCCAGATCGTCAGCCAGCGTTACGAGCGGGCACCAGTGGTGATCACCGCCAACCGCGCCTACAAACGCTGGTCTCAGATCTTCAACAACGACAGCACCTTGACCTCCGCCATCCTCGACCGCGTCCTGCATCACGCCGAGACCGTCGTCATCGAAGGCAAGAGCTTCCGCATGAAGGACGAGGCTGACAGTTAAGGATAGAGGCCGCAATGCCGACCAAGCGATCAATTCCGCTGCCTGAATACGCGCTCTCCGATGAAGCCGCCGCTTACATCGCGGACGCGCTCATGAACATCGCCCTGCAATTCGAATCTCGCCCACTTGGCTCAAATCCGCCGCTACCACCAAGCCATCGCGCAAGAGCGTGCCTCGTCCGGCAAACGCCGCCGTTCCAAAGGCGGGTAGAGCCCGCTGTTCTTGTCCTTTCTTGCTTTGCCGGCATTCTTTGGTTCGGCCCGCGCCGCGAGCATTCTTCCGTCCCGGCCGCGAAATCCCGCAGCCGCCGCGCACAGGGCCTGTCAAGGCTGGCCGCGTCTTCGCGGCAACCCGAAGGGCTTGGCCTTGACGGGGCCGAGCACGGCGGCATCCTGCAACCGCTCCGGGGCTGGAGGCGCAAACCCCTCGTGAGACGGGGGCCAAATCACCGCGAATTTCAATCCGTTGGAATTCGGTGGAATTCACGCCGCTGGTAACACCTCCTGCGAGGACGCATCATGGGCCTGCGCGATACCTGCCGCTCTCAATGTCTGAACGAGCCGCCGCGCTCCTTCCCTTGCCGTTCCGGAGCACTCAATCCGCCGGGCCGGTAACAGATTCAAACCGTTGGTTTTTGGGGATTTTCAAACCGCTGCTGACACCGTAGTAAGCTTGATCGGGCGTCATGCCGTCAATGCTCGAGTGCGGGCGGCGGCGATTGTACAATGCGACGACGGAACGCCCACAGGACGGAAGAACTGCAGGTCCTGTACGCGTGGCATCCGTGGTCTGCGGCCGGCTCGTTCACATCCACGAGGTGATTGAGAAGACGGTCGGTGACGTTTCCCGCCGCGGTTGCGATGATGAAGCCTCAGGCCGATTGCTGGAACTGCCGGCGTGGATGTTGACGAGCACGGTTCCCTGGACATCGATCAAGTACGCCGCCCTCGCGCTTGTTGCCATAGCTAACGCTATTACAGCGAGGATAACCCGTTTCCGTAACACCCCACCCACTTGCGTGTCTGCCTCAACCCCAATATACACCTTTACTGAACTGGATCAAATAGCGCCACCTATGTGCGATCAACGGAGAAGCTTACACGCCAAATGCGGCATGTGACCCACGGACAAAACAACTATTGGCTGCTCTCAATTGGCCAGCTACCACCTACGGTTACACTTGGGCGGGACCTACGAAACTCGTTGCGCCAGGCGAACAGGCGCTGCGGTCGCAGACCGTGGCGCCGGGTCACCTCTGAGATCATGACCCCGTCTTCGCAGCTCTCCGCGATGATCGCCAGCTTCTCTTCGTCCGTCCAATCCCGTCGGCGTTCAACGCCGGTGATGACCTCGACCCGCGCCCCTCGCGAGGTCTCGGTTTTAAATCTACGGTCAACCTTATGGTCAAATCGATGGGTGCTCATAGACGAGCATCATGGCCGCGTGCGCGGCGGCGCGGAAGATGACGGCAGAGCACCGCTTACCGTTGATCAGGTGTGCCGGGCCGAACAGAAAACCCGGCCGGAGCTGAAGAAATCGCGTTACGTCTGGCTCAAGAACGAAGACAATCTCTCCACGTCCCAGCGCGATGTCCTCAAGAAGCTTTCCAGCCTCAACCTGAAGACCGCGCGCGCCTATCAAATCCGCCTCACCTTCCAGGACTTCTACGCTGAGCCTTCGCGGGAAGCGGCTGAAGCCTTCCTCAGAAAATGGTACTTCTGGGCAACTCACAGCCGCTTGCCACCTATTGCTGACGCCGCGCCACTGGGATGGCGTGCTGCGCTGGTTCGACAGCAAGATCTCCAGCTTCCTCATCAAGGGCATCAACAGCCTCGTCCAAGCCGCCAAGGCCAAAGCCCAAGGCGCCGCTCAACCCGCAACCTCAAGGCGATCATCTACATGATCGCCGGAAAGCTCGATCTCAGGCTACCCATCTGAAACAGCGTAGAACCCATTTAACCATATGCAAAACTCTGTGGGGTCACATCATGCATGCAGTGATTTTGGCTGGTGGTTCCGGCACGCGGTTGAGCGAGGCGACGCAGATTCGTCCTAAGCCGCTGGTTGAGATCGGCGGTCGGCCTATCCTCTGGCACATCATGAAGATGTACTCGGCGCACGGCATAAAGAACTTCACAGTCTGCCTTGGCTACAAGGGGCATATGATCAAGGAGTTCTTCGCGAACTACGCGCTGCATATGTCCGATATGACTTTTGCCCTGTCCGAGCGGTCGATGATCACGCATCGTAACGATGCCGACGATTGGCGGGTGACGCTCATCGACACAGGCGAGAGCACCATGACAGGCGGCCGTTTGAAGCGCGTGATCGATCGCATCAAGGACGACGCCTTCTGCCTTACGTACGGGGATGGCGTTTCCGATGTGAACATCACGGAGACGATCCGTTTCCATCGTGAACATGGTCGTCTTGCGACTGTTACCGCGGTCTATCCTCCCCGCCGTTTCGGCGTTCTCGAACTCGATGGACACCGCGTCGTCCGATTTGCGGAAAAGCCGAAAGGCGAGGGTGGCTTCATCAACGGCGGCTTTTTTGTTCTTTCTCCAGAGGTCGACCGCTACATCGACGGAGACGCGTCCATCTGGGAGCAGGCCCCGCTGGAGCAGCTGGCCGCCGAGGGCGAACTGCGGGCCTACCAGCACGAAGGCTTCTTCCAACCGATGGATACGCTGCGTGACTGCAACTATCTGGAAGAGCTTTGGTTTCCGGTAAGCCTCCGTGGAAATGCTGGTGATGCGCGACTTCTGGAGTGGGCGGCGCGTCTTCGTTACGGGACACACGGGCTTCAAGGGAGCTTGGCTGAGCTTCTGGCTCGCCGAAAGGGGAGCACGCGTGTCTGGGCTCGCGCTGGCGCCGCAGACAAACCCGAACCTCTTTTCGATCCTCGATCTCGCCAGCCGGGGCGCGTTCGTCGAGGCGGACATCAACGACGCCGCCGCCCTGCGCTCCCTGTTCAGGCAAGAGCGGCCTGAAATCGTCATCCATATGGCCGCGCAGGCTCTGGTGCGTGAGTCCTACCGCACACCGGTCGAAACCTTCGCCGCGAACGTGCTCGGGGTCGTGTCGCTTCTCGACGCCGTGCGCGAATGCCCAGATACGCGCGCCGTAGTCGTCGTGACGAGCGATAAGGCTTATGAGAACCGGGAGTGGAGCTGGGGCTATCGTGAGATCGACGCTCTCGGCGGCTATGATCCTTACAGCGCCAGTAAGGCGTGCGCCGAACTCGCGACCATATCCATGCGCCGCAGCTTCTTTGGACCGAGCCGCCATCCGGCGCGGATCGCGACCGTCCGTGCGGGCAATGTCATCGGAGGCGGTGATTGGTCCTCTGATCGGCTCGTGCCGGACATCGTGCGCGGTTGCGTGGGCTCGGAGGGGGTCGTGCGGTTGCGCAACCCTCACTCGGTGCGGCCGTGGCAGCACGTTCTGGAGCCGTTGAGGGCCTATCTGATGCTGGCGGAGCGTCTCTGCATCTCGCCGGAAGGGTTCGATGAGGCCTGGAACATCGGCCCCGAGCCGCACGAAAACAGGTCCGTCGTCGAAGTCGCCGAAGCGATGGTCGGCGCCTTGGGGAAGGGTCGCATCGAAATAGCGTCCGAGGCGGGCGCGCCGCATGAAGCGCGTCTGCTGACGCTCGACTGCTCCAAGGCGCGTCACCGCCTCGGCTGGACTCCGCGGCTCGATTTCCAGAAAACCGTGTCGTTGACCTCGGAATGGTACGGTGCATGGTCGCGGAGGGAAGAATCTCGTCGCGCTTACGCGCAGACAGATCAACAGCGTGGAACGGGATGCATCATGACACGTAAGGATACCCGCGACCTCGCGACCCGCGCGCGCACCCACGCCCTCTGGATGACGCATCGCGCCCGCGCCTCCCACATTGGCTCGTGTCTTTCGTGCGCCGACATCCTCGCAGTGCTCTACGGGTCCACGATGCGGTTCGACCCCGCGTGGCCGGATTGGCCGGATCGCGATCGACTTGTCGTCAGCAAGGGGCACGCAGCCGCCATCGTCTACGCGGTGCTCGCTGAATCGGGTTTCCTTCCCGTCGAGGAGCTGGAGCTCTACTCGACCGACGGAAGCCGGCTGTGCGGCCATGTGACGGTGACGGTTCCCGGCGTGGAGATTTCCACAGGATCCCTCGGCCACGGTTTGCCGGTCGCCGTCGGCATGGCGCTGGCGTCGTCCAGGTCGAAGGCGGGATGGCGCAGCTTCTGTCTGCTCAGCGACGGTGAACTGGACGAGGGGTCGAATTGGGAGGCGATCCAATTCGCCCAACATGCGCGCTTGTCGAACCTCGTCGCCATCGTCGACTACAACAAGATCCAGAGCTTCGGGTTGGTCGCCGAGATCAGCGATCTTCATCCACTCGCGGACAAGTTCCAGGCGTTCAATTGGGGCGTAGTCGAGATCGACGGTCACGACCACGATGCGTTGCGAGCTGCGCTCGAAGGAAAGCCGCCGCTCCCGGGGCGCCCGACCGCCGTCATCGCCCACACGGTGAAAGGCAAGGGGGTGTCCTTCATGGAGGGGCAGTTGCTCTGGCACTATCGCCACCCCGACGCCGCGCAACTCGAGGATGCGCTGCGCGAGTTGGGAGTGGTCCATGCGCACTGAAACCATCGCCGCGCTCACGGAATACGCCCGCGTCAATCCAGACGTGATGTTGCTGACCGCCGACCTCGGTTATTCTGTGCTAGAGCAGTTCGCCGAAGCGCTTCCGGATCAGTTCGCCAATGTCGGCGTTTGCGAACAAGCGATGGTAGGGATCGCCGCCGGCCTCGCGCTTTCCGGACGTCGCGCGGTTCTATATTCGATCGCGAATTTTCCGACCCTGCGGTGCCTCGAGCAGCTTCGCAACGATGTCTGCTACCATAACCTTCCGGTGACGGTGATCGCCGTCGGTGGCGGGCTCGCCTATGGTGCCCAGGGCTACTCCCATCACGGCGTTGAGGATCTCGGCATCATGTCGATGTTGCCGAACATTGCGGTCGCTTGCCCCGCCGATCCGATCGAGGCCGAGGCGCTGATCGTGAAATTGCTCGATCGCCGCGGACCGGCCTATCTGCGCCTCGGACGTTCCGGCGAGCCCGTTCTGCACCAGAGCGGCACAGATATTCAGCTCGATCGGTCCGTGCGGCTGCGAAAGGGCTCCGATATCGCGTTGCTCGCCATGGGGCCGCTGCTCGGCCGCGCCCTAGCCGCAGCGGAAGCTCTCGAACAACGTGGGATTTCCGCCAGTGTGTTCAGTTTCCCCGGCTTTCGTCCGCTCGACGAAACCGCGATATGCTGCGCCGCACACGAGCATCGCGCCATTCTGACCGTGGAAGAGCACAGCACCACGGGCGGCTTCGGCTCGCGGGTGGCGGATGTGCTTCTCGCGGCGGGGCTGGCACCGCGCTTCGGGAAATACGGTGTCACCGACGCGTTGCGCGGGCAGATCGGCAGCCAATCCTGGCTTCTGGACAGGCTCTCGCCGATCGAGGACCAGGCGGCAGCTTTACTATGAAGATATTTCTCACTGGCGCGGCGGGTTTCGTCGGCGCGGCAACGCTACGGTTGAGGACCTCTCAAATTGCGGGCCAGTTCATACCCCGCCAAGTTCGGACGCACTCATATACTCCGTTCACGCCAAAACCCGAAAATCCTTAGGGGATTTGACGCGAAAGTTGTCCGTGACCGAATCGCAGTAAGAAGTCCAATTTTTGGGAACATCCTCGCGCAGGAATGTCTGCATTGCGCCGCAGAAGCCGTTAAACTTCGCGTAACATCGGTTGTGGGTGACGTTTTTGTGCATCAGCCCCCATAGCCGCTCAATGGGGTTCAGGTGCGGGCAGTATGCGGGTATGAAGTGAAGTCTGATGCGGCACTCCGGCCGGGCTAGCCAGTCCTGTACCATTTTGGCGTGGTGATATTTGGCGTTATCCAGAAAGACGTGAATGAGCCTTTTGGCCGGGTACATCGCCATAATCGCGATGAAAAGCATGATCGTGCTCTGTGCATTGACGGTCAGCACCTCGATCATGCGCGTCTTTCCGGTCTCCAGGTCAATGGCGCCATGAATATTCAGCCGGTCCCGTCCGCTGTTCTGTTCGACCGCGATTTTGGCATCCTTGGGCGCCCAGCATCCCGGAAGTGAGCGCTTGCCGCTCACGGTAAACGTTCGCTTTTGCCGCACCGCGTGGGTAGGGTGAACGGCATCGGCAAACATTACGGCTTCGTCTTCCGGCAGGCCGTTCAGCAAGGCATTGTAAGCTTTGATGAAAGCCTCTTGCTTGTCTTCATCCAGCTTGCGCGGGATGGCCTGCGGTTTCCGGTGAACCATGCCGAGGCGATGTAAAAGCGCGATCAAGCCCGATCGCCCCTCGTAGGTGACCTCGAACTCTTTCTCGATATAGGCGCCGATCTGCCGCGTCGAACGCGGCAGCGCCTCAGCGATCCAGGCTTTCAGCTTATCCTGCTGTTCGAGGCTCAGACGGCAGGCGCTGCCTTCGTAACTAAATCCGGCCAGCCCTTCGATGCCGTCCTGCAGATACAGCCGATGCCAGTTGCGGATCGTATCGTCGTCGAGCAAAAGCGCGCTCGCGACACGCTGGCAGCTCCATCCTTCGTCGAGAAGAACAAGCGCGTTCGCCCGCCGCGCGAGCCGGTGCTCCGCCGTTCCGTCCCGAGCAAGCTCGATCAGGTCGCGTTTTGCTTCAGCATCGAGAAATCCAGCGCGAATCATTTCTCGATAGGAATCCGTGCCGCCGTTCCGCGCAAGGAAATTTTGCGGCTATTCAAAGAGTCGGAGTATATCATGAGAGGCCATAATTCCTTTTTCTGAACACCGGTACGTTCCACTTATCGAAGCGGAAACTCTGTCCGAACAACCGGGGCCACCTCACTTTTCATCCGGCCTTGTAACCGAAACTTCGGCTCATGTGCCCATGAGCCGAAGAGTGGTGCGATCCAGTTGAGCAGCAGTTGCGGCGTTCCGCGAGGATGGCCTGATACAGCCGGTCATCCTTCAGCTGCGGAAGGTCTAGCAAACAGCCAGAATGGCTGGACTCGGCCATCTGTTGCGTGTGTTGCGGCCGAGAGATCGCTGGCGTGACGCTCACACTTTCGCAGCTTCGATGATGCGGTAAACCGAGCGCCGTCCGATGCCAAGCTGCCTTGCAACGTCGGTTGCGCGGACGCCGCTTTGAAGCAGGCTGAGCACCTCGCCGGACTTCGCCCGGGCTGTCGGTGCCCGGCCTTTGTATTTGCCTTCGCTCTTGGCTTTGGCGATGCCTTCGCGCTGGCGTGCCAGCATCGCGTCGACGCTTGAAAGCTGCTCGCTGAATATCTTCCCGGCGCCTGCTGCCTTGAGGTCGCGCAGCTGCGCTTCAAGCCCGGCCTTTTCGCGCTCGCGGCCTGGGCGCTTGCTGTCCTCTTCTTCAACGCTGGGGATGGCCACCATCTTGCAATGGCCAACTTCTCCACGCAGCCAGCCCAGAAAACCGCGCTGCAACAGCTCGATATCGAGGCGGTCAGTTTTAGCCCGCCGATGCTCCCTCGACACTGCCGTGCTGGCTGCGTGGATAACATAGGCTTCAATCCCCTGCGCCCTCAGCCATCGCGCCAGCCAGAAACCGTCCCGGCCAGATTCGAATGCGACGGCGATCCGCTTGATTTCCTGTCCCGCTTGGATCGCTTCATCCCGCCAGCGCAACAACAGCTTGAGCGTTTCGTCTTCCTTATTCGCGCTGGTCAGCTTCTTGGAGGGGCTGCGCTTAAGTCCTGGCACAATTGCTCCAACAAGCCAGGTCTTTTGGCTCAGCTCGATAACGGCAACCAAGGTCTTGCTTTGGTCAAAGGGCGTGCACGATTTGCGGGTGTCAAAATTGTTTGTCATGGGGCGAATGTCTTTGTTGCAGTTGCCATCGCTTCGGTTGTTCGCGACGATGCTACCTGCTTCGCCGCTCGCCCCATATCATCTCAAGCGCCACCTTGGCCTTGACGATGCCCCATCATGGATCGTGATTTCCGAGCGCAACCGTTTTGTCTGGCCCGGCCCCGATCTGCGTCCCATTCCCGGAAGGACTGACCGTTTTGATTTTGGCGTTCTGCCGCCGGCCTTTTTCCGCAAGCTCCAGGAAGCGATTTTTGACCGCCTGCGCGTAAAAACAATTAGCATTGTGCCAAGATCGTGAGCCGTTTTCCATCACCGCCGTTCTTGCCGCTGCCGCCCGCAGCACCACGCAAATCCTCCACCTGGCCGACCGCGCCGCCGTTGCGCTTCGCGGCGAGGGGCCGCTCAGCAACGCCGCCGGCGTTCTCTCCAATCCCGCCAATTTCCTGCAAGACCTCAGAGCCGCCCGCGACCTGATCGACGGCGCCATCGCCCTTTACGCCGGCACCAACTGGCCGTCAGAATCCGATTATCACGCGCTTTGACGACACAACGGCACAAGCAGCCCCTCTAACCCTCGCGCGGTTCCGGCCGGAACCATCGCACCCGGCGGAAAACTTGCCATTTTAAGATCATATGCTGTAATGTGGTTCATAAATCCACTACTGCTAAGGATACTCGTGCGTAAGTCCAATATATCATCCGCATTGCCCCATCTCAAAGAGCCCGCCCCAAACCTATCCCACGCTGCGGAAGCAATAGCCGAAACCGAACCACAAGCCAAAGCGAACATCGAAAGCTTTTAGCAAGCCGTTCTCGATGAAATCAGCCGCCTTGAACTCATTCTTTCTGGCAAAAAGTATTATTGATGTTGGCCTATGGCTTCAATCATGACTAGCAATACCTCTTGTAAAACGAAGGTTGCACTGGTAACGGGCGCATCCCGAGGCATCGGTGCCGCGACAGCCAAGCGGCTTGCTGAACAGGGCTACGCCGTGGCGGTTAACTACCGCAGCAGCAGCAGCGAACAGGCAGCCTTGGGAGTCGTTGAGGCCATCAAGCGAAGCGGAGGAAGAGCCATTGCCGTTAAGGCTGATATGGGGCGCGAGGAAGAGATTTTGCGCTTGTTCGCCACAGTCGACGAACAACTTGGCTCTATCGCGGCTTTGGTTAACAATGCCGCCGTGACCGCATCAGGTAGTATTGATGAAAATGGGTATCCCCTTTACGCGCATGAAGGGCATTGATACCCTCCCGTCATGGAAAAATCGCGCCCGATTCCTGGCGTTGACTACCCGCGCACCTTTAGTGAGATGGACGACTGGTTTCAAACGGAAGCCAAGTGTCGCGACTATATCCGTCGCCTATGCTGGCCCAATGGTTTCGTTTGCGAACGATGCAAAGCCACGGGAGAGCCTTGGATGGCGGCGCGTGGCGTGTTCCGATGCAAGGTTTGCAAAGGGAGCACATCGCTGACAGCAGGCACCATATTCCAAGACACTCACAAACCATTGCGCCTATGGTTTCTCGCCATGTGGTTCATCACCAGCCAGAAAAATGGCGTGAGTGCTTTGGGTTTGCAGCGCGTGCTTGGCTTGGGCAGTTACGAAACGGCTTGGACATGGCTGCACAAGCTGCGCCGAGCCATGGTACGCTCTGGACGTGATCGGCTCACCGGCGAAATTGAAGTCGATGAAACGTACGTTGGTGGCCCTGAAGAGGGCAAAAGAGGCCGTGAAATCGAGAAAAAGTCCATCGTGGTTGTTGCGGCAGAGAAAAACGGTCAAGCCATCGGGCGTATCCGGCTGAAACGCATCAAGGATGTTTCTGCCGAGAGTTTGCTGGACTTCATTCGGGAGGTTGTCGAGCCTGGTGCGACGATTCACACCGACGGATGGAGGGGCTATGCTGAACTCCCCGAAGCAGGCTACAAGCATCGTATTACGGTCATCAGCGGCGGAGGCGAACAGGCACACGAAGTCATGCCGCGCGTTCATAAGGTCGCCTCTTTGCTCAAGAGATGGTTGCTTGGAACTCTTCAGGGCGGCGTTCAGCACCAGCACCTTGATTATTATCTCGACGAGTTTACGTTTCAATTCAACCGCCGCCGGTCAAATACTCGCGGACTGCTTTTTTATCGCTTGGCTCAGCAAGCGGTAAACTCTGCTCCAGCGCCTTACCGTTCCATTGTCGGGGGAAAATCACCCTCATGCGCGTAAAGGGGATACCCATTTTGATGAAATGACGTGGGAAGCTCTCGCCGATGTGTTCCATACGAATGTTTTTGGCGTCTTTACCGCTTGCCGGGAGGCACTCAAGCGCATGAAGCTGTCGGGCGGCGGCGGCATCGTCAACGTTTCATCGGAAGCCGCCCGGTTTGGCGGCAACAAAATGTCGCACTATGCGGCGTCGAAGGCCGCAATCAACACAATGACGATTGCGTTGGCGCGTGAGGCGGCCCCCTACGGCGTCCGGGCCAATGTTGTAAGTCCGGGTGTTATCGACACGGATATGCACAAGGGGGCAACGCCGGAGCGGCTTGCTGCCCTTAGATCGTCTATCCCGCTGGGTCGTATGGGTACACCAGAAGAAGTTGCTTCAACAATTGCTTGGCTGCTAAGCGACGGATCATCTTATGTGTCGGGTGCTACGCTGAGCACGACAGGAGCGCGTTGATCGGCCAGCGGCTCCATCACTCCGCATTTTTCACATGTGGCCCGCGGGGCTGATAATTCCGGAGTGATTGCGCCCACCATTCCGGAGATAAGCCGCCCACCTATTCCGGGATTATCCCGCCCGCCCGTTCCGGAGATATGCCGCCCACCAATTCCGGAGTTAATCCGCCCACCCGTTGCGGCGGTTTAACCCTATCCCGGAATGGGGTGCCGGAAGCCTCTGCTGGCTCGTTAAGGGTCCGCTCTTTGATCCGTTCAAGGAGGGAACCGATGCCAGCGGAGAGGATTGCAATGCGCCAGGCGCGCGAGATTTTTCGATTGATAGCGGCGGAGCAGCTGTCCGTGCGGGAGGCCGCGCGGCGGACCGGCAAGGCGCCGTCGACGGTGAGGGCGACGCTCGGGCGGTTCCGCGCCGCGGGCTTGAGCTGGCCTCTGCCCGAGGAGCTTGGCGACGCCGGGCTTGAGGAGCGGCTTTACGGCAAGGGCGGCGCCAAGCCCGGCCCTGCGCGGCGGACGGAACCCGGCTGGGCCTCGATCCACCGCGAGCTGAAGCGCAAGCACGTGACGCTTTCCATCCTCTGGGAGGAGTACATCGCTCAGCAGCCGGATGGCCTGCGTTATTCGCGCTTCTGCGAGCTGTACAGGACGTTCGCCGCCAAGCTGCCGGTGGTCATGCGCCAGACCCATGTCGCGGGCGAGAAGCTGTTCGTGGACTATGCCGGCGACACGGTGCCGGTCGTCGTGGACCGGCTCACCGGCGAGTGGCGCCCGGCACAGATTTTCGTGGCGGTGCTGGGTGCGTCGAGCCTTTCCTACGCCGAAGCCACCTGGACGCAGAGCCTGCCGGACTGGATCGCGGCCCATGCCCACGCCCTGGAAGCCATCGGCGGCGTCCCTAAGCTCCTGGTGCCGGACAACACCAAGGTGGCCGTCATCAAGGCCTGCTTCTACGACCCGCAAGTCCAGCGCACCTATGCCGCGTTCGCCGAACATTACGATACCGGCATCCTGCCGGCGCGGCCGCGCAAGCCGCGGGACAAGGCCAAGGTGGAATCCTGCGTCCTGATTGTCGAGCGCTATCTCCTGGGCCGCCTGCGCCACCGGACGTTCCTCGGCCTTGCCGAGTTGAACCAGGCCATCCAGGAGATGCTTGCCGATATCAACGGACGCCGCCCGCTGCGCCGGCTTGGCGTCACCCGCCAGCAGCTTTTCGAGGAACTGGACCGCCCGGCGCTCAAGCCTCTGCCCGCGGAACCCTATGTCTATACCGAGTGGCGGGTGCGGCGTGCCGGGCTCGACTATCATGTCGAGGTCGAGGACCATTACTATAGCGTCCCCTACCGCTTCGCCAAAGACGAACTCGAAGTGCGCCTCACGGCGCGCACGGTGGAGGTGTTCCGCAAGGGCGAGCGGATCGCCGCCCATCTGCGCAACTCCGGCAACCATCGCCACACCACCCTTTCCGAGCATATGCCATCGAGCCACCGGCACTTCGCCGATTGGTCCATCGAGCGCATCCGCCGCGAAGCTTCGGCCGTAGGCCACTCCACCGGCATCCTGTGCGAGTTGATCCTCGAAGAGCGCCGCCATCCCGAGCAGGGCTTCCGCGCCTGCCTGGGCATCGTGCGGCTGGCCAAGTCCTTCGGCCGCGAACGGGTCGAAGCGGCCTGCCTGCGCGCGCTTGAGATCGGCGCCCGCAGCTACGGCTCGGTCCGCTCCATCCTCGATAACAAGCTCGATCGCCAGGCTGGGTCCAAGCGCGGCGCGGACGGCCCAGCGATCCTTCACGCCAACATCCGCGGCCCGCGCTATTACAACTGAGAGGTCTTATGCTCAATCATCCAACCCTTACCCAGCTCGAAGAGCTGGGGCTCTCCGGCATGGCCAAGGCTTTCGGGGAACTCCTGGCCTCGGGCGACGCCGCAGGGCTCAGCCTCACCGAGGGGCTCGGCCTGCTGCTTGACCGTGAGGCGAGCTTCCGCCGCGACAAACGGCTGAAAGCCCGGCTAAAATACGCCAATCTGAGGCACCAGGCCGTGGTCGAGGATGTCGACTACAGGCATCCGCGCAAGCTCGACCGGGCCGTGTTCCATGGACTTGCTGGCGGCGGCTGGATCGATGCCCACGACAATCTGATCGTCACCGGCCCCACTGGGCTCGGCAAGTCGTGGCTCGCTTGTGCGCTCGGCCACAAAGCGTGCCGGGACAACCGTTCTGTTCTCTATCAGCGTGTGCCGAAGCTGTTCGGCGATCTGGCGCTTGCCCGCGGCGACGGCCGCCATGCCCGGCTGCTCAGGACGCTGTCGCGGGTGGACCTCCTTATCCTGGACGATTTCGGCCTTGGCCCGCTCGACGCCCCAGCCCGCCAGGACCTTCTGGAGATCGTGGAGGAGCGCTATGGGCGCCGCTCCACCGTCATCACCAGCCAGCCGCCGGTGGACGCGTGGCACGCGCTCATCGGCGAGCCCACCTACGCCGATGCCATCCTCGACCGCATCGTCCACAACGCTCACCGCATCGAACTCGACGGCGAGACCATCCGCAAAAAGCGCGGGCGGGCCGGAAAGGGAGAGTGAGCCATGGCGGGGCATCCAAATACAGGGCACTCAACATGCGGCCGCCGTGGAAAGGGGCATTCAGGGGGAAAGTGGCGGTCCGCCGCCAGCACCTCGAGCCCTGCGCGTTCCTGGCTCCGTCACAGCCTGACAGATGAGGATTGACCGCCGCCCAAAACAACGTTCAAATTCCATCGCCAGCAAGCCCCGGTGCCCCCGGGCGAGATAACCCCGGAATGAATGGGCGAGTTATCTCCGGAATCGGTGGGCGGATTAATTCCGGAATCGGTGGGCGGCTTCGCC
>CAVUGF010000042.1:0-16646 GCA_963740975.1 uncultured Alphaproteobacteria bacterium | reverse complement strand
CATGCCTCATAAAATCTGTTTCGTGCATCGTATGCGTCTCGGAATTTCTGTGGTGTGATACCCACACGACGAAGATCCGCATTTTTAGTTTGTAGAAATGACTTTGTAAACTCGGAAACTATTGCAGTCTCGAACCGTCGTCTAAATAGCGCTTCGTCGACTTCTCCGGCATGGGTCTTCGGCTCACCGGAGTGCATGAGCTGCTCTCGAATGGTGACGCCAACCTTCTCAGCCCAATATGCTGGTTCGTGTGTGGTTAGCCCCTTAATAAACGCCTTTCCGATATCGCTTTCTGTAAACGCCCAAACTACCCCGCAGACGCACAACGCCAACCCAAGTCTATGAGCTGGCCCCCAAAACCTGGACAGGTGGCTAAGAGAGAGCGTCGCCCCTAAAACGGTGGATCACCAGGGGCAACAGATGGCGAATACGCGAAAGAAACACAGCGCGGAATTTAAGGCGAAAGTGGCTATGGCCGCGATCCGGGAGGAAGGGACCGCAGCGGAGCTTGCGAGCAAATACGGGGTGCATCCAAGCCAGATCCATACGTGGAAGAAGGCGGTGCAGGATGGCGTGACGGCCTTGTTCGAGGGCGGCGAAAAAGCAGCCCGCGCCGAGGCAGCTGACAAAACCAAGTTGACCGAGTTACACGCCAAGATCGGCCAACTGACAATGGAGAGAGATTTTTTTCGGGAAAGGTCTGGGGGATGAGTCCGGCCTCTCGAATGGCGATGATCGCTCGCCCTCATCCACACTATTCCATTGTGCAGCAGTGCCAATTGCTGAAAGTGCCGCGTTCGACGCTGTACTACAAACGCAAACCTGCCAGTGACGGGGATCTCGCGCTGATGCGGCGGATCGACGAGTTGTATATGAAGTGGCCGTTTTACGGCTAGCGGCGCCTGGTGGCGGAATTGCGGGGCGAGGGGTACGCTGTGAACCGCAAGCATGTGCGGCGGCTGATGCGGCTTATGGGAATCGAGGCGATTTACCAGAAACCCAACACGAGCCGCAAGCATCCAAGCCACAAAATATACCCGTACTTGCTAAGGGATTTGACGATAGACCGCGCCAATCAGGTCTGGTGCGCGGACATTACTTATATCCCGATGGCTCACGGCTTTGTTTACCTGGTGGCCGTCATGGATTGGTTCAGCCGCCGGGTGCTGGCGTGGCGGGTTTCGATCGGCATGGAGACAGACTTCTGCGTCGAGGCGTTGCAGGAGGCCATGAACCGGTACGGCAAGCCTGAAATATTCAACACCGATCAGGGAGTCCAGTTCACTGCGGCGGCGTTCATCGAGACGCTGGCGGCGCAAGACGTCCGGATCAGCATGGACGGCAAGGGAAGGTTTCTGGACAATATCTTTATCGAACGTCTCTGGCGTAGCCTAAAATACGAAGAGGTCTTCATCAAATCTTACGCCTCGGTAGCGGAAGCGCGGCTCGGCATTGGTGCGTGGCTGGCGTTTTACAACGATGAGCGCAAGCATCAATCCCACGGCTATTGCACGCCGGGCGAGATTTTCGCCGCGGCCCAGGCCTGTGGATATGTGGACAACGGAAGGACGTTGACCACATACCCACAGGAACAGCAGCAACAAACAGAGAAGGATTTGCTTTGCGAAGAAAAAGTGGTAGCCTGCGGACGGGTTCTTCTGGCAGCTTAGCCGGAGAAAATTAACCGGCGACACTCTCTCTTAAGTCCGCCCATTTCCTGTCCAACCGACGGGGTCCACCTCACTAGTCTTGAACGAGCCCTCTTCAGGGGGGAGCACAAATATCTGAAATCGGAGGCTACCTTCAAAAAGTTCACTATTAAACGCCTCAATTATAGCGCGGGTTTGGTTCGCAGTCTCGATAAATGTCGTAAGTGGAAGGTAGTTCCCGGGAACGTCGAAATGGAGCGGGATTAGACCGATTAATGGATCTCCGGGATGGTCGTATTTAAGCAATGTCGATCCCTTGCAAAACTATTAAGATATTTTCTAACGCAATTTCTTTTGTAGCCTGATGCTTCGCCTCTTCCCGCGACCCAGGCCTTTGCGATTCCGTAATTACATCATTCATCGCGCTGAATGCTATAAAAGAATAATGCGTCCCGAATTATACAAAATATGGTAGAAAGAGTTGAGGGCGCGGGCCGCATAGCATAGCCGCTTGGCTCCCAGCATGAGAAGTTATCTGTCGATGAGGCGCATGGCCGTCGGCCTACTCCCGCCGGAAATGAAGCGGCTCAATGTCACCGCCCATCCGCCGGCCAAGCCGCGAATGCCTGCCTAATTCCCGCACCGGCCGGGGCGGCCGGCCCCCATGGCTGACACTGTTCAAGCGGAATCCGTATCACCCGCGCCCGCAATTTCCGCCGCTTTCCAGCCCCGAAGCCGTCACAATAAATCGGCACGCCTCTCAGCCAATTGGTAACGATTGGCGGAGGGGAAGATGGCGACCGAGTTGGAGCTTCTGGTCACAAGCGGGGTGCAGCTCGTATCGACGGTGCTGGGCGTCTATCTGGCGGCGCGGGCCGCACACAAGAACACGGTGGAATACGAGGTGATCCGGGCCGAGCGCGAGGGCTACTTCATGCGCGCCGCCCTGCTGGACGAACTCAAGGACAACGTCGCGGCCGTCGATGCCTGGAGCATGAATTTCCAGGCGCACCTGGACAAAGACCCGGCAATCGAGGCCCACGCCGAGGAGCTGAAGGCAAGCGGCGATCCGGAGATTCTGAAGAGCGGTCATGCCTGGGTCGCCTGGTGGAAGGCCGGCTCCGCATTCCGCCACACCCACATCAGCGACAATCCGCCCGTGCTGGCGCTTTCCACCCTGATCTGGGACGCCATGAAGCAGCAGAGCGTGACCTTCCAGCTCCCGGCCGATTTCCTGTCCAGCGTGCGCCGCTATTACCGGGATATCGGCGCCAGCATGGAGCATGTAACGACCCGCGCCCATCTGGAGCGCCAGCAGCAGGCCGCCGTCACCATCTGGCAGGAGACCCAGTACATGCGCGAGGCCGTTGTGCCGGCGTTCCAGCAGCGGCTGACACGTTTGCGCAAGGAGCTGCTCGACAAGGGCGTCACGCTGGATACGTAGGGCCGGAGCCCGGAGGTGTGTGATGATCTTCCGGACGCGAGGCCGCGGCATGAACGAAACGTTCAACCCCTCACCCTGTCCCTCTCCCTCCGGGAGAGGGAACGCCAGAATTTCCGCTGCGGGCAGTTTCAGGGTCCCTTCTCCCATTGGGAGAAGGACAGCATGAGGGGGAATGCCCTCCGTTCAAGCCGCTATCCAGCGCGCGCACGCCTCCATAGCCGTCTTTTGCTCGCAATCGAAAGGCCGCATAATGCGGGCTGGATCTGCGGCCTCGGATGCAGAGTCCGCCATCGGTCAGGAGACGGGAGCGCATGACGGCAAAAGCAGCGGTACTATTCGTATGTCTCGGCAACATATGCCGCTCACCGCTCGCGGAGGCGGCTTTCCGGCATGAGGCGAAGCGGCTGGGCCTCGATGTTGGGATCGACTCGGCGGGCACAGGCCACTGGCACGCCGGCGAGCCGCCCGACCGCCGGGCGCGCGCGGTGGCGCAACGGCATGGCATCGATATCGGCGCCTACCGCGCGCGGCAGGTGCGGCAAGAGGATTTCCACCGCTTCAGCCATATCGTGGCGCTCGATCCCCAGAACCTCGCGGACCTTCGCGCGTTAAAGCCAACGGATGCAACGGCCTCGGTCAGCCTCTTGCTGGACCACGTTCCGGGGCGTAAAGGCCAGGCGGTGGCCGACCCCTATTATGGCGGCGCGGAGGGGTTCGAAGCGACGTGGGCGGATGTGACCCTTGGCGCGCAGGCGCTCGCGCGCTTGCTGGCGGAGCGGAAATGAAGACGCTCGCGGAGGCAGGCGCGGCACTGCTTGGCGCGAAGCTGCGCCGGTCGCAAACGCTGGGCGGCGGCTGCCTTTCCGAGATCGCGCATATTTTTCTTGAGGATGGGCGCGAGGCCGTCGTGAAAAGCGGCCCCGCTCCGCAAACCGAGGCGGCCATGCTGCAAGCGATTGCCGCGAGCGGAGCGCCGGCGCTGGCCGTGCTTGCCGCTAGCACCGGGGTGCTGGTTCTGGAGGCGATGCCCGGAGGGGGCTCGCTGGGCGGGGCCTGGGCGGATTTGGGACGCGTGGCGGCGAAGCTTCACTCCGCCGTGGGGCCATGCTATGGCTGGGCGGAGGACTACGCTTTCGGCGCGCTCGCCATACCCAACGGCTGGGCGGACGCGTGGCCGTTCTTCTGGGCGGAGCGGCGGCTGCTGACGCATTGCCCGCACATCGCGCCGGCCGTGGCCCGGCGCGTGGAAGCGCTTGCCGCGGATTTGCCTGACCGCCTGCCAGCGCGCCCGCCGGCCGCTCTACTGCATGGCGACCTGTGGGGCGGCAACGTGCTCGCGGCCGGCCGCAAAGTCAGCGCGCTGATCGATCCGGCCTGCTACTACGGGCACGGCGAAGTGGACATCGCGATGCTTGAGCTGTTCGATTCCCCGCCGGCCGCGTTCTACGAAGCATATGGCGCGCTGGAGCCCGGCCATACCGCGCGCCTTGTCATCTACCGGCTGTGGCCCGCTCTCGTCCACCTCCGGCTTTTCGGCGACAGCTACAGGCCGCTCGTCTTCCGGCTACTTTCCGAAGCCGGCGCCTAACCCCCCCGCACGAGCCCAGAGGGACCATCGCCGCTGTCCTTCGCGGCGATGCACGCGCGCAACTCCCGATGTGTAATCACAACAAATATGCACAAAAGGTTGCAAGGGCCATTGCGTCTTCGCGGTTCAGCGGATAGGCGTTTTTCCCTGATAGATGAAATCTCTTTCTGTGGGCTTCCGGATGAGCCGGTTTATAGCGTTAGTTGCCGATGTAACCCTTATCGTTTTGGCGACGCTCGCCGCGTTCGTATTGCGCGCGAATTTCGAGGCCTCCCCGAGCCAGTTCCTGGAATTCCTCCCCTATGCCGGGGCCACTGCTATAGCGGCCCTCGCAGTATTCCCAGCAGCGGGCCTCAACCGCAGGGTGTGGCGCAATTTTGGGCTTCCCGGCTATTGGCGGATCGTGAGCGCCGTCGCGGCAACCGTCTGCGTGGCCGCCGCGATAGGGTTCGCCTATAACCGCCTCGATGGTGTGCCGCGTTCGCTGCCCATCCTTCAATTCCTGGCGGGACAAGCCATTCTCTCAGGTGCGCGCATACTGCACGGGCTTGGACACGCCATGCGCAATGGCCGCAAGGCCTCGGCAGCCTTGCTTGAGCTTGATCGCGGCCCCCGCGCTCTCACCGTCGTCATCGTTGGCGTTTCGAGACTGACCGAGGCCTATTTGCAGGCCGCTGCCGAGCTTGCTCCCCGGCGCATCAAGATCGCGGGCCTGGTTGGCCGCCCGGACCGGCACGCCGGACCGCTGGTAGCGAGCTATCCGGTTCTGGGCATCCCGGAGGATATCGAGCACATTTTGAACGCGCTTGAAGTTCACGGGATTCATGCCGATCGCATTGTGGTTGCTGCCTTGTTTGAAACGCTTTCTGCCAAGGCGCGGGAAGCATTGCTTTCGGCTGCGCGCTCCCGCAACATCCCGCTTCATTTTTTGGCTGAGGATTTGGGTTTCGAGAAGCCGGACAGCTCAACCGCGAAGCGCTGCGAGCAGGCCGTTCCGCAGGAACTTGGCTTCGAGCTTCGCCCTGCCGAGCTTACCTTACTCGCGGAACGGCGCTATTGGCGGGTTAAACGGGCGTTCGATGCCGCCGCCGCGTCCGTCCTGCTTGTAGCAAGCACTCCGCTCCTGCTCTTGACCGCCGTTTGCGTTGCCCTGAGCATGGGCTTTCCCGTTGCCGTTTGGCAGGAGCGGCCGGGGCTCGGCGGCAAACCCTTCCGCCTTTACAAGTTCCGCACGATGCACACCGCTCTTTCGCCAGATCGGCGCCGGCTCGCGGACAGGGAGCGCACATCGATAATTGGTTGTCTGCTCCGGCGGCTGCGCCTGGACGAGCTACCGCAGCTTTTCAACATTTTGCGCGGCGACATGTCCTTCGCCGGCCGAGTCCGCTCCTGGCTCGCGAGCAGCCCGGCGCCTGCCGGGCCACCCGCCTGCTGGTGCGTCCGGGCCTTACAGGCTGGGCGCAGACTGCCGGGGGCTGGGACATCGATTTCGAGGACAAGGCGGCGCTCGACGTTTGGTACGTCCGCAACGCGAGCATGGCCCTGGATGTCAAGATCGCCTTGAAGACGATCCCGGCTGTCCTGTTCGGCGAGCGCGTCTCGGGTGCACCGATCGAGCAGGCATGGACCGGCCCCCGGCGAGTTTGGGGGCCTCAAGGGCGAGCTGTTGAACAAGATTAAGGATCGCTTATTCGAGGCCCCTTCGCAATTATAGAAAGCATAGTCTCCCGCAACGGTTGCGCTCTTACGGCAAGCAAAGGCGCAGCTAGTACAACTTATCCGAGGCAAGTTCGCGTGGCGACGCTCGCGGCTAATGGGGTGCGAACTTGCCTCGGGTTGTACCATCTAACTTCTGGTGCAAAACACATAACGGCTTGGCTTGCCTCCTGCTTTGGGTGGTTGCGTTTCACCCAGAGTGCGGTAGCTTGCGGCGGTCAATTCCATCGCTCGGGGGGAGCATGCGCTCAGTAATGCGTTTCAAGGCCTGTGCCGCATATGCGGCAAGCGTGGTGTGCATGGCCGGTCTTCTTTCATCCGGCGGACAAGCGATGGCGGAGGATACCGCCGTTAGCCCAGAACTAACCGCCCGCATCGCCAAGGAGAAAGAGGATCGCAAGGCCTGCAAAACCGAAATTTGCAAAGCCTTCGCCCAGCCGGGGGACGGTCCCGCCATCACCTGTAACGTAACCAAGACGTGGCTCGCAGCCGAAATTCAGACGGGCTTCCTGGGCGACAAGCTGACCTGGCCCTGGGGACATGCCCAGTGCAGCGCGAGCATCGAACTCGACCGCAAAGCCATCGCCGAGGCCGCGCAGAAGCCGTCCGCAACCATCAAGCTCAAGAAGCACAACATTACCTGCAAGCTCGACCATAAGGACCCGAAGGCAGGCACCGCCTACGACCTCAAGCTCTCCATCGAGCCAACCGTGACCTTCGAAAACGGCAAGGCGACAAAGGCGGTGATGGGCTGGGGCACAATCGAGGCGCCGGTCCTTGCCAAGACGGCCATCTGGTCCGCGACTACGGTCGACTCCACCTTCAGCGTGATCGCAAACGGTGTCGTTAGAGACATAAACGCCTTCCTCACCGACAAGTGCAAAGAGGTGGGCGTTGAGATCAAGCATTAGCCGCGCTAGCAGATAACTTCTGGGATTGCGCTTTGTTATCCGGGAGGCGTGGTTGCCCCTCGGTTGGCCGCCTGTTTTGAATGCACAGATCATGAGCCGGCGCTTGCGGTGCTAGGGCGCGCGGCGCAAAGCGATGGTACCAAGCTACAGAGCCGTACACATATGGATGCGACGGCGATTTGCTTCGTTCCAATGGCAGTTCACCGGACGCAATGTCGAAGGCAGCTTTGAAATGAAAGTTTTGGTCACAGGTTCTGCGGGCTTCATCGGCTTTCATGCCGCCAAGGCTCTGCTGGAGCGCGGCGACGCGGTGGTGGGCTTCGACGTGATCAATTCCTATTACGATCCGTCCCTCAAGGAGGCGCGCCTCCGGCTCCTGGAACAGACGGCCAAGGAGAAGAACGCAGCCTACAGCTTTATCCGGGCGAACCTCGCCGATAGCGCGGCGGTCAATGCCTGCTTCGCGGAACACCGCTTCGACCGGGTCATCCACCTCGCGGCCCAGCCCGGCGTCCGGCACAGTATCGACCATCCCCACGACTACGTGCAGTCCAATCTTGTTGCTTTCACCAACATCCTGGAGGCTTGCCGTCATAACGGGGTGCCGCATCTGACCTACGCCTCGACCTCAAGCGTTTACGGCGCCAACACCCGGATGCCATTTTCCGAGCACCACGGCGTCAATCATCCCCTGCAGTTCTATGCCGCGACCAAACGCGCGAACGAGCTTATGGCGCACGCCTATAGCCACATGTTCCGGCTGCCAACGACTGGCCTGCGGTTCTTCACCGTCTACGGGCCATGGGGACGCCCCGACATGGCGATGTTTCAATTCACGAAGAACATCCTGGAGGGCAAGCCCATCAAGGTGTTCAACCGCGGCAAGCACACGCGCGACTTTACCTACATCGACGACATCGTCGAGGGCGTAATCAGGGTGAGCGACCGAATTGCGGAGCCCGATCCCGCCTGGCGATCCGATACCCCCGATCCCGCAACCTCGAATGCGCCGTTCCGGATCTACAACATCGGCAACAATTCCCCTGTGACGCTTGAGACCTACATCGAGGCCATTGAGCAAGCGGCGGGCCGCAAAGCGGAACGGGAGCTTCTTCCCTTGCAAAAGGGCGATGTGCCGGACACCTACGCCGACGTGAGCGAGCTTGAGGCTGCTGTGAATTACAGGCCCGCGACCCCTGTCGCCACCGGTGTCGCCCGCTTCGTCCAATGGTACCGCGAATATTACGGCGTGTGACCCGATGCACGGCTCCGTGGCCGCGCCCCCTTTCTGGCCCGCGTAGCGCGACGCCTGGCTTCCCGATAGTATTCAATAGCTGGGACGCATTACCCTAGAAACGGCAGTTGACCTCCGCGCGGCGTAATTTCGCAGCGTCCGCTCAACCTATCGATGTGGGTTTTGCCGGTCAGGCTGGTGCCATAAGGCGCGGCGGAGCGCGCAGCTGGCACCCACCGAGCCAGGACCGGGTGGCGTGGGACAGGATTTGGCGCCAGCGCTGGTCCGCGGTCAACTGCTCCGCATTTTGAGTAAGCTCGCGAAGGAAGCGGGCGATGCCGGAGAGCACGCTCGCGGCCCATCCGGCCTTGGCATGCGAGTTGGCCACCCGCAGCGTGGTCTGCCTGGCGTGGCGGCTGCGCTCTGCGATGGCGGAAAAGCAATGGCCGGCTGGTGATCGCCTCCAGATGTTTGTCCGGCTCAGCCAGACGCACGAAGATGTTCCACCAGTTGTAAAATAAGCGCGATGAAGCGGGCCATGGTCCGGCAACGGGCAAGATCGCTGGTGACGAAGCCTGCCCAGCCCCATTGGTTCTTCAATTCGTCGAAAGATTCTCGCAGTCCGCCCGGTCGCGGTAGAGCTGGGCAAGCGCTCACAACCTCTTCCTCAAGGGAAGTAACGAGCACGCCGTATTCGTAGGCCTCCGCGTCTGGCCCGATTTCGACGAAACCGAGCGCCGTGCTGCCGGTGTCATCGCGCCCGGCGATAGTCAAGTCCCTCCTTCAGGCGGCGGCGCAGGATGACCACCCGGCGTTGGCGGCTCCAGCCCTCCAGCCGCAGCGTCTCTCCTGCCTTGCCAGCCCTGCCCGGCACCGGTCCAGCCGCTCTTGGAAAAAGTCTTCTCGATCAGCTTCTTGACGTTGGCAGTAAGGCGCAGCTTGAACAGATAGGGCAGCCCTCTCTGTTCGGCCCCGCTCATCACGGCCTCCGTGCCGAAGCCGCTATCGCCGCGCAAAAATGCTGGCTGGCAATCGCGCGGAATGCGATCCACTAACGCCCACAGTCCGGCTGCAGCTGCTTCGATGCATGCTCGTTGCCTGGCGCAACATCGGCATCGAGCACCAGCCGCAGGCCCGCCAGCGTATAGGTGTGGTAGACGTGGCTGGGGCGGCCTGGCTTCTTGGGATTGTAGCCAAGCACCGCCCCTTCCTGATGGCCGTAGAGCGGCTTGACCGTCGAATCCATGTCGAGAGTCCACGGCTCGAACAGCAGCGGCGCTGTGCAATAATCGAGATGTTGTTGCAGCCACTCCCTGCCCTCGTCCTCTGGTATGGCCTTGAAGCCGCGGCGGACCGCATCCTCGCTGACGATCTTCTCCATGCCCAACAGCTCGGGCAGCACGCCGTCATTCCTCAACGCCGTGATGTGGGCATAGCGCTTGTGCCCAGCCAAAACCGAGAGCATCGTTGTGCCAACTACGTCGCGCTTCTCCGGCGCGTTCGGGCTCGTATAGGCGAGCGGACAATCGGCCACGAGCGCGTCGAACAGGCCCGCCACCTTCAGAAATTCGATGAAGAACGGCAGCTGTCCATAGGGCGTTAGCGGCGCTGTGGGGTCCCATTCCACCCGCACTGGACCGGCCCAGCTGTCGAGCGTTGCTGGCGCCGGCGGAGCGTCTTGTGTCAATCGGCGGTTGTTCACCCGATGGGTGAACCGGAAGATGGGGTGTATCGTGGCTCATGTCCCTGAGAATGCACGAGTCTCAGGCGAAAATGGCCCCGTCAACTGCCGGATTTAGGATTACGGAGGCGATGATCGCAGCACTTGCCTGGGCCGGGCTTGCGATAGCGGCTGCGCGAGGCGATGCCGTCAGGCTGCGCACCGCGCCAGCGTTCAACGAGGGCGCCGCAGTTAAAGGGCGGCAGGTATCCCAAAGCCGCCGCTAAAATCCAGCCCAAAACAGGCCGCCGCCCCGGGCACGGCGTGAGTGTCTCACGCGAGTTTCCCATCCCCTCTCGCTGCGGCGGCGCTTATGCCGGACATGCCTAACCGGCCTCACAGCCCTCGCCGCCGAGGTGCCAGCGGCACTCGCGAAAGGAACAGGGGCTGGAGCGAGCTTTGCCTCGCGCTTAGGTGCGCCGCCGCCCCTCATCCATGGAGGCAGGTAATCGTCGTCCCGCGAAGCTGCGGGGTTCTCCTGCGGGGACTCCACCCTCACCGGGATCGGAGCCACCGGAGCAGCCTGCAAATCTGCGACGGTTCGCGCGCTAGGCGGCAGTGAATCCTTAAGAAGCCTGGCTGTTGCCGCCTCATCCGCCAACACCGGCTTTGCGGGCACGGCAGCGGTTAGCCGCACTTTCGGGGAAATTGCCACCACGGCAATCGGAGGCGGCGTGTCTCCAAATGCTTCGCGAAGCTCATTGATCATGCGGGGAATGCCAATCAGGGCGGCTATCTCAAACATAACGAGCAAGACGATACGCATGGTCACACCCCACAACCGCCTGAACTGCTGCTCCCCCAACGCATCGCGCCTGCTATCTGAACGCTATCCGCCGGGTACCAGATATAGTTTATCACCAAGGTCTCATCGCCGCCAGATCAATATGATGATCTAAAGATATAACGACAATACTAGATGTTGTGTTTAAAAATTAACAGTAGATTAACTATCGGCGAATCACCTAAAGGTGATTTGGGGGCTATCTATGCGCTTGGTGGAGTGATGGAGAAAGACTGCGAGCCTGCGGCGGATCGCTAGTCTTCGGGAAGGATTCCCGCGCCACGGCACAAGCGCATGTCATTACCCGGGCGTTTTGAGCGCGGCTGCAGGGCTGCGTGCCGGTGCTTGTTGACATTTTGCGACTGAAACCGCTGGCCCCCAGTATAGACGGCGCCGCCGGCGGGTGGCGCCCCAAACGGGGGCGAACATGAGACACGTACTTGGTGTTGCGGGCGTGGCCGCGGCGGCGGTTCTACTTTTGGTTTCTGCCGCCATGAACTGGCGGTTCGGCTACACACTTGGCAAATCGGATTTTGAATTGCAGCTTTACGGCGCAGCAAGTGCCGCAGCCGACTGCTTCAAGGCGCTCTTGCCATTCTTTATCTTCGCGGCGCTCAGGAACCGCAGCTACAGTCAGGCGCTGGGGGGCATGTTGCTCTTCTGCGTTTGCTTCTCCTATTCGCTAACCTCCTCGCTCGGTTTCGCCGCGCTGAACCGCGCCGATACCACGGGCTCGCGGGCGCTCAGGGCCGAAACGCACCAGGATTTACGTGTCGAACTCGACCGCCAGCGTGACGCTCTCAAGGTCCTTCCTCCGCACCGCCCTGTTGGGACGGTTGCCGGCGAGACCGAGGCATACAAGCAGAACGCCCGCTGGCTTGCGAGCGAGGAATGCGTAAACGCCACCCTGCCTCAGAGCATGACCTACTGCGAACACTATTTTAAGCTCAAGGCGGAACGCGCGGTTGCCGAGCGGGCCGACAAGTACGAAGCCAAAATCGCGCAGCTTGAGGCAACACTTGGCGCAATCGATCCGAAGGAGGCTGTGAAGTCCACCGACCCGCAGAGCCAAGTGCTTGCGGGCCTGACCGGACGCACGACCGAGGAAATTCAGCTTACCCTGACCGTACTGATCGCGCTCCTCGTCGAGCTTGGCGCGAGCCTTGGCTTCTACACCGCGTTTTCCTATTGGCGGATTTTCGACGTCAAGGGCCTTCCTGTGCCGCAGCCCTCGCGTGCGGTGGCGGCGGCGCCGGCAACGTTCGTACCCTCGATCCGGCTCACGGCCATTCCGGACAACGACCCGGAGCTGCAGCCCGCCGAACCCAAGACCGATGTCGAGATTTATTTCGACGAGCGCGTCGGCAAGGAGGCAGGCGCAAGCGTCACGGCGCTCGCGCTTTACGACGATTATTGCCAGTGGTGCGAGGCGAGGGAGAAGCAGCCGCTCGGCCTGCCGATCTTCACCCGCCGGTTCAGCGATCTCGGCGTGCAGAAGGCGAAAGTTGCCGGCCGCATCCGCTATATGGATGTGAGGCTGATCTACGGCGCGGGCGACGACGGGCTTAGGGAGCTGACCGCCGTTTCTTGATAAGCGGTCCACTCCTCACCCTGTCCCTCTCCCCATGGGAGAGGGAACGCCAGAATTCTCGCTGCGGTAGTTCGAAGGTTCCTTCTCCCATTGGGAGAAGGACAGGATGAGGGGTAATGCCCTTTATTCAAGGTACCACCGTGCACTGGAAGGCGTGCTTATCACATCGCCTCAGGGCCGCGGGCGATTGCAGCGGCGCCGGTGCGGGCAACCTCGACGAGGCCCAGCGGCTTCATGAGGTTGATGAAGGTTTCGAGCTTCGAGGTCCGCCCCGTGATCTCGAAGACGAAATGCTCCGTGGTGGCGTCCACGATCTGCGCGCGGAAGGCTTCCGCCAGCCGCAGGCTTTCGACCCGTTTCTCGCCCTTTCCGGCCACCTTGATCAGCGCCAGCTCCCGCTCAACCGGGTCGCCCTTGATGGTCAAATCGGTGACGGCATGCACCGGCACCAGCCGGCCAAGCTGGCTCTTGATCTGCTCGATGATTGCGGCCGGGCCGTGCGTCACGATGGTGATGCGCGACTCGTTCTCCTCATGGCTGACCTCGGTCACGGTCAGGCTGTCGATATTGTAGCCGCGGCCCGAGAAAAGGCCGACGACCCGCGCAAGCACGCCCGGCTCGTTATCCACGAGAACCGCGATGGCGTGCCTTTCGTCTTTCTCCATATTCGGCTGTTCAGACGGCATTGGCGGCTCCCATTCCATCTTGCTCATTCATTGCTCTAAACCAGCATCTTGCCGGCGTCGGTGACCTCGAAGTTCATGCCGCCGTTCCCGTCGCCGAGGATCATGTGGTTATGCGTCTCGCCCGACGGGATCATCGGCAGGCAATTGGCGGTCTTGGCGACGCGGCAATCGAAGATCACGGGCTTGGGCGTCTCGATCATCTGGATGATGAGATCGTCCAGTTCTTCCGGCTTCTCCGCCCGCAAGCCCACCCCGTGATAAGCTTCCGCCAGCTTCACGAAGTCGGGCAGCGCCTCCGCATAGGAATGCGAGTAGCGGCCGCCATGCAGAAGCTCCTGCCACTGGCGCACCATGCCCATATATTCGTTGTTCAGGATGAAGATCTTGACGGGCAGGTCGTACTGCGCCGCCGTCGACATCTCCTGCATGGTCATCATCACCGAAGATTCGCCCGCGATGTCGATGACGAGGCTCTCGGGATGCGCGACCTGCACGCCAACCGCCGCGGGCAGGCCGTAGCCCATGGTGCCGAGCCCGCCGGAGGTCATCAGCCGGTTCGGCTCCTCGAACTTATAGTATTGCGCGGCCCACATCTGGTGCTGTCCGACCTCGGTCGTGATGTAGGTGTCGCGGTTCTTGGTCAGTTCGTAGAGCCGCTGAATTGCATATTGCGGCATGATCACGTCGCTGGAGGTCTTGTACTGGAGGCAGTCGCGCGCGCGCCAGCCTTCGATCTGCGCCCACCAAGCCTTGAGCGCCTTCTTGTCGACCTGCGGTGAGCGCGCCCGCCAGACGCGGATCATCTCCTCAAGCACATAGCCGCAATCGCCGATGATCGGGATATCGGCCCGCACGATCTTCGAGATGGAGGACGGGTCGATGTCGATGTGGATCTTCTTCGAGTTGGGTGAAAACCCGTTCAGCCGTCCGGTGATGCGGTCGTCGAAGCGCGCGCCCACGCAGATCATGACGTCGCAGTCATGCATGGCGAGGTTGGCCTCGTAGGTGCCGTGCATGCCGAGCATGCCGAGCCACTGGCTGGAAGAGGCTGGGAAAGCGCCAAGCCCCATCAGCGTGGAGGTAACAGGGAAGCCGGTGAGGTCCGCCAGCTCGCGCAGGAGCTTCGACGCGCTGGGCCCGGAATTGACGACGCCGCCGCCCGTATAGAAAATCGGGCGCTTAGCCCCGGCCATCAGATCGACGGCATCGCGGATCGCCTGGCTACTGCCCTTGACTTGCGGCCGGTAGGTCCTGTGCTGGGTCTTGTTCAGGCCGTGATACATGCCCTTGGCGAACTGCACGTTCTTCGGGATGTCGATCAGCACAGGCCCCGGGCGGCCGTTCTGCGCGACGTAGAACGCCTCATGCAGGATGCGGCCCAGATCGTTCACATCCTTCACGAGGTAGTTGTGCTTGGTGCAGGGCCGGGTGATGCCGACCGTATCGCATTCCTGGAAGGCGTCCGAGCCGATCAGCGAGGTCGAAACCTGGCCCGTGATGCAAACCAGCGGAATCGAGTCCATCAAGGCGTCGGCGAGGCCGGTGACGGCGTTGGTCGAGCCGGGGCCGGACGTGACCAGAACCACGCCCACCTTGCCCGTCGAGCGCGCATAGCCCTCGGCCATATGGGTCGCGCCCTGCTCGTGGCGCACGAGGTAATGCTTTATGCTGTTCTGCTTGAAAATCTCGTCGTAGATGGGAAGTACGGCGCCCCCAGGATATCCGAAAATTACATCGACGCTCTGATCGATCAGAGCCTGTATAAGGATTTCGGCGCCTGTCATCGCGCGTGCCATGGGGAGAACTCCAAAAAGTGCGGCGGCCATACGCGGCCGCCTGCCAGTCCACGATAGATGCTTTTTCTATGCTCTTATGCGCTAAGCCTTTAGCGGGGCTTGGTCAAGCGGCTTTGTAGAAAACGAAAGATATCGCCTTTTGTTCTTTCGGTTTGTTGCGCGCAAATGCAATTCCATGACATAAAATTATTGCGAATCCAAGTAAGTTGCCTTTTAGCATAATTGCGCGTCGCGGTCTTCGCGGCAGCCGCCGCTTCCTCCAGCGAAAGCTCGCCGCGCACATACGCCAAAAGCGGAGGCAGGCCTACCGCGCGCATCGCCGGCAGCGAAGCGTCGAGCCCGAGTGCCGCGACCGCCCGCGCCTCCTCCAGCGCCCCGCCCGCCAGCATCGCATCGAACCGCGCATCGCAGCGGCGGTATAGCTCTTCGCGCTCCAGCGTCAACGCGGCGGGATAGACCTGCGTGAGCGGCAGGAGCGGCGGCTGCTTGTTGCCTTGCCACCAGGCGAGCGGCCGGCCCGTGGCTTCCAGAACCTCAAGCGCACGCACGATGCGCTGCGTGTCGCTGGGCCGGAGCCGCGCGGCGGTGGCGGGATCGCGGCGGGCAAGCTCCCCATGCAGCGCCTCCGCCGGCCGATCTCGCGCTGCGTCCCGGTAGCGCTCGCGGATTTCCGGCGGGATTTCGGGGATGTCCGACAGGCCTTCGGTCAGCGCTTTGAAATAGAGCCCCGTGCCGCCCACGATCACCGGCAGCCAGCCCGCGCGCGCGGCCTCCGCCAGCGCCTGCTTCACATCGGCAAGCCATAGCGCAGCGGAGTAGGGCTCGCGCGCGGGCCGGAAGCCGTAGAGGCGGTGGGGCGCGGCGGCCTCCTCCTCCCGCGTGGGGCGGTTGGCGATGATGGGCAGCTCGGCATAAACCTGCATCGAGTTGGCGTTGATGACCGCGCCTCCAAGCTCCCGCGCCAGCGCGAGCGCGAGCGCCGACTTGCCGCTGGCCGTGGGGCCGCAGATCAGGATCGCTTTTATGCCGTCTTGTGCATCCATCCGGAAAGCAAGTGCGCGCCCTGGCTCAGGCCGGGAAGCAAGAGTAACGAATGCAGCCGCTTCTAGCAGATTTAACTGGCCGCGCGCATCGGCATTCTGTGGCAGACTGGCGAATTGCGGCGGGAACCTCCGCTTGGCGCCGGGAGGAGTCACGGGATTTGTTCGACGGGTCTCGCCGCAAAGCGGCGAAACCCGACCTTCGGAAATATTGAGCTTACGGCAGAGGACACTTCGAAAGCAGACGCATTTGAAAGGCTTAACCGTGCCATTTTCTTTCGCGAGAGTGACTGCTTGGTTTGGGGGAGGACAGAATGCCGCTAATCGATTCCCTTATTGTTTCCACCAAAAACTTTATTGAGCCCGGTCGCCAGAATCTATCCATCGAGGAGTGCTATCAGTTCCGGCGTCATCCAGCGCAAGGCCTATGGTCTCCGCAACGAGGAGTACCTCGCCCTTAAAATCCAGATGACGATTTCGGCGAAGC
>CAVUGF010000041.1:0-176809 GCA_963740975.1 uncultured Alphaproteobacteria bacterium | reverse complement strand
TTGCACAGAGCACGATCATGCTTTTCATCGCGATTATGGCGATGTACCCGGCCAAAAGGCTCATTCACGTCTTTCTGGATAACGCCAAATATCACCACGCCAAAATGGTACAGGACTGGCTAGCCCGGCCGGAGTGCCGCATCAGACTTCACTTCATACCCGCATACTGCCCGCACCTGAACCCCATTGAGCGGCTATGGGGGCTGATGCACAAAAACGTCACCCACAACCGATGTTACGCGAAGTTTAACGGCTTCTGCGGCGCAATGCTGACATTCCTGCGCGAGGATGTTCCCAAAAATTGGACTTCTTACTGCGATTCGGTCACGGACAACTTTCGCGTCAAATCCCCTACAGCAATTCTAAAACTGCCTAATTTTCCTAAAACTGGCGGATTTTAAGGATTCCCAAGGGAAGCGAACAGTGATTCAAGATAGGGATGAGCCTGCTTATATCCCTTTTGGAGGAACTTAAGGATGGTGCCGGACATTTCCGGACACACGGGAAGGGCGTTCCGGCAACATTGGAGTAGAAGATTTCGGGTTGTCTGCATTTTCGATGTTTTTTATGCAGAGCGAGTCCTTTTTGTCGTACCAGCGGGCGCTGGAGAATGGACAGAAGCGGTCGAATTGCCAGACGCTGTTTGGGATCGGCAAAATCCCTTCTGACAATTACATCCGGTCCATGCTCGACCAAGCCGATCCCGCACTTTTGCAGCCTTGTTTCGACCGGCTGACCGCCTGCCTCGGCAAACCGGAGATGCGGAAAGCCTTTCAACGGCTCGGCGGCCGGACGCCAATCGCGTGGGACGGAACGGAGTATTTCAACTCATATAAAATAGGCTGCTCTCAGTGCCTGACGCGCAAACGCAGCAACGGGAAGACCGAAAACTATCACACGATGCTATCGGCAACGGTTGTGGCTCCGGGGCATAGCAAAGTTGTGCCGCTCATGCCGGAATTCATAGCGCCGCAAGACGGGCATGATAAGCAAGACTGCGAGCGCGCCGCGGTCAAGCGCTGGTTTGAAAAACACGCCGATCGCGTCAAATCTCTGCGCCCCGTTTATCTTGGAGACGACCTGTTCGCCTGCGATCCCGTGGCGCGGATGGTTACGGAAAACGGTGACGATTTCATTTTTACCTGCAAGGAAGCCTCGCACAAAGCCTTGATGGACTTCATCGGCGGCGCGACGTGCGAGGTGCGCGAGGACAAGGTCCGCAAAGGCCGCGTGAACGAAACATTCCGCTACAAGTGGATCGAGGACGTGCCTTTACGCGATGGGAAAGATACGATCAAGGTCAATTGGATCGGCTTTCAAATCATCGATGCGAAAGGCGGCGTAAAATATTCGATGTCATGGGTCACGAGTTTGCCCGTTACATCGGACACCGTTGCCGAAATCGCCGCCTGCGGCCGGGCGCGCTGGAAGATTGAAAATGAAAGCTTCAACGTGATGAAAAATCACGGCTACGAACTGGAGCACAATTTCGGCCACGGCAAAAAGTTTCTGGCGATGACCTTGGCCGCATTCAATCTGCTGGCCTTCGCGTGGCACTCAATCCTCGACTGCCTCGACCCGCCATGGCAAGCCGCCAGAGAAGCCGCCACCAAACGGACGCGGTTCTTCTCCACCATCGTTTCCCTCACCGCCTTCGTCATTTTCCCTTCCTGGCCGGTCTTCCTAACCTCCCTCGCCACCTTCGAAATCCCACCAAACCTTCTTCAAAACCCCAAATGACCCGTCCCCCCTAAGAAAATGCTAGTTTTAGAATTGCTAAATCCCCTAAGGATTTTCGGGTTTTGGCGTGAACTGAGTATAACCAAAAAAACGGTGCATTTTCTTCGCCGGGCGGCTCGCGGCAATTTCTTTTTTTGTGCCAAATCAATGGCTTAATAGGGCGTTTAACCCTTCCGCAAGGATCTCTGCTATCGTGAGCGCCATAAGGAAGAGAGCGGCATTTGTGCAAAATGCCAGGAAAGCGGAAAAAATGGGGTTAACATGGGCTTAACGGGATAACGCTGCGGGCGCTCAGGCGGCCGGGGGCAGGAAATCGGCGCGCGCTTCGGCCCGCGGCCGGAATTTTCCTCACCGGAACGGCGGCTCGTCGAAAGACCGCAACTTGCGCGAATGCAGGCTGTCGCGGCTCTCCTTGAGCAGGTCCAGGGCGGCGAGGCCGATCTTTAAATGCTGGGCAATCGCCGTCTCATAAAATGCGTTCGCCGCGCCAGGCAGCTTGATCTCGCCGTGCAGCGGCTTGTCGGAGACGCAAAGCAGCGTGCCGTACGGAACGCGCAGCCGGAAGCCCTGCGCGGCGATGGTGCCGCTCTCCATGTCGACGGCGATGGCGCGCGACAGGTTGATGCGCTTCCTTTCCTGCGTGAAGCGCAGCTCCCAATTGCGGTCGTCATTGGTCACCACCGTTCCAGTACGCAAGCGCTCTTTAAGCGCGTCGCCCGCTTGGCCCGTCACTTGTGCGGCAGCCCTTTGCAGCGCGACCTGCACCTCGGCCAGCGCCGGGATCGGCACACTGGTCGGCACCAGTTCGTCCAGGATGCGGTCCTGGCGGAGATAGGCGTGCGCCAGCACATAGTCGCCGATGGCCTGGCTATCGCGCAAGCCGGCGCAATGGCCCACCATGAGCCAGCAATTGGGCCGGAGCACCGCCAGATGGTCGGTGATGTTCTTCGCGTTGGACGGCCCGACGCCGATGTTGATCAGCGTGACGCCGCCATCGCCCTCCCCTGTCAGATGATAGGCGGGCATCTGGTAGCGGTGCCAGGGCGAGCTGGCCAGCAGCGCCTCCGCCTCGGCGGGCGAATGCTCGCGGCCCACAACGATGTTGCCCGGCAGCACCAGGCGCCTGTAACCGCTGCCGTTGCCAAGCTGCTCGAATCCCCAGCGTACGAACTGATCCACATAGCGGTGATAGTTGGTGAGCAGGATCCAGCGCTGAACATGACGCCAGTCGCTTCCTGTATAGTGGACGAGCCTCCGCAGAGAGAAATCGGTGCGCACCGCATCGAACAGCGCGAGCGGATAGGGCTCGCCCTCCCTGCGCCGCCACAGGCCGTCCGCCAACTCGTCGCCCACGGCAGACAGCCGCGGCGTCGGGAAATGCCGTGCAAGCTCGCTGGCAGGGACGTTCGCGCTCGCAATCTCCTCCGCCCGCTCGATTACGTAAGGGTAGGGAATCTCCTGGCTGCTGACGCCCGTCTCGATTTCCGCACCGTATTCCGCCACGAGAGGTCCGAGCTGTTCCAGAAGATAGCCGCGGAAGGCGCCTGGATGCGTAACCGTCGTCTCGTAGACGCCCCGGCGCGCGAGCTTGCCAAAAGACCGCCGCGAGGCCGGGCGCTGGGGCTGTTCCTGGCGATGGATCACGCGCAGGGTGGGATAGTTGAATTTCGAACGCGTTTCCGCGGATGGCGCGGCGCGCTTGTTGAGATAGCGGTCGAGCGCTGCCGTCAGCGCGGCGGAGGCCTGCGCATAGAGCTTTTCGAGCCGGTCGACGGCTTCCGCCGGGGTGGCATGCTTTAACGTTTGCCGAATCGTCATCTGTCGGGGGGCCGGGGTTGCTTCGGAAGCAACACCATGCACGTGTGGTGGCAGCCCGGCAACGGCAAATCCTGCCTGCCCGGCAGACGCTTGCGGCGGAAACGAGGACTAAATTTGAATTTTTTGTTTTCTGAACCTTAAAAAAGCCCAAAGGACAGCGCCCATGACGTAGACGCGGCGAACGCCGGGGCGGGAGATTGGGCAAGACTGATTTCCATGCACAAAGACTGAGGCAGCCGTAGCAAAATTCTCCAGGTCGAGCTGGCATGTTGGAAGACTTGATAAACCAGCAATGGCAGGCGCTTACGCGACTCGTTCGCGGGAGCAAGCTGCTTGGGCAATCGAAGATCAAGACGCTTATCGAGCGCAAGAAGCAGCGGCAGAAACCGTCCCTCGTCGACACCATCGGCAGGCACCGGAAAGCCGACGCGCTGGGCGAATACCGCCGGCGATTCGCATCCACCGCCGGCAATGCTGCACCGGTGCCGCCCCCCATGCCCATTGCCCCGCAAGCCTTCGATGAGCCCTCGCCGGCGCCATTTGAACCCTTCACGCCGCCGCCGCCCCCTGCCATCGTGAGGGCGCCCTTTCCTGCTATTGTGAAGGCACCGTCCGCTGCCTTTGTGAATGCGCCGCCCTTTGAAAGCTTGAAGGCGCGGGCGCCAGTACCCGTGGAAGCGCCGCCGCCCGAACCCCTGAAGGCGCAGCAGGCCGAACCGGCAAAGCCGCAGCCGCCTGCCGAACCCAAGAGGTTGCCGGAGCGCGTTCAGCAAGCGGAGCGCAAGCGCAGGCGCCTCAAGATGGCGAACCAGAACGGGAACCCCCGGCCACGCTCCGGCTGGGCCAGCCGCTTAAGCCATCGCCTCGGCGAAGCTCTGAACAATCTCCCTCCCTCCCTTGCCCACGACCTGAGAGTGCTCAGGCAGCGCAAGAACGAGCTTATCGCTGCAACAGCTGCTTGCATCGCCGTCTTTGGCGGCGCGTATGTTTACCACGGCCCGCAGGCGGATCGCAGCAAGCCGGCCGAGGTAACCCATGCCGCCCCGCCTCCCGCCAGGGCGCCGGAAAAGATCATCGTGGAGGAGCGGCCGAGGAAGCCTGCCGGCCCCAACAAGAAAGCTTACTACGACCGCCTGCTGCCCCAAACAGCGGAGACGGCAAGCGAAACGCCCGCCGCCCCTGCAACCGTGGCCGCGGTGGCGGAGGCGCCGGCAGAAAGCGGGCCCACTGCCCAAGAGAAGGCCGCGCAGCCTGCCCAAGCCAAGCCTCAGGACGAGCAGCTCGCCAGCGCTTCCGCACCACAGGTTGCGGCGGCTGCTCCCGTTGCGGCATCCGTTGCGGTTTCAGCCTCAGCACCGATCGAAGCGCCTGCCACTAGCGCTGCAACGGCACCGGCCGCGGCGCCAGTGGCCGTTGCAGAGACCACGCCCGTTGCAGACCGGCCGACTTGGGTCAAGGCGGAAAAATACCTGCCAGACGGAACCCGCACCGATGTCCCCCGGCCCGCCGCCGGACCGCTTCCAGGTGAAGGTGAGGCCCGCAAGCCAGTATTAGCCGCCGTAGGCCCAACAGCCATAGTGCCTGAGCAAGCCCCTGAGAAGCTGGAAAGCGCTTCCGCCACACCCGCACAGGCACCGCCCCCCGCCACGGCCTCTGCGCCTGCGGAGCCGCCTCAGGCGTCCGTCACCGGTTACTTCGCGCAGGTCAAGTCCGACCAGAACCAGAAAGCTGCCGAAGCCGAGCTTGCGGCAGTTGCGGACAAGTATAAGAGCGTGCTAGGGCAAACGCCGCTCATAACCAGATCCGCCGATTTGAAAGACCGGGGAATTTGGTTTCGTGTCCTGATCGGCCCAGTAAAATCGCACGACGATGCGGATAACATTTGCAAGCGGTTAAAAGGTGCCGGGCTTCAGGATTGCATCGTCCAAAAACTTGATTAACCAATACTGAGCTATCCTTCCGGTTGTACATCTTCGCGTAACCAATCCAGAGAATCAATTGTGTGTGAAAAGTCTACTCCGGCTTTTTTCGCGCTTGCGAATGCTCTTAAACGCGCTAGGTTGATAACACCAAGGAGGAGTGGAGTACTTACAATGCAGAATGGCATGAACCTCCAGGAGATGCTCGATGGCATCCGCGCCATATTCGCTCAGGACATGACACGGAAGACGGCGCATCGTAACAAGCCCGTGGCCGATCCCGCTCTCTGGCGGGCCATCCAAAGCCAGGAAAAGCATAGCAGCGAGAGCCCATGCTCACTTCGCGGCATGCCGGGTAGCCGCTAAAGCACCTCACATCGAAACCTTCAGCTCAACAATCGCGGCGGCCTGAAAAGAGGCTTCCGATCAGCACGCTCCCTCAACCGCCCCCCTCAAAGGGGGGCGTTTGCCGGTAGAAATGCGGCAGTGGCCCCGCGCCCGAGCCTATGTTGAGGTTCGAAGCCCGCTCAAGCGCGCCTTGCAGATAGGCTTTCGCCTCTCCAATCGCGTCCTCTATCGCAAGCCCCTTCACAAGGAAGGCCGCGATCGCAGACGCTAGCGTGCAGCCGGTGCCATGCGTGTTCTTCGTGGCAATCCGCGGGGCGCTGTAGGCGCGGAATGTTGCGCCGTCGCAAAAGAAATCGGTGGCTTCACCGCCTGCCGCGTGTCCACCCTTTAGAAGCACCGCACGCGCCCCCATGCTAAGCAGCCCCGCAGTCTGCTTCCTGGCCTCGCTTTCGCCTGCGGCGGGCTGGGTGTTGAGGAGCGCTGCTGCCTCAAGAAGGTTCGGAGTGACGAGCGCCGCCAGCGGAAAGAGACACGTCACCAGCGCAGCCTCCGCGTCCTTCTCAAGCAGGCGGCTCCCGCTGGTCGAGACCATCACTGGGTCGATCACGATTGGAACGCCGTGCGCCCAGCGCTCCAACCCCGCCGCCACGGCCAGCACGCCCGCCTCGCCGCCGAGCATGCCTGTCTTGACCGCGCGGATCGACAGATCGGAAAAGATGGCGTCCATCTGGGCGCCGATCATGTCCGCCGGCACATTGTGAACCGCCGTAACACCCCTCGTGTTCTGCGCCGTTACTGCCGCAACCACGGTGGCGCCGTAAACACCCAGCGCCGAGAAGGTCTTCAAATCCGCCTGGAGGCCAGCACCGGCGGAAGAGTCCGAGCCCGCGATTGAAAGAGCCGCGGGCGTTATCATGGACGCACGCCCGGCGCCGTTATGGGCAAGTCCTTGCTCCGCCAATTCAGATAAAGCTCCAATGCGGCATAGTCTGACGAGTCATCGGCCTGCGGTTCGGCACGCGCCAGCCGGTTGCACATGCGGAAGCGCTCATGCAGCGAGATCATCCGCTTCTGGCTCAGGCTGAAAACCGGATAGGCGACAGCGTGGCCCTGGCTCAGCGTTTCGCCTCCGAACTTCTGGCCGAAGTTCTGGTTGTGGCAGTCTGCACAGGAATACTGCAACAGGCCGATTTTCTCGATGTAAAGCTCCTTGCCTTTTTCAAGCACTGCTTCGGCCGGGCCGCTCACATCCGCGGCGGGGACACGCCCGCGCACCGCCCAGCGCAGATAGGCCGTCATGGCCATCATCTGCTCCGAGCCTTCCGCCAATTCTGGCGCGCGAAGTGCGTGTTTGCGGCAGAAGTTGATTCTGGCCGGCAATGTGAGGACCCGCTTGGCATCGGGCGCGTAACTTGGGTAGCTCGCCACCGCGGCGGTGACCCGCTGCTCTGGCGGCGCGCCGTGGCAGTCCTTGCAGGCCTTGCCGGCACTACCCTCGGCCTTGGCCCAGGCCGCTTCGCCTGCCTGCACGAACGGAAAGGCGGGATTGTCGAAATCGTCCTGCTGTTTCGCCCGAACTACGGCCGGCAGAAACTCCTCGCCAGGTACCGCGACCCGCGATGCAGGCGCGGCTTCTCCTGGCTGGCCGCTGGACTGCGCGCGCACCTCCATGCCGCCCAATGCCCAGGCGGCGAAAACAGCGAAAATCATAGCTGCGGCTGGCTGCACCTACGCACCTCCCGGAAAAACCAAAGATTAGGCATCCTCTATTTCAGCGTACCCAAGTAAGCGACAAGGTCCTCGACCTCGCCTGCGGTCAGTACAGATGCATCCCCTCCTGCAACACGATAATAGGACGGCATGATGGTCTCCGGGAAATAGGCCCTCGGCTGAAGCAGCACCTGGCGGAGTTGCCCTTCATTGTATCGGCTGCCCGTACCATCGAGCGCCGGGCCGATGCTGCCCTGCCCTATGACTGGCGGAAGCGAACTCAACTGGTGACAGGCCGGGCACCCCCCCTTCTCCGTGCTGATGAATACTTCCCGTCCGTGCTCTGCGTTGCCCGGAGCACCCGTAAGCGAGGCTGGAAGCTTCTCCAAGGCGATGGAGAGCTTGTGCGGGCGATTAGCCTCCGTGTCCTTAAGGTAGAAACCGGCAGTTTTCCTTTTGCACTCCGCCGCCGAAGCGTGCGCGGCCCAGAAGGCCGCCGCGGGCATGAAAATCGCCGCGATGCAAAGGAATGTTAAAATAGGCGATTTTGCCATGACAAATCTCTGGCCAATGCGCGGCAGCTTTACTGGCGGCTGCATTCTCGCCTTACTGGCGGCGCGAAAATAATCGCATCCGCCTAACCGTCAATAGCTCGCATTACTTCGAGATCCGGTACCAAACGCACCTTTCCCGCTTATACAGGCCCGCCGGCTGCCGTGTCACTCCTTTGCAGGCCGCAGAGTTGCAAGGCACTCCGGCAGGTCGAGCAGGTGGCCGATCACGGCGGCGGCGCCAAGCTCGTCAGGGCTGACGCGGGCGTAGCCGTAGCGAACCGCTACCGGCACTGCGCCCGCCGCCTTCGCACATTCCACATCGGCACTATTGTCGCCAACCATCACCGCGTTCTCCGGACGCACGCCAAGCGCGTGCAGCACATTCAAAAGCGGCCCCGGGGCCGGCTTGCGCGCCTGATCTTCGCGCTCACCATTGATGGCACCGAAATATTTCGCGATGCCCAATTGCTCGGCGATCTCGACGGCGAACTTATGCTGCTTGTTCGTGCAAAGCCCGAGCCGCCGCCCCTCACACTTCAGCGTCTCTAAAAGCTCCGCCGCGCCGTCATAAAGGGTTGTGTGCCGGACAAGGTTGTCCCGGTAATAATTCAGAAAATCGGCTGCCAGCGGCAAAAGCTCGATCTCCGTTACGCCGTGCGCGCGAAGCGCCCGCTCCACGAGCTTGGGTATACCGCCGCCAACCATCTCCTTCACCTGGGCGACCGGAAACGGCTCATGCCCCCGCAGACCCAGCGTGTAGTTCAGCGCATCCGCGAGGTCGTGGGCGCTATCGATCAGCGTTCCGTCGAGATCGAACACCACGGCAAGCGGCCAATCCTGCGGCTCGCGTTTCATCCCGCCTCCTCTTTAAACCTTGGGCAGTATGCGCTCCTAGCCTTGCCGGCCCCTTTCGCTAGACCGGCTGGTGCAATGCACGGAACGAATCTTCCCTCACCCTGTCCCTCTCCCCATGGGAGAGGGAACGCCAGAAGCTCCGCAGCGGGCAGTTCAGGGGGTCCTTCTCCCATGGGGAGAAGGACAGGATGAGGGGTTGAACCCTCGGTCATTGTGCGCCATGCCAGCAGCCGCACGGTGCCAGGAACGGCCTAGGCCCGGCCAGCGATCTTTGGATTTAGCTCACCCTTGGCGTAGCGCTTGGCCATATCCGCCGCCGGGACAACCCTGATCTTCGACGCATTCCCGGCCGTCCCGAACTGCTCGTAGCGGTCCTTGCAGACCTGTTGCATGGCGGCGATGGCGGGCTTGAGATATTTGCGCGGGTCGAATTCCTTCCTGGAAGTCGCCAGCACCTTCCGGATCGCGCCCGTCGCGGCGAGCCGCAGGTCGGTGTCGATGTTGACCTTACGCACGCCATGCTTGATGCCGCGTTGCAGCTCTTCCACCGGCACGCCGAAGGTCGTTGGCATCTCGCCGCCAAACTCGTTGATGATGTCGATCAGTTCCTTCGGCACGGACGACGAGCCGTGCATCACGAGGTGGGTGTTCGGAATGCGCTTGTGGATCGCTTCGATGACGTTCATCGCGAGCACGTCGCCGGTGGGCTTGTGCGTGAACTTGTAAGCGCCGTGGGAGGTGCCGATGGCGACGGCCAGCGCATCCACCTTGGTTGCCGCCACGAATTCAGCCGCCTGATCCGGGTCGGTCAAGAGCTGCTCCCTGGAGAGCTTGCCTTCGGCGCCGTGCCCGTCCTCTTTCTCGCCGCTGCCGGTCTCAAGGCTGCCCAGGCAGCCAAGCTCGCCTTCCACCGAAACGCCGACCCAATGCGCCATCTCCACCACCTTTGAGGTGATGCCCACGTTGTAGCCATAATCCGCGGGCGTCGCGCCGTCCGCCTTGAGCGAGCCGTCCATCATCACGCTGTCGAAGCCGATGCGGATCGCGCTGGCGCAGGTCGCGTCGCTATTGCCGTGGTCCTGGTGCATGCAGATCGGCAAGTGCGGATACTGCGCCTCAAGCCCTTCTATGAGCTTCGAGAGCAGGAGGTCGCCGGCATAGGCACGCGCGCCGCGGCTGGCCTGGATGATCACCGGGCTGTCCGTGGCCTTCGCCGCTTCCATGATGGCGATGCCCTGCTCCATATTGTTGATGTTGAAAGCGGGCACGCCGTAGCCGTGCTCTGCTGCGTGGTCGAGAAGTTGCCTAAGCGTAATACGGGCCATAATTGTCTCCCATAGGTGCGAATGTACTGATTTGTTACGGGCGGGCGAGCACTGCAACCCCCGGCAGGGTGCGGCCTTCGAGCCACTCGAGAAAGGCGCCGCCGGCCGTGGACACGTATGTGAACTTGTCCATAACCCCCGCCGCGTTCAGCGCCGCGACCGTATCGCCGCCGCCGGCGATGCTGCGTAGCTTGCCTTCTTCAGTAAGCTTGGCCGCCTCGCGCGCGAGTTTGAAGGTGCCTTCTCCGAAGGGCTCAGTCTCGAACGCGCCAATTGGGCCATTCCAAAGGACGGTCTTGCACTGCCGCAAGCATTGGGTGAAGTCCTCCACCGAGCGCGGGCCGGCGTCGAGTATCATCGCGTCCTCCGGCACATTCCCAACCGGTACGGTTTGGGCCGCCGCGTGAGCCTTGAACTCCGTAGCGACAACCGCGTCGGAGGGCAAAACGATCTTGCAGCCGGATTTGGCGGCCTGCGACAGGATGGCATCGACGGTCTCCACCAAGCCCGGCTCGCAGAGCGACTTCCCGACGCCAATCTTTTTGGCATAAAGGAAGGTGTTGGCCATGCCGCCGCCGACGATGAGATAGTCCATCTTCTTCACGAGATTGACCAGCACGTCGATTTTGGACGAGATCTTCGAGCCGCCGATAACCGCCGCCACCGGCCGTTCCGGCCGGTCGAGCGCGGCCTTGAGCGCGTTGACTTCCGCCATCATCGACGGCCCGGCGTAAGCCGGCAGGAGGCGCGCGACGCCCTCGGTCGAAGCATGCGCCCGGTGCGAGACGGAAAACCCGTCGTTCACATAAATGTCACCGAGCTTGGCCAGCGCGGCTACGAAACCCGGCTCGTTCTTTTCCTCCTCCTCGTGGAAACGCAGGTTCTCTAGAAGAGCGACCTGCCCAGGCTGGAGCTGGGCCACGGCAGCTTCGGCCTTGGGACCTATGCAGTCTTCCCCGAAAACGACAGTGGTTCCCGGCATCGAAGAGGCGAGCGTCTCCGCCACCGGCCGCAGCGAATATTTCGGCTCGCGCTTACCCTTGGGACGGCCCAAATGGGAGAGAATGATAACCTTCGCGCCACGGCTTACGAGATCCCGCACCGTGGGAATGAACCGCTCGATCCGTGTCGCATCGGACACAGAGCCATCAGCCATCGGAACGTTCAGGTCGGCGCGGACGAGAACGCGTTTGCCAGAGACATCCGCGGACGCGATGTTCTTGATATTGTCGAGTGACATGGCTGTGCTCATGCTTTCTCCCTTGATGCAAGCTCGATGCGATGCCTCGCGGCTTGTTTTTGCGCTGTCCCCGCGCCATGGACCAGCCACCGTCCGGGCCTTGCCCAGAGCCCAATTAAGACGATTTGCAGGGCTTTCGTTGCGGTAGAATGACGCTGCCCGCGAACGTGGCATTTTCGCATAACACGCACAAGTCAGGTTTATTTAACGGTGAATTTACTCAATGTGGCTGCAAAAGTTTATTGCAACTGGATGTTGGCAATTGCAAGGACAGGCGCATCTCCTACCGCGCCTACATTGTGCCAAACTAGCGGCCTTTATGGATCGAGTTCCATAGCCCCGGCCTGCCAATGGTATGAAATCCGCCTGATCGCTTCTGCCATCGTCATCGCGAGGCGGCAAAGCCGCCGTGGCGATCCAGGAGCAGCGTTCGTGACCCAATTTTTGATTGCTTCGCTTCGCTCGCAATGACATTGGCGAAGGGCAGCGCCATGAATGGATGCCCCATTTTTTGCGTCCTGCCGCGTCATGTGTCATATGCGTTTACGATAACACGCGCATTCTGCCGCACGGACCTTCAATACGGGGCTAAGGGTGGACCTTCCTGCGACATCAAATTATAAAGCGCCTGTGAAATACCGCGCCCTCTTCATATCGGACATCCATCTGGCAGCCCGGGCCTGCAGATCCGAGGATCTCGTGAGCTTTCTGCAAGCGCACGATGCCGCCACGATCTATCTCGTCGGCGACGTAATCGACTTCTGGCGATTGCGCCGGGGGCCGAGCTGGCGCGCATCGCAAACCGAAGCCATCAAGGAGCTGGTGGCCAAGGCGCACAGCGGCACGCGCGTCGTTTATATTCCCGGCAATCACGACACCGAGATCCGCGCCTTCGCGGGCACCACGCTTGGGCCGTTCGAAATTTGCCTGCAAGCGATCCACACCACCGCCAGCGGCCGCCGGTATCTCGTCATTCATGGCGACGAGTTCGACGGGGTCATACACAATGCGTACTGGCTGGCCGTGCTGGGGGACATTGCCTACGACATCGCCGCGGCGGCAAACACGCTTCTCAACTGGGTGCGGCGGGGGCTCGGGCTTCGTTACTGGTCGCTGTCGGCCTATCTCAAATACCGCGTGAAGCGCGCGGTCACTTTCGCCGGCAATTACGAGAACAAGCTCGCGGCGGCTGCGCGCGAGGCGGGCGCCGTGGGCGTCATCTGCGGCCACATCCATCACGCCGCAATCCATGAGGTCGACGGCATCGAGTATGTGAACACAGGCGACTGGGTTGAAAGCGGCACAGCCATTGCCGAGCACGCCGACGGCCGCTTAGAGATCATCCGCTGGACCGACCGGCTCCGCGAGGCGCAGTCCCGAGCGCCCAGCACCTCACCCGTAACTCCGGCATCCTGATGCGCATCCTCGTTGCCACCGACGCCTGGAAGCCCCAGGTAAATGGCGTTGTGAACACCTATGTGAACCTTGAGCGCGCGGCGTCAAGCGCGGGCTTCTCGCTCGCTTTCATGACACCGGCGGAATTCAGGACCGTGCCGATGCCCAGCTATGGCGAGATCCGGCTGGCGCTCGCTTTCGCCCATCACGCGGCCCGCGCGGTGAAGCGGGAGCGCCCCGACTGCATCCATATCGCCACCGAGGGACCCATCGGGCTGGCCATGCGCGCCCATTGCCGGCGCAGCGGCCTGGCGTTTCACCACGAGCTATCACACCCGCTTTCCGGAATACCTTGCGGCCCGCATGCCGGTCCCCTTTCCTGGGGCTACCGCTTCGAGCGCTGGTTTCATAATACCGGTGCCGGGGTGATGGCCGCGACACGTTCGCTTTGCGAGGAGCTTACCGGCCACGGCATCGCTAACGTTCAGCTCTGGTCGCGGGGCGTCGACCTTGAGCTGTTCCGGCCGCGCGCTGTGGACCGCTTCGGCCTGCCCCGCCCGCTGTTTCTCTATGCTGGCCGCGTCTCGGTCGAAAAAAACCTCGACGCGTTCCTAAGCCTCGACCTGCCGGGCAGCAAGGCAGTCGTGGGCGGAGGGCCGCAGCTTGAGGAGCTGAAGGCCCGCTATCCCAACGTAACCTTCACCGGCCCCAAATTCGGCGTGGACCTTGCCGAGCATTACGCTTCGGCCGACGTCTTCGTTTTCCCCAGCCTCACCGATACATTTGGCAACGTGCTGCTCGAAGCGCTGGCCTGCGGCGTGCCCACGGCTGCCTACAACGTAACGGGACCGAAGGACGTTGTCGCGCACGGAACGGCTGGGATCCTGGGCAGCGATCTTGGCGCAGCCGCGCTAGGCGCGCTTTCGATCGATCGTGCCGCTTGCCGGGACTATGCGGAGCGCTTCAGCTGGCACGCCTGCGCGCTGCGCTTCCGCGACATCATCGCCGAAGCCAACGGATTGTGCGCCCCGGCTCTGGCCGGCGGGTGACAAAACCGGGCGATTTTCGCTGTAATGGCAGCCCGCGCAGAAGCTTCATTCCCGGCGCCTGTTGATAGCCGGGGCGAAGCAATCCTGCGGCAAGCTCGAATGCCTTATAAACCTCCTGGATCGCCTGGCGGCAGGAAGCCGTCTTATGGCGACGCACGACGCGGGGTCCGCAATGAAGCTGCCGGCGATTGAGGATATCAGAGAGGCTAACCTTCGGATCAGGCCATATGCGGTGGAGACCCCGCTGCTCGAATGGGCGTGCTTGAACGAAAAGGCTGGCGGCAGAATTCTCCTGAAAGTGGAGTCCCTGCAACGCACCGGCAGCTTCAAATTCCGCGGCGCCTATAATCGCGTCTCAAGAGTGGACCGTGGTACATTCCCAGGCGGCGTTGTTGCGTGCTCATCCGGTAATCACGCGCAAGGGGTGGCCGAAGCCGCGCGGCTTTGCGAGCTGGATGCAGTGATCCTGATGCCCTCCGACGCGCCCGTGTTCAAGATCGCGCGCACCAGCGCAAGCGGCGCCGAAACCGTCTTTTATAACCGCGAGACCGAGGACCGCGAGGCCATCGCCCGCGATCTCTGCGAGAAGCTGAACGCGGACTTGGTTTTGCCTTTCGACGATCCATATGTGATCGCGGGCCAGGGCACCGTCGGGCTGGAAATCGTTCAGCAAGCCAGGGCCTTGGGTGCGGGCGTCGACGCCGTTCTTGCGCCCGCCAGCGGCGGCGGCCTGGCGGCGGGCGTGGCTCTTGCCGTCCTGGACAGCTTTCCGGACGCGGAAATTTACACCGTGGAGCCCAAGGGCTTCGACGATCACAGGCGCTCGCTGGTTGCGGGAAACCGCCAGGAAAACGAGGCGCTATCGGGCTCGATCTGCGATGCCCTGCTCATGCCCCAGCCGGGCGAATTGACCTTCGCCGTCAACAAGGACCGGCTGGCGGGAGGCATCGCGGTAAGCGACGGCGATGTGAAGGAGGCCGTCGCCTACGCCTTCGGCGAGTTGAAGCTCGTCATCGAGCCAAGCAGCGCCGTTGCGCTGGCCGCGATCCTTTCGGGCGCATTCCAGGCCAAGGGCCGGACCGTCGCCGCCGTCCTATCGGGCGGAAACATCGGCCCGGAGCTTTTCGCCGCAATAATTTGCGAAGGCCAGGAAACGGCACTTTCCGGCCAATAAACCGTTAAAATCTTCCCGTTACTGATAGTATATGATTTCACGAAGGCAATTCCTCACGTTGAGCGCCGTGGCCGCCGGTTCCGGCATACTCGGCGCAGCAGACGCGTTCGCCATCGAGCCGGGCTTCAGCCTTGCCGTCAAGCGCTGGACCGTCGCCCATCCCGCTTGGCCTCAATCCGCCCGGCCTCTCAGGATCGGCATATTGACGGATATTCACGCCGTCGAGCCCTGGATGCCTGCGTCCCGCATCGCCACCATCGCCCGGCGCCTCAATGCGCTGAAGCCCGACCTTATCGTGCTGCTCGGCGACTATGTCTGTGCGCTCGGACGGCGCTTCCGCTCCGCTATCGTTCCCGTCCCCTCATGGGTGGCCGCGCTGAAAGGGCTTCACGCTCCACTCGGCGTCTACGCGGTGCTTGGCAATCACGACCACTGGACGAACGAGGCTTCGCTCATCCGCCACGAGTTCAAGGAGGCCGGCATCCACCTGCTTGAGAACGCCGCCATCCCGCTGAAACGGGGCAGAGGCCGTATCTGGCTCGCGGGCCTTGGCGACCAGCTCGAAGAGTTGGACGATCTGCCGGGGACGCTGCGCCAGATCGGCGGCGATGAGCCCGCGATCCTTCTCGCCCATGAGCCGTACATTTTCAAGAACGTGCCCAAACGGATAACGCTAACGCTTTCGGGCCATACCCACGGCGGACAGGTCTACGTGCCATTCGTCGGCCGGCCTGCCATCCCGCCCGAACATGCCCGCTACGCATACGGCCATATTCAGGACAATGACAGGCACCTGGTGGTGTCGGGCGGCCTTGGGCTTACCTGGCTTCCGGTCCGCTTCCTGGTGCCGCCGGAGATCGCGCTTGTCACACTCCGGCACGGGGAAGCATAAAAGTAACCTAAAATGCTTCTTTAATTTCCACCTTACCCGGCGATCGTGTAAAAGAGATCCCCAACAACTTTTTGGTACATATCTTCAGGTTGCAAGGTTCGGTCATGCGTAAAACGCTGTTAGTTGCCATAAGCCTCCTGGCCTTCGGGGCGATTGCCTCCGGCGCCAGCGCAGACGTGGTTGTGCATGTCAGCAAGTCGCGGCAGACGATGTACGTTTATGTGGACGGCTATCTGGAGCACGAATGGCCGGTTTCCACCGCGCGCGGCGGCTACAGCACGCCGTCGGGCACTTACCGCCCGACCGGCTTCGACGCTTACCACCGGTCGGGGCTCTATCATAACTCCCCCATGCCCTATTCGATCTTCTTCCATGGCGGCTACGCGATCCATGGCTCCTACGACATAGAAGATCTTGGCACCCCCGCCTCGCACGGCTGCATTCGCCTGCACCCGCAAGACGCCGCCGAGCTTTACGGCCTCGTGCGGGAATCGGAAGACACGCGCATTATCATTTCACGGTAAAATACCACCTTTACGCCACATATTTGTCATGCCTGGGGCAAGTTCCAGCATGACATGGAGCTTTCCTGGTACAGCCGGAGGCAAGGCCGCACCCGCTTGCCGCACGCGCCGCCACGCGAACTTGCTTCCGATAAGAAGTACCAGCATCGATACTTTGCAAGTACGCCTTATCCGCGGGAAATCCTGTCAGCGCCAGCCGCAAATGGGTCGGGATTTCCGCAGGGCGTACCAGCGGCATTCTTGCCAAGGAGGCTCACATGGTCTGGCAGCCAACAGCAGCGGCATTCATTGTTATCGCCATAATCATTCTGCTCGCCTTCAGCGTCCGTATCGCAAACGAATATGAGCGCGGCGTGGTCTTCCGCCTGGGCCGCCTCGTGGGCAAGCGTGGGCCAGGGCTTTACCTCCTGCTGCCTTTCATCGAATGGCAGACTATGGTCGACCTGCGCATCATCACCGCCGACGTCGAACAGCAGGTCGCCATCACCAAGGATAACGTCCCCGTCAAAGTCGATGCTGTCGTCTGGTACTGCATCGTCGATCCGGCCAGGGCCGTCGTGCGTGTCAAGGACGTTCACACCGCCGTTACGCAAATCTCGCTGACGACGCTACGCAATATTATCGGCCGTCATACGCTCGACGACGTGCTGAAGGAGAAGGACAAGCTGTCCGGGGAGATGCGCAAGACCATCGACGATGTGACCGAGCCCTGGGGCGTGCAGGTGCAGATGGTCGAGATGAAGGACGTGGTGATCCCAGAGTCGATGCAGCGCGCCATGGCGCAAGAGGCCGAGGCGCTGCGCGAGAAGCGGGCGCGTATCATCAAGGCCGAGGCCGAGATGGAGGCGGCGGAGCGCTTGCGGGACGCGTCGCAGATCATCATGGATAGCCCTGCCGGCCTGGAACTGCGCCGCATGCAGATGATTACGGAGGTCGGCGCGGAGCAGAACAGCATGACGGTGGTGATGATGCCGTCGGAATTCGTGTCGATGGCGCGCGCTATCTCGGAGATGAAGCCGAAGGAAAGTAAGAAGGAGTAGACCCAAGCATTGCGGCCCGAACAACGCGTATCGCCCCTCACCCCAGCCCTCTCCCGCGCAAGCTCGCCTTGGCGAGCTTGCTTCTCCAGAGTGTCCGCATCCGCAAGCGGATTCGGATGGGAGAGGGAGTCTGGCCGTGCCCGTTGAGAAGACGTCCCTTTTCCCATGGGGAGAAGGACAGGATGAAGGGCAAATTCGCTACGTCTAATACTCCTCCCCCGCCACCAGCATGCGCCGGTATTTCTGGATTTAGCTGTGGAACCTTTGCCGGAACGCCGCGTACCTCTGGCTCACGGGACGCCAGTCGCTAAAGTGACCGCAAACAGGAAAGGAATGCCATGATACGAGAGAAGCTGACTTCGGCCATGAAGGACGCCATGCGCGCCAGGGCCGAGCCCGCGACCACTACGATCCGCATGGTCAATGCGGCCATCAAGCAAAAGGACATCGACGTGGCCAGGCCGCGCGGCGATCAGCAGATCAGCGGCGATGAGATCCTGAACCTGCTGCAGAGCCTCATCAAGTCCCGGCGGGAGTCCATTGAGATGTATAAGCAGGGCGGCCAGGCAGGATCTCGCCGATAAAGAGGAAGCCGAAATCGCCGTCATCACGCAGTTCCTCCCGAAGCAAATGACCGAGGAGGAAACCAAGGCGGCGGTGCAGGAGCTGGCTGCGTCGCTTGGCGCCAGCAGCGTGAAGGATATGGGGAAAGTCATGGGAGCGTTGAAAACGAAATATGCCGGTCAGCTCGATATGACCAAAGCCAGCGCAATCGTTAAGCAGGTTCTGGCGGGCAATTGAGGAATAGGCACCTCGGCCGGCGGCATTTCCCGCCGGCTGCCTCGCCTGCGGCTGGGGCTCGCCTAGTGGATATGCGCAAGCGCCGGCGTCCCAAGCTTGTTGCGGTTCTGGCGCAACACATCCGGCATCTTCGAGACGATCTCCATCAGGACAATCAGCTCTTGCCGGAGATCGGCGTCCCGTATCTTGTCGAACGCCAGCAGAAGCTGCCGCGATTGATCGTAGCGGAGCTTCGTGTCGTCTGCCGGGGCGCGCACCCCCGCCAGCAAGCAACGGAACAGCTCGTCAAGCTCCTCGCCATTTATCATGCCCCAACTCCAACTCCCAACGCCCACTCAACTGACTACGGTTGTATAAGGTAATTGTTACAAGTCCAAGTCGCTTTCCACATCCCTGTCAGGATTGCCGGCAACTTTCTTCCGATCCGAGGAAACGCTCGCACTGTTTATTATTGCATCGATGGTATGCGTTTGTTCCGGATATGGAAGACGGCGCATTGAAACAACCGCGTTTTCCACAGCCTATGCTGTATTGTTGTCACACTTCCGCGGGCCTCTCGCGGTTTTGGCAGCAGCCGCTTCAGATGGCTAAAAACATCCAAGGCTTTAAACGATGCTTGGAACCGCGCTCAGGGCGTTCGCGACGTTTTTTGCAACCATCGGACCGGTGGAGGCGGCGGTGCTGTTTGCCGGCTTCTGCCCGCACTTCAGCCGGGCGGAGCGCATCGCGATCTCGCTCAAAGCCACCGGGATCGCCACAGCTATCATCCTGTTTTTCGCCCTGTTCGGCACGCCCATCCTTTCGGCGCTTGGCGTCACCTTTCCGGCGCTTCAGACCGCGGGCGGGATCATCCTGGCCTTTATTGCCATCGACATGATCTTCCAGGCGAAGATCGGCGGCAGCACGATCTCGCAGCCGGAAAGTGCGGAAGCGCACTCGAAAGAGGACGATATCGCGGTGTTCCCGCTTGCCACGCCGATCCTTGCGGGGCCGGGCGCCATGTCCGCCGCCATGCTGCTCATGGCGGGTACGAACGGGAGTTTCACCGGCAAGCTTTCGGTCCTTGCCGCGCTCCTGACGGTCATGGCCGTGACGCTGGTTTTCCTGCTCGCGGCCCAGGAACTGCGCGAATGGATCGGCATTACGGCCCAGCGTGTTATCATGCGTGTGCTGGGCATTCTTCTGGCCGCGATCGCTGTACAATCGATGTTCAACGGCATTGCCGGAAGCGGCATCTTCGCCCGCGCGCTTTGACAGGGCGGGCCACTTCGAGGAGCACGCATGAGAATTTGACGTCTGGACAGGCAGCGATTCCCGGTTTCACAGGCTGCGGCATGTTGGTGCCACGCTAACGCTCGCGCGGGCAGGCTTCCAGCTTGATGAGCATAATGCAGCGGTCATTGCCAATTCAATTCGACCTCAGCCAGCTAATGGCACTGAAAATGACAAACATCGCGCCAAAAACCGCCGGCCTCCATGTTAATATATCCTCCTGCCCGATATGCGGAACGTACTCTTTAATACATGGCGCCTTTGCGGCCCGAAGCGGCGGAAGGAAGAAGGCGCTTCTACGCCGCTGCGGTGCGGCGAGCGTTTGTTGCATGCAAGGCGATATGCTACGTTCTAATGGAGCACACGGAGCAAGCATGAACGCAACCGATCCGGTCCTTAGCGGCTTCAGGCAGGCGATGCAGGAGCTTTACGGCCCGCGCATCGAGCGCGTCGTGCTGTACGGATCGCGAGCGCGCGGGGATGCGAGGCCCGATAGCGACTACGACATCGCGGTGTTCTTGAGAGACCTTTCGAGCCGTTGGAAGGAAGTGCGGCGCATCGCCGATGTAGAGCTTGCTATTTTCGAACGGACCGGCGCCACTGTCCATGCAATGCCCTACCCCGCGGAAAGCTGGCGTAATACCTCCTCGCCGCTGATGCACGAAGTCCGCAAGGATGGCGTCGATCTGTGAAAGCCGAGACCGCCGCCTATCTTGCGAACGCTGCTGAAGCGCTTGAGGACGCCAAGGCCATCCTTTGGGATTCGCATTCCCCGGCAAGCGGCACGCCTTGCCTATTATGCCCAGTTCCACGCCGCCCAAGCCTTGATCTTCGAGCGCACAGACAGGGTTGCGAAAACACATCGAGGCGTGAAAATCCAGTTTCATAAGCTCACCAACGAGGACCCGGGCCTTGATTGCAGTCTTGCGGGCGATCTCGCAGCCACTTACCACTTCAAGGAAGCTGCGGATTACGAAACCGGACCGGAAAACACGATAAGTCCTGAAGATGCCGGTGAAGCCATCCGCGTGGCAGAGCACTTCGTTTCGGCAGTTAGGCGACGCCCTTTCCGAGACGCCCGGCAGAGGCAGGGGTTAAACGAACGGCGTTCGCCGGCCCAAGTTTGCGTACAGGGTGGAAAACGGGGGCGGGCGGCATGTCCCGCTTCGCGCCCCCGCGAATTGTCTGCGATAGTCCCCACGCATGAGTGAGTCCTTCCACACGTCCGGCGAGGCGCCGCCTTGGCATGGCCCGCATTTGCGCTCATCTCCAGGGTGCATGACGCTCGATACGCCAGACACACCGTCCCCCCGCGAAGCCCCGGCCGCTGGGGAGGGCCTTAACGCGCCGCTGAGGAGCCTTGCGGGCCTGGGTCCGCGCGGCGAGGAGCTTGTGACGAAGCTTCTGGCCAAGCAGATGACACCGCCGCGCGTGCTCGACCTGCTCTGGCACCTGCCAAGCGGCTATCTCGACCGCCGGGTTCTGCCCTCCGCCGCGCATGCGGTGCCGGGCGGCGTGGCCTCGCTCGTCCTGACGCCGGTGAAGTACACCGCGCCGGCGAAGGGTGCCCCGCGCGCCCCCATGCGCGTCGTCTGCGAGGACCGGAGCGGCACGCTCGACATCGTCTTCTTCCATGGCGACCGCAACGCCGTCAAACGCCTGCTGCCGCTCAACGAGCCGCGCCTCGTCTCGGGCCGCGTCGAGAAATACGGCCAGCGGTTGCAAATCGCGCATCCGGATTTCATCCTGTCGGCGGACGATGGCGCCAAGCTGCCCGCCATAGAGCCCGTCTACCCGCTGACGCTCGGGCTCACCCAGAAGTTCCTTTACAAGATCATCGGCGGCGCGCTCGCCCGCCTGCCCGACTTCGAGGAATGGCTCGATGCCTCGCTGGTGGAAGCCGAGGGCTGGCCATCGTTCACGCGCGCGCTCAACCTCTTGCACAGGCCGCAAGCGCCTGGCGATATCGCGCTTTGGCCCAAGGCGAAGGAGCGGCTCGGCTTCGACGAGGTGTTTTCCTCCCAGCTCGCCATCGCACTCGTGCGGCGCGGCTACCGCCAGCTTGCCGGGCGCTCGCTGGTTGGCGACGGCCATCTCGCCCAGAAAATGCGCAGCCTCCTGCCCTACCAGCTCACCCGCTCGCAGGAGCAGGCGCTGGCCGAGATCAAGTCCGACATGGCCTCGCCGCGCCGGATGCTGCGCTTGCTTCAAGGCGATGTCGGCGCGGGCAAGACGGTGGTCGCGGCGCTGTCGATGGCTGCGGCGGTGGAGGCAGGCGCCCAGGCCGCGATCATGGCGCCGACCGACGTGCTCGCCCGCCAGCATCTCGAAACGCTGACACCGCTTTGTGAGGCGGCCGGCGTCAGCCTCGGCTATCTCTCCGGCCGCGAGCAAGGCAGGGCGCGCGCGGCACTGCTCGAAAAGCTCCGCTCGGGCGAAATCCGGATCGCCGCCGGCACGCACGCGCTGTTCCAGCCCGACGTGCACTTCAGCGATCTTGGCCTCGCCATCGTCGACGAGCAGCACCGCTTCGGCGTGGCCCAGCGGCTGGCGCTTCAGGAGAAGGCGCGCAAGGGCGACGCCGACATTCTAGTGATGACCGCCACGCCGATCCCGCGCACGCTACTGCTCTCTCTGCATGGCGACCTCGACGTGTCCAAGCTCACCGAGAAGCCCGCCGGCCGCAAGCCTGTATCGACGCGCGCCATCCCGCAGGAGCGGCTTGAGGAACTGGTGCAGGGCTTGCGGCGCGCGCTCGGCGAAGGCGCGCAGGTCTATTGGGTCTGCCCGGCGGTCGAAAGCGATACCATGCGCGAAATGGCCGCCGCCGAGGAGCGCGCGGCGTACCTGCGCCAGGTGTTCGGCGAGGAGCGCGTGGGGCTTGTGCATGGCAAGCTCTCAGGCGCCGAGAAGGACGCAGCCATCACCGCCTTCGTTGCGCGCGAAACCTCGATCCTGGTCGCCACCACCGTGATCGAGGTGGGCGTGAACGTGCCCAACGCCACGGTGATGATCGTCGAAAACGCCGAGATGTTCGGCCTGGCGCAGCTTCACCAGCTTCGCGGGCGCGTGGGGCGCGGTTCGGCGCAATCCTCCTGCGTGCTGCTCTACAAGGCGCCACTCTCGGAGACCGCCAAATCGCGGCTCGACATCCTGCGGCAGGTCGACGACGGCTTCGTGATCGCCGAGGAGGATTTGCGGCTGCGCGGCGGCGGCGAGGTGCTAGGCGCGCGGCAGAGCGGCGATCCGGGCTTCCGGCTGGCACCCTGGCCCCAGGCCGCGCCGCTGATCGAGCGCGCGGCGGACCTGTCGAAATACATCCTCGCTCGCGACACCTATCTCAAATCGCCGCAAGGCCTGGCCGCGCGCCGCTGCCTGGCACTTTTCGAGCGCGACGACGCCATGCGGCTGTTGCAGGCGGGGTGAACCTCCTGCGATCGTTTGCTGCTTGCACTGCAAAATCAGCCCTGGGGCGTTGGTTCTCCGGGGGCGGCTTTTCCGGCTAGGCCCGGCTCAGGTAGCGCCTCCTGTAAAGTGCTCAAATACCCCTCCAAAACCGCGTTCAGGCGCTCGTGCAGAAAACTTTGAAACGGGGCCAGATCTCCTGCGAGCGAGCCGCGTTCCAAAGCATCCAGGTAGGACTTGCGATCTTCGGGACGCACAGCGACCGGCGGATAGCCCCCGCGTAACAGCAAGAGATTCATCAAGAGGCGCGCCGTGCGGCCATTACCGTCGCCGAATGGATGAATGGCGGTAAGGCGGAAATGGGCTTCGAAGGCCGCCGCCGGAACGGAGGCCGTATCTTTCAGCCACCCGCCAAATTCTTGCATGAGCGCTGGGATCTTGGCGGGGTTTGGAAAGACAACCGGCGAACCCGCGATCCGGCGCGGAAGCCGGCTGTAAACGCCGGCAAGTCCCGGCTGGCTGCGCGCAACAATGCGCTGGTGCAGCTCGCACACCACATCTTCGCCGATAGGCTTCGCCGTCGCGGCCAGCTCGCGCATCCACAACAACGCGGCGTAATGATCGACGGCTTCGAGGTGATCGCGAAGCGATTTGCCGCCAACCGTAATGCCATGCTCGATGACTTCAGCCGTTTCCCGAAGCGTGAGCGTGTTGCCCTCGATCGCGTTCGACGAATAGGTCAGCTCGACATCGTAATGCTTTTGAAGCTGCGCCAGGGCAGCCGCCGAAAGCGGGCGCAAGCGGTCGAGCTGCGCCTTCTTCTGTTCGATACTGCGTATCAGGGCTTCGATCATGGCGGGAACATAACATGTTATTGAATACACGTCGCCATCCGGCACGCGCGTTGGGCTCGTTCACGGAAATGGCCCATCCCGGCATTCTTCGCCACGCCGGCGGCAGCTTCGTGACCACGAATCTGAAGCGCCCCGGACCGTAGTACCAATTGCCCCGGCATGAATGCACGCATTGGCTTGCGCAGCTCCATCCCGTCCAAGGTACAACAGCAAGCACCGCCTGCGCGGCGATTACGATGGGATCGGATAAGGGCGTGAATTGCATGTCCCAGTCTGGGCATTTCGCGACGGCTTCAAATCGCGTGTGAATTTTCTCCCCCGTACCGCTTTCTCTTTTCTGTTCAACACCGCTTTCTCTTTTCTGTTCAACCGCGATGCTGGGGGCGATAGTTATGGCGGCGTTGGTGAGGCTTACGATCCGCAAGCCTCCAGGTTCGCCGGCCAGCTCAAGGCGCAAAGCCTCGCCCTCACCTGCCACGCCGCTGCTTGCCGCTGCCAGCACAAACCCGGCCAGCAATGCCAATGGCACGATAACGAACTTCAGCCGCTCCTGCTTCATTCCGGGCTCCCTGAATGCCTCACAACTAACTTGCATTCTTGCATACCCCAAATCGCGATCCAGTGTCCGTGTTGAAAGGACAAATCCAGCGCAATCCGCAAATGCTTGCATCTTTATACTGCCCGATTTGCGTTCGAATCTGCGCGCGCTGGCAAGGCAGCCCGGCCTGCCGGTTTTTGTTTGGGAGGCGCACGGATGGCTCATCAACTTATACTGGTTTTAATCAGGAACCCTCACGTCAGGGTTACGGACCAGGTAGACGCCTCGATCGCCAAATACTCCACTCTCGCCAAGGTGCCGCCATACAAGCAATACCTCAATCCCTGCGATTGGGACGCCAGCCTTTGCGGCGAAGGCGGTGCCGCGGAGTTCGCCCGCATCTGGGAAGAGAAAACCGGGGAACACTGCGAGCACGACGCCAAGGGCTATTATGTGTGGCGCGACACCAATTCCGATGGCCGCTACGTCTGGTACACCGTTGGCGGCCGCTGGAACGGCATTTTCGCCCGCTTCTTCCACAGCGGCAATGCCGAGACCGATGTCCTCGGCCATCCCGTCGAGGGCAATATCTGTCCCGTGAGCGCGCTGACTGAAGATTACTATCCGGGCTCGATGGTCACGCCGGATGGAGAATGGCACTTTTTCGGCTGGAGGATCCTCGGCGAAAAGCTCGATAGCGAAAATACGAAGGCGGCGGGCGAACTCCTCAAGCAGCATAGCACCCGCTACGCGGTAGCCATCGACACCCACCTATAGCAGCCGGCCCGGCCTCCATGCACAGCTCAAACGCCACGGCAAAAAATGCAATTCCGCCCCTCTCGCGAGCGCCGCTTTTACCGGACTTTAAGCATCTATGTGCAATCTACGGTTGTGTTTGGTTGGTGAACCTTGAAGGTTCCCGGATATTAGCAGACGAGCCGGGCCATGAGTACATTGCGTTGGATTTGCATCTGTGTTGGCGCTGTAGCCCTCTTCAACGTGCTGGAGAGACTTCACAAACTTCGTGGTGGCCCCCCAGGTCAACACCTTCCTCGGCCTTTACCGGACGCTTTTATATCCTTTTTGCGAAAGACTTATCGATTATTCAAAGACGCCGTTGGCCTCTTACAATATCCATGTACCCATTATGCCTTTCGACCTCCTTATCATTTACACGCTGACTGCTGGGGCGGTTGCGCATTTCATGTTCGCGCAAAGGGCTAAGATCGGCAGCACGCCTGTCGTTATCGCTCTCATGCCCCTCGCCTTGATTTGGCCGGCCATTCTGCTCGGCAACGCCGTGGCGCTCTGCGTCTCTCCCAAGCTTGGCTCTCCGGCCATCCTGTTCGGATGGGATATCGAGCTTGCCAAGGTTATCAGCGCCTGCCTCGCCATCTTCGGCACCAACTACTACCTGCTGACCTGGCTGGCCCCCGTGGGCTGAGCCGCAGGCATCGCGCCGTGCCGGCGGCTTGAGGCACGGCGCGCCATCCGCAGGCATTGCCCTGGAATAGCCGAAGAACTGCGCCCGCCCATGGCGGGCGTTGGGCGTCTTATACCAATCGCCAGAAGTGGCGGCCGTTCTGGCCGCCGCGGCGATCCAGCATCCACGCAAACCGATGTTTCCTCCGGTTCGCAACGGCGGCCTCGCGATAACGAGGCGCTATGCTGAAGTGGCTGGGATGTCCTACGGTTGGTGTAACATGATGAACACAACCCAACATAATCGCCAATTTCCCGCTTAGGTTGTACAACTCTCGCTAGCTGGGGATTATTCTGCAATCCTTAAGTGTTTTTTGGAGGAGTTATGTACCAGCGTGTCATTTTGACTTCTGCGAGTGTTATCGTTTTGTGCGCAAACGCTTTCGCAGGCGACATCGGCCGCAATGCGCCAGCGGGATACAAAGACGGGCCGTATATGCCCGTCCAGACTTGGAGCGGCTTCTATCTTGGCGCGGGCGGCGGCGGCGGCTCGGTCAACCACAACCTCAAGGCAGAGATCAACCTCAACACTACCGGCAATCTAACCGGGGGCGGCACTGGCGGTTTCGGCACTGTTCAAGTTGGCTACGACCGCCAGATCAGCCGGCACTTGGTCGTTGGTGCCTTCTTCGACCACGACTTCGCCAGCATCGATAGCACGGCAAGAATATCCTACCCAGGCGCCAATTACGAACTAAAGGCCACACTGACGGACAGCTGGACCGTGGGCGGCCGCGCCGGCTATCTCGTCAATCCCAGCACCCTCGTATATGGTCTGGCGGGCTACACCGAGGCGCATTTCGATCTGCCTTTGGGGCTTAACGGCGACTTCAATGGCGGCTGGACGGCTGGCGCCGGTATCGAGACGAACCTTGGCGGGAACTTTTTCCTGAAGGGCGAATATCGCTCCACGCGGTTGGACGAGAAGACGCTCTACACCTACCGCAACTATGTCAAGGTCACGGATCAGCCGGATATCCAGACCGGCCGCCTTTTGCTCAGCTATAAGCTGAACAACACCGGCTACGATCCTCTGAGGTAAACTCACCCTGGCAGCCTGCTGGACTTAAGAACATAGACCGAACATCGCGCAATTGTTTTAAGTAAACGCCTCGCAATACGCACGAAATGCGCATTTTGAGGCTGGGCTCACTGACATAATTGCGCAATGACCCTTGAGTCCGGCAGACTGCTAGAAGAATTCCCGCCTGACGCTTTCTTAACAAACCCTTCGCATTGCCTGCGGCCTTACGATGGTTAATGCCGGCATGGTAACGCGCGGCGGTCATGTGTTCCGCAGCCCGCTTTCTGCGAATTTTTTCGCGCTTTTGGCCGTTTTCCGCGCTCGCAAAACCCGCTTAAATATATTTGCAACTTGTGTGTTAACCATGAACAAGCGCTCACCCTGGAAAACATTATCGCGCCATATCAATGTCTTATGGCGCAATCCGGCCCGTTAATCTCTCGATAAGGCGCATTAGCTTACAATTGCGCCAAGACCGGAAGCCCTGTGCGCACCCGCTCAGGCCCAGAAAGCGTTAAGGCGTGACATGGCAGTTCACACCGCGCTGTTTTATTGCAGAGCAGACTGCGAGGGCGGCGCTTTTCACTTTGTAAGGACCGGCAACGACTTGATAGCCGCCCGCTGCCCCCGCCTCGACCTCAAGTTCGCGGTTAACGAGGATGTCGGAGAGCCCGGTCTTGATCTGCTGTGCCCTGCTCCGCCCGGCGGCTTCGCTGCCCGCCGAGCCGAACAGGATCATGAAGCCGCCTGCGCCAGCATAGGCAGAAACGGGCGTGGCGGCGGACTGGGGCGAAGCGATCCGGACGGAAGCAGGCGGCCTGGGAGAGGCAGCCTGGGCTGCTCTCACCGCCGGCGCTGTCCTGGCGGAGCGTGCCTCTGCCGGTTTGTGCCGGGTGAGAACGGCGCTGGCCGAAGTTGCCGCGCGCGGCCCGGCCGTCTCAGCCGTCTGCACAACGGCCGCAGCGGCTACCGGCTGGGGCGCAGGAGAAGGAGAAGGAGAAGGAGAAGGAGAACAGGTTTTGACGAGCCGAAAACATCGAACATGCTCCACATGCTCCCGGACGAGCTTTGGGGCGCGGGCTCCGGAGCCGCGCGGGCCTGCGCACTGCCGCCTTGCGACGAATTCAAGCCCATTGCCGCGATCACACGCTGCTTGCCTTCCAGGGCCACCTTCCGCTCACTCTGAGGAAGCGTGTCCATCCAGATCGCTGTCGAATAATCCTGAAGAGCGCGGGCCAGCGCGCCGCTGTGTTCGTGGATATGAGCGCGGAGGTGAATGGCGCGGGCGGTCAGCTCCGTGGAGAGGCCCGCCTGCATGGCTTCGTCGACATGCCCGGCTGCCGCGTTCCAATCGCCATCGTCATAGGCCTTGACCGCCTGTGAGAAAGCCTCGACGCCCCGTCCGTCCTCGCTTGCCGCGAGGGCCGTTCCCAGTGGCAGCCCGCCCCCGGCGGCGATGCCGAGGCTCAGAGCGCACAGCAGTAGAAACCGTATGATACCGGGAGCTCGCATGGAGAGCCAATTTTCCTTAAGAGACCTGAACGCTAGCCGCCCCCTTCAAGAAGCTAAACCGTCTAATTGGGGCGAACCCATGTCACAAGCGTGTAGGCGATTTGCCTGCGCGTGCCATGCTGCCGCACCCATCCGTCCACAAACCCTAGCGCGAAACTTAACGTTGTGCACAGAAATTGCCCACCACTAAGAGTGGCCGCCTTTGGTCCCAGCCCAACGCCATCATCGCGAGGCAGCCCTCGCCGCCGTGCCGATCCGGAGACAGGCTTACGGCTCTCGACTCCGGATTGCTCGGGGCCAGGGCTCCTCGCAATGACGAAGACTGGCCGGGGCCTTCGACGGTCAGTATACCCCCTCATACGGGTTCTTGGCCAGCGGTTGTCCGGCGCCAAAATGTTTCATCCCAAGAACGGCCTAACCCATTGATTTATTGCGACGCCAAATCCAATCCTTCGCCGGAAGTTTCATCCTGGATAGAGTTTTCTGCCTCTTACGACAGGATGAGGTGGCGCGGTGCGTCTCAAGTATCGGCTTAACCGCGATAAGGCCGTTGCCGCTTCCTTGCCTCACTGCTAACGCTAGCCCGGCCTGAAGTAATCAAACACATTGAGGACATTTGCCGTGGGCGCCTGGGGAATTGGCAATTTCGAAAACGACGATGCCGGCGATTGGGCGGCGGATTTCCGGACCGAACCCAAGGAGCAAATGCTTCACGAGGCATTTGCCGCAGTCAACGCCAGCGCGGAATACATAGAGCGCGATTTGGGCGGCCACGCCCTGGCCGCCGCCGAGGTTCTCGCAGCGGCGAAGGGCAGGCCGTGCCGGGATATCCCGGCGGAACTGCTCGCATGGGCACAGGCGAACCCGGCGGTTGCGGCACCCTCGCTTACGGCGCGGGCGCTCGAAGCCCTCCCCCATGTCGCGGACCCGGAAACGTCCGAGACCGCCGAGTTATGGGCGGAGGGGGAAGATTTCGAGGAATGGCTTGGGTTGATCGAGGATTTGAAGAGGCGGCTTGCTTAGGACTTGCCGGCCGGCCTCAATCCTTACGCTCGCGCGCCAGGAGCGCGGCTTTGCGCTCCACGCCCCAGCGGTAGCCCGACAGCGCGCCGCCGGTGCGGATCACACGGTGGCAGGGGATCGCAACGGCAATCTTGTTGGCGCCAATCGCGCGCCCAACCGCGCGGACCGCACCCGGCACGCCGGCCTTCGCCGCGATCTCCTTATACGTCGCCGTCTGCCCTGGCCTAATACCACGCAGCGCCTCCCAGACCTTGAGCTGGAAGGCGGTGCCGCGCACATGCAGCGGCAGGCCCAGCCCCCGCGCCGGGTCCTCGGCCAAGCCAACGGCCGCCGCCACGATCTCCTCGAAGCCCGCATCGCCGCCAACGAGCTTTGCATTGCGGAAGCGGCGCTGCAACTCCTCCACCAGCGCTTGCGGATCGCTGCCAAGCTCAATGGCGCAGATGCCCTTCTCCGTGGCGGCGACGAGGATGCCGCCGAGCGAGCACTCGCCAACGGCAAAGCGGATCGCCTCGCCCTCGCCTCCTCTGGCGTAGGCGCCGGGCTTGAGGCCGAGCTTCGGCACCAGCGTCTCGTAGAAGCGGCTCGCGGAGCCGTAGCCCGCATCGTAGATCGCCTCGGTGACGCCCGCCCCGGACTTCAGGCTGGCAACCGCCCTGCCCTCCCGCAGGGATTTGTAATAGGCGCCGGGCGTTACGCCCACGATCCGCTTGAAGGCGCGGTGCAGATGAGGACGGCTGAGGCCCGCCGCCGCAGCAATCGCCTCGAAATCCGGCGCGCCCTCCGCCGCTTCGATCAGCGCGCACGCCTCCTCCACCGCGCCCGTCAGCCGCTCCTCGATCGAGGCAGCGTCCGGACGGCAGCGTTTACAGGGCCGGAAACCCGCGCGCGCCGCCTCCGCACCGCTCGCGAAGAAGCGGACGTTCTCGCGCCTTGGCAGCCGCGCCGGGCAGCCGGGCCGGCAATAGACGCCCGTTGTAATTACCGCGGCCACGAATTGCCCGTCCGCGGCCTTGTCCCGGCTCGCGAAAGCCTCCCAGCGCGGGTCCGGCTCCCCTCCGCCGCAAACCCGCCCGCAGGCCGGTTGCTTCAATGTGGCCCTCACGATGCGCTCCTCATGTTTCACCGCCCAGGAGAATGGCGCTTCGGGCGCGGAATTGCACTCCGTCCATTGCTTTCAAAAGCGTGCCACTCGCCAGCCAACCTTTTGCCTGCACCCGCGGCAAGTAAGCAGTTCAGCGGCTAGATACCGCCCCAAGGCGGGCGTATCCCAGGGGCGTCCCAGGCGCCACATGGCTTGGAAAGCGGGGAGATGTGCAGCTTCAGTTTGACAACCTATGGTTGCTCGCAATACGAAAGGCTCAACCTTAAACAAGTCAGGTTGGCCGCATGCTGTTACGTATCTCGATTGTTATGTTTCTGTCATGCCTGCTTCCGGCACAGGCTTCCGTGCCCCCAACGCCGCAGAAGCAGGCATTTTCTCTGAAGACCGTTTTCCGGATAGCGCAGAATGAAATGCCGCTGCCGGTTGTGAGAGTGGTAAGCTGGCCGTTGAGCGAAGGGAAGCAGCGCTACGTGATCGAGATGAGCACCGCCAGTTTAGTCTGGGCAAAATCCCCTATAATCCAGGTCGTATTCAAGATAGATGAAGACGGCAACGGCCTGGAAAAAGCGCTGCATCGGGCATCGGCTCTCGTCAAAGCGTTCATGGAAGCAGCGGCATTCGATCCGAATATCCAATCGGCGGGGTGGCGGCCTTCCGATCCACGCCAAGCCGCTGGTGAGGTTCCGCTCCGCTAGTACAGCCGGAGGCAAGTTCGCCACCCATTTGCCGCACGCCCTCAAGCGAACTTGCCTCCGAAAAGGCATAGATTTAATAAGTTCTGGCCGATGCCGTCCGCCTTCCTTACAGGCACGGCCTCGGCAGTGGGCATCGGCGTCAACGTCAAACCAAGGGCGGGATAACGCCAGAATGCACGAAACCAGCCACCTCAAGGCGATCTTCCAGGCGGCGCTGGACGCGGTGGATGCGAGCCAGCTCATGAACCGGCACATCAGGCTGGAGGGAAGCCGCTTGATCGTGGCGGCGGGTGCAGTGCGGCATGAGGTGGACCTCGCCGCCTTCAACCGCATCATCGTGCTGGGCGCGGGCAAGGCCTCCGCCCGCATGGCGCTGGCGCTGGAGGGCATTCTCGGCGAGCGCATTTCCTGCGGCCTGGTTTCGGTCAAATACGGCCATGGCGAGCCTCTGAAGCGGATCGAGGTGGTGGAAGCCGGGCACCCCATACCCGACGCCAAGGGCGAGGAAGCCGCCCGCCGCATCGCGCAACTCGCGGAGAGCGCCGATGACCGGACGCTTGTCCTCAACCTCATCTCTGGCGGCGGCTCCGCGCTGCTGCCGGCACCAGCGGAGGCGCTGGCGCTCGCCGAGAAGCAGGAGATAACCGGCCTGCTCCTCGCCTCGGGCGCGGACATTTACGAGGTCAACTGCGTCCGCAAGCATCTGTCGCGCCTCAAGGGCGGCCGGCTCCTTCGCCTGCTGGCCCCGGCGCGCAGCCTCAATCTCCTCCTCTCCGACGTGCTGGGCGACCGGCTCGATACCATCGCCTCGGGCCTGACTGCCCCCGACGCCACAACCTTTGCCGATGCGCTGGCCGTGATCGGGAAGTACGGCTTGCGCGGCAAGGCGCCTGCGGCTGCCCTCAAGATCCTGGAGGATGGCACCGCGGGGCACCTGCAAGAGACCCTGAAGGCAGGCGATCCCGCCGCCTTGCTGAGCACGAACATCATCCTGGGCAGCAACCGCATTGCTGCCGTCGCTGCCTGCGAACAAGCGCGCAGGCTCGGCTACAATGCCGTGGCGCTGACCTCGTCCCTCTCGGGCGAGGCGCGCGAGGCGGCCAAAATGCTATACGGCATCGCCCGCGACGTGCGCGACAGCGGGCTTCTGGTAAACGCTCCCGCCTGCATTCTGGCCGGCGGCGAAACCACGGTGACGCTCAAAGGCTCCGGCAAGGGCGGGCGCAATCAAGAACTGGCGCTAGCCTTCCTTGGCGAACTGGCCCGCGACGAACGCCGGGGCGAAGGCATCCATTTCCTTTCCGCCTCGACGGACGGCAGCGACGGCCCAACGGACGCCGCGGGCGCCTTCGCCTCAACTGCGGTTCTGGCTCTGGCGGACGCCGCCGGCCTCTCCATCGCCGCGAGCCTGGCGGACAACGATTCCTACCGCTTCTTCGAGACAACCGGTCAGCTTCTCAAGACCGGCCCGACCATGACCAACGTCTGCGATCTCCAGCTCATGCTCATTCCCTGAATAAACGGATCGGGGGTGTGCCGGTCACGGCGCTGCCTTGCTCGATACCTTCTTAGTCTCGCTGCAGTACCGCGGCGATCGGGTGCCAGGAGGACGCCGTTGCAACGACACAAGCAGCGGCACTTTACATCAGACCTTTTCGGTGAGGCGGATGAGAATTCTCAATGCGGCGGTTTTCTGGGGCAAGGGGATCGGACTTATTCTTTAGGTCTCTTTCCGCGTAGCCCTTCAAGGCTAGGAACCTGCTATCGCTGACCTTACCTCTCATCAGCATGTAGTAGGTCATCGTGGCACGGTTGACCGAAAGACGCCAGTTGCCGTAGCGGTCCCCTACATAGGGCCGGGCATCCGTGTGCCCGTTGACGACTAAACCGCCTGGATATTTGTTGATGATACCTCCCAGCCGCTCCAAAAAAATCACGAGAGGAGGCGAAGGCACAGCCGAGGCAATCTTGAACATGTTAAAGCCAGCACCGTCGCTCAAACTAATGAGTACCCCTTCAATTACCGCTTTTACTGTAATTTCCGGACTGGCCGATTTTGGAAAAGTTGCAATGAGTTGTGAAACGTCCTGTTCTAAAAGTTTTGCCCTTTTTTGGATTTCCAGCTTCTTTTGCGCTTCCGCGGAGGCCGTCTCCGTCTTCGGATAAGCTGGCTTCTGCTCCAGGCCTGCATTGGCTTCGGCCTGCTGAGAAGGCGGGACTGCGCTTGGAAGCTTGCCGTCTGCGCCGGCCTCGGTTCCAGCCTTCGAGCTTGGGGCTGGGGCAGCTTGGGTGCCGATGGCGGTACCCATTTCATACTGCCATGTAGCAGTAATCCATCGAACGGCCGGGCGGATAAAGTAATCGGTAAGGAAAGGATCGCGGGATATACCGTATCCCGTGAGTGGGTGCTGGGTCTTCGCCGCCGCCGCGGCGAGGGTTGGGTCCGCGTGCGATGCAAGCAGCGCAAGCATTGGGTACGGATTTTGGAGGAGAGCCTCTTCCTCCTGCGCCGTGGACGCAGCCGCACGCCTTCCACTGTGCCTGCCGTGGGCTATGATGGCCTGCGGCGCGAATATCTGCTCTCTTCCGGTGCGGCTCCGCTCAATGTCGCGAAGACCTGGAATATAGGGCACGGGATCGGTTAGTTTTATTGGATTGAAATAATTTGCAAGCTGGACGACCTTTTCCTTCGAGCTAGAGTTGATGAGCCACATGGCCAGGAAAAAGGCCATCATAGCCGTCATGAAATCGGCGTAGGCCAGCTTCCAGATAGAGTGATGGTCTTCTTCCCCGGCCGTATACGATTTCTTTTTCCTAAGTCTTTTCCTGGCCTCCTTCTCATTGGGACGCACGCTACCGAGCATGCTTTGCAAGGCCAGCCATTCTTTCAACTTACTCCTAGCCACAGTCTTGACTCCGGAGACCGCGATTCAGGCCTGGCTCTTGCCTGCTCCGCCAACACACTCAGCGGCATATGCCCGCGCAACTCGAAGGCCAAGCTCGCCTAGAAGAATCGCACCGCCGTGTGAAAGGAGCCTTCCGGTTTCCGTTACAGATTTAGCTAAAGGCTTCCTTGGGGCGTAATAGAACGTGCGAACTGGCTATCTTGTCCCCTTTGACAAAGGGCGCCCAGTTTCCGCCGCATTTCAAACAAAAACGCCGGCCCAAGAGCATTGCTGTTAGCCCGTTTGGATGGGATACAGCAGGGAAAGGAACAGCGGTGAAACAGTACATTAGACCCGCACGTTGGCCGTTTATCGTGAGCTTGGGATGGGTGTTGACATTCGGAATGGGAGGAGCCGCGCGCGCGGAAGGCGGTGAAGCACCGTCTCTCGCGGACAAGCTTGAGCCGTACATCGAATGCGTCAACCGCCTCTCCGGCCGTGCGCTCAACTCGCGCACGCGCTATCTGAGCTGGGCCAATAAATCGGGTCCCACGGGCAAGGAAAAGATCGTCTACGGCCTTTATACGCTGTACGACCCCGCAGATTGCAATCGCAACATCCCAGCGGCGAACGAGGCCGAGCCGCGCGACGCGGCGCTGGAGGAGGCCGGCGCCGCCTTCATGAGTTCCATCATGGCGCTCACGCCGCTCGTCACCGAAGCGAACAACTATTACGAGCAGGGCGACTACAAAGACGACAAGATGGCCAAGGGCCGGGAGTTTCATCCGAAACTGATGGCTGCCTGGGACAGCTTTACGGCCGCCGATACGCGGCTGCGCGATGAGATCGAGCGCATCGACGAGAAGGTGCAACTCGAAACGCTGGCCGAGATCGAAAAGACGGAGGGCCGAAAGACGCGCTATTTCGTGCTGGCCTTGATGGCTAAAGCCAAGACGTTGATCCGAGCCGAAGGCGATGGCGATGACAAGGCCTTCGATGCCGGCAAGGCAACGCAGGCCCTGGAAGCCTACGAGGCTTCTATTAAAGACCTGGAGGCCTATAGCGGCAGCAATCCGGGCGAGAAAGCCGGCTCGATTTTCGTCTCGGCCGCAAGGTCTTTCCTGAAAACCGGCAAGGAGCTGATGCGTCGCGTCCGCGACAAAACGCCCTATAGTGCCGGCGAGAAGATGAACCTCAGCAATTCGCTTTCCGGCTGGATGGTAGAGGGCTCGCCGCCCGCTCTCATTCACAACTACAACCAGCTCGTGGAGCGATTCAATTCGGGTGCGGGCATTTAGCCGGCTTTCAGCCCGGCCCGAACCGCGGACCGTTGGCCCCGCGCATGGGCGGTAACATTGGGTTTGCCGGATGCTAACAACGCTCCGGCATGATCGAAGCGTTCCGCCCTTCACCCTGCGTTCAAGGCACTATCGAGCGCCTATGCGCGAAAGCGGGAGCCCATGGCAAGCAGAGGCGAAACCCGCGTTTTGCCCGCACGGATTCCCGCCTGCGCGGGAATGACGGCATGAGCGTGCCCGCGCGTTTGCCCGTCCCCATAGGCTAAAGGGCTGAAAAGCCAGCCAGGAGTCCCAGGCACGGCGTTACACCAAGGCCCGCAACTGGAGGGCGGCCCGCCGGCCCCCGCCAGATACCTCTCCCGCCGGTTCCTCAGCGGCTCCCAAGACCGGTGATCGCGGCTTGAACGGCGCTTGAGGTCATGGCCAGGGGGCTTAGAAGCGGCTTTTTCTTGTGGTGATCCAAGTCCACGGCTACGGACAAGCTAGAAGTGCCGGAGCTGTCATTGGTGCTAGCCTTAGGCTGGGCGGCAGCGGTGGAGTGCTGGAGGCCGGTGACATAGGTGCCAATCGAGGAGCCAACTGCAGCAACAGACATGATGTATCCCTCACAGGGAAGGTTACTGTCAAACGGCGTATGCTGGCACGCGGCTGTAAACATTCGATTAACGGGCCAGCTTCCGGCTCAACGGGTTAATCGTCCCGCCCCGAATGCAATGGCTAGTACATCCCGCGGGAACTCCTGCCCCTTATCTCAGCCATCAGCCCCATATTATCGGGCCGATGGCGGCGCATATCGTCCTGCCTGGCATCCACAGGCTGTTTTCGAACCGCTCACAATCCGGGCGCGGCGTTGTGAGAAATACGGGCTAGCCGAGCAGGAACTTGACGGCGATGAGGATCAGCGCGGCCGTGGAGATCCAAAGCGGGATCTGGACCGCGAAGCGGTTCGTTTGCGCGGCGGCCTGGGTAGCGGTGCGCTCCAGGCTCAGAGCTTCCGCGATCCGCGCGGTGTTCTCCATCAGCTGCGGCACCTGGCGGATAACCGCGGCAAGAGCCCCAGCGCCCGCAACCGCCTCGCGCATCTGTGCTGCCGGTCCAAGCTGGTCCTCGATCCATGGGCGCACGACCGGTTCCGCTGCGACCCACATATTGATGTTCGGATCGAGCGAACGGGCCACGCCCTCAACCACGACCATGGTCTTTTGCAGCAGCAGCAGCTCGGGCCGCATGCGCATCTGGAACAGGTCCGTGATCTCGAAAAGCTGGGTCAGCAGCCGCGCCATGGAGATCTCGGCGGCGGGCCTGCCCATGATCGGCTCGCCGACTGCGCGCAACGCCTGCGCGAAGGCGGCCACGTCCTGGGTTGCCGGCACGTAGCCCGCCTCGAAGTGCACCTCGGCGATGCGCCGGTAATTCTTGGTAATGAAGCCGTAGAGGATTTCGGCAAGGACGCGCCGCTCGATACGCCCGATGCGCCCCATGATGCCGAAATCGACCGCGATGAGTGCCCCGTCGCTGGGGTCGGCGAACAGATTGCCCTGGTGCATATCGGCGTGGAAGAAGCCGTCGCGGATGGCGTGCTTGAGGAAGGAGCGGATGACGTTGAGCGCAAGCGCCTTGCGGTCGAGGCCCGAGGCTTCAACCGCGGCAAGATCGGTAAGCGGGATGCCGCCGATCCATTCGAGCGTCATGACACGCCTAGCCGTTCGTTCCCAATCGACATGCGGCACGCGGAAATCGCAATCGCCTGCCTTGGCGATGTTTCCGGCCATTTCCGAGATCGCGGCGGCCTCAAGCCGGAGGTCCATTTCAAGTACCACCGATTGCGCAAGCGTATCGACCGCGGCGACAGGCCTAAGCCTGCGCGATTGCAACGAGAGGTGTTCCACCGCGCGGGCCGCGAAATAGAAGCTCTGGAGGTCGCGCTCGAAGCGCTTCTCGATGCCGGGGCGCAAAATCTTGACCGCGACCGCATGGGGGCCGCCGTTCGATTGCACGAAGGCCTTGTGCACCTGCGCGATTGAAGCCGCGGCAACCGGCGGGCCGAACTCGCTGTAGACGGCGCTCCAGGGCTTGCCGAAAGCGGCTTCCAGCTCGGCCTTGGCCTGCGCCTCGGGGAATGGCGGAAGCCGGTCGCGCAAGGAGCCAAGCGCGCCCGCGAGCTGCGGCCCGACCACATCCGCGCGCGTAGCGAGAAACTGGCCAAGCTTGATGTAGCTTGGGCCGAGTGCCGGGATCGCCAGCGAAAGCCGCTCGCTCCGGCGCTTTGCTGCCGCACCGCCATCGTCCGAGTCGCGCAGGGCACGCAAAGGGCCGGGAAGCGATATGGATTGCGGTATGAACCCAACGCCGTGCCAGGCGAGCGTCAAGCCTGCCTTGCTCAAACGGTATATGTTCTTGATTGCACTGAACATGGCTGCCCGAAACTTGTCCCCGCCGCGACTTAACACGTGCGAGCATTAATGTCAGGTTTTGAAATTTTTCAAAAGCGTGCCCGCCAATCGATTGCGGCTGGCATTCATTGCCCCTTGGACAGCGACGAGACCAGGCGCAGGACCGTTTCGCGAAGCGGCCAATCCTCGATTGGCTGCAGGCTGACGAGTGCCCTGAAATAGAGGGGGGCTATGGCCGCCTCGATCACTTGCGAGGCATTGATATCCGGGGGAACCTCGCCCCGGGCAATAGCCCGTTCCACCACGGGGGAAACCGCCTCGAACCGCTTTTGCCAAAAGGCCCGGCGTGCGTCGGCCGAATGCGCGTCCGTGGCGACACTCATGTCCAGAAGCGCCTTGCCCACTGGGGATTGCAGGACCGTTGCAACTTGCGACGCAAGAGCGGCGAGATCCTCCGCCAGCGATCCCTGATCGGGAAGCGAAAACACGCTGTCCGAAAAGTCGAGGCAGGCGTCGAGCGCAAGCGCCGTTCTTGTTTCCCAGCGGCGGTAAATCGTCGTTTCGTGCACACCCGCCCGGCTGGCCGCCTCAGCAATCGTGAACGGGGGGAAGCCCTTCTCCACGAGCAGCGCAAACGCTGCCTTCAGCACAGCGGTACGTACCCTGGCACTGCGGCCGCCTGGGCGTTTCGCTGGAACGCCCGATTTTTCCGGCGGGCCGGCCGGAGCCTTCGGCTGCCGTTTATCGGTAGGTGGGATCATGGCAGATATCTAACGCAAGGCCGCTTGCATTAGAAGCGCCGAAGAGGTAAACGCTTAACGCAGTCTGAATTGCGTTAGTGACCTTGCAGCGGAGGGAATTTCTTGAGTCTCATTCTGGTTTTGCATTTGACTTTTGCCGGCGCCTGGCTTGGCTGCATTCTCGTCGAGGCCGCATTCGAGCATGGAAGCGGCGGCGGCAGCGATATGCGCCTGTTCATATCGAAGCTGCATTGGAGCGTGGATAGGCTCATCGAAATCCCGGCCTTTGCGGGCGTGCTGCTGACCGGCGGCTTTCTCTTCATGCAGGCCGCGATGACGCCTCTGCTCTGGACGAAAGCCGGCTTCGGGATGATCGCGATCCTTTTCAATATCGCCTGCGTTTGGCTGGTGCGTGTCAGGCTCGGCCATGCGCTAAGCGGCGATGCGCAAGCCTGGGAGCGAGCCGATTATTGGCAGCACAAGCTCGGCGCCGTTGTCTTGGTTGCCATGCTTGTGGCGCTTGGGATTGGAGCCTATGCCGCAGCCGGCCGGTAATGAGCTTCCGGAGCGGATGCCCGCTTTCTGGGCACAAATTCTGAGCGAGGTGGCAGCCGTTGTGCAAAACCGCGTGCTGGCGCGTTCGCACGCCGCCTAAATTTCCGCCGGACTGGCATCTGGCATGTCTCTTTCTGTATGTGGGGTATTCAGCTATTTACGGTAATGCCACGGGCCCGGCATTTGCTTTGGAGCCGGCCGCCATAAGCTATCTCTGGACCGATATCGCTTGATTGGCATTTGCTTACTGGCTGGCGTGCATGCACCAGCGAGAGGATACCGTCATGAACGGACTTGAGCTTCTTGAAATACCGTGGATTGTGCCGCAGCCGGGGATGGCAAAGGCCCGCCGCAAGGATAGGGCGCTCCTTCAGCAGCAGCAGACCCTAGCTCTTCCCAGCAGTTTCTTTGTCCATGGACTTTGCCGCACATTCGACGGCCTTCTCGGCCGTTTGCTGGATGCCCTCCTTCGCGAGCTTCGCGCCCAGATGGTGAGCACCGTGGCGGGCGGCGTGGTGTGCCACATGGTGAGCGGCGCGATGGGCGAACACCTTCTTGAGCGCCAGCTTGCCCGCGATTTTTGCCAGAAAAAGGGGCAGGAAATGAATGGCCATGGCGCTCTCCCAAGCTTTCGGTGCCGGGATTGTTACAAGCCGGCTCAGAACCCGGCAACCACCGTGCGCGTGTGCCCGACCGCGGGCGCGGCTGCGAAATGCGGCCCCACGAGCTTGCGCCACTCCTGAAACTCTTCCGCCCCGCGGAAATGGACCATGTGATCCTCGATCGTCTCCCACTTGACCACAAGCCGGTATTTGGAAGGCGTTTCGATTGAACGCTGCAACTCCAGGCCGTGACAACCCTTGGAACGCTTGAAAAGCGGCACAGCCTTGGCAACGGCAGCCTCGAACTGGGCTTCGCCGCCCTCCTTCACTTCAATTTCCGCGATCTCGAAAATCATGGCGCCTCCTCGCTTTTGGCGGGTGCCAGTTTAGCAGCGGCGAGAGCAAGCGTCACCATGAGAAAACGCAGCCGCGCCTCTCCCGCTAAGCCATTGAAGAACCGGGAGGATTCGCGGTGCTGGAATATGCTTTTCTTGGCGCGAAATTGGCGTATTCTGGGAGTTTTCTAGGGGAGGTGGTAACGATAATGAAGGATATAATGACAGCACACAGGCAGGTTGCAGCATTGCCGCTGCGGCGCACAAAGAATGGCGCCGTTAAGATCCTGCTTGTCACCTCCCGCACGACGGGCCGCTGGATCATCCCCAAGGGCTGGACTTCTAAACGGCTCAAGGATAGCAGGGCCGCGGCGCGCGAGGCGAGGCAGGAAGCGGGCGTCAAGGGCAAGATCAAGCCGAAGGCCATCGGCAGCTACCGCTATGTGAAGCCCGAGCTTGGCGAGGGTGCCCCCATCGACGTGGCCGTGTATCTGCTGTCCGTGCGCAAGCAGGCCAAGCGCTGGCCGGAGAAGCACCAGCGGCGGCGCGCGTGGTTCCATGTCCTGGATGCGGCGCGCAAAATTGCGGAGCCCGAGCTGTCGTCGCTGATTGGCACCTTGGAAAAGCTCGCCAAACCCATGCCGAAGGCGAAGCACGCGCCTGCCGGCGTCTGAAAAGGCCGTACCCTCTGAGCATCCGCAGTTCCAGGATTGCCGTCATCCTGCCGCTGGGCACACCCCAAGCGCTAGCCTCGGCTTCGAGCTACGACCTGCTTGCCATTCTCGCCGAGCCCATTGCCCGTGACACCGGCATAAAGTGGACGGCCTCCTAGCCCGCCAAACGCCGGTACTGAAACACAAGAATTGCGCGCGAAGTGAAGCAATCCAGGGCGGGGAAGTGACGCTGCGTTGGGTCGCCAAGGCGGCAAAAGCCGCTTCGCGGTGACGGCCGCATGGCATAGGCAAGGCGCCAGTTCCGCCTGCGGCTGAGGGCTTCTCCGGAAATCGGGGGAAACCCCGCGGGATGGTAAGGTTGTGGCAAGAAACTTCGGACAGTATCAGGTAGCAGTCAGCTCTAACGATAGAGTTCGCAATGTCTCAAAAATATAATATCGACGACGACCTCGATGCCTCTTACGTGGCCCGCGTGCGGCCTGAGATCGAGCGCCTTGCTGAGGCGGGCGAGGATGTCGTCCTGGACCTTTCGAAGGTTGAGTTTGTCGACAGCTCCGGCCTCGGCATTCTAGTCTTTCTGCACAAACGGCTGATATCGAGCGGCCATAAGCTGAAAATCGTCGGACTGAAAGGCCAGCCCTTGCAGCTCTTTACGAACCTGCACCTCCTTCCCGTGTTTTGCGAGTAGCATAAAGTCCCTTTGCCAGGCGTCCGGTGATCTTGGGGAGGCACGCCTCGATCCAGGATTCCTGCAGAGGCAGATTGCTTTTTGTATTTGCGTGCCTATGATCGAGCAGCATCCGCAGGCTGCCATGCGGCGGTTGCAGACATCCACACCACCATCCAAAGTGGAGATCCAGCAGCTTTTGAGGCGATCACGCTCGTTCGCGATCTCATCGTTCATATTCTGGTAATACCCACCTCACTTGCCTTGAACGCGATATTGAGAAGGCAGGGATAGCATGGCTCCCGGCAAGCCCCAGAGCGCCCAAAGCCCGCAGGCTAAAGGACTTCAGGGAGGCCCTATCTTGGCGCTAACGGACATCGGCTGCCAGTGCTTCGACTGGCTGAGCGGCGGTGCGCTGTCCCTCACACAGCTCTCGCACACGCAATCGGGCATGGGGACATGCCTAATGGACTTTCAAACATCGGCTCTGGGCTTTGAGGTGACATCTCCCTCCCTTACGTCGAATTCCAACCCTTCGGCACTGCACTAGCCGACATGGGAAAGAAGATCGTGGAGCGCACCGCGGCGCTCCAGCGCCTTAACCGCGAGCTGCGCACACCGCTGACATCTATCCGGGGTTTTCCGCCCCGATGCGGCGCGACCCGGCCTTGAGCGAAGGTCAGTGATAATTCCGGAGTGATTGCGCCCACCATTCCGGAGATAAGCCGCCCACCAATTCCGGAGTTAATCCGCCCACCCGTTGCGGCGGTTTAACCCTATCCCGGAATGGGGTGCCGGAAGCCTCTGCTGGCTCGTTAAGGGTCCGCTCTTTGATCCGTTCAAGGAGGGAACCGATGCCAGCGGAGAGGATCGCGATGCGCCTGGTGCGCGAAGTTTTACGATTGATAACGGCGGAGCAACTGTCCGTGCGGGAGACCGCGCGGCGGACCGGCAAGGCGCCGTCGACGGTGCGGGCAACGCTCGGACGGCTCCGCGCCGCTGGGATGAGCTGGCCGCTGCCGGAGGAGCTTAGCGACAGCGAACTTGAGGAGCGGCTTTACGGCAAGGGCGGCGCCAAGCCAGGCCCGGCGCGGCGGACGGAGCCGGACTGGGCCTCGATCCACCGGGAGCTGAAGCGCAAGCACGTGACGCTCTCGATCCTCTGGGAGGAGTATATCGCCCTGCAGCCGGACGGCCTGCGCTACAGCCGCTTCTGTGAGCTGTACAGGACCTTCGCCGCCAAGCTGCCGGTGGTCATGCGCCAGACCCACGCCGCGGGCGAGAAGCTGTTCGTGGACTACGCCGGCGACACGGTGCCGGTCGTCGTGGACCGGCTCACCGGCGAGTGGCGCCCGGCACAGATTTTCGTGGCGGTGCTGGGTGCGTCGAGCCTTTCCTACGCCGAAGCCACCTGGACGCAGAGCCTGCCGGACTGGATCGCGGCCCATGCCCACACCCTGGAAGCCATCGGCGGCGTCCCTAAGCTCCTGGTGCCGGACAACACCAAGGTGGCCGTCATCAAGGCCTGCTTCTACGACCCGCAAGTCCAGCGCACCTATGCCGCGTTCGCCGAACATTACGATACCGGCGTTCTGCCGGCGCGGCCGCGCAAGCCGCGGGACAAGGCCAAGGTGGAATCCTGCGTCCTGATTATCGAGCGCTATCTCCTGGGCCGCCTGCGCCACCGGACGTTCTACGGCCTTGCCGAGTTGAACCAGGCCATCCAGGAGATGCTTGCCGATATCAACGGCCGGCGTCCGCTGCGCCGCCTTGGCGTCACGCGCCAGCAGTTGTTCGAGGAACTGGACCGCCCGGCGCTCAAGCCTCTGCCCGCGGAGCCCTACGTCTATACCGAATGGCGGATACGGCGCGCCGGGCTCGATTATCATGTCGAGGTCGAGGACCATTACTATAGCGTCCCCTACCGCTTCGCCAAAGACGAGCTTGAGGTGCGCCTCACGGCGCGCACGGTCGAGGTGTTCCGCAAGGGCGAGCGGATCGCCGCCCATCTCCGCAACTCGGGCAACCACCGCCACACCACCATTTCCGAGCACATGCCGTCGAGCCACCGGCACTTCGCCGATTGGTCCATCGAGCGCATCCGCCGCGAAGCTTCGGCCGTAGGCCACTCCACCGGCATCCTGTGCGAGTTGATCCTCGAAGAGCGCCGCCATCCCGAGCAGGGCTTCCGCGCCTGCCTGGGCATCGTGCGGCTGGCCAAGTCCTTCGGCCGCGAGCGCGTCGAAGCTGCCTGCTTGCGAGCCCTTGAGATCGGCGCCCGCAGCTACGGCTCGGTCAAGTCCATCCTCGACAATAAGCTCGATCGCCAGGCCGGCCCCAAGCGCGCCGCGGACGGCCCGGCGATCCTCCACGCCAACATCCGCGGCCCGCGCTACTACAACTGAGAGGTATTATGCTCAATCATCCAACCCTTACCCAGCTCGAAGAGCTGGGGCTTTCCGGCATGGCCAAGGCTTTCGGGGAACTGCTGGCCTCGGGCGATGCAACGGGACTCAGCTTGACCGAGGGGCTCGGCCTGTTGCTGGACCGGGAGGCAACTTCCCGCCGGGACAAACGGCTGAAAGCCCGGCTAAAATACGCCAACCTAAGGCACCAGGCCGTGGTCGAGGATGTCGACTACAAGCATCCGCGCAAGCTCGACCGGGCCGTGTTCCAGGGGCTCGTTGCCGGCGGCTGGATCGATGCCCACGACAATCTGATCGTCACCGGTAAAACTGGGCTCGGCAAGTCGTGGCTGGCTTGTGCGCTTGGCCACAAGGCCTGCCGCGACAACCGCTCTGTTCTCTATCAGCGTGTGCCGAAGCTGTTCGGCGATCTGGCGCTTGCCCGCGGCGACGGCCGCCATGCCCGGCTGCTCAGGACGCTGTCGCGGGTGGACCTGCTTATCCTTGACGATTTTGGGCTTGCCCCCCTCGACGCCCCAGCCCGCCAGGACCTTCTTGAGATCGCGGAGGAGCGCTACGGCCGGCGCTCCACCGTCATCACGAGCCAGCCGCCCGTGGACGAATGGCACACGCTGATCGGCGAGCCCACCTACGCCGATGCCATCCTCGACCGCATCGTCCACAACGCTCACCGCATCGAACTCGACGGCGAGACCATCCGCAAAAAGCGCGGGCGGGCCGGAAAGGGAGAGTGAGCCATGGCGGGGCATCCAAATACAGGGCACTCAACGTGCGGCCGCCATGGAAAGGGGCATTCAGGGGGAAAATGGCAGTCCGCCGCCAGCACCTCCAGCCCTGCGCGTTCCTGGCTCCGTCACAGCCTGACAGATGAGGATTGACCGCCACCCAAAACAACGTTCAAATTCCATCGCCAGCAAGCCCCGGCGCCCCCGGGCGAGATAACCCCGGAATGAGTGGGCGAGTTATCTCCGGAATCGGCGGGCGGATTAATTCCGGAATCGGTGGGCGGCTTCGCCGGAATCGTCAGGTCAGGCCGAGAGCCTCCGCATCGTCAACCGTAGCGGCGAACGTCCGCGTAGTGTAGCCGACCCTAGCGGCCGGCCGATCCGGCTTCTCAGCCGTAACTCGAAGCCACCGGCTTTAGCCGCTGGAGCGTTCACCACAAGGACTCTGGTTGCGGAAAGAACGGGCTCAGGGTGAGACGTAATCTCTTTCACGCAAGCAATACATCGTCAAAGTCACAGATCTGCGAAGTACGATATCCGTAAAAGCGGGAACCGCTTTAATCTGTGCCAGAGTGAAGGCGATTTAACTTTTAAATAAAACATTATCGTGATGCGTTACATTTTTTTACAGACATAGGCTAAGGTGCTTTCCGTTTCTACTTGCTGCTCACCTGCGCGGTGCAAGGATGGCTATTATGGAAATCGCGAAGACGGCTGTGGTGCTTATCGGTTACCAAAATGATTATTTTGCGAGTGATGGGATATTGCGGTCTGTAATCGACGCACCTGACCGTATTAATAACGTGTTGTCACGTACGCTTGCATTAATTGAAGCGGTTAAGAACTCACCTATTGTATTAGTGACAACGCCAATTGTATTTACCCCTGACTACTCAGAACTTGTGGAACCGGCAGGGATCTTGAAGGCAATCAAAGAGGCAGGCGCTTTTAAGCGTGGCACAAAAGGCAGTGAAACGATACCAGAGCTTGTTGCCTATGGAGAACGTATAGTGGAGGTGCCAGGGAAACGCGGCTTAAATGCATTTTCTAATACTAAGTTACACGAAATACTACAGGAAAAAGGGGTCAAAGATATATGCCTTGCCGGGACCGTTACATCGGTTTGTATTGAATCTACCGGTCGCTCGGCCTTTGAAATGGGCTATCGTGTGCATATTTTGAGGGACTGCACCGCAGGCCGCAGTGAAATCGAGAAGTCGTTCTACAGTGATTCCGTTTTTCCATTGTACGCAGACGTTCTTGATAGTTTAGATTTGATAACACGTCTTGGTTTGACACCAGCTTAATCCATGCCCGAGAAATTCGATAGAAGTGAACTGGATCTGCAAATCCAGCATCGTCTTATCGATCGGTTGTCTTGCTCTGAACGGCGTTACCAATCTCTTGTTGAGAATATAAATGAAATTGTTTTCCAGGTAGACGAAACACTTCGCCTCTGCTTTCTTAATAAAGCTTGGGGCTCAATAACTGGCATACCTATCGAAGCAGCTTTAGGACAACATATTGGTAACTTCATTCACCCCTCATTTGAGGCCAAATGGCACGAGCTTGTTTGCAGCCTAAAAAACGACCATTTGCAAACAACCACGCTAGATGAACTTTGCTTGGTTCGCGCCGATAGAAGCCGCTGCTGGGTCACCTTTGTTATGCAAAGACAGAGGAACGAAGGTGGCTGGATCGGCTCCATGCATGACATTACCAGCCATAGAGACGCTGCGCAATTGCGCAGGCAACACAGGCAACTAGACATTATTCAGAAGGCGCAGGGCACGTTTATCGCCAACAGTGATCCATATCATATTTTCGGGAGTTTTTTACTTGACATATTGGACTTAACCAATAGCGCATTTGGTTTTATTGGAGAAGTCTTTTCGGACAAAAACAGTCGAAAACTTATTATATACGCTATCAATAACATCGCGTGGGATGAGGAAATTCGCCGGAGGTACGCCGAGAAAATGTCCTGCGTTCTTGAAATACTTAAGCTAGAGACGGTGTGTGACCGCGTAATTCGCGCCGGGAAAAATGTCATAAATAACAACCAAGAAAGTTATGCGAAGGGCACAGGTGTTCTTCGTGAGCATCTTCTTCTGACGTCCTTTCTGGGTTTGCCTATTCATTATGGGGACTGTCTCATCGGCATGATTGGCCTTGCAAACCGGCCCGGTGGTTATGACGAAACAGTCATCGAGCATCTTGGTCCTGTGGTAAGCACATGTGTCCAATTGCTCGCTGCTGTTGGCCGTGAGCGCGAGCGCGAAAAAAACAAGAAGCTATTGAGCCAAGCAATACTAGATGCGGAAAAGGCCAACAGGTACAAATCGGAGTTTCTGGCCAATATGTCCCATGAGATCCGGACGCCGATGAACGCAATCATTGGCATGTCGGAACTGGCCCTGGCAACGGACGAGAACCAGCGCCAACGCAGCTACATCGAAAGAATCAAGACAGCCTCGAACTCTTTGCTGCAAATTCTCAACGACATTCTCGATTTTTCGAAGATCGAGGCCGGCAAGTTATCGATGGAGAGCATTCCCTTCGTGCTCGAAACCGTGTTCGATCAGCTGACAAGCCTCTTTGCCATGAAAGCCGATCAGCAGGGCATAGAGCTAGCGTACGACATCGATGATGATTGCAGGATGCTGATCGGCGATCCCTTGCGCCTCGGCCAAGTCCTAACAAACCTTGTTAGTAACGCCATCAAGTTCTCAACAAGGGGGAATGTTGTCGTTTGCGTCCAATCCGTAAAGACCGGCAGTATGGCGGCCGAATTGCATTTTTCCGTAAGCGACGAAGGCATTGGCATGACTGCCGAACAGACCGCCAACCTGTTCCGTCCCTTCACTCAAGCCGACACTTCGACTACGCGCAGGTACGGAGGTACCGGTCTGGGCCTTGCGATTAGCCGGCAGCTTGTGGAGATGATGGGCGGGCGCATCTGGGCCGACAGCACTCCAGGCGTGGGCAGTGTCTTTCATTTCACTGTGCACTTTAAGCTGGCTAGCCCAGACCCCCGGCCTGGTGAGGCTGACCTGGCGGCCATGCTGGCCGGGTATGCTGAGCGGCCAGTGCTTATCGTTGACGACAACCCAGTGGCCCTAAAGGGGTTATCGCACCTGATTGGCCACCTTGGCCTGCGGGTTAACACCGCCTCCAACGCGCTCGACGCGCTTGAATGCATCAATACTGTACCTGATTATCTCGTTTGCTTGGTTGACTGGCACATGCCGGAAATTGATGGCGCCGAAACCATTCGCCGCCTAAGAGCCGCGTACATCGCGAGAAGAAAACAACCGCCCCCTATGCTGTTAATGGCGGCAGGCAGCTATGAGCCCAACATTGAAGCGGTTCGCAAGGAGATGGACGGCTTCCTGGCTAAGCCAGTCAGCAGCTCTCACCTCCTTATCGAGCTAACCCGCAGCCTCGGGATATACCGGGAACCTACCCCGGCCATGGACAGGCACAAGGTTACACGCTCGCAGTGGTCGCGTTTCCATGGGTTGGATATCCTTATTGCCGAGGACGTAGAAGTTAACCGGGAGGTCATGCAAGGACTGATGTCCAATGCCGGCCTGACAACGCGGTTTGCGAGAAACGGTGTCGAGGCGCTCAATGCGATCCGGGACAAACGTCCTGACCTGATCCTCATGGATTGCCACATGCCGGAGATGGATGGCTATGAAGCCACGCGCCAGCTGCGTATGAGACCCGATACCCGCGATTTACCGATTATAGCTCTGACAGCAGATGCCACGATGGCCGATCAGGAACGGTGCCTTGAGGCCGGTATGAATGCCCATGTCGCCAAGCCAATCCGCATGGAAGTGCTCTATGAACGGATGGTGCAGTGCTTGCCCGATGTCAACCTGCCGGGACTGACTGCCGCGGTTCCCGCAGCAGCGAGCACTAGCCCGGCAGCGCAACCAGCGTTCCCACATTTTCCTGGAATCGATATAGCTGCCGCACTGGCTAATGTCGATGGCAAGCCCTCCCTGCTGCTGCGCGTTCTCAAGCAGTTCCGCGACAATATGGGGAAGAGCTTCGAGGCAGATTTCGCCGAGGCCCAGGCTAGCAAGGACTGGAAAGCGCAGATACGTCTGGCCCATTCCCTGAAGGGGGTCGCCAATACCTTGGGGGCGGCAACGCTGGCCGAGGCAGCCCATGCCCTGCAACTCGCCGCCGAAGATGAAAATACCGGGCAATGCGCTGCTCTCCTGCCATCCGTAGCCTATTACTTGAATATCGCAGTTGATGGGCTGTCCGGCCTCGATAATCAATTGGAGGCGTTCAAATAACTCGAATTTTAGCGGTGGATGACGAAGTAATTAACCGGATGATCATCGCAGACATCCTAGTCCCTGCCGGTTACCAAGTCGACGAGGCCGATGATGGCGACACGGCCTGGGACATGATGCAGGCACAGGATTACGACGTGATCCTCCTCGACCGCATCATGCCTCGAGTGGACGGCTTGACGTTTCTCAAACGCATAAAGGCGGATTCGCGCTGGTCAGCGACGCCGGTTATCCTGCAGACGGCGGATTGCACCCAAAAGCAGATCCTGCAGGGCATAGAGGCCGGGGCCTACTACTACCTGCTCAAGCCATATGAACCCAAGATGCTGCGCACGCTGGTCGGCACTGTGGTCTCCGAGCTCGCGAAAAGGGCGTGCCTCAAAAATGCCAGTGCTCACCTGCAGGGCACCCTGTTACTTTTCGAGCACGGCGAATTACACTTCCGCACCCTCGATGAGGCATGTGCCATCGCGGCCACCATGGCCAGCCTATGCCAGGATGGCACCAATGCCGGCACTGGACTGATGGAATTACTGGTTAATGCTGTCGAGCATGGCAATCTTGGCATTACCTACAAAGAAAAATCGCACCTGCTGCTGAATGGTGAATGGGATACGGAGGTCGCGCACCGTCTCCAGCAGGCTCCATGGTCTTCCCGATACGCGCGGCTGTCTTTCCGGCGCGATGGGGATACCGTCGAGTTCACCATAGCCGACGAGGGAGAGGGGTTCGACTGGCAACCCTACATGAAACTTGATGCTAACCGCGCTTTCGACCTCCACGGACGCGGCGTTGCCATGGCCAATTTAATGAGCTTCCGCTCGCTTGAGTATCGGGGCTCAGGCAATACCGCAATCGCACGCGCAGAAGCATCACCGCCCAGCTTCCCCAAATGATCTTTAGCGATTTGCGAGGTAACGTCATCACCCGCAGGTTGGACGGGGGGGGCCGAGCATCTCTGGACCGCGTTTTTGCGCAAGTTCGCGCGGCTGCAAAGATAGTCCGCCTTATTGCCGTGAACGGGTCAGGCTTCTATGCCGGCGTGAACGACGGTGGTGCTTGGGCTGCGAAGAATAGGCATGCACAATCGCGTTGGCGGCGGGTTATGTGCCGCTAAAGTCGCCTGACATCGCGTCATACTTAAGAAGCGGCGCCTCCAATGCAATACCCCCTTATTACAATTTAGCATAATTCTATAGTAAAATACCATTGTTGTCTCGCAGGGCGTATATTCGATGCGGTAATTTCGACCCTTCATTAGTTTTGGTTACCCCATCCCTCTGATAACCAAACCTAAAACCGAAGGTTGCTATTTGCACTCGGGGGGAGTGCTGTGTCTGATGGAGTTCTTCTTGCTGCCGCTGGCGCCGCCGCGCCGGTGACAGCTGCAAACGCAGCGGGCATGCATCGGGTGCCTGGACCGAGCAGCCCCACGGGCAACAGATCGGCATTTGAGGGATTCCGGTCAGAGGAGTTTAGCATGTCAGGTTGGCACCTTGGTCTGAATTTAGGGCACGACCGGTCCGCCGCCTTAGTGCGCGATGGCAAGGTTGCTGTTGCAATCCAGCAGGAAAGGCTGGACCGCCTCAAGCACAGCGTGGGCTACCTGCACCAGGCGGCTGGCGACCCAACACAGGTCCAGCTCCCTCTTGAATCTATTCGTTACTGCCTTGAAGCCGCTGGAATCCAACTGGCGGACGTCTCCACGATCAGCGCCAACATGCCAGGAATCGACCACAGCGCCAGCATCCTGCGCCGCTGCCTGCCGCCGGACGCTGCCGCTAAGGTGATCGACACGCCGAGCCACCACCTTATGCATGCCTACAGCGCCTACTGGCCGTCCGGTTTCCAGGACGCTGTGATCCTCGTCGCGGATGCCTCAGGCAGCAGCAGGGGGGGCACCACCGAGTCTTACAGCCTGTATCAGGCTAGCGGAGCGATAATCGAACCGCTCCACGAGGAGCGCGTTCCTTCCCACCTCGCACCGCTCTCCACGCTGGGGTTTCTCTACGAGTTCGTCAGCCGGAAGGCGGACTTTTTCACCCGCGCCGGTGCCACGATCCAAGTGCCCGAGGCGGGTAAACTGATGGGACTTGCCCCCTATGGGGGGCGGCAGGCGAACTGGCTTCAGTGGATCCGTCCACGTGCTGGCAGCTACAGCCTGGACATCTCCGCCTACGACGTTTTCCTGGAAGTCGCCGCGCTGGAGAAGACTTACGACGACGGCGCTGGCAAAGCTTATCTGCGACCCTACTTGGTCGACCTCGCCTGGAAGATCCAGCACGAACTGGAGCAAGCTCTGCTACACATCACCGGCCTCGCATTGAAGCGCACCGGCAAGCGAAGGCTCTGCCTCGCCGGCGGGGTGGCTCTGAACTCTGTTGCCAACTACAAGTTGCTTCGCACACTGAAACTGGAAGACCTTTTCGTCTTCCCGGCCGCCGGAGATGCGGGTATCGCCGCCGGCTGCGCCTTGTGGGCGTATGCCGGGCACGAGGGCGGGCTCATCCGGCCCGTCATGAAGCGCGCGACCCTTGGGCGGACCTACGGGAAAGGGGTCATTAGTGCGGCCCTCGAGAAGTTTTCCGGCAGCATTGCCGTCGAGGAGTTGGACCCGGCCTCCGTGATCGAGCAGTGCGCGCAGGCTTTGGTCCGTCGGACAAATAGCCGCGCGCTTTGAGGGTAGATCGGAATTCGGCCCAAGAGCCTTGGGCCACCGCTCGATCCTGGCCGATCCCTGTTTCGCACGAATGAAGGACATCCTTAACGCCAGAGTGAAGTTCCGCGAGGCCTTCCGGCCGTTCGCTCCGGTCATCCCCGAGGAAAGCATTGAGCGGGTCTTTGAGCAGCGCGTGCCCTCGCCCTTCATGCTGGTGGTGTCGCAGATAAGGCCGGAGTTCCATTCGCAGAATTCCCGCTGTAACCCATTGCGACGGCTCCGGCCGCGTCCAGACTGTGACCGCCACGGATAATCCTTTTCTCTATGGACTGTGCCGCGAGCTTGCGGCGAGGCGCAACGGTCCGCCGGTGGTGCTCAACACCAGCTTTAACGTTGCCGGGCAGCCTATCGTGGAGACCCCGGAGGAAGCGATTGCCACCTTCCTTGCGACAGACATGGATTACCTGTTCCTGGAGAACCTGCAAATCTCGAAGAAGAGCGTGCCGGTGCTCGACTACGAACACCACCTGTCCCGGGTGAAGGACAGCCCCCTGCCGCACGGGCTGCCCGCGGGACAGCCCTCCGTACAGGAGCTCATGACGTGTCTGGATCGCGCCCTGTTCGGCGGCGAGGACGGGGCTGGCGTCTGGAGTCATGGCGAGTTGCAAGTACTGTCCGCTGCAGGGGCGCGCTACAAGGAGACCAGCCGGCTATACCCGGATGGCTACCGCGGTGTACCTGTGCGTGGCCAGCTGTCGGCGCGAGCCGTGCTGCTGGCAGACCCCTTGAACGGCTCCGAGCTATTGGACACCAGGAACGTGGTCCAGCCGGCGCGTTTAAATGAAGCCGAAACGCGGCTCTTACTGGCGCTGGCCGATGGGGATTCCGCGCGTATCGAGCGCTTGCGTATCGAACGGCAGGCTACGACCTCGGAGTGGCGAGGGTTAGTAGCCGCCATGGTTGACCGCATGCGCGGTTATGATTTCCCGCTGGCTATGCCTGGGCCAGAAGCAGGCGGCCGTGACCACCTTCTGCCCGCTGCGTCCGGGCGTACCCTGGCCTCCTTCTCTAGCGAGGGCTACCGGTTGCCGCAAACGGCGGCGGCATTGAGAGCGGTTCTCAAGCGGGCTGGCTACGAGGAGTCCTCGATCTGCGCCCTCCTCCGGGTCGATGTGCTGCAGCGAATCGAGCCGACCCACTTGCACTACTACGACCGCTTTGTGCTGCCGGACTCCGATCTGGCGAATTTTGTGCGCCTCTTCCTGCTCCGGGCCGCCCTCCCCGAGGCGTGCGTACGGGCGCTGTTCGGCCTGGACCTGTTCGACGCGCTTGTAGTGCTTGGCCTGCTCCACGCGCGTGACGGCGGTTGGGCATCGCGCGTCGATCTCTGGAGCCTAGAGGGTCTCCTCCTGGTGACCGATCATCGCTACATGGTCCACGGGGCGGCCGACCATCTAGATGAGAAGTCCGGTCATGTACATTGGCCTCGACAGCCGCGGCCTTGTTCATTCGGCTCCGCGCGCTCCCTGCCGCCGCGTGCTCGATCTCTGCACCGGGTCCGGCGTTCAGGCGCTGAACGCAAGCCGCTACGCGAACGAGGTCGTGGGCGTCGATCTGAACCCGCGTGCGGTGCGCTTCGCGCGTTTCAATGCTCAGCTCAACGGAATCGAGAACGTCCGATTCTGCTTGGGCGACATCTACGCCCCGGTAGAAGGGGAGCGCTTCGATGCGGTTCTGGCCAACCCGCCTTTCGTGCCCAGCCCGCACGATGAGTTAGTCTTCCGCGACGGCGGGTCAACGGGCGAAAACGTGCTGCAGCGCATCGTCGCCGGCGCCGGTGCTCATCTGCAGGAGGACGGCTGGCTGGGGATGGTCACCGACCTTGTGGATGTGGACTCATATCGCACCCGTCTGGAGGACTGGTGGAAGGGGGGCGCCGCCCACATGCTGGTGCTGCACACCGCCGACCGCGATGAGATCCAGTTCTCCGTGCCTCACAGTCATGTTCCCTTTGGCCAGAGCTATCAGACCTTCAACATGCAGCTCGATCGGTGGGTTCAGAACTACCGCCAGGCCAGCCTCGGCACGGTGAACTTCGGTTACATCTTCGTCTACCGGCTGCCGGAAGCAAGATCCAGCACCTATTACAGCAGGATCGTGAACAGCCCCACCGTGGCAATCCACGAGGAGGTATCGAGATACTTCCGCGAGCGTGGGCGGCTGCGGGAGTTCGAGCAGGGCTTGTCGCAGGGCCTCTTCGTGCGCCCCACCACCGGACTCCGCATCTGGCAGGAAGTCGACGCCTACGGGGGCGAGCGGCGGTGCGAGGTGGTTGTACCCGATAATCCGTACTTCACCACTTACCAGCTTGATACGGCCCTGTGCCGCGAACTGCAGTGGATCGCAGACCGGCAGCCAACCTTGGCCGAGTGCGCCAAGAGCCCGTATTGGGCCTCCATCGCAGACTTGATCCTCAAGGGACTGCTCGTGCTGAGTGGTTCGGAGAAAAAAGCGCACCGGGAGGTAGCCGCGGCGCCCCGCTCGTCGCTGCAACCGATCATTGTACAGCAGGTTGACGGCGGGAAGGCATCCGAAGCGGGGGTGATCGGAGAAGCGCAGACGAAGACCACGCCGACTTGTTTGTCTTCCTACCTCGCTTGAGGCGCTGTTCACATCGGCTGTTGCACGTCATCCCAAGGCGGCCAGCAGATTTGGCTGCCCGGTGATGCGAACGGCGAGTGCGCTCTTCGGCGCCAGGTTATCCGTCTTCAGGCGGAACTTGGCAGGCGTAATCGGAACCTGCTTGAAAAGCGCGCCGTCCGGCGGCCCCGGTATGTTGTCGAGGCACGTTTTTTCAATCCCAAGCCAAAAAACGAGAAGCAGGAGTTTGCTGTTCCGCTCAATCTTCGCAACAAAACGCCGGCCTCTCTGGATATTTCTGTTCCACACACCCTTGGCGGACGGCATTACCGTAAATAGCTGAATACCCCACAAAGGCATGGATACCTCGATAGGAATTTGCACCTGTCACGATGGCGAGGATTGAGAACAAGAGCACATGCGAAAGCGTGTAGATTTTGCCTTCTTTGCGCCGTGGATCGGAAACGTCACTCAGCAATGCAAGAAATGAGCTGAACGAATTCATGGCAACCTCGCGCTGACCCGGTTGCCAGGCATAGAGTCACACGCATGCCATGGCCGGGACTCGCAAAACTTACTTATGCACCCCGCATCTTCCCTATGTGTGGCTGCGGGACTCACGCCCCCTTGCCACCGCTAAGCCACGAGCCGCTTGCCCGCTGCCTCGCTAACGGCCGGTTCCTCCGCCTGCTCTGCGGACAAAAAATCCCGCACCACCCTGATTTGGTCCTCCGCCATGAGCCAGGGCGCGTGGCCGATGCCTTCGAACTCCACCACCTCGGCCTTCGGCCCGCGCCGCGTCATCTCGGCTGCGGTCGGCTTCTGCAGCAGGTTCAACTCCGCGCCGCGCAGCACGAGCGTGGGGCAGCGGATAGCGTCGTATGTCGGCCAAGGTCCACGCCGTAGAGGAATTCGCTGCCGAACTCGACACCAGGAACGCTGCCGCCGCGCATATGCGTGACGATGGCCGGGTCGAAGGCCAGCACGTAGGCGCTGCCTTTACGCAGCGTGCCGTGCTGGGCCACATGCCGCCATTGCGCATCGCTGAGCGGGCCGAACGGGGCGCAGGCCTCGCGCAAATGGGCTTCGGCCTCGCCGAGGCTCGCGAAACTCGCGGGGGCGCCGGAATGAGCCCGCTTCATGCGCAGGAGTGCAGGCCAGGGAACCAGCGGCCCCACGTCGTTGAGCACCAGCCGGCGGATCGGCGAATGCCGCTTGGCCGCGAGCATCATGCCCATGAGACCGCCCATGGAGGTGCCGGCCCAGTCGACATGCCGCCTTGCCGGCCGGGCGCCGCCCAGCATCCGGCGCAGGCGCGAGGTTTGCGCGGGCGCGGTCACCCGGGCGAGCAGCGCCGCGGCATCGTTGAGATAGAGCCCGAAGGAATAGTCGCTCTTATGCGGCAGCCAGTCGCTTTGCCCGCGGCCGGCCACGTCCATGCACACCACATGGCAGCGATCTGCAAGGGCCGCCGCCAGCGCGTCGAAATCGCGGGCGTTGCGCGTGAAGCCGTGTACGCAGAACACGAGCCTCTCCGCGTTGGGATTGCCCCATTCGGTGTAAGCGATCTCATGAAATCCGTGGGGGCCGAGGCTTTGAAAACGGCGAAGGCGCGGCTCTGCTGCCATTCGGTGCGGTATCCTTCCGGTGCCGGGGGATAGTTAACGCAACACTGGAATACGCTTTTTGTGCGGCGCACCATCGCTACCGCAACGCACAACAGATATGCGATCCTGGCCCGGGCGCAAGCGCCGCGGCAATCGCGACGGAGGATGAATGGAAGTTATCAACGGCCGGCTGCACTGGCTAACCCATCGCAGCAAGGCACCATGGGCTTTTCAGCAGGCCGCGCCGGCGCCCGGCCTGCTATGGGTGTATGCCCAGCCTACTTGCCCCCGGCAGCGTTGAACCCTGTGGCCAGTTGTTCCAGCTTGGGTTCCGCCACATTTTCCGGTGCCGCCCCTTCGGAGCCCGCGAGCGCCCGGAACGTCTCTACAGTCTCGTTCCAGCTCGCAGATGATTCTGTGCCTTGCTGCTTCGGCGAAGCAACCGCGGCTTGCGGCTCCGGCGCCCCTGGGGCTGCGGTGTAGGGAGTAGCGAAGGATGCGGAGACATATCCCGCGCCACCCTGCCCACCGTTGCCCGATGTCAGGAAATACGCCGCAGCACCGCCAGCCACGAGGAGAACGAACGCTCCGGCGGCGACATAAGGTGCCGCCGACCCCTTTGAGGAGCTGCGCGCCTCGTCCTGCGGCCGGCGGACAAACCTTGCGGCCAGCCGCTGCCCTTCGGCCACCTCTGCGTCCAAGGCGGCATGCTCGCTGGTTAACATGGCGGCGATGCTCTGCGCGGGCGCGCTTAACTTTGGCCCGGATGCCTCTGCTCTGCTTTGCATTGCAGACTTCGCAGGGGACGGATGGCCCGCCACCGGGCTATGTGCACCCGCAGCTTGCGTCCCTCTGTCGCGGAATCGCGGATACAACTCACCCAAGCTCTGCGCACCGTCTGCGTTTTGCTTTTGACCCCGGGAATCGCCAAGCCCAAATTCACCGGCATCCCCGAACGCACTACCTTTTGCCGGGATGGCACCCTCCACGTCTGCTTTTCTTTTAGACCCCTGATACATCGACTTAACTCACCGTTTATGGCAGACTTAAGGAAATGTACGTAATTTTAAATTAATTGCGGGCCGCAATCTTTCGCAACCACAAGAAAACTCAAGACTTTATATATACACCTTAAGCTCCGCGCAAGCTCCAGGACCAAATGACGCGGCTTTTGGTTACAAATCGAGCCCCACGATTACCGGCACATGGTCCGACGGCCTGTCCCAGCCGCGCGTCTCCTTGAGCACCGTCGCACTCCGCGCCCTCCCAGCGAGCGAAGCGCTTGCCCAGACGTGGTCCAGGCGGCGGCCCCGGTCCGAGGCTTGCCAATCGCGCGCCCGGTAGCTCCACCAGGTGTAGAGCTTCCTCTCCGGCGCGATAAAGCGGCGCACCAGGTCCGTCCAGCCCCCGTCCCTCTGCACTTTCGTCAGCGCCTCCACCTCAACCGGGGTATGACTGACGACGTTCAAGAGCTGCTTGTGCGACCAGACGTCGGTTTCGAGCGGCGCCACATTGAAATCGCCCAGCAAAATGGCCGGAGCGCCGTTCTTGTCCGCCCGCCAGGCCGCCAGCGATTTGAGATAGGCAAGCTTCTGCTTGAACTTGGGGTTGACCGAAGGGTCGGGAATATCGCCGCCGGCCGGCACATAGATATTGTGCAGCGCAAGCATCCCGCCGTCCGGAAGCGCCACGGCACAGCCCAGATGCCGGGCCTCGGCCGTACCGCAGAAGCTTTCCCTTGGCAGGTTCCCAAGCGGCAGCCTGGAGACCGTGGCAACCCCGTGATAGCCGGGCTGTCCGCTGATCCCGATGTGCGAATAGCCTAGCTCCAGGAAGGGCTCGCGCGGAAACAGCTCCTCCGTGCATTTGATTTCCTGCAAGCACAAAATGTCCGGCTTGGCCTGCTTCAGGAAGCGCACAACCAGTCCGGCACGCAGCCGCACGCTATTAATGTTCCAGGTGGCGATTGTCAGCATTTGGGCAAGAAATGCGCGTCCGCGCGCATCAGGGCAAGAAAAAAGCGCCCAACTCCGGCGAAGGTTGGGCGCTTTGCGTTTTCACGCTACGCCGGGAGGGAAGCCGGCGCTGAGATGCTGTGCCTTCGGCTAGACGGGGGGGCACTACCGATGGTGACTGGCACAACCTCTCAATGACCACAACATAGCATGAGTTGCGCTCGATGCAAAGCAAAAAACTGTGATTATAAGCTTGACAGTGGCGAATCTGCCTCAAGTCTAGCGATCTACTAAGGAATTTTCTTACCAATGCTCCGGCCAAAGTTTGCGCTTGCAACCAACTGCCTGCTCGCGCCTACTGCCCCGCATCGGCCAGAATTTCCCGCCGGCCGGTCCGGCCGGGGGCTCCTACGATGCCCTCCTCCTCCATGCGCTCGATCAGCGAAGCCGCACGGTTATAGCCGATGTTGAGCCGGCGCTGAAGGTAGCTGGCGGTCGGTTTGCGGTCCTTCAACACGATCTCCACCGCTTGGCCGTAAAGGTCGCCGCCCTTGCCGTTGCTACCCTTCGCGGGCATCTCGTCCTCGAAGCCGCCTGCGTCCTCCAGAATGTCGTCGCGGTAGTTGGGAAAGCCCTGCGCCTTCAAATACCGCGCCACCGCCTCGACCTCGTCGTCGGTCACGAAGGGTCCGTGCGCGCGCATGATGCGCCCGCCCGAGGCCATGTAGAGCATGTCGCCCATGCCCAAAAGCTGCTCGGCGCCCTGCTCGCCGATGATGGTGCGGCTGTCGATCTTGGAGGTGACCTGGAAGCTGATACGGCTCGGGAAGTTCGCCTTGATCGTGCCGGTGACCACATCGACGCTCGGCCGCTGCGTGGCCATGATCAGGTGGATGCCCGCCGCCCGCGCCATCTGCGACAGCCGTTGCACGGCGAACTCCACATCCTTGCCCGCGCACATCATCAGGTCCGCCATCTCGTCGATGACGATCACGAGATAGGGCATGGAGACCGCCTCCATCACCTCCTCTTCCTCGATGGGCTCGCCGGTGACGGGATGGAAGCCGGTCTGGATCATGCGCTTGAGCGGCTGGCCGCGAAGCTGGGCCGCCGCAGCCTTCGCGTTGTAGCTTGTCACGTTACGCACCCCAGCTGGCGATGCGCTCGTAGCGCGAGTTCATCTCCTTGACCGCCCATTTCAGGGCCGCGACCGCCTTTCTCGGGTCGGTTACGACCGGGGTAAGCAGATGCGGGATGCCGTCATAGACCGAAAGCTCCAGCATCTTCGGGTCGATCATGATGAAATTGCACTGGCTCGCCGGCAGCAGGCACAGGAGCGACAGGATCATGGTGTTGATCCCCACCGATTTGCCCGACCCGGTCGTGCCCGCGATCAGCAGGTGCGGCATGCGCGCGAGATCGACCGCGATGGGCTCGCCGCCAATTGTTTTGCCGAGCGCCAGCGGCAGGGCCGCCTGCGAGTTCTGAAACGCGGACGATTCCAGGATTTCCCTCAAGCCCACGATTTCGCGCCTCGAGTTTGGCAGTTCGATACCGATGGCGTCCCGGCCCGGCACTACCGCGATGCGGGCCGAAACTGCGCTCATGGAGCGGGCGATATCGTCGGCCAGGCTCACGACGCGCGAGGATTTGGTGCCGCGCACGGGCTCCAACTCGAACAGCGTGATGACCGGGCCGGGGTAGATCCCCGATATGCGTCCCCGGACACCGAAATCCGCAAGCACGCTGGCTAAAGCCTCCGCGCGCTCCATAAGGGCTGGGTCCGAGGCATCGCGCCTGTCATGGCCCACCATGTGATGCGCCAGAAGCGACAGAGGCGGAAGCGTGGCGCCAACATCGTCCAGCCCGTCCGGCTCCACGGCGGCAGGCCGCCGCGCCCTGCGGGCTTGAATGAGCGGCTCGGCGGCTTTTACACCGTTGGCCACACCAGAAAGAAGTTTCTGCGCGCCTGCACCGGCGGCTTGCGCGGCCTTGGCAGTCAGGCGCAGGAAAGGCGACTCCACGGTCCGCCCGCCGCCGCCTTCAGTCCCTTCAGAAAACCACGAGCTGCGCCTTGGCCCAAAAAAGGGCTCTACTCGATCGGCGTCCAAAACGCTTTCCTCCGCCTCCGGACTGTTTCCGTCAGCACCTTTTGCCCTGCTCCCTGGCTCACGCTCACTGTATGGCGAGGACTGGAACCCAGCCAGATCCTCGGCGGCAGTCAAACCGGGCGACCGTTTTTCGGCAGCGGCGGCCAGTGCTGAGGCTACCTTCCTCGCCAGAACCGAGCTGACGGGGGGCGGCACTTCCGCAGATCCAGCCACCTCCATTCTGGCGGCCTCGCTTTTCGGCGGTTTCGCGGCGGGCACAGGCGCCAGTCTGGGCTCGGTCCTCGCCCCGGTCATCCAGAACTCGCGCGGGCCTTTCGATGCGTGCCCGTTACCGGCTTCCGACAGCCACCTCACCAACCTCGTCAGCCAGCCAATGACGCCGCTTGGCGCGGGCTCATGGAATTCACCAGGCGCTGCCCCCGCCCTTTTCTGCGGCGCCCCCTGAAACGCAAGCAGGAAATCGCCGGCAGAAAGGCCGCATGCGCTCCACACAAACCCGGCCCCGAGAATGAAGAAAACCAGCGCGGCCAGCGGCCAAAGCGCTACGGGCGGAACCGCGCCCGATAGTCTCGACACTCCCGCCACCACGAAGTCGCCGAACATGCCGCCAAGCCCGCTGCGCAGCGGCCAAGTGGATGGGGCCTTAAGCGAGGCGAAGAAGGCTGGAGAGAAGATGAGCGCTGCACCCCACAGCGCGAGCCTTACTCTTGGCGTACGCGGCTCGAAGCCGGCTGCGATTTGCACTCCGAAAGCAGCGAGCGGCAAAATCAGAAAGGGCGAAGCCAGCCCAAAGCCTTCCATCATCACGGCAGCAAAACTCGCGCCCTGATAGCCAAGCAGATTATGCGGCGGGAGTTTCGTGGCGTTGCTGGGGCTCGGATCGCCGAAGGTCCAGCTTAAGAGCGCAACCCAGCCGGCCGCAGCAAGAGCTAAGAGCAAAACTCCAGACAAGCGCGTTGGCAGCCGGCGCAACTCACCCGCCAGCGCTTTTGGCAAAAAGCGTGTCCGCCTCGTTTGCATCAACGCACGCCACTCCACTTGCTTTCCGCCTCACAACAGATACGCCGCGAGGCGCTCCAATGCGTCCCGTGTTGCTGCGAGGGGGGGTACCAGCGCGAGCCGGGCATAGTCCTTGGCCGGATTGACCCCGCCTGCGTCAGGCTGGGCCAAATAGGCACCGGGCAGGATTTTAACTCCGTATCCTTTCCAAATGGTTTTCGCCACCGCTTCACCTCCACCAAAATTTGAGAGATCGAGCCAAAGGAAGAAGCCGCCGGGGGGCCGGTAATAGCCCGGCATTGTGCCGAGTTTTTGCTGCGCGGTGGCGAACTTCTCGCGGTAGAGCGCGCGGCTGGCCTCCACATGCGCCTCGTCCGACCAAAGCGCCGCCGAGGCATATTGCGCAGGGACCGGCACCGCCGGCGCGGCCACATTGCGGTATTTCCGGTAATCGGCGAGGAAGGCGGCATCGCCCGCGATGAAGCCCGAGCGCAGGCCCGGCGCGTTGGAGCGCTTGGAGAGCGAATTGAACGCCAGCACCCGCTCGAACCCGCCCATGCGCGCGGCCACGGGGAGAATGCCGGGCGGCGGCGCGTCCTGGTAGATCTCGGAGTAGCACTCGTCCGAGAAAATGTAGAAGCCGTGGCTGTGCGCCAGCGCGATCAGCCGCTCAAGATAGGCCTCGGACGCGATGGCGCCCTGCGGATTGGCGGGCGAGGCCAGATAGAAGGCGGCGGTGCGATTCAGAAGCGCGGGATCGAGCGCGTCGAGATCGGGCAGGAAGCCTGTGGCGGCGCTGGCGGTCAAGAGCACGGGCTCGATCCGGCTGGTGAGCGCCGCCGCGTAATAGGCCTGGTAGAACGGGTTGGGCATCAGCACGGCCGCGCGGTCCACGCCCTTGCGCGCAACCGCGATGGTCAGCGCCGAGACCAGCCCTTCGCGCGTCCCGCAGAGCGGCAGGATGTGCCGGTCCGCGTCAACCGCGCCAGCGCCGAGCCCGTAGCGGCGGCCGAGCCAGCCCGCAATCGCCTGCCGCAGCTCCGCGATACCGGCGATGGGCGGATATTTGCCGAACAGCGCGGAATGCTGCGTCACGATCTCCGCCGCGAAGGCCGGGAAGCCGTGCCGTGGCTCGCCGATGGTCATGTCGATGGGTGCGGCGCCGGGCGTCTCGCCGCCCAGGAGGTCGCGCAGCCGCTGAAAGGGCGATTGAATTGCGGAAAGCTGAAAGTCTGACACGGCGGCCCGGATGCGTTGGTTGCGTTGCGGCTGACCTTAGAATCTGCGCGGGATTTAGGGAAGCGTTTCAAGGCCCCCTCACCCGGCCGCTTCGCGTCCACCCTCTCCCGCGAGGGGAGAGGGTGTGTGCCCGTTGAGAGGGCGTTCCCCTTTCCCCGGCGCGCCAAGACAATTCCGGCCCCCCGGCGCCGCCTGTGCAAGCTGCCACAATTATAGCTAACGGTCTCTATACAATAGTTAACGCACCTGGAAGCCGTAAAGCGGAAATTTGCCCCTCTGGATAAAATATCCGCCAGAATAAATTTGGTTTTTCGGTTAATGCGCGCAACATTCTAATATTAACCGGCATTTTGAATTGTGGATTTCGGCCTAAAATACGTGGAAATCGCGTGTTTTTCGCACAAAAACGCCCCCCGCGGCGGCGTTAACCATGCCGGAATTAACCATGCCTTGTCGCGCTAGGGTTGCCCTTCCTTTGCCCGTCAACCCTGCCGTGCCGCACTAAGCCCGTACCGCTTTTCCAGCCCCCCGCACCGGCCGGCAATGAGGTGAGCGCGCATTCCCGATACCAGCGCAAAACCGGCGGCAAGCTCGAAGTCTTCATCTCCTATTCGCGGCGCGGCCTGGAGTTCGCCGGCCAGCTCGTCGCGGCGCTCGAATGGCAGGGCTTCCTGCCCACCATCGGCCGCATGAGGGCCGGGCTGCCGCGCTGCCTCACTCTGGAGCATTGCAAGCGCTTCTACCTTCCGCCCGCACCGCCGCGCTGGTGCTTCACCATGCGGAAGTGGCCCTATGGCGCGGCGACGCTCGCGGCTGGGGCGGCGCAGCACACCGCGCTCCCCTAAGCAGGCTTTCGTGGCTCCGCCAATGAATGGGCGATATCCCACCGCCTTACCCAGCCAGCAACAGGCCTCCCATTCATCTGCTCTGGGTCGAGAGCGGCTGTGGGCTGAAATTTGGGGCGCAGCCGCTTAGCCGCCGGCACCGGAATTACTGAATTGAAGTCCGCCATCCCGGCTGGTGCGAACCAGCCCGGGTATCCGCGACGGGCAATTTTTGACCCATAAGGCGGAGGCCGTAAGCGCTAAAGCACAAAGCAGATGCCAATCCGGCTTGGCAACCTGGCCTACTTCATATAGTGTACGTACAGCATACGGGTGATACGGCCGCCGTGATTTGAGAGAAATGTCATGCCTCGATCTACCTTAACACGCGATGGCCGCCTTGAATTGCGCGCCACTAAAGAGGAAAAGCGCCTTCTCGTGGCTGCGGCGGCCTGCGAGCGGCTCGACGTGACGGCTTTCATCATGCGTCAGGTGCTGCCAGCGGCACAGGCAGTCATCGACCGCAACGAGCGGATTGTCTTGTCCGGCCGGGATACGACCCGCGTTCTGGAGCTACTGGAAAATCCGCCCAAGCCCACGGCTGCCCTGCTAGCCGCTGCCCGCGCCTTCCGTGAACAAACCGGCCTATGAGTGCACCGCACTGGCGCGAGGAGGCCGTCGGCCGCCGGCATGACCGGGCCGAATTCGACTGCGGTTCCCCCGAGCTGAACGAATATCTGCGCCGTTACGCTCGTCAGAACCACGAGAGCGGCGGGGCCAAAACCTTCGTTGCTGTACAACCCGAAGTCCCAGCGCGCATCCTTGGCTATTATTCGATAAGTCCCGCCTCCGTGGAGTTCGCCCGTATCCCAGCCGCGCTCACACGCAAACTCGGACGCTACGAGGTCCCGGCTTACCGCCTTGGCAGGCTCGCCGTAAGTGTCTCCGTTCAAGGCCAGCGGATTGGTTCGGCTTTGTTATTTGCCGCCGGACGGCGGGCGCTGAGCGTCGCCGCGGAAGTAGGAGGCCTAGCGCTGGCCATCGACGCCAAGGATGAGCGGGCCGCCGGCTGGTACGAGCGTTTCGGTGCGCTGCGGCTGCTGGACGATCCGCTCAAGCTCGTCTTGCCGCTGTCAACGATCAGGGACGCGCTGGCCGGCGCCTGAGCGGCACTAAAGATCTTCGTGAGCGGCTAGCCAGAAATGACTGTCTGGATTGTTCTGCACTTCACGCACAGCGCCAGTGAGCGGTGCATGAGCGAACCACCGGCCGGCAGGCGAGGCAAACAAAGCTGGCGTCCGCTGTGCCTGCAATTGCGCCCTTTAGTTTGGCAACTTCAAACTTCGGCCTTCTCCCGCCGGAAATGAAGCAGCTCAATCTCACCATCCATTCGTTGGCCAAGCGGGTTCCGTATCGATCCCCGCGCTCCTCCTTGTGCCAGGCGCGCTTATCCTGGCGGGCTGAGATCACAATCTGGAGCCGGCTTGCAGCATGGGCGCCAGAGCGATGCCATTCGCCTCCAGCACCTCGCGCACGGCCCGCGCCACGCCTACCGCGCCCGGCTCATCGCCATGCACGCAAAGCGTATCCACCTCCATTTTCAGCCGGCCGCCATCGCCAGTGGCGATCCCCTCGCCGCGAGCAAGGCGAAGCGCCTGCGCCGCCGCGAGGACCGGATCGCCGATGACCGAGCCCGGCTCGGAGCGCGGCACGAGCGCGCCATCCTGGCGGTAGAGCCGGTCGCAAAAGCCCTCGCGCGCGAACCGCAGGCCGCACGCTTCCGCCGCCTTCTGCATTTCCGATCCAGGCAGGCCAACCACGATCAGCGCCGCGTCCACCGCCTTGACCGCGCGCGCGATGGCGTCCGCATAGGCCCCGTCCTTCGCCGCCATATTATAAAGCGCGCCGTGCGCCTTCACATGCCGGAGCGGCGCGCCCGAATAGGCCGCGAACGCCCGCATGGCGCCGATCTGGTAGGCCACCAGATATTCGAGATCGCGCGCGTTCATCGCGATGGTACGCCGCCCGAAGCCCCAAAGGTCGTTGAAACCCGGATGCGCGCCGAGCCCAACGCCAAGCTCCTTCGCGCGCATGGCGAGCCCGTGCATGATGCTGGGGTCGCCCGCGTGAAAGCCGCAGGCAACGTTGGCCGAGGTCACGATATGCAGCAGTTCCTCGTCGTGGCCCATGCGGTAGGCGCCGAAGCCCTCGCCCATATCCGCGTTGAGATCGATCCGCATCGCCGCCTCTCCTTGCCATTCGCCGCTGGACCGAACATGAGCCTCGCGCACGATGCTTGCAATTGCAGCCGGGCAGCCAGCCTTCCGCCGGCAACGCTGGCAGACGATAAATAGGTTGGATGCCGCCTGGAAAAGAACGGGCTGGCGGATTTGTGAGATCAGCCCGGCCGCGAACGCGGGCCGGCTGGGCCAGCTCCACAATCCTGTGGATGCGGCGGCAGACGCCGATGATCTGCGCGGAGCATGAATTGCCAATCCCGACGGTCCGGAAATTTGGGTTCAGCGGCACAAGATCGGCGATCATCGAGCCGTCCTCCGCCCGGCCCACCTCGCGGTAGAGCCGGAACAGGGCCTGGCGCTCCTCGGGCACGAGCGCCAGCACGAAATCGGCTGGGGCCGGTACCGCGTCGAGGTCGATCATGGCCTTGTCGCCCGGCTCGAACGATATGGGTTCGTTCGGGTTGGACATCGACTTGTCGCTAATTTCAATAAAAATGGCCCGCTCTGGGAGCGTGTCTTCGCTGGAAACGGGAATCATGGCTGCGAGCATCGGCTCAAGTCCGGAAGCTATGCGTTGGAGTTCCGCGATATTTTCGACCCCCACAAGGGGGATACGCCGCACGATTCTGGACGTTAAAGGCAATGTCCTTTCTATTTGATTTAAACTATCACCTTTTCCAAAATAAATGTAATCGACAGTCACCCCAAAGGCGGAGGCGAACAGAATGGCCTGCTTCGGCGGGACCGCGCGCTCGCCATTCTCGTAATTCATATAGCGGCTGTAGTTCCAGCCAAATCTCCGGACGGCCTCCGTCGCGCGTTCGAAGCCCGCATGAATGCGCGCGCGCCGGAGGCGTTCTGCAATGGACCTAATTTCTTCAGCCGTCCAATCCCGCATAACAATACGCCCCTAATCTACACAGTTCGTGTAACACATTCCCGTCAGGAGAAAGTCACCCCATGAAAATGCTCTAAACCTTTTCTGGGCAAAAATGATTGGTTTGTCGAGCATTTTTGTGAACGCATCCAGAACTTATTGCCCCTGCCAAAGGGGCATACCAACCCGCGCCAAGCGCGGCGTTTCGCGACATATCCTATATTTTTGAACCCACTAGGACCGCACCTCGGTTGCACCCGCGCCGATTACACTTTTCTTCGTATTTTGGTAAAGTTGCGCATTTTGTTTACCCGTGTTGTGTATTCTCCACAACGGATCGTGGAATCCTCCGCCATAATCGTGTTTTTTCCACAGGCGATTAACCAGTTCAGCGTTAATGAGACACCCGTGCAACACCACCTACCTCACCCCCCGCATTTGAGCGGCGCCCCCATCCCAGTTCTCCCAATCCCCCCTCTCTCCGCGGACGGCCGACGCCGGTGGACCGCAGGGGAACTCACAGAAATCGTCACCGCGCTTGCCACGCTCAGCACAAAAGACATCGCGCGCGCACTCGGCGTGAACCCCAAAGCGCTGCGCTCCGCCTTGCGCCGCCATGGCATCAGCCTTCGCGCCATAAGGCAGTACGGCCGGAGGGCCGGCGTCTCCGAGCGGATCGGTCTTCTCATACGCCGCTCCACCGCAGGGCCATCCGCCACCTATGGGGCGGCAGCGCTTGCCGTTTTGCCAGATGGTGCATGCCGGTGGCCGCTGGGCGATCCCTCGAAGCCCGATTTCGCCTTTTGCTCCGCGCCAAGGTTCGGCCGCGCCTCCTATTGCAAGCACCACATGGCCAAGGCCTTCGAACGGGAGGGCCGCCATGCCCGCTAAAGCGAAAACGGCAAAAAGGGCGCCAAAACAGAACCTAGCTGAAGCCCCAACCGAGCATCGCCGCCAGCACACGCCCTTCATGCGCGACATTTTAACGCCGCCCGGTGCTCCTATTGTGGCACGGCACCGCGCGCGAACCCTGCTGACGCCGCTGGCAGTCCGGCGCGCCATCATCGAGGATGCCGAGGCCAAGCCGGAGCCGGTCCGGACGCGCTCGCTGCGCCGGCGGCTAACCGCACTCGACCGCGCCTTGTCCGATCCCGAGGCTGAAGCGCTCGGCCGGCTGACATCCTGCATCGCCAGCCTTTCGAATATCGGCTGCCTCAACTATCTGAAATCCGAGGTACGTTCGAGCCCATTCGGGCGCCTGCCCTTCAACGAAAGCAAGCGCGTGGAGATTTCCGCCATGAACGCCGTGCTTAAGGGCTTGAGCCCTGTGCACCGCTCCGCGGTCCTTGAACTGGCGGTCCTTCTCGATCCAAGCTATAGCGGCTGCTTCAAACCGGCCGGCGAATTCATCGCGCTCCTGCAGCCGGCCGCTGCGGTTCTTGTCACATTATATAGCGAGTGGTTCCGGCAGGAGAGGAAACCGCCCCGGACATAGCCCTGTTTCGTGAAAAAGCTGGCCGCTTGGTTACCCGAAGCGGCCGGAACGATTATCTGGACAGAACCTCGGATCAGGCGCCCCTGCGCTGGCCGAGGCCCATTTTCTTAGCCAGCGAGGAGCGGGCCTCCGCGTAGTTGGGAGCAACCATGGGATAGGCCTGCCAGCCCCACTTCTCGCGGTATTCCTCAGGAGACATGTTGTAGTGCGTCCGCAAATGCCGCTTCAGGGACTTGAACTTCTTCCCGTCTTCAAGGCAGATGATGTACTCCGGCGTCAGCGACTTCTTGACTGCGACAGCGGGCCTAAGTTCCTCCTTCGGAGCTTGGATCGAATTGGAGGCGGCGCGGCTAAGGGCGGCATACACATCGCCGATCAACGCCGGCAAGTCGTCAGCCATCACGGAATTATTACTAACATAGGCAGAAACGATCTGGCTGGCGAACTCAACCAGCTCACTATTTTCCATTTTCTCTTCTACCATTTGGGGGCTCCCGGAACGGCCTTGCGCTGAACTATCTAACGTTTTGTACGAATTACCATGGGTCCGGGTCTTTTCGAGCCGGCGCCCTTCCACTCTTGCGCATTCCGGCCAGACCCTTCACCCTATTTGTTGCTTTCACAATCGTTTGCCTTTCGAAGTCAGGTGGGAATACACTTCATATACCACAAAGGCGCTGATGCTCAAGAATGCTCTTGGCAATGTACCGTCTTACCTCGGTTTCATGTGGAAGGGTGTCTCCCAAAAGACATGCTCTCTCTTTATAAATTGGGAATTGTGCTTTCCTTTTAAGACGCTGCGGGTATAGCGCGCATATGAATTCACAGCTACCCCACAGAGGCGGATGCCAACCCGGCTTAACGCCCGGTCATTCTGACGAAACAAGCGGCCTAGGCCATGAACCGCAGAGCTAATAGTTGTCGCTTGCTTTTATCCGGTCGAATAGCCCGGCAATAGACGGCGGACGGATTTCGCATTATGCTAAAAAAATGAAGTTAAGCTGCCAATCTGGCGAAAAATACCCAGCTCGCGCTGCCACGCCAATGAACCTCCGGCGCAGAACGCAAGAGAGCTTAGGATTGAAAAATCTTGCAACCCCAACCTTATCTGAAGCTGTGTAAACCAAATATCGGGACCGGCAATGCGACCTTCTTTCACATTCCTCGATTGTGGGGAAAGCGCGCTTCTTGTGGATTTCGGCCCGCATTACAGTAAAGCCCTAAGCCTTGCGATCCTGGAAGCCAGCGAACGCCTCGCGGCCACACTTCTGCCTGGGCTCGGCGAATGCGTTCCCGCACTTTCATCTTCGACCGTGTATTACGATCCTTTGCTGCTTACCAGGGAACGGCTTGTTGAAGAGGTCCGAAGGCTCTTCGCCCCTTCGCAAGATGGTGCCGGGCACGGCCGGACCTTCGAGATCCCGGTTCTTTATGGCGGCGAAGCCGGACCCGATCTTGACGGCGTGGCCGCAACCGCGGGGATCGCGCCCAGGGAAGCCGTGCGGCTGCATGCCGGCACGCTCTACCATGTCTACATGCTGGGCTTCCTGCCCGGCTTCGCCTACATGGGCAGCATACCCGAGCCATTGCGCCTGCCCCGCCGCTCCACACCTCGCGCCCGCGTGCCTGCCGGGTCGGTCGCAATCGCATCGGACATGACGGCCGTCTATCCATTGGAAAGCCCCGGCGGCTGGCATTTGATCGGCCGGTCGCCCGTTGTGCTTTGGGATATGGCCCGATATGACCGGCCGCTGCTGCAGCCGGGCGACCGCGTGCGTTTCGTGCCGGTCGGCATCGGCGAGGCTGGGACGCTGAGCGAGCGCGTTGCGGACGGCTGGCGGCCCGAACCCCTGGAGGGCGCGTGAAGCCAGCTCTCAGAATTCTCGAACCGGGCTTGGCCGCGAGCCTGCAGGATTGCGGCAGGCCTGGCTATCAGCGTTTCGGCGTGCCAGTCTCGGGCGCCCTCGACACCGTGAGCCTCGCAATCGCCAATATCCTCGCAGGCAATCCGCCCAGCACAGCGGCCATCGAAATCCTGAGCGCTGGGCTGGCCTTCGCCGTGGAAGCTGACAGCGTGACTTTTGCGCTGGCCGGCATGGCATCCGGTGTCATTCTGGAAAGCGAAACGGCTTCCATGCGCGTACCGGCGCTGCAAAGCTTCCATGCGCAGCGCGGGGATACCGTCCGAATCCTCCCACCGAAAGAGGGAGCTGTTTCCTATCTCGCCGTGGAGGGCGGCTTCGATGTCCCGCCGGCACTGGGCAGCCGCTCCACCTATCGCAGGGCCGCACTAGGGGGCTACGAGGGCCGCACCCTTTATGCCGGCGCCCGGCTGCCGCTTTGCCTTGCCGCGTCCACCCGCGCGCCGGTCCGTCTCAAAACCGAAATCCGTGCGCCAAGCGTGTTGCGTGTGATGCAGGGGCCTAATGCGGCGTATTTTCCCCCTCGCGCCTTTGAAGCGCTCACCGCCTCCGCCTATACCGTGGCGCCGGCTTCCGACCGGATGGGCCTGCGCCTGCAAGGCCCCGCGCTCGAACGCACCATGGAAGGCGAGATGACCACGCAAGGCACCACGGCAGGCGCGCTGCAAGTTCCCGCCGATGGCCAGCCCATCCTGCTGCTGGCCGACCGCCAGACGGCAGGCGGCTATCCGCGCATCGCCACCGTGATCGGTGCCGATATCGCAGCGGCAGGCAGGCTAGCAACTGGCATGAGCGTGCGCTTCAAGGAGGTGAACCGCGAGGAGGCGCTGCGGCTTCTAAGCGAGCAGCGCGCTTGGCTGGCCGCCCTTTCCGGCGCGCTTGAGCCGGCGGGCGCGGCTGCGCTTACGCCAGAATATCTCTTGAGCAGCAACCTGATCGGAGGCGTCACTGCCGGCACCGCCGAGGAATGATGCCAACCTAGCAAGACATCGATCTAGTACAACTTATCCGAGGCAAGTTCGCTTGCGAACTCGCGGCTAATGGGGTGCAAACTGGCCTCAGGTTGTACTAGCGGGCATCCTCACGGAACTGCGCGATGACGAAGATGCTGAGGCAAATGCTGCAAAGGAAGTAAATCATGATGGTCGCAGCCCAGGCCAGGTGGCGCACCGAAATGCCGGTGTGGCTGCGCGGAATGGTAAGCAGCCTCTCCTCAAGGCCGGGGATGGAGGCGATGGCGAGGTAATGGGCGGCCGCCAGCAAAAGGCCGAGCGCGATGGCGCCGGTCAAAGTCAGCATCACGCCCCGGGGCAGGAACAGGAACACCAGCAGCATCAGCCCGCTCTGCATGGCAAACACCGCGCAAATCAACGCCAGGAACCAGGAGAGTTCGAGCTGCTGGCCGGCTATCGCCGCAATGCCAAGGTAGCTCGTGGCTGCTATCGAAATCCCGAGCAGCATGATTGCGGGCGGCAGCCTCCCTGCGGTCATCCCGCCGGGCCAAAGCGTGAACAAGGCGATGCCGGTGCCGAAAAAGGCAACCGCGGCCGAGATTCCAAGCAGCACCGGATCGCGTGTAAGATCGATTGGCACTTCGAGCGCGAGCAGGCCGACGAAATTCATCGCCCAGATGCTGCTGCCAAGCGTCAGCGACGCCATGACAATGCGCGACCGCCCCTCGCCCCTCGGAAGCAGCGCGACATTGGAGGTCATCACAGAAGCGGTGAAGGTGCCGAGAATCGCGATCGTGATCGAGAGGATCACCAAACTCGGATCATGCGCTATCATTTGCGGAGCCTAGGCTGGAGGATTGGGAAAGCCGGAGCGAATCGACTAAATTCGGTAATAAGCAATTATGGCATAAACCGGCTGAAACGCCACGCGCGGTTTAAAAAGTGCGGCGCGGCGAAAGCCAGCCGAGGCCCAGGCCACGGCCATGCCAGCCCATTCCTTGGCCACCAGATCGAGCCGCCTCAAGCCTTCCGAGGCCCTGGGAAAGGGACGCCACCAGCCATTGAAGCCGTTCGTCCTGAAGTCCACGGGATGCGCCAGGATTTCGAAGCCCTGCGCCTCGAATAGCGCCTTCGCGCGCGGCATGTGGAAGGCCGAGGTAACGAGAAATCCACTTCTGCCCAGGCTTCGGCTGAAGCTCCTTGGCCGCCTCCACCGCATTCTCGTAGGTGTTCCGCGAGCGGTCCTCGTACCGGAGCCTGGGCGGCACCAAGTTGAACGCCTTGAAAAAGCGCAACGCCAGCGCTGCCTCGGTATCCCGGTCCTCGCGGGGAAACAGGTTCGCCTTTCCGCCGCAGAAAAACACAGGCAGGGAGGGATAGCGCGCAGCCAGGCGGACGGTTTCAACCATCCGGTCGCCGGATTTGTTCAGATGCGGCGCGTCGCCGCCGAGCGAGGTTGCGCTCTCGATGGCGCCTCCCAGCACGATGATCCCCGCCGCACCGTCGAGGCTCTTCGCCGCACTGGCCTTTGCGTTGAGTTCAAGGGGCGCCATCACCCAGTTCGCCAAAGGGGAAAAACCCAAGATCGCATAAAGAGCGGCCCCAGCGGCGAATAGGCGCATCCCTGGCCTGGGCCTGCCAGACCAAGCCAGCACCGCTCCCGCGGCGAACAGCACGATGAGCAGCGAGGAAGGTTGAAACAAGCCCCAGACGATCTTGGATAGATAGAACATCATGGGCGCGGCTCAGCGCCCCCGCCCGTTTTAGCGCAAAAGCTCATTCAGCGCGTCCTCGGGAATAGCCTTGCTGATGTTGTTGAACTGTCCGAATGCAAGCAGCTCTTCCGCATTATGCCGCAGCGTACCCAGAAGCGAGCGCAGCAAGGCCGGCCCAAGCGCCACGCAAGCAGCCCCTGCCCCCTTGAAATCCTTCACACTTGGCGCCGGCGTTAGCCCGATCGTGATGGACAGCGGCCCATCGATGTGAGCGGCGAGACGCTCGATAAGCTGGATGTGCTGCACGCCTGGTATGGAGATGGCATCGGCCCCGGCAGCGAAATAGGCTTCCGCCCGCTCGACCGCGGTTTCGAAAGGCGAAGCTTGGGGCGGGTCGAGTAGGAAGGCCTCGGTCCGCGCGACGATGACCGCAGGCACCTTCGTCTTGAGCGCCGCGGCTTTGACCGCCTGCAGCGCCGCCACCATCTCCTTGACCGGCGCGATGCCGTCCCGGCCGTCCCGGCCGCCATCGCTGAACACCACGCCCGCGCAGCCCTCGGAGATCACCGCCTCGGCGGCCGCGCCAACTTCCTCCGCGCGCCGCCCCACAATGCCTTCGAGATCGGCCATGACGGGGATGGCAAAGCCGCGCGCAATCGCCTGCGCGGTCCCAACCAGCGTGTCGAGCGTCAGCCGCTCATCCCGCTTCAGGCCCTGCGCCCAGGCGACCGCCTTTGCGGAGATGCCTATCAAAGTAAAGCCGCGTCCCCCATGACCCGGGCCGAAACGACATCCCAGACCTCGGGCAGGATGAACGTATCGCGCGCGTGCAGCCGCTTCCGGACGACACGCACCTTTTCTTTTTGGTCTTTGAGACGTTGCTCGTCCCCGCCGGTACGTTCGGAACCAAGAACTGGATCATCGGCCATGTTTACGCTGCGCTCAGTATTGGCGGCTCTCCGGCAACGTCCGCCGAAGTTCACCTCGCTCACCTTAGCCCCCTGCTTAAGTCCGCACTGCCCGCGCTGCAAGCAAAAAAGTGTTCCCGTTTCTTTACAGAATCTTCTCTGCGCCAATGTGCAGCAGCGGGCGCCTGCCGAAGCATGCAGCCTCGGTTTCCAATGCCCTTCGCGAGGCCCCTGCGGCCTCACGCCGCCTGCCGTCTGCCTTACAAACGGTAAAGATTTGTAATTTGCATTGCCGGCACTTACATTAAGCCTGCAACGAGCCTGGACGCGTGAGCTGGAGGCCAGGACAAATGAGTTCCAAACCGACGGGCGGCGTTGTGGCGCTGGTGCTTTTGGGCGTTGCCTTGCACATGGTGCCCTCGCTTGCCGCCGAGGCTCCCGCGGCCAACCCGCATAGTGCCGGGGCGCAGGCAGCGGATGCCCAGGCGAAGCGGCCCAGCCCCCTCTCAACACCAGCGGCATTCAATCGCAGGCGCTGCTCTCCGCAATCGACAAGATCCTGAGCCGCGCGGCCGGCCAGCGGCAGTCCGCCAAGACCCTGCCGCAACGCGACCAATTCCTGATACCGCCGCTCTGGACCGAAACGCGGGAGGACCGGGAGACCTCGATCCGCCAGTTGCTCGACAGCGCGCTCGACATCGTCACGGACGCCCCCATCCTTAAGCTTCAGGAGGAGATCTCCAAGCAGCGCGAGCGGATCGCCGCGGCCAGGGACAGGATCGCAAGCTTGCGCGAGAAGCGCCTGGACGCACCTGAATCCGCGCTCATGCCGGGCATCGTCACCGACACCAGGGACACCATCGGCGCAAAGATCGCCGCTCTTGAGAATGACATCAAAACGCGGGAAGCCGATATCGCCCGCATCAAGCAGGATATCGGCAATGCCTTGTCGGCCGCCGGCATCGAGCTATCCAAGGAAAAGATGGACCTGCTCCTCGACAGCGTCCTCGGCAGCCACCTCCTCAAGCTGGTGACCGCGTTCGAAGTGTCGAAAATCGCCGACCGGAAGCTCGCTACCCTGCTGAACCAGTCGCGCGACGATCTGAAAGCCGCGCGACGCTATTTCGCCATGCACGCAGCTCTCTTCGCCATGCTGGTGGAGGCACAGGGGCTTCTTATCGAGCAGATCGACACGGTTTATCTTCTCCGGCTGGACAAAATCGCAGCCGACATCTCCAAGACTAATGCCGAGACCCGGCAGCTCTTGCAATCGCAAACCAGGGACGACCAGCGCAAGATGCTGGAAGCGAACCTCAAAGCCCAGGAAGAATCTCAGAAGGTCTCCGCCTTCTACAAGGAATATCTCAGAAGCCAGCGGCGGCTTTTGGCGGAAGCCAGGAGCAAGACCGTGTTCGACCTGCGCGTCGCCGACAACACTTTCGAGACCGTGGAGGAGAGTTTTCAACTCAAGGTTTTGATGGAGGATGCCAAGCCCTCCTTCGATGCGCTCCACCGGATGGAGGCGCCAGGCTTCGAGCAAATTTTCCGCAACGAGAACTTGAAACGCGAGTTCGAGGCCCTAACGCAGAAGCTCGGCCCCTCCTCCTGAGCTTCTGTTCATGCGCCGAAGTCCAAGCTTTTTCCGTCAGTTAGCTTCACCGGCCATCGAAGGTGCGGGGGAAACGTAAAAGCCGGCATAAAAGAGAGGCAAAACGTCTGTCGCCTTGAATCAACAACCCCCCGAAAACTTCCGCCCAGCCCCAATTTACGCTTCAGTCGCGGCCCGGTCCCGTACTATAGTAAGTTGTGCATTTCTGACAGTACAGGTGGTTCATGTTGCGGATTGTTTTCGCGCTGTTGGTTCTCGGTTCGGTGGCGGCGCGGGCTGCGCCCAGTGACTCCGATTGCGCCTACGATCCCAAGACGACCCATCTTTCACGGATAGTGGCGGCAAACTCGACCGGTGGCCCGCTTTACGGCGTCACGATGAACGACGCCGACAACAAATCCCAGCGCCGGACCCTCGATCTGCACGACCACGAGATCGTGCTCACATTCGACGATGGCCCGCTCGGATCGAACACTCAGTCGATTCTCGACACGCTGCAAAAGCATTGCGTGAAGGCAATATTCTTCGCCGTCGGCAAAATGGCTCTGGCCCAACCGAAGCTGATCCAGGAGATCGACCGGCGCGGGCATACAATCGGCTCGCATACTTGGTCGCACCCGCGCGCCATGCACACGCTTTCGGTTGAGGAAAACAAGCTCGAAATCGAGAAAGGCTTCATCGCCGTCAGCGAGGCGGTGGGCAAGCCGATAGCGCCCTTCTTCCGCTTCCCAGGCTTCCGCGATTCCAAAGGTGCCGTGGCCTATCTCGCAAGCCGCAACATCAGCGTGTGGGGAACGGACGTGATTTCCGGCGACGCCGATGCAGGCGGGTCGAGTGCTGGGAAGATAACCCACGACGTGATTGCCCGTATTCACTCGGCGGGAAAAGGCATCGTGCTATTTCACGACATCAAGAAGACCACGGCAGAGGCGCTCGACGGCATCCTGACCGAGCTTGAAAAGGAAGGCTACAAGGTCGTTCAGGTTCTTTCGAATACGAATTATCAGCCCGATCCGCAGTTGATCGCACGGGGGGACCTGTTCCGCACCGAAACCGCGGCGGCAACGGCACGGGGGGCTCCTTCTCCGAAGGAGCGGGTTAAGGATGGCAGCGTCGACGTCATGCACACCGAATGGATCGACCTCGACGCCGAAATCGCCAACGAAAAGCTCCAAAGTTCGGACGCCAGCACTGGCGCTGTCACCCAGAACCGCGCCGGTGTTCAGCCTGCCAGCCTGTATACCGCCACCGGGTGGGCTGCTTCCCGGAAGGTGCGCTGACTTGGGCTAGCGCGAATGCAGTGCTGAGCGCGTGAAGCGGGCGCGTCGAAGGTGGCGCGTGCGCATGGGCTCCGTTTGGGTTATTACACTCATGCCGGCCGATTCTGCCGGCTGCTGCGATCGCTGACGGTCCTATTTCTCCTGCGCCCGGCCAAATGACACAAGACGAAGCCCTGCAAATCCTGAAGACCGGCGCCAATGTCTTTCTGACTGGCGAGCCGGGGAGTGGTAAAAGCTACGCCGCCGGCCGCTATGTAGGCTATTTGCGCCGGGAAAACATCCCCGTCAGCATAACCGCCTCGACCGGCATCGCCGCCGCCCAGCTCGGCGGCACCACCATCCACGCCTGGAGCGGCATCGGCACACGCTCGCAGATTACGCGCGCGGATCTGGACTATATCGCCAAGAACCGGCGCGTGACGGAGCGGATCAAAAAGACCCGCGTGCTGATCGTGGACGAGGTCTCGATGCTCTCCGGGCAAACCCTGTCGGCGGTTGACTTGGTTTGCCAATTCGTCCGCAAGGACAACGCGCCTTTCGGCGGCCTGCAAGTGGTGCTGGTGGGTGACTTCTTCCAGCTTCCGCCGGTCGTCCGCCGCGACGAACGCTTTGCCCCCGAATCCGATAGTCAGGACGAAGAGGACAACTCCCCCTTCGCCTATGCGTCCCGCGCCTGGCGCGGCCTCGATCCCAGCATCTGCTATCTCACCGAGCAGCACCGCCAGGCCGACTCCGAATTCTCGGGCCTGCTCGGGGCGATCCGCTCCAACCGCTTCGGCAAGGAGGACGCGGGCCTGCTTGCCAGCCGCCGGCTTGCGCAAGATAGCCTCCCGCGCAGCGTCACGCGGCTTTTCACCCACAATATGGATGTGGACCGCATCAATCAGGCCGAGCTGCTCAAGCTTCCGGGCGAAGTCTACAGCTTTCACATGACCTCGACCGGCGACAAGGTGCTCACCGACGGGCTCAAGCGCGGCTGCCTCTCGCCCGACCGCCTCGACCTCAAGATTGGCGCGGTGGTGATGTTCACCAAAAACGACCCCGACGGCCGCTTCGTGAACGGCACGCTGGGCGTTGTTTCGGACTTCAGCCATGAGGACGGCTTTCCCGTCGTGACCGCGAAAAGCGGGCTTACCGTTTTCACCAAGCCCGCCGAATGGAAGGTCACCGAGGACGAAACCGTCAAGGCCGGCATTGAGCAGGTGCCGCTGCGGCTTGCCTGGGCGATCACAGTGCACAAGAGCCAGGGCATGTCGCTCGACGCAGCCGTGATGGACCTCAGCCACGCCTTCGAATACGGCCAGGGCTATGTCGCCCTGTCGCGCGTCAGGACATTGAACGGCCTGCACCTTCTGGGCTGGAACGAGCGGGCGCTGCGCGTCCACCCGCTTGCCCTTGAGAAAGATGCCCATTTCCGCCGCGCCTCCGAGGACGAGCAGGAGCGCCTTGCCGCCAGGCGCGAAGAGGCGGAGGCCCTTCAATCCGCCTTCGTCAGGGACATCAAAGGCCCAGCGCCCGCGCAGGCCAGGCAGGCAACAGCGCCCGCCGCCGCCCCGGCCAATGCCCATAAAAAGTGGACGCCCGAGGAGGATGCCGATGTCGCGGCCCGCCACAAGCGCGGCGAAAGCATCAAGGCCATCGCTACCGCCCTCGGCCGGCAGACGGGCGGCATCCAGGCGCGCCTCGTCAAGCTCGGATTGATCCTGAACTGACCGGCCGGCGGCCTGTTCCATAGCTTGCGCCGGTACGATGGCTGCCTTGCGCCAGCCGCGTGCATGCAGCAATCCACCCAGATAGCGAACCGCCTCGAAGCGTTCGAACCGGTCAGGACGCGCGCCCAGATCGACGAATTGAGTTGCCGAAAGCGGCAACTGGCCCCACATTCGCCAGCAGCATCGAAGTCAGCCGCAACCGTTCCGCAGCCTGACCGGTGCCACCCCATCGCCAGCCTTCCCTCATAGCTCCAATCCATCAGATGCACCCGATCATCTCCGTCTCGAACGTTACCAAGAAATACGCTTCCGGGCTTGTGGCGCTTAAAGGTGTCAGCCTCGATATCGATCGCGGCGAGATCTTCGCCCTGCTCGGACCCAACGGCGCGGGCAAGACCACGCTCATCGGCATCGTTTGCGGCATTGTGAACGCAAGCGGCGGCACGATCACGGTCGATGGGCACGATATCGATAAAGACTACCGCGCCGCGCGCGCGCAGATCGGGCTCGTGCCGCAGGAGCTTGCGACGGACACATTCGAGACCGTCTGGAACACCGTCGCGTTCAGCCGCGGGCTTTTCGGCCTTCCGCCCAGCCCCGCGCACATCACGAAGGTGCTCAAGGATCTCTCGCTGCTCGACCGCCGGAACAGCAAAATCATTACACTCTCGGGCGGCATGAAGCGGCGCGTCATGATCGCCAAGGCGCTCAGCCACGAGCCGCAAATCCTGTTCCTCGACGAGCCCACCGCCGGCGTCGATGTCGAGCTGCGCAAGAGCATGTGGGATCTCATCCGCGAGCTGAACGCCAGCGGCGTCACCATCATCCTCACCACTCATTATATCGAGGAGGCAGAGGAGATGGCCGGCCGCATCGGCGTCATCAACAAGGGCGAGATCGTCGTGGTGGAGGAGAAGGCGGAGCTGATCCGCAAGCTCGGGCGCAAGCAGCTTACCCTCGACCTGCAAAAGCGGCTGGACGCAATCCCGGAAGGCCTCAACGGCCATCCGCTGGCGCTCGCCGCCGATGGAAGCCAGCTCATCTATACCTACGACAGCAAAAGCGAACGCACCGGCATCGCCTCGCTGCTGAAGGATCTCAGCGAGGCAGGCATCCGCTTCAAGGACTTGAGCACGCAGCAAAGCTCGCTCGAAGACATCTTCGTGGGACTGGTGAGCCAGAAATGAATTGCTTAAGGCGCGGCAAGACCACAGCCTTGCCATTCTCAACGGGCGTAACCCCTCACCCCAACCCTCTCCCACAGGGAGAGGGAGCCCGGCCGTACCCGTTGTTAAGGGGTCCCCTCTCCCATGGGGAGAGGGACAGGGTGAGGGGCGGAACCACAGTGTTGGCGCGAGCACTAGGAAACCACAGATGAACTGGCGGGGCGTATTGGCGATCTACGGGTTCGAGATGGCGCGGTGGCGGCGCACGCTCATGCAGAGCGTGGTTTCCCCGGTCCTCTCGACCTCGCTCTATTTCGTGGTGTTCGGCTCGGCCATCGGTTCGCGCATCACAAGCATCGACGGCGTGAGCTACGGCGCTTTCATCGTGCCGGGCCTCATCATGCTGACGCTGCTCACCAACAGCATCGCCAACGCCTCGTTCGGCATCTACTTCCCGCGCTTCACCGGCACGATCTACGAGATCCTGTCCGCGCCGGTCTCCTCGCTTGAGATCGTGCTGGGCTATGTCGGCGCGGCAGCCACAAAGTCGGTCGTCCTGGGCCTTATCATCCTGGCGACCGCCGGCTTCTTCGTGCCTATTCAGGTCGCCCACCCCTTCTGGATGCTCCTGTTCCTGGTGCTGACGGCGGTGACGTTCAGCATGTTCGGGTTCCTGATCGGCATCTGGGCCGACAACTTCGAAAAGCTGCAAGCGATCCCCCTGCTCGTCATTACGCCGCTGACCTTCCTGGGCGGCAGCTTCTATTCCATTCATGTGCTGCCGCCGTTCTGGCAGACCGTGACGCTGTTCAATCCCGTCGTTTACCTCATCAGCGGCTTCCGCTGGAGCTTCTACAGCATCGCCGATGTGAGCGTCGCGGTGAGCCTCGGCATGACGGCGATGTTCCTGGCGATCTGCGCCTTCCTGGTCTGGCGCATTTTCAAGACCGGCTACCGGCTCAAAACCTGACCGCCCCGCGCCAGGATGGCCGGCCTTCAAACCGAAAAATTACCTTTATAGCTGTATAACCTTTAAGTAGCACGTAGTAATACCACACTCTCCAGCCGGCCGGGTTGCATGATGGGCAAGAACAGCCTTCAGTAAAAATGGTTAACACGAAAACTAAATGTCTACTAGCCGTCAGTTGAAGTCACCCCCTATTTTCTTCTCAATATAGCTAACTTTTTCTCAAAAACGGCCGATTAATCACAGAATGTCACGATGTCAGCAAAAATTAGTGTTACTCAGGTTGTGTAGTTCATGTTAATTACTCAGTACAATTGGAGGATGAGTATGAAGCTGTATGTCCCACAACTTAAATCCGCGAAGGACGCGCTTGTAGAGAGGCTGAGATCTCATAGCTTTCTGCGCCGATGCCGCGAGGGACAGGTCACGCTTGAGGAAATGAAGATATTTCTGGTTCAGCAAGGGCTATACGCCACGAACTTCACAAAATATCTTTGCGCGGCAATGTCTAACTTGCCGAGCAATGCAGAAATACGGCCTTTAGCCAGAAATCTATTCGATGAGTGCGGCTTTAGCGGCACAAAACCGCACGCGGTGGTCTATGACGAAATGCTGGCAGGCTTCGGCCTCACCCTTCAGGGCGCCGCGCCATTGAACGGAACAATGAAGCTGATCAATACGATGTTCCGGCACTGCCGCAGCGAAAACCCGGCGTTTGGAACCGGCGCGCTTAACCTGGGCGCCGAGGCGCTGGTGCCTGAGTTCTATACCGACATCGTCAAGGGCTTCGTAAGCTGCGGCGTGAATGAGGACCAGCTTGGGTTTTTCACGCTCCATATCGTGGTCGACGACGATCACGCCACGACGCTGGGCGAGATCATGGACGGCATCGCAAAAGCCAAACCGGACGAAATCCGCAACATGGTGGCGGCGGGCAGCGACCTCGTGGATGCCCGGATGGATTTCTTTACATCCGTCGAGCAAGCCGCAAAGCCCCTGGCAGCCGCCGGCTAAATCTATCCAGTTAGACTGAGGCGTACCGGCTTGACGCCCGGTAGCTGGGGACGGCGCGGCAGCTTTTTGCGTTGTCCCTTATCTCATTCCACTTTAGCTTTTGCGTGGAGGAACCCGTGAGCGAAATGCATAACCCGACTTCAACGCTGGCAAAGCCCGAGCTTATCGATATCGCCAAGAAGAGAATGGTGCAGCACCTCTCGATGCCGCCATGGTCTGTGCGCCAGAAACTCGCCCTCACCTGCCGCATCCTGCACGCCAAAGGCCACGAATCCGGCTTGGCCGGGCAAATTTCGGCGCGCGGCGAAACCCCAGGAACCCTCTACACGCAACAGCTTGGTCTAGGCTTCGACGAGATCACGGCCTCGAACCTCTTGAAGGCCGACTACGACCTCAACGTGCTCGAAGGCGACGGCATGGCGAACCCCGCCAACCGCTTCCACACCTGGGTCTACAATGCGCGGCCGGACATCAATTGCATCATCCATACCCACGCGACGCATACGGTGGCGCTGGCCATGCTGGAGCGGCCGCTGAAGATCGCCTATATGGACGTATGCGTCCTTTACGGCGATGTCGCGTTCCTGCCGGTCTGGACCGGCGTTCCCGTTGGCAACGAGGAAGGCAAGGCGATCGCCGGGACGCTTGGAGACAAGCGCGCGATCCTGCTCTCGCACCACGGGCTGATCGTCACCGGCCGCTCGGTCGAGGAAGCTTGCGCCGTGGCCGTGATGTTCGAGCGCGCCGCCGAGCTACAGCTTCTGGCCGAGAGCGTGGGCGAGATCAAGCCCATCGAGCCGGCGCTGGGCAAGCAGGCGCATGACTGGATCTTGCAGGAACGGCGCTCGCAGGCGACGTTCCACTACTACGCGCGCCAGTTCCTGCGCTCGCTCCAGCACGGCGACCAGCACCCGCTGAGCTAGGCCACGCGGCGCAAAGGCGCCAACATGGGAGCATGCCGGATGCCAGGTTCCGGCATGCTCGAAGCTCGCTCCCCGCGCTGGGAAGCATGCCCTTCTGAACAAAGGCTTAATCCGCCCTAGGGCGGCGGTATGGTTAATCTGCGGACGGTTAACGGCCAGCCAGGCCGGCGCTCCACAGCCCCATTTCCGCGAATTTTTCCGCGTTTCGGGCCATTTTCCGCGTTTCAAAAACCCCTTTAAATATACTTGCAGATCGCGTTTTAACCAATTCGCGCCGCCTCCGCGAGCCCAGCCAAGCGAAATTTTCTACGCGATATCCGCCACTTACCCAGCTTAACAATTCTTCAAAACACTTATGCTAAATTGCTTCAACATCGAAAAGCGGCCCGAGCCGTGCCGATCCACCGCGTTATAGAGTTAAACGGAGGTAAATTACCTCCGTTCTTAAGGCCCGCCCCAATCCTAGCGGGGCGCCATGCGCAGCGCGCCGTCGAGACGGATTTGCGCGCCGTTGAGCATGCCGTTCTCGCAGATGTGGCGCACGAGCGCGGCATATTCCGCGGGCTCGCCCAGCCGCGAGGGGAACGGCACCGTTGCGCCCAGCGCCTGCATGGCCTCCTTGGGCAGGCCCTCGACCATCGGCGTGCGGAAAAGCCCCGGCAGGATGGCGTTGACGCGGATGCCGTCGCGGGCAAGGTCGCGCGCGATGGGCAACGTCATGCCCGCGACGCCGCCTTTCGACGCGGAATAGGCGGCCTGGCCGATCTGCCCCTCCGCGGCGGCAACCGATGCGGTGCAGACGATCACGCCGCGCTCGCCGTCGGGCGTCACCGGATCGAGCGTCACCATCGAGGCAGCCGCGCCCGCGATCATGCGGAACGTGCCTACGAGATTGATCGCGATCACCTTTTCGAAATCGCGCAGGCTGTGCGCCACAACCGCGCCCGTGGCCTTGTCGCGGCTTATGGTCTTCTTGGCGATGGCGATGCCCGCGCAATTCACGACGATGCGCTCCGGTCCGTTCGCCGCCCTCGCCGCCGCAAACGCCGCTGCTACGCCCTCCTCGCTCGTCACATCGCAATAACAAAACGTCCCGCCGATCTTCGCGGCATGCGCCTCGCCCGCCTCGCGGTTCACGTCGAAAATCGCGACTTTGCAGCCTGCTCCGGCCAGTTCCGCGGCGGTTGCCGCGCCAAGCCCGGAAGCCCCGCCCGTGACAATGGCCGCGATGTCTTTCCCAAGTTTCATGATGTCCCTCACTCAAGTACCGGAGTTATGCCAGATCCGGCCGGATGCCTGCGCGGCCGTCATCGCGGAGCGGTGCCCCCGCCGCCGCGATCCAGGCTCGGCGCCGGCGATTTAACCACGGATTGCCTCGCGCCGCTAACCCCCGCCGGTGAGCCGGAACGCGCAATGACGCCGCAGGAACGGCCGGCCGCTTTTCCCTTGAGCGGGCCGTTATTCGCCAGCGATGAAGTTGAAGCCCGTCCCGTAGACCGTAATGGATGCGCTGCCCGCGATCATGTAGGGGCTCGAAATGCGGAACCCGATCACGCCGTCGTAACCCGCCGCGGCGGCCTTCTGTTTGAGCGCCTCGATGGCCTGCGCCGTCACCCGGTCGAGCACGCCCTCATAGCGGCGCAGCTTGCCGCCGATCGCATTCTGGATCGCCTCGCGCACATCGCGCAGCAGGTTCGCCGCCAGCACGGCATTGGCGTAGATCAGCTCGCCTTCCTCGATGCGGCGGCCCGAAAGGCTTTCTATCGTGTAAATCTGCATGGCCCCCTCCGGACGCTACTTCCCGCGTCTCGCCACAGCCGCCCGCGACCAGCCGAAAAGCAGCCTCCGCAGCCAGGACAGCAGCAGGAGCAGCAGGAAGCCCGCCAGCGCAACCGACGGCCAATAGCGCTCCCAGAACACCCGGTAGCCCACATCGCCGTTATGCACAAGGCTTGCGTCCCTCACGATGCGGCCGTAGCTGAAAACGCTCTCGCTGCTATTCAGGATCATGTTCAGGGCAGCAAGCTGGTTCCGGCTGTTGTAGATCGCGTGTTCCAACCCCTCGCCGGACAGCCCCTGCATGACGCTTGGCGTCTCGGTCACGGCCCGGAGCAGCGCCCTGGCGGCGGCGGGCTCCAGGCGGCGCTCGTAATCGGCAAAGGCCGCGAGCTGCCTGTCGCTCAGCTTGCGGGAAAAATCGTGCATTTGGCTCGCGGGCAGGCTCAACATGAGATCGCGCTGCTCTGGCGTAAGCGTGGCGATGCGATTGAGCGCGATCCTGTCGTTCACCGCGAGCAGCTTCAGAAGCGTCTCATGACTCAAGCCTTCGGGCGAAAGCCAGCGGTAGAGGCCCAGCTCCACCACGCGCGGCAAATCCTGGCCCGCCGCCTCCGTCCAGAGCAGGCCGTCCTTGAGCGATTTCCGCTCCGCCGCGATGGCGAGCCCCTCGTCGTTCAGATCCACCAGCGCCTTCCCCAGCGATCCATCGGCTGCGCGCTCGAAAATGCGGTCCTCGCCTTCGCTCCCCTTAAGGATCTCGACGATCTGGCCGAGCCTGCCCACCTGGTCCAGGCGGGCATCCTTCAACACGCCCGCGAACGCCGGGTTCTTCTCGCTAAGCGTCAGCAGCAGCGCGTACTTTCTCTTGAAGTCCTGCCAAACCGAATAGATCTTGTCCGCTGTTTCCTGGGCGATGTTGCCCACTTGCTGGGTGATGTCGGCCTGGATCGTCTTGCCGATCTCGTCCTTGATGACCGTCTTGGTCTCTTCCGACTTCATGCGCTCGGCAATAAGCGGAAATACGCCGCCGCCAGCCTCGTAGATATCCTTCGCGATCAGCGCCAACCCGATCAGCCCCGCGACGGAGGAAACGATCCGGCTGGCCACCATGCCCACGATCCGGCTGCCGATGCTTTTCACGACCGAAGCAAGCACCTGCCGGGTGACGAGCAGCACGATGCCCGAAATCGAGGCCGCGTTGTTCAGCACGAGGTCGCTTGTGCCGATCTTGACGCCGGGCTGCTGCTCTGCCTTCGCCTCCAGGTTTCTCTGGCTCTCCTGAACGAACACCTGTGCAACCGCCGCGCCATAGCGGGATTGCAGCGCGGTCTGAACGCAGGCGATGATGGGGTTGGAAACCTTGGCGGTGGCCGCCTCGATCTGCGCGCCTGCCTCCTTGGCAACGCCCGTGGCCAGCTCTTCGAGCGCCGCCTTGAAGCCTTCCGAGTTGTAGGCTTGATCCGCGACGGCGGTCGCGAAGCGGCTGGCCTCGGTCTTGCTCACGGTCGAATAGGCGCAGCAGGCCCAGCTCGAAATCGGCGCGCACCGCCGCTATGGCCGCGTCCACCTCACGGTCAAGCCGTGCGCTCACATCAGCCTTGGCCCAGTATCTGTTGACGAGGGCCGGATAGTCTATCGTACCAAGCTCGGTTTTGAAGCTGGTGGCGGCAAGCTCACCGATGCGGGCGCGCACATCTGCATCGGAAAGCGCCCGGCATTCCTCGATGGTGACAACCGGCGCTTGCTGCTGCTCAGCAAGTGCGATGCGTGGGGCATGGATCAGAAGGCCCGCGACAGCACCCCAGGTCAACGTCCAGGCAAAAACTCTACGCATAATGGCACCAGGCTAAAGTGGTTAAATAAGCAGACATGCATTCCAACTAGAGGGTCTTAACATAGGGGCAAAATTGAGAATAAGAAGCATCCAGCCGGCACCCGGCCTTATCCGCCCGCCTCCCGCTTCAACTGCTCCTGGACGGGCCGGAAGCTGCGGCGGTGATGGCAGGCCGCACCGTGTTGCCGTAGCGCCGCGGCGTGCTCTTTCGTGCCATAGCCCTTGTTTCGCTCCCAGCCATAGGCGGGGAACTCCAACGCAAGTTCGCGCATGATCCGGTCGCGCGTTACCTTGGCGAGGATCGAAGCCGCTGCAATGGACAGCGACAGCGCGTCGCCGCCGACCAGCGCTTCGGCCGGCATTGAGAGCTTGGGCAGCCGGTTGCCGTCCACCAGCACCGCCGAGGGTGCGCGGCTAAGCTTTTCGACCGCCTCGCACATGGCCGCGTGCGTGGCGTGGTAGATGTTGAGCCTGTCGATGGTTTCCACGTCCGCTATGCCGATCCCGGCATGAGCTACCGCCAGAATTTCCGGGAACAGGGCCTCGCGGGCTTCTTCGCTGAGTTGCTTGGAGTCGTGGATGCCCTTGGGTGGAGTGCCCGTAAAGATCACGGCCGCGGCAACGACCGGCCCGGCCCACGGCCCGCGGCCTGCTTCATCGACACCCGCAATCGGTCCGCCATGCTTGCGGCGGAGCGCGATCTCAGGTTCAAGGGTTGGCTTGGCGGATTTAGAAGCAGGTGGCATGGCCTGCTTTTAGCTCCTGCCCCGCGCCGATCAAGCCCTGAAGAAGCGAAACCTACAGCTTTCTTCAACCCGGCGCGTCAGGTATCAAAACAGGCTCAGTTGCGCAGGCCCAGGCGGCCGGAACCGATCCGTCCGCAATTTCAAATGCCGCCAGTTCAGGCCGTAGCGTTTCAGCGCCAGCTCGAACCGCGCCGCAATCTGGTCCGCATACGGCCCTGCGCCGGTCTGCCGCTCGCCGAACCGCGAGATGTAACCCTTCCCGCCCCGCGTCTGGCGCACCAGCGACATGACCCGGGCTGCGCGATCCGGAAATTCGGCCGCAAGCCATTCCTGGAACAACCCGGCGATTTCCAAGGGCAGGCGCAGAAGCACATAGCCCGCCTCGCTCGCTCCCGCGGCGGCGCAAGCCTCCAGGATGCGCTCAAGCTCGTGATCGTTGAGCCCCGGGATCAACGGTGCGGTCAGGATCGCAACGGGCACCCCGGCCGCCGTGAGCATCCGGACGGCCTCAAGCCGCCTGCCCGGCGAAGAGGCGCGCGGCTCCATTTTGCGCGCAAGCCTATGGTCGAGCGCCGTTACCGACAGGCTGACTTTGACGAGGCCCCGGCTCGCAAGCCTCGCGAGAATGTCCACGTCGCGCGCCACAAGCGCCGACTTGGTCACAATCGCCACGGGGTGGCCGAAGCGGTCGAGCACCTCAAGCACGCCGCGCGTAATCCGCCGCTCGCGCTCCACCGGCTGGTAGGCGTCTGTATTGGCGCCAAGCATCAGGACAGCAGGCCGGTATCCCGGCCGCGACAGCTCCCTTTCCAGCGCCTCCGCCGCATTGACCTTCGCCGTAAGCTTCGTCTCGAAATCGAGCCCGGCCGAGTAGCCCCAATAGGCGTGGCTCGGCCGCGCATAGCAATAGATGCAGCCGTGCTCGCAGCCGCGATAGGGGTTGAGCGACCGGTCGAAGCCCAAATCGGGCGAGCAATTGCGGGCAATGATGGTCTTGACCGTCTCCTCGCGCACCTCGGTTTTGAACGGCTCAAGCCCGGCCAGGCTTTCCCAGCCATCGTCGAAAAGCTCGCGCCGCTCAGGCTCGAACCGCCCGGCCGCGTTCGACACCGCGCCGCGGCCGCGCCTCCTGTTCGCCTCAACCTGTTCGGCTTCGTTCGCGCGCCTTGCTTCTTTCCACACCATGGCGCTAAGATAGCCGCCAAACGAGAACATTTAAAGAACGTTTCGCAGCTTTCCACACCATACAGTGCCATGATCTCGGTTGTTATCCCCACTCGCAACTCTGCTGCCACCCTGCCGGCCACCTTTTGCTCGCTGTTTGAGGCAGCCATGGAGGGGCTGGTCAGCGAGGTGATCCTGAGCGATTGCGGCTCGGCCGATGCCACCGCCAAAATCGCAGATGCCGCGGGCGCGACCGTGATCCAGGCAGATCCCGGCCAGCAGCTTGTTGCCGGAGCGAAGGCCGCGCGCAAGCCGTGGCTTCTGTTCCTCAAGCCGGGCTCCTCGATGGAGCCAGGCTGGGAAGAGGAAGCACGCGCCTTCATGGCAGAGGGCGGGAACAGCGCCGCGGCCTTCCGCTTCCGCCTCGCCGCCAAGGGTATCCGGCCCAGGCTGCGCGAAGCCATAACCACCATAGGTGCCCGCGCCATCCGCCTTCCCAATAGCTGCGATGGGCTGCTCATCCCCGCCAGGCTTTTCGAAGCCGGCGGCGCCGCTTCCACGCCAAAGGGCGAGGAGGCGGGCCTGATGCGGCAACTCAGCCGCAACCGCGTCTGCTTTCTGAAAGCCGCGGTTATTGCCGGGCCTGCACGCGTGGGCGGAAGGCCTTAGGCATCGCTCAAAAATAGCTGCGCCGTCTGGCTTGTTCTCTTGCTCGCCTGCCGCGCAAAAAAGGGGCGCATATCCCAGATATGTAACCCTCTTTGCGCCTTGCAGCCGGCCAGATTCCGGCGCCATCCGGCTCACCTATATCTGAGCAAAGTGCCTAAGGTGAGCGCTGCACATCCCAAACAGCGTTTGGCAATTCGACCGGCTGTGCCCTATTTTTCCAGCGGCCTCTGGTGTGACAGAAAGGACTCTCCCTGTATGAAGAACATCGCGAACGCCGATAGTCCGAAGTCCGCCATCAAAATATTGCCCCCACGCCCTCCCCGCATGTCCGGAAACCCTCCGCACACGGCTTTTAGCTCCTGCAAAAGAGACGGCATCAGCTTCATCCCTATCTTGAATCACTGTTCGCCCCCCTGGGAATCCAAGATTTTCGCTAGTTTTAGAATTGCTGCTACCACACCAAGACCAATTGGCGCTTCACAACTGCGGATGCCCGCATCAAGCTGAAGCGCCTTTACCCTCAATTTGAATGACTAAGGTCACTAGCAGCCTGCCGGACTCAAGAACAAAGACAGAACATTGCGCATGAAAGCCGATATTTGAAGCGGAGTTCGCTCATATAATTGCGCAGTAGCACTTAAGTCCGGCAGGCTGCTAGCGTGACTTGTTGAAGATCCCCGGAAGCGCAATCGTTGCAATAAGCGCCAAGATAAGCGCCCAGACGAAATCCGGCGCGACCGCCGCCACCTTGATGCGGGGATCGCCTGCGGTCAGGCCAATGCCCCGGATCACCGGGCCTGCGAGCTTCAGGCAGGCATCGATGATCTTGGTAAGCGCGCTGGCCAGCGTCACAGGCGCCAGATCGTTGAGCTTTGCGTAGGCAGCGTCCGCCGTCACCGCTACTGCGGCCCACAGCACCGCGATCTGAACGTTGTCTCCTGTCCGCGTCAGAAGGCCATAGCCCAGAAGGCCGCCGGCCATGATCCCAAGCACCGCAGCCGCGCCCTTGGCCGGAGCGAATAGAATAAGCGCAACAACCACTGCTACTAGAACGAGCGCGCCCACATACGGCGCCAAACGCTTACGCCAACTATCGAATTTATCGCGCAAAGCCATCACTTCCCCCCTAATTCAATTCGCGCCAGAGGAAAAGGATAGCGCCGGTTCGGGGCGATTGCGACCCGTACCGCTCAAGTCATTGGTAGAGACTGGTTTTCTCTTCGGTGCCAATCGGCCTCCTTCAAGTTCTACTGCTTTTCCAGCGTATAAACGTAATTGTTGAGGCCAGTTTTTGCCGTGGTGGCGCCGGCGAAATGAAAGTCGATCTCGCAGCCTGCTTCCAGCGTCTCGATGCCTGCGGCCGGGAAGCCGGGCGAGGCCGCGATCTTCGCCGGATCGGTGGATTTGTCTTTCGGCTGCTTCTCCCCGAACGCACCCTGAAAGAGCATGTCCGCAGTGTAGTCCTTGAGCTTGTAGTGTGCGCCCTTGCACGCGAAAGGCTGCGGCCCGGCGATTTCGCCCGGCTTGAAGACGAGGGTCTTGCCGTGCAGCCGCTCCGGCTCTGCTTTATCGGGCTTGCGCCTTGCAGGATCGGCCCAGGGCACCACCACGGCGCCGGATAGCTTCCATGTGCCAAGATAACCGGGGCCAGTGGCAAGTGCCGGGGCGAACGGCACCGCGGCCAAGGCAAGCGTTATGGCTCTCATTCCCGGCTATTCTCCTGACGGATACCGGATTGGGCTCAATAGCGGAAATGCGGCTACGCTGGCGGGTTTCCGGAAACCCGCCGGATCATCTCGGCGGTGACGTCGCGGAGCGCGCGGCCCGCTTCTCCCGGATATTTGTTCTGATAGGAGCGCTTCTCCTTCATGAAGAGCGCGGCCTTCTGGATATGCTGGATCAGCGGGATCGCGGCCGGGAAGCAGCGCAGGTCCTCATCTTTCGACAGGAACTCGTGCGTCATCTGGTCGGTTGGCGAGCGCATGTCCTTCATATTGACCAGAACGCCCAAATGCGAGGCAAAGCCAAGCCCTGGGTTGCGCTGCCGGAACAGCCGCAGATACTCCATGCCGCTCACGGCCAGAATGTCGGGCTTGATCGGGATCAGGTGCCAGTCGCATTCGCGCAGCCAGCACTCCGTCACGGTCGAGATGCCCGGGGCGCAATCCACCAGGACGAAATCGACTGCCTGCGATGCCTCGTCCAGGAGCCAGCGGCAAGCCTGCCGCGCCCGCCCAAGCGCACCCCTCGCCGCGATCTCGCGCTCGACCAGTGTCATATCCATGTCACCAGGAATGATGAACATCTTGGTAACGTCGTCGACGTCGCTGATGTCGCCAATCACGCAGCCGTGCCAATCGGAGCGCTGGAACGTGACAACGCAGCTCGACAGCCAGCCGGCGATGGATTGGCCCGCATGCCGCGCCGCGTTGAGCTTTTCCGGCGGCATCACCATCAGGCTCAGATTCATCTGGGCGTCGGCATCGATCAGCAGGACGCTCTTCTCGTGCCAAACGGAGAGCGTCTCGGCTATAGCCATGGTCAGCGTCGATTTACCGACACCGCCCTTGGCATTCATGATGGCAATTGAAGTCACCGCCGCCCTTTAACTATTTACTCTCAAAAGTACAGCCTATGCTTGGGATGCCATAAGGGCGGTGTTGAGGCAATTGCGATATTTGTCGCCACCCGGACATTTTTTCTGTCCAGTTACGGAGCGCCCCACGCCTTTCACGGATTATGCGACCGTTAACCGCAATTGGCCACACCGATCCGCGAATTTGCATCCTGCCCCCGCATTTCCTTAACAGCGCATCCCGGGAGAATGCACCATCTTTATTTGCGTGAGCCGCTATATCGTTGATTTATCGTATAAAGATGTGACCAGGACGTGTGCGGAAGGGCGGCGCTTGTGTCCTATGCGGGATCGTTGCGGGCACCTGCGGCAGTTCAGCTCAATCGCGCCCCCGCCGGTGGCCGGCTCAGAGCCAGTCCTGTAAAATCGGGACGAGCGGGATGTCTGCCGCCGGCATGGAATAGGATTGCAGCTTACCCTTGCGCACCCAGGCGAGCGTCTGGCCTTCGAGCGGCTCCGGCTCTCCACTCCAGTTGCGGCAGATATAGAGCGGCATGAGCACGTGGCAGCTCTCGTATGAGTGGCTGGCGAAGGTCAGCGGAGCGAGGCAGCGGGTGGCAACCTCGATGCCAAGCTCTTCCTTGAGTTCCCGGATGAGCGCGGCTTCCGGCGTCTCCCCGGCGTGAAGCTTGCCGCCAGGGAACTCCCAGAGCCCGCCGTGCTCCTTATGCGCGGGCCGCTGCGCCAGGAGAACGCGGTTGTCCGCATCGATCAAGGCCACCGCGGCGACAAAAACGAGATTTGCTCCGGCTGTCTGCATCGAGCGCAATTAACTCCGGTAGTCCGCGTTGATCGCAATATATTCATGCGTGAGGTCGGAGGCCCAAACCGTGGCGCGGCCGATGCCGCCGGTGCCAACATCGGCGCGGATCTCGATTTCGCCGCGCTTCATATACTCGGAAGCCGCCGCCTCGTTGTAATCGGGATGGCGGAAACCTTCGCGCGCCACCTGGATATCGCCGAACCAGATCGAAAGCCGGTCGCGGTTCGCCGCCTCGCCTGACTTGCCGACGGCCATGACGATCCGGCCCCAATTGGCGTCCTCGCCCGCCATCGCGGTCTTCACCAGCGGCGAGTTGCCAATCGCAAGCCCGATCCGGCGGGCGGCGGCATCGCTTTCCGCGCCCTCGATATGGATGGTCATCAGCTTGGAGATACCCTCGCCATCCTTCACCACCTGCATGGACAGGTCGTGCATCAGGTGAAGCAGCGCGGCCGAGAAGGCTGCGGCATCGGGGTCGTCGGGGTCCAGGATCCGGCGCGCTCCCCGCGCGGCGGCCGCGCCGGTCGCGAAAATCAACAGCGTGTCGCTGGTCGACGTATCGCTGTCGACCGTAACGGAATTGAAGGTCGGAACGGTGTGCAAGCGGCACAGCTTGGTCAGCGCATGTCCGTCTATGGGCGCATCGGTAACGATGAAGGAGAGCATGGTGGCCATGTCCGGGGCGATCATGCCCGAGCCCTTGGCGATGCCGTTGAGCGTCACCGGCACGCCGCCAATATGCGCGCGCTGCGTGGCGAGCTTGGGGAACGTGTCCGTGGTCATGATCGCGCGGGCGGCCTCCGCCCAGCCGTTCTCTGCCGCTTCCGCCGCCATTTTCGCCATCACGGTCTCGAACTTCGAGGCTTCGAGCGGCTCCCCGATAACCCCGGTCGAGGCAATGAACACCTGCTCCGGCGCGCAGTCTGCCGCATCCGCCGCAAACTTCGCCGTCGCCTCCACGGCGTCGAGCCCGCGCCAGCCTGTGAAAGCGTTGGCGTTGCCGGAATTCACAACCAACGCCCTGGCCTCGCCATGCTGAAGCTGCGTGCGGCACCAATCCACCGGCGCGGACGCTGTCTTGGAGCGCGTCAGCACGCCGCCAGCCTCAGTGCCTTCCGGGAACAGCGCCAGCAGCACGTCGGTGCGGCCCGAATATTTGATCCCGGCCTCGGCAACCGCAAGCCTCACGCCCGGAATAGGCGGCAATTCCGCTAGCGCCGCGGGCGCAAACGGCGAAACCTTGCTAATTTTCGCCATGAGAGAGGCCTGGCTCCTTATGTTATAGCGAATGCGTTTAAGTGCGCGGCACAGGCCCCCTCACCCTGTCCCTCTCCCAGTAAGCTCGCCTTGGTGAGCTTACCTCTTTTTGCTTCCGCATCCGCGAGCGGATGCGGGAGAGAGGACGCTCTCACAACGGGCACTACCTGCCCCCTCTCCCCTCCGCGGGAGAGGGCTGGGGTGAGGGGGCTTTTGCCATCAGAGAGCACTCAATTCCGTTCGCGCTACGGCTGCTTCTGCCCAGCCGGCGCTTCCACGGCGGCCGCGCGGGCGTCTTCCTCGATTGCCTTCTTCAACGCCGGGTCGACGACCTCGATCTTGGCCGTGCCGCGCAGGCCCTGCACCACGCTTTTAAGCTGATTCTGCACGAGCGAGGCCATGAGCTGATCCTTCACCTCGTCGAAGGTGGGGACCGGGTGATTGCGCTTGTCTTCCACCTTGATGACATGCCAGCCGAACTCCGTCTGTACCGGCCCTGAAATCTCGCCCGCCTTCAGCGCGAAGGCGGCATCCTCGAATGGCTTCACCATCTGCCCGCGCGCGAAATAGCCGAGATCGCCGCCCGAATCCGCGCTGGGGCCGGTCGAGTTCTTCTTGGCAAGTTCGAAGAAATCGGCGCCAGCCTTGAGCTGCTTGATCAGCTCTTTGGCTTCCGCTTCGGACTTCACAAGGATATGGCGCGCGCGCACCTCCGGCTCCGCCGCCATCTTGGCGATCTGCTCCTCGTAAGCCGCCTTGGCCTGCGCCTCGCTTACCGCGTCGCGCACCCGTTTTTCATAGAACGTGTCCCTAAGCGCGCGCAGCTTGTAATAGGCAAGGCGCTCCTCGAACTCCTTGCCGGTACCAAGCTGGTTCTTTTGGGCGGCTTCCGCGAACAGGTGCGCTTCCACCAGGTATTCGAGCAAGACGCGCCGGCGAGCCTCGGTGGGAAGGCCGGCGATTTCCGCGCCGACCTCGGCTTCCGCGAAGGCGATCTCGGCCTCGGTGATGTCGGAACCGTTCACGCGGGCGACAGGCCCGGCGGCCAGGGCGAATTGCGCGCAAAATGCCAGCGAGAGCACAATCGCGCCACTGCGGATGGTTTTCAAACTCACGGCCGGAAACTCCTCAAGGCTGAACGACGGCGAAATCGAAGCCCCCCTCAAGAAGGGGCGAAAACATGGTGAATCCCGCTTTTAAGGCGGTCTCCCTTTGTTGGGAAGGAGGATCTTGGGTTTATTATGGCTTTCACACGGGTTCTGCGACCGGCCGCCAAAATGGGCTTCGGCATGATCCCGCAGTCCATTGCCAAATTGCTTATCTAAGGCGATGTCCTGCATTTATATAGAAGGGCCGGTTTTGCGCGCTTCCTGCTCGGCATCGAGAGCACCAGCGAGGCAACGCTTGCCAGCATCCGCAAGGGCGAAACCACGGCCGCCGGCCGCGAAGCCATCCGCCTCTTGCGCCGTCACGGCATCCTGTCGCTGGCCACCTGGGCCGCCGGCTTCGAGGAGGAGACGGACCGCGATCACTGGCGCGGCCTGCGGCAGCTTCTCGACTACGACCCCGATCAGATTCAGCTCATCTATGCCACACCGCACCGCTGGACGCAGTTCGGCCAGCAATCGGCGGGCCGGCAGGTAATCCAGACGGACCCTCGCCTCTGGGACTACAAGCATCAGGTGCTCGCCAACCGCCACATACCGCCCTGGCGCGTGCTGCTCTGGGCGAAGTTCACCGAGATGGCGCTGCAATGCCGCACGAAGGCTCTGTACCGCGTCCTCTTCCACCCGGATCGCGGCCTGCGCCACGCCATGCGCTGGTATACGCGGATCGGGCGGCGGGTATGGTTCCACGAGATCTGGCGCTTCCTGCGGGATGGCCGGGTGAAGGATGGGCCGTCCGTTGCGGCGTTCTGGGGCGGGACGCGGGAGGAAGCCCAGGAGGCGGGGCAGGAACGGCGGACCGCCGCCGAGAAAGAGCCCGCGTGATGTGGCGGGAGGGGCGCGAATTGCTCAAGATGCTGCCGGAAAGCCGGGTGCAAGCGCCCGCGGCACGAACCCCGCGTTGACAGCGCGGGCACGTCTCATTATTTCTGCTTCGGTATGAGAGGAAGGACGCTTCCTTTCAGGTCATTTTGAAAAATCGCTCGCTGAAGTGCCACCGCTCGCGCAAAGGGCGATCTGGCAGGGGGTCCTTTGTTCATGGGCCGCGTTTTCAGGGCGGGCAGTGAGGCTTGGCTATCATGTTATCCCTTGGCGCTTTCGCAACCAAGATTTTCGGCAGTTCCAACGATAGGCGCTTGAAAAGCTTCAACGCGGGGGTCCCCGCGATCAACGCTCTTGAGCAGTATTTCCAGCCGCTCTCCGACGATGAGTTGCGCGGCAAGACCAACGAGTTCCGCCAGCGTATTGCCAATGGCGAGGATCTCGACAACCTTCTGCCAGAGGCCTTCGCCACTGTGCGCGAGGCCGCCAAGCGCACGCTCGGCCAGCGCCATTTCGATGCGCAGCTCGTAGGCGGCATGGTGCTGCACGACGGCAAGATCTCCGAAATGAAGACGGGCGAGGGCAAAACGCTCGTCGCCACGCTGCCGTCCTACCTGAACGCGCTATCCGGGCGCGGCGTGCACGTCGTCACGGTTAACGACTATCTGGCCAAGCGCGACTCCGAATGGATGGGCCAGATCCACAGGTTTCTTGGCCTCTCGGTCGGCTGCATCCTGCACGACCTCGACGACGATCAGCGCCGCCAGTCCTATGGCTGCGACATCACTTACGGCACGAACAACGAATTCGGCTTCGATTATCTGCGCGATAACATGAAGTACTCCATCGAGGAGATGGTCCAGTTCGGCGGCCGGCCCGAGGAGCTGCAAGGCCACAATTTCGCGATCGTCGACGAGGTGGACTCGATCCTGATCGACGAGGCGCGCACGCCCCTCATCATCTCGGGCGCCATCGAGGACAAGTCCGGCCTCTATCAAACCATGGACAAATTCATCCCCCGCCTCGGCGAGGGGCACTTCGAACTCGACGAGAAAATGCGCACGGCCGTCTTCAACGACGACGGCAACGAGCTGATGGAGAAGATGCTGGAGGAGGCCGGGCTTCTGAAGCCGGACACCGCGCTCTACGACGTCGAGAATGTGACGCTCGTCCATCACGCGAATTGCGCGCTGCGCGCCCACAAGCTGTTCCAGCGCGACAAAGATTACATCGTGAAGAGTGGCCAGGTCGTCATCATCGACGAGTTCACCGGCCGCATGATGGAAGGCCGCCGCTATTCGGAGGGCCTGCACCAGGCGCTGGAGGCCAAGGAGGGCGTGCAGGTTCAGCCCGAGAACCAGACGCTCGCCTCGATCACCTTCCAGAACTATTTCCGCCTCTACAGCAAGCTTGCGGGCATGACCGGCACCGCGCTCACCGAGGCGGGGGAGTTCCAGGACATCTACAAGCTCGAAACGCTCGAAATCCCGACGCACCGGCCCATGGTCCGCATCGACAGCGACGACGAGGTCTACCGGACGGCGAAGGAGAAATACAAGGCGATCATCGCCCTGATCCAGGAGTGCCACCAGAGGAACCAGCCCATCCTGGTCGGCACGACCTCCATCGAGAAGTCCGAAACGCTGTCCGAGATGCTGAAGCCGCTCAAGATCCCGCATAAGGTCTTGAACGCACGCTATCACGAGCAGGAAGCGGGCATCGTCGCGCAAGCGGGCGTGCCGGGCGCAGTGACCATCGCCACCAACATGGCCGGGCGCGGCACGGACATCCAGCTAGGCGGCAACGCGGCCATGCGGCTCTCGGATTGGGCCGACGAACGCACAGCGGCCGGCGCGGAGCCCACGGCGGAGGAGATCGCCGCCGAGCGCGAGAAGATCAACGCCGATGTCGAGGAGAAGAAGCAGATCGCCCTGGCGGCGGGCGGGCTCTATGTGCTCGGCACCGAGCGCCACGAAAGCCGGCGCATCGACAACCAGCTCCGCGGCCGTTCAGGCCGGCAGGGCGACCCCGGCGCCTCCAAATTCTACCTCTCGCTCGAAGACGACCTGATGCGCATCTTCGGGTCGGAGCGCATGGACTACATGCTGCGCAAGCTCGGCATCCAGGAGGACGAGGCCATCGCCCACCCCTGGATCAACCGCGCGCTTGAGAAGGCGCAGCAGAAGGTCGAGGCGCGCAACTTCGATACCCGCAAAAACCTGCTCAAGTTCGACGACGTGATGAACGATCAGCGCAAGGTGATCTTCGAGCAGCGCATCGACCTCATGCACGACGAAACGGTGGAGGAAACCATCGCCGGCATGCGGGCCGAGGTCGTGGAGGACATGGTCGCATCCTTCATCCCGGAGAAAGCGTTCGCCGAGCAATGGGATACCGTGGGCCTGCACAAGGACTTCCTGGAAGTCTTCGACATGGACCTGCCCGTGGCCGAATGGGCGGCCGAGGAAGGCATCGCCGAGCAGGAAATTCGCGAGCGGCTGCAGAACAAGGCCGACGCCGCCGCGGCGCGCAAGATCGCCGACATTGGCACGGCAAACATGCGCTACATCGAAAAGGCGGTGCTGCTGCAAACGCTCGATTTCCTCTGGCGCGAGCACCTCGTCACGCTGGAGCACCTGCGCCAGGCGGTGAGCCTGCGCGGCTATGCACAGCGCGATCCGCTCAACGAATATAAGAGCGAGGCCTTCCAGCTCTTTTCGCATATGCTTGGCCACCTGCGCCGGGACGTGACCGGACAGCTCATGCACATAACCCTGGCCCCGGCCGCGGATGTACCGGAGGAGCTGGCGGACTTCGGCGAGCTTCCCGAAATGCACGCCCATCACCTGGATGCCACGACTGGCGAGGACGAGTTCCAGTCAAACCAATCGCCTGCCTCCATGTCGAGGCAGGAGCGCCGGGCTGCCGCCAAGCAGGGCAACGGCTCCCGCAAGCCCGCTCTGGGCCAGGCGAAAGGCCAGCGCGCGGCAACCAACCCGAACGATCCCTCGAGCTGGGGGAAGGTCTCGCGCAACGCTGCCTGCCCCTGCGGCTCGGGCAAGAAGTTCAAGCACTGCCACGGCGCCATCGCCGGCGCCGCCGCCGAGTAGCGCACGGCGGTGGCATGCCAAATCCGGCATGCAGAAACGCGTCATCCCGGAAATGCCGCTGGCATTATCCGGGATTGTTACGCACGCTAACGCTAATTAAGAATCTGAATACGGCGCGTACCGCCCTTTGAGGAAGCGGACGCGGAGCCCTCAGCGGCATCCGTCAAATGCGCGGGAAGCGCGGGTCAGGCCGCTTTCCGTAGCGCTGCACCGGCAGCAGCTTGCTCTTCCAGCTCGTCGCGGAGAAAATCGAAGTCGAAGCCGGCGTTCGAGAGCATGGACAGCACTTCGTCAACCGGCAGGCTGCGGGCGCTTGCCGCCGCCCAGATGATTGCGCTGCGCGTGCCCGATTTGCAGTAAGCAAGCACCGGCCCGCCTGCGGCAAGGGCGGCTTCGGCGGCGTCCACGACCGGATCGGAGAACAGATCGAGCTTGCCCGCGGGGATATGGCTGTAGCTGAGCCCCAGCATCCTGGCATGAACCGCCGCGGTCTGGCTGGAAAGTTGGCTTTCTTCTTCGCCGTCGGGCCGGTTGTTGATAACGGCCTTGAAGCCGAGTTTGGTAATACGGAAAAAATCTTCCGGCGCTGGCTGGCCCATCACTGCGAAATTCGGGGTGATAAAGACGACTTTTTCCATGTGCTGGCCTCTTCGATCCGCTTCCAAGGCCGAAGCGGCCTCTTGCCCAAAGTAACGCGGATCGGCCCCGCCCAGCAAGGGGGGATGGGGTCTGAATGAGAAAGAAATGCTATTTTGCGTCCATACTACGGTCGCATAGAAGACGCCGGTTTCAATAGTGGGCTATCACGGCAATATTTTTGCCTGCTAGCCGTCATTCATGAAAATACGAGTACCGCGCACGGCGCAACGGCGGTGCTTGGACCGCCAACGGCAATGCTTGAAGAGGAGGAGACGCGAATACCCCATTCCTACCAGCGGCACCGCAAGACCGGATTCCACAAGCCCGCTTCTCGCAGCCGCAGGATTGGGAGACGGCATCGCTTAGCAGCCTGCCGGACTTAAGAACATAGGTAGAACATCGCGCAATTATTTCAAATGTGCGCCTCGCACTTCGCATGAAAGTCGCTATTTGAAGCGGCGCTAGCTCATTTAATTGCGCAGTAGCCCTTAAGTCCGGCAAGCTGTTAGGGAGGCCACTTGCTTCGGCTAGTGCGCCCTGCGGGAAGTTCTGCCCCGTATGCGTGTTTCATGCCGTCATAGCGCGCGGAGCGAAGCAATCCAACAGCCCTCGTGCTTCGCGCCTGGATCGCCACGGCCGCCAAGGCGGCCTCGCGATGACGGCCATGTGCGTCAGGACTTCCTGCGCCCTGCACGAGGCGCCGATTATGGTTAATATAGACATGGTAAACGCACGCAGCTCATATTCTTTGCCACCGAATTTCGGCTAACTTTTCTTCGATTTTGCCCAAAATCTGCACTTCAAAACTCCTGTTAAATATAGATGAATATTTGATGTTAACCATAAAACTGGGATCACAATGCCGTGGCCGGTGATGCGGCTTGCGACATTCAGTGTTGTGTATCAATGGCTTATATTGGCACAATCGCGTTTAACGTATACTCAAGACATTTCTGCTAAATTACTTCAACATCGCAAAGCACCCTTCGGCATGCCAACCGGAGCGGCTGGGAGAGTTAACATGGCGTTACAAGGGGACGCACAACCTTCTTCCGGAAGCCGCGAATGGCTGCAAGCGATCCGTACCGCCGCTGTCAAACTGAAGGGCGCGATCATCCACACCCCCGCAGTCGAAGCGCCCAAGCTGTCGGTGCTCACGGCTGCGCAGATTTTCCTGAAATACGAGTGCATGCAGGCCACCGGCAGCTTCAAGGAGCGTGGCGCGCTGCTGAAGCTGCTGTCGCTGAGCGAGACCGAACGCGAGCGCGGCGTGATCGCAATCTCGGCCGGAAACCACGCCCAGGCGGTCGCCTACCACGCCGCCCGGCTCGGCATCCCCGTGACGGTGGTCATGCCCGTAGGCACGCCCTTCAACAAGGTTGCCAACACCGAGGGCTATGGCGCGAAGGTGATCCTAGCGGGCGAGCATGTCGGCGAGTCCGAAATCCATGCCCACCGGCTGATCGCCGAGCGCGGCTTTACCCTGATCCACCCTTACGACGACGCCACCGTGATCGCCGGCCAGGGTACCGCGGGGCTCGAATTTATCGAGGATTGCCCGGCGCTCGACTGCATGATCGTGCCCATCGGCGGCGGTGGCTTCATCTCTGGTGTGGCTGCGGCTGTGAAGGCGCTGGAGCCCGGCGTTGAGATTATCGGCGTCGAGGTCGAGTCCTACCCCTCGGCCTACGCGGCCCTGCACGGGGAAACCGCGCACAGTGGCGGGCCGACGCTGGCAGAAGGTATAGCGGTCAAGTCTTGCGGCGCGCACACGCTGCCCATGATCCGCGAACTGGTCCAGGACGTGGTTCTGGTCAGCGAGAAGGCCATCGAGGAGGCGATTTTCTGCCTGGCCAGCCTGCAAAAGACCATCGCCGAGGGAGCAGGCGCCGCCGGGCTTGCCGCCGTTCTTTCCAACCGCGCGCGCTTTGCCGGCCGGCGGGTAGGGCTTTTCCAATCCGGCGCGAATATCGATCCGCGCGTGCTCGCCTCCATCCTGATGCGGGGGCTGGAGCGGGAGAGCAAGATCGTCTCGCTGCGGATCTCCGTTTCCGACAAGCCCGGCATGCTGGGCGAGATCGCAACCGAGCTTGGCCGCTGCGGTGCGAACATTCTCGAAGTGCACCACAGCCGCCTGTTCCTCGATGTGCCGGCCAAGGGCGCCGTGGTCGAGATCGCCATCGAGACGAAGGATCGTGCCCACGCCCAGGCTACCGTCGAGCGGCTCCGCCAGCATGGCTTCGAGGTTGAACGGGTGAACAATCACTATGGGGAGGCGTGAGGAACCTATGGAGAGCGGCGAAGTACCTCACTCTGTCTCTCTCCCCGCAAGCTCGCCTTGGCGAGCTTGCGCTTTGGAGTGGCTGCATCCGCAAGCGGATGCAACTGGGAGAGGGAACCCTATAATTTCCGCTGCGGGTAATTTTGGCGTCCCTTCTCCCCTCGGGGAGAAGGACAGGATGAGCGGGCACTTCGCCAAGCCGTTCAGCTCAGTACGGTGCGCGGGGGGCGGGGGAATAGGGCGGCGCGTAAGCGCTGCCAGTTTCGCTGCCATCGTAGGACCGGAAGCGCGGGGCGCCTTCGGCATACCGGCCGCCATAGCCAGGGCCGTAGTGGTAGGAATAAGGGTCGTTAGACTCGCGCGGCGGCCCGGAATAGGAGTAGCTGCCGCCGTACCTTGGATCGGCGGGATAGGCCTGACCGCCGTAGGGCTCGCCTTGCTGCGGCTCGCTTGGCCCGGCATAGCCGCCTGCGCCCGGTTCCTCATGGCCGTAGGGAGCGGGATTCCGCTCATCGTAAGGGGCTGTGCGGGAGTAGGGCGCGGACGTGCCATAATAGGGTGGGGTTGTGCCATTGTAGCTGTAACGCTCGCCGCGCGGCTGCATGTAGGGAGCGTTCGCGTCTACGACGCGCTGGCAAGCAGGCGTAAGCCGCTCAACCTTACCGGCCAGGCATTGGAACGCCTCAATGCCCTTAGGCACATCTTGGCAGTAGCGGCCGTAATCCGGCAGGCAATCCTCGACCGCGGAAGCGATCTTGAGCGTTTGCAGGCACGGCGGCGAAAGCTCCCTCTCGTGGTCGAGCAGGCAGCGCGCCACGCGGCCGTCGCCCGGCACCACACGGGGGCAGATCCGGTGATAGTCCGCGCGGCACGTATCCATGACGCCATCCGCCACATCGGAAGCCAGGCCTCCGGCAGAGGCGGCCGTTGCGCCAATCAAAAGCCCGGCGCCAAGGACATACTGGGCAATCTTCAACATTCGAGCACTCCCGCGAGGAGACCGGCCCCGCAAAACCGGTCCACCCCGGATCACGAAGGACTCATAGAATGCAGGCCGCCAGGGGCGCAAACAAGAACAAAAACGCAATTAAGTAAACTTGACCTTGTAATCCTTTGTGTCCGCATACCACGGATGCGTTAGTTCCATCTATGCGAACTTTCCGTCCGCAACTACGTTGAGCCTGTCACGGCTGGAAGGAGAAACGCATGGCGCGCAAGGCACTCATCACAGGCTGGGCTCATTCGCCCTTTGGCAAGCTCGAAGACCCGGACACCGAGGCGCTGATGGCACGCGTCGTCCGCCCCGCGCTCAGCCATGCGCAAGTCGCGCCCGAAGAGGTCGATGGGATCTTCGTGGGCGTGATGAACAACGGCTTCCAAAAGCAGGATTTTCAGGGCGCGCTCGTGGCGCTGAACGAGCCCGCGCTGGCATCGAAGCCCGCGGTCCGGCTTGAGGATGCTTGTGCCACGGGCTCGGCGGCCCTTTACGCGGCGCTGAATTTCCTCGAAGCGGGGCAAGGCAAGGTTGCGCTGGTGGTAGGGGCTGAGAAAATGACGGCCAAGCTCACGGCCGAGACCGGCGACATCCTGCTCGGTGCCAGCTACCGCAAGGAGGAAGCGGAGGTCGAGGGCGGTTTCGCCGGCATCTTCGCCCGCATCGCGCGGAACTACTTCCAGCGCTATGGCGACCGCTCCGAAGCGCTGGCGCGCATCGCCGCCAAGAACCACAGGAACGGCGTCGAGAACCCCTATGCGCAGATGCGCAAGAATTTGGGCTTCGAGTTCTGCAACACGATCTCGGAGAAGAACCCTTACGTGGCGCATCCCCTGCGGCGCAGCGATTGCTCGCCGGTCTCGGATGGCGCCGCGGCCATTGTGCTGGTGGCCGAGGATGCGGCAGCCAACGCGCCGCGCGCGATCCGCTTCCGCGGCACGTGCCACGCAAACGACATTCTACCGCTTTCAAGGCGCGATCCGGTGGCCTTCGAGGGCGCGCGCCAGGCCTGGGCAGGCGCGCTGCGGCAGGCTGGCGTAACGCTCGGCGATTTGAGCTTGGCTGAGACCCACGATTGCTTCACCATCGCCGAGCTGATCCACTACGAGGCCATGGGCCTGACGGAGCCTGGCAAGGGCCATATCGCCATCCTGGAAGGCTGGACGGAAAAGACCGGCAAGCTGCCGGTGAACCCCTCGGGCGGCCTCAAGTCCAAGGGCCATCCCATTGGCGCGACGGGCGTTTCCATGCACATTATGGCCTCGATGCAGCTCATGGGCGAGGCAGGCGGCATGCAAATCCCGGATGCGGAACTCGCCAGCGTCTTCAACATGGGGGGCGCGGCTGTGGCGAACTTCTGCTCCATCCTGGAGCGTGCGCGCTAGCCCAAATGCGACATCCGCACCGCTACAGCTTCATCCGGTTTCAGCAGTAGCGACGCGGCTCAAGCCGGCACTTTCCTCAATGGCAGAAAGGAAACCAGCTCACGATTGGCACCGAGCACAGGTGCCCGGTGATGAAACCGGCGGCCTTCCAGATGAAATAGAGCACCGCCAGGATGCCGCCGGCAACGCCGACCTGCGTCAGCATCCATTGATGGGCAATCTCGCGCAGGGCGGCGGTGTTGCTGCGCGTGGCGCTGGTTTGATTGACGAGAGCGGCGGTTTGAACGCTGCCGGTGACCGCTTGCAGGCGCTGACGCAATGATCGAAGCCGTTCGCCGACACCCGATATGAACTCGGAATACGGCCTTAGGTTTCGTTCCGCAAATGAGCCGTAGGAGACCCAGGTGGGGATGTCTCCGAAGTTGAGACGGCCTATCATCGCATAATATTTCCTAAAGTGTAACTCGGACCTTGTGATACAATAACTGATCCCACCGGTTGCCATCTTGCTAAGATGATCCAGATCGGCGTTTATGCTGATTAATTCCATTTCCGCAGAGTTCGTTTCGACCTGCAGTAAGTCGATATGCTTATCCTTTTCAATCTGTATCTCATTTTTCTTTCTAAGTAAGTTTTTCCTTCTGGTTCTGTTTGTCAAAAATCTGCCGAAAGAAAAGCGCTTCGATTGGCTTCTTTCTATCTTCTCCTCAAGAATTTCTACCTGCTTTTCTTTTTGTTCTAAATACCTGAACCTTTGGCCAATTTCCGTCCGCTGATCCATCCAGTTCGTGAGAACGGCGTTGAGATCCTGGCCGAGAGCTCGGACGTGGTCGCTCGCATTGCGGATTGCCGCCCAATCCTTGAGCGCAAACAGGCGCATCGTTTCCAGCGAGTTCACCCGCTCCACCATCCGGCCGACCTGCCTCCGGTTGGGTTCGCCTTTGGTAATCAAGAGATATCGCAGCGGTGCATGGCGCCTTGGGCCGTGCGCCGTTTCCGGAAGGTGGGCCTCACCCCCGATTTCCGCATCCCGGCTAGCGCTTTCGTCGGCGGCGAAAATCGCGTCGGCGATCGATCCGTCAACCGTCCCTTTCACCGGCTTCCGTGCGCCCAGCGACGTCACATAGAGCGCGCGCCAATCCATCACGCCGCAAGCAATGAACTCCTTGAAATCCGCCCAGCGGGTCGTTCTTCGTATGAACGGCCAATAGGCTTTAAGTATGTAATTCGGCTCGTTTTCGCGCGGATTGAAGCTGTCGAATACGCTTCTGCCGCGGTTTGAGGCGGCGATCCGGCGGGCAAGACGGTCGTTCTCGCTGAGTTCTTCCGTTCCGTAGCCATCCGCCGAAAGAACCAAGCCACGGAAGCTGCCAAATATACTGGCGTGCACATCCCTTTTCCTAAGCAGGGTATCGAAATCCAATTCGAAATCGCGCTTGAACTCCTCCCAAATGGAATTGTACAAATAATCCGCGGCCTTAAGCAGCTTCCCGCGTTCCTCGTCGCTAATACCGGCCTCGGGGACAAGATCGTGCTCAACCTCGCGGTGGCCTCCTCTTTCGCAAACGCCGCGGACATATTCGGCATGTCCGAAAATTTCTCCGCGCAAGCCTCCGCCTGCCTCGGCCGCTGCGTAGGTCCGCGGCTTGTTCCACGGTTTCCCTGCATCGATGAAAATGCTGATCGTGGCATGATCCATAAGCATTTCGGACTGCACATGTACCCGCAGCGCTTCCGCCGCTACACCTTCCACGGGAGTGGCGTCCGCCCGTGTGGCATCGCGCTTCCACCAGACTGTGAAACACACAAATTCCGGCTCAACGACTTTATATAATCGCGGCAATGTCTTGCGGGTTGCCTCGTCTTCCTCTTCGAGGCTCCTGATCTCCTCCAGCCCCATGCGCTCCCACAAGTCTTCGGGAACTGCGGGGTTTCTTCCCTTCCGCGCCAACGTGTCCAACACGTTTTGTACGATCCCGGCGAAATCGCCTCGCCTCATCTCGAAATCGTCAGGGCCAATGCCCTCGGCAATCGGATCGGACTCCCTCTCGGGCCAAAGGGCAATGTGCCAGATGAGCGTGGGAGCGCCGAAGACTGGCGGCGGGCTGTTATGGCCCACGCGCATGATCTCGTTATAGCGCCGGGAATAGCATTGTAAGTTCTTGGCGGCGGCGGGGTTTTGGAGGAACTACAACGGGCTTGGATTGGGTTACAGGCGGCTTCCGATCGCCCAAGCCTATAAGACGCAGTAAACTGCTACCCCACCCCATCGGCGTCCCCCACAAACGGCCCGCGGAATTCTAATGCAGAATATTAATAAAACTTTAATCGTCAGCCGTCAACAAACTACATGCACATCCAGCAATTCTAAAACTAGCATTTTCTCAGGGGGGACGGGTCATTTGGGTTCTCTGGGCTGTCCATTTAACCGGAGTTGGGCGTAGAATGCCGCCATGGAACGTCCTCGTGCCGGCACCCACTACCCCCTCTTGGAGACTTCCTGGCGTGGTTCCAGACCGATGCCGATTGCTTGGACTACCTGGATGGCTGAGATGGCTTGGCGGCTTTATCTGCCCGCTCCGGTTAAATGGACAGCCCTATTTCTGTATCGGAACGGTGGTAGATTTGATCGTTTTCGCCGGGTGGGGTCGCGTATTGCCCGGCAGCCAGCGCCTGCGGAAACAGCAGACTAATTAAGTTCCAGGATGATTCTGCTTTGAGAATCGATCAGCCGCTCGGCCTCGGCTGCGACGAGGCGGGCCGTTGCTTCCGCGGCTGCCGCGACCGCTTGCGTCATGACGGCGCCAGCATCGAAACATGCGCCCTCGACTGCATAAATCACAATTGTTTGCGGCGCACGGTCAAGCGCGCGGGCAAGCTCTATCGCGTCAGCAAGGCCGAAACCGTGGGTGGAGGTGGCAAACAGCTCCCGCGGCAGTTCTTCGCTTGCCGGATCGACGCGATGGATGCGCCCTGGGGTATCCACGGGTGCAGCAGCATCTACGCAAATCAGTGCGCCGACCCCCGCCACATCCTCGGCCAGCGCAAGCATATCGCCTCGCCGGACAACAAGCGGCACGCAGCCAGCCAGTTGCCCCTCAAGCTTTTGCGCCACGAGCGGGCCGATCCCGTCGTCGCCGCGATCTAGATTGCCGATGCAGACCACGAGGACTTTGGGCCGCGCCGCGCGCTCCGTCATGAACGCCGGATCGAGAGCTTAAGGAAGTGCGTGGAGCACGATATGCACGGATCGTAATTACGGATGGCCTGTTCGCAGCGGTGCCGGATCTCATCGTCCGGGCTGTCCACCATGCCACCCGCCACCGCCACAAGATCGGACTCGATGCAGGGCTGGTTCTGCGAGGTAGGCGCCGCGATTCGGGCACGGCGAATCGTGCCATCGGCCTCGAACTCGTAGCGGTGCCAGCAAATGCCGCGCGGCGCCTCCGTGCATCCGAAGCCTGTTCCCTCGCGCGGAGTCAGCGGAACCGCTGGAAGCGCGGGCGGCTCGTATTCGCCAATGATCCGCAAAGCTTCCTCGCACGCGTATGCGGTTTCAAGAGCGCGCACTATAATGCTCTTGAAGGGGTTTCTGCACACCGGACCCAGCCCGGCCTCGGCGGCGAGGCCCTGGATATGTTGGGGCAGGCGGTCGGAGTTCAACGCATAGCGGGCAAGCGGACCCACCTGATAAGCGCCGCGCTGCTTGACCACACAGTGCAGCGCCGTCGAATGCTCGACATGGCGCTCTTCGAACTCGCTGTCGAAGTCCGCGATCTCGATATTGATCCCACGGTTTGAAACGAGGCGGCCCTCGTTAAACGGATACTCGTCCCGATGGCGCAGGGCCACAAACTCGTAATCCTGCTCGAAGTCGGGGAAAGGCAGTCCCGCGGTCCACCGCACAAGCTCTACCGCGATGTCTCTGGCGCGCTTCAGCGTCTCGGTAACCGGCGCCAGTTCGGCGCGCGTTGGCACCCGGTGGAAGCCACCCGCCTTCACGCTGACCGGATGGATCTCGCGGCCGCCCAGCACGCGCATCACGTCATTGCCGGCCTTTTTCAACGTGAGCGCGTTGCGAACGAGATCGCCGTGATCGCGCGCCATCTGGATCGCGTCAGGCAGCCCGAGAAAATCCGGCGCGTGCAGCATCGCCACATGGAGCGTGTGACTCGATATCCACTCGCCGCAATAAATGAGCCGCCTCAGCGCACGGAGCTGGCCATCCACGGTAACACCGAACGCCTGCTCGGCAGCGTGAACCGAACTCATCTGATAGGCGATGGGGCAGATGCCGCAGATGCGTGCCACGATGTCGGGCAGCTCGGTGTAGCTCCGGCCGCGCAAGAAGGCTTCGAAAAAGCGCGGCGGCTCGAAGATCCTGAGCCTCGCGGAGGTGACGCGCCCGTCCGCGATTTCCAGGTCCAGCGCACCTTCGCCCTCGACCCTGGCAAGATAATCGACCTTGATCGTCTTAGATGCCATGGGCTTCGCTCTCTTTACGGAAGGCTTCCGCGGCGCCGTTGAAGCTGCGGAATGACCGGACGATTTCTTGCGGGGTGGCGCCGAGCAACTCCCATTCGTGGGCGAGCGCCGCCGTGTTCGGCGTCTCCATCGGGCCGAAGCAGCCATAGCAGCCGCGCCGGAAGGCGGGGCAGATCGCGCCGCAGCCTGCATGGGTCACCGGCCCGAGGCAGGGCGTGCCCTGCACCATCACACACACCGTATTGCGCCGCTTGCACTCGATGCAGACGCTATACGCCGCAATATTAGGCTTGCGCCCGGCAAGGACTGCGGAGAGCACCTCTATAAGCTGGCCCTTGTCGATGGGGCAGCCGCGCAGCTCCAGATCGACGGGCACATGCGCCGAGATCGGCGTCGAGGTGGCCAGCGTTTTGATATAGTCCGGCCGCGCGTAGACAGCAGAGATGAACTCGTTCACATCGGCGAAGTTGCGCAGCGCCTGAATGCCGCCAGCGGTCGCGCATGCGCCGATTGTAACCAGAAACTTCGACTGCTTGCGTACTTCAAGGATGCGCTCGGCATCGTGCGCCGTTGTGATCGAGCCTTCGACCAGGGAAAGATCGTAGGGGCCTTCAGAGAAGGCGCTTGACGCTTCTGGAAAATTGGCGATCTCAACCGCGCCTGCGACCGCGAGCAACTCGTCCTCGCAGTCGAGCAAGGACAACTGGCAACCGTCGCAGGAAGCGAACTTCCAGACCGCGAGCCTGGGGCGCGGGCGTGCCGTCATGTCAAATCTCCCGGAGCGCGAAGATGCGCGCGACCTTACTGTAGGGCACGACCGGCCCATCCTTGCAGACGAACTCCGGGCCGAACTGGCAATGGCCGCACAGCCCGATGGCGCACTTCATGTTGCGCTCCATTGACAGGTATATTCGCTTGTCGCTGATGCCCGCGCTGCGCAGGGCATTCATCGAGTAGCGCATCATGATCTCCGGGCCGCAGACCATCGCGACGGAGTCATGCGGATCGAAGGCGGTGCGCTTGATCAGCGATGGCACCACGCCGACATTGCCGTGCCAGCTTGCGTCCGCGTGATCGACCGTCACGATGAGGTCCACATCGAGGCGCTGACGCCATTGCTTCAGCTCGTGCCGGTAGAGCATGTCGCTGGGATTGCGGCAGCCGTAAAGGATCGATACGCGGCCATAGCGGTCCCGGTTGGCGAGGATGTGATAGATCGCCGGCCGCAAGGGCGCGAGGCCCAGCCCTCCGGCCACGATGACAACGTCGGAGCCTTCCGCCCCTTCGACTGGCCAAGCGGTACCGAACGGACCGCGCAAACCTGCGACCGCGCCCGCTTCGAGCGCCGATAGCGCCTTGCTGACCGCGCCAACATCTCGCACCGTGTGGACGAACGTGCCCTCCCCGGCTGGATCGCCGCTGATGCTGATCGCGGATTTCGCCCACGCCGAAGGCATAGAGCATGTTGAACTGCCCCGGCTCGAAAGCTGGCCGTTTCCCCGACAGCGGCGCGAGTTCAAGCGTCACCGTATCCTGTAGCTCGCGGGTGACGCGGACGGCCCGGTAAAGCTCCGGCACGAATGGATCGGAAAGCGGCGCCAAGCTCAAGTCAGCCTCTCCCATAAACGTCGATGATTTGCAGCCTCGTGTGGTCGAGCCGTTTCACGAGGATTGAGAGAACGCTCTTCATCATTTCGTAGCCGAGGTTGTGATCGGTATCGCACTTGCCGCGCAGGCATTTGGCGTCCAGGCCGATGGCCCGCGTGAGCGTCGTGGCACGTGCGTCGAACATCCAGCGATAGGGGGCCACAAGCCACGAAGCGCCTGCAACCTCACCATCGGTTAAGGTCTCAAAGACGATGGGTTCCTTCCCAGGTGCGGAGATCTCAAGCGCGACCTTGCCTTGCCGGATCAGGAAAAATTCGTCCGCAGGGTCGCCCTCGTGGAACAAATATTGCCCGGCGGTAAAGCGGTGGTTGCGCGCGCACCCGGCCAGAAGCTGGATGTGCTCCGGGCTGAAAGCGGCAAAGAACGCGTGCTCCCTCAAGATTCGATCAAGCCCCTCCATCGCTCTCCTCCTTCACGCTTTGGCCTGCCCTGATGGCGGCGGCCTCTTCGGTGATGTCTATACCTGTGGGGCACCAGGTGATGCACCGGCCGCAGCCAACGCAGCCAGGGGTGCCGAATTGATCGATCCAGTTCGCGAGCTTGTGGGTCATCCATTGCCGGTAGCGTGCGGCGCCCGAGGTGCGAACCGCGCCGCCGTGGACATACGAGAAGTCCAGGCTGAAGCAGGAGTCCCACTTCTTCACGTGTGTAGCGCTGAAGCCGTCGAGGCTGCTGTGGTCTTCCACCGTGGTGCAGAAGCAGGTGGGGCAAACCATGGTGCAATTACCGCAGGCAAGGCAGCGGCGTGCGACCTCCTCCCAGCGGGGATGGTTCAGGCTCGCCTGAAGCAGCTCCTTGAGGCCATCGGTGTCAAGGCGGCGGCCCATCTGTTTCGCGGTGTTATCGATGACCGCATCTGCCGCCGCGAGATGGGCACTGGTGGCGGGTTCGTGGGGCAACTCCGAGAGTAAGGCGCCACCGGCCTCGCTGCCAACCTCGGCAAGAAACTGATGCTGTGTGCCGTCCAAAAGCTCGGTGAGGCTCAGATCGAAGCCGGTATCGGCTTTGGGACCGGACTGCATGGAAGCGCAGAAGCAGGTCCCCCCTGCCTGACTGCAATTCACCGCGACGATGAAGACGTTTGCACGCCGTGCCGCATAGGCCTCGTCGCGGTACGGCCCTTCGCAGAATACGCGATCCTGAATCGCGATGGCATCGAGGTCGCAAGCCCGCACGCCGAGGAAAGCTAGCTTTGGGATGGGTATCTCTTCACGTGAGATTGTGAAACCGTCCTGCGTCTTTTGCGCAGACCAAAGCGTTTGAACAGGTGGAAGCAGAAAGCGCTTCCAGGATTGCGGCCCAGCCGCGTAGCCGAAGAACGCACCATCCTCCCGCGGTTCCAGCCCGTAGCGCCCGGCGTCCTGGCGGTCCCGGAAGCGGCAGGCAAGTCCTTGGAGCCTGCGATTTCGTCATAGACGATAGCGCCATCATGCACGCGCGGCCCTAGCACCGTGTAACCCCGCCGTGCCAGCGCCGCGATCAGAACCTGAAGCGTATCGGACGATAGAACCGCTTTCGAGCCCGCTGTCATGGTGTCTTGCATTCGATAAGCCTTGCGGTGCCGGTTGCCTTACTAACAGAGTCCGCTCGATTTGGATAAAGCCGGACCGGGCGGCCATGGACTTGCAGCCTTTCCAACCCGAAAAACACTTTTCCGTTCCAAAAACGAGTTGTGCCAATATAATGAAATTGGCCTATGCCACCTTGGCCTTCATATTCCAGATCGCCTTCACAACATTCAGCGATGCCGCCGAGAATTCGCCGCTACCGCCAAGCATCGCTTGCGCATGCAACGTCTGTCCAGAGTTTGCCCGATCGGCAATCTTGCCCGCAGCACGATGGAAACGTGCGTGCTCCGACATCAACGTCCGATATTCCTGCAAGGAAGAGAATTTTTCTTTTCCTTCGCCGTACAGCCATTGACCGAGCGCGCAGCGGTGATCGGCGCCAATATCGGAACCCTGAATCTTACCGTCAGGATTTTTGGCATAAGTGGCCAGCTTTATTTTCCAGGTAGCATGCACCTGAACGGCTTCCTCGAAATTCACACTACGTCTCCAGTCCGCCTTCCGATGCAGCTTAAGACTAGCGATGCAATCTTGTGCCGGCCTTTCTGGAGTCCAAACGGCAGCGATCCCGCAGAGTAAGTGCGGGATCGCGCCTGGAATAGATGTCTTGAAACCTTCGACTCGCTTCCCCGCCCGGAAGCGAGCGCTCCTGACCGCGCTTAGTTCGGGTAACCGCGGTAGGGATAGGGAGGCTGCGGATAGCCTTCGCCGCGACGGGGATAGCCTTCGCCAGGGCGGGGATAGCCTTCGTCGCTGTAGTGGCGGTGGGCGGCGCCAAAGCGCTCCACGTTGTAAATGGGGCTACGGTCCGAAAAGGTCAGGAGCCCGTGGCTCACGATCTCGCCGCGTCCGTTGAAGCGGAGCAGCACGTGGCCATGGACGAAGTCCCGGTCGACCTTAACAAGGATCGCGGAATTATCCTGCTCACGGTCCTTGGCATACCGGGACATGTAGAAATAGCCCCGGTACTCGCCGAACACGCATGGCTCGCCATTGTGCAGGCCGAAGACGGTGACGCGGACGCGGCGGCCGGAATCGGGCTTAATCTCGATGCGTACAACGAGGTTGCGCTGGATCTCGACGTTGTTCCAGGTGCCGTAAAAATCGGTTGGCTCGCCATAGAGCGGATTGCGGGGCTGCGCCTGAACGGCGGCGCCGCTCAGCAGCAGAAACACGAAAACTGCGAAAACTCTCATACTGCCCTCTACCCATAACGGAAGTTACTGCCGCGAGTATCGGGCCCAATCCGTAAATTTTTAGTATAGTTGGCGCCTTCGCGAGGATTATGCTTTAGGAATCCCTAATAAGGTTTTACCAGCCGCTCCAGGTAGTCGAGTTCGACCGGGGGGCGTGCAGGCTCGCCCAGCCGCTTGCGGAGTTCGTCGAGGATGCGGCGCGCCTGCTGCACCGTGATCTCGTCCGGCACTTTCACGCTGTTGCCATTGTCGAGAAGCGAGCCGTCCCGCTGCCTGCGCCCCAGCGGATCGCGGTTGGTCTGACTGTTCCCGTTGCCGTGGCCCGCGGCTCGCGCCATCTCCTCCGCCATGGAACGGGTGCCCTGCCGCATGGATTTAAGCGCACGGCCTTCCTGGTCGCCGGCCTCGCCCAGATCGTTCTGATCGAGCGCGCCCGATGCCTCGCTCATGGCCTTTTCCGCGTCGTTGAGCTTTTGCCGGACCGCGTCGCCGCCTTCTTGGGGCTTCATGGTTGAAAGCAGGTCTTGAAGCTGCTTGCGCACTTCCTCCTGACGCTTCTTGAGGCCGGTCGCGGCCTTGCTGTCTCCGCCGCCGCCTTCCCGCTGCTGGCCCTGCGGGCCGTTCTGCCCGCCATCGCCGCCTTGCTGGGCGCGGAAGGTCTTGTCGAGAAGCTGCTGCTGCTGGCGCATGATGTCCGTGAGCCGGTCGAGCTGCTTGAGCTTCCCGGCGTTATCCCCCTCCTGGGCGCTGCGCTCCTGCGCACCCGCCTGCACCGATTCCAGTATGTCGCGCAGCTCGTTCAGCATTTGTGCTGCCGCTTCCGGCGAGCCTGTCTTGGCGAGGTTCTCGATCCTGCTTAAGAGTCTTTCCAAATCCTGCGGCGAAATGGTCTTGGCATCCGGTGAAACGGCGGACTGACCGCTCTTGCCGGCTCTCTGCTGCTGCATCATCGCTTGCAGATAGCGGTTCAGCGCCTGGTGCAGCTCAGCCATGAGCTTTTGGATTTCCTCCGGGGATGCGCCCCGTTCGAGGGCGTCCTTCAGCCTTTCCTGTACCGCGCGCAAGTCGCGCTCCGCGGCAGAAAGATTGCCATCCTCGATGCGGATAGCCGCGTCCCAGAGCTGATCGGCCACGCTTTCGATGTCCTCGGACGAAAGCCGGGTCCTGAGCCGCCAATAAGCCGAGCGCAGGTTCAAATAAATCTCGGAGGGAATGTTTTCGTCCGCGCCCTTGGCCGCCAGCGCATTGAGGTTGCCCGCGATCCGGAACCTGCCGGCTGGCTCCTCCACCAGCGAGCGCCTCTGCGAGGCAATTTGCTTGGCAAGCGGCTTCGTGAACTTGCGCTCCGGCAGGATCACGCCCCGCGCCGCGCTATAACCCTCGTTGCCGGCTTCGTCCTTGGCCACAAGGGTGACCACCGCCGGAAGCCCCGCCCAAGGATGCGCGGTGAGGTCGCGATAGGTCTTGGCCTCCGCGGATTTCACGGGCGGCCTTGGCAGCGAGAGCGGGAAGACAGGCGGTTTGCCGATTTGGGGAAAGGCGTGCGCGGCACCCCTCGCGCCCGCAGCATTCGAAGGAACGCGCTCGATGCGTACTTCCGCGGCGGAGACACCGTAATCGTCTTCCACCTTATACTTGAACAGCATCACGCCACGCGGCGACATCTCGACCGGGCCCGTGAAAGAAATATGGGGCGGCAGGTCCGGAATGATGCTCAACACCCAGGTCCGGCTCGCGCCGAAGCTGCGGTGAACGGTCAGCGTCGCGGACTTCTCGATCTTCCGGGTGAATTCCGCATAGGTTCCACCTGCCTGAGTAGCCGGATCCAGAAGCCGGGTGCTCTTGTTGTCCTGAAGCGCCACGCTGTAGCCGGCGGCATCGGAGCCGTTGATTTTGACGGTGAGCTGCGAGCCAGCGGGCACGGCGATGGGCTCGTTGCCCTTGGATGCCGCATCCGGAAGTATGAACGGCTCCTTCCCGGTATAGGGCGGAGGCGAGATCCAGGCGTCGATGCGGAACCCCGAGCCGGCCAACGCTTCAGGCACGGCGAAGGCGGCACGCAGGCGGGCATCGATATCGCCCCATGCCCAGCTACTGGCGGCTGCAAGCAAAAGCACGAGCGCAACCCGAAGCGCCAAAGGATCGTACTTGTCGGTGCGCGCGTGCGGAGCGCCTGCTTTCAGCCGCTTGAGGGTTTTCGCGGCGCGCGCCCGGTGCACTTGCCAAAGCGCCAGCGTTTCCGGCGCAGGGTTGTCCTGCAACAGCGTGTCGTTGAAGGCCGTAAGCGGCCGGTGCTTAAGCGCGGAGGCTTTTTCAAGCCTGGCGAGCGATGCCTCGCGCGTGGGACTCCGCCAGAACAGGAGCGGCACGAAAGACAGGACGAAGCCTGCGCCGAATACGCAGAGCAGGACGAAGTGGACGCGCGGCGGCAAAAGCGGCCAGACTTCGAAAACGGATAGAAGGAAGAAAACTCCGGCGACCGCAACAGGCAGCCAGACGCGTGGCCAGAGCTTCTCAAACAGTAGCGCCGTGCTGGCCGCACGGACCTTGCGCTCAAGCAGACGCTCCTCAGAGGAAGGGGCCTGTCCGGCCGTGCCGGCCCCTGGTTCGCTCTCGTTTGTGTTCATTTACGCACGTTACCACAGCACATCGCGGTCCCAAACTTTCCTGCCTTAGCTAGCTGGGATCGCGGAGCACTTTCCGCAAATGCACCGCGCCACGCAAAACCAGGCAGATCCTAATCGCTATAGAGCACCCGCGGAGTTTTCCGGTATCCCGCCAGGAAGATAGCGGTGCCGAGCACTGCCAGGAGCAGGGAAAGCGGCATTCCAAGCAGGGGCGCTATAACAAGGTTCCAAACCCAGGCTGGCCCGCCGGCGAGGAAGAAGCTCTCCAGGTTTGCCGCGCTGCTGGGGAAATAGGTCTTCAGATGCGTGGAAACCGACGCAAGCAGCAGGCCTTGGCCGGGCGTGGCCAAGTTGCGCGCGCCGTCGAACGCCATCGCGGCGAAGGCGAGGAATAGCAGCGCCTTTCCCAAAATTCGAAGAAAAACCATAACCGTTCCTTGTCTGGCTCTGTCTTCATACCTGCCCTTGCAGCCCTGCGCAAGGTTTGCGGGGGGGCTACGTTAAGAGCGGCGCCAAGCCATTGAATGCCGTTAAACATACGAGGATTATGACAGCCTGAACCGCGTGCGAGTTGCTATAATGCTTGCAATACCACGGTTAATCCGGCTAATGCCGTATTAAGCATTTGGCCCCTTTTCATTTTCCGGAGGTCGGTCTTGGCTGTGTCAACCTTTCCAATCGCTCAGCCGCTGCAGGGTTTACGAGTTCTCGTGGTCGAGGACGAGACGCTTGTGGCCATGCTGGTCGAGGAATATCTGGCCGATTTCGGCTGCGATATCGTTTTCTCGGGCCGCCGCGTCGGCAAGACCCTGCACGCCTTGAGGAACCTCCAAGTGGACGCCGCAGTGCTGGACGTGAACGTCGCGGGTGAAAGCGTATCTCCCGTTGCGGAGTTTCTCGACCAGCAGAAGGTTCCGTTCATTTTCGCCAGCGGCTACGGGGTCAACGGCGTCGATGAACGCTGGTCCAGCCGGCCCGTGCTGCAAAAGCCGTTCTCGGCAAAAGACCTGCACAACGCACTGCTCGCCTGCGTCCAAGCCGCTTTCTAGCCCGCCATCATCGCGAACCGCTTCAGCGCCGCCACCATCGGGCAGCGGCGAGCACGTCCTTGTCCTAAGGCAGCCGCTCCACTAGCACGAAATCGCTGCCCGCCGTGCCGAAGCGGGCCGGCTGGGGGCCGCCAGCAGCCCCCTGGGGGATCGCCGGGCGCCCTTCGCCGCCCGCGGCGAGCTTCGGCACCGTATCCTGCACGTAGGCGGCAAGTTCCGAAACCTCGATCAGCCCATTGTTGTTGGTATCGGCTTGGTGCAAGGCTTGCAGAAGCGCGGAGGTAAAGACACCGTGGCCGGGCTTTGCGGTTTCGATGGCCTCCCGGCCTTCTTCCGCCGTAGCAGTCAGCACGGGCCTCCCTATGGCCTCACGCAGCCGCCCGATGGCAGCCTCGGTGGCGGGCAGGTTCATCCGCGAGCGGTTATAGCCGCTGAAGAGCGCGCCGGATTTCGCAAGTGTCGAGCAGAATGATCGCCTTCTTCGCCTCAATGCGGTTGGCAATCCAATCTTGCAGGTGGCCCTGGCCGATGGCGCGGGCCTTGAGCGCCTCGGGATCAATCCCGCCCTGATAATCTTGCGGTATCAGGTAGAAGCGGCCCTCGTGCGAGTAGCCATGCCCCGACGCGAACAGCACGAACGTGTCGCGCGCACTGATCCCGGCAGACATCTCGTTCACGATCCGGTCCAGATTGGCGGCGGTTGCCTCGGCGTCAAGCACCGTCCTGACGTGCACCGCACTGTAAAGCCTGGAACCTGCCTTGCCCATCTCTTTGGCAAGAGCCTTCGCATCCGCGGCCGCGGCGTTTAGCGGCGGAAAACGCGACAATATCTTCGATCCCGGAGGCGCCCAGCCCTTATCTTCATAAGCATCGATGCCGATGGCAAGTATGTGCAGTTGCGGCTTCACGCTGCCGGCGGAGCCGGTGAAGGAGATCGTTGCCTGTCCTGGCGGCGATGCCAGGAGATTGCCGGCGTTATAGGCCACCACCTCTATCGAATTCTCGCCGGGATCGAGTGCCAGCTCCCGCTGCACCTCATGGTCCGGCCCAGTACCCGCTGGCGCGCCGGTCACACTAACCGTGATGCCGTTAACGCGCCACTCGACGCGGCCAATGCCCTTGCCGCGATCCTCGATGCGGGCGGCGACAGTCACCAGATCGGTGCCGGATTTGGTGCCGGAGGCCGGCGAGACGATTTCAACCGCGGGAGCCGGCCCGCTGTCTATGACCTTGCCGAGGTCCAGAACCGCGGAGGCCTGCCGGACCTCGCCATTGGGGTCGCCGGCAAGCGCCTCGCGCAGCAGATCCGGGCTGTACAGCGACTGCCAGAGCTGGCCGATGCCAATCGCCCGATAGCCGCGGACAACCGAAAGGAGACCGGCAGCATTGGCGGAGGCGGCGAAGAAGCCCTTGTTTGAGATCATAGCCCAGCGGCTGTCCTTCGCGCTTGCGAAGGTAGCCACGCCGGCACCCGTGCTTGCGTCCCAATAGCGGATGGTGCCGTCCAGGCTGCCGGACATGAGCCAGCGGCCATCGGGGGTGAATGCCAAGGCGTAGACGTTATCCTCGTGCCCCCGCAGAATGAAACGCAGCTTGCCGCTGGCCGCGTCCCAAACATGGATGCCCGTTTCCCGGCCCACATCGCCGCTTGAGAATGCGCGCTGCCCAGGCCCCGCGGCGATGAGCTTTCCGTCCGCGGACAGCGCCAGGCTTGCAGTGCTGACATGGCCCGCGACGAATTCGCGCGAGAAAGACCGAACCGTTTTGCCCGTCTCTACGTCCCGGATGTATATGCCTTCGTCCCTGCTGCCGCAGACCAGGAGCTTTCCTTCGGCCGCGAGGAGCAGGCTCGTGCAAGGGCTATCGCCTTCGGGCACGCTCTTTACGAGTTGCAGGCTGGCCATGTCCCACACCTCGGAGCCGGAGATGGCCAGATAGGTGCCATCCTGCGAGAAGGCCGCCGTCCGCAGCGGCCGGCCGAACTGCTGGAGTACGGCTCCGGTGGCGGCGTCGACGAGGCGGGCCTTTTCCCCAATCAAAACAACTTTGCTTCCATCGGGGGAAATCTTGGCCGCCCAGATCGCATCGTCCTCAGTAAGCGGGACTTTCAATGTCTCGCGCCCGCTGCTCGCATCGAAGATGCGGAGCGCCTGCGCATTATCGCCTTTCTTCTCCAAGGCAACCGCCTTGCCGCCGGCAGCCGACAAGCCGAAGAAATATACGTCCTCCCCAGCCTCGTAGCTCATAAAGGCAGGTGTCGCAGCCCCCACGCCCAAGGTTGCGAACTGCTTGCCCCCTGCCCCGGTTCGCATGAGAGCGAGCGTGTTGCCGTCCGCGCTCAGGAAAACAGTGGAGGCGGCGAGGCCTTGGCTGCTCAGCTGGCGGACGCTGGCTCCGGTCTTCACGTCACGGATTTCGATGGCGTCGCCATCGCTGACCGCTACAAGCTCCATGTCCTGCGAAATGGCGATGACGCTGGCAGCCGCCTTCTCTGGCCAAGGTAATCGCTGCTTCAGCGTGCGCGTTTTCAAGTCCCAGGCGTCGAGGCCCGCCACGCCCGAGCGCCCCGCGAAGAGGGTGCCGCCAGCCGCATGGGCCGATAGTTCGAGCACGCCTCCTTCGCTTGCCTCCTTGGGACAGGCCGCGGGCGAAACAACCGGGGTAGAGGCCGCGGCCCTGTGGGACGGAGCCAAAATCCAGGCTTCGGCGCTGCATCCGTTCTCAGAATTCCGCGCGAGGACCAGATCGTCGCCAAGATAGCTGACATAGGAAACGTTCGCGGCGGGCAATTTGAACGTGCGGACGGTCTTTAAAGGTGCGAGCGAGAACCATTTGGCCCCGCAAGGTCCGGAAACGCCAACGAGCCGTGAGCCGTCTCCGGAAAGGCCGAGCGAAGCAATTCCGCAATTTTGCTCCCCCTGCTTGCCGAAATTGAACGAGAACAGCTTTCGTCCCTCCGGCAGCTCGAAGCCGGCAATGGTGCCGTCCTCTCCCCCGGCGAACAGAATTTGGCGCTTCGGATCGATCGCGATGGCCGAAACGCCCCATGTGACTTCATCTGAAGGCGCTACGGCCACCATTGTTGCTGTCAGGGCTCCGGTCTCGGGGTCCCAAACCCTGATGGAGCCGTCTTTGTATCCGGCATAGATTGCGCGCCCATCCGGGGCGAAGGCGATGGCTGTATTGTAAGCGAAATGTTCGAGCGTCCGAAGCAGCCTGCCCGTTTGGATGTCCCAAATCTCGATGCGCTTGCTGTCCGAGGTGGCAAGCACACGCTTATCCGGGGAGAAAAGCGCGGCTTCGGGCTTGTGCGGCGTGCCGATGTTGGGCTGGATGGCTATGCCCGCGCCGGACCTGCCATTTGCGGCGGTTGCCGTTGCTCGCTGCGCTTGAAGGAAGCTGCTGGCCAAAGCAATCGCCACAACCAACACTACCCGCAAACGCATCGCCATCACTCCCTACAAACTGTGCGTAGTGCTGAACTCTATATCATATTTTATACAACCGGCTCCACCGGAAGCGTACTTTTTTCGGCGGGCGGAGCGCTTCCTGTCCGGCTTCCGTCGCGCGGGGGGCCGGGGAAGGCACGCACTTGAGAGAACGCCGCAGGGTCCTTCCCGCGAAGGCGCCATCTCTGCGTCTCGGTCCCTCCCATGGGGCCGGCTCCGCTTCGTAACGCCCCCCATGGTTAACAGCGGCATGGTTAACGGCGCCCGCTTCAGCGTTCCACACGTGCATTTTTGCGAATTTTTTCGCGATTTAGGCCGATTTCTAGGGTTCAAAGATCCCGTTAATCATAGATTATTGCGCGAGTTAACCATAAAGCGCGACCTACGGTTGTCGCACCTCGCTGCCACACGCGACCATACACTCCGTCTACGAATATATTTCCTGCCGCATAATCAGATAGTTATCTGCATTAACGTATTCACAAGGCGCATTCGTCTAGAATTGCACCGAAATGAAAACGGCGGCACAGCCATGATTTTTGCGATCTTTCTAAGTAATTTTGACGGGCAGCTGGTAACGTTCGCTGCCCTCGCCTGTGTCCTCGCGATGTGTTGCGCTACCCCTGCCCGGTTTGCGTCTCGGCCTTCAGCTCCTTCTTCGAGAGCTTGCCGATCAGCGTCTTGGGCAGTTCCTCGCGGAATTCGACATTGGCGGGCATTTCGATCTTCGAGTGCGCGGCGCAAGGAACTCCAGGATCTCCTCGGCCGTGGCTTGATGGCCCGCCCTGAGCTTCACGAACGCCTTCGGCGCCTCGCCGCGATAGGGGTCGGGAACGCCGATCACCGTCACCTCCTCAACGGCCGGGTGCTCGTAAATCGCCTCCTCTATGCGGCGCGGATAGACGTTGAAGCCCGAGCAGAGAATGAGGTCCTTGATGCGGTCGACGATGAAGGCAAAGCCTTCACTGTCCATATACGCGACGTCGCCCGTGCGGAAAAACTCGCCCACGAAGGTGGCCGCCGTTTCTTCAGGCTTTTTCCAATATCCCTTCATCACCTGCGGACCCGCGATGCAAATCTCACCTTTCTCGCCCTGCGGAACTTCCTTGGCCGGGTCCCCAAGATCGCGCAGCGAAATGATCGTGCCGGGCACGGGCAAGCCGATGGAGCCCTCCTTGATGGGGCCGCCCACGGGGTTGATGTGCGTCACCGGCGAGGTCTCGGAGAGCCCGTACCCCTCGACCAGCGCGCAGCCAGAGACCCGCTCGAACTCGCGCTTCACCTCAAGCGGGAGGGGGGCGCCGCCCGATATGCAGAATTTGAAGTGCGACAGGTCGTGGTTCTTGATGTCCGGCGCCTTGGCGAGCGCGTTGAACAGGGTTGGCACGCCAGCCATGATGGTGGGCCTCGTTTCGTCGAACAGCTTCAAGGCTTGCTTGAGTTCGAAGCGCGGCACCATGATCATCTGCCCGCCAATGCCGATGGCGAAATTCATCAGCCCGGTCATGGCGAGGACATGGAAGAAGGGTATGCAGCAAAAAAAGCGTTCCTGGCCGGGAACCGCCATATCGCCAAACCAGGCATGGCTTTGCTGCACATTGATCGAAAGGTTGGCATGCGTGAGCATCGCTCCTTTCGGCGTGCCGGTGGTGCCGCCCGTATACTGGAGGACCGCGATGTCGCCGGTTTCGATGGCGGGAGCGGTGAAGCGGCCGTCATTGTCTTGCAAATTTTGCGAGGAGACGATGCCTGAACCCGCATGCCAGCCGGCCACCTCGCTCCGCTTGAAAAGGCGGAAAAGCACGCTCTTCACACCCGGCAGCATGGAAGCGAAGGGAACCACCACGATATGCTTCAAGACGCCTGCATCCAGAAGCGCCCTGGCCTTGGGAAAGGTGGCCTTGAGATCGAGCGTGACCATGATCTCCGATTCGGCGTCCTTCGCCTGATGGGTCAGCTCCGGCACCGAATAGAGCGGATTGAAATTCACGACCGTGCCGCCGGCCTTCAGGATCGCGTAGTAATAGATGACGAAGGCGGGGCAGTTCGGGAACAGCAGCCCGACGCGCGTTCCCTTGCTAACGCCAAGCTTCTGCAGGCCTTTCGCTGCGCAGTCCACTTGTTGCGCCAGCTCCGCATAGGTCATCGTCTGGCCGAAAAAGTTCGTCGCGGGCCTGCCGCCAAAGCGGGCTGCCGCGCTGTCGAGCAGGGCCGGCAGCGGCGTGGGTGTGAATTGCTGGAACCAGTCCACATTTGCCGGATAGGACTTCAACCACAGATAGGGTGCCGCCGCCCCGTTCACCGCCGCTTTGCCGTCATGCTGGGCCTCAAGATGGCTATCCATCGCACCACACCCTTATGTTATTGGGGTTCCCCGCTGTTGCTCGCCACTATACAGCCGTCCATTCTACGCTGGAAGGCGTTTATGCGCACTTCCGGACGCTACGAAAGGCCGGCAGCAAGCTGGGGATTTAGTGCAATCCCCTGGGTATTTACCGTGAAACGCGGGCGAACTTCCCCCGGCAGCGTCTTCGCTGGACTTGAGTTAAGTTTGCCGCTATCCCGTTCGCCACGTGCCCGCTCGAGATCCGCTCGGGTGGCGCACAAGATTTCAGCTTGCGCGCCCGGACCGGCGCAGGGAGCCTGCAATGGACGATATAGCAGAAAAAATCATTGTCATATTGCGTAAGAACATGCGTGACCAAAGCAAGGAAGTCACGCTCGACACGAAGCTTACGGACCTTGAGATCGAATCTTTGGACCTCGCCGTGATCGTTTTCGATATCGAGGATACCTTCGGCATTCAGATTCCTTATAACGCCAACGAGGAAGTTCAGGATTTCGCCACGGTCGGCTCGGTCGTGGAGCGGGTGAAGGCCGTCCTTGCTGGCTCAAAAGCATCCAACCCGGCCTAGAAGCGCCGCCTTAGGACACGATATGGCACAAAACGGTAAGGGGCGCCGCGTCGCCATTACCGGCATGGGTGTGGTTTCGCCCATCGGTACTGGCAAGGAAAAATTCTGGGCGGCGATCAAGCGGGGCGAATGCGGCGTAGGGCCGATCCAAGGCTTCCCGCTACAGGACCTGTATATCACCATCGGTGGCGAGGTCCGCGATTTCGATCCGAAGGTCCATTGCAAATCCAAAGCCGTTTCTCTGGCCGACCGCTATTCGCAATACGCAGCGGCCGCCGCCGGCGAGGCGATCCGGCAATCGGGTCTGGAGGTTCCCCTCAAGAACGGCGAGCGCGCGGCCTCGATCATCGGCTCGGGCGCGGGCGGCCTTGCCACAATGGACAAGGCCTATGAAGACATCTTTGTCCACAGGAAGAAAGCCGTTCATCCGCTCACCTTGTTGCGCACCATCGGAAGCTCGGCGGCGGCCCATGTGAGCATCGACTACGGCATCAAAGGGCCTGTTTTCGGCACCGTCAGCGCCTGCTCCACGGCGGCTCACGCCATCGGCCTCGCCTACCAGCTCATCCGGGGCGGCGCGGTGGATGTAGCGGTCGCGGGCGCGGGCGAGGCCGGGATCACTTACGGTGCGATGCGGGCTTGGCAAGCCATGCGCGTGCTCTCGCCGGAAGGCTGCTTCCCGTTCTCGAAGCGGCGCAACGGCACCGTGCTTGGCGAGGGCGCCGGTATCCTGGTGCTCGAAGACCTGGAGCATGCGCGGGCGCGCGGTGCGACGGTGCTTGCCGAGTTGTGTGGCTTCGGCATGACCTCGGATGCGTCGGACATGGTGAACCCCGACGTGGAAGGCCCGACACGGGCGATGCAGATCGCGCTCGCCGATGCGGGGCTTTCCCCCAGCAACATCGATTATCTGAATGCGCACGGCACAGCGACAACAGCCAACGACATCAACGAGACACGCGCGATCAAGGCCGTGTTCGGCGAGCATGCTAACCGGCTGCCGGTCTCATCGACCAAGTCGATGCATGGCCACTGCCTGGGAGCCGGCGGCGGAATAGAAGCCGTGGCCTGCATCCAGGCGATGCGGGAAGGCTTCGTGCCTGCGACCATCGGCTTCGACGAGCCGGGTGCCGAGTGCGATCTGGATTATACGCCGAACGAGGGACGGAACCGCGAAATCGGCTACGCCATGTCAAATTCATTCGCATTTGGAGGGTTAAACGCGGTGCTTATTTTCGGCCCCGCCCCGAATTAGCCTGGCGGGCGCCCGCATTATGCCTAAATCGGCGTCTGAGTTGTTTCCCAGCTATGAGCAGGACCTTATAAGCGCTTGCGGGCGGCGTTAGGTTGGGCTGTTGTGTCCAGCGGGCACATCAGGCAAGTTTTTGTGAAAGAGAGCGGACATTCCAATGGGTTTTACGGTGCACTCTTTATGGCCCTGGGTTGCTTTCAACGCATTCATTTTAGGCGTTCTTGCACTTGATTTGGGCGTGTTCCATCGCAAGCCCGCAGTGATCCCCGTCCGCGAAGCCCTCTGGATGGCCGCCGCTTACATCGCTCTTGCGCTTTGCTTCAACGCTTGGGTCTATTTTGCATTCGGCCCAGAACCCGCGATCCAGTTCCTGACGGGCTACTTCATCGAAAAAGCCCTCAGCATGGATAATATCATGGTATTTGTCGTGATATTTTCCTATTTCCAGGTGCCGTCCAAGCACCAGATGAGGGTGCTATTGTGGGGTATCATCGCCGCCCTGATCCTCCGCGGCATTTTTATCCTTGCCGGCCTTGCACTTATCGAAATTTTCGACTGGGCGATGCTTGTGATGGGACTGTTCCTTATTTACACCGGCATCAAGACCATGGCCACTGGCGAGGAAACGGTGGACCTGGAAAATAGCCGCACCATCAGGCTTGTCCGCAAAATCCTTCCTGTGACGCACAAATACGATGGCGCGAAGTTCTTCACGAAAGACCAACATAACCGTACCTTGGCCACACCGCTTTTGGTCGTGCTTGTGGTTTTGAATATCACGGACATTATATTCGCCCTGGATTCAATCCCAGCTGTCTTCGCAATCACACAAGACCCATTTATCGTTTTTACATCGAATATTTTTGCTATCCTTGGCCTTCGCGCCCTGTACTTCGCCCTAGCCGGCATGATCGACAGGTTCCGCTATCTCAAGTTCGGGCTCGCGCTGGTTCTCGTCTTCATCGGCTGCAAGATGGCTTACAACTACCTCCCGCTGCCCGATATGCCCACGTCATGGGCGCTGATCGTCACGGCATTCCTGATTTTCGGCTCGATCTTCGCCTCAGTCTTCCAAAATCGGAGAGAGGAAAGAAGGAGAGGCGAAACTTCCTCCCGATAGGGTATTTGCGCCGGGTGGAGCGGCAGCTGCTCCTCTTTTCGGCCTTCCACATATGCGAGCCACGATGATAACCGGAGCGCGTTTCGATGTGCATCAGCAATTCTAAAACTAGCATTTTCCTGGGGTGAACGGCCTATTTTTGGTTTTGAAGAAGGTTTGGTGGGATTTCGAAGGTGGCGAGGGAGGTTAGGAAAACAGGCCAGGAAGGGAAAACAACGAAGGCGGTGAGGGAAACGATGGTGGAGAAGAACCGCGTCCGTTTGGTGGCGGCTTCTCTGGCGGCTTGCCATGGCGGGTCGAGGCAGTCGAGGATTGAGTGCCACGCGAAGGCCGGCAGATTGAATGCGGCCAAGGTCATCGCCAGAAACTTTTTGCCGTGTCCGAAATTGCGCTCCAGTTCGTAGCCGTGATTTTTCATCACGTTGAAGCTTTCGTTTTCGATCTTCCAGCGCGCCCGGCCGCAGGCGGCGATTTCGGCAACGGTGTCTGATGTAACGGGCAGGCTCGTAACCCATGACATCGTGTATTTGACGGACCCTTTCGCATCGATGATTTGAAAGCCGATCCAGTTGACCTTGATCGCATCTTTCCCGTCGCGCGTGCGCTCAAGTAGCGCCGTGCGGTAGCGCGCCGCTTAAAAAGGCACATCCTCAATCCACTTATAGCGGAATGTTTCAGTCACGCGGCCCTTGCGGACCTTGTCCTCGCGCACCTCGCACGCCGCGCCGTCGATGAAGTCCATCAATGCCTTGTGCGACGCTTCTTTGCAGGTAAAATGAAATCGTCACCGTTTTCCGTAACCATCCGCGCCACGGGATCGCAGGCGAACAGGCCGTCTCCAAGATAAACGGGGCGCAGAGATTTGATACGATTGGCGTGTTTTTCAAACCAGCGCTTGACCGCAACACGCTCGCAGTCTTGCTTCTCATGCCCGTATCGCCCATTTGTTTGGAAGTGAGGGTAGCCTTTCTCACCGCTTTTCAAAATATGCCCACGGTGGCATAAGAGATTTTCCTTTCCGAAGGCTGCTTCTTCAATTTCCTTGGCTCAATTCACCCTCTGTGTTGATGAGACAGAAAACCGAGGGAATCCGCGGGAATCTGGAAATACGTTGTACCTGTTACGTTCTCGCTCTGGTAGAATAGGCGTCCAATCGGAGAAACGGGATGGACGCGGGGCAGTTCGACCAAATCGAGCAAGCGGTGCGGCGGGAAATGAGCGCCGGGCAACGGGTCCGCATCGAATTGGGGGCCCGCGAAGCGAACGCCGGACAAGCCGTCGCGACGCTGCCTGGCGAGAAGGCGGTGGCGCTCGGCGAACTTCGCCTCTGTCCGATCTGCGGAGCCGGAGGCGCCGTGAAGAATGGGCGTGATCGCCGAGGTCTCCAGAGGTTCGTTTGCCGCTGGCCGGATTGACGGCCCCGGCCCAGGCAGCGTGGTCTTCGAGATGTTCCCGGAAACGCCGCGCAACAATCCAGGCTGCCGCCCAGGCAGCGCTGCTCCAACTCATCTCTACTTCTGGTTCTTATCGAGGCCGTAGCGGTAATGGCCGGCGATCTTGAACTCGAACAGCGTATCCTCGACCTCGGCGCCAGCGCCGATATTGTGCACGATGAGCGGCATCCCCCCGCTCTGCCGGTCCGAGACGAGCCCGATATGCGGCCGGCCATCGGGCAGCCGCCAAGTCACGATGTCTCCCGGCTTGTAGTCTCCCGCCTCCTTCGAAACCGGCAACTCCTTGCCGTGCCGCTTGAAGAACACTTCAAGGTTCTGGACGCGGCGGTGGTCGATGTTGGAATCGGGCCGCGAAAGCCCCCAAAGCTTGGGGTACACGCCGAAGGCCCTGCGCATGTCCTGGTTGACCAGAAGCTGCAAATCCACCCCGATGCCGCGATAGGCACGCACCACCACATCGGTGCAGACGCCGCGCTCAAACGGCACGTCGCCGCCCGGAAAGGCGATGCGCTCATAGGCGGCATCGTATTTGACGGTCTTGCCCACCTGCCCGTACGCGCTCTCCAGAAATAGCGGCAGGCGCGCCTGCTCCTGCCCCATGAGCGCGGAAGGTGCCAGAACGAACAGAATTAATAGAACCCGGAACATAGCGCGGCCCCGCACTTGAATTTAGCCGATCCAGATATCGCCGTTCTTTTTGTCAGGAAACCGGCCATAGAAAGTCTATTTCGAGCTGCGGCAGGCGGTGCCTTGAACGGGGTTGCACGCTATTCGACCAGCAGCACGATTTTCCCCATATGCGCGCCCGCTTCCATCTCGCGGTGCGCGGCTGCCGCCTCGGCGAGCGGGAACGACTTGCTGACAACCACCTTCACCGCCCCGCTTTCAAGGAGCGGCCAGACCTTCCGCTCAAGCTCGCCGGCCAGATGCGCTTTGAACTCGGGCGGCCTCGGACGCAAGGTCGATCCGGTGAGCGTCAGGCGCTTCAGCATCAGCGGCATGAGGTCGAGCTGAACCCGCGAGCCGTTCAGGAAGGCAATCTGAACGATCCGGCCCTCCTCTGCCGCACAAGCGATGTTCTCCTTCACATAATCGCCACCCACCATATCGAGGACCACGTCCACGCCGCGCCCGGCCGCCGCCTTGATTTCAGCCGCAAACGAGGGGTGGGTCTTGTAGTTTACGGCCCGCTCGGCGCCCAGCCTCTCGCAATAGGCGCATTTCTCGTCGGTGCCGGCGGTCGCGAACACGCGCGCGCCGAAACGCGCCGCGAGCTGGATCGCCGCTGTACCGATGCCGCTTGAGCCGCCGTGGACGAGAAAAATCTCGCCAGGCTTGAGCCCGCCGCGCTCGAAGACGTTGTGCCACACCGTCATGAAGGTTTCGGGGAGGCACGCCGCCTCCGCCATGCCAAGCCCCTGGGGGATGCGCATGCACGAGCCTTCCTGCGCCAGTGCGTACTCGGCATAGCCGCCGCCGGCCGTGAGCGCCGTCACCTTGCCGCCCGGCTGCCAGCGCGTGACGCCCTCGCCAAGCCGCACAACCTCTCCCGCCACCTCAAGGCCCGGAATGTTCGAAGTGCCAGGCCGGCGGCGGATAATGCCCCTTGCGCTGCAAAACGTCGGGCCGGTTGACTCCCGCCGCCGCAACCTTAATGAGCAGCTCGCCACGCCGGGGCTCCGGCACCGGCACCTCCGCTATCGTGAGGACATCGGGGCCGCCGGGTTCACGGATGACAATCGTTTTCATGGTTTCTCCACCGGTTACACGGCGCTCCTGCAACGGCGGCCCTTTTACCGCAAGTTAAGCGGTGCTTGCTACCTTACGATGATGGAACGCGAACCGGGATGCCACAGGCAACCCTAATTTCAAAGTTTTTGAAGCGTGTTCTTGATGTGACGTTAATTTACGGTAAGCTCTCGTTGCAGCGCTGCCGTCTTTACCATTTTGAAAGGCGGTGGCTGTGATGGGGTACGGGGTGTGCGATGTACGGCGCAGGTCCCGGTTGTACCGGTATGTAGTGCGTGAGGCGGACCAATGACAGGCTTCGATGCGGTTGAAGAACGCAAGGCGGGCGCTCTTCTTTCCTTCCGCGACAAATACATCGCGTCCCAGTATTTCGCGGAACTTTACCGCGAAGGCATGGACCTCGTGGAGGAGACAGCCGAATATCTCGACCGCGCGGGCAGGCTCGAATCGAAGCGCCTCACACCTCAGGCCAGCATCGCCTACACCTCCGAAAGCATCAAGCTGACGACCCGCCTCACCCAGCTTGCCTCCTGGCTCCTGGTCCGCCGCGCCATCGCCATGGGCGAGATCACGGCCTCGGAAGCGCATACGCACAGGCACAAAGTTACGCTCGCCGCGCAAAGCAGCGTGCACTCCAACTCCTTCGACGAACTGCCTGAGCCGTTCAGGAGGCTGATAAGCGAGAGCCACAGGCTTTACGGCCGCGTCCTGCGGCTCGACCCGCTGCTCAGCGAAGGTTACAGCGCGCTGGCCGACGGCGCCTCGCCCATCTCGCCGCAGATCGAACGCATCAAGCTCGAATTCCCCGCCGCGTAGCACTCCGCGACCGGCGAATCGCGCGTACCGATTACCCTATCCTGAAGTGAGCCCTCTTCCGGCCGTGATTGATCGTCGGCCGGATGCTTAGAGCTGTGACCCATCGTCACAAATCGGGCGCTTTCGCTCTCTTACTTAAAAGCTGCCCAGTACAGCCTGAGGCAGGTTCGTACCCCATTAGCAGCGAGGTCGAAAGCGAACTTGCCTCGGATAAGCTGTTCGGAATTCAATAGCTTGCTAGTACGCCCCGCTGACTATAAAGCGGTTGAGCCCCTTACGCTTTTGACGGGAGTAGACCATGCAACGGGAGAGTAGCGTTACGCCAGCCGATCCTTCGAACGGCGCTGCCGCCCTCGACTACGGCACTCTTATGGAGCGCGCCGCAAACGAGCTAAGATTGAGGACCGCCACCGCAGTGAGCTTGTTCCACATCGACGAAGCAGACTGGGCAGTCGATGAGGACGCGGGGACAATCACTTTCACTGCCAGTAACATTCAAGCCACGGCGCCTGTGCAAATCATCGGCACATACAATCCGCATGACAGTACGTGGCTGTGGGCGTGGGACCATCCCGGGTTTGGAGAACCGCTGCGTAAGCACGCCCAAACTGTGCGCCGCTATGGGCAACAGCAACAGGTCGAGGAATTGACGCAAAGGAAGCTTGTCTGCGACGAAAACGATTGCTGGCAATTCACCGCGCTGGCTTGCTGCTTGAACGGTGCGCAGGGGGCTTATCGCGGTCCAGCCGGTGGCCCGTTCGTATTCATGACTTTCGGCACGGTGACTTTGTCGAAGACGAGTTAGACGCTTCCCCGGTAGTCACCGCTGCCCCTTGTTCGAGGGCTCACCAGCAAGATCTTACTTTTTGAAAATCGAGGCTGCGGCGTTGAGCTGTGCGCTTTTCTTCGCGATCATGTCCTCGGCGCGCGCGATTTCCGCCCGCAAAAGATCGGCGTAGGCGCGCAAATCCTCGATTGAGAAAACCGAGAGGTCTTTCGGCTTCGCGGGCATTTTGCGTGGTTCGAAATCGTCGAGGTCCATGGTCTTCGTCCTTCGAGGCCGCGCGGCACCCCCCCTATTGTGGAGCCTGGCCCCCGCCAGACGCAGGAAGCGCCGCCGCTGCCTGATTAGCCGGTTGAGGTTGGATCAAAACCTCCGATTGCGCAACATCCGCGCTGGCGTCGGGCTGGCCCGCGGCGTTCACCGGATAGCCTCCACCGGTAAATTGCAGCCGGACGATCTTGCTGGTGCCCGTCTTCACGATCAGGTCGCGCCAGCCCGCGTTCGAGCCAGACCCCGCGGCGATGGGCGCCTTGACGCCGACGGTTTGCGAAATGGGCCTATAGCCGACCTCGACCGGCTGGAAGACCACAAGCGTGCAGCCCTGCGGCGAGCACCAGTCCTGCCCTGTGAAGAGCACAAGCGCCTTGGCACGGCCGTCGCTGTTCAAATCCGCGCCCGCCTGGTCGAAGGGGCCGCCTTCCTTCTTCTTCTTGGTGATGCGAAGCCGCTCGATGGCCTTGTTCAGCGCGTCCTGGTCGGTAGCCATGGCGATCGTCTGACCGGCGCCCCTTTGCGGCGCCAGCGCTACCGGAGCCCCGTCGCTTCCCGGCTCGCCAGCCGCGAGCGAGCTTGCGGGCCTGCCGCCCGAGCTGCAGGCGGAAAGGACGCCCGCGGCGATGATGGCTGTAACCGTGGCGATGAACCGGAAAGGCATGACCCCCTCTTTCTGCAATCCGATAGCCTGGCGGATTGTGCGGAAGAAACGCGCTTCTATGGGCAGAACTGTGGCAGCCCGCATGAAGGCTAGCAGCAATCGTGGAGCTGGCGCAGCCCCTAAAGCGCACGAACCCTGCCGCAGGGGCAGGGTTCGCAGGAGTTATACCGGAAAAAAACGCTGTCCGGCTTACTGACCGGTCTGGGTCTTCAAATAGGCGATAACGTCCTCGCGGTCCTGGGCAGCCTTCAAACCGGGGAAGGCCATCTTGGTACCGGCCACGACAGCCTTGGGGTTCTCAATGAACTTTCCGATATTCTCCTCGGTCCAAACGAGCCCCTTCTCGCCGGCCTCTTTCATGGCAGGCGAGTAGTTGAAGCCAGGACGCTCGCCGGCTTTCGCGCCGATGAGGTTGTTTTGGACGGGGCCGACACCGGCCTTGGCCGTGGGGCCAACTGCGTGGCAAATCTTGCATTTGCTTTTGAATATAGCCTCCCCTTTGGCGGCATCGCCCGCAGCATATGCGTTCGCGGACCAGACAAGGGCCGCGCCCAACAGCGCCGTCTTTACAAGAGTTTTCATGCTCGTCTCCTACCCATTCGTCGCCGGGGTTGAATGCCCAGCCCAATTTTTTAGGCAGAAAATGAACAGGAACTCAACACAAGACTGCGTCCGAATGCCGCAACTTACCCTAATTGCCGAGACGGTGGAAACCGCTGGAGGGCACACAGGGCCAAGCCTCGGGCACGGACCGGCGGGCGGAAATGCTCCTGCTGACCTGCTCTTCGCCGCGCCGCATCGGAATTGCGGCGGCGCCATGCTCATCACTGCCGGCGATGCCCGCTTCGCCAAGGCGCACAGGCATGGCAACATCGAGCTGCCGGCAAGCTTCACGTCGGGCTGACCGCGTCCCGCATCCGCGTAAACCTCGATCCAAAGCAAGGGGCGAGCCTCGACAGCGGCGAGGGCAAGCCGCTGTCCTTTACATGGGGTGATTATGCCGCCGCGATGCTGGTTGAAAGGGCCAATTTCCATTACCGGTCCGGCACGCTGAAGTTCCCACGCGGCTTACAGCGCCCCGTGCCATGAAAGTATGCCGCGGCCCCGCGGGGACCGGCGAACGCCCGCTTCCAAAACCCGCACAAGCCGGGCCGTGTAAAGCCGTGCGCCAGGTTTGCTGGCGGACAAGCGCAGTCGCGCCCGCCGCTTCGCTCAGGGGATTGAAACGCAACAACTTTCCGTAACGGAAGAGGCGCCATCCATCCAATGCGCGGGCTCAGGCGTCTTGCGCGGAGCGTAAGGATATTGGGTGCTTGACACCCAAGTTGTGTTGCAGCTAGTCCAGGCCCCGATGCGGTTCGCAATTGCCGCGTTAGGGGAACATTCAAGCGAGGTTTCAATGACGAATGCGCAAGTTTCTGCCAGGCCCGGCAGAATTAACGCCTGCCCGTGTTCGTCTTATCGTCTTCTCGCTATTCGTTTTGCAGGGCCTGATCTGGGTTATCCTGCCGCTCCTCTTCGATGGCTCGATCCGGCGCGATGTTACGGAAGGCATCGTCGATGGCCCAAGCTGGCAGCTTTCCTATCTGCGCCATCCTCCCCTGTCCTCCTGGCTCTCCGGCCTGGCGTGGGAAACCGGCCCATTCCGCTACGTGACGCTCTTTAGCTTCGGCTGGGTGCTCGCGAGCGGCGCCTTCGCTGTGCTGGCGCTATTTCTGGCGCGCCACGATAAACCGATGGCGGGCATCGTGGCATTCCTGGCGGGACTGGCTTCGCCCTTCGCGACATATATTCCGCTGAACCTCAATCACAACATTACCGTAATGTTCTTCTGGGCGCTATCGCTTGCCGCCTCCTGGCGCGCGTTCTCCCGGGGGAGTTCTGGGCGACTGGCTTCTCCTGGGCGCGGTTGTGGGCTTTGGACTTTGGGCCAAATACGCCCTGCTGCACGTCATGCTGCCGCTCGTGGCGCTCTTCTTCCTCGTACCGGAGTGGCGCAGGCAAATCGTGAAGCCAGGCCCTTGGCTTGCGGTTCTTCTGTGCACAGCTATCATCGCACCCCATATAGCAGACACTCTGGCAAAAGGCGCAACACCGCTGCAATTCGCGGTACATTCCTCGCCCGCGTCCTTCGGGCAGCGGCTCGGGTGGGCTGCCGAATTCGCGCTCAATTGTGCCTTGTCCCAGATTTGCATGGCCGGGCTGGCCGCCGCCGCCGCCGGACTGCCTGCACTCGCCAAGGCGTGGCGCCAATTGCGGGACTGGCGGACGGCGACAAGGTTCGAGCAGTTCCTGAACGTTGCAGCGGTGGCACCTGTCGCCATCGTTGTATTCGCGGCGTTTTTCGAGGTTAAACCGCATTTCCTGTGGCAAACGCCCTTCAATGTCGGCTTCGCAGCCTTTTGGGGCCACGCCGCGGCTCATGCCGGCACACAGCCAAACATACGCCGTCTTGCCCGGGTTTACGCCGCTCTGGCCTGCCTGTTCATTGTATCGTTCGTCATTGTGCGCGAGGTTGCCCCGCTGACGCTGCACGGCGTTGCCAACCAGGAGCTGAACGGGCCGGAACTCGCCACCCTCGCCGAACGCTATTGGGCCAAGCGGCATAACGGAAAAATCCAATACATCGTGAGCCTTAACAAGCGGTTCGGCTTCCAGGCGGCAGGGTCCATTACCTTCGATTTGCCCTATCGCGTGAATACGCTGGAAGATGGCGACCCCAAGAGGTCGGCATGGATCGATGTGGAGGCATTGAAACGCGAAGGCGCCCTGGTCGTCATGACGCAGCCGCCGGCCCCCGGCCAATCCGTGCTGGGCCAGCCCATTGTGAACGTCGAAACATTCGCGCGTCCCGTGCTTCGCGGAGCCCGCCCGCCGGCCATTCTCTTCGGAGAATTGCAAGGCACCGGCAAGCAGGCCGCAAATTGACGCTGGAACCCGGCCCGCCCCAGGCGGCGTAGTGGGCCAACCTGCCTGGCCGGAGACCCCGGCGGCACGCATGCCGCTTTGAACCCGCGCGGCCAAGCGTCTTGCAATTGTGGCCGCACATTCCTAAAACGGACGCATGCAAGCGGAAGGCTAGACGATGAGCGCACAAAGAACGCTATACGACAAGATTTGGGACGATCACGTTGTAGAGACGCAAGCGGATGGCACCTGCCTGCTCTATATCGACCGCCATCTTGTGCACGAGGTGACGAGCCCGCAAGCCTTCGAGGGGCTTCGCATGGCCAAGCGCCGCGTGCGCGCGCCGCAGAAGACGCTCGCCGTCGTGGATCACAACGTACCGACCACCAACCGCAGCCACGGCATCGAAGACCCCGAGGCAGCGCTGCAAGTGCGCACGCTGGCTGAGAACTGCGCGGAATTCGGCATCGAATATTTCAACGAACTCGATCCCCGGCAGGGCGTGGTCCACATCGTCGGCCCCGAGCAGGGCTTCACGCTGCCCGGCACCACCATCGTCTGCGGCGACAGCCACACCTCCACGCATGGCGCGTTCGGGGCGCTCGCCCACGGCATCGGCACGAGCGAGGTCGAGCATGTGCTCGCCACCCAGACGCTCATCCAGAAGAAGGCCAAGAACATGCGCGTGACCGTGGACGGCACGCTTGGCGGCGGCGTGACCGCCAAGGACATCGCGCTTGCCATCATCGGTCAGATCGGCACGGCCGGCGGCACCGGCTACGTCATTGAATATGCGGGCGAAGCCATCCGCGCGCTCTCCATGGAAGGCCGCATGACGGTCTGCAACATGTCCATCGAGGCAGGCGCCAGGGCCGGCATGATCGCGCCCGATGAGAAGACTTACGCCTATATCCAGGGCCGGCCGCGCACGCCAAAGGGCGGCGCCTGGGATATCGCGCGGCGCTATTGGGAAAGCCTGCCGTCGGACGAGGGTGCTGTGTTCGACAGCGAGGTGCGGCTCGACGCGAGCGCCCTGCCGCCGCTCGTCACCTGGGGCACGAGCCCGCAGGACGTGGTTGCGATCACCGGCGTGGTGCCGGATCCCGCGGCGGCCGACGACGAAGGTAAGCGCGCCGCCATGACGCGCGCGCTCGCCTATATGGGCCTCACCCCCGGCACGAAGATGACCGATATCGTCATCGACCGCGTATTCATCGGCTCCTGCACCAACGGGCGCATCGAAGATTTGCGCGCGGCGGCGGCGATCGCAAGCGGCCAGCGCGTCGCGGCCAGCGTCAAGGCGATGGTCGTGCCGGGCTCGGGCCTCGTCAAAGAGCAGGCCGAGTCCGAGGGCCTCGACAAGATCTTCCTCGCGGCCGGCTTCGAATGGCGCGAGCCCGGCTGCTCCATGTGCCTCGCGATGAACGCCGACAGGCTGGAACCCGGCGAGCGCTGCGCCTCGACCTCGAACCGCAACTTCGAGGGCAGGCAGGGCTTCAAAGGCCGCACGCACCTCGTCTCGCCCGCCATGGCGGCGGCGGCGGCCATCGCCGGCCGCTTCACCGACGTGCGTGAGTTTGGGAGGTAGCGGCAGCGCCGGCCGCTCCCTACAGGCTTCGGTATCATCCAGCATACACCGGGACGCTCCGCTCGCGGCTTGCACGGCCCGCAGGATGACGCAGGCAGAAAGGCGAGCAGCCATGCAAGACATAATCGCGGTGGATGTACCCGAAGAAAGCGCTCTGCGGTCCTTGCTCGCGGACGCCTATTTCTTCGACGCCTACCGCGCGCCCTTAAGCGATGCCAGCCTCTCGCCGGCCGGGATTTCCTGCGCTCCCTCAAGGTAACCCCGGCCTGGGTCACAAGGCTGATGGCGCTGCGCAATGTCATCGTGCGCCAGATCGGCCTCAAGGATGTCGGGCCGATGATGGCGCTCACGGACAAGCCTGCCCAAGATTACCGCGTGGGAGACCGGCTTGGCATCTTCAGCATTACCGGCAGCACGGCGAGCGAGCTGCTCTTGGGTATCGACGACCGCCATCTCGACGTGCGCGTGTCGGTTCTGAAGCAGGGCGGCGTGCGGCCAAGCCTAGTCATCTCCACCGTGGTGAAGGTGCACAATTGGCTCGGCCGCGCCTACATGGCGCCCGTGGGACGCATCCATCCTCTGGTCGTCAAAGCGCTCATGCGCCGCGCGGACGTGTGAAGCGGCGGCGCCCAGCCGGCGCGCCCCTTAAGGTGATGTTAACCGCATTTCTTACGCTTTCCGGTGATTTTGACATGAATGCCGCCGTTCTCATTTAGGAGACATTGTCGCCGAAACTCCTTCCAGAAGCTTTAATGGTCGCGCATCGTTCTGTTTTTGCTGTATCTTTTTCGAGTACCGTGAGTGCCCGGACCGGACAAATGCACCGTTTTACGGTTAAGATGAAAGTTGCGGATATATTTAAAGGGATTCCGCAAACGCGGAATTCGACCTGAAATCGCGGAAAATTTCGCAGAAATGCGCTGGAAATACACATGGGACTCCGGCGTTTACCATCCGCGCATTAACCATGATGCCGCGCCTACGGGGGTTTACTGGATCGTAATGAAACACCGGGAACGAACCGCCGCTGCCGGCGGAGCGCTTTGCGGCGGGGCGTAGATGCGGTAGAATGGCACCATGACAGTCATGCAACTGCGGGAGAGAAATTTGGAGCCAATGACGCAAGCGGCCGAGGGCCTGCCTCGGCGCCGCTTCACCGTGGCCGAGCTTGAGGCCATGGTCGCGGCCGGCATCCTCGACGAGGACGAGCGCATCGAGCTGATCGGCGGGGAGGTGGTGCCGATGTCGCCCAAGGGCAACCATCATGAGATTTTAAAAGCGGCTTTGAATACTTATTGGGTGAAGCGGCTTCCCGAGCGCTTCAGGCTGGTTCCGGAAACCACGTTCCGGCTTTCGCCCGACACCTATATCGAGCCGGACTTCATTTTTTACGACAAGGCGGTGGGCATACGTGGCCTGAAAGCGGACACGGTGCATTTCGCGGTTGAGATCGCGGATTCGAGCTACGCCTACGATATCGGCCGCAAGGCCGCGATCTACGCGAGTTTCGGCATTCCCGAGCTGTGGGTGATCCACGCGGTGCGGCTTGAGACGCGCATCCACAGGAAGCCCTCGCCCCAGGGCTATCTCGATATCGCGGATCATGGCCCCGGCGTCGAACTGGTCCCGGCGTTTGCGCCAGAGCTTGCCGTGACGATCGGCGCGCTCGACCTGCATTGAGCGCGAAAGCCATGCCCGTGATTACCATCCGGCTCGCCAAGGGCCGCCCCATCGAGACCAAGCGCGCTCTGGCGCAAGCCTTCACAAAGGCGGCGGCGGACATTCTCGACGTCCGTCCCGAATGGGTAACGGTGCTGATCGAGGAATTTGGCGCCACGGTCAGGTTCCCCTAATTCGCGTCCCTCACATGACTTGGAATCTCAAACCGGCGTACTAGCGAGGGAGAGCCGTCATCGAAGCGCACTTGCAAGGTCAGAAAGCGCGTTCCTTTTGGCAGATAGATGGACGTTGGGTAGCGTCCGTTCTCGCGCTCCCGCCCAACAGCCATGGTTTTATCGGGGTTCTGGGTATCGGCGCCATACCGGAACTCGGCAATGGGATGACTTTCCGAGGAGGTAGCAAGTACAGCGATAGTTTTGCTCACCGAAGCAACAAAATTGATATTCAGCTCGGAAAATTCCCGGTCCGCAGTTTTGGAGACAACAGTTTTGTGCGCGCCCATCGGGCCAGAAAGATTGTCTTTTAATTGTAGCCCCAACAAAATCACGGTAACTATTGCCGCAATCAGGACCATCAGGACCGCTTTCCCACCCTGGACACGTCTCCAATATACGAGTCCGCCTAGCGGGCCTTTTTCCACCTTTTCAAATTCAGGATGAATAAGGCGGGCATGCCAATCGAGCCGGCGCCACGGCGAGCCGGGGTCCTTCAACAAGAAATCGACCGCTTTCTCGTATGCCTTAATAGGCCTCCCCGCCCACCGCTGAAGTCCTTTCAGATAGTGGCGGCCGTAGTCTTCCCACGAGGAAAATGCCTGCTGCGCTTCGATTGCCGCTGCACGGATGTAGGCGAGCGTTTCCGCGTCGCTTATGTATCCCGCGCATAAGGCGAGACGAGCCACCATTACCGCGCGCGCAAGATCCCAGGCAAGCATATCCTGTGCCGCCTCTTGGTTTCCGGCCACATATTGGGAGTCAGCGCGATGTCCTTCATGGACCAGCCATTCAAGCACATCAATAACCTGAGCATGCTTCGCGGTTTTGTTGTACTCAACACTAAAATAATATGCCCAATTCCAAGCGTATTGCTTTATTGCGGCGTTCGCTATCGACGTAAACTCAACTCCAGTAGTTCGCTCACGCTTCCGCGCCCTGGTATTGCCGTCGATACCCAAAACTCTCGCAGTATCCACCTGCTTTGCGCGGTAAAAAAGCTCGGCACCGGCAGGCTGAAACTCGCTCCCCCCTGCACCAGGCCATACATCGCCCCGAGCGAGATGCCCCAGAGATCGGCGCCGGTTGGAACCGGGTTCCCTTCGATTGTGAAATGAAGGAACTTGTTAAACTTCAGCGACAGAGAAGCGATGACGTTCATTGGAGACCCTAAGCCTGGCTGCGGGCACCGGTGCGATAACGCCGTTCTGCCCCCTCTAATGCCTTGTTCGAGCCCGCCAAAACTTGGCCCTTCGGCATACTGAATAGCTGCCTTGGCGGGACAGGTCTAGGCCGTGGGCGAACTGCCCTTGGCTGGAAACGAACTCAGGCGCGCATGCGGGGCAAGCGATGTATTCGCGCCACATAGCCGGCTCGCGGCATTCAGATTTGTGGACCCAAAATCAAAATGGCCGGGGATGAGCCCGGCCATTTCCGTTTCGCGATGTGCGATGCGTCTTAGTGGTGCGCGAGAACCGCGAGGATCAGCAGCGCCACGATGTTCGTGATCTTGATCATCGGGTTCACGGCCGGGCCGGCGGTGTCCTTGTACGGATCGCCAACCGTGTCGCCCGTCACCGACGCCTTGTGCGCCTCGGAGCCCTTCATGTGGCGGTGGCCGTCCTTGTCGACGAAGCCGTCCTCGAAGGACTTCTTGGCGTTGTCCCAGGCGCCGCCGCCTGAGGTCATCGAGATGGCGACGAACAGGCCGGTCACGATCACGCCGAGCAGGAGTGCGCCCAGCGCGGCGAAGCCCGCCGCCTTACCGCCAACGAAGCTGATGACCGCGAACACCACGACCGGCGAAAGCACCGGCAGGAGCGAGGGAACGATCATCTCCTTGATCGCGGCCTTGGTCAGCATATCGACCGCGACGCCGTAGTCGGGCTTCTCGGTGCCCTGCATGATGCCCGGCTTCGCCTTGAACTGCCAGGCGGACCTCCTCAACGATGGAGCCCGCGGCCCGTCCAACGGCCGTCATGCCCATCGCCGCGAACAGGTAAGGCAACAGACCGCCGAACAGCAGGCCAACCACGACGTAGGGGTTGCCCAGCGAGAAGTCGACAACGAGGTCTTTGAAGTAGGGATATACGTCGGCGTGCGCGGTGAAGAATTTAAGGTCTTCGGTATAAGCCGCGAACAGAACCAGCGCGCCGAGGCCCGCGGAACCGATGGCATAGCCCTTGGTAACGGCCTTCGTCGTGTTGCCGACCGCGTCGAGCGCGTCCGTGGTCTTGCGAACGGCCGGGGGGAGGTTCGCCATCTCGGCGATGCCACCCGCATTGTCGGTCACCGGGCCGAAAGCGTCGAGGGCAACCACAAAACCGGCAAGCGCCAGCATGGTGGTCACCGCAATGGCGATGCCATAGAGTGCGGCGAAACTGTAGGCGATGAGGATGCCGGCCATGATTACGAGAGCCGGCAGTGCAGTCGATTCGAGCGATACGGCGAGGCCCTGGATCACGTTGGTGCCGTGGCCGGTTACCGAAGCTTGCGCGATCGACACCACCGGGCGGTAGCCCGTGCCGGTGTAGTACTCGGTGATGACGACGATGAGCGTTGTCACCGCAAGCCCGGTGATGCCGCAATAGAAGAGCTGCATGCCGGTGAACACCGCGCCGCCTGCCTTCAGCGTCGTATCGAGGCCGATCAGACCTTCCGTCACGGCGCCGACGGCTACGAGCGAAAGTACGCCGGTTGCGATGAAGCCCCTATAGAGCGCGCCCATGATCGAGTTGTTCGAGCCGAGCTTGACGAAGAACGTGCCGATGATCGAAGTCACCACGCAAGCAGCGCCAATCGCAAGCGGAAAGAGCATCATCTTGGTGAGGAGGTTGGCGTCGTAGGCGAAGTAGATCGACGAGAGCACCATCGTCGCAACGACCGTCACGGCGTAGGTCTCGAACAGGTCGGCCGCCATGCCGGCGCAGTCGCCGACGTTATCGCCAACGTTGTCGGCAATCGTGGCCGGATTGCGCGGATCGTCCTCTGGAATACCCTTTTCCACCTTGCCCACGAGGTCGGCGCCAACGTCGGCGCCCTTGGTGAAGATGCCGCCGCCAAGACGGGCGAAGATCGAAATCAGCGAGGCGCCGAAGCCAAGCGCCACCAGCGCGTCGACCACTTTGCGATCATTCGGCGCATAGTGGAGAATGCCGGTCAAGACGCCGTAATAGCAGGCAACGCCCAGCAGCGCGAGACCCGCCACGAGCAGGCCGGTAACCGCGCCGGCCTTGAAGGCCATGGAAAGCCCCTGCGCCAGACCCTGGCTCGCGGCCTGACAGGTGCGCACATTGGCGCGCACCGACACGAGCATGCCGATAAAGCCCGCCAAGCCGGAAAGGACGGCGCCGATCAGGAAGCCGATTGCAACGGTGATGGAGAGGAGGATGGCAAGAATCACGAAGATGACGCCGCCCGCCATGGCGATGGTCGTATATTGGCGGGTGAGATAGGCTTGCGCGCCTTCCTGAATGGCTGCGGCGATTTCCTGCATGCGGGCGTTCCCCGGACTCGCCTGGAGCAGCGAGCGGGTGGTCAGCGCTCCATACACAATGGAGAGGGCGCCGCCAGCGATGATGTACCAAAGAACTTGGTTCATGAGTTGACGATCCTGGACTTAAGAGTTGGGCAGATTTGCCGCCTGTTTTTCTTACCCCCCCGGGAACACCGAATTGAATGAAAAGGACGTTGCTTTCCCGCCCGGCAAAGGCGGCGGAACTCTAGGAAACTTGGGAGCCCCGCGCAATAGGGGATTGACAACTGGGACAAATGGCACAATGCGCAAGCTTTGTAGGGCCTTAGCCGGAATAACACGCGGGCCGTGTCCTATACTTAAGTATATATACATCTGCCGCTTTCCTTTCGGACAGCCCTCCGCTTCCGGCGGCCCCCCTCCCGGCCTGGAAACGGCATCCGCATATCTGCGCGGCGAGGAGCACCGCCGCTGGCATCGCGCGCTCCGCTTCGCGGCCATGGAGAGATCGCAGCGTTTCCACTTTATGGCCCAGCTTTCCGGAAAGCCTGGCGCCTTGTAAATCTCTAATGCCTGGTGCCTTATAGACACGATAAGCATGCATCTTTTCCGCCAGCATTCTTCGAGGAGCCAGACGCCGCCATGATTTGCATATACGCCAAGAGGCTGGAGCGCGACCTCAAGCTCTGGCACGAAAAGGGCTGGGTAACCGCGGAGGGCTATCAGGCGATCCTCGCCGAGCAGGCGCAAAGCGCCAAGATTACGGCCAGCGGCGCGCTCACCGTTGTCGGCGCCATCCTGCTCGGCTTTGCCGCCATCAGCTTCGTCGCGGCGAACTGGAGCGAGATCCCAAGGCTGGTGCGCGTGGGCATCCTGGTTGGCGCGCTTTGGGCTGCCTATGGCGGCGCTGCCTGGCTCTACAAACGCGGGCTTCCCGATTTCGCGCAAGCCGCGGTGCTTAGCGGCGCGTTATTCTTCGGCGCGGCCGTCATGCTCGTCACCCAGATGTATCACATCGGCAGCGGCGACCTGCCCGGCTTCATGCTGCTTTGGACCGCTGGGGCGGCGCTGTCCGGCCTTCTCTTCCGGTCGAGCCTGACGCTAGCCGCGGCCATGATCCTCGCGGCCGCCTGGAACTACGCCGCGATGGTGGCCGTGGCGGGCGAAATCCACTGGCAGTTCCTGCCAGTCTGGGCCGCGCTCACCGCCGCGATAGCCTGGAACAGATCGGGGCTCGGCCTGCACGTCGCAGCGGCCGCGCTCGTGGCTTGGCTCATTCCCATCGGATGGGACGTATACCCCCATCCCTATACGCTCATCGCCGCCATCGGAGCGGCGAGCGTTGCCGTGTCCGCCGGCATTGTCGCGGCGTCAGAGAACGATCTCGCCCGCCAAATCGCGATCCGCGCCATTCCCTACGGCATCGTAGCATGCTTCGGCGGCCTTCTGTCACAGCGCACAGACTTGAATACAGCCGCCATTGAAGCCGGCCTCGCCGTCGCGGCCGGTATCGCAATCGCCTACTTCATGCTGACCAAGCCCGGATCGCGGCTCCAGCAAATCGAGCCCCTGCTTCTTACCTACGCGGCCAGCGTCGCATTTTACGGCCTCTGTATCGTTCAATTTTACGGCGACGCCAGCTTGTCCAGGATTGTGGCGGCGGCCGTCCTGACCTTCGCCGTGCTCGCCGGCGCCCTGATCTGCGGCATCCAGGTACGCAGCAAGCTGGTAATGTGGCTCGCCTATGCGGGCTTGGTGACCGAGATGCTCTGGCTCTATTTCGACAAGCTCGGCAATCTCATCAATACGTCCCTTTTCTTCCTGATCGTGGGCGCGGCCGTGTTCGCCCTTGCCTTCGTGCTCATGCGCTACGGCAGCGCTCCCCGCGAATCGGAGGTCCGGTCATGAGGCAGCACGCCGTCCTTGCCGCGATCCTGGCCGCCCTCCTGCAAACCGGAGTCATCGCCGGCATCATCGTCAACCGCGCCGTGCATATCGCGAACGGGCGTGAAATCGTGCTCGATGTGATCCCCGTCGATCCAAGAGACCTGCTCCGTGGCGACTATGTGCGCCTGGGCTATACGATCTCGCGGCTTGCCGGGGCCATCGTGGAGATCCCGGAGCGCCCCTATAAGGGCATGCCCATTTTCGTTACCCTGGAGCACCAGGGGAAACCAGGCGAGGAGAAATGGGTTGCGGTGGCCGCGACGGCGGTCCGCCCAGCCATGCCGGAATCGGGCAGCAAGATCGTGTTGCAAGGCAGCTTGCAGTGGTGGTGGCCCTACCAGCGAGACCGGCAAACCAATAAAGGCTCCCCAGAGATGAATTTGAGCTACGGCATCGAAACCTACTTCGTTCCAGAATCCACGGGACGCGATCTGGAAAAATTGACGCGGCAAGCGGCCGTCAGGACCGTCGTCAGCGTGGACCGGAACGGAAAGGCCGCGATCAAGGGGATCATCATCGAGGGCGTCCGGCACGACGAGTCGCTGCTCTAAGCGCGCCATGACCTCCGCGCAAGCTTGGGCGTTCAAGAATTCATTGGCGCACTCCCGCGGGGCTGGCTACGCTCCGCCGGTGTACTCACCAGGTTGGAGCCACCACATCATTCCCGCTGAGGTCACTTCGCGCGAACACTTAAGAGCTGCCAGGTTCCGGACACCTACACGCGGGTGCGGGCATGGAAACCGGCGGCTCTGCCTTAAGTGAATGCCCTCCAGCCTTATGCGAGGTTAGCAATGAGCCAAGATGTACCGCTCCTGAACGAACTGGACCTTTCCGCCTACTGGATGCCGTTCACGGCAAACCGGCAGTTCAAGGCCAATCCCAGGATTTTCATGGCGGCTGAGGGCATGCACTTCACCACCGCCGATGGCCGCAAGGTGCTCGACGGAACAGCCGGGCTTTGGTGCGTGAACGCTGGCCACGGCCGCCGCGAAATCGCGCAGGCTGTCGAGCGGCAGCTTCTGACCCTTGATTATTCGCCGGCCTTCCAGATGGGCCATCCGGGAGCCTTCGAACTCGCCGCCCGCATCGCCCGCATGGCGCCGGCGGGGCTCGACCGCGTGTTCTTCGCCAATTCGGGTTCCGAAGCCGTGGACACCGCGCTCAAGATCGCGCTCGCCTATCACCGGGCTCGCGGCGAGGGCCAGCGCACGCGCTTCATCGGCCGCGAGCGCGGCTATCACGGCGTGGGCTTCGGCGGCATGTCGGTGGGAGGCATCGCCAACAACCGGCGCACCTTCGGGCCGATGCTGCCCGCCGTAGACCACCTCCGGCACACGCATGGCCTTCCGGGTAACGCGTTCGCCAAGGGCCAGCCGCCGCATGGCGCGGAGCTTGCGGACGATCTTGAGCGGCTGATCGCTCTGCATGGCGCGGACACCATCGCGGCCGTGATCGTCGAGCCCTTGGCCGGCTCGGCCGGCGTGCTGATCCCGCCGCATGGCTATCTCGAACGCTTGCGGGCGATTTGCGACCGTCACGGCCTGCTGTTGATCTTCGACGAAGTCATCACCGGCTTCGGCAGGCTCGGCGCACCGTTCGCCGCCCAGCATTTCGGCGTAACGCCCGACCTCATGACCGTGGCCAAGGGCATCACCAGCGGCGTGGTGCCGATGGGCGCGGTAATTGTGAAGCGAGGGCTACACGACGCGCTCATGCAAGGGCCGGAGCACGTCATCGAGTTCTTCCATGGCTACACCTATTCCGGCCACCCGGTGGCTTGCGCCGCCGGGCTCGCCGCGCTCGATATCTACGCGCGCGAGAGCTTGTTCGAACGAGCGGCCTCGCTTGCGCCAGCTTTGCAGGAGGCGGTCCATTCGCTGCGCGGCACCCCGCATGTCATCGACATCCGCAATCTGGGCCTCGTCGCCGCAATCGAGCTTGAGCCGCGCAGCGGTGAGCCCGGCAAGCGCGGCTACGATGTGTTCCTCGACTGCTATGAGAACGGCGTGCTGGTGCGCCAGACCGGCGACATCCTCGCCATCTCGCCGCCGCTCATCGTGGAGGAGAGCCAGATCCACCAGATCGTCGAAGCAGTGGCCAAGGCGCTCAGCCGCGTGGCCTGATCGCGGCAGGCGCTCGCCTTCGAAAGTTAGTTTGCGTAGAACTTCTTGGCTCGGAAGTATTGCATCGTCAGGAGAGCCAAGCCAACCGGAATAATAACGATTGAGGCAGCAGCACCAATCGCAAACATAAGTATAATACCCCATCCGAAAACTGCGAAGCTGAAACCAGTTACATATTCAATTCCGTCCATCATCCAGCGGGTCGACTTAAACCCCAGTAACAAAACAGGAACGAACTGAACGAAAAACCATGCTGAGGGGCCATTTTCGTCAAACTTGGTCAAGCCTAGGATTCGAAAAATCGAAATCAGGACAACAAAAGAGATAATCAGTCCAATCACAAACATAATCTCTCGTAGTATATCTTGTGGCGTCCTCATTTAGTCCTCCTAGAACAGTGCTCATTAAAACTGCCAAGCCAACGGTCGCAGACTGGCTTGGCGGAAACACAATAATCAACGGCCATCCGGTTGAACTAATTGAATTTTTAGGTTGTGTCGCTGTTCCGCTACACAGCCCCTGGCCGCCACCCTGGCCTTGGTTCCGGTGGTTCCTGGTTCAGGCACCGGCACGGCGGCGAATTCGTCGAGGTACTCGATGCGCGTCTGGCGGGAGATACGCTCCGCTGCGGGAAGCGGCCGTCATCGCGAGGCCGCCTTGGCGGCCGTGGCGATCCAGGCGCGAAGCACGAGGACTGTTGTCTCCGGATTGCTTCGCTCCGCTCGCATGACGGCATGAAACACGCAAACGGGTCAGGATTTCCCGCGGGGCATACTAGGCTGCCAGATCAGCCGGCACCTGCAGAAGTGCTGCCCTATGATGCTCCAGCATCTCATGCAGGTCGTAGCACATCACCGCCAGAAACGCGAGCAAGGCCAGGTAATAGAACCCATAGGTTATCTTGGTTTCGAGGCTCGTGCCGTAATATCTCTGAACCTCAGGGTCCGACGGATCGTGGCGGAACGCCTTGTAGAGCTGGGGCGCGGCGAAGACTGCCATCAGGATCAACAGCGGGTTCGGCCGCCAGATGAACAGCCCGATCAGAACCGGCACGCCGGCAAACCAGATGCGCGGCGACAGCACCGCCGTGATGCGCCCGCCGTCGAAGGGCGACAGCGGGATGAGATTGAACAGGTTCAGGAAGAACCCCGCATAAGCCAGCGCCAGGAACAGCCGCTCTCCCGTGTAGCGCGCATAGAAATAACAGGCGAGCGCGCCGATGGTGCCAAGCAGCGGGCAGGCATAGCCGACATAAGCTTCGGTCTCGGCGTTCATCGGCTGCTCCTTGAGTTCGATCCAAGCACCGACGAAGGGAATGAACGTGGGCGCTCCCACATTCAAGCCTCTCTGCTTTGCCGCAAGGTAATGGCCCATTTCATGCACGAAAATAAGGACCACGAACCCGGCCGCGTAGCGCCAGCCCCAGATCAGACTGTAGGCGAACACCGAAAGCAGCATCGTGCCCCCGGTAGTCAGGATCTTGCCGAATTTGAGGAACGAGAAGAGAAGAAGGAGAACTTTTATCATGGCCTAAGCACAACCGCCCGCGGGCAAGCACAGCGGCGCTGGCAGCGCCAGGCGGCATTTTGGTGTTGTTTAAGCCGCTCATGACGCTAAGCGGTATTTAAAGGCGAATTTATAGCCTTCGTACACCCCTATCCCCACAAGCAGGATGTCCATGGGATCGAACGCGATCTGAACCAGCCTCATCAGCAACTCGGGCGTCATGATATCGAGCGTCTGCGCGAAGGAAAGCGATTTGGCCTGTGCGAAAAACGCGATGTTGCACAGCACTGTTCCGCTGGCACAGCCTAGAAAACCGCAAGCGGCACCCAGATACCCGAACTTGGCGTCGACCCCTTGGCCCGCGATCCTGATCGCCTGCCCCACGAGATAACCGACCGCGAGCGCCATCAGCCCGAGCTTATATTCCGAGGCCACGGTGACCCCAGCCCAAAGAATGGCCCCCATGATCGCGGCGGTTAGTCCCGCGATAACCGCGAGAGGAAAGTTCTGCCTGGCCCTTACTTGCTCGACTGTAAGGGCGGGGAAGTCGGCACCTTGCGCTACAGCGCTAGTCTCTACGCTCATACAACCCCCAGTTGGCTTCGTCTAAACCTGAACAAATCTGCGTCTGTCTGGCGCGAGAGCGCATAGCAAGCGGGAAAATAAACATCAAGTCAAAACTATACGCTTAGCTTTACTGGGGAACAACAGTAGTGCCAGCCAGGAATAAACCTTCCGCGCGTTGCACACCGGACACCATCCGCCAAATCCGCACGCGTTTCCGCCTAAATTTTTCCAAAATGTAGCGGGCAATGCTTACCTTGATGCCGCTGGCGTACATGCGTACCGCCAAATCGGGGCGGGGCATGGCAGCCAAAGGATGCGGACTGCCAAATCCGCCGGGTGTGTCCATTTTTTGAAGGGATACGAAGTTGATCGCCGCGCGCTACGGTTTCATTCTAACGCTTATCGCAAGCCTCCTTACCCAGCCAGCGCTCGCGGAGAACCGCGTTGCCCTGGTGATCGGCAATGCCGACTATCTCGGCCAGCCGCGCCTTCCCAACCCCGCCCACGACGCGGACGACATGACCCAGGCACTGCAAAACCTCGGCTTCAAGGTGATCGAGGGAACCAACGTCGACAAGGCGGGCTTCGACGCCAAGCTGCACGAATTCTCCCGCAGCACCTCTGGCGCCGACGTCGCCATGTTCTTCTATTCGGGCCACGGCATGCAGATCAACGGCGTCAACTACCTCGTGCCGGTCGATGCGCCAGTCACGAAGGAGGACCTGGAGTTTCAGACGGTGACGCTGGACTTCGTGCAGAAACTCCTGGAACGCGCCAAGACCAAGATCATCGTGCTCGACGCCTGCCGCAACAATCCGTTTGCGGCGCAACTCGGCGAGAACCTCGGCACGCGCGCGGTCAATGCCAATTCCGGGCTTGCGATGGCTACCGCGCCGGACCTTGGCTATTTCATCGTGTACGCCACGCAACCGGGACACGTAGCCAGCGACGGCGCCGGACGGAACTCGCCGTTCACCGCCTCGCTCAAGACGCATATCGACTCGGCGGGCCTCTCGATCAGCGATCTGATGATCGTCGTGCGCAACGACGTTGTGCAGGCAACCGGCGGCCAGCAAATTCCCTGGGACCACTCGGCGCTGGCCACGCGCTTCTATTTCAGGGACGGCACCGCCGCCCCTGCGGTGGCCGTGGCCGAGGCCAGCCGGAAGTCGTCCGAAGCGGCCGAGGCCTGGGGCTGGGTGCGCGACACCTCGAACCCCGAGGCTTTGCAGCAGTTCATCACGGTCTATGGCGACTCCCCGCTTGCCGGTCAGGCGAAGTTCAAGCTCGCCAGCCTGAAGAAGACTGACGCGCAAAGCCGTACCTCCACCACGCAGCCCAATAGCTGGACGCCCGTAACGCTCACCTCCAACGAACCTGTGCGGCCCTCGAATCCCAGCTTCGATTGCCGCGTTCACCATTCCGACGCGGAGGTGACGATCTGCAACAACCCCGAGCTTTCGCTTCTCGATAACCAGCTTGACGAGTTGTACACGCGGACCCTCAAGGCGCTGAGCGAGAGCAAGAGGAAGGAGCTTGTGACCACTCAGCGGCAGTGGATCAGGGCGCTGATCGGCTGCGCGACCGACGTCAACTGCCTTACCGGCCAGTATCAGCAGCAAATTCATAAGCTTAAGCCGCAGGCACAAACGGCCGCCGCCGCAGCGCCCGCCCCGCAGATCAAGCCGAGCTTCGACTGCGCCAAGCCCCGTTCGCCAGGCGAGTATGCCATCTGCAACAATCCCGAACTGGCGGCGCTCGACCAGGAGCTGGACCGGCTCTATACGCAGAAGCTGAGAAAGCCCCTCATCTTCTTCTTCGGACGGCAGCGCCTGCAGCACGCACAGCGCCACTGGCTGAGGAACAGGGACACCTGCGCCGGCAACGTCTTGTGCCTGAAGGTGCAATACCAGGCCGCCATCCAGCACCTGCAAGAATAAGGCACCCCGCGCGGGTGTCCTTTTCACCCCGGAAGGCGCACCGCGTTTATCCGGGGTTTTTCCTTTTCCTCCCTCCCGCGGGAGAGGCGGCTGGGATAATTCGCGCTGTGCAGTTCGCTGACGCCCGCAACGGCGCCCTCCCCCTCCGCTTCGCCATTATGGCTTTTTCACCACGCCGATGCGGGTGACATGCTCGCCGCCGCAATGCAGGCGGCAGCCTTCGGGGCCGCAAATTTTGGGGCAGACGTTGGCCTTCGCGCAGGTGCCGCCCGCATCCAGCACATAATCCGGCTCGCCGCGCGACAGCACGCCTACGAGCTGCAAGCTTGAGGCGTCGTAAACGCCAGACCCCGAATTCCCATGGAAACTATTGAGGTTGGCAACGAAATAGTCCGGGGGCGCCGCATCGCGGACCATGGCACCGCCGGCATATTTTACCGGGAGGCCGTCCGGAAAACCGATCATGAAAACGGACTGGTTCAACCTGGGAGCGGCCGGGCTCCAGCTCGTAACCGGCTCGGCCACGCTTGGCGGAACCTCGCGGTCGAGCTTGACGATCGCCCAATCCTCCTTCGCGGCCGTGTAGACTCCGGCAAACGCCCTCCCCCCGAATACATTGGCCGCCGGTATCGGGGCCGCGCCATCCGAACCTTCGCTTTCCACCCGGTAGCCGAATAGGAACCGCACCTGCGGCAGGCCAAACGGTCCAAGCTCCGCAGCCAGTTCCCGCAGGCAATGGCCGGCCGTCAACACCGCATCCGGCGCAATCAGCGTGCCCGAGCAAAAGCCCAGAGCCGGCTGGCTTGCAAAGCGCTCATTGGCGCATACGAACTTCTTCTTCTGAAGGGTCGTTACGGTGAGCTTCACGGGGTTTCCGGCCCCAGGAGCGAGGCGTCCACAAGAGTGACGGAGGCCCGCGTAAGGCGCCTGATGCCGTCGTCGCGGATGCTGAACCAGTCCATCCGCGTATCCACGCCGTATATGGCCCGCGAGCGGCCAACCGCAACGAATTCGGACTCTCCCACGGCTGCCAGCGGACTGACGTTTGCGCTCCGGGGGATGAAGGCGGGATCGCGCGGATAGGTCCTAAGCAGGAAGCGGCGCTCCAGCACCGCCTTGAGTTCCTCATCGCTCACTTTGGCAAGCGGGTCCGCACTCGCCGCGGCGATCCAGGCCAGCCCGATGCAGGCTGTCGCTACCGCCAAGCTCAAAAAGCCGCGCATCGTCCCGGAATCTCCCCGCTCTGCCAATTTCAGCGAATTTATCACAAATCCCGCCAGCGGGAACTGGATAACTGCAACGATGCTTACTCAGTTGTTTCCATGCTGGCAGGGCGGCTTTGACAGATGGCAGCCCACCACCCGCGTTTCCACGGATTTAGCCGCCGCCTGAAGCAATTAAGTGTCCGGCAAGGGGTATCGCGTTACGCTTGCGCTTCCAGAACGGGCGCAAAAGCCATGGCGGTATACCGCAACAGCGAGCAGCATCGAGGCAGGCTAGGACAGCTCCCGCCGCTCCCCGGCGGCTTCCTCGCCGCCAATCAGGCCATTGGCGATCATGGTCAGGAACACCGAAGCCGCGAAAAAATAGACACCGGGAAGACTTACCGCATCCGCGAACTCGGTGGCCTTGGCGTAGAATACCAGAAGTGCCAGGATCAGCACGTCGAGCATCGACCATTTGCCGAGCCAGCCGATACGCTTGAACCAGCGGCCGCGCTGGGCGGGGTCGAAGGGAGCGAGCGTCCCGGCCATGCCGATGTAGATGAGTTTGAAGGCCGGAAACAGAATGGAGAATACGAAGACGACCGAAGCCAGGAAGATTTCGCCGCCAGCCCAAAGCGCGGAAAGAATAGAGAGGATTGAATGGGTATCGGTCCAGAAATAGAGGCGGGTCAGCTTGAGCACGGGCAGTGTGAGCCCGAGGACAAGACAAACGCCGGCACCCAGTGTCAAAATAAAAATGAAGAAGGCGCGCTGCCCCCTCTGCACCATCACGGGAGGGACGGCGCGCCGCATCTTTCAGGACTTAAGCGTTTGCGTGCGTTTTACTCGCCGCCACGCCCTTTTCACCTAGCAGCGTCAGAAGATCGCCGCTTTGGAACATTTCGGTCACGATGTCGGCGCCGCCCACGAACTCACCTTTGACGTAGAGCTGCGGGACCGTCGGCCAGTTGGTATAGACCTTGATGCCTTCGCGCACACTCTCGTCGGCCAGAACGTTGATATCCTTGTAGCCGACGCCAAGATAGCTCAGGATTTGCGCCACGCGCCCTGAGAAACCGCATTGCGGGAATTCCTTGGTGCCCTTCATGAACAGCACCACGTCGTTCCCTTCGACCTGCTCCTTGATCCAGCTCTGTACGTCTTGTCCGGTCATTCTCGCCTTCCTGTTTAAACTTTCCCTAACATGCATCGGCCGTTGCAAAAAACAAGCCGCCGGCAGACATCAGGAAGGTTTCGCTTCAGGCACTTTCGTCTGAAGCGCCAGCGCGTGCAGCGCACCGCCCATGTGCCCTTGCAGCGCCGCATAGACCAACTGGTGCTGCTGTACCCGGCTCTTGCCCCGGAACGCCTCCGAGACAACGGTCGCTGAGTAATGATCGCCGTCGCCGGCCAGGTCCTGAATGGCAATCTCCGCATCGGGTAGCGCCGCCTTGATCAGGCGCTCGATCTCCTCGGGCTGCATCGGCATGGAAAAATCCCTCTACTTTCGAAACGCCGGCGTTCCCGGCTCTTGCGCGCTTGGCGGGCATTATATGGTTCTTAACCGCGTTTGCTCCAGGGCGAGGCCGGCAAAAAGCTCGAATGCACTCCTTTTCTTTAAGGGTGCATTGTAGGCATAGCGCCTTAGCGAAGACTTAAGGCGAGCTATCCAACTGAAAAACCGCGATATTTAGCGCTCGCGCAGCACCGCCACAAGGAAGGCGGCGCGCCCGGGTATGGTTAATCCGCAACTTGCCGGCATATTTAAGGGGATTTTTGAGTTGCGGAAACCGGCCCAAAAACGCGGAAAATTCCGCAAAAACACGTAGAAAAAAATGTGCGGACCCGCAGTTTACCATGCGGGAATTAACCATGCCGGCGCGTGCTACGGCTTTTACCGGTCCTTAAGAAGTGGCGTTCGCGGCAGGTCACACCAAATCCGCTCGATTGCTTCAGCAGAGGCGGCTAAGCCCGAGCCATTCCAGCCTCGCCCCAGTTCCACACAGGCAATGTCACATCCGGCAAGCCTGCATCGTCTTTACGGCATCGGTCCACAAAGCGGGAATGGCAATGGCAAAGAGCACTGCGCAAAGCGCGATTATTCTGGGCGGCGGCTATGGAGGCCTGGCGGCGGCCTCGCGCCTGGCGGCTCACGGCGGCTTCAAGGTAACCCTTGTGGACGCGAGGCCCGCATTTTACGAGCGCATCCGCTTGCACGAGGTTGCCGCTGGCCGGGGTTTCCGTTTGTGGAAATACGCGGACGTGCTCGCGGGACTCGGCATCGAGTTTCTTGAAGGGCGGGCCGACGCGCTCGACCCTGGCCGGCTGTCCGTGGACGTTTGCACGGCCGATGGCGGCAAGCGCACGCTAAGGGCCTGTCAGGAAATAACTGCTTCTTCAGGTCCCTTGGTTGGCGAGATAGTGTATTTCCATTCACCGTGAAAGTCGTCACGCCGGATGTTGAGAGTAGCCATTTCGTGATCGGAGACGGCGACACCTTTGGGATAGCAGTTTTCGTCCAACTCACAGAGCACCTTAAGGCCGGTCTCGGTTGTTGTGGCGGCGATCAGATCGACGATCACACGGTAGCTGACCAAAGGCGTGGCGCGCCAGTTCTGTGTGATGAACGAGAAGAGCCGGTGCTCGATCTTGTTCCACTTGCTCGTTCCCGGCGGCAAATGGTGAACCTGGATCGCAATGCCCAACTCGTTGGCCAGGCTCTGCAATTCGCGTTTCCATAGGCGCACGCGCGAACCGTTTGATCCGCCGCCATCGGCGGTGATCACGAGCCGTGTTGCTTGGGGGTAGCGGGCGCATCCAACTTCCTGCCACCAGCGACGGATTGTCTGCACCGCAAAGGCCGCCGTGTCATGATCGATGCCCACGCCGACCCATCCGGCATTGGCCGCCAAATCGTAGACGCCGTAAGGGACGGCGCGGCCGAGTTCCTTGATAAGAAAGTCATGGACCCGCACCTCTTCGGGACACCCTTTGGGGCGCCACTCCCGGCCGTTATTCTTGAAGTCGCCAACCAGTTCCTTTTTCTTTGTGTCCACTGAAATTACCGGCTGGTTCTCAGCCAAGGCCGATTTTATGCTTGCCGCGATATGGCCGAACTGGGCGTCGCGATCCGGGCTGTCCCCGCCTTCCCGTGTTTTGCTGTTGCCTTGCAGGCTGAACTTCAACTGTTTCAGCAATTCGGCAACCACGGTGTGGCTGATTTTATGGCCGAGTTCGCGCAACTCGCGGGCAATGCGCCGCACACTCTTGCAGGTCCAGCGCAAGGGTGACATCGGATCGCCGCGCGAATCGGGATCGACGAGGCTGTTCAAATCCGCCAGCAATTGCGGAGACGCCGAAGTGAGAGACTTGCGGCCCCCACCGGGGCGGCGAACCTTTCCAGGTGCCAAAGCCGCTGGTGTCGCTATATCTTTTAGGCCGCGCCCGATGGTACTGCGTGCCACGCCTGTCACACGTGAGGCAGCGACTACGCCCCCGTAACCTGCCGATTGCGCTTCGCTGGCGATAAATAAGCGCCGGCCCCGCTCGTCAAGATGCGGCGCCATCGCCTCCCAGCGTTCCTGTAAGCATTCTTCGTGGGGCATCCCCGCAAGCTATGCTGCTTCGCGCCTTCGGGGAATCCTCTATCTTGTCTCTAGACCAAAACCCGATTTGCTTATTTCCTGACGGGCCCTAAGCGCCGAATTCATGGTCTACGCCCTGGGCAGCAGTTCCAACGGCGCGGCCTTGCCCGGCCTAGCGGAGTATGGCTTCACACTCTCCAGCCTTGAAAGCGCCCTGGCCACCCACGAGCGGCTCCGCCAGCTTGAATCCCCCAGCGCCGTAATCGGCGGAGGCGGGCTAACGGCCATCGAGCTGGCGGCGGAGATCGCGGAGGCGTGGCCGCGCGCCAGGGTTACGCTCGTGCCTGGAAACGCGCTTCAACCTTCCGGCGCGCCTGGCGGCTTCCGCCCGGAGGCCATGGTGCATATCCGCGGCCACCTCGAACGGGCCGGCGTTTCCATCGCCGATGGCCAGCGGGCCGAGGCCCTGGAAGCGGGCCGCGTTCTATTGCAAGGCGGCGCCGGGCTGGCGGCCGGCATTTACATTCATGCTTGCGGGTTTTCGATCCCCGGCCTCGCCGCCCGGTCCGGACTTGAAACGGAGCCCGGCGGCCGCATCGTGGTGGATGCCGCGTTGCGCAGCGTGTCCCATCCGCGCCTGTTCGCGGTTGGGGATTGTGCCGCACCCAGCACCAGGGAAGGGCGCCTCGCGAGGCTGAGTTGCGCCACCGCGCTCCCCATGGGCGTTGCCGCGGCACGCAACATCGTGGCGCTCGCACGCGGAAAAAGCCCGGAGCCGCATTATCCCGGCTATTCCGTCCGCAATGTCAGCCTTGGCCGGAATGATGGCCTCATCCAGTTCCTCGACGATGAGGACCGGCCGCTCAATTACGTGTGGACGGGGAAAAAAGCCGCGCACTGGAAGGAGTACATATGCCAGACTACCCTGCGCGCCATCCGCTTCGAGAAGGAGCCTTCCATTCCGTACCTGCCGCCCTTGTTGCGCATTCCGCATCTGGTGAAGCACGCCAGGGCCGTCGCGTGAGGATTGGGGACCGGACATGAAGAGCACAACGGAGACGTTCAATCTGCGCCGCCCCTTTCTAATGGGGCTCGCCTACCGCATGCTGGGCTCGGTTGCCGAGGCGGAGGACATCCTGCAAGATGCGTGGCTGCGCTGGCAGGCAGCGGATCGCAGCCAGATCGCCGCACCCAAGGCGTTCCTGACGCGGGTTGTCACGCGGCTGTGCCTCGACCACGCCAAATCCGCGCGGGCAAGACGGGAGGTCTATACCGGCCCGTGGCTGCCCGAGCCCAGCGCTGACCTTGCCTGCGCCTCCGCCAGCCCCCATGCCGATCCGGAAGCCGCGATGGAGCTTGCCAACGATTTATCGATGGCCCTGCTCCTGGTGCTTGAGCGCCTCTCTCCGCTCGAACGCGCGGCGTTCCTCCTGCACGACGTTTTCGACCTCCCGTTCGGCGAAATCGCGCAGCTTTTGGAAAGCACGCCCGAAGCCTGCCGCAAGCTGGCCTCGCGCGCCCGCGAGCATGTGCGGGCGGAGAAGCCTGCCCGCGAGGTGCCGGCGGAGGCGGCGGCCCGCTTTTTCGACGGTTTCTACCGGGCCATGCAGGCGGGCGACATCAGTGGCCTGGCGGCCATGCTTGCGGAAGACGCGGTGCTGATCGCCGATGGAGGCGGAAAGAAGATCGCGGCGCTCGCCCCCATCGCAGGGCGCGAGAAGATCATACGCTTTTTCGCGGGCCTCGCGGACAAGTTCGGGCTGCCTGGGCCGGAACGCCTCTTCCGGACGCCGCTTAACGGCGGCGACGGCCTTATCGTCGAGGAGCCGGACGGGAGCATTCAGGCGTGGTGCCTGGATTGGACGCCGGATGGCAGGATCGCCGCCATCTACCTGCTCCGCAACCCGGACAAGCTCGCCCGCCTTGAGAAGCGCATCCACAAGCCGCCAGTGTGATGGCTATACAGGGGCCGGTTGATTGGACGTGGGAGTTGCTGCTAGCTCGGCGCTCAACGATCAAGGGCACAACCTCTCACCCTGTCCTTCTGCCCATGGAAGAAGGGACCCTCGAACTACCCGCAGCGCGATTTCTGGCGTCCCCTCCCATGGGGAGAGGGACAGGGTGAGGGGAGATTCCGTCCGTTCATTGCGCCATCCGGCGCCCTGCCCTTCCGCGCTCACCAGTGCGGCTACAACTCGCCGGCCATGAACCCTGGCAGCCAGCCCTCATGTGCCTGCCGCAGGCGCGCCAGCGGCAGCGGCTCCTCGCCCGGCACCGTGATCGCATCGCCGCCGATGGTGGCCACGATCCGGGCTTGCAGCGGGTATTTCTGGGACTCTTTCAGATAAGCCACCATGACTTCGGCACGCTCGCGGGGCGTGGCCACAAGGTAGCGCCCCTGATCCTCGCCGAATGCAATCGCGTGCGCAGGCAGATCGCTCCGCCCCTCGGGCGCGCGATAGGTAAAGCCCCGGTTGCCCGCCAGCGCCATCTCGGCAAGCGCCACCAGCAGGCCACCGTCGGAGACGTCATGCACCGTCTTCGCGCAATAGCGCTGGCCCAGGACGAATTGGCCCGCCCGAAGCTCGGCTTCGAGGCTCACCGGCGGCGGAGCGCCTTCGCACTTGCCCGTGGCAAGCTCCTGGTAAAGCGATTGCCCGAGGTGGCCCTTCTCGGTTCCAATTAAGAGCACAACCTCGTCTTCGGGCTTGAAGGCGATGGTGTAATGATACTCGCAGCGGGGCAGCAGGCCAACACCGCCGATGGCGGGCGTGGGCAGGATGGCCACGCCGTTGGTCTCGTTGTAGAGCGAGACGTTGCCGGATACGACCGGGAATTCGAGCGTGTTGCAGGCTTCGGCCATACCGTCGATGCAGCGGGCGAACTCCCACATGATTTCCGGCCGCTCGGGATTGCCGAAATTCATGCAGTCTGTGATCGCGAGCGGCGTCGCGCCGGCCGCGACAAGGTTGCGCCAGGCCTCCGCCACAGCCTGTTTGCCGCCCTCGAACGGGTCCGCGAAGCAGTAGCGTGGCGTCACATCGCAGGTGAAGGCCAGCGCCTTGCTGGTGCCGTGCACGCGCACCACCGCCGAGTTGGAGCCAGGCCGCACCATCGTGTCGCCCATGACCATGTGGTCGTACTGCTCCCAGATCCAGCGCTTGGAGCAGAGATTGGGCGAGCCCATCAGCTTGAGCAGCGCGCCGGTCAGGCTTTCCGGTGCGGGCACGCTCTCCGCGCTCACCGGCGCGGGTATGGCTCGCGGCGCGGTGGGCCGCTCGTAGATCGGCGCCTCGTCCGACAGCATGGAGGTTGGCAGATCGGCCTCAAGCAGGCCCTTGTGCCAAAGCTGAAGCCGGCCCGTGCTGGTGGTCTTGCCGATGATCGAGAAATCCAGCTCCCACTTGCGGAAGATGCGCTCGGCCAGCGGCTCGGAGCCCGGCCGCAGCACCATCAGCATGCGTTCCTGGCTTTCGGAGAGCATCATCTCGTAGGCGGTCATACCCTCCTCGCGCTGCGGCACGAGGTCGAGGTTCAGCTCCAGCCCCGAGCCACCCTTGGCCGCCATCTCGACGGAGGAGGAGGTGAGCCCGGCCGCGCCCATGTCCTGGATGGCGAGGATCGCGTCCTCCGCCATCAGTTCCAGGCAGGCTTCGAGCAGGAGCTTCTCGGCGAACGGATCGCCAACCTGCACGGTGGGACGCTTTTCCTCAGTCTGCTCGCCGAACTCCTCCGACGCCATGGTGGCGCCGTGGATGCCGTCGCGGCCGGTCTTGGAGCCGACGTAAACCACCGGATTGCCGACGCCGGACGCCGCCGAATAGAAGATGCGGTCCGTGCGCACGAGCCCGGCGGTGAAGGCGTTGACCAGGATGTTGCCGTTATAGCGCGCGTCGAAATTGGTCTCGCCGCCAACGGTGGGGATACCCATGCAGTTGCCGTAATCGCCGATGCCCGCCACGACGCCGCCCACGAGATGGCGGGTCTTGGGGTGATCCGCCGCGCCGAACCGGAGCGCGTTCATATTGGCGATGGGGCGCGCGCCCATGGTGAACACGTCGCGCATGATGCCGCCGACGCCGGTCGCCGCCCCCTGATAGGGCTCGATGTAGGAGGGGTGGTTGTGGCTTTCCATCTTGAAAACCACGGCCTGCCCATCGCCGATATCGACGATGCCCGCATTCTCGCCCGGCCCCTGGATGACCCGCGGCCCCTCGGTGGGCAGCTTCTTGAGCCAGGCGCGTGAGGATTTATAGGAGCAGTGCTCGGACCACATCACCGAAATGATGCCCAGCTCCGTCAAATTGGGCGCGCGGCCCAGCTTCTCGCAAGCCAAGCGGAACTCGGCCGGCGCCATCCGGTGCGCGGCGGCCATCTCTTCGGTGGCAATCGTCATCTGAAATTCTTTGCCCGTCATCGCGAGGCAGCTCCTGCCGCCCTGGCGATCCAAGCAAGCGCACTCGCTTCGCTCGCTATGACGGTCACGCTATGTCCATTCAAAGTTGCTCTGAAGCCGGAACCGTAGTGGCCTGCACTGCGGCGCGTTACCCCTCACCCTAGCCCCTCTCCCACAGGGAGAGGGCGTTCGGGCGTGCCCGTTGAGCAGGCGTTCCCTCTCCCCTCCATATCCGCTTGCGGATATGGACACTTTTGAGTGGCAAGCCCGCCAAGGCGAGCTTGCGTGGGAGAGGGACAGGATGAAGGGTAATGCCGTTCGTGTCAGGCCCGGCCCTCAGCTCTTCTGCTCGCGGTCGAGTTCGTATTCGGCGAGGCCGACCTTCAGCATGTCGTAGGCATCCTCAAGGAACTCGTCCTCGTCCATATATTCGACGTAGCTCGGGAAGTAACCCGAATCGTCGTCATCGTCATCGGCTACGTCGGTCGCACCCGTTGCCTGGAAGGTGATGCTGCCGTCCTCGTTCACATAGACCGAAGCCAGCGTGTCGCCGGAGGGCTTATACTTCACCTCGACGATCGGATCGCCATTGTCCTGGCCGGCAGCGAAGTCCAGGCGCTTACTGGCGACCTGCTCCTTGAGCCGCTCGCAAAGCTTCAGCGCCGAGTTGCGCCGCGCTTCGGGGTCGAGCTTGGCAGTCTGCATTTCCCGTTTCACTTCATCAACTTCGTCGTCGAAACTCATAGTGTGATCCTCTCGCTAGAGCGGTTGTACCTAAAGACGCAAAACCAGCAGAATTCGCTATTGCAACTCCCGTGTAATCGATTCGAAGACCCGCCGGCCATCGATTCCGCCCAAGGCGGCATCCGAGGCGCGCTCCGGATGCGGCATGAGCCCCATTATACGCCCAGACTTGCTGATCACGCCAGCGATAGCCCGGCGGGAGCCGTTGGGATTGCCGTTATCCCCAAAGCCACCCCCCCCGCAATAGCGGAACAGCACCTGGCCTTCGCCTTCGATGCGGTCGAGGGTTTCCTTATCGGCGTAATAAGAGCCGTCCTTGTGGGCGATGGGCATGACGGCCTGTTCGCCCTGCGTGTAGCCGCGCGTGAAAATCGTGTCCGCCCGCTCCACCTTGAGCCCCACATCGCGGCAGATATAGTGAAGCGAGGCGTTGCGCATCAGCGTGCCGGGCAAAAGCTGGGCCTCGGTCAGGATCTGAAAACCATTGCAGATGCCGAGCACGGCCACGCCCCGCTCCGCTTGCTCCTTCACAGCGCGCACGATCGGCGAATGCGCCGCCATCGCGCCGGAGCGTAGATAGTCGCCATAGGAAAAACCGCCGGGCAGCACGATCAAATCGACGGACGGAAACTCCGTCTCGCGGTGCCAGACCATGACTGGCTTCAGACCCGCGACCTCTTCGAGCGTCACCGCCACGTCGCGGTCGCAGTTCGAACCTGGGAATACGATAACAGCACTTTTCATCGGCAGCCCCGCGACCGGTATTTCTCAAGCGCAGTGTTGAATATATCCGTGGCACCGTAACCGCAACCACCCGTTTTGACCGCCTGGCAGGCTTTGCCGGCGCCATACCAGAAAATCGCCGGGTGCGCCCCATGAACGGGCTTGGTGAAATAGTAGGCGGCGGAGCCAGAGTCCTTCTTGTGGAACTCGGTGCCAAATGGATAATCGTCCAGTTGCAGGTCCTGCCGTTCCTTCATTTGCTTCAGGAGCGCGTTGTAGCCGAGCTTGCAGTCCAGCCGCACGCCCTCCGGCTCGCCAAGGCTTGGGCCAGTGGCCAGAACCAATCCCGCCACGACCGGAAGGGACAACCCAAAGAGGCGCGGCAAAAAAGAGCGTTTCGCCCGCCCGTGCTTCCCTGACCGCCCCATCGCCGCAATTCCCGTCTCTTTCATCGGTTCAGCATCGCCTTAAGCTGCACACCCTGCTCTCCCCCTGAAGCAACCTTCGCGGCAGGCGGAAGTTTCGCCATCGCCTCCTTATAGGCGCCCCTGTCGCCAAAGGCGCATCCCTCGGCCACCACGCCGGTGCCCTGGCCCGCATCCGCAAGCCTGCGCCGCACCACCATGGGATGCGCTCGCAAGGATGGCTTCGAAAACAGGAAATGGCCGTCCGGCACGTTTATGGCGATCCAATCCGCGTTCTCTTCCGTCGTTGCGGCGGGCCGCGCAAAGGTTGCCAGCGACATGAGCCCGTAATAGCCGAGCCGGCAATTGAGCACCGCCATGGACGTGTCCATGTATTTGCCGAGCGTTAGCCTGACTGTCAGCGTGGCGAGCACCACCCCGAGCAAAACCGCCAGGATAACAGGCTCGGCCTTGCTCATCCGTCAACCAGCTCCACGCGGTAGTTCTCGATCACGGTGTTGGCAAGGAGCTGCTTGCACATGGCATCGAGTTCAGCGCGCGCCTCCTCTTCGCCCGTGGCCTTGAGCTGCACCTCGATCAGCTTGCCCTGGCGCACGTCCTCGACGGCCTCGAAGCCGAGCGAATGGAGCGCGTTGGCGATGGCGCGCCCTTGCGGGTCGAGAACGCCGCTTTTCAACGTGACGGTTATGCGCGCTTTCATCGGGAATCGAGCCTCCGTGTCCGCTCCGGAACTAGTACACCCCGCAGGAAATCCTAACCCGCTTGCCGCAGATGCTCGAAGGGTTTCCCGCTGATAAGGTGTACTAGTAACTTATTGAATTTAGTACAGCTTATCGGAGGCAAGTTCGCTTGTGAGCTTGCGGCAAATGGGGTGCGAACATGCCTCCGGCCCTACTAGCCTATTTCGATTGCACGAGCACCGGCCCTTTTGGCCTTGGCCCCGGATTCTCCACAAGAATTCCAAGCCGCTTGGCAACTTCGGTATAGGCTTCGATCAGCCCGCCCAAATCCTTGCGGAAACGATCCTTGTCGAGCTTGTCCTTGGTCTCGATGTCCCACAGCCGGCAGCTATCGGGGCTGATCTCGTCGGCGAGCACGATCCGTACCATCTCGTTCTCGAAGATGCGGCCGAACTCGACCTTGAAATCCACAAGGCGGATGCCGATGCCGAGGAAAAGTCCGCTGAGGAAGTCGTTGATGCGCAGCGCCAGCGCCATCATCTCGTCGATTTCCTGCGGCGCGGCCCAACCGAAGGCCGTGATGTGTTCCTCCGTGACCATCGGGTCGTTGAGCTTGTCGGCCTTGTAATAGAACTCGATGATGGAGCGCGGCAGCGGCATCCCCTCTTCGAGGCCCAGCCGCTCGCACATCGAGCCTGCCACGACGTTGCGCACCACGACCTCGATCGGGATGATCTCGACCTCGCGGATGAGCTGCTCGCGCATGTTGAGGCGGCGAATGAAGTGAGTTGGCACGCCGATCTCGTTCAGGCGGCTGAAAATATATTCGGAGATCCGGTTGTTGAGGACGCCCTTGCCTTCGAATTGCTCGTGCTTCTTAGCGTTGAAGGCAGTCGCGTCGTCCTTGAAGTGCTGAATAAGCGTGCCGGGCTCGGGGCCTTCGTAAAGGACCTTGGCCTTTCCCTCGTAGATGCGGCGGCGGCGGCTATTCATGGGTATCCCCCATATTTGCTGGCAGTTCGGGAAACCGGATCGGGTTCGAGCTATACTTCAAGCGCATATTTGCGTCATTGTCACGCATTCCCACCAAAACATATGTGGTCAATCCTCCGCCCTCCCGATGCGATCCCGTGTGCCGGAACACCGCGCGATAGTTGATTTAGATGCAATTACACGCTATCCATGCCAAGATATCGAATTACGGTTAGCACCTTAAGAGATGGCTCCGCGGGCCTCGCGATTAAAGACCTCGCGGTGCTGCTTACGGTAGTACGTCCCGCCCCAGGGGTAGAGCATGACGACATTCGACGAACGCGAACACGGTTACGAGGCGAAATTCGCCCGCGACGAGGAACTGCGGTTCAAGGCCAAGGCCCGCCGCGACAAGGCTTTCGGAGCCTGGGTAGCCGTACAGCTTGGGCTTACAGGCGAGGCGGCCAGCGATTACGCCAAGCAGACGCTCAGGGATGACTTCCAGCATCCGGGCGACACCGCATTCATCGCCAAGGTGCTCGAAGACTTCAAGGCGAAGAGCATCGACATGGACGAGCGTACCGTTAAGAAGAAGCTTATCGAGCTGATGGCCAACGCTGTCGCCGAGGTCGAGGCCGGCAAGTAAACCGGCTGCCACGGGCGGGGCTCTCCTTCTGCTTTTACCCCGCCGCAGCGCTCATTGGCGTTGCGATCGAATCGCCGTGCGCCCCTGCTCCGGTTGCCATCGCAGGGGATTTCGCAGCACTGAGCCGTTTATGCTTAACGCCGGGCGCCGGCGGCCGCATCGGCCAAACCGCAAATCCGCCGCAGGCTTGGAAATTCACGGGGGATGCCGCGGATGCCAATGGATTGCGCACGCGGCAAGTAGCCGCACAATGCCCACCCCCAAATGCGTGTAGCCTTTAGTAATATATTCATACCTGAAAGCCCTGACGTTTCCGCCAGTATGATTTGCGAGGGCAAATTCGCCGCAACCGTCATCCCCGCGAAGGCCGGGACCAATGCTAACCTCCTGCGCTAGCGGCAGAAATGGATTCCCGCTTTCGCGGGAACGATGCTGCGGAAGCATTCGGCGGCGCGCCCGGACACCACGGCGGAGACATCGGGATAATCGGGTATCCATAGGAATGCCACGGGGGGACGCCGGCAATGAGCACACAGAACGGCCTGCTGAGGACTATTTTCCCTCCGCTCACCTGGTTGCGCACCACGAACCAGGACATCGTCATCAAGGACTTTCTAGCCGCAGTGATCGTGGTGGTGATGCTTGTGCCGCAGGCGCTGGGCTACGCCCTCGTAGCAGGCATGCCACCTCATATCGGCCTTTACGTCAGCATCCTGCCGCCCTTGCTTTACTGCCTGTTCGGCACCAGCATGTTTCTGTCGGTCGGCGTGGCCGCCATCATCGCCATTCTAACCAAATCCGGCGCGAGCCTCGTTGGCCCCGCGGGTACCCCCGAACATGTCGCCGCCGGCGCCACGCTGGCGCTGATGGCAGGCGGAATGCTCATCGCTATGGGCCTGCTGAAACTGGGCTTTATGGCCAACTTCTTGAGCCACGCCGTCATTTCCGGCTTCGTCACCGGCTCCGTGCTGACCATCGCGGCGACGCAGACGAAGCATGTGCTGGGCGTTCCGGGTGGCGGCGACACGCTCTATGAGATCGCCAAGTCCATCGCGCCGCACATCAATAAAATCCACTGGCCGACAGTGATTTTCGCGCTCGCCTCTTTTGCTGGCTTCCTGGCTATGCGCCGCTACATGAAGCCCATACTGCAATGGGTGGGCTTCACGCCAGCCCGCGCCAGCCTGTTCGCGGGTGTGGGGCCGTTCATCGTTCTCACCATCGCCATTCTGCTGAGCTGGAGCCTGCAATCCGAAAACGGCTGGCTGCGGCACTGGTTCGATCTTGGCAAGCTTGGCGTCAGGGTGGTGGGCGATATCCCAAGCGGCCTGCCGTCGCTATCCTGGCCGAGCTTCGAATTGCACGCCGCCGCGCGCAAGGTGGGGGATTACCCGACACCGGCCGTATTGTGGCAGGCGCTGATCGCCCATGCCGCGCTGATGGCCATCATCATCTTCGTGGAGTCGGTTTCCATCGCGCAGGCCTTCGCCGGCAGACGCAAGCAAACCATCGCGCCAAACCGGGAAATGGTGGCGCTGGGCATCGCTAATGTGGCGTCGGCGGTGTCCGGGGCCTATCCGGCGGCGGGCAGCTTCTCGCGTTCGGCGGTGAACTACAATGCCGGGGCGCAGACGCCCATCGCGGGTATTTTTGCGGCAATCGGCATCGCGCTGGTCACCGTCTTCCTCACCAGGCTACTGTATTATTTACCGTTCGCAACGCTGGCGGCGCTCATCATCATCGCCGCACTGACGCTGGTGGATATCCAAATCCTGGGCAAGGCGTGGGCCTACTCGAAGCGGGATTTCGCCGCGGTGGCCGTCACCTTGCTGATGACCGTGACATACGGCGTCGAGAAGGGGCTGATGACCGGGCTGGCGCTGTCGATCATCCTGCACATCTACCACACGAGCCGGCCGCATTTCGCGGTTGTTGGCCTGATGCCTGGCACGCATCACTTCCGCAACCCAGCGCGCCACGGGGCGGCCGTGACCAGCGAGCGCGTCATCTCGCTTCGCGTCGACGAAAGCCTCTATTTCGCCAACGCCAAATACCTTGAAGAACTGGTGGCCAAACTGATGCTGGAGCACCCCCAGGCCAAGCATCTCGTGCTGAAATGCCCGGGCGTCAACCACATCGACATGAGCGCCCTCGAAAGCCTGGAAACCATCAACAATCAACTCCGGGAATCCGGTGTCACGCTGCATTTCTCCGAGATCAAGAGCCCGGTGATGGACCGCCTGAAGCGCTCCGATCTGCAGGAGCATCTCACGGGCAAAGTGTACCTGTCGCATTATGAAGCCATACTCGCCCTGGCTCCGGAACTCGTGGCGAAGGCGGAGGCGCGCTTTGCAACCAGCGAGGCGGATCGGCAGGACAGGGAGCTTCCCATGCACGCAACCCCGGCCGGGCCGGCGGTGGAATAGCGGCGGCGGTTGGGGCGGAATGGCTCAGGCGGGCCGCGACCGGTTTGAGCCGGGCGGTTGACGGAAGGGACATAGCTGCACCGTACCCGCGAGAAGGCATGCGCGACTCTTTAGCGGCGGCCGGTGCCTTGAACGAAGGGAATCTCCCCTCACCCCGGCCCTCGCCCGCTCGCCTTGGCGAGCTTGCGCCTTTAAGATGCACGCATCCGCAGCCGGATGCTGACCGGAGAGGGAACGCCGTTGCAGCCGCAGCGTCCATTCAGGCGTCCTTCTCCCATAGGGGAGAAGGACAGGATGAGGGGTTGAACGCCCGGAGCATGCTGGCCCCTGACATCTGGCAGCTCTCATGTTCGCGCCGATGGAGAAGCCGCCCTCAGTTCATCGCGCCAAGGGACGCCCCCACCCGGAACCTTCTCACGCGCGCTTGGCCGCCACGGCAGGTGCGAGCAAGGCATGCTCCATTCCGCCGGGCTTAACCGGCCGGCCGCATTCCCGGAATACCCTAAGCCCGCAGCCCCGGCACATGTTGTAATCCAGCTTGCCGTAGACGGTCTGCAATGCGGCCGTCTTGGAATGGAACACGTTCTCCCGGCCGATATCGTCCATATATTTGCCGCGCTCCAGAAGCTCCATCACGGCTTTCTTCGGCCGGATCAGATAGAAGCCGCCGCCGCGTTCCCGGCAGCGCCTCGCCATCGCGACCATCGCTTCGGCGCCGGCAACGTCGATAAAGTTCACCGCCTGCATGATGATCATGAGATGTTTGGCTTCGGGCGCGCTATCCTCGTAACCGCGCAGCGTCTCCTGGAAGGCGTTCACCGCGCCGAAAAACAGCGAGCCGTCGATACGGATCAGCCGCACCTGTTTGCATTCGGGCAGATCGTCGCGAGCGTTGGTGAATTTCCCCCTCTCGTTCGCCGGGTCCGGCACCCGGATATGGATTTGCGGACGCGAGGTCTGCCGCAGATAGAGCAGCAGCGATATCAGCACGCCCGCGAAAATGGCCTTGTCCAGCTCAAGCGCCAGCGCCGCGCCGAACGTCACTGCGAGCACCGCCGTATCCGACCAGCTCGTGCGGATGATCTGCTTGATGTGGTGGCTGTCCCAAAGGCCAAACGCCACGATGAACAGAATGCCGGCCATGGTCGCGTTCGGCAGGTAGATTGCGAAGCGTGCCACCAGCACCACGACGACCATCAGTAAGACGCCGGCCAAAATCGCCGCGATAGGCGTCCTGGCCCCGACCGAATAGTTGAGCGCACTCCGGTTGAACGACCCCGTAGCCACATAGCCCGAGAAGAAAGCGCCTGCGATGTTGGAAAGACCCTGCCCGATGAACTCCTGGTTGGCGTCGATCTGCTGGCCGGTGCGCAAGGCGAGCGCGCGCGCGATGGATATGGCCTCGGTCAGCGCGAACAGCGTCATGGCCAGCACCACCGAGGTAAGCGAACGCCACGTTTCGAAATCGAAGCTGGGCGCCGAGAGCGGCGGCAGGCTCGACGGAAGTTCGCCCACCGTCCTGACGGGGCAGGTGCCGCTGAACACCTTGAGGCCGTTCTTTACGATCGTATCGCAGCCGGGCGCGAACCAGTTGAACGCATAGCCGGCCACGCTCGCGGTTATCATGGCTGCGATCATATAGGGCCAGCGGGGGAAATAGCGCTTGACCACGATGGCGGTCCCGACGGTGACAGTGCCGACAACCGCGGTCTGCCAGGAGGCCTCCCCGATATGGGTGCCCACATACTCCATGACCTCGTAAAATGCGAGGCCCCGCGGCATTTCGTACAACCCGAAGAAATTCTTAAGCTGGTTGGCCGCGATGATCACGCCGGCGCCTGCCGTGAAGCCAACGATAACCGAATGCGATATGAAGTTGACCAGCACGCCCAGCCGGAAAGCGCCCATGGCCAATTCGATCACGCCGACCAGGAAGGTGAGCGTCAGCGCCAGCACCACGTATTGATCCGAGGCGTGGGTGGCCATGGCGCCAAGCGCCGAGGCCATAACGAGCGAGCCCGCCACCGTCGGCCCGGACACGAGCTGCCAAGAGGAGCCGAAAAGCGCTGCCACGATAGCGGGAATCATGCCGGCGTAAAGGCCGTAAACCGGCGGCATGCCGGCGATGGTCGCATAGGCGATGCCCTGCGGCAGCACCACCAGTGCGCCCGTAAGCGCCGCCCAGAAGTCGGCATTCAGCGTGACCGGATTGACATGCGGCGCCCAGCTCAAGAATGGCATCAGGCGCCGTGGCCAGGACACCGCGCCGTTACCGTTACCGTTACAATTTCCGTTCGCCATAGTCTCCTACCCGCGCCGCACCGGCTAGAGCCGCCCCTTCTGCCATCCAGGAAGAGCCTTAGCTGCCACGGCGATCCTTCACTATTTAGGCAGTGCCTCAACTCCGGATCGCATCGCTCTGCCTACTCTGGCGTTGAGCCAGCTTTCCGGCGCCCTTCTAAGCGGACTTTCGTTGGTTGCCCAACGAATACCTGCTTAGTTTTATCTGTTCTCGCAGAGTCTTTTCGCAAAACCGCGAAGGCCCCATTTGCGAACTCTGCTTAGCCCGCCCCCGTTTCAGACCTGGCCTTTGCAATCGCCTCCTGCAGCACCAGCGGCCGGAGTTCGACGGTAGCCTCATTGAAAAGCACGTGCTTCAGCCAGTCCAGGCCGAGACAGATGAGTGCCTCGTCGCTGCCCCTGACGATTTCCACAGCTTCCGCGGGAATATCGTAGCGCTCCAAAAAGCTGCTTTCGAAAACGAACTTGCGCAGGCGCTCCACGTCGGTCGAAACCATGAAAAACATCTGGCGCGCCTGGGCCGTTGGCTCCTTACCCATCGGCCCGCCCATCGGGCGCCAGGAAGCGAGCTTCATGAGGATGTCGATCCAGCCGCGATTGATTTGCTCGTAGGGCTCGACGCCCTGGTCATTGCAGAACTCCGCGACGGTCTGGCTTTGCGCCTCGTCATGCCCGCGGCAATGATCCTCGCGCACCAGGAAGTGGAAGTCCTCCTTGGCCTCGCTGTCCTTGAGTTTCACCGAGATCAGGCCAAGCGGATAATAGCGGCAGGCGGCGGGGCGGTCGGAATAGACCGTGCAGCCTTCCTCCGCCAGGAACGGGCAGGCGCCCGTGCCGTCAGCGCCGCCCATCTTGAGCTTAACGACAGGCATGCCGGCACTTTCGTGGTCGGCGGGCACGGTATAGCGTTCAAGGAACTCAGGCGCGCGCACGCCGAAGCGCCGCGTCAGCCGCAAAATATCGTAGGGCGGAAGCGTGATGTCCGCGCCGTGGCAGCAATTGTTCCAGCAGGAAACCCCACGGTGGCAGCGGAAATTGAAGCTGTCCTCGGGCTTCAGCTTGACCGGCTGAACCGGATTGTCCGAATGGACCCGCACGCTGTCGAAGACGCTGAGCTTCTGGTCGCGCTCCGTTCCCGGACGGAAGGTCTCTTCATGCGCCTCGCGCTCTTCCCGGTCCAAGGTGCTGTCTGCGGTCATCTACTCTCTTACTCTCTCTCATGTCCTGCCAAAGCACCGGCCCGGCAAGCTATGCACTTTGCTGGCCACGAGGCCATACGCCAATAGTGCAAACCCCGCAACCCCTACGAGCGCGGCTTGCACCGGATATCCAGATGCGAAAGCGGGGGCGAATGCCGCCCCCGCTTCGCTAAGCCTTAGTGCTTCTGGCCGCCGTAGTGCTTCTCGACCAGGTCGACATGCGGACGCTTGATCATCGTCCAGTCGTGCGTTTCCGGGTCCATCTTCGAGTTCACGAAGCACTGCCAGTTTTGCGGGTCGAGCTTCGGGAAGTCCGTGCGGTAGTAGAAGCCCGGATAGCGGGTCTCCTCACGGAACATGATGTGCCGCAGGTGAGCCTCGGCGGTGATGATGCGGTGGTAGTTCTCCCACGCGCGCATCAGCTCGTGGAGGTCCTTCGCACGCATCTTCTTGCTGTCTTCCTTCAGCATGGTGAGGAAGTGCAGACCCATCGTAAGCAGCTTGCCGTTGGTCTGATAGTAGGTGGAGCAGCCCGCCACATACTCGTCCATGGTCTTCTGCAGGCGCATCTGCAGCATCTTGGGCGTGATGTAGAACGGGTTGACGTCCTCAGCCGTGGTCTTGTCCTTGTGCTCGATATAGGTGCGCACAGGAGCGTAGATTTCCTCGGCAATGGCGTTGATGTCTGCCTTGAAGACCGGCTGATAGTCCTTGTGGTCGCGCAGCCAGCGAACCATCGACTTGGCGGCGATGCGGCCCTCGGTGTGCGAGCCCGACGAGAACTTGTGGCCGGAAGCGCCGACGCCGTCGCCCGCGGTGAACAGGCCGTTGACGGTGGTCATGCGGTTGTAGCCCCACTTCCACTCTGCCGGCGAGTTCATGTCTTCCGGACCCGACACCCAGATGCCGCAGCAGCCAGAGTGCGAGCCGAGCAGGTAAGGCTCGGTCGGCATCAGCTCGGAGGGGCTCTCCTCGGGACGGGTGTTCAAACCGGCCCACACGCCAGCCTGACCGATGCACATGTCGAGGAAGTCTTCCCACGCCTCGGCTTCGAGGTGCTTCATCTCCTTCGGCGTCATGTTGGCGCCGAGTTCCTTCATCGCGGTCGGGGTATCCATGAGGATCGGCCCGCGGCCTTCCTTCATCTCATGCAGCATGGCGTGGTTGCGCAGGCAGGTCGGCACCACGGCCGCCGTGTCATAGGGCGCGAACTCGGCCAGCATATGCGCGTTTTTCTTGACGTAGTCCTCGCCGTAGCCGTTGGTGGCCTTGGACTTGAAGAGCAGGAACCATGCGCCAACCGGGCCGTAGCCGTCCTTGAAGCGGGCGGGAACGAAGCGGTTTTCCATCATCGTAAGCTCGGCGCCGGCCTCGGCGGCCATGGCGTAGGTCGAGCCGGCGTTCCACACCGGGTACCAGGTGCGGCCCATGCCCTCGCCCGTGGAGCGGGGACGGAACACGTTCACCGCGCCGCCGCGCGACCAGCAGCACCGCGTTCGCGCGGAACACATAGATCTTGTTCTCGCGGACCGAGAAGCCCACGGCGCCCGCGATGCGGTTCGGCTCGTTGGCGTCCAGGATCAGCTTCACGATGAAGACGCGCTCGTAGATGTTCTCGATGCCCAGCGCCTTCTTGGCAGCTTCAGCGACGATCGGCTTGTAGCTCTCGCCGTTGATCATGATCTGCCACTTGCCCGAACGGACCGGCTTGCCGCCGTCCTTCAGCGGAACGCCTTCGGTCTCCTTCGTCTTCCAGACGGGAAGGCCCCATTCCTCGAACAGGTGCACGGTGCCGTCCACGTGGCGGCCAACGTCATAGACGAGGTCGTCGCGGGTGAGGCCCATCAGGTCGGCGGAGACCATCCGGCAGTAATCTTCCGGCTTCTGCTCGCCCAGATAGGTGTTGATCGCGGAGAGGCCCTCGCAACCGCGCCCGAACGGTCCATGGCGGCCTTGTCTACGAGGGTTACCTTCACGTCGTCGCCGGCCCAGCGCTTCACCTCGAATGCGGCGCCGCAGGCGGCCATGCCGCCGCCGATAATAAGAATGTCGGTTTTGAATTCCACGATTGTGGGATTCCCGAAAGTTCCTTCACTCATGTGTGTCTTCCTTGGAATTACTTGCTCGCGGAGACTTCTAAAGGTCTCCCGGTTTGCGTCCTGAAATTCGCTTCGCCGCCTCCATCGAAGAGGGCCGGCGAAGGCGCCTTAGATGGTCATGAGGGTCATGCCCGTCTCGGTGAACAGCAGGTTGTCGTCAAGATTTACGCCCGAAGGCTTGCCCGCGTAGGGGTCGATCGAGCCAACCGGCGTGGTGCGGATCGGGAACTTGAAGCGCTTGACCTCGCCGTCGCGGAATTTGATGGTCCACATGATGGAGCTGTCGGTCCGCATCGGGATAACCGCGCCGCCCATGGGCACCCAGTCCTGGAACGAGCGCACTTCGATGGCCTGCTGCGGGCAAGCCTTGGCGCAGCACTGGCATTCCCAGCACTGCTCGGGCTCCTGGTTGAACGCCTTCATGCGCGTGGTGTCGAGCTTCATCAGGTCGTTGGGGCAAATATACATGCAGACGGTATATTCACCGCCCTTGCAGCCGTCGCACTTATCCGTGTGAACGAAAGTGGGCATCCTTAATAATTCCTCCTTGTTGCGAGCGAGTGGTATGATTTTTCAGGCTTACTGCTTCAGCGCGCCATAGTATTCCTGGAGCACTGCGACAACTTCTGGGCGGCTGAACTCCGCGGGGATCTTTTCCCCATTTGCGAACATGGCGCGGAGCTTCGTACCGGAGATTTCCAGACGGTCCTCCGCCCCGTGCGGGCAGGTGCGAGCGGTAGCCATGCCGGCGCATTTGTAGCAGTAGAAGGTGACGTCGATCTTGAGCGGCTGGGTGACGAGGCTACCCGCCGGCAAGGTGTCGAAGATGTGCTGCGCGTCGAACGGCCCGTAATAGCTGCCAACGCCCGCGTGATCGCGGCCGATGACGAGGTGCGAGCAGCCGAAATTCTGCCGGAACACGGCATGCAGCAGCGCCTCGCGCGGACCGGCATAGCGCATCTCGATGGGGTAGCCCGCCTGGATATAAGTGCCCGGAACGAAATAGTTCTCGGTCAGTTTGTCGATGGCCTTCGACGCGCGTTTCGGCCGGTATGTCGCCTGGCTTCAACGCACCGAGCACCTGATGGATGAGCACGCCGTCGCAAATTTCAATCGCGATCTTGGCCAGATGCTCGTGGCTGCGGTGCATGGGATTGCGCGTCTGGAAGGCGGCGACCCGGCTCCAGCCCTTTTCGGTGAAGAGCGCGCGCGTCTCGGCCGGGCGGTAATAGAAGCCCTTGTATTGCTTCGGATAGACGCCCTCGCTCAGCGCCGTCACACGGCCGGCGAGATTGACCTCGGCCTGCCCCATGACCTTTTCCACGCCCGGATGCTTGGGGTCGGTGGTGCGGAAAATGTGCTGGCACTCGAATTCTTTATCTTCCTTGCCGAGCGCGTATTTCTCGCTGACCTCCAGCATGCCCATGATCTCGCCCGAGTCCTGGTCGGTGAGCGTGACCGTCTCGCCGACGGCGATGCTGTCAGCGAGTTCGCGCGTGGCGGAAAGGGTGATCGGGATCGGCCAGAACAGGCCGCTGGCGGTCTTCATCTCAGCGCAGACGCCGTGCCAGTCCGCCTTGCTCATGAAGCCTTCGAGCGGGGTATACGCGCCCATGGCCAGCATGATGAAGTCGGAGGTCTCGCGGCTGCTCATCGGCACCTTCCGCAGGGTGGCGGCGCGGCTCAGCTCGCCCGGAATCTCGGCCTCGGGCGCCAAAAGCGGAATGAGCACATTGCTGCCGTGCGGCGGAACAAGCTTCGACATTCATCCTCCCTGCGAGGCGCCTCTTCTTGCGTGCGCCTTTTGTTCAGGCCAATATTAATGGCAAGCGCCACGCCCTAGCCGGGAGCGATGCGGCACGCAAAACGGCGCGGGCCTCTCCTCCTCAAGCGCGGCGATTAACCGTAACGGTTTGCCAGTACAGATGCAACAATGATTATATGGCAATAATGCGATGTGTTGGGGATTGACTTGATCTAGATCAAGTTCTCCGATTAAAAAATGACCCATGTCTTGAAAGGCCATGGCATTCCGCGGGTGGCGCCTCCTCAGCGCCACGCCCACGCAAAATTTGCATTGTCACATCGGAATAATACGATGTATTAGCAAGAGAGCGGAACCAGCCAGCGGCCCAATCAAATCCAAACGTGCTGGCAGGCATTTAGGGGAGAAACGATGGCGCAAGGGCAGGAAAGCCAAACGATCTTGGTTGCCGGTGGCGGCATTGCAGGCATTTCAGCCGCGGTCGAGGCTGCGGAGACGGGCTGCGATGTCATCCTCCTGGAAAAATCCGCAACGCTTGGCGGGCGCGTGGCCCAGCTAAACCGTTATTTTCCCAAGCTTTGCCATCCGGCTTGCGGCCTTGAGATCAACTACCAGCGCCTGCGCAACAACCCGCGCATCCGCGTCATGACCATGGCCCGGATCGTCGAGGTAAGCGGCACGCCTGGGGCTTACAGGGTGACGGTCGAGACCTCCCCGCGCCATGTGAACGCGCGCTGCACCGCTTGCGGCGATTGCGCCAAGGCCGCCAAGACGCGCGTTTCGAACGCCTTCAATTACGGGCTGGACACGGTGCCTGGCCGCCTACCTGCCCCATCCGATGGCCTACCCCATGCGGTATGTCGTCGCGCCCGAAGTGATTGGGACGCCCGAGGCGCAGGCGATCGCCGCGGCCTGCAAATATGGCGCGGTCGATCTGGACGAGAAGCCCGAGCGATTCGAGCTGCCAGTCGCTTCCATCGTCTGGGCCACGGGCTGGAAGCCTTACGACGCTGAGAAGCTCGAATCCTACGGCTACGGCCGCGTTCCGAACGTCATCACCAATGTCGAGATGGAGCGGCTTTCGGCCGAAGGCGGCCCGACCGCCGGCAAGATTATCCGCCCCTCGGATGGCAAGGAAGCCAAGCGCGTGGCGCTCATCCAGTGCGCGGGCTCCCGCGACCTCAACCACCTGCCCTATTGCTCGCGGATTTGTTGCCTGGCCTCGCTCAAGCACGCGGCCTATGTGCGCGCGCAGTATCCGGACGCGCAAGTTGACATCTACTACATCGACCTGCGCGTACACGATAAGCTCGAAAGCTTCTATCTCAAAGTAAAGGCCGATCCGCAGGTGCACTTCGTCAAGTCGAAGCCGGCCTTGATCGAAGAGGGCGAAGGCGGAAACCCGGTGCTGCACGGCGAGGACACGCTTTCCCGCGAGCTTTACGACCGCGATTACGATCTCGTGGTGCTGGCGGTCGGCATGCAGCCGCAATCGGAAACGCTGCCCGCTCCGGTGATGGAGGGCGCCGACGAATACGGCTTCCTGGCACCGCCTGACGGAGGGGGCGGCATGTTCGCCGCCGGCGTTGCTTCCGGCCCGCTCGATGTTTCCATGTCCGTGCAGTCCGCCACCGCGGCGGCGCTCAAGGCCATCCAGACGGCTCAAGGAGGGCAGGCCTGATGACCGCTACTGAAAAGAAGCTCGGCGTTTATCTCTGCGGCGGCTGCGGCATTGCCGAGGCGGCCTCGCTCGATGCGCTTGAAAAGGTTGCCGTGAAGGAATTCAAGGCGCCGTTCTGCAAGAAGCACGATTACCTGTGCGGCGAGGAGGGCTTGAAGCTCATCCGGGACGACGCGGCTGCCGGTACGATGAACCAGGCGGTGATCGCCGCGTGCTCGCCCCGCATGCACCAGGACAAGTTCCGCTTCGACGGCGTGCAGGTTGTGCGCGCGAATTTGCGCGAGCAGGTGGCCTGGACCCAGCCGGCCGGCGACGAGAACACCGAAATGCTGGCCGCGGACTATATCCGCATGGCCATCACCGAGGCGCGCAAGATCAAGGTGCCGGCGCCTTACACCGAAGGGCCGTTTAACGAGCGCATTCTGGTCGTCGGCGGCGGCCTGACCGGGCTCACCGCGGCGCGCGAGGCTTCGAAGTGCGGCTATCCCGTGCTGCTGGTCGAGCAGACCGGCAAACTCGGCGGCCACGCGCTGAACCTCACCAAGCTCGTTCCGCATCATGCGCCCTACCGCGAGCCCGAAGCCAATCCCATCGGCAAGCTGATTGCCACCGTCGAGGGCGATTTGCGCATCGAGGTGCGCCTCAATACACGCGTGACAAAAACCTCGGGCATGCCCGGCAAGTTCGAGATCGAGCTGAGCCAGAACGGCGCTTCGGCCGCCGAGACGGTCGGCGCCATCGTGCTCGCCACGGGCTGGACGCCTTACGACGCTTCCAAGCTTACGCATCTGGGCTACGGCGCGTCGCCCGATGTCGTTACTTCCGTGGCGCTGGAGGAGATGCTCGCCAAGGGGCAGGTCCGCCGCAAGTCCACCGGCCTTCCGGCCAAGGTAACCGCCTTCGTGCAGTGCGCGGGTTCGCGCGATCCGGAGCACCTGCCCTATTGCTCGTCCACCTGCTGCACTGCCTCGATCCGGCAGGCGCTGCAGATCGTGGAGAACGATCCCGAAGCGATGGTCTATATCGTCTTCGACGAGCTGCGCACACCGGGCGTCGCCGAGGAGTTCTACCGGCAGGCCCAGACCAAGGGCGTGATCTTCATCAAGGGCAAGGTCAAGAACGTCGGCAAGGATCTTACGGTTACAGTCGACGACGCGCTGCTCCGCGAGGAAGTTCAGCTCACCGGGCTCGACCTCGTAGTGCTGGCGACCGGCATGGTGCCGAACGCGACCGTTACAGTTTCCGGGACGGAGGACGTGCCGCTGCCCGACCGCGACATCGACCCGATGTCGCCGATCCCGGTTGCCGGTTACGCCGATGGTGCACCGGCCAAGGTTAACGGCCAGCCGGTTGTCACCTACAAGGGCCAGCCGATTCTCAACCTGCAATACCGGCAAGGGCCGCATCTGCCGATCCTGGCCGACGGCTTCATGGATAGCCACTTCATCTGCTTCCCCTACGAGACGCGCCGCACCGGCATCTACGCCTGCGGCCCGGTCCGGCGGCCGATGGATGTGGGCGAGGCCACCGAGGACGCCATGGGCGCGGTGCTCAAGGCGATCCAGGCGATCCGCAATGTCAGCGAGGGCCGCGCCCTGCATCCGCGGTCGGGCGACCTCTCCTTCCCGCGCGTCAACCTCAGCGCCTGCACCAAGTGCCGCCGCTGCACGGTCGAATGCCCGTTCGGCGCCATCGACGAGACACCCGAAGGCTACCCGATCTTCAACCCCACGCGCTGCCGCCGCTGCGGCACCTGCATGGGCGCCTGCCCGGTGCGCACCATCAGCTTCGACAACTACTCGGTCGATATGATGACCTCGATGATCAAAGCCGTCGAGGTTCCCGACGAGACGGAGGAGAAGCCGCGCGTGCTTGTCCTCGCCTGCCAGAACGACGCCTACCCGGCGCTCGACATGGCTGGCATCCAGCGCTCGCCCATCAGCCCCTATATCCGGGTGATCCCTGTGCGCTGCCTGGGCTCGGTCAACCTGCTCTGCGTCAGCGACGCGCTGTCGAGCGGCTATGACGGCGTGATGATGATGGGCTGCAAGTCGGGCGACGACTACCAGTGCCACTTCGTCCGCGGCAGCGCCATGGCGCAGGAGCGCATGATGAAGGTCGGCGAGACTCTCAAGAGCATGATGCTGGAGACGGAGCGCGTCGTTACGCACGAAATCTCCATCAACGACGCACACCGCCTGCCCGAATTGATCGGCTCCTACATGGAGACCATCGATTCGATCGGTCCCAACCCATTCAAGGGGATGTAAGCCATGACCGGAACATCGATCCCCACGCCTACCCGCAAATACGACCTCAGCTTCGCGCGCTGGGTCTACAAAAATGTCGAGGGCGCCGACCGCCTCTCGCTCTGCATGCAATGCGGCATGTGCTCCGGCTCCTGCCCCATCGGCGGGGAGATGGACAACGGCCCGCGCAAGCTGTTCATGATGATCCGCGCGGGCATGAAGGAGGAGGTGCTCACCGCGAGCACGATCTGGAACTGCACGCAATGCTACAATTGCGTGGTGCGCTGCCCGCGCCAGGTTCCCGTCACCTACATCCTGCAAAGCCTCGCGGCCCACGCCCAGCGCGAAGGCTACGCGTCCAAGAAGGCGACGGCCCGCTTCTCGAAGGCCTTCTGGCTCTCAGTCCGCTGGTTCGGGCGCACCGACGAGCGCATGGCGACGATGCTCTACTTCTTCTCATACGGCATCAAGGAAGGCATCATGCGCGCGCTCGCCAATCTCCCCATCGCGCAGAAGATGGTGATGACGGGGCGTATGGGCATCGGCTTGCCGCACCGCTCCAAGGGTGCGGGCAGCCTAGGGCAATTCTCGCCAAGGCCACCGAGGTTGAAGCGCGCGAAAGGGCGGGCAAATGAGCGGCAAAACCAAATTCACTTATTATCCCGGCTGCAGCTCGCAGGGCGCTGGCATCCATCTCGACCGGTCGCTGCAGGCCGTCACCGGCAAGCTCAACATCAGCTTGAGACCATTGAGGACTGGAACTGCTGCGGCGCCTTGATCGGCCATGTGAAGGGCGGCCAGCTTCGCGCAGTGGGCGCTCTCGGGCCGCAACCTGGCGATGGCCCGGCAGCGGAGCACGGCGGATATCGTCTCGCCATGCGCGGCCTGCTACCTCAACACGCACTTCGTCAACGAAAAGATGAAGAACGACGATGCGGCGCGCGAGAAGATCAACGAGGCGCTGGTGGCCGGCGGCTTGCATTACCAGGGCGACCTCAAGGTGCGGCACATCTGCGAGGTGCTGGTCAACGATGTCGGCATGGACAACATCAAGGATCAGGTGACGAACCCGCTGCATGGGCTCAAGGTTGCGGGCTGGGTTGGCTGCCAGACCGTGCGGCCCTTCGCGGGCAAGGAAAGCGGCGGCCGGTACACCACCTACGACCAGCCGAAGTTTCCTCGAACGAGCTCGACCGAGGCTTGCGGCGCCGAGGCCGTGCCCTTCGACAAGATGCGCACCGCCTGCTGCGGCGGCTCGGTTTCGATCTATAGCCCCGAGAAAACGCTGCACCTGATGCGGGGATCCTGCGGGAGGCGGCGGACGCCGGCGCGGATGTGATCTCGACGCCCTGCCCGCTCTGCCAGCAGAACGTGGAGATGTATCAGGCCCGCATCAACAAGGAATTCGGCGACAGCTTCAATATTCCGATTGTGTTCTATAGCCAGATCATGGCGGTGGCGTTCGGGCATGGACGGGAAGAAGGACGCGGCGCTGGATTGCAATATGATCAAGCCGGAGAAGCTGATCGATAAGGTGAAATAGGCGGGCGAAGGCTTCTTTCGTTCACTCTCCCGCAAGCTCGCCACGGCAAGCTTGCCTCCGCCCGAGCCGTACAGCCCAACCTCAACCAGGATACCGCTTCCGACTGAGTTGATGATCGATGGCGTCATTGAGCTTTGTCCACTCGGGATGACTGCAGTCGCCGATCCAGCCAAGCAGCATTGTCTTCTGAG
>CAVUGF010000040.1:0-57238 GCA_963740975.1 uncultured Alphaproteobacteria bacterium | reverse complement strand
CCTGCTGCCAGATCAACTGCGGCGGCCAGGGCGACATCTCGATCAACGTGCAATACACGAAGCCGCCGAAGATCAACCACGACATGGTTTCGAAGGTCTGCGAGCGCCCCGCGGTCGTTGCCCGCTGCCCCGTGGCCGCCATCCGGCCCGCGATGGTCAACGGCAAGCCCTCGCTTGAGGTCGACGAGCAGAAATGCGTGTGCTGCGGCGCCTGCTATCCGCCCTGCCCGCCCATGCAGATCAACGGCGCCAACTCCACCAGGATCGCGGTTTGGGTTGGCGGCAAGCACTCCAACGCCCGCTCGAAGCCTGCCTTCCACAAGCTCGTCGTCGCGAACCTGCCGAACAACGCGCCGCGCTGGCCGGAAGTTGCCGAGGTGGTCGGCAAGATTCTCCATGCGTACAAGAACAACGCGAAGGATTGGGAGCGCATCGGCGAGTGGATCGAGCGCATCGGCTGGCCGCGCTTCTTCGAGCTGACCGGCTTCGCGTTCACCAAGCACCACATCGATACGTGGACCGGCGCGCGCAAGAACATGAATATGTCCGCGCACGTGCACTTCTAAGGCGGGAGGAGGCAACCTTGCTGCTGGGAATCGTCGTAAACGAAGGGCCGTATACGCACCAAGCGTCGGACACGGCCTATCAATTCACGAAGGCCGCGCTGGAGAAGGGACACTCGATTTTCCGGGTGTTCTTCTACCACGACGGCGTCAATAACGGCACCCGGCTTACGGTGCCGCCGCAGGACAACCGCAACCTGCAAAAGCTCTGGACCGAGCTTGCCGGGAAGTACAATCTCGACCTCGTTGTCTGCGTTGCCGCGGCCCAGCGCCGCGGCATCCTGGACGCCGACGAGGCCAAGCGCCACGGCAAGGACGCGGCTAACATCGCGCCGGGCTTCCGCATCTCTGGGCTGGGCCAGCTCATCGAAGCTGGCATTGAGTCCGAGCGGCTCGTGATCTTCGGCGACTAGGAGGGGACCATGGGCAAGAAATTTCTGTATATCAACCGCAAGGCTCCCTACGGCACGATCTACGCCCTGAGTCCCTTGAGGTTGTCCTGATTGGCGCCGCTTTCGAGCAGGACGTAAGCCTCGCTTTCATCGACGACGGCGTCTATCAGCTCACGGCGGGACAAGACACCGCGGGCGCTGGCATGAAGAACTTCTCGCGCACCTACAAGGCGCTAGGCGACTTCGAGATCAACAAGCTCTATGTCGAACGCGAGTCGCTTGAGGAGCGGGGCCTTACCCTCGACGACCTCCAGCAGATCACCTGGGAGGACGAGAACGAGGACTACGCTGAAAAGCCCTCGATCCACCTCGTCGGCCGGGCTGAGATGGCAAGCCTCATCGCTAGCCAAGACGTTGTCCTAAGTTTCTAACCGGATGGAGCCTTGAAATCATGTCAACCCTTCATACGGTGAACAAATCTCCCTTTGAGCGGAACGCGCTTTGCACCTGCTTCGGCCATATCACCGGCGGCGATGCGGTTCTTATGATCGAGGATGGTGTCATCGGCGCCCGCAAGGGGGCAACAACTGCCGCGATGGTGCAAGCCGCGCTGCAGAAGGGCAAGGTTTATGCGCTTGCCTCGGATTTGGCCGCGCGGGGCATCAAGCGGCCGATGTGATCGACGGGATTCAGCTCGTCGATTACGGCGGCTTCGTCGATCTCGTAACGCAGCACGCGCGCACAGTGGCGTGGCTTTGAGCGTTCAGGCAAACAAACTCAATAACTAGGGACGGAGTAAATTAGCATGGCACAGTACGAAGCTGGCGGAGTCGTCGCGGACCACGACGAGGAAGGCTACCTCACCGACATCACCCAGTGGACCAGGGATCTGGGCGGGGTGATCGCGAAGGCCGAGCACATCGACATGACGACCGAGCACTGGGAAGTCGTGGACTTCCTGCGCGAGTACTACGAGGAATACCAGATCGCGCCGGCTATCCGCATCCTGGTGAAGGAAATGAAGAAGAAGTTCGGTCCGGAGAAGGGCGACCAGAAAGCTCTGTACGAGCTGTTCCCCTACGGCCCCGCAAAGCAAGCCTGCAAAATCGCCGGCCTGCCGAAGCCCACGGGCTGCATCTAAGGCCGCTGCTAGAGCACCATCGGCGGCGTTACTGTCATTGCGAGCGGAGCGAAGCAATCCAGAGTTAAGGCTTTGACGCCGCTATGGATCTCTGCGGCAGCCAAGGCCGCCTCGCGATGACGATGAACCTCGAAGCTGCTCTAGGTTCGAAAATCGGGAAACGCAATCACCGGGCGCAAGACTCGGGATAGAGGGATGTACGCTGTGCAAACGACTATCTACGCGGTCATATTCTACGCAGCCACGGTCCTGTTTGCGGGCGGGCTGCTCTTGCGCATCGTTCAATACGCCAGGACGCCCGTTCCTCTGAAAATCCCTGCCACGCCTGCGCCGGTAACGCGGGCGGGGGCAGCCTTCCGGGTCTTGCGGGAAGTCGTGGTCTTCGAGAGCCTTTACAAGTCCAACAAGTGGATCTGGCTGTTCGGTATTGCCTTCCACGGTGCTTTGGTTCTCGTGCTCTTCCGCCACCTGCGCTACTTCATGCTGCATGTGCCGCTGCCGGTTGAGCTAGCGCAGCCGTTCGGCATTTATGCCGGTTTCGCGATGGTTGCCGCGCTGCTGGCGCTTTGGGTCCGGCGCGTCGTCATCGCTCGCGTGCGCTACATCAGCGACGCATTCGACCATCTCATTTTGCTCCTGCTCATTCTGATCGGTGCGTCAGGCCTCGCCATGAAATTCCTGGTGCGGACCGATATCGTGGCCGTGAAGGGCTTTTTCCTTGGCCTCATGTCGTTCGACATCCAGCCGTTGCCCGCCGATCCCATTCTGCTGGCCCATCTGGCATTCGTAGCCTTGCTGATGGCGGTTTTTCCCTTCTCGAAATTGCTGCATGCGCCGGGGGTCTTTTTCAGCCCGTCGCGCAATCAAGCCGATAACCCGCGCGAGCGCCGTTATGCGCCAGTCCGGGCCGTGGCGGCCAAAGCGTAAGGAGTCGGGTCATGGAGCACACAGAACAGTTGGACGCACATACCGCTTACGAAGACCCGCTGGAGTTTCCGGCGATTGCCTGCGGTGCGATGGCGGGGAGCAAGCCCTATGCGGCGTTGCCCCAACACCAGGAGGCGCTTGGCTTCCCTGGTGAGCTTGTCGAGAACTGGCAAGAGAAAGCGATCCTGAAGCTTGGCGATCTCGTCAAGAACAACCGCGCGTTGCGGGTGTATCTCGACAGTTGCGTGCGCTGCGGCGCCTGCACCGACAAGTGCCACTATTTTATGGGCACCGGCGATCCCAAGAACATGCCCGTCGCGCGCCAGAACCTGATGCGCAAGGTCTACCGCCGCTATTTCACGCTGGCCGGGAAAGTTACGCCCTGGCTCGTCGGCGCCGAAGACCTGACGCGCGAAGTGCTCGACGATTGGTATAGCTATTTCCACCAGTGCTCGCAGTGCAGGCGCTGCTCCGCTTATTGCCCGTTCGGCATCGACACCGCCGAAATCTCCATGGCCGCCCGCGAGGTCATGGACACAATCGGCATGGGGCAGAAATACTGCAACGAGATCATCGCCAAGGTCTTCAAGGTCGGCAACAATTTGGGCCTCCCGCCCAAGGCGCTGAAAAATACGCTTGAGGGGCTTGAGGAGGAAATCGAGGAAGAGACGGGCGTGCCGGTGAAGTTGCCGCTCGACGTCGAGGGCGCGGAAATGCTGCTGGTCACGCCCTCGGCCGACTTCTTCGCCTCGCCGCACATGGAAGGCCTGATGGGCTACGCCAAGGTTTTGCACGAATCGGGCATCTCCTGGACGTTCAGCTCCCACGCTTCGGAAGCCGCCAATTTCGGTATGTTCATCGGCTCCTACGAGAACATGCAGAAGGTTTCCCAGCGGGTTGCCAAGGCGGCGCGCGACCTCAAGGTTAAGCGGCTCGTGTTCGGCGAATGCGGCCATGCCTGGCGTGTCGCCTATAACTTCCTCAACACGCTGGCCGGGCCGTTCGATTTCCTCGACCCGCGCTATCCGGTGCCGCAGCACATCTGCGAGTTCACCTACGACCTCATTCAAAAGGGCAAGTTGCGCTTCGACAAGTCGAAGAACGACCACATGCGGCTCACCTTCCACGATAGCTGCAACGTTGCACGCGCCTCGCGCATGGGCGACATGCCCGGCGGACAGTTCGAGATCCCGCGGGCTGTCCTGCGCGCTGCCTGCAACCACTATTTCGACATGGACCCGGCAACGATCCGCGAGGGTACCGTCTGCTGCGGTGGCGGCGGCGGCCTGCTGACGGACGAGTTGATGGACCTGCGCGTGAAGGGCGCTTCCCCCCGGATGAAGGCCTTGAAAGAGGTCGTGGAGGAGCATGGCGTGACGCACATGGCCGCCATCTGCGCGATCTGCAAGGCGCAGTTCTCGAAGGTGCTGCCCAAGTTCGGCTTCGACATGGAAGCGATCGTCAGCGTGCATCAGATGGTCTCGAACGCCATCGTGCTGACCGGATCGACGCAAGAAGAGGAATGGAACAAGAAAGCAAGCCAGGCCGCGCAAGGCCAAGGCGCCCAGGTCTAAGGAGGACACACGATGGCTGACGGAATGGAGCCTGCCGAAGAGCATACCTTCCGCCGCTTCGAGAACGGCAAAAGCATGTGGAGCTGGCCGGCCTTATCGGAGAAAATCTTCCAGGCGGATCGCTCCTACAAGTGCCCGTCCTACGTTCACCGCGCGCCGCCCTGCCAGGGGGGCTGCCCATCGGGGCACGACATCCGCGGCTGGCTCGCCATTGCGCGCGGCATGGACAAGCCGCCGGTCGCAGGCATGACTTGGCAGGAATATGCGTTCCAGCGCATGATGGACGCCAATCCGTTCCCGTCGATGATGGGCCGCGTTTGCCCAGCACCTTGCGAGGACGGCTGCAACCGCAATGAGGTCGACGACTTCGTCGGCATCAACGGCGTCGAGCAGTATATCGGCGACTGGGCTATCGAGCACAAGCTTTCCGCTCCGGCGGCCGGCCCCGATACGGGCAAGGAAGTGGCGGTGATCGGCGGCGGCCCGGCCGGCCTTGCGGCGGCCTACTTTCTCCGGCGCAACGGCCATGCGGTCACGCTGTTCGAGGCCCATGACAAGCTCGGCGGCATGATGCGGTTCGGCATTCCGGGTTACCGCGCGCCGCGCGAAAAGCTCGACGTGGAAATCGGGCGCATCCTGGACCTTGGCGTCGTGGTGAAGCTCAACACCAAGGTGGGCCGCGATGTCAGCCTCGACGAGCTTGAGGCCAATTACGACGCAATCTTCTGGGGCATCGGCGCTCAGCAGGGCCGGGGCCTTCCAGTGCCCGGCTGGGGCGCCGCGAACTGCCTGACCGGCATCGAGTTTCTCGATGTCTTCAACCAGGGCCATCTATTCTCGACCGCGAAGCGCATCGTGGTCGTTGGCGGTGGCGATACCTCCATCGACGTTGCTTCGGTCGCCCGCCGGCTGGGCCACATCACCCACCAGGCGCATCACGACCAGCGTGAAACGCAAACCCTGGGCTACACCGCGCACGACGTGGCGGGGGTCCTGCGCCGCGAAGGCGTGCAGGCGGTGCTGACCTCGCTGTTCCCGATGGAACAGATGACCGCGGCGGAACGTGAGCGCGAGGATGCGGTCCGCGAGGGCATCGACATCAAGGGCGGCGTCATGCCGCTGGAAATCCTGAGAGACCAGTCCGGGCGCGCCGTCGCCATCAAGATGTGCCAGTGCACCATGAAGGGCGCCGCGCCGGTTCCGGTCGAGGGCACTGAGTTCCATATCGCCTGCGACATGGTCATCTCGGCTATCGGCCAGATGGCGGACTTGGCGGAAGGGCTTGAGCGGCTCGGCAATGGCAAGGGCGCGCTAGCCATCGACGCCGTCTACAAGGTGAGGGGCACGCAGAAGCACTTCGCCGGCGGCGACGTGGTGCGCCCGCACCTGCTGACGACGGCCGTGGGCCATGCCCGTATCGCTGCCGAGACCATCACGCACTTCCTGGAAGGCCATCCGCAGGACAAGCGGCCGAAGGTCGACGTGCATCACTTCAACCTGCTCGAAGAACTGCACGCCCGCGCCCTCGATCCGGAGCCTTACGATCACCAGCAGCAGCGCGGCACGTCGTCGGCGAGCTTCGCGGTCCATAATTACGAGGATCGTTCCGCGACGCAGATCATTCCGCACGGCGCGCTGTTCAAAGGCCATTTCGCCCACGCGCCGCGCAACGAACGCGCCGACCGCCAAGTCTCCGCGTCTTCGGTCATCGGCGATTTCAACGAGCGCATCGTTGGCTTCACCGAGGAGCAGGCGAAGGCCGAGGGCAAGCGCTGCATGAGCTGCGGGCTCTGCTTCGAGTGCGACAACTGCCTCATCTATTGCCCGCAGAAGGCGATTGAGCGGGTAGCGAAGAAAGAGCGCGCGGTCGGGCGTTACGTCACCACCGATTATACGAAGTGCGTCGGCTGCCACATCTGCAACGATGTCTGCCCCACGGGCTACATCCAGATGGGCCTGGGGGAGTAAGCGGCGATGCTAGGCTTGCATCTATTGAGAGCGATTGGGCGAAAACTGCGCTCCCGCCCCTCACCCTGTCCCTCTCCCCGCAAGCCCGCCTTGGCGAGCTTGCCTCTTAAAGTGTCTGCATCCGCAAGCGGATGCGGATGGAGAGGGGGCGGTGTTGAACGGGCACAGCCTTCATTCAGGCGTTCCCTCTCCCATGGGGAGAGGGTGAGGGGAGGCTCGCTCGTTCTGGCGCTCATCGCTGTGTTCTTCGCCACTGTCCTGACTGGAAGCGCTGCCTTGGCGGAAAACAATCTTCTGCCGCATCCGCCCAAGGGTAAAGGTGAGCGCTGCGTCGCCGATACTAGCTACATGCGGCGCTATCACATGATGATGCTGAAGCACGAGCGCGACGAGACCGTGCATGAGGGCGTGCGCGGAGGCAAGTTCAGCATAAAGGGCTGCGTCGATTGCCATGCCGTCAAGGGCGCCGATGGCAAGCCGGTCAGCTATGAGAGCCCGCAGCATTTTTGCCGGAGCTGCCACGACTACGCGGCTGTTTCGATAGACTGCTTCGAGTGCCACGCTTCGCGGCCGGGCGAGAAATCGCCATCGGCGTCCTTGGCCCCCGCCTCCGGTACTGGGCCTTCAACCGCATTGGCGAGCTTTTCGCAGGGGAGCCATCCATGACGAAGGGATGCTCAGACGTGAACGGAAGCGGCACATGCCAACCCGGCGAGGCCGGGGACGTGCTAAATACGAGCCGGCGCAGCTTTCTGGCAGGCACAGCCGGGCTTGCTACAACGATGCTCGCGCCTGGCATTATGCTATACGCGATGGGCGGCGAAGCGAAGGCGGGTGTAACCGCCCCAGCTTCCTCGAAAGTCCGCTGGGGCATGCTCGTCGACGTCAGCAAGTGCGAGGACGGATGCACCGCTTGCGTCGATGCCTGCTCGGCGGCTTACGGCTGGAAAAGCACGAACCCCTCCGCGACCGATCCGCAATGGATTCGCAAGGTCAACGTGAAAGACCCCAAGAGCGGCGCGCATTTCTCGCTGCCGGTAATGTGCCAGCACTGCGCAAATGCGGCCTGCGTTGACGTTTGCCCAACGGGCGCCTCGTTCAAGCGCGCGGACGGCATCGTCCTCGTGGACCGGCACATCTGCATCGGCTGCCGCTACTGTATGATGGCTTGCCCCTACAAGGCCCGCTCCTTCGTGCATGAGACGCTGACGGACCAGCTGCCGGACGCGCCGCGCGGCAAGGGCACCGTCGAGGGGTGCACGATGTGCGCCATCCGGATCGATGAGGGGAAGGTCCCGCACTGCGTCGAAGCGTGCAAGGCTTCAGGCCGCGAGGCGATCCTGTTCGGCGACCTCAACGATCCTTCGAGCGAGATCGCCAAGCGCGTTGCCACCTACCATACAACGCGCATCCGGGAAGACATGGGCTGCGATCCCGGTGTGTACTACCAGAATATTTAGGGGAAGGCGCAATGAACGAAGGCACCCCCCCTGATGCTGCCCTTCTCGCGCAAGCTCGCCTTGGTTTGCTTGCGTCTCAAAAGGAACGCATCCGCAAGCGGATGCGGTGGGGAGAAGGGACGCCTGAATAAGGCACAGCGTTCGCAACAACGTTCCTTCTCCCATAGGGAGAGGGACAGGGTGAGGGGTTGAACCCTCGATCCAGTGGGAAAGTCCCGAGGCGGAGAACTCAGTATGGCAAAAGTCGAATATCGCCGGTGCGCAGAGCACAGCGTGTTTTTCACAGGGCTCCTGGGCTTGCATGTGCTGGTCGTTGCCGTGGGGCTTGGCGCCGCGCTCTATATGGAGCATTTCGGCCACGTCGTGACTGGCATGAACAACCAGATCGTCTGGGGCGCGCCGCACGTATTCGCCGTGTTCCTGATCGTGGCCGCTTCGGGGGCGCTGAACGTGGCCTCCTTCTCGTCAGTGTTCAACCGGCTGACCTATAAGCCCTACGCACGGCTCTCGGGCCTCCTCGCCATAGCACTCCTCGCGGGCGGCCTTGCCGTGCTGGTGCTCGATCTCGGCCGGCCCGACCGGCTGATCGTGGCCATGACCACCTATAACTTCAAGTCGATCTTCGCCTGGAACATCTACCTCTATACCGGCTTCTTCGGGATCGTCGCGGCCTATCTCTTCGTCATGATGGACCGCAAGATTTCGCACTCGCACCTGCCAACGAAGGCCGTGGGCGGCTTTGCCTTCTTCTGGCGCTTCGCGCTCACCACAGGCACCGGCTCGATCTTCGGCTTTCTCATCGCGCGCGACGCCTACTCCGCCGCGATCATGGCACCCTTGTTCATCGCGTCCTCGTTCCTCTACGGCCTCGCCTTCACCGTCCTTGTGCTCCTGATGATGAGCCGCGAGGCCAGGAGCGAGTTGATCGACCGCGAGATGATCCACAAGTTCCGGGGGCTGTTCATCCTGTTCGCGCTTGCCACTCTCTACTTCACGGCAGTGCACCACCTGACGAAAATCTACCAGACCAGCTACCGTCCCGTGGAAGCCTTCCTGCTGCTCGACGGTGGGATCTATACCGCTGCTTTTTGGATCGGGCAGATCGTCATCGGCACGCTGCTCCCGCTGGCCATCGTAATCCTGGCGAGCGGCAGGCGCGCATGGCTGGGGCTGGAAATAGCCGCGGTGTTCTTCCTGCTTGGCGGCCTGAGCCAGATTTACACCATCATTATTGGCGGGCAGGCTTTCCCGTTGCGGCTCTTTCCTGGTATGGAAGTGACAAGCTCCTTCTTCGACGGCCAGGTTAATCAATATTCGCCTTCGCTGCCGGAGCTTCTGCTCGGAGTGAGCGGAATTTCAATCGCCATGCTAATCACGGGCATTGGCATTAAGCTGCTGCCGTTCCTGCCTCGGGGCGCGGCGCAAGCGGCGCCAGCCCGCTAAGGAGTCCCTGCCCATGATGCCATCGCCTCATCCCTTCGCCCGGTTCATCCAGATACTGGGCCGCGGAAAGTCGCTCACGCGGGCGCTGACGATGGCGGAGGCCAAGGAAGCCATGGGTATGATCCTGGCTGGCGACGCGCTGCCGGAGCAGATCGGCGCGTTCCTCATGCTGCTGCGCGTGAAGGAGGAAGCTCCGGAGGAAATTGCGGGCTTTGTCCAGGCCGCGCGGGAGGCGATGACGCTTCCCTTACCGCTGCCCAAGGTAGACCTCGACTGGTCCTCCTATGCAGGCAAGCGCAGGCAATCGCCTTGGTTCATCCTGGCCGCGCTGGTGCTCGCACGGAATGGCATGCGTGTCTTCATGCACGGCGGCGAGGGCCATACGCCCGGCCGCGTCTATACGAGCGAAGCTCTGGCGCGCCTAGGCATCCCGGTAGCAGGCAGTTTCGAGGAGGCCGCCACGCACCTCGGCCAGCGGAATTTCTCCTATATGACGCTCGACAGTGTGAGTCCGCAGCTTGGGCGGCTACTCAATATGCGGCCAATTCTGGGCCTGCGCTCGCCAGTGCACACGCTCGCGCGCATGCTCAACCCCTTCGCTGCGCCGGCGATGCTGCAAGCCGTCTTCCACCCCGGCTATATGGAAATTCACCAGAAGGCGGCGCATCTGCTTGGCCAGACGCACATGGCTGTGTTCCGCGGCGAGGGCGGCGAGATCGAGCGCCGTCCCAACAAGCCCTGCGAACTGCTTACGGTTCACGAAGGCGCCCTGACGGAAGAGCGCTGGCCTGCCTTGCTTCCCGAGCCGCGCCAAGGCGCAGAGGAAGAATTGGACCTTGGCCGCCTGCCGGCTCTGTGGCGGGGCGAGATTACGGATGAGTACGGCGAGGCCGCGATCTGGGGCACGCTCGCCATCGCGCTCAAGACGATGGGCCACGCGGCAGGCCAGGAGGACGCGCAAATCCTCGCCGAAAATATGTGGGCGCAGCGCGACCGCGCCTGCCTGGATGCGGCAGCATAGGCGTAAATCGCGGATGATTCGGCTCGCGTCTGGGAAGCCCCCCTCACCCCTGCCCCTCTCCCGCGAGGGGAGAGGGGTGTGTGCCCTGTCCGTAGCTCAGAGAGTAATTCGGGCGTTCCTTCTCCCCTTGCCGGAGAAGGACAGGATGAGGGGTAAGCAACAGGCAATGCGCGGTGGCATATTTCTGAAGCTTCGCCAAAACATCCGGACAATCGGGTAGAATGATGCCGCGGCTTTTCCTATCGGCGGCGCACAAGTCTTCGGGAAAGACCACGGTCTCGATTGGTCTTGCCGCGGCGTTCGCGGCGCGCGGGCTCGCCGTGCAGGCCTTCAAGAAGGGGCCGGACTATATCGATCCGATGTGGCTTGCGCGTGCGAGCGGCGGCCCTGCTTCAATCTCGACTTCAACACGCAGACGCATGCCGAAATCATCCAAAGCGTCGCGTCGCGTGGCGCCGGGGCGGATTTGGCGCTGATCGAGGGCAATAAGGGCCTGCATGACGGGGTCGATCTGGAGGGCTCGGACTCGAGCGCCGCGCTGGCCAAGCTCACCGCCGTGCCCGTCGTCCTGGTGATCGACACGCTTGGCATGACGCGCGGGGTGGCTCCGCTGGTCCTGGGCTATCAGCTCTTCGACCCGGACGTAAAGATTGCGGGCATCATCCTGAACAAGGTCGGTGCCGCCCGGCAGGAAAGCAAAGCCCGTCAGGCCGTCGAGCGCTATACGGGCGTTCCGGTGCTCGGTGCGCTGCCGCGCGACAGCGGTTTTACCATTGAGGAGCGGCATCTCGGCCTGATGACGCCGATGGAGACGCCAGCCTCCCGCGCGGCAATCGAAAGGGTCCGCCAGGCGGTGGAAAGCGGCGTGAACCTCGATGGCCTGCTTGAAATCGCCGGCAAGGCCCCGCCGCTTCTAGCCGCTCCGGCCGCCCCCGCCGTTTCAGCCAGGCAGGATGTCCGCATCGCCATCGCCCGCGACAGCGCTTTTGGCTTCTATTATAGCGACGACCTCGAAGCCTTCGAGCGCGCGGGCGCCAAGCTTTGCTTCTTCGATGCGCTGTCGGACAGCCGGCTTCCGGAGGCGCACGGCCTCTTCATCGGCGGCGGCTTCCCGGAAACGCAAGCCGCGCAGCTCGAAGCCAACGCATCGCTTAGGGCGGATATCGCACAGAAGATCCGCGGCGGCCTTCCCACCTATGCCGAATGCGGCGGCATGATGTATCTCGCCCGCTCCATCCGTTGGGGCGATGCGTCCCACGAAATGGCGGGCGTGATCCCGGCAGACGCCGTGATGCACACCAGGCCGCAGGGCCGGGGGCTTGCCGTGCTGGAAGAAACCGCGGATGCGCGTTGGCCGGTGGCGCCTTCGGGGCCGGCCGCGATCCCCGCGCATGAGTTCCACTACGCGAGCCTCGAAAACCTCGACCCGTCCCTGCGCTTCGCGTACAAGGTGGCGCGCGGTGCGGGGATAGGCGGGGGCCGCGACGGCATCGTGCTCGGCAACCTGCTTGCGAGCTTCTGCCATTTGCGTTCGACCGCCGCCAATCCTTGGGTGGATCGCTTCCTGAGTTTTGTCCGCGCCCGGCAGGCCGGCACCGCATGACCGCCAGCGGCGAGTCTGCCGGTTCCCGCGAGAGTGCGCGCCGGGTATCGGCGCGGGCGGTGCGTCTCCGGAAGTTGTCAACAAAGTACTAAACGACGCTACGGGTGCATCATGGTTAATTCCGGCGTGGTAAACGCGGCGAATTCGAATTTTTGCCACCCGGTTTTTGCGAAACTTTTCCCGCTTTTCGTGCCTGTTTTCACAATTCTCGAATCCCTTTAAATATATTTGCAGATTTGAAATTAACCATATTCCGGCGCTGCTGCTCCCGGACCGCGTCTGCCGCCACCCGATATTCACGCGCAGAATCAATGCGATGACACGGCTTAAGCCCTTGCTAAGGCGCTTCGCCTACAATAGCGCCATTAAAGAAGACGGATGGCATTCGCACTTTTCGGGCAAAACCTCGAAAAGGTGCGGTTAACACCGATATAATGGGTGCGAGCCATACGGCCGGCGCAGGGGTTCGGCGAACAGGTACAGAGGACAAAATGAGCGGGCAAGCGGAATTCTGGAACGAGCGTTACGGCGGCGAAGACTTCTCTTTCGGCACGGAGCCGTGCGGGTTTCTTGCGTCGCAGGCGCACCGGCTGAAGCCGGGCATGCGGGTGCTGGTGCCGGGCGACGGTGAGGGCCGCAATGGCGTCTGGCTGGCGCAGCAAGGCCTTGGCGTGGACACGGTGGACGCCTCATCTGTTGGCGTGGCCAAGGCGCAGGGGCTAGCCAAGGGGCGCGGCGTTGCGATCGACGCCCAGATCGCAGACCTGCTCGATTGGGAGTGGCCGCGCGAGCGCTACGACATTGTGGCGGCTCTTTATATTCATTTCTTCGATACAGACCGGCCGCGCATGCACCGCGCCATGCTGGATGCACTGAAGCCCGGCGGCCTGATCGTCCTGGAGGCCTTCCGCATCGAGCAGCTCGAATACCAGAAGTCCCACGGCTCGGGCGGGCCGCGGACGGCCGATATGCTGTGCTCAAGGGCCAAGCTTGAAGCCGATTTCGCAGGGTCCGCTTTCCTGCTGCTTGAAGAAGCCGATGTGGGGCTCAACGATGGCCACCGGCATAGGGCCGCGCGGCCATCATTCGCGCTGTGGTGCAAAAGCCGCTATGATGCAACCATGAAGACGCTCAAGCTGCTCGTTTCCCCGGCCGCCCTTTGCATTTGGGCAATTTGCATCTGCGTGAGCTTTTCCATCGCGGGCTCGAATGCCAGCCGCACGGTTACGTTCAAGCAGAAAACGAAATTCGGTTACGCCAAGGCCGCCTTTCCGATCCATATGCAGCGCTGGGATGAGGCCCTCTATGGCCGCCTCACAACCCGTGCAAAGGCGGAGATGGCTGAGTTCCTGAAAGGCGCGGAGCAGGACGCGGCGGCCCGGCCCCAGGAGGGCGAGGCGCCAGCCTGGACGCCCTATTCGCAATCCGCCGGCTTTATCGAACAGTTCCGGACGCTGCGCTATGTGAGCTATCTTGAGGTCGCCAGCATCGTGCATGGCGGCGAACAGGCTGTAACCGGCTTCAGGACGATGAACTTTGACAAACAGGCGAACCGCGAGCTGACGCTGGGCGATTTTCTCGAAGGCGCGGCCGACCGGTCCAAGGCCCTGGAAGCGCTCGCAGCCTATGCGCGTGCCGATTTGCGCGACCGCACCGGCGAGCAGGGCGACGAGGAGAGCGAGGCCCTTCTCGAACTGACCAGGCCCGATCTTGGCACCTATGAGCGCTTCACCCTGTGCCCCTCGACCAAGCTCGGTGCCGCCGCCGGCCTTACTATCCACTTCCCTCCCGCTACCTCCGGCCCTTATGCGGGCAGCGACTTCCACGTCACCGTCCCCTATACGGTTTTCGCCAAGTTTCTGAAGCCCGGGATGAAATCGCTGTTCTCTGGCGAGCCAAGGCAGGCGCCGGTTTCATTGGAGGACGCCGGCATCTAGTACGCCCGCGGCAAGTTCTGACCCGTAAGCATGTTTCATGCCGTCATTGCGAGCGGAGCGAAGCAATACCCAGACAGCAGCCCTCGTGCTTCGCGCCTGGATCGCCACGGCCGCCAAGGCGGCCTCGCGATGACGGCCATGTGCTACCGACACCATGTCCGTCAGGACTTCCCGCACCGGCATTCAGTGGCGATACTGTGATAAATACGCAAATAGTGGATACCGTATACAATTAGGCAATTGTGCGGCTGAGAGACTTGGCTGCTATATAGGCGAAAATAGCAGCAATTCCGCACGGAGGCATTGCGATGGGCCGTGTTTCTGTTTGGTTAGTCTTCCCGCTTCTACTATTGGCTGGGTGCGCCACAAACCAAGCGCAAGCCCCTGCCACTCCGCCTGCGGAGGAGGGCACTTCCCCGGCAAAGAGAACCCGTCGGACTGCGCGAGGAGAAACAGCGTCATCGACGCGTTTTAGTCTGCGTTGTAAAAGATTAGAGCGCTTTCATCGATAACGCGACCTGGGCGATGCCCACGCGGTTCTCACATGCATTTTTGCGATTTTCTCCTCGCTCTTGCCGCGCTGGATTTCTACGGTTCAAAAATCCCGCTAAAGGTAATACGATATTAGAGGTAAACGCGCCAGAGGCGCCGGATACTGCGGTGCTATGCGGTAGAACAGTTATATATACGATACATATCAATGCGTAGGGCGGTGCGGTACGCTTAATTCTTACTCAGGATCTGAGTGCTAAATTACTTTAAAATTGGGAAGCCGCTTTCCTGGCCTTCAAAATAGCCCACCGGAGCAGGTAAGAGTGCTAACATGCCGTTGCGCCGCGATTTTGAGCCGCCTTCTACGCTTTTCGCCGGCCGGTGTCCGGGGCACAAGATGAAGGCGGGCAGCGAAGCAGCCTGCCAAATTATATACGATGTGAAGGAGGCCGCGTGACCCAGCGCGCTTTCATTTGTGGACTATCCGGCCCAACGCTTTCTCTTGGCGAGGCGGACTTCCTTGCCGTGGCGCGGCCCGCTGGCGTCATCCTGTTCGCGCGCAATGTCGAGAACCCGGAGCAGGTCAGACGCCTTATCAAGGAGGCGCGCGAGGCAGCCCAGGGCGAGGTTCTGGTGCTGGTCGACCAGGAAGGCGGCCGCGTTCAGCGCCTGTCCGCGCCGCACTGGCCGCGCTACCCCGCCGCGCGCGCTTTCGGGCTCCTGCGCGGGCAAGACCGTGGGCGGGCGGCGAACACGGCCCGGCTGTGCGCCCGCGCGATGGCGCACGATCTGCACGCGCTCGGCTTCAACGCCACCTGCGCGCCCGTGCTCGACCTCCCCGTGCCCGGCGCCGACAACATCATCGGCGACAGGGCTTACGGCGAGGATATCGAGACCGTCGCAGCGCTTGGCGGCGCGGTCGCGGAAGGGCTGCTTGCCGGCGGCATCCTGCCGGTGATGAAGCATATTCCAGGGCATGGCCGGGCGATGGCCGACAGCCATCTTGCACTGCCTGTGGTGGATACGCCGCTTGGCGCGCTCCAAGCGTCCGACTTCGTCCCGTTCAAAGCGCTCAAGCATTTGCCGATGGCGATGACGGCGCATGTGGTTTTCACTGACATCGATGCGCAAGCGCCCGTCACCGTCTCGGCGAAGGCCATCGGCGAGGTAATCCGCGGCTTTATCGGCTTCGACGGCCTCCTGATGTCGGACGATCTCAGCATGCAGGCGCTTTCGGGCACGCTTGAGCAGCGCACGCGCGCGAGCCTCGCCGCCGGCTGCGACGTGGCGCTGCATTGCAACGGCAAGATGGAGGAGATGTCCGCCGTCGCCCTGGCCTCGCCTCCGCTCGAAGGGCAGGCGCTGCGCCGCTTCGAGGCCGCACTCGCCGCGCGCAGGCAGCCGGAAGCCTTCGCCCGCGAGGAAGCGGAGGAAGCCCGCGCGGAAGCACTAGCGGCGCTCGCGTGAATCACTCAAACTCACTGCCAGCGTGTCAAGCGGAGAAACAAACGTGAGCCAAGAGGCGGAAGTCAGTCAGGCAGAAGCGGCGGCGGCGCCCAGCGATTGGGAAACGCCCGAGCGTATGCCCGAGGAGGGCGACGACGACGTTCTCGTGCTCTCGCTCGACGGCTTCGAAGGCCCGCTGGACTTGCTGCTTGGGCTTGCGCGCAACCAGAAGGTCGACCTGGCCAAGCTCTCGATCCTACGGCTCGCCGAGCAATATCTGGAATATATCGAAGTCGCCCGCGCGCTGCGCCTTGAGGTCGCCGCCGATTATCTCGTGATGGCAGCTTGGCTCGCCTATCTCAAATCCAAGCTGCTGCTGCCCGAGAAGGAGCAGGTGCAGGACGGCCCGTCCGGGCAAGAGCTTGCCGCCCAGCTCGCCTTCCGCCTGAAGCGTCTCGAAGCCATGCGCGAGGCGCTGGCCAGCATGATGGGCCGCAAGCGGCTCGGTCTCGACCTGTTCTCGCGCGGCATGCCCGAGGGCATCCGCGTCGTGCGTTCGAGCATCTATTCCGCCAGCATTTTCGATCTGCTCAAGGCTTACGCCCAGCAGCGCCAGCGTACCGCCGTGACAGAGGTGAAGTGGGGCGGGCGCGAGGTCTGGTCGATCAAGCGGGCGCGCGAGCGCTTGTCGGCGCTCCTGGGCGGCGAGCCCGACTGGGCCGCGCTCGACAAGTTCCTTGAGGAATTCAGCCCGCAGTCCCTGCTCGGCAAGACGGTGACGGCCTCAAGCTTCGGCGCCACGCTGAAACTCGCCCGCGAAGGCTATCTCGAAATCAAGCAATACCACGCGTTCGGCCCGCTCTACCTCAAATGGCTGACCCAACCGCCTGAGGATAATGCAGCTTAGCCGCGTGCGTGCCGTGCCGTTGCGTATGGAGTGAGGAATGTCCCTCTTCAATATCGGCTTCGTCATCTTTCCGCAGCTGACACAGCTCGATTTTACGGGGCCTTTGCAGGTGCTGGCGCGGCTGCCTCGATCCGCTACGCATATCGTTGCCAAGTCGCTCGATGCGGTTCCTAGCGACTGTGGCTTGAGCCTCGTGCCAACAACACACTTTCGCGGCCTGTCCCGCCCTTGATCTGATTTGCATCCCCGGCGGGGCTGGTGTGCCTGGAGCCATCGCGGACAGGGAAACGATCGATTTCATGCGCCGGCAAGCCGCAACAGCCAAATATGTGACCTCGGTATGTACAGGGGCGTTCGTGCTTGGGGCCGCGGGCTTGCTGAAGGGCGGGCGGGCAACAACCCATTGGGCCTATGGCGATCTTCTTCCGCTAGTGGGGGCCGTTCACGAAAAGGCTCGCGTCGTGAAAGATGGCAACGTCATTACAGCTGGCGGTGTCACATCGGGGATCGACTTCGGCTTGCAAATCGTGGCTGACATTGCAGGCGAAGCGGTGGCCCAAGCCATCCAGCTCGGGATCGAATACGACCCAGCTCCGCCGTTCGATTGCGGCCATCCAGAGCGTGCACCGGATGCCATAAAGTCCCTTCTCTCGGAGCGCTTTGAGAAGAACCGGAAAGCCTGCCAGGCGATCCTGGAAGGGCTTCGCCGGCCTTAGCTCAGGTCCGCCACGAGTGGTCGCGGCCAGTATCGAACGGCCGCAAATTGGTCCCGGCCAATAAATCGAACAAGTCCTCAATCACGCTGCTAGTACAGCCGGAGGCAAGTTCGCCCCCCATTTGCCGCACGCTCTCAAGCGAACTTGCCTCCGAAAAGCTGTACGAGAGTCAATGTGTTACAGTACCCCCGCGGGCAATCCTTCGGACGCCCCCGGCAAATGGATTAGGATTTCCCGCAGGGTGTACTAGTGCGATCGAAGTGTTAAAGCAGCCACGCTTGAGCTGTAATTCGCAAGATAAAGCGCGCCACCCATAGTTGCACCCATACTTGAGAGACCGCCATAAAGTGGCGTGCGGGTTTGTTTCTCGCACCCGTGGTATACGAGCATCAATGTTAGGGATTTCTTCACCTAGTTGGCCCAAAATCATTCGCATGACAACGGAATGGCGCCAGCAAGCTCAGCCAAATATCTACCGATGTTCGGTCTTGGTTGTACTGCTTCTACTGCCTACTTAAGCTTGATCTGGGAAGGCTTTAAGGGCAACAGGCGCAAAAAACGGCCCCTTGCGCAAGCTGCGCAAATCAGGCGAATTGTCATAAATATGATAGGGGATATCGGAAGGTCTGCAATGGCAAGCAAGGACGGCAATAAACCAGCCGGCGGAAGCAGTAGTGGGCGCGCTCCCATACTGCCGCTGCAGCTCCCTTCCAATATCGCGCGGCTGCCTTCGGCGGACCGGCGCGAGAAGCTGCGTATACTGGAGGCGCTTCTGTTTGCAGCCTCTGAGCCGCTGGACGAGGCTTCGCTCGCCAAGCATCTCGGTGCCAAGGACGATGTCAAACAGCTTCTGGACGAGTTGCAGAGCCTTTATTCGGGCCGCGGCGTCAATCTCACGCACGTTGCGGGCAAATGGGCGTTTCGCACAGCTGAGGATTTGTCGTTCCTGCTGGAGCACTATTCGGTCGAGCAGCGCAAGCTTTCCAAGGCCGCGCTCGAAACGCTGGCGATCATCGCTTATCATCAGCCGGTCACGCGCGCCGAGATCGAGGAGATCCGTGGCGTCAGCACCTCCAAAGGCTCGCTCGACGTGCTTATGGAAATCGGCTGGGTGCGGTTGCGCGGCAGGCGGCGTGCGCCGGGCCGCCCCGTCACCTACGGCACCACCGAGACTTTCCTCGAACATTTCGGTTTCGATTCGGTGCGCGACCTGCCCGGCCTGTCCGAGCTTAAAGGTGCAGGCCTTCTCGACAGCAACTTGCCGCCCGGCTTCGCTGTGCCCGAGCCGGACGACAGCGTAATTCTAAGAGAGGACGAGGAGCCGTTGGAGGACGAGGAGCCTGCGGGGGAGCAGGTTCCTGAGCAGGAAGAGCCTCTGGAATGCGGCGAGCCCGAGGAACAGCCTGAGGAACAGGAGGAGGAGGACGCAGAGCCGCCTCTGCGCGCCGCTTCCGCCGGTTAACGCATCCTGGGCGGTTAAGCATCCGGGTGAATAGCGATCAAAATCTGGTTCGGATTGCTCTATAGAGTTAACCGCGCTTGACATGCTTCGCGCGTGCGGCCACGTTCTGAGCAGCCGTTACGGATGCGCCTGCCGAAAGGCAGTGCGAATTGGATGGAGTAATCATGGACACGATCCCCCAAAACCTGATGTTCCTTGGGAACCCCTGGCAACTGGGGCTTGTCTTGGTGGTCGTCATACTCTTGTTTGGCAAGGGTAAGGTGTCGGACCTGATGGGTGACGTTGCGAAAGGTATCAAAGCCTTCAAGAAGGGAATGGCCGAGGACGAGACTTCGCCCGCGCCAACGGCGCCAAAGCCGCTCGATCATCAGCAGGCAAAGACCGAAGGCGCTACGGCGAACACGGAATCTGGAACGAGAGTCTAAGCAGCTCCTGTGCGTGGCACGCTGGGCCTAACGTGAAGCGGCGGTCTTGAGTATGTTCTCGTGGTCCGAGATTCTCCTGATAGCAATTGTGGCGCTGATTTTCATCGGCCCCAAAGAGTTGCCAGCGGTTCTTCACAAGCTGGGCCAGATGACCGCCAAGCTGCGGCGCACGGCCGACGAGTTCCGCCGCCATTTCGAGGACACGATGCGCGACGCAGGCTACCAAGACTTGCACAAGAACATCAACGACTTGCGTTCGCTGAACCCTTCATCGCAGCTCAGGGCAACCATCGACAGCGCGATTAATCAAAACTACACGCCGAGGCCCCAGCCCGAAGGCACGCAACCTTCGCCGCAGCCGTCACCGGCAGCCGCACCGCAGGCACAGGCCAGCGTGACGCCGGCGGCGGAAGCGGCGGTGTCAGCAGCGGCGGCTTCCGGAACCGGCGTGCAGGGAGAGAAGCCAGCCGCATCCGCTGTCTTGGCGGGCGGGCCGGCAGCGCAGGAAGCGGCGGCTGAGCCGTCAAAAGAACATACAGCGCCGGTGGCCTGAGCTAAGACATGACTGTGCTTGATCGCGACGGTGACATCGACCAGACCAAGGCGCCGCTCCTGGAGCATTTGATCGAGCTACGGCGCAGGCTGGTCTATTGCGTCATGGCGATCTGCGTCAATTTCGTTTTCTGCTACATCTTCTCAAGCGAGATTTATAACTTTCTGCTCATTCCGTACAAGCTTGCCGCTCCTCATGTGAAGCTGATCTATACGGCCATGGAGGGCATGTTCGTAACCAAGATACGGGTGTCGTTTTTTGGAGCGATTGCGCTGTCGTTTCCCGTGATCGCCGCGCAGATTTACCTGTTCGTGGCTCCGGGCCTGTACAAGAACGAACGCAGGGCATTCCTGCCATTTTTGATCGCCGCGCCCATGCTTTTCCTCCTTGGCGGGGCGATCGTGTTCTTCGTTGTCATGCCGCTTGCCGTGCACTTCTTCCTGTCCATGCAGGAAACCGGAGACGTCGAGATCGAAGCGCTTCCAGATGTCGGGAATTATTTGCATCTGACGATGACTTTCATCCTGGCCTTCGGTCTTTGCTTTCAGCTCCCTGTGCTGCTGACACTGCTCGCCCGTGCGGGCGTGGTGACGTCGCAATGGCTGCGAGCACAGTGGCGATATGCGATCGTTCTCATTTTTGTGGTTGCAGCGATTCTGGCCCCGCCGGATGTGCCCAGCCAGGTTGCCTTGGCCATCCCTACGCTCCTTCTTTATGAACTTTCGATTCTCGCGGTGAAGCTCGTTGAGCGGCAGCGCGCGCCTGACGACAAGTCAGCCGGAAGCACAACCAGCGAATAGGGCGAAGCCCTTGCCGAAGCCGATACTGCCATGCGTGCTTGCAATTATTGTAGGCGCCACCGGCTGCGCACAAAACCCGGCGTTTGGGCAGCACCTGGCTCAGGGCCGCTCGACGCCCGATTGCCAGTTGCAGCCGGGCGGTGAAAGCATGGTTGTTGCTGTGGCCGGGCCACAGACGCTGCGGCTTGCCGACGGACGCTTCATACGGCTGGCAGAGATCCTCGTACCCACGCCCGTTCCGGCTGGCTTCGACCCATCCGCGGCGGCAATAGCGTATCTGCACCAATCAGCCCTCGGCCGGAAAGCGGAGGTCAAATTCGGCGGCCCACAGCGCGATCGCTACGGCCTTTATACCGCACACGTCTTTATCGCAGGCGAGCCTTCGCTTTGGCTGCAGGAAGGGCTGGTCAGGTCGGGCTTTGCAACGGTGGCCCCGCAACCCAGCGAGCACGCCTGTGCGCGGTCTCTGCTTGCGGCGGAAGAAGCCGCCCGCCAAGGAAGAAACGGCCACTGGGGCCGCTCCTATTTCAAGGTGCTGAAAGCCAGCGATACTCGTTCGATCGCAAGTTTGGCCGGGAGTTTTCAAATCGTCGAAGGCACAACCGCATATGCCTCGGAAAGCGGTGGCCGTCTGTTCTTGCATTTTGCGGCAGCAAACAGATACGGCCTCACAGCAATGATCGGCCCCGCCGCAAAGAAGCTGTTTGCCAATAAGCCCCCCTCCGAACGCTGGGCGAAGCTGACACTTCGTCTCCGTGGCTGGATCGACAAGAAGAAGGGGCTGTCAATCCCGGTGGCTTTGCCTGAGCAAATCGAGTTCATACCGCAAAACTTGCCAGCCTCTGCTTACGTTACCCGCACAGTGAAATAGCCCCGCGCGCTGTCCCATCATCGTCCAGCAGCCTGCGGCTAGCAGGAGGCCCCTAACCTTGCACCCCAGGTTAAGGGCTGCGGTTCAGGGATGCGGGGCCGCTCACATAGCGGCTTCCCTTTAGAAAGAAGCGAAGAGGCCGGTGCGCATCGCGGCTAATGCCAATGCGCGTGCTGACACCGCATTCTTGGGGTTCGCGTCCGTCGCAAGACAGCCATAGCGGCCCAGGTGCGCACAAGTCTGTGCCGTCGAGGCTCCGGTTTATATCCAGCGCCATGGCAAGCCGGCCCGGCCCGCGCATCAAATCGCGCTCAGGAACATCGCCGCGATAACTTGCCATCGCGCCGGCTCCCAGGACTGGCTCCGCCGCGCGGATAAGCACCGCCTCGCCCACGCCTTCGGCCGCGCCGGAGACGTTCAGCGCGAAATACATGCCATAAATGAGATAGACGTAGGCATAGCCTTTCGGGCCGAACATCACCCGGTTGCGGGCCGTCATGCCGCGGAAGGCGTGGCTCGCCTCGTCGCCTGCGAGATAAGCCTCGGTCTCAACGATGCGGCCGGCCGCGAGCCCCGCCGGCAAGGCGCGCGCCACCAGCTTGCCGATCAGGAACCGTGCAAGCTCCGTGGTGTCATCGGGCAGGCTGTGCCTGCCGAGCGGCGTTAGCCCCTCCAGAATTGCCGATTGCACCGTCATTGAGGACAATCCGGTTCCGGCGGCATGGCCACAGCTTATTCCGAAGGAGCATCATCTGGCGCGGCGTCCGGCCTGCCGATGCTGACATAATGGAACCCCGCCTCGCGGGCGTGGGCGGCGCGGTAGATGTTGCGCAGGTCGGCGAGCACATTGCCGCGCATCTTCGCCTTGATCGCCTGGAGGCTCACCGCGCGGAACTCGTTCCACTCGGTCAGCACCACCGCGGCGTCCGCACCGTCGGCGGCATCAAGCACGCTCTCGCACCAGATGACACCCGGCAGAAGCGGCCCGGCCTGCTTTTTCCCCTGCGGATCGTAGACGCGAATCGTAGCCCCGCGCTCCTGGAGCATCGGCACGATGACGAGGCTTGGCGCATCGCGCATGTCGTCGGTGTTCTGCTTGAAGGTAACGCCCAGGATCGCGACGGTCTTGCCGAGTACGTCGCCGCCGGCCGCCCGGATCACCTTATGCGCCATGGCGATCTTGCGCTCGCTGTTGACCTTCTCGACCTGCTCGATGAGCGTCAGGGGGCTTCGGGCCTCGCGTGCGGTGCGGGCCAGCGCCGTGACGTCCTTGGGGAAGCACGAGCCGCCATAGCCGGGGCCTGGATGCAGGAACTTGTCGCCGATGCGCCCGTCGGAGCCAATGGCGTGCGCCACCTGCTGGACGTTGGCGCCGACTTCCTCGCAAAGGTCGGCGATCTCGTTGATGAAGCTGATCTTCATGGCGAGGAAGGCATTGGCCGCGTATTTGGCAAGCTCGGCACTCTCGCGGCTTACGAACATGACCGGTGCGTTGCGCAGCCGCAAGGGCTCGTAAACCCGCTCCATCACTTCGCGCGCCCGCTCATCCTCCACACCCACAAGCACACGGTCCGGATGGGTGAAGTCCTGGATCGCGGAGCCCTCGCGCAGGAACTCTGGGTTGGAGCACACCGCGAAATCCGCATCCGGCCTGAGCCTCTTCAGACGCCGTTCGATCTCGCGGCTGGTGCCAACGGGAACGGTCGATTTCGTCGTGATGACTGTGAAGCCGGTCAGGTGGGGCGCGATCTCCTCCAGCGCCAGATATACGTAGGAAAGGTCCGCATAACCGTCGCCACGGCGCATCGGCGTTCCGACGGCCAGGAAAATGAGATCGGCCTCGCGCGCAGCCGCCGCAAGCTCGCCTGTGAAGCGAGCCGGCCCGCCTGTACATTTTTCTCCACCAGATCGTCGAGGCCGGGCTCGTAGATCGGGATTTCGCCGCGGCCGAGCTGGGCGAGCTTTCCAGAGTCCTTTTCGACGCAGGTGACGTTCCAGCCGAAATCCGAAAAACAAGCGGCGGATACCAGGCCGACATAGCCCGCCCCGATCATGCAAATATCCATGCTGTCTCCCTCGGCCGGTGGATCGATCCAATTCTTAGACCCTCAAGCGCCAAGCGGCAAGCCGGCGCGAAGTGCGCGGCTTCCGGCTCAAGGCCTCACGGCGCCCGGCGGGACGGCGCCCAAGGCGATTGCGGGCGGCGTGCTTAACTGTTCCTCAAGGCGCCCGCGCTAAATTGGCTGACCTCAACTGGGGCGGTTTCTTAACGCCAAGGGGTTAACGGAGCGATTGCGCCTTAACTACTGCGCAACTTTTGCGTGTTCGTTCTCTCTCACGCTTGGCATAAGCGTCGTGTGCGATAAACGCTGTCACAAGTCCGCGATTTGGAGAGACCGTCATGTATCAGTTCGCATATTCCGCGATCTGCGAAGAGTTGCCAGCCCCCGCGAGCCTGCCTCTGCAAAGCCAAAGGCTGCCGGATGCGATCGAGTTGATCGAAGCCGCGGACAAAGTCCGTCCCGCATCGCATGTGCAGCTCCAGCTCCTGTCGGATTTCCGGAGGATCTGGCTTTCGATTGCGAACGATCTCATCCAGGACGGGCAGGATCTCACCCCCGAATCGCGGGCGAACATGCACAGGGATGCCGCCCGCGTTCTTGAGGAGATAGAGCGACGCCGCTTCAGCCCTGGAAGCGCGGCAAGAGACAGGGCCGATGCCCCAGCACCGGCGGATTTGCTCCTGTGAGGAAGCCTGGCGTGACCGCTCCGGCAGATACCCTCGAAAACGCGCCGGAGAACTTCTCCGAGATTGAGCGCAGGCTTGGCGCGGCACTTCGGGATTTCGCGTCGGAGCTGAGGCTCGCCGATGCGGCGGATTTCGCCGCCTTCATTCGCATTGGCCATATGCCGAATTTGCAGAGCCTGGTGCAGTCGTCAGCAGAGCTTTATTTCAAGCCGGGCACACTGGAGCTTGCCGAGCCCGGCGAGTTGGACCTCGACTGGTCGCAGCCCCCGCTCGTCACGCTGCCCATGAAGTTCCGCCATGCCGGCGTGCGCGTTTATTTCCGGTTGCGGCTCGCGGCGGCCTCCGCTGCCGTCGAGGTTGAGTTGATTACGGCGGAGAACGGCGCCACCGGGGACGATTTGCACAGGTGCCTGCAAGAAGCGCTCGCTGGCGCACGCCTGGCCCAGTCCTGACGCGGCCTCTGCCCCCTCGCCGCAGGAGGCGGGCGCTACCGGGCAGCCCCCCGCACGGCTTGTGCATTGAGGGCGGTATCGAGCGGCTTGGCTGGGAGGTGGTTGGAGGCGCGGGAACAACCGCCGCAATCCTCGCAGACGCTTATGTCGACAACAGTTCGCTTAAGCAAATGTTCCATACGCTCGCGTTTGCGGCTGAAGCGCAAACCAAAGCGGTCAAACGGACAGCTTCTGGGCCGTGCCGTCGATGGAGGCGGGCGCCTTCTCCGGCATTCCTCTTGGCACCATGAAAGTGAAGACGGCACCGCCTTCCGGCCGGTTCGACGCCCAGATTTTCCCGCCATGCAAGTTGATAAGCTCCCGGCAGATCGTGAGGCCGAGCCCCGTGCCGCTGCTGCTCCTTTTCGTGCTGCTGCCTTGGCTGAACCGGTCGAAAATCGTGGCCAGCTCGTGCTCCGGAATGCCTATCCCTTGATCGGACAAGCTGCATTGAAGCGCCGGGCTGCCATCGGGAAGCTCCGCATCCGATATTTCGACCTGGATACGGCCTCCTACGGGCGAGAACTTTATTGCATTGGAAAACAGGTTAACCAGAACCTGGGTGATACGGGCATAATCGACCAAAGCACCCGTGTCGTTCGACTTGGTGGCGACGGAAACGCGGAGCCTCTTTTCCTCCAGAAGCGAGTTCAACTCGCGCTGGCAGCCTTCGATGATATCCAGAAAGTTGGCCTTGCCCGTCTGAAGCTCGATCTTGCCTGCTTCAAGCTTCGCAAAGTCCAGCATATTGTTGAGCAGATCGAGAAGCCTCAAGCCCGCGGTGCGGGCATTTCCGATATATTTTTCGATCGTTGCCGGGTCCTCCGACCTCACGTCTTCCTGCGCCATTTTCGTGTAGGCCAGGATGGCGTGCATAGGCGTCCGGAATTCGTGGCTCATATAGGTCAGGAAGCCCGATTTCGCGCGGCTCGCCTCCTCTGCGCGCTGCACAGCCTGACGGAACTGCATGTTGAGCGCGTGGAGGGCCTTGCGTTCCTCCTCAAGGGCGGAATTCGCCAAAGTCAAATTCGCCTTCTCGCTATTCAGCTCGATCTCATGAGAGATCCGTTTCGATATTTCGCCGCTGAGCAAAAGCGGCATGATGAGCGAGAAAACGATCGCCAGGATGCAGGCCGCAACGGCCATTCTTTTCTGCCAGGTCGAGGCCAAGAACGTCTCGTTCTCTCCAAGCCCGACAATGACGAGCAGGGGGAAACCTTCTATTTTGCGCCAATTGTAGACGCGCGGAATTCCATCCGCTGCGGCGTGGCCTTCATAGGCGCCTTTCGACTCGTATGCAGCGGCGCGGAGGGCCGGAAGCTCGGAGCCGTCCCCTGAGCCATCCTCACGGGCCGTTACCTGGCTGCCATCCCGGTTGCGGCGGTGGGAAAGATAGGCGCGCACGGCACCATCGGTGCCCACGAGCATAAGCGTTCCGGTCCGGCCCAGGCTGACGGAATGATAGAGAATGGTGAGGAATGCCGGTTCGATAGTGGCGAAAAGGGTGCCGGCGAAAGTTCCGTCCGGCTGGTTGAGCCGGATGGATATGGGGATTTTGATGCGATGCGACCCGCGTGCCATGACGGGCACCCCGATGAAGAGACCGGCTTTCGGGTTCGCCTCATGGACCTTGAAATGCTCGCGATCCGACAAATCCGCGCCCACCCAATTGGGGTCTACCGTCGAGGATACGACCTTCCCTTGGGCATCGAGGATCGTCATGCTGGTGTGACGTGCATCGGGGTCGCGCTGCTTGAGCCAATTCGCTAGCGCTGGCTTGGCGCCTTTCGATGCGATGTCAGCTTTAAGCCTCTTCAACGCGGCCCAGGTATCGTTGATATAGTCGCGCACCTCCAGTTCGAAGGCTGCGGAAAGGTTCGAGGCATTGGATTGCACCTCTTCCAACGCCTGCCTTTTCTGCTGGAAAATGAGGGTCGCGGCCAGAATAAGTATCGTCAGCGTGAAGGTGGCGCTGTACGCCCAGACACGTCTCTTGAGCGTCTGACCTGAGCGGAGGATTGCTTTCGTTGCGGCGGTACCCGGATGCAATGGGGCTTCGGGCGGGGCCAGAGCCTTGCTGTTTCCGCGCTGCGGAAAGCCTGTCCCGTGCGGGAATATGCTTGTGAACAAGCCCGTCATCGATTGCGCAACTGAAACCCGGTCATCCCCTTCTTTGTACAACTAATGGGTGCACAAAGCTTTAATATGCCAACCTAAGTACCAGCCTCGACCTGCGGAGTAAACGCGCGGGGGCATTAAATGGGGCGCGGCTTGTGCGGGCTGGGCCGCCTCCCGCACACCCGTAACCATCTCTTTTTCGCCAAACCGGCTCTTCCTTATCCTGCCCCGGTGCGTCCGCGGGGCAGTTTCTCCGATAAACTTTGGTTTAAAAATCCGGAAGGGTGCGTCAGATGGAAGGAAAGGGAGAGACGAAGCCTAATGGCAAGCGGGGGGGGGCCATGCAGGGGGGCTTCGTCTCTCAGGGGCAACTCTTACAGCGTCTACCGTTCCTTTTGACTGTCAACACAGCAAAACCGACACTTAACGCTACTAAACCAAACTCGTTAACAACAGGTTACGCTGACAAACTGTACTGGGGGGACGTTCGCGCCACGCAATACCGGCCACGCGCTTACTGCAACACCACAGACGCTACAGCCTAAACTCTACAACGTAACCGACGCGATCTACAACTTAGCTCAACGCAACCTTACGCTACAGAACACTACATAACGCAACTTTACTCTACTCAACTTCACAAGAGGGGCTCCGTTCTGGGCGGGGGGCGATCCGGAGTGTCCACCGTCTTGCGATGTGATATGTATGCCGCAGCGTTTTGACGAAAATAAGGCCGGATAGAGAAAAATGCTTGACGTGTGATTTTTCCACATCGCTAATTTGTGAAGTCCTGCTCGCCTGCGGGACGAAACCCAGGGCCGCACCGGAAAAGATATTCAAAAACAAAGCGATCCAGACCCCTTTTTCTCCAGCACAGAAAAGCCGGAGCCTCGTCGGACGCTATGGAGCCACTATACCGCCGCCAGCCGCCTTGGCGATCACAAGCAGTTGCTGCACCTGCCCCCGAATTTCCGAAGCCGCCTTGCGGTCCAGCTTCCCAAGCCAGTTCGCGGGGATCGCGGCTAGCCCATAGGTGGCGCCGGCCAGCATGCCCGCCAGGGCGCCGGTAGTATCTGCGTCCCCGCCCTGGTTGACGGTCTGAACGACGCAATCGGCGAAGGATTCGGTCGTGAAATAGAAATGCAGCACGGTCTGCAGCGTATCCACGACATAGGCCGAGGAGCGGCCGGGATAGGGATCGAAGCGAAAGCCCTTGTGCTTTCCCACCAGGGCATCGGCGATTTTGCGGGTTTCCGCCTTGCCCTGCCCGCCAAGCAGGATGTGCACCATCTGGACGAGCGCGAGGCAGGCGCTGTCCGAAAGTGGATGATGATGCGTGGTGCGTCCGTGAGCGAGCGTCCATGCCTCAACGGTGTCAGGCTTGCCGAAGCACGCCAGCGCCAGAGGTAGAACCCGCATGGCAGCTCCGTTGCCCGCGTCGCCGGGCGCAAACGTACCCTCTGCCGTGCCATGTACGATGTAGCGGCGGATGCCGCGCCGGCAGGTGTTGCCAACGTCGATGGGGCCGCTCTTGAGCCAGGCCGCGAATTCCTCGCATACGTCGCGCGGATCGAGCCCGCCGCGGCGTATGAGCGAACGGCCGAGCGCCAGCGACATCTGCGTGTCGTCCGTCACCTGCCCCGGCTTGAGCTTGAGCCAGCCGCCGCCCGTAATCTCCTTGTGAACGCCATATTCAACCGCGATCTCGCGCTTGGTCATGAATTCGACCGTGGCGCCCAGCGCATCGCCGATGGCAAAGCCCAGATAGGCGGCTTGCGCCCGGTTTTCCACGCTCAATGAGGTCATGCGCTACTGTCCCTTATGTCTCGCAATTGTACAAAGGGGAAAAGCCCGGGCAAGCGTCTATTCGGTATGCGGCCGCGGACGGCGCCGGCATCGCTCCCGCGAAAGCGGGAGCCCAGGTCAAGCACAGGCAAGACCTGCGTTTCTTGCCCGGAGTCTTGCCCCTGTTATACGGAAATCCGCTTGAACAATTCTCCGGCTGTCTTCCCGGAAAAGACCCCAGCTTTGCCGGGACGGCCGCCGGGACCTATTCAAGTGAAGTTGGCATTGCGCCTCCCTTCGCCATCTTAATAAACAGTATATTTCGCGTAAGTGCATATCATGGTTAATGATGGTATGGTTAACACGCGCACATCTCTCCATTTTTACCGCGTTTTCGCGCGTTTTTTGCTATTTTTCACTTGAATTATGCTATTCAAAAACCGCCTTAAATATAATCGAATATTTTGCATTAACGTATGCCGCCGCCCGGCGCCGCCGCCCTGCACCGCCACGGCCGCCTGTTTTGCGTTATATTTCAATATGTTGTACATTTAACGCTTAATCAAAGAATTCGTGCTACATTACTTCAAAATCGAACAGCACCTTCCCTGCCTCCGCAAACCGCCCGGCGCGCCTGTTTGGAGTTAACATGGATCTAATTCGACACCGTTCGGAAGCGATCGAATGGATATGGTGTTACTCGCAAAGGCATTTGCGAGTTTCGCCACAGGCAGGGCAGGTAATTGCGAGCCGCCACACCAGCCCTGTCAGAAATATTCGGCCGTAACGCGGTACTCGCCGCCTATGGCCAGGTATTCGCCTTCGCCCTTGAGCGGATGTGTAGACAAAAGGCCGTTGAAGAACAGGATCTTGCATAGCGGAACCAGCGCCGTGAGGATTGTGTCTCCGAAGCAGGCCGCAATGTCGCGATCCGATGTAAAGGATGTCAGATTGTTGAGCCGGATCACAACATCCCGCTTGCCCGTACGTTCCACGATCCGGTGCTCGTCGAAGGCATTGACGCCCCGGTACAGCGTTACATGCCTCTGCCCTGGAAAGACGAAGCGCTCGATGGCCCATTGACAGAACTCGAAAAGCAGGTCGAGCTGAACCCAGATCGCGTTATTGTGGAAGCGGCTCGACATCTTCTCCTCGATGTACGCGGTCCAGGCGGGAGTGGACATGCCGTCGATGATTTCTTTGTGGTACGATGGACAGATGCCGAAGCGGCTTTCGACCCAGCCTTTGAGCACGGCCCCCTCGGGGCTGTTGCTGTCGTAGCCCCAGCCCTTGATCAGCCGCAGGAAGGACGAGCGGAAGCGCCGCTTTCCGGCCCCCTTCCCCGCTTTTCCTGCTGCTCCGGGTCGATGCCGAACATCGCCATCATGTAGCAGGAGAAGGCCTCGCCCGCGTCCTGCAAATCGCCCGCCTTGCCCAACATGTCGAACAGGCTGCGGTTCATCTCGCGCACGCCCCAGATGTGAAGCGGCGCCGGTTCCTCGTTGAAATCGCAAGCGGCGAGGAGATCCGTCGGCCTCCCCACAAGATTGGTCGAATGACCTATGCCGTGCCGCCCCTGCATTCCCATGGTTTCAATGAACCAGAATGGAAGGCACTCTTCAATGGCATTCAAGCGGAGGCGCCGCCGTTGCGGCATCTGGCCGTACCTTTCTTCCGGCTGGCGGCCTTCGTGTCTTTCTCCTTTTGGAAAGTGTAATTGCTCCCCCGCCGCCTTCCGATGGCGATGGCGAAGGCGATGGCGATGGCGGGGCCGGGCAGAAATTTGAAGCCTGGCGCGAACAGCTTATCGCCGGCGCCGATCGCGGACCAAGACTTCCAGCATTGCGAAGAGCTAACCCCGCCTGCGCCAAAGCCCTCGCCGGATAAGTGCCGTGGTGAATCCAAGGCGGCATTATTGGTATAAGCTTACACAGTTTGAGAAATAACCAGTGGGATATTTTGAGAAGCCGGCGTGTGGGCCTTCATATGCCTGTCATCAAACGGGGCTAAGCGTCCCAGAACTTTAAACGCGAAGTTCAAGGACGAGCATGCCTGAGACGCTGTTGGTATTGGGGGGCATCCTCGGGTTGACGCTGTCCGGCTTGCTGGCCAGCACAATCTCCTTCGAGACGTTCAAGTTCTGGCCAACCCCCGGCAATCGCACTTGGCAAAGTTTCCTGTTCTGGGGCCTGTTCCGCAGCCTGAACGTTACCACGCTTGCCTTGACCGTCATCTGCTGGCAGCCCTGGCAGGAGTTCTCTGCGCTTCGCAGCGCGGGCGCAGGCTTCGCGCTCGTTTGTTTCGGCCTTTACGCCTGGGCGCTGCATGCCCTTGGCCGAACCAACGTCTATTGCGGCCGCAACGGGCTCGTTACTGGCGGCATCTACGCCTGGACCCGCAATCCGCAATACGCAACCGCGATCCCGGCCTATCTGGGCCTCGCGCTTGCCACCGCCTCTGCCTCGGTTCTGGCAGCCGCATCCCTGCTTGCGCTCTGCTTCGTGCTGATGGCGTTTGCCGAGGAGCGCTGGCTCGAAGCCGCCTATGGCGCCGATTACCTGCGTTACCGGCGCGAAGTTGCCCGCTTTTACAACTGGCGCCACGCGCTGGCGTTGCTCAAGCAGGCGGCCGTGCCGGAACGGCAGGCCGCCGAGGAACCGGTTTCCGAACGGCGTTAGCCCCGCGTTCCGCCGGAGATCTCTTGTCCCAGAAGCGAGCAGATAGGAACGAAGCGATGCCAAAGGACAGCAATCAGGATGGGGCCAGGCCCCGCGAGCCTCGCCAGTACCGGACGCTTTTCGTGTCCGATCTTCACCTGGGTGCGCGGGCCAGCCAGGCGGAGGCCTTCCTCGATTTCCTGCGTTATCATGAGGCGGAGACCATCTATCTCGCGGGCGACATTGTCGATTTCTGGAGCTTGAGGCGCACGCCACTCTGGCTTCAATCGCACAACGACGTGCTGCAAAAGCTCTTGCGGAAAGCGCGTAAGGGAACGCGTGTCGTCTACGTCCCAGGCAACCACGACGAGGCGGTGCGCGGCTATTGCGGGATGACTTTCGGCGCCATCGAAATCCATCATGACACCGTGCACGAGGCGGCGGACGGGCGGCGCTACCTCGTCATGCACGGCGACGAGTTCGATGTGGTGGTCCGCTATGCGCGCTGGCTCGCGCTGCTTGGCGACCGCTCCTATGAATTCGCGCTTTCGTGCAACCGGCCGTTGAACTTCATCCGGTGCCGGCTCGGCTTGGGCTTCTGGTCACTCTCCGCTTACCTGAAGCTGCGCGTGAAGGGCGCGGTGAATTTCATCGGCGAATTCGAGCACGCGATCGCGGCGGAAGCGAAGCGGCGCAACGTCGACGGGGTGATCTGCGGCCACATCCACCACCTGGCCGACCGGATGATCGGCGGGGTCCGCTACATCAATTGCGGCGACTGGGTCGAAAGCTTGACCGCCATCGCCGAGGACCACAGCGGCGCGTTTCATCAAATCCACTGGCAGCAGGCCCCTGTGAAACCTGCGCGAATTGCGGCCCTGCCCGCTCCGCTGCCCGGTATCGAGGCAATGCCGGCTGGGGGGCTTGCCGCAAACTGGGCCGGCGCTTCCGGCAAGCCGCTGGCGAATGCCGCGGCGCAGGCCCGCAAAGACATGGCTACCGTGGAATAACTCAAGGAGGATCGATTTGGCTAACGTTGCAGAGGCGAAAAGATCGACGAGCGCCGCCATGATTGGCGCTGCAGTGTGCCGGAGCAGGCCGCTTTCTGCGGAGGGACTGCGTGAGCGGCTCTTCACGCTGGCATTCTCGAATCTGGTTTATGCGCAAATCTGGGAGGACCCAGCGGTCGACCTTGAGGCGCTGGCGCTCGACGGCACAAGCCGCGTCGTCACCATAGCCTCGGGCGGCTGCAACGTGCTGAGCTACCTCACCGCGGGGCCTGCTCATATCGCGGCGATCGACATCAACGGCGCGCATGTGGCGCTCAACCGGCTCAAGCTGGCCGCCGCCCGGCACCTGCCCGATTACGACTCCTTCTACCGCTTCTTCGGCGCGGCAAACGCATCCGAAAACGTCGCGGCCTTTAGACAGCACATCCTGCCTCACCTCGATCCCCAAACGGCGAGCTACTGGCAGTCGCGCTACGGCCTGCGCCGCCGCCGCCGCATCAAGCGGTTCACCAGTAATTTCTACCGCGCCGGCCTGCTCGGGAGCTTCATCGGCGCGAGCCATTTCGTGGCGCGGCTGAACGGCGTCAATCCGCGCATGATCCTGAAAGCGCAAACGCTCGAAGAACAGCGCAGCATCTTCGAGCAGAAATTCGCGCCGCTGTTCGAACGGCGGGCGCTGCGCTGGCTGGTCAACCGGCCTGCCTCGCTCTATGGGCTGGGCATTCCTCCGGCGCAGTACAAGGCCCTGGCCGGCGAGAGCGGTATGGCGGACGTGCTCAAGAAGCGCCTGGAACGCCTGGCTTGCGGCTTCCCGCTGTCTGAGAACTACTTCGCCTGGCAGGCGTTCGGCCGCCGCTATGCGCCATCTGGCGGGCCGCTGCCTCCCTATCTCGACCGGGCGAATTTCGAGCTGGTGCGGACGAACGCGCCGCGCGTCTCGGTTCACCACGCCTCGTTCACCGATCACCTAGCCAGCGCGCCGGATGGCAGCCTCGACCGCTACATTCTCCTCGATGCCCAGGACTGGATGAACGATGCCGTGCTTGCCGGGCTGTGGGAGGAAATCACCCGGACGGCCCGCCCCGGCGCGCGGGTAATCTTCCGCACTGCTGGCGAGGCGACGATCCTTCCGGGGCGCATACCGGAGCGTATCCTCTCCCGCTGGCATTATGCCGAGGAACTTTCCCGCGAACTCACCCTTAAGGACCGTTCTGCTATCTATGGCGGTTTCCACCTTTACATTCTGCAAGGGTAAGCATGATGCAGGCCGCCGCCACAGCCGCGGAGAAGATGGACGCCATCTACCGCCGCCAGCGCTACATCTACGACGCCACGCGGCGCTATTACCTCCTTGGCCGCGACCGGCTGATCGGAGGCCTCAAGCCGCCGCTTGGCGGAGCGGTGCTTGAGGTAGGCTGCGGCACCGCACGCAATCTCATCCGGGCCGCGAAGCGCTATCCGGACGCGCGCTTCTACGGCCTCGACATTTCGGAAGCCATGCTCAAGTCGGCGCGCACCTCCGTTTCGCGCCATGGCTTGCGGGCGCGCGTCGTACTGGGCCAGGGCGACGCCACGGCCTTTCAGCCATCTGCGCTTTTCGGGCGCGACGGTTTCGACCGCGTCTATATTTCCTACTCGCTTTCGATGATCCCGGCATGGGAGGACGCCGCAAAACACGCCATGGCACAGCTCGCGCCGCATGGAGAACTGCACATCGTCGATTTCGGCGATTTTGCACGCTACCCCGCGCTCTTGCGCCGCGCACAGCTTGCCTGGCTGCGCCGTTTCTCCGTTGCACCAATCCCTGGCATGCAAGGAAAAATCGCCAGCCTGGCGGAAGAGGCGGGCCTTGCCGCTACGGCCGAATGTCTTTACGGCGGCTACTCGATCCAGATGTGCCTTCGCCGCTGACCGGTGCCCTGCCTGCGCTCTGTGAGAAATGCGGGGAGCGGCCAGCACCCGCCGTGAAGATCATCGGGAATGTGTTCCGGCGCCTGCGGTGTAGGCGTGGCGCAACATTTCCAAGCTCGCGCGGCTGAGGGGGGCACTGTGCGCAAGGCCCCGCCTACGCTGCCATCGGGCAAGTGCCCGTTCAGTCTGATCTCCGGGGACGCCGTCGATCCAAACACGGTAGCCGGCTTTCGACAGCAGCCCCTGAAGCTCCTCGATTTCAGATGCGGTTAGCGCTTCGCTCCCCCGCGCCTCCATCATGGCGGTGTGCGGCTCTTCGATCTTGGGCGCCGTTGACGGCTGGCTTCCGCGCACCTCCCTCGCTGTCAGCTTTGGCTCCCCGGTCTTGGACGCGGCGAACGGCTGTCTGCTGCGGACTTCCTCCGGGGCGATTTGCCGCGTGCTCAAGGCCGCCAGTGCCTCCGGATCGGCATCCGACGCGCAAGGAAAGGCGGAATAAGTGCAGCGGCGCGAGCCCGCGAAGGTTGCGCGCACGCAAAGCACCTTCTTGCACGCCGCCTTTTCCCAATCCAGATAGCGCTCGCCGAAGAAAAACAGCACTTGGCGCCGCCAAGCTCTTTTGGCGCGCCCGCCGGCGCTGAGCACGACCCCGTAGGTCATCCCGCCAGTCGCCGAAATGCGCTGCTTTTGGCATCCTCGCGGCAGGGGTGGCAGATAATCCAGGACGGACTTGCTCTCGCAGGCCGTTTCGGCGTGCGCGGCCAGGAACGGCAAGCCGGGGCTTAGCAAAGAAACGGCGGCGAATGCCATCCAGTAGCGCAATTTCACGGCCGTCCCCCCTTAAGCCACCCTTCAGCGAGCGATGCGATGTGCCTGTCCATGTATCTTGTGCTCACAGTATCTGCTTCGATCGCGCTCAAGATACAGGCATCGTGCCGCATGCGATACCTAGTACGCCCCGCCGGAAATCCCGCCCCGCTTGCGGCGAGCACTTCCAGGATTGCCCGCGGACAAGGCGTACTAGCAAGTTATTGATCTAGTACAGCTTATCCGAGGCAAGTTCGCTTACGAGCGTGCGGCCAATTGGGTGCGAACTTGCCTCGGGCTGTACTAGTGTCCCGTTTCCGAATTGCCGTGCGAGGCTGGCCACAAAGGGGGTAGGCAATTGCGAAACGCCACACTAGGTGTATTCGCCCGTGCCGCGGTAGCGGACCTTCTCAAGCGATGATAGTGTCCTACATTAGCGGTGAAGCTGGCGGCGGGGTGAAAATGACGATGGCGAGGCGTTTGCGCCTTGGGGCGCAGCCGGGGGCGGCGAAGTGTGCGCAATGAACGGCACAGCGGGTGACTTGGCATTGCCGCAAGAATTCCTTTCCGGATACCAGAGACTTCCGCACGGCTGCGACGAGGCGCTTAGCCCCGATGGCACGGTGCGGCCGGCATGGGAGCCGTTCCTGCAAGCCTTCGGCGCACTGACACCGGAGGAGCAGGCCCAGCGGCACGAGCGCCTGCGCCGGCTTGTGGCCGAAAACGGCGTGGCGCACGACCTGTTCGCCGAGCCCGGCACACGCCAGCCCTGGGCGGTCGATCTCATCCCCATCGTCATAGGCGCGGAGGAATGGGCGCATCTCGAACGCGGCCTCATCCAGCGCGCCACCCTGCTCGATCTGATCGCCAAGGACATCTACGGCCCGCAATCGCTGCTCAAATCGAGCAAGATCCCGCCGCGCCTGATCTTCAGCGACACGGCCTTCCTGCACGCCTGCCGCGATCCCAAGCCCGCCGCGCATCTGGTCAATTTCTTCGCCGCCGATCTGGTGCGCGACACTGGCGGGGTGTGGCGCATCATCGATGTGCATGCCGAAACCCCTGCCGGCGCGGGCTTCGCACTCGCGAACCGTCTTCTGCACGGCCAGATCATGGGCGACGTCTTCCGCGCCTGCCATGCCGTGCGGCTCGCGCGCTTCTTCGAGCGCCTGCAATCCGAGCTGGTGCAGCGCCTGGAGCGCGACAACCCGCTGATCGCGCTGTTGACGCCCGGCCCGCGCCACGAGGACTATTTCAGCCACGCTTACCTCTCGCGCTATCTGGGCTTGCAGCTCGTGGAAGGCGGCGACCTCAGGGTGATCGGCAGCCGCGTCTACATGAAGACGCTGGAGGGCCTCAAGCCCACCGACCTGATCATCCGCTGCGTCGAGGGCTCGCATTGCGATCCGCTGGAGCTAGATCCGGCCCGCTTCGGCGGACCGGTTGGCTTGGTGCAGGCGCTGCGCAAAAATCCCAAGCTGGTTATGAACTTCCTCGGCGCGGCCGTGGTCGAGAATCGCGGGCTTGCGCCGTGGCTGCCGCAGATCGCCAAGCAGCTGCTCGGGCAGGATCTCATCCTGGAGGATACCAGCCGGCGCTGGCTGGGAGACCTCGACGCGCGGGTATATGTGTTCGAGCATCCCGAGCGCTTCGTGATACGCCCCGCCTACGAAGGCAGCGGACGGCCGGGACGCGCGGAGCAGGGCATCCTGGCAGAGACGCTGACACCGCAAAAGCGGGAAGCGCTGAAGTTCGATCTGGAGTTGAACGGCACCGCATACGTGGCCGAGGAGCGGCACGAATGCGCCACAGTTCCATCCTGGACGGCGGAAGGGCTCAAGGCGAGGCCCTTCGCCATGCGCCTCTATGTCTGGGCCGTCGACGGCGAATACCGGGTTATGCCGGGCGGGCTTGCCATGTCGGTCGACGGCACGCCGGGCGTGGCCATGTCGGCGACGGATGGGCATTCCCGCGATATCTGGGTCTGCTCCGAGCAACTGGCGGCGGTTCCGCACATCACGCTGATGCGTCCGGCGGGCGAGGTGGCCGAAGCGCTGCGCACCGGCGCGGTTTTGCGCAGCCGTATCGCGGACAACCTCTATTGGCTGGGCCGCTATGGCGAGCGTGCCGACTGGGTCATGCGAACTCCTCAGGGGCGCTCTGACGGCCGCGGACGATGGCGGAAGTGCGGGGACCGGCGACGGCGGTCCCAGGGCGCTTGAGCTGATCCTGAGCAAGGACCAGCCGCCGGGCGCCGTGCACGGCCTGGGCACCGATCCGCGCGCCATCGAGCAGGCGGTGCGGCTGCTCATGACCACGCCGGGCCGCAGCCACAGCCTGCCCGGCCTTAAGAACAACATGCTGCGCGCCGGCGGCATCGTCCGCGAGCGCCTGTCGCTCGAAGTGTGGCAGACGCTCCTGCGCTTCGCGAACGCCGTGCCGGAGAGCCAGGACGACGCTGGCGACGCAGTGAAGCTGCTCGACCGGCTGAACGCCGGCATCGTGACGCTCGCCTCGCTAAACGGGCTGACCGCGGAGAACATGACGCGCAATTTCGGCTGGCGGTTCCAAGACATGGGCAGGCGGATGGAGCGCGCGTTCAATTTGGCCGAGCTTTTGCTCGCGCTGTTCCGGGAGAGGCCGTCCGCCGAGGAGGAGACGGCGCGGCTGTTCTTCATGCTCAACGTCGCGGACAGCGTCATCACCTTCCGGCAGCGCTATCTGTTCGCGCCGGTGCTGCCGCTAATCCTCGATCTCCTGGTGGTGGACGAATCCAACCCGCGCGGCATCGGCTTCCAGTTCGCCACCATCTCCGAGCATCTGTGGGCGCTGCCCCAGGCAACACAGCATTCGCCGCATTTGGAGGAGCAGCGCATCGTCCTCGATCTCATGACGCGCGTGCGCCTCGCCAATGTCGCGGGCCTCGCTTATCCTGGGCCCGACGGTGTCCGGACCGAGCTGGAGGAGCTTTTGGGCCACCTGATCGTAAGCCTGCCCAAGCTCTCCGAGGCGATTACGCGCCGCTACTTCAACCTCACCGAAGATGAACTCAGGCGCGTCGCCGCGCGGTTCGGGTAGCCCTCATGAATTTCGAGATCAGCCATCGCACCATCTACCGCTACTCCGCGCCGGTCGCGCAGTCGCATCACCTCCTGCATTTGCAGCCGCGCGCGCATCCACGGCAGAAGGTTCTGGACTACAGCCTGTTCATCGATCCCTTGCCTGCGTCGAAGACCGATCTTATCGACGATTTCGGCAATCCCGCCTCCATCGTCGCCATCGAGCAGGACCACACCATGCTCACCTTTCATTCGCAGGCGCGGGTGGATGTGGAGGCGCCCGCGGATTTCGATCCAGCCCATTCGCCCGGCTGGAACGACGTGGCGGCGCAGCTCCGCGCGAACCTCGGACCCGAGACCTTCGAGGCCGTCGTCTACACCTGCCCGTCCCGGTTTATCCGGCCCTCGCGCGAGGTGCACAAATTCACGCGCGCAAGCTTTCCCGAAGGCCGGCCGCTGCTTGAGGCCGCGACGGACCTCACCTCGCGCATCTACCAGAGCTTTGCCTATCAAACAGGCACAACCGACGCCGCGACCCCGGTCGAGGAGGCGCTGCGGCTCAAAAAGGGTGTGTGCCAGGACTTCGCGCATGTGGGGATCGCCTGCCTGCGCACGATGGGGCTCGCCGCGCGCTACGTCAGCGGCTACCTGCTCACGCGGCCGCCGGAGGGGATGCCGAAACTCACCGGAGCGGATGCCTCGCACGCCTGGTTTTCGGTGTGGGCGGCGGAACTGGGCTGGGTGGATTTCGACCCGACCAATAACCTCAGGCCCAAGGAGGAGCACATCGCGCTGGCGTTCGGCCGCGATTACCACGATGTGAGCCCGGTGAGCGGCGTGCTGCTGGGCGGCGGCGAGCACGAGGTCGAGGTCAGCGTCGATGTCAAGCCGGTGGAGCCCGGCAGGTAGCGGCAGCCTGCCACCGCGACATTCACCGCGTGCTTGATACCTTCAACAAGCTCCTGCAGCCCAGCAAACCGATCCCTCCGCACATCACTGCAATCACCCGCATCGCCGGCGAGGAGGTCGCGGGCCAGGCGGTTGACGCAGCCTCCGTTGAAGGCTTCATCTCAGGCGCTGCCTTGATCATCGCCCACAACGCCAAATTCGACCGGCCCATGTGCGAAGCGGCATGGCCGTTCTTCCGCAACTTCAACTGGGCCTGCTCCTGCACGCAAATCCCCTGGAGGGAAGAAGGTCACTAATCCGCAAGCAGGTTGCTTCTTTTTACCCGGTTGAGCGAGGTTTCAAGCCTGAACTCGTCGCGCCTGATCTCTTCGACAGTGTCGAAGGTGAAGCGGATATGCCCGGCGGCAGCCTCCTCGGCTTCCTTGACCTTTCCGCCGATGATGGCGTTGGCAATTGCGAGATGCTGCTTGAGCAGTTCGTCCCGGACACCCTCCCGCAAATAGAGTTGCGAACGGCTGTAAAAAATATTGTTGCGGAGGAGGTCCGCCAGCGCGCGCATCACATGCAACAGCACGACATTGTGCGTAGCTTCATAAATCAGCAGATGGAGTTCGACGTCGGCTTCGTCTTCTTGCGCTAGATCCCCAACGGCATGCGCCTTGGTCATATGCTCAGTGCATTGGCGGATCGCCTCGCGGTCCACCTCCGTTGCCCGTTCCGCCGCAAGCCGTGCGGCATGCACTTCCTGAAAGCGGCGGAACTCGAAATAGTCCGCGGTGACGCCGCGCTTATCTTGCATCATCGCCGCCAGCGGCTTCAACAAGGGCGACAAGAATTGCGCTATGCGCGTGCCCGACTTTTCCGTCGTAAGCAGTCCGCGCGCAGCCAGCATTTCCAGCGCCTCGCGCAAAGAGGGGCGCGACACGCCCAGCTTTCCGGCAAGCTCGCGCTCGCCCAGTAACCGCTCGCCCGGGCGCAGAACGCCTTCAAGGATCATCCCTTCAAGGCGATCCGCAATCGCATCGGCAATCCTTGGCGGGCGGACCGAATCCTGCATTCCAACACTCCGTGGGTTCCAAGCCGATCCCATACCAACATAGGGAGTGCGTCAAGCTGGCGTATTGGTTATACCTTAGGCCCAGTTGACCGAGTTGGTAAACAAATGTTACCACATATGCAGCACGGAGAAAAACTCCGCCCAGTAACGAAGAGCTTGAGGAAGCACTCATGGGGCTGCCAGCCTGGAACTCATCCGACGGCCGCTGGAACTCCGCTGCGATGGCAGCCCTCGATCTCATTTTCCTAAGCCCCGCACGCCGCCTCTGGCAGGGAAATCCTAATCGGCGCCTTTTGGAGTAGCAGCACCGGGCACTTGTCTGCCGGGAACTGTAGCCCTGCAGAGCAGAACGATTAAAAATTGGCTAGTGGAGGGAGTAAATGTTCAGTCAGCTATTGACGCCAGTGGCGGACAGCTTGGCGCTATCGTCTCTGGTGGCGGCCTTGCCGATCATCACCGTGCTGGCGCTTCTAGGCCTCTTGCGCCTGCCTGCATGGGTGGCCGCAGGGGCGGGGCTAATCGTGGCCCTCATCATCGCCATTGCCGTGTGGCAGATGCCGCCTGCCTGGCCCTCAATTCCGTGGCCAACGGAGCGGTTTTCGCGCTCTGGCCGGTCATGTGGATCGTCCTCAACGCGCTCCTGCTCTACAATGTCGCCGTGCGCTCCGGGCGCTTCGACGCCTTCCGCAACTGGGTCGCAAGCTATCTGCCCAACGACCGGCGCGTCGTCCTGGTCGTCATCGGCTTTTGCTTCGGTGCACTTCTGGAAGGCATTGCAGGTTTTGGCACCCCGGTTGCCATCACAAGCTCACTGTTGATTCTGGTAGGCTTCCCGCCGCTTGAAGCGCTGGTCTTCGTGCTGATCTTTAACACCGCGCCCGTCGCTTTCGGCGCTCTCGGCGTACCCATAACCGTGCTTGGCGCCGTAACCGGGCTTCCGGTCGCCAATTTGGGCGCAATGGTCGGGCGGCAATTGCCGGTCCTTGCCTTTATCCTGCCCTTCTACGTTATGGTGCTTTATGGCGGCTGGCGGTCCATCCGCGCGCTTTGGCCGGTACTGCTCGTCGCAGGGGGCAGCTTCGCGGTGTCGCAGTTCGTTGCCTCCAACTACATCGACTATACGCTGACCGACGTGCTTGCCTCGCTAAGCTCGCTCCTGGCTACGCTCTTCTTCCTGCAGGTATGGCGCCCGGCGGAAGATCCCGAGTTCAAGGTGGCGCACTCGGCTGAAGGCCGGCGCTCAACATCGGCCGTGCCGGATTGGCAAGGGTGGCTGCCTTGGATCATCGTGTCGGCGACCGTGATCGTTTGGACCTCCTATAAAGTGGCAGGTATCGGGCAGACAAAGATCGCCTGGCCGGGCTTGCACAAGGCAATTTCAATCACGCTTTACAATGGCAAGCCCTATGACGCCGTGTGGACCTTCCAGCCGATGGGAACCGGCACAGCGATCCTGCTCGCCGCAATCCTGACCGCAATCGTGGTCCGGCTCCCGGTGAAGGCGTTCTTCGGCTGCATCGCGGAAACCGTGCGGCAGGTTTGGCTCGCCGTAATCACGGTGATGCTCATTATCGGCCTCGCCTACCTGATGAATTATTCCGGGATTGCCTATACGCTTGGCAAGGGCGCCGCCTCTACCGGACACCTATTCGTACTGCTCTCGCCCTTCCTCGGCTGGATCGCGGTCATGCTTTCGGGCAGCGACACATCGGGCAACGCTCTCTTCGGCAACCTTCAGGTCGTTGCAGCGCGGCAGCTTAATCTCGATCCGACCCTGTTCGCCGCCACCAACTCCTCCGGCGGCGTGCTCGGAAAGATGATCTCGCCGCAGAATATCGCAACCGGCGTATCGGTGACGAAACTGGCAGGCCAGGAGGGCGTAGTTTTTGCCCGCACCTTCATTCACAGCGTCATCCTGACGCTTCTGCTCGGCTGCCTGGTTGCGGCTCAGCAATATCTCATCCCATGGGTCATTCCCAAATGAGTGAGGGCGGCGTAGCTGGTTTGGGAAGATGCCGGAGCGAGAAGCATGGCTGACCAAAGTACTCCCCAAGGCGAAGACAAACAGCCCCGTGTTGGGCTGTTTGTGACCTGCCTTGCCGATCTCGTTCGGCCGAACCTCGGCTTTGCGGCGATCAAGCTCCTGGAGCAGGCTGGCTGCACGGTCGAGGTGCCGCTAAGCCAAACCTGCTGCGGCCAGCCGGCCTTTCAATTCGGGGCGCAGCAAAGAAGGCGGCACAGCTCGCCCGGCAGGTCATCCAGCAATTCGAGCCATTCGATTACGTGGTGGTGCCCTCCGGATCGTGCGCGAGGCATGATCAAGCTGCATTACGCGGAGGTGCTCGCAAACGATGCCAAGTGGCTGCCGCGCGCCCAAGCGCTGGCAGAAAAGACGTGGGAACTCATGAGCTTTCTCGTGCATGTACGGGGGTTTAAGCCCGAAGGCGTGGCGCTCAAGGCTAGCGCAACCTATCACGATAGCTGCGCGGGCCTGCGCGAGCTTGGCATCTTCCAGGAGCCGCGTTCCCTGTTGGCCGCGGTCGATGGCCTTGAGCTGAAACCGCTTCAGGGCAATGATGTTTGCTGCGGCTTCGGCGGTACTTTCTGCGTGAAGTATCCGGACATCTCCAACGCAGTCGTTGGCGAAAAGGCCAGAGCCGTGGAGGCAACTGGCGCGGAACTGCTGCTTGGAGGCGATCTCGGCTGCCTGATGAACATAGCGGGCAAGCTCTCGCGGGGGGGCAGCAAGGTTCGTGTCATGCATGCTGCCGAAGTCCTCGCGGGAATGGCGCATCGTGCTTTGGGCGAAGAGGACTAACCCGATGGCTAGCGCGCAGACGACGTTCAAGGAAAGAGCCAGAGCGGCACTCGCGAACCCGGGGCTGAAGGCGGCCATTGAGCGGACCGCAGGTACGGCCGAAAGGAATAGAGCCGGGGCAATCGGGCGCTTCGCAGAATTTCCAGCCGCAAGGGAGCGCGGGCGCCGGATCAAGGATCACATCATCGCCAATCTCGGTCACTATCTGAAAGAGTTCGAGAAGAACGCAATCGCCTCCGGCGCCAAGGTGCATTGGGCGCGCTCGGCTGAAGAGGCCGCTCAGATCGTGATTGGGATCTGCAAGGCGGCGGGCGTCAAGCGCGTTACCCGCTCCAAGTCGATGCTCGGCGAGGAAATCGGGCTGCCGGCGGCTCTCGATAATGCTGGCATCGAGCGGGTCGAAACCGACCTTGCCGAGCACATCGTCCAACTCGCGGGCGAGGCGCCCTCGCATATCGTCTGGCCCGCCATGCACAAAAGGCGCGAGGAGGTCGAGGAGCTTTTCAAGGCGAAGCACGCCCAGCCGCCACAGAGCGGCGACATTCCAAGCCTGGTCGCGAGTGCGCGCCGGGAACTGCACAACAAGTTCCTGACCGCCGATGCCGGTATCACAGGCGCCAATTTTCTGATTGCGGACACCGGCGCGGTTTGCACGGTTACAAATGAAGGCAACGCCGAGCTTACCACCACGCCTCCGCGCATTCACATCGTAACCGCGGGCATCGAAAAACTGGTGCCCTCCATCGAGCATGCGTTCGTGCTGCTTCGCCTGCTCGTGCGCTCGGCAACCGGGGCCGAAATCACGCAGTACACCACGTTCCATTGCGGCCCCAAACGTGCCGGCGACGCCGATGGACCGGAGGAATTTCACATCGTCCTCGTCGACAATGGGCGCACGCGCATGCTGGCGGGCGGACAGCGGGAAATGCTCCGCTGCATTCGCTGCGGAGCCTGCATGAACCATTGCGTGGTCTACCGGCAAATCGGTGGGCACGCGTACGGCGGCACATATCCAGGCCCAATGGGATCGGTGCTGACGCCAGTCTTGAGCGGCCTGCCGAAGTTCCGGGATTTGCCGCATGCCTGCACGCTCAATGGCAAATGCGCGGAGGTCTGTCCGGTTGGAATCCCGCTGCCATCGCTGCTGCGCGACTGGCGGGAGCGGAGCTGGCGCGCGGGGCTTGAGCCAACGGTTTCGCGTGCAGCGCTTGCAGGGTGGGCATTCTTTGCATCCCACCCAAGGCTCTACCGCTTTGCGGTGGCGCTTTCCCTGCGGTGGATGCGGCTTTTCCGGAAAGGCGGCTGGATACCTAGCATGCCCTTCGCCAGCGGATGGACGCGGCACCGTGATTTTCCGGCGCCAGCACCGAAGACCTTTATTCAGGCTTACCAAGCCCAGCAAAAGGGAAAACGGCGATGAACGTGGCCCGTGAAGCCATCCTCGTTGCGGTAGGGCAGGCGTCGCCCGCAAAAGAGTCCAGCCCAGCCGAAATCGCTGCCGGGGCCCGCGCGCTGCTCGAAGAGTTGCAGGCGATACGGCCGCCATTGGTTAATCCAGACGTGGTTGAGAGCTTCGTTCAGCGCGTGGCTGCATCCAAGGTTGGCGCAACGGTCGATCGCGTGGCTTCCATCGGCCGCTTGCCGGAAGCCGTTGCGCGCCATTTGGCGGAAAGGAAGCTTCCCGCAAAAATAGCGCTGCAGTCCGCAGTGGCGCTTACCGCACTCGACTGGGCAGGCGCAGGTCTTGCGCTTGACGGCGGCTTGGATGGCGGCGTTGGGGTCTCGCTGGCGCGCTGGGAAATCGCTGAGACGGGCTCGCTCGCGGTTCACTCGGCCGCCGATATGCCGATCTTACTGAATTTTCTGCCGGCGGTTCATGTGATCGCGGTGCGGGCCTCCACCATCGTTCCTCATCTAGAGGATTATGCCGGCGCCGCGCGCCAAGCCGGCGACCCTGCCCCGCGCAACGCCTGCCTCATCACCGGCGCCAGCGGCACTACCGACATCGAAGGCAATCTCGTGCTCGGCGCCCATGGCCCGCGCGAGTTGCATGTGATCGTCATCGACGAGCTGCCTTGTGCCGCAAAAGCGTAATGTGTGGCTATACCGCCGAACCTGCCGCCCAACCGCTCGACCAGGCCCATTGAAAATTGTACCCGCCAAGCCAGCCGGTAACGTCCACTGCCTCACCGATAATAAAAAGCCCCGGCACCTTCGTGACCATCATGGTTTTGGACGACAGCGCCGCGGTATTGACACCGCCCAAGGTCACTTCGGCCTTAGCATAACCTTCAGACCGCACAGGCAGCAAACGCCAGCTTTTTTTAAGAACGCAGAAAACTCCTTCAGTTTTTTATCGGGCAGATCGCCGGCGGGCTCATTCACAAAATAGGTAGTGGTCATCACCTGCGCCAAACGCTGCGGCAACACTTCGCTCAGAATGGTTTTAAGCTCCGCCTTGGGCCGGGACCTCTTGCGCTCTAACAGAAAATCCTCGGTTTGAAGGCCCGGCAGCAAATCCAGTGTGATTGGGGTGCCTTCACGCCAGTACGAAGAAATTTGCAAAATCGCAGGGCCTGAAAGTCCACGATGCGTCATCACCATACCCTCGCGGAATGAATGCTTGCCGCAACGCACGGCTACCTCAAGACTGATACCGCTGAGCGCGCGGATGGTAGCGAGTTCCTCGCCCTCCAAAACCAGCGGCACCAGAGCGGGACGTAGTTCGGTCAGCGGAATTTCAAACTGTTTGGCGATCCGATGCGTAAATCCGGTCGCGCCCATTTGGGAATCGATAGCCCACCCGTCGCCAGAACCAAAGCTGGAGCCCGAGCCATCAGATCGCGCGTTTGCACGCAGAACATATCGGCTTTGGTGATGGCAAGTACCGGTTGATTGAGGCTGATCTCCACCCCACCCGTCCGGCATTCGTCCGCCAGCATCGTCACGATGTCCCTCGCCGTATGGTCGCAAAACAACTGGCCCAAAGTTTTTTCGTGATAAGCAATCTTGTGCTTTTCAACCAGCGCGATGAAATCATGCTGCGTGTAGGTTTTCAGCGCGGATTTGCAGAAATGCGGGTTTTGGGAGAGAAAACGGTCCGGGCTGGCCTCGCGATTGGTAAAATTGCACCGCCCGCCGCCTGAGATCAAAATCTTCGATCCGATTTTGCCGGCATGTTCCAGCAGCAGAACGCTTCGCCCGCGCTGTCCGGCACGCGCGGCGCACATAAGACCTGCCGCACCAGCGCCAATAATAATCACATCGAAATTTTTCATGAGCCGGGCAACAGGCTCTGCGCCACGGCTTCGGCGGCAATAGCCTCAGGCGGATGATCGAGCGGCAATTTAATTTCGGTGAGACGGAGCATGAACGGGTTATAGCGCAAGCGCATGAATCTGTAAAAAACGTAACTCCCCAGGAGGGCGGCTGACGCGGCAGTGAGTCAGGAATGGCACAGCGGCTGGCGTTTTCAAGAGGATAAGTGATTTCGCGCTGTAACGGCGCATTCTGCCGTGATTCAAGCTTTCTATGGAGCAACCGGATCAGGCGCCGCACGGCCCGGAAGTCAGGTTAACGAAGTTTTTGCATAGACGCAGCGGCTGTGATTCGTTGGGCGCTCCGATTCGAACCGGAGCGCCAACATGCAGCATAGAACCTGCTTTGTTACAGACGAAGAGATGCCACGTTCGCGTTTAGCGGTGCTTCTGGAGCATTTTTCCCGGCTCGATGACGGGCGTGAGCAGTGGCGGGTGATGTATCCGCTAGGTTCAGCCTAAAGCCACTGCGCCACATCTCGAACTCTCTACCTTCAACGGGCAAGCTAATCGGTAGCGAAAAGAAAAGAGATATCCCGCGCTCCCAACCGGGCGCCAAGCAGGCGTGGGCGAATGGCGGGCATGCCATTCCGCCGGAGCCCTCCAAGGCCGCGATCGAGGCCACCCGCGAGGTTCTTGCCAAGGTCCGCAAGCGGCAAGCGAGGTTGTGAGTTGCGGGCCGCCGCGCTATGAGGTTGCATAAAATCGTGCTACACCTGCCTCGTGAAAGCGGGAGCAAGGGTTCCTTCGTGCTCGATATTAGGCAATTTGCATTCGGTTTGGCCGGCCTTGCCTTTCTGGCAAGCCCGGTGCACGCGGCCAGTTGCGCGGAAGGCGCCGGGATCGTTGAGCAGGTCGCGGGCACGCTCGATCTCTCCGAAGCCGAGCGGTCCAGGGTGAAGGCTTTGATCGCGAAGGCCAAGGCCGAGGACAGCCAAGGGCGCGAGCGCTCGTGCAAGATCACCCTGACAGGCGCCATCCGCTTCTTTCTCGTAAGAACCGTGATCGATTGACGGGGCCTCCCGCGTTAAGAATTCGTTCCTTTCCTGAAGAAATCGGTCATGGTTAATTCAAACGTGGTAAACGCAAGAACGCAATGCCTTCGATGCGCGTATTTCGCGCAGTTTTTCGCGTTTTTGGGCGAGAATCCGCAGTTAAAAAATCCCGTTAAATATAGAACAACATTCCGCGTTAACCAAAACGCGGCCCGTTGCCTGGGAAAGAGTTGTGCATCATCAATAGCATAGCGCCTGAACGCTTTCTCAAGACTTCTCTGCTATATTGATTCAAGATCGAAACGCGCCCCCAGGCGGGGCAGCCAGCGGCTTGGGAGAGTTAATATGCAGTGAAAATTCGCAACCTGGCTCGCGGCAAACAGCGCCGGCCGGGATGGCGTTCACCCCGGCCGCAACCCTTGCGCGGAAGCTTACGCCGCGACGCTGGGCAGCCCCGCAAGCGCCATGGCGAGTTCGCCCTCGTCATAGCTCTGGTCGGTGAGCTTGCCCTCGAAATAGGCGATATAGGCGCCCATGTCGAAATGGCCGTGGCCCGACAGGTTGAACAGGATGGTCTCGGCCTTGCCTTCGCGCTTGCAACGCAGTGCCTCGTCGATAGCGCAACACACGGCGTGCGTGGATTCAGGCGCGGGCACGATGCCCTCGCAGCGCGCGAACTGTATGGCGGCGTCGAAGCAGGCGACTTGCCGATAGGCGCGCGCCTCGATCAGCCCGAGCTGGTGGACGTGTGAGACCAGCGGCGCCATGCCGTGATAGCGCAGGCCGCCCGAATGGGACGCCGGGGGAATGAACGTGGAGCCGAGCGTGTGCATCTTGACCAGCGGCGTCAGGTGCGCGGTGTCGCCGAAGTCGTAGGCGTATGGGCCGCGCGTCATCGTCGGGCAGGACGCGGGCTCGACCGCGACGAAGCGGCGCTTACGCCCGCCGCGGAGCTGCATGCCCAGGTACGGGAACGCGATGCCGGCGAAGTTCGAGCCGCCGCCGACGCAGCCAATGACGATGTCCGGGTCGTCGCCGGCCATCTCGAACTGCTTGATCGCTTCCAGGCCATTCACCGTCTGGTGCAGCAGCACATGGTTCAGCACCGAGCCCAGCGCGTATTTCACCGCCGGGTCCTTGACCGCCACCTCGACCGCTTCGGAAATCGCGATGCCGAGCGAGCCGGGGCTATCCGGGAATTGTGCGAGTATCGCCCGGCCCAACTCCGTCTCGGTCGAGGGCGAGGGCAGGCAGCGCGCGCCGTAGGTTTCCATCAGCGCCCGCCGGTATGGCTTCTGATCGAAGGAAACGCGCACTTGGAAGACGGTCACGTCGATGCCGAACAGCGAGCCGGCGAAGGCGAGGGAGGAGCCCCATTGGCCGGCGCCGGTCTCGGTGGAAAGCCGCTTGATGCCGGCCTCCTTGTTGTACCAGGCCTGCGGCACGGCGGTGTTGGGCTTGTGCGCAGCCGGCCGGGGAGACGCCCTCATTCTTGTAGTAGATCTTGGCGGGGGTGCCGAGCGCCTGTTCGAGACGGCGCGCGCGGATCAGGGGCGATGGCCGCCACATGCGGTAAATGTCGCGGATCGGCTCGGGAATTTCGATTTCGCGCTCGGTCGAGACCTCCTGGAGGATCAGCGACATTGGGAACAGCGGCTCGAAATCGCTGGGGCCGGCGCTGCTTGGTGCCGGGATGGAGCGCTGGCGGCAGCGGCACCGGCAGGTCGGCGGCGATGTTGTACCAGGATTTCGGGATTTGAGTTTCGTCGAGAACGTACTTAAGCTGACCGCTCATGGCTGCCCCCTCCCATGGTAAAGCAAGTGCCGAACCATACACGAGAATTTGTGGCGTGTGAACGCACTTGCCTGGGCGGGGAACGCCGCTTTTCGTCGCCTGCGGCGCCCGGCCCAGGCAGCGGCAGACGCCCTTCTCGCCTGGACGTTCAAGCCGCCGGCGCCTTTCACCGCTCTGGGAATCCCGGCGGGCGAAGCAAAATCTCGGACGGCTGGTGTAAGCTCGACGCGGACAGGCCGGACATTCCATCAAGCCTGGTATCGCGTGAGACACTGCACGGCCGGAACGCGGTAGCGATTGCCGGATCTGGCCTATTGGTTTTTGAGCAGCAGACGGTCGGCGAGCTGCGCGAAAGCGGCGGTCTCCTGCTTGAGCCGCGCCATGGTTTCCGTCCTGTCGTGCACGAACGCTCTGTCGCCTTGCGAGGCGAGAAAGGCTTGCACCGCGGGCGATGCCACGGCATCGCGTATTGCCGCTTCGAGCCTGTCGATCCGCTCCTCGGGCAAGCCCTGGGGTGCCACGATGAGACGCCAGAGAGACGCCTCCGAGCTGGGCGTGCCGAGTTCCGCGACGGTCGTGGCGTTGGGCAGGATGCCGGGACGCTGGCCGGACATGACGATCAGGCACTTGGCATCGCCGCTCCTGATTTGCGGCATGATCGCAGGCGCTGTACCGGCATAGAGGTCCACTTTTTTCTCCGCCAGCTTTTGGGCAGTTTGGGCGGAGTTTTCGAAGCTCTCGTTTTTGACATGAACCCCAAGCGAGTCGAACAGCCGCTCGGCCGCGAAATAGCCGCTGCCGTCCCTGCCGTCGTTGCCGTAGGTGTAGGCAAGCGGCTTCTGCCGCAGAAGGCCAACCAGCTCAAGGCCCGTCTTTGCCGGAAAGTCCTTATGAGCGCACACGGCGTAGGCCGACTCGAAGACCGAGGCGATGGGGGTGAAGCTGTCGAGCGTGTAGGCGAGCTTGCGGACTTGCGGCGATGCCGTGAGCGGGCCGTTCCAGACGGCGGCCAGCGTGTAGCCGTCCGGCTTGGCGCTGGCGAGCCCGGTGAGGCCGTCAGCCCCGTTGTTCGCAGGCTTGTTCGCGATCTCGATTTTCTGGCCGAGCAGCGGCTCCATGGCCTGGGCCAGCACGCGGAAGGCCGCATCGGAGCTGCTGCCCTTGGAAGCGGGGACGATCAGTTGAATGGGATGCGACGGATAGGCGCTATCCGGAGCCTCGGAGGTCCCCGCATATTTGACGCCCCCCGGCGGCGGCGTCCTTTCGGACGGCACCCTGCCGATCCGGCCGGCCGCGGCTGCGCTGCCCAGGGCGGCGGCGCGTTCGTACCACCGCCGCGCCATGCCCTGATCGGGCAGCAGGCCCGCGGTCGGAATGTCTTTCAGGAATTCCTGGTCGTAGGTTTGCGCAAGCTGGAAAGCAGCCTCGGCGATACCGGCGCCCGCAAGCTTCTTGTAGATCAGCCGGGCGGCCGCCACGTCGTTGTTCTTGAGCAGCGCCGCCGCACGGTCCATCAGAGCCCGATCGGCGGCGGTCAGGGCTTGCGCTGCGGAGCCCGCGCGCACCGGAAGCGGTGCCTCCTGCGCCGGGGCCGGAGCCGCGGTGGACATAATAGCCAGCAATATAAGGGCCTTGCGCCAGTGTATTGTCATTGGTGTCCTGCTCCCCTTAAGCAACAGCGCGCGGCTTGGACGGGACCGGAACCGGCTTCGCTGGCAAATGGTGACTTGTGGGGAACCCAGTTGAAAACTGCCGCGGCGTATCGCTCTGTGCAAAATACGCTGCGGCAAGGGGCTTGGGGAGGTGAATTATTGCGCTCTCGGGATTTCGGCATCCAAGAGCTGCTTGACCTTTTTCAGCAGGAACTCTCTCTCGTTCTGGCTGAGCGGCCGGTTGTTGACCTTGGCCCGGTAGGTAGCAAGAAACTGCTCGAAGGTTGCCTGCTCCTGGCCTGGAGTGAGGCCGGCGGTGACGGACTTGTGCGTGGCAAGCCAATCTGCGGCGGGCTTGTAGCGCGTCCAGCCGGGCACGTCCGCCCAGAGGTTCACCTCGGCCCACTTCGGATGGTACCCGGTCTCGCGGAAGCGGCTGATCTTGTCGAAGAACGCGTTCACGAAACGAACGGTCTTCTGATATTGCGCGCTGCCTTCGGGCCAGGCGTAGGTTACGAGCATCGCCCGGTTCACCACGGTCTGGACGGCCGCATCCTCGGAAATGAGGTTCGGATACATCTCGTGGGTCAGCTCGCCCGGCAGATAGTCGGCGAAGACCGGCGCCATGTCGTAGCCCGGCATGCTGGTGTCGTCGAGCGGCAGGAAATGCACGCCGTCCGCCGCTTTCAGCCGCCCGATGCCCGCATGCGGCGCGCCGGAGACGATCAGCATCGCGCCGATCTCGCCCTTGGCGATCTTGCTCACCGCGGCGTCCGGTCCGTAGTAGGTTTTCTCGACATGCATGTGCAGCATATCGAACAGGCGCCCGGCGGTGACATCGGTGTTGCTGTCCTTGTAGCTGACGTTGACCTTCTTGCCGTTCAGCTCGGCGAAGCTTTTGATCTCCTTGCGCGCCACGATGTGCAGCTCGGTGTTGAAGAGCTTGGCGATATACTGAATTCGCTGCTCGATATTGCCGTAGAGCGAGGGATCGCGGGGCTTCAGGGCTGCCAAGTTGTCGTGATCGACGATGCCCATGTCGATGCCCCTGAGGAACAGGAGGTCGTTCAGCGTCTGGATTCCGCCCACGCCCAAAATCGGCAGGACACGCAAGCCCCCTGGCGAGGGGTCGTTGACCACGTTGCGGATGTCCTCGGCGAAGCGCGAGCAGGTACAGGCAAGGCCAGAGGTCATGATCGACACGGCGATGTCGTTGGCCTCGCGCTTTTTCTGCTCCCAGGTGGTGTAGGCATTAGCGGCCGGGCGGACTTGCGCCTGCGCTCCGGCTGCAGACAGAACCGCTGCTCCAAGCAGAACCGAACATAATACTCTTAACTTTGTCATGGCTGGTTACTCATCCTCATGGACAACGCGCGTGGTGGCAGCACCGCATCGCTTGCCGCTACGAATACTTTTCACGGAATGATTGCCTCGCATTTCGAGGCCGATTGCTCAGGAGAAAATGGAAGATCAGCGGAAGTGCATTCGAATACACCTGAATAATTCGAAGACTAAAGCCATGAACGGCAACACCCTCCCTGGATGTCATATCTTATTATGGTTCATTATAATGGCTATTATGCCGGCTGGCCGAACCGAATGCGGCAACGGCGCATCTCTTCTTGAGACTTCTACGCATTCTTAGGAAAGTGGGGAACTTTGGCGAAAGTTTGGCTAAAATGCGCAATTTTCGCTTTTTAAGATAATATCATGCTCTGCATATGCAGGTAGCGCTCAAAAAATCACGGTAGCCAAAACCGTATAGCACTGCCTGTGCTTGTCTAAATCATCGAGACGCAACTACTGCGCGCGTAATGGCGCAGGTACACGCTACGGCGAACCATGCGGAATTCAGGCGCCCAACACCAGCAGCAGGCTGCTATGCTAGAAAGCGTCCACCCGCGCCAACAAGCGTTGTGATCGAGCCAAGCACCAGATTGAAATAGACCAGGGGCCGGATGCGGGCGATGGCCTGCTCCGCCGCGCCCCAATCCTCCGCCGGCACCGCCTGACGGAAGCGCTGCCATGGGCCGGAATAGATGTAGAAGAACACCGAGGCCATCGCGACGCCCGCCGCCATCATTGCGTTGACATAGCCGGGTGCCGACGGCGAAGCTTCCAAATCCCGGGATCACCATGGCATAGCCGCTTATGAGGATCGTCAGCACACTAAGCCAGACCCAAGGGAAAAAGCGCTGGAAGACGCGATGCCAAAGCGTGAGGCGCATCGCGGTGTCAAGCGGGCCGGCACTTGGCCTCAGCACCATATGCGCGAAGAACATGCCTCCAACCCAGATGACAACGGCCAGTGTATGCAGTGCTAGCAGGATCGCCATTCTCTTGCTCCTCGAATCGCCTTTCGAATCCTTGTACCTGTCCGTTAGGAAAGCGTGAATTAGCAAATGGATCGCCTCGCTGGATGGTTGCGGCGAGGTTTGAGTTGAACCCGCGCAACAGGCCGGGAGCCGAAGTGGCGGGGCTCGAAAATTGATCGAGCGGCGATGTTTGCTTTTTGGATCTCAAAGCGGGCGATTCGCCGGAGCGTGAACTTCCCGAAGATTGGCCCTTGCCGACATGCCGGTCAGCTTGGTGGCGGCGCCGTAACGAAATTCGGTCCCCCTGGGACTAGGTCATTTTGATCCAGAGGTGCCGAAGCTCGATGTCGGACAGGCCTCCATTGCGGGTATGAATTCGAGCTTAAGACCGCTAGCTGCTGGCTATCGTCAGAACTTTCGACGCGCAGGAGGTCGTTTAATGACCAACCCGGGACCTGGTCGGCAAGCGCAGTGATCCAACCTGCGATCTGGTTGTTCCAGTACCTTGCGTTTTCCTTTTGCACATATCCGATCATGGCTCCAAACGCATGGGCTGCGCCGTGATGCCCCGCCTTAAACCGTTGGATTCCGCCCTTGGAGCCATCCTGAGTAAAGACGTACTCCCGCTCGTCGCGGTCCTTGGCCTTGGGAGTCGGCAGGCGCTTGCATTCAATGGGCATAATGGAATCGAAAATGGTGTGGCGGCGGCCTTCGATCATGATGGTGGCGCCGCAGGGGGAAGCAATGAGGTCGATTTTGCGGCTTGGCTGCTGTTCATCGGGGGCTTCCCTATTGAACTGCAGAATATCCCATCCTTGCGATAGCCGGGAGACGCTATTGAGATGTATGCAAAGCTGCGAGGTCAAGGCGTCCTCGGCCGTTTCCGGCTTTCTGTCTATACAGCTTCGCCATGCAGGAAGTTGGCCTGCTATAAATTCAACCAGTTCACGCCTGAACGTTGCAGGCTTCTGGATGTCACCTCGAAGGAGGCCGAATCCGGGGAGATGGTCTGGTTGGTCGGCGAGCATCGGCTGCACTAAAATCCTTGCGCCCGGAGATCGGAAAGAGTTTCGTCAGCATCGCGGAGGGCGATAGACCGAAGCCAGTAATGAAGCCGGTCGGGCTTGAGCAGAAAGATGAAGCTGCCATCGTAAATGCGTGCAATACGTGTTACGCGAAGTGTGGAAGCCTTTTGATCGTGGAGCAACGCATTAAGTTTTTCCTGAAGTCCCTCGGCTCCGCTCCAGTCGATTTTGCAATCTCCAAATGCAAATGGTTGACATATGACTCCCCCCAATATTTGAGGCTCAAGAGCGTGTAACGGTCGTTCTTTATAGACGGTGTTAATTTGTGTCGTGAACACATTTGAGAAAGCAGAGCACGAGGCCTGACCGCTTTCGACCATTGCGGGAGCTTTGTCTCCCAATCGTATGAGATCACGTTGATAATCGACAATATCATCGACGAGAATTTGCTCGTTGACGCTTAGATCGAGAGTATGAGGATCGGGGTATGGTATTAGATAAACGTCATCTGCCTTTAAGGCCGTTGCCTTCTGCGTGAACAGGCGTGAGCTTGTAAGCGCTATATAAGCGCATATTGCCTTCCTTTCTGTAAATAACCAATTAGCTATGTTGTGCAGCTCGGGAAGACCTGTTCTCGGTGCGGCAAAACCGACAATCTGGTTAGTGTAAACCAAATAATCATCATCCCAAAGCGCATGCGGAATATCCATCTGCTCGCAAATCAAGAGCATTGGTGGTGTGAATTGACTCTTCGTGCGTGTGCGCTCGTAGGGCCTACGTGAAGCAGTTGTAATTTCGCCCTTGTTTATCCCATTCAGCGTAAGTGCCTGTGATCGGAGAAGGGGCTTGCCAATAATGTGGTCAGATTCCGCCGAAATACCCCGCCGGCCTTCCGTGATGCCTTCACCGAAAGCCCATTCTTGCTGAGTAGCGAAATCTCCGAGTGTTCGAAGCTTTTTTAGGCGGTTTAATAGAGTCAATGATCTACCGCCTCCAAAGAGGTTGGATCGCCACACGCGGTCGTTGTTTAGCGCAAGCTGTAGGGGAAGCCAGTGAAGATCATAATAGTCGATGTCGAAACCTTGTTCAGCGTCAACTCGGCCACTGCGGCGAAAGGTAGCATGAAGGATTTTTCGATTTTGGGGCGGTTCCTTGGCCTCGGCGACAACAACGATTGCTTTGGTATCCGCTCCACCTCTTTGAAAGAGGCCCCGTATCGAAATAAAATCAAGGATTTCTCTTACATCCCAGCTACCAATAAAGTTTCGGCGGAACTCAACTGATTGTTGATTATAAAGAAAATTATACTGCTGTAACATGCTAAGCAGGCCGCCTTGAGAAATCATGCTCATAGCTTCGTGCAGGAATAGGTAGGCCAACTGTTTGTCGGGAAGAGAGCCGCATGTAGCCTCGTAGCGATCATAACTTCGCTTTGCGGCGGGAGTGTTGAGTTGCGAAGTGAAGGGTGGGTTTCCAACGACCACACCGATGGGCTCCTTCACCAGCTCTTGTTCTTTTGCATCAAAAAAGCATGAAAGATGAAGTGTCTTTCCGGCAAGAGGGGGGAAAAGTTTGATGCTCGCCCGTATCGCTTCCGGTTCGAGCGCCTCGCAAAGTGCCAAGCATAAACTAAACGCAGCCAATTCGATGGCGCCTGGCTCCAAGTCGATACCATGCACTTTGTTCAGTAGATGTTTGAGCACAGCAATATCGGGCCGCTTCCAATTGTTGCGGCTTCGCCAGTGTAAAACGAGCCTTTTATAAGCCTCGACCAAAAAAATTCCTGATCCGCATGAGGGATCGAGGACAATTTCGCCTTCTTTCTGGAGGCGATCAAGGCGCTCCCAGCTTAAAGCTTCATCTAGCATCAGCCTAACGACAAAATGCGGTGTATAGACAGAAGTGTCCGCGTCACTTACAAAAAGCTGGTAGATATGGCTGATAAGTTCTATTGGCAAATCCTTAAAGGAATAGAGCTGCCATAAAGTGAGCTGTCCGTTAGGCTCTTGCTTGCCTTCGACTAGACGTGCAAAACGGCCGAGCTGGCCGCTCCTACGCAAAGCGTCACGGTCATGATCGTTTAGGACGAAAACATTTCCATTAAATCTATCTTCCAAGTCAGCAAGAAGGCAGACAAGCGCCGACCCATTCGCAAGTACCTCAAAAAATCTTGTTGCTCCGGTTAAGTAATTACTAAAATAGTCAGCAGGGAATACGCCACGCTCTTCCAGATAGGCGATCAGCAGAGACAAGATTAGTAACTTACGTCGAAGATGTCTCTTAAGAATACCCTCCTTGTTTAGATCGACGTGCAATTCTTTTACCGCTTCAATAAGAACTCTTATGGGCGGCTTTATTTGCTGATAGCATCGCTCTACAGATCCGCGGATCATCCCAAAGCGTGCCATTTCGAAGACGAGTTGAATCCCACCACGGATCGTTACTAATTGCTGCTGCGGTTAAGAAAGTCTTGTATGGCTTGCATATTGTTTCGCCCGTCTGCGAAACAAAATCTGGACTATGAGCGCAGCGAAATAGTTGGATCAAACCCGGTGTGCGTCGATAAACGATTGGAACTCCACCCCAACTCCACAAACGGCGATGCACTTCGCCAAAATCCGGGGCATCGGCTGGACCATCGGAAACATAGATGAATGCCTGGGCTACTGAGCCATGGCTGCTACTGCGACCTGCCTCGAAAAAGACAGCTTGCGCTCCGTAAGCCTTGGCCTTTTCCATGGCTTCGACTTCTTCTGGAGGTCGACCCGAGCGATCGTAGCCATCAACCGGCACAAGCCCATCCACGATAGGTGACGTGCCGTTTCTGTCGATTTCGATCAGCCAGTTCGCGCCGTCTTGCATTCAATCGTGGTTCCCAAAAACTTCGGCATCGTAGGATGAGTTGCTTGAACTCGTGCGATGTCAAAATTAGATGCACACTTCCACAACTAAATGCAAGTTGGGCAAGGGGCAGCGTTGTTTTCGCCTGTTCGGAGAAGACCGCATTAGCATTCCACAGCCGCCTTGACGCGCATGGGATCGCGAGAAGCCGGGCACAGCCGCTTTC
>CAVUGF010000039.1:0-29518 GCA_963740975.1 uncultured Alphaproteobacteria bacterium | reverse complement strand
ACCGGCCTGTAGCGCGGGTTCAAGTCAAAGCGCACCGCAGCCATCCTGCGCGCCACCAAGCGCGGCACGAAGCGTCGAAGCGCTGGGGAAGCCGGAAAACTTTAGCCGTGACCGGCAGCGCGGAACCGTCTTGGAGTTGGACGCGCAGCCGGCTAATATCTGCCTATGAACCTGTCATTCGAAACGGACCGGCCCCATGAACGCAAACCGACGCAGGCGGCGGAAGGCCTGCCGCGCCGGCGCTTCACCGTGGCCGATGTCGAGGCCATGGTGGCGGCTGGCCTCATGGACGAGGACGAGCGGATCGAGCTGATCGGCGGGGAGCTTGTGCCGATGTCGCCGAAGGGCAATCACCACGAAGTTCTGAAAACGAAACTCATGATGGAGTGGGCGCGCCGGGTGCCCAGCGGTGTGCTGTTCACGCCGGAAACCACCTTCAGGCTTTCGGAAGACACCTATCTGGAGCCGGACTTCACCTTTTACGAGGCAAGCACCGGGCTCAAGGGCCTGAACGGTGGCAACGCGCTTCTGGTGGTGGAGATCGCAGATTCGAGCTTCGCCTACGACACCGGCCGGAAGGCGGCGCTTTACGCCTCCTTCGGCATCCGCGAACTGTGGGTGATCCATGCGGTGCGGCTTGAAACGCGCATCCATCGCGAGCCCGGCGAAGGCGGCTACGGCCGCGTGGAGGATTTCCCCGCAACGGAGACGCTGACGCCGTTCCTGCTTCCAAGCCTTGCACTCCGCCTTGCGGATTTGCCGGCGGATTAGAGGCCCTGCATTTGCCGCGCGATGATGGCGCCTGCGTCGATGTCCGCACTGCCCGCGCCGTAATTGATGCCCCGGCCCTCGCCCAGGCGCAACTCGCAGAACGCAACCGCCACCTCCGGCACGCCGTGGCGCAGCAGCAATGCCGCTTGCAGCATCAGCGCCATCGTTTCCGCGATATGCCGCGCGCTCACCTCCGATACGCCTTCGTGGAGCGCGCCGGCAAAGGCTTCAAAAATCCGGGCGAAACCGGAATGGAGACCGCGCGCGAGTTCAAGCTCGGTGAGATAGGCTTCAAGCGCATTGGGCTCCTTCCGCAGCGTGCGCACGATGTCGAGCGCGATCACATTGCCGGAGCCTTCCCAGATGGCATTGAGCGGGGATTCCCGGAACAGACGCGGCATCGGCGTCTCTTCCACATAGCCCACACCCCCCTGGCTTTCCATGCATTCGAAAACGAATTGCGGATTGCGCTTGGTCAACCAGTATTTTGCCAACGCGACGGCAAGCCTGGCGAAGGCCCTCTGGCCTTTCCCTCCCAGTTTCGCCAAAGCGTCGGGCCACGTGGGTGCGCCAAGCACGACGGCTGCCTCGTACTCCACCGCAAGGTCGGCAATGACGAGACGCATCAGGGGCTGATCGATCAGCGTCTTCTGGAAGGCACGACGGCCTCGTATGTGGTTGAGCGCCTGGACGAAGGCCATACGCATGATGCCGACTGTGCCGGCCACCGTGCCAAGCCGCGTATGGTGAACCATATCAATGATGACATTGACGCCACGGCCCCGCTCTCCAAGCAGGATAGCGAAGGCATCGTGATATTCGATCTCGCTCGACGCGTTCGACTTGTTGCCAAGTTTGTCCTTCAGCCGCATCACATGGATAGCGTTGCGCTCGCCAACAAGCGTAATGCGCGGCACGAGGAAGCAGGAAGACCGTTATCGGTATAGGCAAGCGTCAAGAAACCATCCGACATCGGCGCCGAGCAAAACCATTTATGTCCAACAAGCCGGTAATGACCGGCCGCCTCGTCGACGGGATAAGCCCTTGTCGAATTGGCGCGCACGTCACTGCCTCCCTGCTTTTCAGTCATCGCCATGCCCATGGTGACGCCGGATTTCTCACCGATCGGACGCAATTCGGCCTGATAGGTGCCACCGAGGATCAGCGGGTCCCAACCATGGCTTCGCCTGATGGACGCCATGATTTTTCAGGCCCGAGAGCGACCACACAAGCATAGGTCATATTGATTGGGCACATGGTGCCAGCTTCTGCCTGGGTAAACAGGGCCAGCAAGGCCGCGTGCGCCAGATGCCGGCCGGACTGCTTATTAGCGATACCGCCCTCCGGGCTACTTGAGCGCGGGTTCTCCGCCCAGCCGATACTATGGATGCGGTGCTCCATGGCCAGCGCCATCAGCCGGTGATAGGCCGGATGGAACTTCACCTCGTCGATGCGCCGGCCGAAGCGGTCGAAGGTTGAAAGCTCGGGCGGATAGCGGTTCGCATCCTCGCCCCACTGCATGGCCTCGTCCGAGCCCGCCGCAGCACCCAGCGCCAGCAACGGCGCGTCAACCCATTCACCGCCAAAAGCGCTTGCGGTTTCGCGCAAGGCTACATCCGCTGCGTACAAATTCCGGCCCGCCAGCGGCGGCGGCACGTTGGTTACGTCATGCGTTTCGAGCTGAGTTTGCGGGGCATAAATTGTCATGGGCGCGCTCTCCCTGCGGGGCCTCCGAATTCTAACACCGTCTCCGCCAGAAGCGAGGCCCCATGGGCAGGCCGCAGGAACAGCAGGCCGCGTCAAACGCAATCTTTGCTAGACATTTTTTGCTGCACAATCTTACGTGGAGCTGGGTTGAGTAAACAGTGAGGCATTCATGCAAACGATGGGATAATCTATGATACTGAAAGGAATCGTGCAGATGGGCGCTGCGGCTGCCGCGCTTGTCTTCACCACTCAAGCCAATGCGGCGGATTTATCCGGCGGCTTCAAGGGCGGCCCCGCCGTTTACTGGTGCCCATGTGGACCGGCTTCTATCTGGGCGCGAACGGCGGCTACGCTTGGCGCCAAACGGACGATCAGTTCGGCTATGCCGCCTGCACCGGCTGCCGGGGTGGCCAGACCTGGCCAGCCTTCGCCGGCATCGGCGCGGAGGGCGGGTTCGGCGGCGGTCAAATCGGCTATAGCTGGCAGGGTTCGGCTGGCTGGCCATCGCTCGTGGCCGGCATCGAGGCAGATATACAAGGGGCGGACATCGCGGGCAAGGCCATCTCCGCGCTCGGTGAAACTTTCAAGAACAATCTGGATTGGTTCGGAACCGTTCGCGGCCGCCTCGGCTACGTCACCAGCGGCGCGCTCATCTATTTCACTGGCGGCTTCGCCTTCGGCGGCCTGAAGCAGAATTGCGAGGACCTTACCTGGACACCAACCGCCTTTTACAAATCCAACGGCACCGTTAGCGGCTATGTGCTTGGCGGCGGCGTTGAATACAAGTTCAATCCGTCCTGGTCGCTCAAGGCCGAGTACCAGTATTTGAACTTCGGCAAAACCGATCCGGCGCTCGTCTGCAACGGGTGCAGCGCGCCCGCGACCGTCTCGGCCGACGAGAATACCGTGAAAGACGATGCGTTTCACACCGTGCGCGTTGGCGTGAACTACTGGGTCAGCCCGGCATACGAGCCGCTCAAATAATTCTAACGGCAACTGACGCCGGTTGCCACTGCGGCGGGCGGCCATATCGCCCGCCATCCAGGATGGGTGCTGTGCCGTCCCGGAACCGCAAAGCGAAAGGCGACCCTGCCATTCGCGGCTTTTTAGCAACAGTACGTTCCAAATCGGAACCCTAACCCTGCCACTGGGGGGCACCCGATACAATTGCAACCTTGACTTATACACACAGATATCACAACCATACGTAGAGTTCTGTTGCGTAAGAGTGAGATTTTCATGCGAACAGTAGGATAAGCGATGACTATTGTAAATCTTGTGCGTATGGGTGCGGCGGCTGGCGCGCTCATCGTTGGTGTTCAAGCAAATGCGGCGGATCTGTCGGCTTACGGTGGCGGCGACGGCGGTTACAAGGATGGACCTGTTTATCCCTCGTCTATTTGGAGCGGATTTTATGCGGGCGTAAACGGCGGCTATGGCTGGCGGCAGCCGTCCGATCAGTTTGCGTATCCTGCCGGGGTGTCTCTGGCCGGGGTGCCCTATCCGGCCTTTGGCGGCATCGGCGCGCAAGGCGGTTTCGGTGGCGGCCAGCTCGGCTATAACTGGCAGAGCTTCTTTGGGACACCCGCACTTGTCGCCGGCTTCGAGACGGATATTCAGGGCGCGGGCATCGGGGACAAGACCGTCAATTCGTTGAGCGAGACTTTCAAAACCAATCTGGATTGGTTCGGCACCGTCCGCGGCCGCCTCGGCTATTCATCCTACAACGCTCTGCTCTATTTTACCGGCGGTTTCGCCTATGGCGGGCTACGCCAGCATGGCGAGGACAATACTTACGCCATCTCCACCGTTTACGAGTCCAGCGGCACAGTCACCGGCTATGTGCTTGGCGGCGGCATCGAATACAAGTTCAATCCGGCCTGGTCGCTCAAGGCCGAGTACCAGTATCTGGACTTCGGCAAGCATGACGCGCCGTTTGTTTCTGGCGACCCTACAGCGAACCCATCTATCCAAACCGATGCTTCTAAGCTGACCGACGATGCGTTTCACACCGTGCGGATCGGCCTGAACTATTGGGTCAGTCCCGCATACGAGCCACTGAAATAATACCCAGGGCCGATAGTCTTTGCCGTTCCCGCGATACATCGTCATGGCGAGGGGCCACGGCCCCAGAGCGATCCAGAGACAGCCGCCACAATGCCAATTTCTGGATTGTTGCGGCGGTCTCCGGCTGCCTTGCCATGACGGTGGTGCAGCGGATGCGTCAGCATCACCGGCGGCCGGAATTCGTAGCTTGCTGCGCCAGATCATGAACTCCTTGCCCGCCTGGACCGCGTGTGCGCCAAGCGGGTCAATGCGAAGACCATGCGCTGCCAAGCGGGCGGCCTGCCGGCTGGCAGCACCTTCACGTTTTCTCCCACCGGGTCCTCGGCGATCAGAATCCCGGCCATTTGCATCACCTGCCAGACCAGCGGATTCCACGCCCGCCAAACCTGCTGAACCTCTTTGGACAGTACGCCGATGACAACCTCCGGAGCGGGACCGAAGACCGGAATACGCCGGGCAATTTCTGTATCCCGCAGAATGTTCCATTTGGAGACGCCGCCCATGATGGGCGAGCGCAGCGCATAGACCACGCGCCCAACCCACGCTTCGCGGATACAGAAAGAGCACATCGCACATGGCTCGACATTGCTGTAAAGGGTGGCACGCCCGAACTCGCTCTTGGACAAAGCCTTTTGCGCCCGCGAAAGCGCGATCACCTCGGCATGGCGCGAAACGTCGCTTTCCTTCACCGTGGCGTTCGTCGCTTCGGCAACGATGCGCCCGTCTATCGCGATAACGCTGCCAAAGGGATATTCGCCTTCCCCGATCGCGGCACGCGACAGCTCGATGCAGCGTGCCATCATCGCTCTATCCACCGTATCTCCTGGAGCCTTCACGCCGGAGTTTCCCCACCTTGCAAACGCCAGTTAATATTATCGTCAAATTAGCTTGAGCCAATCATCAAGTTAGTTTGAAGCCAGCCCCCCGGCAATAGAAGATGCCAGCTAACCTGCATGAGCGCGGCTAATGCTGGCCGCCATACGTTCCGGCGGTTCTGCCGTCATGTGCATTTTTCGAACGCGGGCCGGCTGGATTGAGCGGGAATGAGCAGCCAGGAACATGGGTCGCTGGAGAGCGCGCAGCGCGATCGTTCACGAGCCTCCCGAGGACTTCCCCTGCGTGTTCGCGAGATAGAATCTGGAAGTTCTTGACAGCCACCAATTGCGGGCCGGAAGCAAAGCCGCGTGTGCGCCGGCGCCAGGCGCGGCAGACGCGGCGGCAATCCAGGAAAGGAGCCTTCCTGCTTCAGCTAGTGGGAAGTTCTGACCCGTATGCGTGTTTCCTGCCGTCATTTGCGATCGGAGCAAAGCAAACCTGAGACAACAGTCCTCGTGCTTTGCGCCTCGATCGCCACGGCCGCCAAGGCGGCCTCGCGATGACGGCCATGTGCGTCAGGACTTCCTGCACCCTGTACTAGACAGCCGGAGGCAAGTTCGCCCCCTATTAACCGCGCGCTCGCAAGCGAACTTGCCACAGAAAAGCTGCACTAAATTCAAGGAGTTGCCAGGACACCCTATCCGCAGGAAATCCTGTAAGCGCTCGCGGCAACCGGGTCAGGATTTCCTGCTGGGGGGACTAGCGTCCGAAGCCTCCGCGGCGCTCGTGAACGGGAGCATCCGCGCCCGCATCGCCTCGATCTGCGCCCGGGTCTCGGCCTTGATGGCCTCCAGGTCGCCGGTGCTACGTCCGGTGGTGGGAATGGGCGTGCCAACCGCCACCAGCGCGCGGGTAAAGCCGAACTTCCAGGAATGCTTGGGCAGGGCCTTGCGGGTTCCGCACACCGCGATGGGTACGATCTGGGCGCCGCTGTCCAGCGCGAGCCGGAAGGCGCCGTCCTTGAACCGCCCCATTTTGCCGTCGGGCGAGCGCGTCCCCTCGGGGAAGATCACCACCGGCTGGCCGCGTTCCAGCCACCATGCACACTGGGCCATAGCGTCCTTCGCAGACTTGCTTTCGCTGCGGTGGATCGGGATGTCGCCCGCAAGCGTAAGCATCCATCCTACGACTGGAATGCGGAAGAGCGATGCCTTCGAAAGCCACTTCATCTCCCAGGGAAGGAAGGAGATGAGGAAGGGGTCTGCGTGCAACTCGTGGTTGGAGACAAACACCGTCCGGCCGTCGATGCGGCGCGGGATTTCACCGTACACGCGGAAGTGCCAGAACGGCGTCAGGCGGGCCGCAACGACCCCCATTATCCGGAAGCAGCGCCCGGTGACCACGCGGCGCCGGTCGAACGGCCAGGTGAGAATTGCAAGCACAAGCTGTATAGGGAAGGCCACGAGCACGCAGAGCGCGATCTCGAACCATGTCCAGAGTGAAAGCAGGGCCCGCACCATAACCGCGTATCTTGTTTGTACACCAAGCAAAAGTTGGTACCATCCGTGCTGGCAAGCGTCAACGGAGCTTCTGTTAAGCTTTAGCTGCATATCCGCGCAGGTCCCCCCTAGCCGGGTGCGCGCAGGTTGAGGACCGGCGGCAACGGCCTATCGTTTGTTTTGCGTATCCCTGACGTGGGAAGGACGCGTGAAATAGGCTGCCCGCTGTCACGGCCCAACGCGATCCGCGGGCCAGTTGTACGAACCAGCTTCCCCTTCTTTGAAAGATGCACAGTGCCAGGAACTGGATGCTGCTTTCCTGCGGGAGACATGTGCCAAATGGGCAAGGCTGGAGCTTGCAGCCGGCAACAAGAGAACCTTGCCAGCAAACGGCCCAAGCTCAACCAGATGAAAAAGGATGGCATCGCGGTTTGAGGCGCGGCCGGAGAGGACCGGGCACCGCGCCGCAACCGGTCCTTCGAACAAAGGTCAGGCTTTGAAAGTGAGCTTGAGGATCTCATAGGATTTGTGCCCCGCGCGGGGTCGTCACCTCGACCAATTCGCCGGCTTTCTTGCCGATCAACGCGCGCGCGATGGGGGAATTGATGGTCCCAGCTTGCCGTTTTTCACGTCAGCTTCGACCTCGCCGACGATCTGATAGCTAAACGCTTCGCCGGTTCCTCGTCCTCAATCTTCACATGCGCGCCGAACTTGACCGTGTCGCCGGAAATCTTACTGATGTCGATCACTTCGGCGCGGGACAGCTTGTCCTCCAGGTCGGAAACCCTGGCTTCGTTCATGCCCTGCGCCTCTTTGGCGGCGTGATATTCGGCATTCTCGGACAAGTCCCCGTGCGCACGTGCTTCGGCGATCGCCTGAATGATCTGCGGGCGCTCAACCGACTTCAAATGCTTCACCTGCGCTTCCAGGGCAGCGTGGCCTTCAGCCGTCATGGGAACTTTTTCCATCATACCAATTTTCTCCTTTGGCCCGGATATTACCTTGCCTAAGCGACAATTCGCATCTTTTTGAAACGGATGCCGGGTGAGCATGCTTGCATAGCTCGAACGGTCAAAACCTGCCCAGACTGTCGATATATTTCTGCAGCGGAGCGACTTCAAGGATACCAGCTCGTAACGCCGAAATCGCCCTGGTGACAGCGAGCGCACCAGATATAGTTGTATAGTATGGGATGCCGTTGAGCAAGGCCGTGCGACGGATAGTCGAACTATCCATCAACGCTTTTACGCCCTCGGTGGTGTTGAAAACGAGATGAACCTCGCCGTTCTTCATGGCGTCGACAATGTGCGGACGCCCCTCAAGAACCTTGTTCACCTGCTCGCAGGGAATGCCGTTGGCTTCGAGATGGCGCTTGGTGCCGCGCGTTGCCAGACCTTGTATCCCATGGTGACCAATTCGCGCACGGGCTGCAAAATGCGGTCCTTGTGGCCGTCCTTGACCGACACGAACACCGTGCCGGAAGCCGGTAAACTGCTGCCCGAGGCGATCTGGCTCTTGGCGAAGGCCAGGGCGAAATCGCGGTCGATTCCCATGACCTCGCCGGTGGAGCGCATCTCCGGCCCGAGGATCGGATCAACCTCGGGGAAGCGCGCAAAGGGGAAAACGGCTTCCTTGACGCCGATATGCGAGACATTGCGCGGCTTCTGGCCGAAAGCCGACGCTTCTGCCCGCCATCACCCGCGCGGCGATCCCCGCCACGGGCAGGCCGATCACCTTGGCCACGAACGGCACCGTGCGGCTGGCGCGCGGGTTCACCTCCAGGAGAAATATCGTTGCCCTTGATGGCGTATTGCACGTTCATCAGGCCGACCACGCGGAGCGCGCGGGCCAGTTTCTCCGTCTGCTCACGCAGGCCCGCGATAAGTTCAGCGCTCAGCGAGTGCGGGGGCAGGGTGCAGGCGCTGTCGCCGGAATGCACGCCGGCTCCTCGATGTGCTCCATGATGCCGCGACGAACGCGTCCTGGCCGTCGGCGACGGCGTCCACGTCCACTTCGGTGGCGTCCTGGAGGTAGGAGTCGACCAGCAGGCCGCTCTCGCCCAGCATGGCGTTGATCTGCGCGGTGCGGTCGGCGGGGAACTTGGCCTTGAGGCTGGACGGCACCAGCACGGCCAGCGTGGTATCCATATAGTCCTTCAGCTCGATGCGGTCGTGGACGATGGCCATGGCGCGGCCGCCCAGCACGTAGGACGGACGAATCACCAGCGGAAGCCGACCTGGTCCGCCACAGTCTCGGTATGCTCGACGCTGTAGCCGATGCCGTTTTTGGGCTGACGCAGCCCCAGTTTGTCCACCAGCGTCTTGAAGCGGTCGCGGTCCTCGGCGAGGTCGATGGCGTCGGGGGAGGTGCCGAGGATCGGCACATTCGCCGTCTCCAGCGCGTGGGCGAGCTTCAGCGGTGTCTGCCCGCCGAACTGCACGATGACGCCTTTGAGGCTGCCGTTCCAGCTTTCGGTGGTGATGATTTCCAGCACGTCCTCAGGCGTCAGCGGCTCGAAATACAGCCGGTCCGAGGTGTCGTAATCGGTGGACACCGTCTCGGGATTGCAGTTGACCATGATGGTCTCGAAACCGCCGTGGGCGAGCGCGAAGGCGGCGTGGCAGCAGCAATAGTCGAATTCGATGCCCTGGCCGATACGGTTGGGACCGCTGCCGAGGATGATGATCTTGTCCGGGCGCGGGCGCGGCTTCGCTTTCGGGCGCGCCGGACAGCCGCTCTCATAGGTCGAATACATATAGGCTGTTGGCGAGGGGAACTCGGCGGCGCAAGTTCGATGCGCTTATAGACCGGCCGCACGCCCAGGGCGTGGCGATTGCGCACGTCGGCCTCCTCCGTGCCGGTCAGCGCCGCGAGCCGGGAGTCCGAGAAGCCCACGAATTTCAGCTCGCGGAAAGCCGCCTCGTCTCTGGGCAAGCCCGGCGATGACCTCGCCTCCATATCGACGATTTCCGGATGCGCGCCACGAACCACGTGTCGATGCGGCAGGACGGAATGGTTTGCTGGCGGTCACGCCGAGCCGCAGCGCCTGGCCACCTTCAAGCAGCCGGTCGGGCGTCGGGGTGCCGAGCGCTTCGCGGATGACATTTTTGTCGTCGCCCTTGCCGAGGCCGGGGAACTCATGTCGTCGAGGCCGGTGAGCCCCGTTTCCATGGAGCGCAGCGCCTTTTGCAGCATTTCGGCGAAGGTGCGGCCGATGGCCATCGCCTCGCCGACCGATTTCATGGAGGTGGTGAGCGTCGGCCGGAGCGCCGGGGAATTTTTCGAAGGCGAAGCGCGGAATTTTTGTGACGACGTAGTCGATGGTGGGCTCGAAGGAGGCGGGCGTCGCGCCTTTGGTGATGTCGTTGTCCAGCTCGTCGAGCGTGTAGCCGACGGCCAGCTTGGCCGCGACCTTGGCGATGGGGAAGCCCGTGGCCTTCGACGCCAGCGCCGAGGAACGCGACACGCGCGGGTTCATCTCGATGACCACCAGCCTGCCGTTGTCGGGATCGACCGCGAATTGCACGTTCGAGCCGCCAGTCTCCACGCCGATCTCGCGCAGCACCGCGATAGAGGCGTTGCGCATGATCTGGTATTCGTTGTCGGTCAGCGTCAGCGCGGGCGCCACGGTGATGCTGTCGCCAGTATGCACGCCCATCGGATCGACGTTCTCGATGGAGCAGATGATGATGCAGTTGTCCTTCTTATCGCGGACAACCTCCATCTCGTACTCTTTCCAGCCGAGGACGATTTCTTCGACCAGCACTTGCGTCGCGGGCGAGGCTTCGAGGCCGCGCTCGACGATGTGCATGATATTCCTCGCGGTTATAGGCGATGCCGCCGCCGGTGCCGCCAAGCGTGAAGGACGGCCGGATGATGGCCGGCAGGCTGCACATAGTCGAGCGCTTCCTGCACCTCGGCGAGATTGTGGACGAGCTTGGAGCGCGGCATGGCGAGGCCGATCTTTTGCATGGCTTCGCGGAAAAGCTGGCGGTCCTCGGCTTTGTCGATGGCGTGGGCGTTCGCGCCGATCATCTCGATGCCGAATTTTTCCAGCGTGCCATTTTGGTAGAGACTGAGCGAGGTGTTGAGCGCCGTCTGCCCGCCCATGGTCGGCAGCAGCGCCATGCGCTCGCCGGGGGTCGCGTTGCGCTCGTTCTCGATGACCTTGGCGACGATTTCGGGCGTGATCGGCTCGATATAGGTGGGATCCGCCAGATCCGGGTCGGTCATGATCGTCGCCGGATTGGAGTTGACCAGAACGATCCGGTAGCCCTCGGCCTTGAGGGCCTTGCACGCTTGCGTGCCGGAATAGTCGAATTCGCAGGCCTGGCCGATCACGATCGGGCCAGCCCCGATGATGAGGATGGAGTCAATATCGGTGCGTTTGGGCATTTCTGGGTCGCTCGGGTTTCGGGCGTTATAAAGGAAGCGTTGAGCGTTTCAACAACAGCTTGAAGGTACGGTGCCCATCGGCGGCAAATTGGCCATAGGCGCGCGAACTGTGGCAGGGCTTGGGCGGCCGCGTTTAAGAAGTCCTGCCGCTCAACTTCCACACTGGGAACGCTCTGAAACGCCACTGGAAATTGGCGGTTTTACAACCTCTGCGTTCTATAATGGCTGGTATGGCTTCCGCATGGTTCCGATTTTCAGGAAACATGACCGGGTATGGAGCGGCAGGCGGCGCGCACTGAAAAGTGGACGCTGTGCGTTTTTGAAGAGCACCAGAATTTGTCCGCCGGAGGCAATGGGCGTTGGGGACACGATGCGCAAGCTGCTGCTTGGATTTACTTTGGTTGTGCTTGCGGCGTGCGGCCAGGAGGGCGGGAACGAAACGTCTGGACCTAGGTTCACCGCCCAGGCGCCGGATGTTGCCAAAGAGTATCTATTCGCGATCCACCCGTTACATAATCCGATCCGGCTGTTCGAGATATACGGCCCAGTGATCGACTACCTCAACCGGAATATACCCGGCGCCAAATTCAAGCTTGAAGCCTCACGGAATTACGACACGTTCGACAAGAAGTTATACGCGCGAAAATTCGACTTCGCCCTCCCCAATCCTTACCAGACGCTGAATTCGTTAAGCCACGGCTATCATGTCATCGCCAAGATGGGGGACGACAACAAATTCACGGGCGTCATTTTAGTAAGGCGCGATAGCGGCATCAAGGATGTGGCCAGCCTCAAGGGCAAGAAGGTCTCATATCCCGCCCGGACAGCATTGGCCGCGACCATGATGCCGCAATATTTTTTCCAGACTCACGGCCTGGACGTGAACCGGGACATCGAGAATTTGTATGTCGGCTCGCAGGAGTTGTCCATCATGAATGTCTACCTCGGCACCGTTGCAGCGGCTGCGACTTGGCCTCTGCCATGGGAAGCGTTTCAAAAGGAACATCCGGGCAAGGCCGCCGAACTGGAAGTCAAGTGGGAAACGGAGCCGTTGATCAACAACGGCGTGGTGGCGAGGAATGACGTACCCGAGGCTCTTGCCAGAAAGGTCGCGCACCTGCTCAGCACTTTGCACACAACTCCGGAAGGCAAAGCGATGCTGGCGCGCATGCCGCTTTCCCGCTTCGAGCTTGCCGATGACAGCCGTTACCGGGTGATCGAGAATTTCCTGGCCAAGTTCAGCCGTACCGTGCGGCCGCTGCATGAGCCCTAGAAATGCAGATATTTCGCGGATATGGATCGTTCAAGCGGCAGATCGTTCTGACCTACACGGCCGGCTTTTTCATTCTGATCGGCGTTTTTGCCGCGTATCTCGTGCGAACCGAGAGCGGCTATCTTTACCGGGATAGCTACAATGAAGCGGCGGGCCTCGCCGAGTTGCTCGCGGTCAGCTCCGCATCCTGGGTGCTGGCGGACGACGTGGTGGGATTGCAGGAGGTTATCCGGGCATTTCAGAGCCATCCCGGAACGCGTTATGCAATGGTTCTCTCTCCCCAGGGCCGGGTGCTTGCGCATAGCGACCCAGCCAAAGTGGGCCTGTACGCGTCCGACCGGCGAAGCCTGGCCCTCATTAAGGCGCCGCCGAAAAAGCAAGCCATTATAGACAGCAGATCGGTGATCGACATCGCCGTACCGATCATGGCCGGTGTCCGGCATATCGCCTGGGCGAGGGTTGCGCTGGGACGGACACGCATAACGGACAATTTGCACCGGATGATAATGAGCAGCGCGCTCTTTATGCTGCTTGCCGCGGCGCTGGCGTTCCTTTCCGCTTGGGTTATCGCCAACAGGCTGGGCTCCCGCATAGGTTCGCTGGTGCGAGTCGCGGAGGAAGTGCAGGCTGGGAATTTCGATGCGCGCGCGGACACAGCGGGGCCAAGCGATGAAATAGCGAAGCTAGCCAGCGGCCTTAACAGAATGCTGGAGGTGCTGGCGCAAACCATCGCCGGGCAGAAGCGGGTCGAGAAGGCGCTTCGGGAAAGCGAGGCAAAGTCCCGCCGCATCCTGGAGACTGCTAGCGAGGGGTTCTGGATGTTTGGCCCGGACGCTCTCACCACCTCCGTCAACGCTCGAATGGCTGACATGCTCGCTTATTCCGTCGAAGAAATGATAGGCAAGCCGATGACGGCATTCATGCTCGAGGAGGATGCGCACGAGCACACGGAGACAATGGCGAACCGGCGCCGTGGAACATCAGAGCATTATGAGCGTAAGATTCCGCTGCAAAGACGGAAAGACCGTGTGGACTATCGTATCTGCCACACCAACATTCGATGAAGAAGGAAGCTTTAGCGGTACCTTCGCCTTGGTTACCGATATCACCGAGCGCAGGCGGAACGATGAAGTGAATACGGCGCGAGTGCATTTGTTGCAATTCGCAATAACACATACTCTCGATGAGTTGCTTGAGGAAACACTTAATGCAACAGAGATACTGACCGACAGCCACATCGGCTTCTATCATTTTGTTGAAGACGATCAAGTTTCGCTGACGCTTCAGGCGTGGTCTACAAAAACTAAAGCGGAATTTTGTAAGGCGGAAGGACATGGGTTACACTATCCTATATCCGAAGCCGGTGTATGGGTAGATTGTGTGCATCAAGGCAAGCCAGTTATCCATAACGATTATGCTTCGCTTCCCAATCGCAAAGGGATGCCAGAAGGTCATGCTTCCGTCGTCCGGGAATTGGTTGTGCCTGTTTTTCGCGGCAAGAAAATCTCGGCGATTTTGGGGGTCGGAAATAAACCCACCGAATATACAGAAAAAGACAGTGAAACCGTTTCGCTCGTTGCCGATCTGGCGTGGGAAATTGCCGACCGCAAGCGGATGGAAGAACAGATCCGGGTCAGCGAGCAGGCTCTTGCCGAAGCCCGGTCGCAGCAAAAAAGCGAGGAGCGCTTGCGTCTGTTCTTCGAACGCCAGCTGGTTGGCATGGCGATCGCGTCGCCGCAGAAGGGCTGGCTGCAGGTCAACGATAAGCTCTGCCAGATGATGGGCTACTCAAAAGAAGAACTGTCGCTTTTGACGTGGGATGAAATGATGTATCGCGAGGATCTTGAGCAAGAGGCAGCTCAGTTCGAGCGGTTACTTAAAGGGGACATTGAAGGGTACACGGCTGAAAAGCGGTTTGTACGTAAGGACGGCAGCATCGTCTTCACAAATTTATCCGTCGGTTGCGTCAGGAGAGCCGGCGGTCCGGTCGATTATATCCTAGCGCTGCTTGAAGATATTACCGAACGCAAGCGGGTTGAAGAAAATGTCCATAAATTGAACGATGAACTGCGGCAGCGCGCACGCGCCCTCGAAATTGTGAACAAGGAGCTGGAATCGTTTTCCTATTCGATTTCGCATAACCTGAACGTGCCGCTGCGCGCCATAGAAGGGTTCTCGGGCATTCTGCAGAATGACTACGCGGACAAGCTCGGCGATGAAGGAAGGCGCCTGCTCGATGTGGTGCGCCGCAACACCCGCCGGATGGGGAACCTCATTGACGATATTCTGAGATACATACGCATCGGCCGGGTGGACATGAACATCGCCGAAGCCGGCATGGAGGAGCTGGCGCGCGACGTTTTGGCGGAAGTCACGCAGGCAACCGGTGTTGGCAATCTGCAAGCCGACATTGGCCCTCTCCCTCCGGCCAAGGGAGACATTTCCATGTTGCGTCAGATTTTTGTGAGCCTGTTGTCCAATGCCATCAAGTTTAGCCGCCTCAGACAAGCCCCCAAGATTCAAATAGGGGGATACATGGAAGGAGACGAAGCCGTTTACTTTGTCAAAGATAATGGCATCGGTTTCGATATGAAGTATGCAGACAAGCTTTTCGGCGTGTTCCAGCGTCTTCATGGTGTCGAGGAATTTGAAGGCACGGGCATCGGACTTGCCATCGTCAAGCGTATCGCCGGCCGCCACGGCGGACGGGTGTGGGCGGAAAGCGTCCTCAATGAGGGCACGGCGATGTATTTTACGTTGCCAGCCAGGGACGCCGCCGCCGATGAAGCGGAGAAAAATCATGCGCATGCCCAAACGTCCGGAGCGTTGCCAGGCCATCGCCCCTGAAATCCCTGCCCTGCAGCAAAAACGCTAGCGTGGTTTTCGCGGTGACGGTAAAAGGGGGGGCGCTGCACGCTTCGAATATCCGCTAGGTTGTGGACGCCTCCCGTCCGCTCAATTATCATTCGCACCATGGATCACTTCTCTCTTGCCGCCGGCTTTCCTCAAGCCTCCGAGGCCGAATGGCTGGCCCTTGTGGACAAGGCCTTGGCCAAGGCACCTTTCGGCACGCTCAGAACCAAGCTTCACGAAGGGCTTGTAACCGAGCCGCTCTATAAGGGTGCCCAGTCCAGGCCGCCGCTTTTCGGCTCGCGGGGCTGGCACGTGGTGCAGCCGCTTACCGCTGGCGAGGTGCCGGGGCCGGACGTTACCGGCAGCGGCGCGAGTGCGCGGTCCATTGGCTTGGATGCCTGCCTGGGCATCGAGACCGCGGCCAGCCTCAGAAAGCTGCTGGGGGCGGATGTACCCTGCTTCGTGGCGCCCGGATCGGCGCTCGCGGACGCGGCGCTTGTGCTGGCGGCGAAGGAAGGCGCGATAACGGGCTCTGCCGGCTTCGATCCGCTGACGGCTTTTGCGCTGAGCGGCGAGCGCCCGGCGCAAAAGGACGCGCTTTTTGCCGATTACGTGGATGCCGCCTTCCATATCCGCGAGCATTTCCCGTCCTTCGTTCCATTCCTTGCAAGCGGCCATGCCTGGGACGGCGCTGGCGGCTCCGCCACCGAGGAACTGGCCTTTACGCTCGCCGCCGGCGTCAGCTATTGGCGTGCGCTGGCCGAGGCGGGCATGCCGCTTGCCGCAGCGGCCGGCTCTATCGGCTTCTCGCTCACCGCTTCGGCGGACATCTTCCTCACCATCGCCAAGTTCCGCGGCCTGCGCCTGCTCTGGGGCCGCGCGCTTGAGGTGGCAGGAGTGAAGCCGCAAGCCGGGCTCTTGTTGCTGGCGCGGATGCCCGAACGCATTCTCACCGCTTACGACCCGCATGTGAACCTGCTGCGCGGGACCGCGTCGGCTTTCGGCGCAGCGATTGGCGGCGCGGCCGGCATCGAGATCCTGCCCTTCGACAGCGTGAGCGGCGGGCCGCAGAACTCTATCGCGCCGGCTCGCCCGGAATACGAGCCTCATTTTGCAAGAGGAGAGCTATCTCTCCGCCGTCGCGGACGCCGCAGCAGGCTCCGCCTATCTCGAAGCGCTGACCGGCAAGCTGGCGAGCCTGGCGTGGGCGCTGTTCCGCGAGGTCGAAACCAGGGGCGGGCTTGCGGCCGCGATTGAAAGCGGTTTCATCCAGGACGAACTCCGGCGCAAAGCCGCGGCGCGTGAGCGCGCCATCGCAACCCGCGCGGACAAGATCACGGGGGTTTCTGTCTTCCCGAACCCCGCCGAAAGCGGGCCTTTCCTGGAAGAGATCGCAAGCCCGGATGCCGAGGGGAGCCATCCTTTCGCTGGGAGGCTGCCAGCGCTGCCTGCGGCGGGCAAGGGCGCACGTTTCGCTGCGCTCGTCGCGGCGGCACGCGCGGGCACAAGCCTCCGGGACTTACGCACCGCCTCCCGCAGGGTTGCGAGCATCGCCGTCCCGCCGCTCGCGGCTTCAACACGCGACGCGGAGCCTTTCGAGGCGCTGCGCTGGCGGGCGGACGTCGCCCTTGAAATGATCGGATCGAGGCCGCCCATATTCCTGGCGCTGCTTGGCAAGCCTGACGACTACCGCGCACGCGCGAACTGGGTGCAAAGCTTTTTCGCGGCGGGCGGCATCGAGGCGATCGTGCCGGAGCAAGGCTTCGAGAGCGTTGAAGCGCTCGCGGAAGCCTTCAAGCGCAGCCCCGCGCCGGTGGCCTGTCTGTGCTCCTCGGACAAGGTCTACGCGGCCATGCCCGGTGCCGCCGCTGCGCTGAAAAAGGCCGGAGGTGTCGCCGTCTATCTGGCCGGTCCGGCCTCCGTGCTCGAAACCCTAGATCCGGCCGGCGCCGTGGCCATCGACCGCCTCGTTCACGAAGGCTGCAACGCGCTCGCCATTTTGGAGGAGGCGCAGGCCGCCTTGAAGGTGGAGGAGCTTGCGGCCGCCGCCGAGGAAGACGAGGCGGAAGTAGGCTTCGAGGTTCACACCCACGTTCATGGCCACGATTGCGGATGCTGCTAGGTTGATCTGAATTAACAGAGGGAAGCTCCCCTCACCCTGTCCCTCTCCCCATGGGAGAGGGGACGCCCAAACAGAGGGCATGGAATGACGACGACTCAGTTTCCCGATTTTTCGAAGGCCGAGTGGCAGGCGCCATCGCTTGCGGCGGAGGCAGCAGGTACCGCGGCCGAAACGCCCGAGGGCATCGTTCTGAAGCCGGCATATGGCCCGGCCGATGCCGGGGGCCTGGATTTTCTCGACACCTATCCCGGCCTGCCGCCGTTCCTGCGCGGGCCTTACCCCACCATGTACGTCCAGCAGCCCTGGACCGTCCGCCAATATGCGGGCTTCTCTACCGCCGAGGATTCGAACGCCTTCTACCGGCGCAATCTGGCGGCCGGGCAGAAGGGACTTTCGGTTGCCTTCGACCTGGCCACCCACCGCGGCTATGACAGCGATCACCCGCGCGTGCGCGGCGACGTCGGCATGGCGGGTGTCGCCATCAACTCCATCTACGACATGCGCACACTGTTCGATGGCATACCGCTTTCCGGGATGAGCGTGTCCATGACCATGAACGGCGCGGTGCTACCCATCCTGGCGCTGTTCATCGTGGCGGGCGAGGAGCAGGGCGTTGCGCCCGCGCAGCTTTCGGGCACGATCCAGAACGACATCCTCAAAGAGTTCATGGTGCGGAATACCTACATCTATCCGCCCCAGCCCTCGATGCGTATCATCTCCGACATCTTCGCCTACACCAGCCAGAAGATGCCGAAGTTCAACTCGATTTCGATCTCCGGCTACCACATGCAGGAAGCGGGCGCCACCGCCGATCTGGAGCTGGCTTACACGCTCGCGGACGGCGTCGAATATGTGCGCTCGGGCATGGCCGCGGGCCTCGATATCGACGCCTTCGCCCCGCGCCTCTCCTTCTTCTGGGCGGTCGGCATGAACTACTTCATGGAGGTCGCCAAGATGCGGGCCGCGCGTGCGCTCTGGGCGCGGCTGATGCGCGACCTCGGCGCCAAGAACCCCAAATCCATGAGCCTGCGCGCGCATTGCCAGACCAGCGGCTGGTCGCTCACCGCGCAAGATGTGTTCAACAACGTCATGCGCACCTGCGTGGAGGCGTTTGCCGCGACGCATGGCGGCACGCAATCGCTGCACACCAACGCGCTCGACGAGGCGCTGGCGCTGCCAACCGACTTTTCCGCCCGCATCGCGCGCAACACGCAGCTCTTCATCGAATACGAGACCGGCACCACGCGTGTGATCGACCCATGGGGCGGCAGCTATTATGTCGAGCGGCTGACCCACGATCTGGCCAAGAAGGCTTGGGAGCACATCCAGGAAGTCGAAAAGCTTGGCGGCATGGCGAAGGCTATCGGCGCCGGGCTCCCAAAGCTGCGCATCGAGGAAGCCGCCGCCCGCACCCAGGCGCGCATCGACGGCGGCAAGCAGACCATCGTTGGCGTCAACAAATACCAGGTGAAGGACGAGGCGCCCGTTGAGGTGCTGAAGGTCGACAATTCCGCCGTGCGCGCGCTCCAGATCGAGAAGCTGGAGCGGCTCCGGGCCGAGCGCGATCCGGCCGCGGTGGAGGCCGCCCTCGCCGCGCTCACCGATGCGGCGCGGAACGGCAGCGGCAACCTGCTTGAGCTTTCGGTGAACGCCGCCCGCGCCAAGGCGACCGTCGGCGAAATCTCGATGGCGATGGAGATCGTGTTCGGCCGCCATCGCGCCGAGACCCGCGCCATTTCAGGGGTTTACCGCCAGGAGATCGGGCAGATGAACGAAAAGGTGCGGCACGTCATCGCCCTATGCGAGGACTTCGAGAAGAACGACGGCCGGCGCCCGCGCATTCTTGTGGCGAAGGTCGGGCAGGATGGGCACGACCGGGGGCAGAAGGTGATTGCATCCGCTTTCGCCGATCTGGGCTTCGACGTGGATATCGGCGCGCTGTTCGCGACGCCGGCCGAGGTGGCGCGGCAGGCGGTGGAGAACGATGTGCATATTGTTGGCGTGTCGTCGCTGGCGGCGGGGCATTTGACGCTGGTGCCGGAGCTGAAGGCCGAACTGGCGCAGCAGGGGCGGCCGGATATTCTGGTCGTGGCGGGCGGGGTTATCCCGCCGGACGATTACGCCGCGCTGCACGATGCGGGCGCGGTGGCGATATTCGGGCCGGGGACGAATATCGCGGAGGCGGCGGCGGATTTGCTGGGCAAGCTCAATGCGCATCTGGGTTATGCGCAACGCCAAGCGAGCGAATGACGAACTCAAAAAGGGCACCCTTACCTGCCCCCTGGGTCGAAGTGCCCGGTTCTTCTCATCTATTAGAAAGTCAGCTGCACAAAGAACTGGGTGCGGGGCACTGTCTCAAAGAAAGGACCATAAAGGCAATTGCGCGCCGAATGGATCGTGACGATGTCCTTTTCCTCTTGGATGACGGACGGGTTGCGGAAGTACACCTCACTTGGAGGTCTTCCCCCGAGCCGGAACCACGCTGGCCTCACACCCTGATCTTTCGAGATTTCGAAGACTGGGCAGTCAAGCGCAAGCTGGGCGAGGTTTGATGGCGGCGATCCGCAAACAGGCAGGTCTGCGATGCGTTCCCTATCCTGATCGAAGAAGGCTCCGAGCGACACCGGCTCATCTGACAGGCGTCAATTTTCATTCATTGGCCGTGGCCCACATTTGTAATAATGTGGGACCTGCATTCACCCAAGGATCGCCATGAGCCGCCTGACCATCGACATCACCGAGCAGCAGCACAAGGCGCTCAAAGCCATGGCCGCGCTTGAGGGCAAGACCATCCGGCAATATGCGCTTGAGAGGCTGTTTCCGCCCACGAAGGACGAAGAACTGGCTTGGGCGGAATTGAAGACCCTCATCGAGCGCAGGATCGAAGAAAGCGCCGCTGGCGCGGTTTCCAGCAAGACGTTCGACGAGATCGTTGAGGAAGAGCTTGGTGTAGGCGGGCTTCAACGCCTTCGAGGTCAAGAAGGCCGCCAGCGCTGAAGCCTTCGCCGGGGCGCTTGGCGCGCACAGCATCCGCTATCAGCCGGCCGGGCAGCGATTCGCCTTCCTTCGGCGCCAAGCGTCGCGGTGCCTTGCTCTCCACATAGATCAAAGCGGCGTTGGCAGCGATAACGATGCCGCCGCCGATGCAGACCGCGACGCTTGGCACCTCGGCGAAAACCACGTAGCCAGCCGCCGCGCCGTAGGCGAGCTGAAGGAATTGCGGCGGGCTTGCGAGCGCCACCGGCGCCATGCGGAAGGCGGCCACGAGCAGCATTTGCGCGGGGGCAAAGAACACGCCGCCCAGCACCGCCAGCGCGAAGTCGCTCAGTTCCATAGGCTTATAGACAAAGGGCACCACCACGAGCGCACCCAGCGCCAGCGATATGGCAGCGGTGATCCCGGTCATCTCCGCCGTTTCGCTTTCACTCATCCGGCGCAGCACGACCAACCCGCCCGCAAGCAGCATCACACCCAGAAACGCCACCAGCGCCCACAAATTCAACCCCTGGTCAGGCCGCATGGCGATCAGCACGCCGAGGAAATTCGCGGCCAGGACCGGCCAGATATGCGGCGCGGCGCGTTCCTTGAGAAACCAGCCCGCCTTGAGCACCGTCACGGCAGGCATGCAGAAGACGATGACGTAGAACTCGGCCAGCGAAAGGTGCGTGATCGCCAGATAAGCCAGCGACTGGCCCAAAATCTGGAAGCCGCCCCGCATCAGGTGGAGATACGGCTTGCTTATGCGCAGAACCGTCCGGTCAGGGCTGTTCCAGTCCTTCCATAGCGCATAGGCCGTCATCAGAAGCCCTGCGGTGACAAACTCCACGCTCATGATCTGAAAGACTGAGTAGCGGCCGGCAAGGAACTTACTCACCACGTCGAAGGCGGTGAAGAACAGGAACGCCGCCGCGGAAAGCAGCATGCCGGTAATGGGCGCGGAAGGCGTCATGGGGTCTCTGTCTGGCGGGTTGCGGGGCAGGTGGCCTGAAAGGTAGTGGAAAGAGCGCCAAGCACAAGCCGTATCGCGCCGGCGCGATACCGGTTCGGAATGCCGCGGCCGCCAGCACCGGCTGCTTATCCTGGAAACGGCAGTTGCAGCCGGTCCAAGCGCCGGCAAATTCGCCGCGGCGCCGTTCCCGTGCAGGCGGCAACGCATGGTAAGCATATGCAGAACATGCGTTTTTTTCTGGCATAGATTCCCGCCTTCGCGGGAATGTCGCTGCGGAATGGCCTGCGTTAACAAGGCAGGCTATGAAAAGCAGCGAGGCAAGCTTCGGTGGAGCCTGCCTCGCCAACAATCGGAATTATGACAGAGAATTCCTTAAGGGCTTCAAATAAGCCCTTAAGGCGCGCCCCGGCCCGGAGGGAGCCTAATAGGCCCCCGGCCGTGCTCCTGTTGCCGCGTTGGTGTACCTGATGCTTGCACCTTTGCCCGGCTGCGGGAGATTGCTGGCGCCCTTGCCCTGCTTCTCCTGCTGTTGCTGCTGGATCAGGAAGGGGTCGCCAAGCTGCAGGCGGATCGTATCCAGAACCTTGGTGTCCGTGGTCCCGAACCGGACAAGTACGGCCTTATCCCAGTCCGCAACGGCCTTGGCAACGCCCTGGGCGGTGAGAGCCCTGATGACGTTGGAAAGCTTCCTGGGCAGGAGCAACTCGTCGCCGGGGCTGACCAGCACAACGTTCCGCTCGGTCCCGGCACTGAAGCTCGCGTTAGGGGCCTCAAGCCGGCCTATGATGTTATCGAAATTGCCGGGGGTGGTGACGGAGAGGTAGCTGCCGGCCTTGATCCAGCCGAAGCTGTTCGAGACATTGCCGACCGAGTCGATGATCAGGTCTTGCGTGGCAAACAAATTCGCCCAGTTCTGCACATCGCCGCTGGTGGTGATGTGCAGTTTCGTGCCCGAGATTTCCCCGCGCTGCGCGAAGTAGTCGGCGCCACCATAGTTCTTAAGCGTGGTGGCTGTGATCGTAAGAGTGCCGCCCGCATGGATCGTGGCGTTGGTGGGGACCAGCGGCGCGGTGCCGTTCGTTAGGGTGCCGGCGGCGCTGACCGTGCCGTCCTGCTGGAATGTGATTTGTCCAGTGTTGGTCAAATCGCCTCCCGCGTGCACCCCAGTGCCGGGCGCGCTCTGAGCCGTCATTTGGCCGGAGTTGGTCAAGTTGCCCGACGTGGTCACGCCAAGCGTTGTGCCCGCATCGATGTTGCCCGCATTGGCGAGCGTGCCCGCCGAAAGTATCATGCCGGCGCTGGAGGTGAGCTTGCCGCTCGTATTGTTGGCGAGCGTGCCGGAAACGCTAACGTCCACCGAGTTGCCCGACAGGGTGCCGCTGTTGGTCAAGTTGCCCGATTTCGGCAACGCTGGTTGCGCCCTGCGACGAGATCGATCCCCAATTCGTGAATTTACCGCCGCTTGAGCGAGGTGCCGCCCGTTCCGGAGGTGACGCTTGCGCCGGTCTCGTTGGTCACCGAGCTTCCGCCGTAATCTGCGATTGTCCCCAGATTGAATGGTGCTGTCAAATCCCCCAGAGGCTGGTGACTGCGCCATTCACGACGACTGCCCTGTGTTCCAGATCGGTGTATTGGTCACCGCAAGCGAGGTGCCCGCGTGATATCGCCCGCATTGGTAAGGGTGTTCGCAGAAAGCACCGTAGCGGCGCCGGATTTGATGCGCCGCCTAGCTGGTTGTCCAGTGTACCGGAAGCGCCAAGGTTCACCGACTGGCCCGAGATGGTGCCGGTGCCGGTTGGTTAAATCGGTCACCGCCGCCGTATTGTCCCACCCGCGCCGGTGGAGATTGCGCCATCGTTGTTGAGCGATGGCGGCGTGGAAGTGGCAGTTACGGGAGCGATGTTTATGGGGAGTCGCCCGTCAGCGTGGCGTTCACCTTGTTGTTCAGTGTAGTGGCTGCGGCAAGCTTAAGTGTCTTGGCCTGAATGACGCCGCCGGAGTAGTTGGTCAAGTCTGCAGTCTGTGAGGTGATGGTAAGATCGCCGTTCTGGAAGTCGACCTTTCCGTAGTTGTAAACAGACGTCCCAGCAACGATAGAGCTGCCGCTGTTGCCGGTGGAGGAGATTGTTCCATTGTTGGTGACAGACGTACCGGCGCTGATGTCGGCGTTGCCAGCCGTGACCCCGCTATTGACAGTGAGGGCACCGGCAGCGCTGAGCGTTAAGCCGCCTGCCGCCGAAACCGCGTTCGCGATAACGACATCGCCTCCTGAGGTGGTTGCGATGTCGACGCCCTGCGAATGGGTTTCGTAGTTTTTGCCGCTGTCGCCGACAGTGATTTTGCCATCCGCGCTGAGTTTTATGCCACCCGCGCCCGCGTTCATATCGGTCAGGGGTGTTGACGCCCGCGCCGGCTTCAGTGGAGATGAGCTAAATCTTGCCTGCATAAGCTTCCGCCCAGGGCGCTGGAAATCGATGGCGACGGTGGGCTTCATTGTTATGTCGTTCGCCAGCGCGGATACCTTGCGCTAGCTGTAATTGAAGTTGTTGCTCCCGGCAAACAGGCCGGCCTCGGACTGCGGCGTGCCGCTGTTAGTAACATTTTATCGTTCCGTATGCTGCCCTTGACCAGAGCGGAGATCACGTCGAAGGTCGAAGTCCAGTGACATCGGCTGCGACATAAGATGAGGGCGCGCTCGGATCGCCGATGATTATCTTTGTTGCTGCTGTTTATCGCTGACCTGAAGCCGGTGATGTTTTGGGCCAGTTTGCGTCGAATTTGCCGGCGTGCCCGTCGTCAAGGTTGCGCGCGGGGTGTTTTAGAAGCCGCAGCCGTTGCAGGTAACACACGGCCCGGATCAGCCAGGAATGAAATCGGCGCTTGCCGCCGATGTCCTCAATCATGCCGAGCCAGCTTCGATGGATTGCTGGCCCACCGACCTACGTTGAGTTCAGATTTCAAGGGCGGGACCCGAGCCGAAGATTAGAATTTTGCGCGAGCGAGGCTCCCGTAATGATCGGGCAGTTGCCGTCAGCCGCCGTGGTGCGCAGTTGTTGAGAACGACACCGTTGGAATAGACATTAAATTGCGGGTAGATGTTGTGAGAGACGCCCGCGCTATTGGGAGTAACGATGTTGACGATGGGCGCATTACCTGAGTTGCTGTTAACTGCACCCTGGTTGGTTTGCCCCTGAGCCGCCCCCGGTGCCAGCAGCACTCCGGCGAAGCCCACAGCCACTACCGCCGGCAGCGCCAAAGCGAACGCCTTTGAAATATTTTCGATCTTTGTCATCGTACTCACCAAAACTTTGTTCCGGTCTATCTCTTCGGCGCGCGCCTGAGCATCTCACCAGTTGGAATAATCGAAGCGCCTCGCGTTACCATTTGAAGAGCAGCCCCGTCTGCACGACGAGCTGATCTTCCATCGCAATGGATTGCGGTGCTGATAGCGGGTGCTGGTAGGAGACCTCGCCGAAGAGCGGCCCTCTGCTCAGCCGCATGCCAGCCGCCAGACCGCTTACATTGCCGACCGAGAGCGGAAGTTCTCTTTATTGTCTTCCGCCAGGACCGGCCTGCGTCGATGCCGGCGAACAGGTCTATTTGCGCAAAGGCGGACTTGAACTGGTCCGGCAGCCAATAAGGCATGGTGTAGATCAGCTCGTTACGCACGAAACCGCCATTGCCGCCGCTCAGGCTTTGCGTTTTGTAACCGCGCACGGTGTAGAAGCCGCCAAGCGTCAGCTGCTCGGTGGGGAGGAGAAGGTCCGGCGAGTACTGGCCCGTGCCTTTGAAGCTGTATGCGAGCTTGACATCCTTCAAAGCCGCACCCAGGCCGCTCAGATCGAGGGGGCGGTAGAAGCTGATATCGCCCGCGACCTTGCTGAACTCGGCCTTGTTGCGCCACGCATTGGGCTCGCTGTCCTTCATCGAGCCGAACATCGGTACGCCGAACTGGCCATTGATGTCGCCGTCGAACAGGCCTCCGAAAATGCGGTGCGTGTGCGACAGCCGGATACCAGCACGTTCACCTGGGGCTTTGCGAGCGCAGTTCGTCAGCAATGTAGCTCTCGGTATCTTTCCAGTTGAGGAACGCATCGATCTTGGTCTTGCTGTCCTGGTCCCGGTGGATAACCCGCTCGATATCGGCCGTGGCATAGGTGCTGTTGCCGGTCGAGCTGAGCCACGCGGGTGGTGAATGGCCGACTTATAGTCGAAATAGCTTCCGGAGAGCGTCGCGGTCCAGTAGCCGAAAGGTATGGACACGCTGGCCGTATATTGGTCGGACCCTATGGTGGGACCGTAGATCGGAGAGCTGGATTTATAGCTCAAAGCCCAGCTATCGTCGACCCAAGCACGTCGCCCGCGGCGATGGTTGTGCAAGCTGCCACTCGCCAGTGGTCTTCAGGCCCAGATTATCCATTGTGGTGGTGACGAGCGGCAGGAAGGGATGCTTCGTGTCGACCACGATCTTGGATTGGCCCTCGCCGTCGCCGGGCTTCGCGGCGATTTTGCCTCGAAGCCAGGCAGCCGGTTGATCTGGTCGAGGCCCTGCTCGACATCGCGGATGTAAAGGCGCTCGCCGACGAGGAACGGAAAGGCTGTGTCAAGGCCGGCGCGCTCCTTGCCGCCGTCAGTACGTCACGCTTTGCGTGCGCCCTTCGATGACCTTCACCCGGAGCGTGCCCTTTGAGAGGTCCTGCTCCGGCGTAAAGACGCACGTCGTGGGGTAGCCTTCCGAGACGTAAACGTTGGTAACCGTGCGCACGACCGTGAGAATGTCCACGATGGTCATGCATTTGCCGGCGAACTTCTTGTCTACTTCCTGCTTGACGCCTTCCTTCAGGTGCTCGGCCCCTCGAAGGCGAACCTGCGCACCGCAATGCAGTGCGCCGCCTGCGCCGGGGTTGGGGCCTCGGGCGCTGCCTGCTGGGCCGGCGCCTGGGCCTGGGGCTGGCGCTGCCTTTCAAGCTCGTCGCGGCGCGCTTGTCTTGCTGCTGCACAATCTGGCGCTGCTGCTGCATGATATTGTTGATATCCGGCGGCACCTGCGGCGCGGGCGCCTGCTGCGCATCCGCGTGCTGCGCTGCGCTTAAGACAAGGCCGAGCCCAATAGCGCAAGGCGCCACAAGCAGACGCCCAATCCCGCCCCAAATGCCAGCTGGCCGCATGGCCAGTGTAAACCCTGCACAGATACGCATGAAACAATCCCACCCGCCCGTTTTTACGCGGAGCACAAAGACAAAACTTCCCGTTTACCGGGAAACGTCTTGCACGCGGCCCCAATATCCTCTGCCTTTGCAGGCTGATACCTACATACCTACGATTTTGTGAAGCGCGTTGTGCCGCGCATCCCCCAGAATACAGCCCTGCTACACAATCCTTAAGTCACCCGACCATACGGTTGGTGTATTCTTGCTGTGCTACCTGCCCGTGTATCTCCTTGCTTGTAGTTGTACATAACAATTACTCGCAACTTTAGAGTTAATAGCGATAATAATTTCTAATTACGGTACAAATGCTCGACGCGCAATAGCTTATTCTAAGCTGCAATGACGGGGCATTCGCCGCCGCGACTGCGCACGGATGGCGGAATTCATGAATATAAAACAATTGGTTATAAGGGAGCAGCGACAGGCCGGATAGCGGCCGGGTAGAATTTGACAGGGCGCATGCTTACTTGCTAAGCGTGTCTTTTAAGCACCTAGCTTTGGTCAAGACTGGGAGAGTTTCGCAATGCGTATCCTTGCAGCCGCAGCCGTTTTGCTCGGCTTGGGCGTCCTGGTACCCGCTGCATCCGCTGAGCCGCGTGTCCAGTCGGAGCGCTTCGACGATTGGTTTTACCGCTGCGTTACTCCCGAAGCGAGCAAGGAGCAGCCCCGGCCCAAACCTCAATGCGAGGTCGTGCAAATCGCGCAAACCAAGCAGGGCAAGGGGACGGTCAACCTGCTGACCCTCTCCGTTTCCGAAACCGTTCACGATAAAAAGAAGACGCAGTCCTTACCGTCCTTGCACCGCAGAACGTCCATTTGCCCAGCGGACTGGGCCTCTCCATCGGCGAGCAAAGCAAGGTTACCCTGCATTACCGCAACTGCAATAATGCGGGCTGCTGGATTCAGCACGTTATAGACGGCAAGTCGCTTGAGGCCCTCAAATCGAACGAAGCCGCCTTCGCAAACATCCATCTTATCAACGGCCAGAACCTCAATATCAAATTCTCCCTCAAAGGCTTCAAGGAAGCCCTCAAAGCCCTCGAAGTCGGAGAAGCACCAAAAGAAATCCTGATGGCTGCCGCGGCCTACTCCGCTGGAAAATACTTCTCCTCCACGATAGCGGAAGCGAACAGCGCGTTGATCTCCCGCTTCAGCTCCGACCGCTTGTCGTTCTCCTTATAAACGCTGCGGGCCAGTTCGATAAACGACGGCCCGAAATCGCCCTGGCGCTCGCAGCGGCGGATGGCGTCCTCGATGTCCCACAGCGCGGAGTTCGTCCGCTTGAGATCGGTGGTGAGGCGGTCAAGGCAGGCGCGGGAAAGCCCGTGGCTTCGCTTGAGATCCTGCAAGAGCGCCAGCTCGCGTTCCACATTCGCGCGTTTGCCGGCATCGGGAATGCGCTCAGCCTTGATTTCGAGGATGGCGATTTTGTCAAACAGCTCGCCGACCGCCGCCGGAATTTCCAGCGGCGCCATTCGCGGGCCGGCAATGGCTTCCACGGCCTGCGCGATATCGGCGAAAACGCCGCCCCAGTCGCCTCTTGTGTGCTGGCGGAACAGGCGGGCGGTGGGATACCGGGGGAGTCGGGGCGGTCCAACTGCCAGCGCCATTCGGGGATGCGCTTCAAGGCGGCGAATAGCGGCAGGCCCATGGCGCCTGCCAGATGCGCGATCGAGGTATCGACCGAAACGATCAGATCGAGGTTCGCCATCACTGCGGCGGTGTCCACGAAGGCGCTGGGGCCAGCGTCGAAGTCTTCGCCCAGGGTTTCAACCGTCACGCAGCTGCCTGCGAGCTGGTCCGTTCCGAAGCCCTTCTGAAGGCTGATCAGACGCACATTAGGGATCGCGGCCAGCGGTGCGAAAGCCTCCAGCGGCGCCGGCCGCGATATACGACCTTGGGATCTGGGTCGCCCTGCCATGCGATGCCGATCTTGAAGCCGCTTCCCAGCCGCTCCCGCCATTTCGCAATCAGGGCCGGATCGGCCTCGATGTAGGGTACCTGCCCTGGAATCGTATCGCTGCGGGTCTTGAAAAGGCGCGGAAGACTGAAAAGATACACCTGGTAATCGAAGCGCTCGTCAGGGTCCGTGCCGGCGACGGTCCGCGCGCCGCGCACGCTCTTCATCAGATCCACCAAGCGGGGGCGGCATTTGAACGTGACCTTCGCTCCCAATTCCGCCAGCATCGGAAGATAGCGCGCGATCATGAAGAGGTCGCCATGCGCGGCCTCGTCCAGCACCGAGCGCCTTTTCTTGCCTGCGACGGGCTCTCCATTCCAGACCGGCCAAACCGTCGCGGCGTCCGCCTTGCATAGGTTGCCCCAAAGCTTGCGGTATTCGAAGCCCTCCCAGCCCTTTTTGAAATCGCCAAGCAGCAAGTGCAGGGCGCCCAGATTGGAGCGGCCTTCCACAAGCTCCGGGTTCAGCGTCAGCGAGCGCTCGAAATCGGCCATGGCCTCGCCGAAGCGGCCAAGCTCCTGCAACGCCAGCCCCCGGCCGGTGTAAGCCGTTGCGCAAGCGGGATCGGCGTCTAGAGCGGCGTTGAAATACCGCAGCGCCTCTTCAAGCCGCGCATATTTGAATTCGATGATGCCGAGGCCCAGCATGGCCTGCACGGAGCGTGGATTTTGCGCCAGCGCCTCGCCAAGCGCCGCAGCCGCCTCCGGAAAGCGCCCGAGCTGGCGCAGCGTCTCGCCTTTGTTGCAAAGCGCGCCTAAATCGCCCGGCTTCAGCGCCAGCGCCTTGCCGAACGCGGCCAGAGCTTCCGCCGGGCGGGAGAGCGAATAGAGAATATTGCCGCGTAAGAACCAGGGCCGACGAATCTGCCGGGGCCTTGTCGCAAACGGCTATCTTTT
>CAVUGF010000038.1:0-52189 GCA_963740975.1 uncultured Alphaproteobacteria bacterium | reverse complement strand
CCGCCATGGGTCGATTTAGGAATTCGCCCGCTTCGGCAAGACTGCGGCAGCTGGACCCTCAGCTTCGGACGTTGATCATAACCTCGTCGCGAGATACCCCGGGCCCGCATCCTCCGGGCTCACTCGTGACCCAGGGCCGTCTTCAAGACGCACCAAATTCGCGGGCCATACAAGGGCGGGATAAGCGGCGGCGAAGAGTGCAGGAAACACTCGCAGTAAAGGGGTGTCCATCAATAAGCTGGGCCGCCACGATTGCTCATGGCGACCCGCTAAGGCTTCAAGCCAGGGTGGAAACCAGGCAAGCCGCTATTTGAGAGGTTCGTAGCCAGCACCCCAAACCTTATAGTCAACTGAGAATTTAACTAAGTCTGCGGTAGCATCGATCTTTTTGGTGTTAGGAGCCCAATGATTAAGCGCCCCCATCTGGAATGCCGTTTCGTTCAAATCCACGCGAAGATACTCGGCGCCGATCGAGAATTTGCCGTCGATCGCATATTTCAGACCACCACCATATGCGAGGCCCGTCATGATTTGACTATCGCCTGTGTGACGGGGCCCCTCATAATCAGCCACCGCCCAGTGCAACCGCCACAGGCGGGCAGTTCATATCATACGACGCGTCGGCCCAGGCCAAGCCAACCGTACCATATGGCAGCCAACGGCCGAACGAATACCCGGCCACGGCCCGCAACGTGCCAAACTGGCTAATCTTCGTTGTTTCCGTAAGATAATTTCCGTCCAGCACCGTCTTGTCGAGGTTGGCGAACGAAATATCTGCGACCGTGCCAATTACGGAAGCGATCAAGCTGGACGTTGTAGCCAATCTGGGCACCGCCAAAACCGCCGTCGAGTTTTCAGGGCGCGGCGCACCACTATTGCCATCAGCAGGGTTATAAGCGGGCGTGCCGGGGAAATCAGCAGAACCCCAAGCATAGCCGCCATGAGCGCCGATATAGAAACCTGTCCAGATCGGACCCGCGACATATGGAGCGTCCTTATAACCGCCAGCGCTCTCAGGCGCGCGATACATATCAGCAGCGCTAGCCGCCGACAGCAGGGCGACGGAACTTACCGCCCCCAAAACGAGACTACGAGATTAACACCCCCAAGCCCAAGTCATTCAAAGAACCGTTGTGAGTTCTTTGTCGTTCTGATGTCGCGCGGTTTACCAACCTCAGTTCGATCTTGCTTGCTCGGAAGGTACACATTTTGTGCACACTTGGCTCCTCGCGATAGGCGTGCTGCTGAGACGAAGAAAGCGCCCGATGGCGCTCTTTTCCGCCGCCACTTCGTCTGTTCTTGGCCCGGGGCCAAGATCATGCTGCCAAGCGAGCTGGCGCAGTAGGCACTCGATTTAGCGGAAGTTTCCACTTCGGCAAAACCTTCAGCTCCAGACGCGATCCCTGCGAACGGCATGGTCGGCTCTCAGCCTGACTGAGAACAACTAAGAGGCCAATCACAGAGTTCACAGAATGAATGAGCCGCGGCTGGGACAAGTATCCGGGGCTTTTTTTGGGGGGTCAAGCGGCAGCTTTTCTTTTCCAGTTCAGAGGCGCAACATCGACAGGCTTCTCTTGTTCGGCGTGCCAGATTTCATACTGCATCTGAAGCGCAAGCCAAAACCGCGCTCCATTTCCAAATGCCTTACCCAAGCGCTGGGCCATTTCCACCGATACGGAGCGCCGCCCGTGAATGACCGGAGACAAAGATTGGCGGGTGACACCCAAATGCGCGGCCAAATCCCTCGCACTTCATGTTGTTCAGCACCCGCAAAATGTCCTCTCTCAACACGTCGCCTGGATGAGGCGGAGCGAAAGGCAAGCGCTCATCGTCATTCGCCATGATAGTCCTCCAAGTCTATATCAAGCGGACCGTTATTGTCCCACAGGAAAGTGACGCGCCAGTTGCGGCTGATCGCAACAGTGAATGTCCCCTCGCGGTCTCCCTTCAATTCATGAAACCCAAAGCCCGGTAAATCGAGTTCCGCTGGATGCACGGCAACATGAAGCATCGCCATAACGCGCCGCACCTTGGGGAAGCCAGCGAGCATCGATTTTGCTCCCGCCGCCAGTTTTCACAAGGCGCTTAAGCTTAGGGCTCTTGATTCCGCTTTGCATCCAACATGGATGCAAACAAAAACAAATTCTCCCCCTTCCGTCGCAAGCGTCACGCGACGCGATACAAATGGCGCTGGTGAGCGCCACCTGCAGAACGGTCGCTCATCCCTCTATAGCTGGCGCGATCCGAAACCGGCCCGATGTCTCTTTGCGGCCTGTTGCGCGTGTTCAAGTCAAAACGCACTGCGGCTCACAACGCCAGATTTGGCGAATGACGGGCCAGAAACGGGAGGTTCACCGCAGCCCTGGAATTACCATAAAATTTTCCGGGTTTGGCCCAGATCTGCGAGCACCATGCGGAAGTTGTAATGGCATATAGTCGCTAGCAGTAGTTGCAAAGGTGCGTTCATGGCTGGCTCGTGGCGCGAAATTCTGGAGAGCGCGGCGGCGAACCGGGGGGACGATCAAGAGAGCGTGTGTCCCGGTGAGGCTCAAGGCGATGCGGAGAGCCCTGGATTCGACGAACCCGAGCTTGCCGCGTTCCTGACCAGGCTGGCGAGCCCACCGGACGCGGTTTGTGCCCCCCAGCAGAAAGCCGCCCAGCGGCCGCTGAGAAACGGCAAGCCCCCGGCCGGGAACGGCCGCCAGGCAATTCGCTGGTGGTAGCGGTGACCGCCGCCGCGCCGGCGGGACCGGAGAAAGCCGCACCGCCCGCATGGACGCCGCCAATATCGCGCAAAAGGCGCGTGGCGCGCGACCTGCTCGCAACTTTGCTGCTGGCTGCAACCATGGGCCTGTCGGCCTACGCGTTGCTGAGCCCAGGCGGAAAGAGCCCGGACACAAGCCAATCCGCTCAAAGCCCGTCCGTCATCAGTGCGAGCCGCGTTCAGGTGGAGGGCCGGTCCGCCTCGCCCCGTTCGCGCGCGCTGAGAGGCCGGCACAGGCGGACCAACGCCGGGCGAGGTGGAGGGTGGAACCGCTGCTGGTACGAGCCGGACTTGCCAGGCTGCCGGTGGCGAAGGTACCAGGATTGGTAAGTTAAGAATTGATGAAGATCTTGTAGGGGCGTAACAAGGTAAATACGGATATGGTAAACTAACGTCGACCTTGCTTTTTTCTGCCGTCTTTCTTAGAAATTCTTCCCAATTTGCCCCGGATTCTTCGCTTCCTGAATCCTATTAAATATAATTGCAGTTTCCCGATTAACCCCGATCGCCGCGGCCAGGGCCGGAACGGTCTGTAAATAGTCATGGGAAATCAATGTGGTACCATGCGTCTGCGCCATTAAGACTTTTTCAAGGCGCTTTGCCTTAGGATATGTCCCGATGAAAAACGGGGTGCCCATGTACAAACTTACAGGAATTCCTGCAACATCGAGAACAGGAGCGCCAGGTCTTGCGGGCGCGACAAGCGATGTTCGCCATCCTTGACGAGTGTCAGCCGCATGTCCGGGCAGCCGGCGGCTTCGAGCAGGGCGAGCGAGTGGCGCCAGGGAATGTCTGGGTCTTGGCAGCCGTGAACGATGCGGACTGGCACGGAGAGCGCCAAGGGGCCGGCGCCCAGGAAGTGGCGCTCGCCGTCCTCGATCAGCGCCCTGGTGATGGGCGAGGGGCCTCCCTCATAGGGGGAGGGCCTGAGATAGACGCCCTCGCGCTGGATCGTCTCGCGGATTCCGGGCGTGGCGCGCTCCCAGAACAGCCGCGTCATGTCCCAGGCCGGCGCGATGAGAACCATGCTTTTGAGGTTGAGGGGGAAGTCCGCCCCTCACTCTGTCTCTCTCCCCGGAGGGAGAGAGGACGCCCGAACCATCCCTGGCGAGACTTCTAGCGCCCCTTCTCCCCTCGGGGGGAAGGACAGGATGAGGGGGAACTTGCAAAATCTGCCGCGCCAGGAGCAGGGCGATCCAGCCGCCCATGCTCGACCCTACGAACACGGCCGGCGTTCCTTGCAGCACGTACGCGCAGACCGCCGCGGCTTGGCCAAGCCACGCACCGATGGTGCCGTCCTCGAACCGCCCGCCGGACTTGCCGTGGCCGGAATAGTCGAAACGCAAGGCACCCGCGCCGTTCGCCCTCGCCCATGCAGCGAGCGCGCTTGCCTTGACGCTCCCCATTTCCGACCTGAAGCCGCAGAACCAGACGAAGACGGGCTTGCCAGGTTGCGGCTTTTGGAAGCGATAGGCGATAGGCACGGCCGGACCCGTGTCCGCCTCGACCATGAGCAATTGCAGATCTTCGCCGTTCATCTTATGCTTCTTTCATGAAACTCGGTGTAAGCCCGCCTCAATGCTAAAACGAATGCCATGGCCCGTCATTCTCCAGATCGTACCCGAGCTGTCGGCGGGTGGCGCGGAGCGTACCACGATCGAAATGGCCGAGGCCGTGACGCAGGCTGGTGGGCGGGCGCTTGTGGTGTCGGCCGGCGGCCGGCTTGAGGATGAACTGGCGGAAGCCGGCGGCGAGCTGATCCGCTTTCCGGCCAAGACGAAGAATCCGCTGGCGATCCTGTACAACGCCGCGAAGCTCGTGCGGCTTATCCGGTGCTGCGGCGTTAGCCTGGTCCACGCGCGGAGCCGGGCGCCTGCCTGGAGCGCGCTCCTGGCCGCCAAGCACACCCGCCGCTGCTTCGTGACCACCTATCATGGAATCTATAACCAGGACAGCCGCCTGAAGGCCTGGTACAACAGCGTCATGGCGCGCGGCGACGCTGTCATCTGCAATTCCCAGTACACCGCCCAGCTTGTGCGCGAGCGCCATCCGGATTCGGCTGAGCGTGTTGGTGTGATTTACCGGGGCGTGGATCTCAAAGCCTTCGACACGGCCTCGGTCGGCGCCGAGCGGGTGCGGGCCATTCGCGAGCAATGGGGCGTCGCGGGGGGCAAGCGCATCGTGCTCCTGCCCGCGCGGCTGACGCGCTGGAAGGGGCAAACCGTTCTGATCGAGGCGGCCGTGCAGCTTCTGGCGCGCGGCGAGTGCGGCGATGTGGTGTTCGTGCTGGCGGGCGACGAGCAAGGCCGTTCCTCCTTCAAGGCGGAGCTTGAGGCTTCCATCGAATTGCTGGGCTTGCGCGGCCGGATTGTGATTCCTGGGCATTGCGCCGACATGCCCGCCGCGTTCAAGGCTTCGGCCTTCACGGTGCTGCCCTCCGTCGAGGCTGAGGCATTCGGCCGCGTGGCTGTCGAATTGCAGGCCATGGGCTGCCCGGTGATCGCCTCCAATATCGGTGCATTTCCTGAAACCGTGCCGGCTGGGCCGGGCATGCTGGCCCACGCGGCGAGCGGCGAGGCGGCCGCCGGCGAAGCGGCGCGCCATGCCCGCCAAGCCCCGGCCCCTGGCTGTTCGAACCCGGAAACGCCTCAGCGCTTTGCGAATTGCTGCGCTATGCGCTAGCGATGGACAACGGGGCGCTGGAAGCGCTCAGGCAGCGCGGCATCGAAAGGGTGCGCTCCGGCTTCTCGAAGCGCGCTCTGCAACTGCAAAGCTTGACAGTTTACGACCGTTTGCTAGGAACTCAGCTTGCGGAGGCATTTAAGACTGCGTCGCAATAGTGAGGGGGTAGGGCAGCATCGCCGGCGGGGTTCCGTTGCGGCGGAGTTTGCACGCGAGAAGCCTCTTGACTTGCAGCTTGCGGTTTTTATCCTCAAATCATATCACGGGCGCTGGACCAGCCACGATCCGCGCTTGAGAAGGTCAATAACCATAGGAGAGTCGACATACGCCGTCCGGTAACCCGCGCGCCCACCAAGGAAGGGCCGCGCATTAATGACGCAATAATTGCCCGCGATGTTCAGCTCATCGACGAGGCCGGAGAGAACCATGGAACCGTCGCCAAGCGCGATGCGCTTTCCAAGGCCCAAGAAGCCGGTCTCGACTTAGTGGAAATCGCGGCAAATGGTGAAATCCCGGTCTGCAAGATCATGGATTTCGGAAAATATAAATTCCAGGCCCAGAAGAAGGCCGCGGAAGCCCGTAAAAAGCAGAAGACCGTCGAGGTCAAGGAAATCAAGCTCCGCCCTAATATCGACACGCATGACTACGAAGTTAAAATGCGCTCGATGAAAAAGTTTTTCGAGGAGGGCGACAAGGTAAAGGTGACGCTTCGTTTCCGCGGCCGTGAAATGGCGCATCAGGAGCTGGGTATGCAACTCCTGGTGAAGGTAAAAGAGGAGACGGGCACTATTGCCAAAGTCGAGCTGGAGCCGAAGCTCGAAGGGCGGCAAATGATTATGGTCCTCGCTCCCCGTTAGTCGCAGAAAAGCGGGGAGAACATAAGTTATATTACCTCGCACGCAGTCAAGGAATTGGCTGTCTTTGAGGATTGGTGTCTCTTCTCCCCCATCTGACATCAAATTCAACGATGGCTTAAGAGTGTTTTAAGCCTTGCGCGAAGTATTTACCCCATGTACCATGCGGATGGGATGGGTTTACTTTGTCCTAAAAACAAACGCCAGACTGAACTATTAAAATGACGATAAAAATTACTGGAAAGAACGTCGATCTTGGCGAAAGTTTGCGTAAGTACGCACTGAACCGGGCGGAAACTGCGCTGGGGAAATTTGCCGGCAAACCCGTGTCCGGCCAGATCAGCCTTGAAAAGAACAGCGACGGATTTACGACCCAGTGCGCGATACACCTGGAGACAGGGCTCGACATACAGTCGGCTGGAAATGGCTCCGATGCCTATGGCAGCGTGGATTTAGCGATGGAGCGGCTCGAAAAACGGTTGCGCCGTTACAAGAGCAGGCTTAAGGATCATGCTCAGAGCACCGTTAACCCCGCGCAAATTTTGGACAGCGCAGGGATCGATTATGTGATAGACGTTGAGCGTACCGCCGAATCCCCCGATGAAGGGGGAAGTGCGGCTGGCGCTCCGGCTGTGATTGCCGAAAAACCGGCACGTATTAGAGCGATGACGGTGAGCGACGCTGTAATGCAGATGGATCTTGCCGACCAGCTTTTTCTGGTGTTCCGTAATGCTGCGCACGGCGGGATCAACGTCGTGTACCGGCGTCCAGACGGAAACATCGGGTGGATCGACCCCAGCGGCGGTGCTGGAAGCGCCAAGGCTTAAAGCTGCGCGGGCCGCGGATAGAGGACGTTAGCGCGTGGGACAAGACATGGATTTGAGCGACCTAATAACGCCCTATGGCGTTATCCCGTCCCTTAAGGCTGCGAATAAGAAACAGGTATTGCAAATACTGGCGGATCGCGCTGCCGACCTGACGGGGCTGAACAGCGTCGACATCTACAACATTCTTTTCCAGCGGGAACGGCTGGGCTCGACCGGCGTCGGCTCGGGCATTGCGATCCCGCATGGCAAGCTGCCGAACCTGCGCCATAGCGTAGGGGTCTTCGCGCGGCTGGAGGAGCCGGTCGAGTTCGAGTTGATCGACGAGGAGCCGGTCGATATCGTCATGCTGCTGCTGGCGCCGGAGAGCGCTGGAGCCGATCACTTGAAGGCGCTGGCGCGGGTTTCGCGGCTCTTGCGCGAGCCTAAGGCGGTGGAGAAGCTGCGCACCTGCCGCGACCGTGCCGCGATCTACGCGATCCTTACAGAGAAAGCCGCCTCGCACGCGGCTTAGGCCCGGACAAGCCCAACAAAAAAGCCCGCCGGAAGGCGGGCTTTTTGCTATCAGTGGAGCGTTACCAGCTCCAAATCGCTTTCTTCCACATTCTCCAGCGCCGCCGACCGGCTATCGGTCAGCACCATCGGCGTGCCATCCGCGGAAACGACGGCATAGAGATCGATGCCCTCCGGCAGGCCGCCAAGCTGCGGAAAAAGCTCTGCCACGTCCTTCGCCTTGAGGTGCTTGATATACGCAAGCTCACCCTCGCCCCAAGCCTCCAGCTCGAAATCTTTGAGGTATTCTTCCACGTAAGCACCTCCTCGTGCCAAATGCACACCCCGGCATGCCTGTATTCCACCGCTCGCAGGCGATAGGAGGACGGGTCCGATGTGGACGCTTTATTTAGCATATATGGAACCGGCATGGTCTTTCAAGAAAGACCTGCGAACATCCAACGTGCATCCTCATCGGAGGTAAATGGTGGAGCCAGGCGGGATCGAACCGCCGACCTCTTGAATGCCATTCAAGCGCTCTCCCAGCTGAGCTATGGCCCCATCGGAGGAACCTAGTTGAGTTCCTGCCGTGTGTGGAGACGGTACTTAATCCGAAGCCGCTCAGGCCGCAACAAAAATGAGCACGCTTTGTGAGCAAATCTTCGGATGCAGCTGCCCCGCCGGCGAAGAGGCACGGCACGCGGACGCCTTGGGACGGCGTCCGCGTAGACTGCCGCGGGTCTTAGACCTCGTCGTCCTTGCCGCCGGTGACAAAGCCGGACACGTCGTCCCCGCCCTCGTCCTCTTCTTCGAGGAAGGCCTCGTCGGCAGCACCTGTATCGAGGGCCTCGTCGTCGTCGCCGGCATCGGCGATGTCGTCACCCTCGATATCCGGCAAATCCTCGCCCTCCCTTGCCGCAACCTCGTCGAGCGGCACGAATTCGATCCGGCCCTTGTCAAGCACCGCGTCGTCGTCGGCGTCGAGGTTATTGCCGCCGGTGGCACGCGAGGAGGGGGCGGAGGTTTGACATATGGATTGGCACATGGGGCAAGTAATTGGGTCGCGGTTGAGGTCGTAGAATTTGCTGCCGCAGGATTGGCAAACCCGCTTGGTTCCACGCTCAGCTTTAATCGACATTTGTTTGGAGCTTCCTTAGCTGTTGGGCATGGGCGCGGTGGCGCCGCTAATCTTGAATGGGATAGTCAGCATCGTCTCTTCCTGTCAAAGGCAAAGAGAGAAGAATGGCTAATTTCTGCCGCGCCGGATTGACAGAGCGGCCTGGCGGGGCTCTATGACGCGGTAACGTTCGCGTCCCCGTCCCCGTCAATAAAGCCATCAGGCGCCGATGTCCCAGCTTCCATCCAATCCTAAGCCGCTTAGCTCACGCCAGGCCGGTGCATTGCGAGGCACGGTTTGCGTGCCCGGCGACAAGTCCATCTCGCACCGCGCCTTGATCCTGGGTGCGCTTGCCGAGGGCCGGACGGAGATCGCGGGGCTGCTGGAATCGGAAGATATTCTGAGCACCGCGAGGGTTCTGCAGGCGCTCGGCGCGGACATCCAGAAGCATGGCGGGCATTGGATTGTGACTGGTGCGGGGCTTGGCGGGCTGGTTGAGCCAGCATCCCCGCTCGACTTCGGGAACTCCGGCACGGGCGCGCGGCTGATGATGGGCGTCGTGGCCGGCCATCCTTTGCGCGCTGTGTTCACCGGGGACGAGTCCTTGAAGAAGCGCCCGATGGGCCGCGTGCTCGATCCGCTGAAGCAGATGGGCTTGCAGATCGCGGAAGAGGGGCAGTCCAAGCTGCCGCTGACGCTGATCGGCACGTCCAGTCTGGTGCCCATGGAGTACCGCCTGCCGGTGCCGTCGGCGCAGGTCAAATCCGCGGTGCTGCTGGCCGGGCTTTTGACGCAGGGGCGCACCTCTGTTGTCGAGAGCGAGAAGACGCGCGACCATACCGAGAAGATGCTGGCCTATTTTGGCGCCGGCGTTTCCACGGAGCCGGTGGACGGCGGCACGCGCATCTCCGTGGACGGCCGCGGAACACTGCACGGCAAGCCCGTGACCGTGCCGGGCGATCCAAGCTCGGCCGCGTTCCTTGCCGCTGCGGCGATCCTCTGCCCTGGCTCGGACATTCTCGTCCGCAACGTGCTGATAAACCCGGCGCGGACGGGCTTCTACGAGACGCTCAGGGAGATGGGTGCGAATATCGCGTTCGAGTGCGAGCGCGAGCTGAACGGCGAGATGGCCGCGGATCTTCGCGTCAAGGCCGGGAAGCTCAAAGGCGTGCACGTTCCGGCGGCCCGCGCGCCTTCGATGATCGACGAATACCCAATCCTCGCCGTGCTGGCCGCTTTTGCCGAGGGCGCCACCATTATGGATGGGTTGGCCGAGCTGCGCGTCAAGGAATGCGACAGGCTCGCGGTCATGGTGGCGGGCCTTAAGGCGTGCGGTGTAAATGCCGGGGCAAGCGGCGATACGCTGACCGTCACCGGCGCGGGCTCAGTGCCCGGCGGCGCGGCGATCGCCACGCATATGGATCATAGGATTGCGATGTCGTTCCTGGTTCTGGGCCTCGCCGCCGAGGCCCCCGTTACCGTAGACGACGCTTCCATGATCGCGACGAGCTTCCCCGAATTCCGGGGGCTTATGGAAACGTTGGGCGCTGCTTTCGAGGATGGGGCGAAAGGCTGATGATTATTGCGATTGACGGGACGGCTGCCGCCGGAAAAAGCACGCTCGCCAGGAAAATCGCGGCGCGTTACGGGCTGCCGCACTTGGACACGGGCTCGATCTACCGGGCCGTGGCCCGCGACGTCCAGAAGGCCGGGCACGCCCTGACCGACGTCGATGCCGCAGCCAGGGCGGCACGCGATCTGGACGCGGCAACGCTTTCCGATCCCGAACTCAGGCTTAAGGGTGCTGGCGAGGCGGCTTCGGTCATTGCCGCCTATCCGGAGGTTCGTGCGGCACTCCTCGACTTCCAGAGAAGCTTCGCGGCTACCCCTGAAGGCGCGGTGATCGAAGGCCGGGACATCGGCACCGTGGTCTGCCCCGATGCGCACGCGAAAATCTTCGTCAGCGCGAGCGCCAAAGCCCGTGCCGCACGGCGCTATGTGGAGCTTAGAGGATATGGCGTGGACATTTCGGAAGAGACGGTGCTCAAGGAAATCGAGGATCGCGACCGCCGCGACCGCGAGCGCCCGGTTTCACCGCTGATACCCGCGAAAGACGCACTCTTGCTCGACACGACAGAGTTAGATATAGAAAAGGCTCTGGCCGCCGCCCTTGAACTTATTGATAAAGCCGCGGGCCTCAGATAAATCATTGCTCTCATGACCCTTATGGGCCGGTCTGCCATGATTTCAGGCATACGCGGTTCATTCAAGAATCTTCGCTCCTTTTTAACGGTGGCCGGGATACGCATGAAAACGGCGCTGGAAACCGCAAGGCCAGCGAGCCGTCAGTTCAACTCTAACGCAGGCTTGGCTTAGGCCAATTCGGGATTTTAATGATCGCAACGCAAACAATAGAGCCGAAGGCCAAGGAATACAATCCAACAGCCGAAGACTTCGCCGCTCTTCTCGACGAGTCCCTGTCCGGTTCAGCGCCCTCCGAAGGCGCGGTGGTAAAGGGCAAGATCGTCGCCATCGAAAAGGATCTCGCGGTTATCGACGTGGGCCTCAAGACTGAAGGCCGCGTCCCGCTCAAGGAATTCGCAATGCCCGGGCAGGCAGCCACTGTCGGGGTTGGCGACGAGGTGGAAGTCTACGTCGAGCGCATCGAGAACGCCGCTGGCGAGGCGGTGCTCAGCGCGCGAGAAGGCGCGCCGCGAGGATAGCTGGACGCAAGCTTGAGCAGAAGTTCAACGCCGGCGAAAAGGTCGAGGGCATAATCTTCAACCGCGTCAAGGGCGGCTTCACAGTCGATCTCGACGGCGCCGTTGCGTTCCTGCCCGGCAGCCAGGTCGACATCCGCCCGATCAAGGACGTAACCCCGCTGATGAATGTGCCGCAGCCCTTCCAGATCCTGAAAATGGACCGGCGGCGCGGCAATATCGTTGTCTCGCGCCGCTCCGTACTTGAGGAAACCCGCGCCGAGCAGCGTTCCGAGATCGTGGCCAAGCTCGAAGAGGGCCAGGTTGTCGATGGCGTCGTCAAGAACATCACCGATTACGGCGCGTTCATCGACCTGGGCGGCATCGACGGCCTGCTCCACGTCACCGACATGGCGTGGAAGCGCGTCAATCACCCGACCGAGATTTTGAACGTCGGCGACACGGTGAAGGTGCAGATCGTCCGCATCAATCCGGAGACGCAGCGCATCAGCCTCGGCATGAAGCAGCTGGGCTCCGATCCGTGGGGCGGCATCGAGGCCAAATACCCGATTGGCGGCAAGTTCAAGGGAACGGTTACGAACATCGCCGATTATGGCGCGTTCGTTGAGCTGGAAGCGGGCGTCGAGGGCCTCATCCACGTCTCCGAGATGAGCTGGGTGAAGAAGAACGTCCATCCCGGCAAGATCGTCTCCACGAGCCAGGAGGTCGAGGTGCAGGTGCTGGAGGTCGACGCCACCAAGCGCCGCATCTCTCTGGGTCTGAAGCAGACGCAGGAGAACCCCTGGAATGGCTTCGCGGAGAGCCATCCCAAGGGCTCGACCGTCGAAGGTCAGGTTCGCAACATCACCGAGTTCGGCCTGTTCGTCGGCCTCGATGGCGGCATCGACGGCATGGTGCACCTGTCCGACCTCGATTGGTCGCGCTCGGGCGAGGAAGCGATCAAGGACTACAACAAGGGCGATACCGTCAAGGCTGTGGTGCTTGAGACCGATCCCGAGAAGGAGCGCATCAGCCTTGGCATCAAGCAGCTCGGCACCGATCCGTTCCAGGCTGTGGGTACCCTCAAGAAGGGCGCGACCGTGACTTGCGAGGTCATCGAGGTGAAGGAAGCCGGCATCGAGGTGAAGATAGCGAGCACAGACGTGACCGCCTTCATCCGCCGTGGCGACCTCTCGCGCGACCGCAGCGAGCAGCGGCCGGAGCGTTTCTCGGCTGGGGATATGGTCGACGCTGTCGTCAGCCAGGTCGACAAGAGCGGGCGCAAGCTCGGGCTTTCGATCAAGGCGCTTGAGATCGCCGAGGAGAAAGAGGCTGTGGCGCAGTTCGGTTCGACCGATAGCGGCGCGTCGCTTGGCGATATCCTTGGCGCGGCTCTGCACAAGGCCCAGGTAAAAGAGAAAGAGTGAAGCGCCGCGTAAGCTTAGCGGAATAACATCCCGTGGCCGGGTTCGACCGGCCACGGCACAGCCGGGGCAAACGGGAGGTGCGCCAAGCGCCCATGTTTGCGCTTCCGGCGTTAAATAACTAACTGGGCTACCATTTTTTAGCCCGGGTCTTCGCAGAAAGCGGGCGTATGACGTTGGACTTCGGACATTCTGATCGACCGGCGACGGCTGAGACGCAGGCTCACCCTCTGGCGCGTCCTGGCGATCCTTGCCCTTTTCGTGGCAATCACTTTGGCCGCTGTGAAAGGTGATCGTGAGCCGTTTTCAGCCTTCGGAAGCGATCACATCGCACGCGTGACCATTAGCGGCTTCATCGGCGACAATGCCAAGCGGCACAAGCTTTTGGAAAAACTCCGCAAGAACCAGCATGTGAAAGCTGTGATCGTCGCCGTCGATAGCCCTGGCGGCACGACGGTAGGCGGCGAGGCTCTCTACCAGGATCTGCGCGAACTCGCCAAGGCTAAGCCGGTGGCAGCGGTTTTCAGCACGGTAGCGGCCTCCGCGGCCTATATGGCGGGAATCGCGACCGACTATATCGTCGCGCGCGGCAACACAATCACGGGCTCCGTGGGCGTGATTTTCCAGTGGGCGGAGGTCAGCGAGCTGCTCGGCAAGCTCGGCGTGAAGGTCGACGAGATCAGGAGCGGCCCGCTGAAGGCCGAGCCCTCGCCCTTTAAGCCAACCAGCGAAGAGGCGAAGCGCCTTTCAGAAGAACTAGTCAAAGAGTTGCAGGTCTGGTTCGTCGGGCTGGTCACCGAGCGGCGCAAGGACGTTGCCTCCCATCTGGACGACATCAAGACCGGACGGATTTACACCGGGCGCGAGGCGCTCAAGATCGGGCTGATCGACGCGATAGGGGATGAACGAACTGCCATCAAGTGGTTCTCCGGCATAAGAAAAGTCGAGAGCGGCCTTGAGGTGAAGGACTGGAAGCCCGAGGCCGGGTCAACGTTCGGCATCTTCAGCTCCGTCGCTGCGGCCATGTCGGACTGGCTTGGACTTGGCCATATCTTCGATTTGAGTGTGTTCAGCGCATTCGACGCAATCAAAGAACGGCCGCTTGACGGACTATTCTCGATTTGGCACCCTTAAGCTCGAAAATACTGAGGCGCCCCAATGATTAAATCTGAGCTGATCGAAAAACTCGCGGAGGGAAATCCCCACCTCATGCAAAGGGACGTGGTAAAGGTCGTGAACGTGATCTTTGAGGAGATTACCGGCGCGCTTACCCGTGGGGACCGCGTGGAGCTTAGGGGCTTCGGCGCCTTCTCCGTAAAGCACCGGCCTGCCGGACAGGGAGAAACCCGCGCACCGGCGATCAAGTCGATGTGACGGAGAAATTCGTGCCCTATTTCAAGACCGGCAAGGAGCTTCGCCTGAGGCTCAACCCGCCAGAGCTGCCCCCAGAGAAGCCGAAGAGTGGACGGAAGAAGGCGGCTAAGGGCTCTTAACCGGCTGCGGCATAATGATACGCTTTTTCAGGGTCTTGACGCTTTGCATTCTGGGCTGTGCGGTTGCCGCCTATGCGGTTGCGAACCGGGCACCCGTCCGCCTCGTCCTCGACCCGTTCAGCCCCTACAGCGACAAAGCGCTCGTGCCATCGGTCGAGGCGCCACTGTTCGTCTATCTCTTTGCCGCCCTGTTCTTAGGGATTTTCCTCGGGGCTGCCGCGGTTTGGATAGCGCAGGGGCACTGGCGGGACGCAGCGCGCGCGAAGACCAAAGAGCTGGTGCTATGGAAGCGCGAGGCTGAAACCTTGAAAGCGGGCCTGCAATCCGCCCCAGAGGCGGTAGCGCCCGCAGCCCCGCGCCCGCTTCGCTCCTACATTTAAAATTTGGCTCGCAACAGAACTGTTGGCACGGCCGCTAAGGTGAGCTTATACCGGGTTCCGAGTGGTTATGCCGCGCATGATTGGAGCGTTCAACCCCTCACCCTGTCCCTCTCCCTATGGGAGGGGGAACGCCAGAATTTCCGCTGCGTGTAGTTCAGGGGTTCCTTCTCCATCCGTATCTGCTTGCGGATGCGGAGACACCAAGACGCGAACTAGCCAAGGCGAGTTCGCGGGGAGAAGGACAGGATGAGGGGAGATTCCCTCAGTTCAGGGCACACTCTGGCGGCACGGAAGGCGATCCTTGAGGTAATGGCTGAGCCAAGGCCGGCCTGGCACAACAACAAGAAGAGCAATGAGCGTCTCGGTAAAAATCTGCGGACTGTCGACAACGGATACGCTTGAAGCCGCCATCGAGGCTGGGGCGGACTATGCCGGTTTTGTGTTCTTCCCGCGGAGCCCCCGGAACGTATCGGTGGAGCAGGCGGCAAGGCTCGCCAGGGCCGCGGCGCCGCGCATAAAGACGGTAGCGCTGACCGTCAACGCGCCAGACGAGCTGATCCAGGAGATCGAAGCCGAGGTTCATCCGGATTTTTTGCAGCTTCACGGCGATGAAACGCCCGAACGCATCGCCCAGATCCGGGCTCTTTCGGGCGCCCGCATCATCAAGGCGATTAAGGTGGGCTGCGAGGAGGACGTAACCACCGCGCGCCGCTTCGAGGCATGCGCCGATATCCTATTGTTCGATGCCAAGCCTACCGCCACACCAGGCGCGCTACCTGGCGGAAACGGGGTCGCTTTCGACTGGACTTGGCTGCCAAAGGCAGGGCTCAGGCCGAATTTCATGCTTTCCGGCGGCCTCAACTCTGATAATGTGCTCAAGGCCTTAAGCGCCAGCGGCGCCATGTCGGCCGACGTTTCGTCTGGAGTTCGAGAGCGCTCCGGGCGTAAAAAACCCCGCGCGGATCGGAGAGTTTATAAGGATCGCCAAATCCTTCGAACCGGCCGGTCCGGATTCAACCGGGGCCTAACAGGGAAAAGAAGTTCATGTCCGGTACACCCGAAACGCTGCTGCACTTGAACAGCTATCGCACCGGCCCCGACGAGCGGGGTCATTTCGGTCTTTATGGCGGGCGCTTCGTGGCCGAGACGCTGATGCCGCTCATCCTCGACCTTGAGGCGGCCTACACTCAGGCGAAAGACGATCCGGCGTTCAAGGCGGAGCTTGAGTACCTCAACACCCATTATTCCGGCCGGCCGAGCCCGCTCTATTACGCCGAGCGGCTGACCGGGCGTTTTGGCGGCGCGAAAATCTACTTCAAGCGCGACGAGCTGAACCACACAGGCTCGCACAAGATCAACAACTGCCTGGGCCAGATCCTGCTGGCCAAGCGCATGGGCAAGACCCGCATCATAGCGGAGACGGGCGCCGGCCAGCACGGAGTGGCGGTTGCGACTGTGGCCGCGCGCTTTGGGCTGCCTTGCGTGGTTTATATGGGCCAGACCGATATCGAGCGGCAAAGCCCGAATGTGTTCCGTATGCGGCTCCTGGGTGCCGAGGTGCGGCCGGTAATCTCGGGCACGGGAACGCTCAAGGACGCCATGAACGAGGCGCTGCGCGATTGGGTCGCCAATGTCGAGGACACGTTCTACATCATCGGCACGGTGGCTGGGCCGCATCCCTATCCGGCGATGGTGCGCGACTTTCAATCGGTGATCGGCCGCGAAGTCCGCGAGCAGATGATGGCGGCGGAGGGCCGGCTGCCCGATACGCTGGTGGCCTGCATCGGCGGCGGCTCGAACGCAATGGGCCTGTTCCACCCGTTCCTGGACGACACCTCGATCTCGATTTACGGCGTGGAGGCAGCGGGTCACGGCCTTGAAGTGCCAAACGGGCATTGCGCCTCGCTGAACGGCGGCCGCCCGGGCGTGCTGCATGGCAACCGCACTTATCTTCTGCAGGACGGCGACGGCCAAATCCTTGACGGGCATTCGATCTCGGCGGGCCTCGATTACCCCGGCATCGGCCCGGAACACTCCTGGCTGCGGGATACGGGCCGTGTCACCTATGTCGCCGCGACCGACCGCGAGGCGCTGGACGCGTTCCAAATCTGCACGCGCCTCGAAGGCATCATTCCGGCGCTGGAACCCTCCCATGCGCTCGCGTATGTCGCGAAGCTTGCGCCAAGCTTGCCGCCTGACAATCTCCTCGTTATGAACATGTGCGGGCGCGGCGATAAGGATATCTTCGCCGTTGCGGGCCATCTTGGCATGGAAATCTAACAGGCTTGGCGGTAGGCCCCGCCTACTAAGCCCAAGAAGTAGCGAAGAAAACGGATAGCTCGATGGATCGGATAGCGCGGACTTTTGCGAACCTGCGGGAGGCTGGGAAGAAGGCTCTCGTAACCTTCGTCACGGCGGGCGATCCCGATTATGAAGCCTCGCTGGAGATCCTCAAAGGGTTGCCCGCGGCGGGGGCGGACATCATCGAACTCGGCATGCCGTTCTCCGATCCGATGGCGGACGGCCCGGCGATCCAGCGCTCGTCGCAGCGGGCGCTGCGCGGCGGGCAGAACATGCGCAAGACGCTCCAGATGGTGCGCAGCTTCCGGGAGACGGATAAAGACACGCCGATTATATTGATGGGATATTACAATCCTATCTATGTCTATCCGGTGGACGCCTTCCTCGCGGACGCCGCCGAGGCTGGCGTCGACGGGCTTATCGTGGTCGATGTGCCGCCAGAGGCCGACGACGAGCTTTGCCTGCCCGCGCTGCACGCTGGGATCGCCTTCATCCGGCTTACCGCGCCCACGACCACCGGTCACCGGCTGGAGACCGTGCTCGCCAATAGCAGCGGCTTCGTCTATTATGTCTCGATTGCCGGGATTACAGGAACGCGCGCACCGGACTCCGCCACCGTGGAGCGCAGCGTGGCGCGCATCAAAGCCCGAACGCCGCTGCCGGTCGTAGTCGGCTTCGGCGTTCGCACTCCAGAGCAGGCAAGCGCGATTGCGAGCGTCTCGGATGGCGTCGTGGTGGGGTCTGTTCTTGTGGACGCCATCGCGCAGAGCCTTGACGAAGCGCAGCGGGCGACCAGTTTAACCAAAGTAGCGGTTTTAGATCTCGTCGGGCAGCTTTCTTCCGGTATGAAGGCAGCGTAAAAAGTTAAATAAACCGCTTCGTTGCGCATGAAAGGCGCCTGGATACGTGAACTGGATCAACAACGTCGTCCGGCCAAAGATCCGTGGTCTGTGGCAAAAACGGGAGATGCCCGAGAATCTCTGGGTGAAATGCCCGGAGACGGGGCAGATGGTCTTTCATCGGGACCTCGAAGCCAACCAATTCGTCATTCCAGGCTCCGGCTATCACATGCGGATCGGGGCTGAGGCGCGGCTCAAGGGGTTGTTCGACGGTGGCAAATTCGAGGTCATTCCAATCCCGGAGGTGCCCACCGATCCGCTGAAATTCCGCGACGAAAAGCGCTATTCCGACCGGCTCAAGGAAGCGCGGTCGAAGACCGGCATGAGCGATGCGATGCTCACAGGCCTTGGCACGCTGGACGGCCTCTCCATCGTGGCGGCGGTGCAGGATTTCTCCTTCATGGGCGGTTCGCTCGGCATGGCGGCGGGCGAGGCGATCATCGCCGGCATGTCCAAGGCCGTCGAACTCGAGATCCCCTACATCCTGTTCGTCTCCTCGGGCGGCGCACGCATGCAGGAGGGCATCCTCTCGCTGATGCAGATGCCGCGCACCACGGTTTCGGTGCAGCGCCTGAGGGATGCCAAGCTGCCTTATATCGTCGTGCTGACCAACCCCACGACCGGCGGTGTTACCGCATCCTACGCCATGTTGGGCGACATCCATATCGCCGAGCCTGGCTCCCTGATCGGCTTCGCCGGCCCCCGCGTGATTGAGCAGACCATCCGGGAGAAGCTGCCCGACGGTTTCCAGAGGGCCGAATATCTGCTGGACCACGGCATGATCGACATGGTGGTGCACCGGCACGAATTGCGCGAGACCCTGAGCAAGCTTTGCAGCCTGCTGGTCACCGAGCGCAAGCACCGGCCTGGCATGAACAACGTGAAGGTCCGCACCAAGGCGGCGGGCGGCAGCCTGGAAATCAACCTCCCAGCAACTGCGGAGCAGATCGTTACGGTGAATGTGGATGCTTCCGCGGTGGACAGCTCCGCCAAGGGAAGCCTGCATTCATAAGCCTAACCGTCATCTGTTATCATGGATTTGCGAGCGCACACTGCCGTGTCCGCTCGCTTTCAACGCGGGATCGACTTGCTTACTTTGCTTGGCCGTTGCAGAAGACCCCCTCATCCTGTCCTTCTCCCCAAGGGGAGAAGGGACGTTGCCGCGGCGGTCGCGGACTCCCTCTCCCTTTGGGTAGAGGGCGGGTGTGAGGGGGGTAGGCAAGCAAACACGTCGATTTCGCATAACTTAGGGCGTCCCTTTGCAGACGGAAAAGACCGGGAACCTGCTTGCACGGTTCGAAAAACTGCATCCGAAGAGTATCGACCTCTCTTTGGGGCGGGTGGAGCGCCTGCTTCGTGCGCTGGGCGACCCGCACCGGCGGCTTCCGCCCGTCATTCATGTGGCCGGCACGAACGGCAAGGGCTCGGCCGTCGCTTTCCTGAAAGCGATGCTGGAGGCGGCGGGCTACCGGACGCACGTTTTCATCTCGCCGCATCTGCGCCGCTTCAACGAGCGCATCGTGCTTGCGGGTCCCAGCGGCGCGCGCCCTATCGGCGAGCCCGAGCTGGTGGATGTCCTGAGCCGGGCGGAGGCTGCGAATGCCGGCGAGCCGATTACCTTCTTCGAGATCACGACGGCCGCGGCCTTTCTTGCGTTCGCGGAGAACCCAGCGGATGTTCTGTTGCTTGAGACGGGCCTTGGCGGCAGGCTCGATGCAACGAACGTGGTCGAAGAGCCGCTCGCTACCGTGCTGACGCCGGTCTCGCTCGACCATTGCTCATATCTTGGCTCCACCATCGAAGCCATCGCCTTCGAGAAGGCTGGCATCATCAAGCGCGGGCGGCCGGTAATCGTATCGCGGCAGGACGAGAGCGCTCTTGGTGTGATCGAGGCGCGCGCGCGCAAGCTTGGCGCCCGCGTCATCGCGGCAAACCAGAGCTGGGACGTGTTCGAGCAGCAAGGGCGGCTGATTTTCCAGGACGAGGATTGCCTGCTCGACCTGCCGCTGCCGCGCCTCTACGGGCGCCATCAGGCCGACAACGCCGGCACCGCAATCGCCGCCGCGCGCCGGCTCGAAGGCTTCCATATTCCGGAGGAGGCCATCGCCAAGGGGCTTACCACCGCGGTTTGGCCCGCGCGTCTGGAGCGCCTGCCCGCTGGAAAGCTGCACGAGCTGGCACCGCCGGACTCCGAAATCTGGGTGGATGGCGGCCATAATCCGGCTGCGGGCGAAGCGGTGGCGCGTGCGCTTGCCGATCTTGACGAGCGGGTGCCAAGCCCGGTCCACCTGATTATCGGCATGCTCTCCACCAAGGACGCTGGCGGTTTCCTGCGACATTTTCAGGGGTTGAGCGAGCTTACCGCCACGGTTCAAATCCCCGGCCAGGCGAACGCCTATAGCGCCGAGGATCTGGCGGCTATCGCCTACCGCGAGGGCATTGCGGCCAATCCCGCCGCAAGCCTTGAGGCGGCGTTCGCCAAAAGCCGCTATCAGGCGCGCGGCCCCGTCCGCATCATGGTGACCGGCTCGCTCTATCTGGCGGGGCAGGTGCTCGAAGCGCATGAGCACGGTTTGCCCAGCGCTTGAACGGATGGCTCCGGCAAGGCTGGCCGCAATAAACTTAGAAGGTGAGCCGCGCCGAGAGCGTCGCCACGGGGTAGAAATCCAAAAACTGGTACTTATCGATTATTTTGTTTAGTTGCGTTTGGACGTCTTCGCCTGGGTTATCCAGGTTGGCGACCGAAGCGGCCGGCTTGCCCGAATAGACCACGCCGAAGTCGAGGCCGAGTTTAAGCTCGTATGCACCTCCAGAAAAATGCGAGGTATCGAAGCCCAAGCCTGCGTAGGGTGCGGCCTTGTTGCTGTTTGTGGCTTCGACGCGGAACCGGTTTGGAGTGGAAACGCCGCCGCTGTTTTCATTGACGGTGGTGATCCCGCGGATATCGTATTCGAAATAGCGCAGGCCCCCGGAAATGCGGAACCCGCGTTCGAAAGGATGCAGGTCGAGCATGGCGCCCGCGGATTGTAGTGAGAGTGTCAGGCCATCGGTGGGAACGCTCACGTAAGAGCCTTCGGCGCGAACTACGGCCCAGTCCAAAACGCGATAGGAAATCTGCAAGCCCGGTCCCAAGGTGCTGACCATGAAGCCGGCCGACCAAGCCGCATTCACGGGGGTATCCTTGCCGCTTTGCGCGTTAGCCAGGGTGGGGCCAAACGGCAATAGCGCGGCAAACATCGCCGTCGAAAAGAAGCGGCCTCCAAACATTACGCAACCTCAAATTAAAACAGATTATCCAAAAAATTGTAAACAACCCATCCAAACGCTAGGCGCGGTCTCTTGTCAAGCTCCGCGAGCAAATTTGTTGTGCACGTTCCACGGGCAGGCTCGCGTCACTTGCGGTTCAGGCGCGCGATCAGGCTCGACGTATCCCAGCGCCGCCCGCCCATCGTCTGGACCTCGGCATAGAACTGATCGACGAGCGCCGAAACCGGCAGATGCGCGCCGTTGCGCTGGGCCTCATCGAGGACGATCGCCATGTCCTTGCGCATCCAGTCCACGGCGAAGCCGAAATCGAACTTGCCCTCCGACATGGTCTTCCAGCGGTTTTCCATCTGCCAGGATTGCGCGGCACCTTTCGAGATCGTCTCCATCACAGCGGCCACGTCGAGCCCGGCCTTCTGCGCGAAGTGGATCGCCTCCGCCAGCCCTTGCACAAGGCCTGCTATGCAGATCTGGTTCACCATCTTGGTGAGTTGGCCCGCGCCGGAGGGGCCGAGCAGCTTCACAGCGCGGGCAAAGCAGGCAATGACCGGCTTGGCCTTGGCGAAGGGCTCCGGATCGCCGCCCACCATCACGGTGAGCACGCCGTTTTGCGCGCCAGCCTGCCCGCCCGAGACGGGGGCATCGAGGAAATGCGCGCCGCGGGCGGCGGCTGCGGCGTAAAGCTCGCGGGCAATGGTGGCGGAAGCGGTCGTGTTGTCGATGAAAATCGCAGCCGGCTTGAGGCCGTGGAACGCGCCCTTATCGCCGGTGGCGACCTGCCGCAGATCGTCATCGTTGCCCACGCAGCAGAACACGAAATCCGCATCCGTCGCAGCCTCCTCCGGTGTCAGCGCCACTTGCCCGCCGAACTCGGCAACCCAGGCCTGCGCTTTGCCGGCTGTGCGATTATAGACGGTGAGATCGTGCCCGCCTTTGGTGCGGATATGCCCGGCCATGGGATAGCCCATGACGCCCAGCCCAATAAACGCAACCTTGCTCATCGCGCGCCTCCCTGGTGGTTTGGCGCAGTTTGAGCGGTTCGCCCAGGGAGCGCAACCGGTAGCGATGGGCGGCCTGCCCGCTTCATTTTCCAGAGGCGCTCCCCATCTAGGCCGGACGGGAGGCAAGGCATGGATTCGTTTGCAGGAAAGGACGCGCGCATCGCTTATATCGCTGAGGGCGAGGGCGAACCGGTCCTTTTCATTCACGGCTTCGCCTCCAACGCGCGGACCAATTGGCGCGATACCGGCTGGATGCGGTTCCTTGCAGGCCACGGCTTCCGCAGCATCGCGCTCGACAATCGCGGCCACGGCGCCAGCGATAAATTCTACGATCCGGAAGCCTATACCGGCCCCTCCATGGCGGAGGACGCGCTCCAGCTTCTTGACCACCTCGAAATCGCCAAGGCCGATGTTATCGGCTATTCCATGGGCGCGCGCATCGCGGCTTTCCTTTCGCTGGCCCATCCAGAGCGCGTGCGCAGAGCGGTTTTCGCGGGGCTTGGCGCAAACATGATCCACGGTGTGGGCGATCCCAGGCCCATCGCCGCAGCGCTTCTTGCGGAGGACCTATCCGCCGTCACCGATCCGCATTCCCGCGCGTTCCGGGTTTTCGCCGATCAAACCAAAAGCGACCGGCGCGCGCTCGCCGCCTGCATCATGGCAACGCGCGACCGTATCCTCGCCCAGGAGCTTGCCTCGCTGAGCGTGCGGGTGCTGGTTGCGGTGGGCACGGACGATGCCATCGCCGGACCGGCCCGGCCGCTGGCGGACGCGATTCCGGGCGCCGAGGCCCTCGACATACCGGGGCGCGACCACATGAAAGCCGTAGGTGACCGCACCTTCAAAGAGGGTGTTCTCGAATTTCTGCAAAGGCGGCCGTAACGCCAGCCTTTGCGGCGGGGCTCCAATCGGCTAAACTCGCCAGGGTCTTTATGTGGCAACGGGGTGTGTGAGGTTTGCTGATGCTTGAGACGAGACGGCGGGGCAAGGCCGCCAAAGTAACGGCCTGCGATCCCGTCTGGGACCGCGTCCGGCAGGATGCCGAGGCCGCGGCAAGGGCCGAGCCGGAGCTGGCCGCGCTAATGTTTGCGAACATCCTCAACCACAGCAAGCTGGAGCACGCCGTCTGCCACCGCCTCGCCCAGCGGCTGGATCACGACAATGTAAACGCGGATCTCATCCGTCAGACCTTTCTTGCGATCGCCGACAGGGAGCCGGAGTACGGCGCTGTTATCAGGGCAGATTCTGTCGGCAGTGTATGACCGCGACCCGGCCTGTAGCCGCCTGATCGATCCGCTACTCTATTTCAAGGGCTTCCATGCCCTCGAAACCCAACGCTTCGCGCATTCGCTTTGGCTCGCGGGGCGCAGGGATTTCGCGCTCTACCTGCAAAGCCAGTCGTCCATGGTTTTCAACATCGACATTCATCCGGCCGCGAAGATCGGGCGCGGCATTATGCTCGACCACGGTTCGGGCATCGTGATCGGCGAGACGGCGGAGATTGGCGACCACACCTCGATTCTTCACAGCGTCACGCTGGGCGGCAGCGGCAAGGAGATGGGCGACCGCCATCCCAAGGTCGGGCGCTGCGTCATGATCGGGGCCGGCTCCAAAATCCTGGGGAATATCCATGTTGGCGATTGCGCACGCATCGCAGCAGGTAGTGTTGTCTTGAAGGACGTGCCGCCAAAGACAACAGTTGCCGGCGTGCCCGCACGGGTGATAGGTGAAGCGGGATGCAGTGCGCCATCGCGGGTGATGGATCAACTTCTCGCGGGCTTGGAGCTTGGCGACCCAGAGCAGCAAGCTGAGAAAAAAGGCAGGTCATGACTCCTGAAGAGATAAAGAACCTCGAAACATATCTTAGAAAAAAGTTCGACCTCAATGCGATCGAGGTGCGGAAAAGACACAAAAAGCAGGACTTGGTTGAGGTATTCGTGAAGGATGAATTCGTCGGCGTGATCTATAAGGACGACGAGGATAACGAGGTCTCCTACCAGTTCCAGATGGCGATCCTGGAAGACGACCTGAAGGACTGATCGCGCCGTCTCCGCTTAAATCGGTCTCCCGCCTTATCCCGGAAACGCCAGAGGCGTTATCCGGGTTCTTAAAGGGTGCCTGCGTCTGTAACGATCGGGCGTCTGCGCAGCGGCATTTCATGCTGGGAGCCGCGCACGGAATGACACAAACGGTGATAGGAGGCCCACAATGTCCGGCTATTCACGCATCGCCATCGTTACTGGCGCCACCTCCGGCATCGGCGAGGCCACGGCCCGTAAGTTCATCGCGAAGGGCTTCGGCGTCATAGGCAACGGCCGCAACGCGGCCAAGCTCGGCGAGTTGGAACGCGAACTGGGCTCCGCCTTCCGGGGCGTTGCCGGGGACGCGGGTAGCGCCGCTGTGGTGGATGAGCTTTTCGCCGCATCGCTGAGGCATTTCGGCAAGCCGGCCACCATCGTGGTCGCGAACGCCGGGCGCGGTCTCGGCGGTTCCGTCAAAGACGCGGACCTCTCCCAGCTCGAAGAAGTGCTGCGGACCAACGTCACCGGCGTGACGCTGCTTCTCCAGCGCGCGGCGCGGGAACTGGTTCCCCTGCAAGAGAAAGCCTTTCCCAGCTCTGCGGCCGATATCGTGGTTATCGGCTCAGTCGTCGGGCGGCATATATCGCCGTTCGGCGCGATCTATAGCGCCAGCAAATTCGCTGTGCACGGGCTGACCGAAAGCCTGCGCCGCGAGATCGGCCCCAAGGGCGTGCGCGTCTCGCTGGTCGAGCCGGGCGTCGTGGTCAGCGGCTTTCAGGCCGTGGCCGGCTACGGCGAGGAAACCACGAAACTGTTCAACGACCGGTTCGGGCCGCTTCTTTATGGCGCCGAGATCGCCGATGCGATCCACTTCGTGGTTACCCAGCCGCCGCATGTGCATATCAGCGACATCGTGGTCCGGCCCACGCGCCAGGATTATCCATGAGCGGTCAAAGCTGCGCCGGGGATTGTTTTCCCGCGAAAGCGCGCAAGGGGCTAACATAGCCAGTTCGAGGCACTACCGGGCCACATGCTGGCTCCTGTGTGCATGCAAGGATATGACGGCCTGTCCCCCCGGCTTCAGGCGGGATCGCTTCGGCTTCAGGCGCCCAGAGCATTCAGGCAACGGCACAGCCTGTTATTGGCTTCGCTGAAGGCCGAAAAGGCTTCGAGCGCAGCGCCTGCGCCGGCGTCTTCCCGCGCCCGCAGCACCCTTTGTGCAAGCTCATGCACCTGCTCGTGAAGCGCTCCGATCTCCTCCAGGCCTGCGCCGGAATTCTCATCCAGCCATTGCTGGAGCCGGCAGCCGGCCGCATCGGGCACACCGGCGGCCTGCGGGTCCTCCGTGCCGAGTAGCACGTCGGTCAGACGCCGGGCGATCAGCAAATGATCGGCCTTGAACCAGCCGATGGCGGTTTCTGGCCAGCCGGCGCTGGCGAGTTGTTCTGCGGCTTCGCTGAACCAGGCATTCCCAGCCTTCATTTTTTGCGCAGCGCCCATTAGCCGCTCCGCGCCTTCCTTCGCCGTCACCGTAATCTTGTCGACGCATTGGGCGATATCGGTGGTGATGCCGCTTTGGTTGCCCGCGATTTCCGCGATGTCCTTCATTTTTTGCGCAGCCGCGGAAACTTGCTGGGACATGGCGTCCATTGTGGCGCCGGCGCTGGCGATGGCCTCTTCGCCTTCCGAGACGGCCTTCGCGGTCTGTGCGATCGTCGAGACGACCTGCGACATTCCGCTGTAAAGCGCGGAAAGGTCGCTCTTGATCTCCTCGCTCGCCTTGGCCGACTGCTCGGCCAGCCGCTTCACCTCGCCCGCCACCACGGCGAAGCTCCGGCCGGCATCCCCGGCCCGCGCGGCCTCGATGGTTGCGTTAAGCGCCAGCAGCTTCGTTTGGGCGGCAAGGTTCGTTGTAAGGGAAAGGATTTGGTCGGTTCGCTGCGAAGCGCGGGAGAGATCGTCGAGCTTCTTGGTGGCATCGTCCACGGCGGCAGTGATTTTTTGCATGGCGGTGATGGCGTTGCGGACCGCTGCAAGTCCGGTTGCGGCACTTTCGTCGGCTGTGGCAGCCTCTCTCGCCGCCTCATCGGTGCTTTGCGAGATTTCGAACACGGAAACGAACAGCCGTTCCGAGGCCTGGGCGATGGACTGCGCGTTGGCGTTGCTTTCCGTGCAGTTCCTGGACGAATGGGCGAGTTCGAGGCCGATGGCGTTGAGCCCGCGCAGCATCGTCGCGAGCATGTCGAGTTCGTGGACCCTATCCGTCTGCGCGGTTTCCGGCTCCTCGCCAGATTCTGGGAGCATGCAGGCCGGGAACTCTTCGATGGCTCCCATTGCGGCTCCTGAAACTCCATTCAAAGCGATCGCTTGTGTTTCTGCCATTGAGCCGCGCGCCTGACATATCCGTTTACGCCTGCTTCGCAGCCACCGGACCGGGGAGCCGCCAGCAGGGTGGGGCCGCGCATTTGAGGCTAACGCCGGCACGGCAGCGAAAGGTCCGCCGGTGCGCTCAAACCGCGCCTCGAGTCAACCCTAGCCGTGGAAGATTGCATAACGTTTAATGCAGCACGCAAGGCGGGTGCCGGGAGACTGCACTTCGGTCCGGCTCCATGTCACGCGAGCCGGTGTTGCGCGTGATCGAGGCCAGTTCGACATGCGGTTCTGGCCGCCAGCGGGAAGCCGGGCTTGTGCATCGGGCCGGGCGAATATATACACTTAGCGGCTAAACGTAATGAAACACACGATGAACCGGGCATGGGCGAATTCGCAATCGTACTGATAACCGTTTTGATTATTGTTTTAGCCTTTTTGCCAAAAGCAGCGCCGCCAGAGTCTCTCACGCCCCAGTCCCTGGGCCAAGCGGCGCGGACCGTTTCAGGGGAGCGGCGGGTGGCGCTTGTCATGGGCAACGGCGCCTATACAACGGTCAGCCGGCTGGCGAACCCTGTCAACGATGCGGCTGCTGTGGCCGGCACGCTAACCCGGCTCGGCTTCGAGGTCGTCGAAATGCACGATCTCGGCGCCGGGCAAATGCGGGATGCGCTCAGAGATTTCGAGGATAAGGCTGGCGGCGCGCAATGGGCGCTGGTGTATTATTCCGGGCATGGCATGGAGCTGAACGGCAAGAATTGGCTCATCCCGGTCGATGCCAAGCTTGCCCGCGCCACCGACCTCGCGGACGAGGCTATTCCGGTGGACCGCGTGCTGGACCGCCTGGCCGAGGCGAAAAAACTGCGGATCGTGGTCCTCGATGCATGCCGCACCAATCCATTCCTTGCCCGCATGACGATGAACCGGGGCGGGCGGGTTGTGACGCGCGGACTGGCCGCGATTGAGCCCACGCATGGCGAGGTCGTGTTTTACGCTGCGCGCGACGGCAGCATAGCGCTCGACGGAGCCGGCGCGAACAGCCCATTCGCGGAGGCGTTCGTAAAGCATATGGACGAAGACGGGGTGGAACTGGGCCGCTTCTTCCGAAAGGTGACGAGCAACGTGCTCGTGGCAACCAACAATCAGCAGGAGCCCTTCGTCTACGGCCGCATTCCCGACGAGGACTTCTATTTCAAGCCGCGGCAGCCAACGCCGTAGACAGGAAGCCTTGACGCAGTCACGGCAATCCCTCCCGTCTCTTCGTTAGCGACGTTGCGAAGTTTGCTCAGCCCCAGGAAAACGCAAGCCGGCGCACCTTTCGGGGCACCGGCCTGCGCTGGCTCCGGCGGACGGAATATCGCGGCAAGGGAAGGCCGCACCATGGAACCGTTAAATAAACGGCGCGCTTTTCTAAAAGTTCCGCCTCTTTTGCAAAACACTGAAATGTTAACAGCGATGAGGTTGCGATAAAGCCCGCCCGCAGGCATCATAAGTCGCAGAACAGGCCGCAGCTTAGAGGCGGCAGCACATTGCGGATGCCTCTGCGGCCGGGAGGAACACATGACCGTCGCATGGATCTTGAAACAAAAGGGGCGCAATGTAATCAGCGTGCTGCCCAACACCCCTCTTGAACAGGCCATCTCGCTTCTCGAAATGCACAATATCGGTTCTGTCGTCGTCGTGGACGAGCAGCACCGGGTGCAGGGTATGGTGTCCGAGCGCGATATCGTGCGCATCCTGGCAACCAAGGGTGCGAGCGTGCTCGGCGAGGCGGTGGCGGGGCACATGACGCGCAATATCGTGGTCTGCTCGGAGAACAACAGCATCGACTGGCTCATGGAGCAGATGACGAACCGCCGCTTCCGGCACATCCCCGTTGACGAGAACGGCCGGCTCGCGGGCATCGTCTCCATCGGCGACGTGGTGAAGCATAAACTTGCGATGGCCGAATCCGAAACCGCCCAAATGCGCCAGTACATCGCCGCGGGTTAACTGAATTCTCTCATCCCGGAAGGCGCTTGCGGCCATCCGGGATCTGTACAGGCCCAGCACCAATCAGCCAACCATCGATGCCAGGGTCACGGCGCTCCGATCCTTCTTCCAGGTCGCACTGGACTGGCCGGAGACAACGCGGCATCTGGTGTTCGGCCACGAGCCGCGCAAGCTGCCGCGAATGCTGGCGGCTGAGAATGTTCTGCGGCAAGCCGTGGCGTCGTGCACCCCCGCAGGCGCGCTTCAAACAGTAAGTAACTGATTATATATCGGTCCCAGTGCAGCATGGAAAAAGCAAGGGCGTTAGGCCCGCCGTGCCGCCGGAGGGCTGTTAATAGTTCAGCAAGCCATTTCTACGAAACTTTAATCAAATTGACGTGGACCTGCGAAGCCAGGAAGGGCCGCCAAATGCACGCCAACGGAGGAACGCGTCTGGACATCAAGAAGCTAGGAGGCACTGGCGCTGTCCTCCAGCGGATAACGGGGGGATGAAATTTGAGCCGAATTTGCTTCCGATTGTAAACATATGCGGATGCATCCGAAAGTGGTTGCTGTGACGGTTACTCACTTTTGGAGCGGGATATACATCAGCAGGCTTAAGTATAGGAAATACGGCTTTGAGTATTATCTCACGCAAAACATATGTTAGTGGCTACAGCCAACGCGGCTTCAAGCACTTGTGTGACCCGTTTCGGGTAGATCGTTTTTGTGCACCATGAGGACAATATGCAACACTAAGTCACGCCTTTGCCAAAATTGGGTTTTACCCGCGCCAAGTACCGTGCATACCGCGTCCATTCACGCGAATATCTTGCTGCCAAGCGCGACTGTTTATGCCAGGGCCGCCGCTCCCGCGAGCAGGCCTGGTGCGCGGGGCGAAGCTCGCTCCCGCAGGACGCCCTCATAACAAGATCAAAGAGGTATCAGTAATGCGACTACTCACAACGGCCGCTATTTTTTTGGCCGCTTCGATCCCCGCAGAAGCCGGACACCGGCACCACCATCATCACCACTATCAACACCATCATCATCACACCCAGCATCATTACACCCGCTCCACGCACCGCACGCGCCATGCGCACCATGCGCACCACGTTCACCATCGCGCGGCTCAGGCGCGCAAGGGGCTGCAGGTGCAGGCGAGCCTTCCGCAGCATAACAGCGCCCCGATAAACCGCGGCGGCGGCATGGTTACGGTGGCAACCGCGGCAGGACCGATCACGGTCGCCAGCCATCTTGCAACCCGTTTCCAGGCCATGATCGCCGACTTCGTCGCGGCCGGCTACAAGCCCAGGCATATAGGCTGCCTCGCACATGGCGGCCACGTACCCAACTCCCGCCATTACGCGGGCGCCGCCTGCGATTTCGACCAGCGCGGCTGGGGCCTCACCGTAGGCTTCATGTACCGCGCGCGAGCTATCATTGCTAAGCATGGCTTCCGTGACGGCTGCAGTTTCGACGATTGCGGGCATGTGGACGACGGACTGCCGCTCCACCGCCATGCGCGGCGCTGGCGAACCGCGAGCGAAGAATAAAGTTCGAAAGGTGAGGGCGGCCTTTCCCGCCCTTACCTGCCTCAAGGCTTCGGAAGCCCCCCTCGCCGCATCCCTCCCGGGCGCCGAAATTAACCAGCACTGATGTTTCCCTGCTCACGGCTACCGGTGTTCGCACAACGTTCACTGCCCGTTATGTCGCAGCGCGACAGATACTCGTTGAACGCCTCGTCATAATCTGCTTACAATTCACTGTTTTTGCGGAAGTTTTCTCCGGAGTGGAAAGTCTGCTTTGTCGAATTGCGCAAAAATCCGGTCTGCAACCTCTGTTCATGAGCCGTTGCCCCGTTTCCCGCGTCCCGCTGCATGGGGGTGTGATGCACAAGACCACGTTTCTGCTACTCTTGACCGCCGCGCTTTTGCCTGCGATGGCAGGCCCGCCGGCGCTTGCGCAAACCGGCGATCCGGTTCGTGGCAGGTCGCTGTTTGGCGAACAGTGCACCCTTTGCCATACCGACGACGGCACGAAAGGGCTGGGGCCGGACCTGATTGGCATACTGGGCCGTAAGGCCGGTACCAGCGGCTTCAAATATTCGCCGCAAATGAAGGCGGCAAACTGGAACTGGGACGAGGCCATTCTCGACCGCTATCTTCAAAATCCGCAGGCCATGGTGCCAGGTGTCGACATGCCGTTTTCCATACCCGACCGGGAGGAACGCGCGGACATCATCGCCTACATTGGCACCCTGACCTCTCTGCCCGCTCAAGCCGAAGCGGTATCCGTCTTCGACGACTGGCGCCAGGACAAGCCTGGGCGGCTCCACAAGATCGGACTTGCCGACCTCCCGCAGCCGTATGAGACGCGCTCGGCCGGCACTCCGCCGCGCGAGGTGAAGCGGCCGGTTGGCACGAAGCCCAAGGCGCCGGACGGGTTCACCGTGACGCTGTTTGTGGAAGGGCTCGAATCTCCGCGCATTATCCGCACGGCACCCAACGGCGATCTTTTCGTCGCCGAAACGATCGATGGGCGGATCAGCGTGCTCCGGCCTGGCTCCGATGGAGAACTCCTCAAGAGCGAGGTCTATGCTAGCGGCCTTTCGGAGCCGTACGGCATAGCCTTTTATCCTCCAGGACCGAACCCGAAATGGGTTTATGTGGCGGAAAGCAACCGCGTTGTCCGTTTCGCCTATAGGAGCGGCGATCTGAAGCCGAAGGCGGCGGCGCCCGAGGTGATCGTGCGCGCACTGGCGCCGACCCTTGGCGGACACGTCACCAGGGATATTGCCTTCTCCCTCAATGGCAAGCGCATGTTCGTCGCGGTTGGCTCGGCCTCCAACGACGCGGAAGGCATGCCACCCAAAAGCCAGCGGGAGATCGACGCCTGGCAGGCGCGCAAAGGCCTTGGCGCCGCGTGGGGCTTCGAGGAAAACAGAGCCGATGTGCTCGTCTTCACGCCGGAAGGCAAGGACGCCACCGTTTTCGCAACCGGCCTCCGCAATTGCGCGGGCATGGCGGTGCAGCCCAGCAGGGGCGACTTGTATTGTGCCACCAACGAGCGCGACGGACTCGGCGACAACCTGCCTCCCGACTACGTGACCCGCGTGCGCGAAGGCCAGTTCTTCGGCTGGCCCTGGTGGTACATGGGCGATCACGAGGACCCGCGCTGGAAGGGCGCCCGCCCCGATCTGTCGGTGATGATCGCAAGCCCGGATGTACCGATACAGCCGCATTCCGCGCCGCTGGCGATCACTTTCATCGAGGGAGCCGCCTTCCCTCCCGAATATCGAGGCTCGGCGCTCGTGGCGCTCCACGGCTCGTGGAACCGCACGGAGCGGACGGGCTACAAGATTATACGCGTTCTCATGCGCGACGGTGCGCCGACCGGCGAATATGAAGACTTCCTCACTGGCTTTGTGATCGACGAGGCCCGTGTGTGGGGACGGCCCGTAGGCATCGCCGAAGGCAAGGACGGCGCGCTCTACATTACCGAGGATGCTGGCGGAACCATCTGGCGCGTCGTATACGCTGGGCCGGCCGAACATAGGGCGGCGAACATGCCGGCGCGCTAGCCCCCTTGAACTGGGCCGGATCGCGGCGTTCTCCTCGCGGTCCGGCCTCCATCCTCCACGCAAGAAGCGCGGAATTCTCCACCTCCGCCGCGGCCGGTGTAAAACGCGCAATGGCGGGGAAGAGCCAAGGCTTACGGCGACTGGCGTTAACGGTTCCATCGTCTGCTACTCTACCGGATTAAGTTCGTGTTAACCGTATTACTTGGCACTTTGAGCCAAATTTGCGCGTCTGCCACCGGGCCGCCGATGGTTTCAATATAACCGAAGATGTTTTTCTAAAATCTTAAGTGGCACATAAGTGGCTGATATAGCTACACAAATGCTAGTAGCCGCGCTGCGGCTGGCGGGGCAAAATGCACCGTTTTATGGTTAATATTGAATCGGCGCTTATATTTAACGGGATTCTGGAATCGTAGAAATCGGCCCAAAACATGGAAAAATTCGCAAAAATGCACGTAAAGAACGCATCGGGCCGGCGCGTTTACCGTAGCTATATTAACCATGCCGCGCCGCCTGCACTTCTTCACCTCGCGTTAACGCGCCGCGTTTTCGGCGTCGTCCGGCATCGCGAAGGACGGCCGCAACAGGCCGGTTGCAGCCCAATCGGGTTATCGCCCGCGATGCCTGCTGGCGGGGGTAGGCCCGTCTGTCAACCTGCCTACTTGTTTATCGCTCAGAGCGCTGCTCTCATTGTTAAACGAATTTCTATTTTTCGCCGGTCCTGGGGCCACATGGAAACCTTACACGCAGCTGGTACTTGAAATTTCGTGGCAACTGTGTCTGCTACCGGAGATGCGGACATCGCCACCGCTAGCCATTTGTAAGCGAGGCGCTTATATGCACGCAAATTGCCAATCTTCGGCGTGAGCTCGTACGGTGGTAGGCGTTCCGGGTGGAGTGAGATTTGGCGGTGCTACAGAGCAAGTTGGGGAAGTGGGGGTGGTTAGTACAGAAGCTCCAGATGAAGGACACACCTGCTGCGCAAAATGCGGAAGGTGCGGCTACTGGTGAGCAGAATGAATTGGAAATTGTACGGCGCGTTGAACGGCTTACTTGCTGAAAACGAAATCGTTGGAGGAGAAAAACCTCGAATTTCAGCAAGAAATGAATGCCCTGCGTCTGCGTAGCGACCGGGACAAGAGAGAATTTATGAAATATGCGCTGTCTGAATTTCCGGCGATATGATACTCGTTGCCGATAATATTCGACGCGCCATTGAAGCGATCCCCAAAGAGCAGCTAAGCGCAATTCCGGCCTTGAATAGCCTTGTAGAAGGCTTTGAGGTTACTGAGAGATCACTTCTGACTGCGCTGAATCGCTATCAAATAACGCGTTTCGATCCTCTGGGTGAGCCATTCAATCCTCATCTCCACGAAGCCAAGTCTGCGGTGAGCGCGCCGGATTTGCCCAGCAATACCGTAGTTCAGGTGATCCATGCAGGTTTTATGATAGGGGAGCGCCTGCTCCGGCAGGCGGGGGTTGTCGTGTCTCAAGTTGGCGCCGTCACTGAAGCCCGGGACGGCGCCGCCGCGGACAATCGGGCCTCCCCGGCTTTATCGGGCGCTACTGGTTCAAGGCGATACACCGAGCCGGCAGACCTGGCAGAGCGCAGCTCCTCTGTCTTGCACAAGCCCGTTATAACGGCGGCGGAGGGTGCTCCTCGTGAACGGGCAGAGAATGCCTCTAACTACGTTCGTGCATCCGGGCGGGATTGGCCTTCGTTACCGGGTCAAGAAGCAGCTTACGAGGCGAAGGAGATTTCGCTCGCATCGGATCCCGCAAAGGCTATCGAAGATGCGCAAGAGAGAACCAAGGCCGTAAACGACGCGTTCGAAGCCAAGAACTATACGGAGGCAGCGCGCCTCCAAGAAAGAAACGCAGCGGAGGTGCGCCGCAGCGAAACTGCCACTGAGGGGAAGCCCGGTGACGGCACACTCGATGCTCTCCTAAGTCTTTCATGGTATCAGCTTTTCGCTGGCCACTACGACACCGTGATTGCGACCGCGGATCAGGCCGCCGCAATAAGAGAGGATTACATCTCAATCGAAACAAATCGTGCCCACGCTCTTATGCTAAAGGGCGCCGAGGACGAAGCAAGATTTATTTACAACAAGCACAAAGGAAAAGAAACCAGAAACAAAAGGACCTGGGACAACGAGGTCTTGGACGACTTTGTAGAATTGGAGCAAGAAAATATTACACATAAGCTCATGAACGAAATCAGAAGTGCTTGGGCTGCAAAGAGTTGATTTGTAAAGTTGTATAAGCTGCGAAAATTTTTCAGAAATGCAGGTGAAAATCGTATGCCGAGGGCGCGTTAACCCTGCCGGCATTAATCATGCCGGTGCATCCGGCTCTGGGTTTACGCCATATCGAGAATTGCTGGCCTTTATCCGCCTGCTTTGCTAAATACAAGGTGTCAGGGGTGACCAAGGTAATAGAAGAAAAGGTGAAAGTGATGTCCAGGCTGTTGGAAATGCCGGTTGTGCCGCAGAAGAGGCAGGGGAGCGGCAACCGTCTCGATGAGCTGAATCGGATCCTCCGCAAGCTGCAGATCGATTCCCCCGGGATCGAGACAAGCGCGCTGATTTCCGAGGACGGCCTGATGATCGCCCGCGCCGACAACCTGAACATGGAAGAAACGCGCGTCGCCGGCATGGCGGCCACGCTGCTCAACCTGGGCACACGGGCATCCATGGAACTGTCCCGCGGCGCCGTACAGGAAGTGATCGTGCGCGGCGAAAACGGCTATGCCGTGGTGCTGAGCGCCGGCCGTGGCACCCTGCTGCTCGCCGTCACGAACGAAGCCAGCAAGCTCGGCCTTATCTTCTTCGACATGCGCGAAGCGATCCGGGCGCTGCAGAAAGTCCTTTAAGCCGCTTCACCAAACCCGCGCTTTTTGCCGCATCGCTGTCAGGAGTTGCTCATGGCGGATACAATACTATTCGACAACGGCACCCACCGTAACATCCTGCTTGAGGATTCCGGCAGTTCCGGCAGCGCAGTGCAAGCGAACCAGCACCTCATCATGCACAATGGCGAGGCCATGCTGCTCGATCCCGGCGGGCACAAGGTTTATTCCCAGGTTCTTTCGAAGACCTTCGCGGCCCTCGGCCGTGGCAATCTACGCTACCTGTTCCTGTCGCACCAGGACCCGGACATCGTCGCTGCGGTCAATGGCTGGCTGATGACAACCGACGCCACCGCGTACATCTCCTCGCTGTGGCTGCGCTTCGTGCCGCATTTCGGCCTGGACCACCTACTCGAGGACCGGCTGCTGGGTATCCCCGACGAAGGCATGATATTCGAAATGGGCGGGGAGACGCTGATTGCCCTGCCCGCGCACTTCCTGCACAGCGTGGGCAACATGCAGATCTACGACCCGGTCGCCAAGATCCTGTACACAGGCGACCTCGGCGCCGCGCTCGGCATGGAGTATTTCGAAGTCGCCGACTTCGACGCGCACCTGAAATACATGGAAGGTTTCCACCGCCGCTACATGACCGGAAATCGCGCCATGAGCCTCTGGGCCAACATGGTGCGCAACCTGGACATCGAAATCATCGCCCCGCAGCACGGTGCGCTGTTCCGCGGCAAACCGATGGTCAAGAGATTCATCGATTGGTGCGCCGGCCTCGAATGCGGCATAGACGTGATGGCGCATCTGTACAAGGTGCCAGCCGCCGCGCCGGCAAAGTGAAAGTGTGGCCGTGAACGCCGATCTTCCCGACGCCTTCCCGCCCGCCCAGCCGTTAGCCGGCGAGGGCGCGCCCGCCCTGCTCGCCGCCTTGCTTGCCGCCATGGGCGCCACGCTGGCGGTTGTTTCCGCCTCGATGTGGCTGGCCCCGCCGGTGGCGCAGCCGGAGCCGGTGACCATCGTGGTGCACGAAAAGGAACCGGCGCCGCCGCCTCAAATCATTGAGGTACAGGTGCCCGCGCCAGCACCTCCGCCCCAAATCATCGAGGTGCCCGCGCCCCCGCCGCCGCCCCCCTGTTTCGACCCCGTGACGATTATGTTCGCGACGGACAAATCCGCACCGCTGGTTGGAACGGACGCGGAGCGCGCGCTGCTGCGCTCAAGCATCGGCCGGATAAGCGACTGGCTCGGCAAGCATCCCGATGCTAAGCTGCTCGTTGAAGGCCATTCCGACAGCCAGGGTACCGAGGCGCACAACCTCGTGCTCAGCTTCGCCCGTGCCAAGGCCGTCTCTTCCCTCTTCGCCAGCAAAGGCATCCCCGCCAACCGCCAGACCGTGCGCGCCGCCGGCGCCGGGGAGGCCGCCGCGAAGATCGACCGGCGGGACCGCCGCGTCGATGCCGGCATCGATGGCGTTAGCGCATGTAAGAGCGCCACCGGCGCCACGGAGCATCCATGAACATACCCGCCCTTCTCATCGGCCTTGGCGCCGCGTTGCTTCTGCTGCTGGCGGGCTACCTCGCCGGCCTCAGGCGCGGTTCAAGCGAACGCACCCGGCTGCGGGGCGTGGCCGAACAGCAAGCCGCGATCCTGCAACACTGGAAGCAGCGTAACGCAAACGCGCTGGATGACGACCGTACCCTGAAAACCACCATCGAGCAGGTGCTGGCGCCGCTGGTGGAACGCGAACGCCTGTCGGTCGACCTGGCACGGGTCGGCAGCGCCGGCCAACGCCGCGACCTTTCCCCGCTGCTCCAGCAAGTCGCCAGAGTGGGCAACTTCGGCTCGATTTTGCTGAGCAACGAGGATGGCCTCGTGGTGGCTTCGGCGGGGACGGCGCCGGACTTCGATGGCATGGCCGCGGCCACCTCCCGCCTGACTGACGCCGCCGACCAGTTCGCTGTTCACCGCGGCGGCGCGTTGGCCGTTGTGGTGCGCGACGCTGCCGAACTCGACCACGCTGTGCCGCCTGTTCACGACGCACGGCCAGAGAATGGCGCTGACCGCGACATCGAACGACACGCGCCTGGCCGCCGTGGCGCTCGACCCGGCGCTGGCGAAGATTGAAACGGCGCTGGCGGCGCAGGTTGCCAGTTGAGGGCAGGGCAAGGCCGGCGCATCTCCCCGGCCACTTAACAGCTGGGCCATTACCACCGCGATCTTTTTCACTTTCGGGGCCGGACCCGATTGCGAGAGTCCAACAAACTACATATGCACATTGCGGGACTTTCCGCTCCCGGCCCCGATCCGCCCATTTTTGCGTGCGGCCCTCGACCCACGGTCACGCCCGCAACGCGGCGCCCGGCCTGCCTTCGCCTTTTTGCGTATGTCTCCGTCAACCGGATTGTTATTGAAGCCCTTGCTGCACTGCGGTAAGAATCGTTAAGTGCAATTGCACCCCGCATTAAGAGGGATTGAATCATGGCGAACGCGAAGCAGGACGCGGCGGGGCCAGGCGCCCGGCCCATAGCGCGCCCTCTCTCTCCCCATCTCTCGATTTTCCGGCCCTACGCGAACATGATGATGTCGATCCTGCATCGCATGACCGGCACGGCCAACTACTTCGGCAGCGCGCTCCTGGCGGCATGGCTTCTTGCCGCGGCCACCAGCGATGCCTGGTTCGATTGGGTAAGCGGGCTTTTGGCCACGCCCGTCGGCCTGATCGTGCTATTCGGTTTTAGCTGGTCTGTCATTCACCACCTGCTTGGCGGCATCCGGCACTTCATCTGGGACACGATCCACGGCTTCAGCAAAGAAAGCGTGAAGCTGCTTTCCTGGCTGAGCATCATCCTTTCGCTCGCGATTACCGCCGCGATCTGGATGGTGGCCGTCTCCTATTGGGGGAAACTCATATGACAGCTTTGCGCACTCCTCTCAAAAAGGTCCGCGGGCTCGGCTCGGCCAGAGGCGGGACGGAGCACTTCATTGTGCAGCGCGTCACCAGCGCGGCGAATATCGTTCTGATCGCCTTCTTGATCTATGCGGCTCTGCACCTCGTTGGCGCCTCCCGTGCGGAGGTCAAGGAGTTCTTCTCCCAGCCATGGGCTGCCATCCTGGGCATTCTGCTTGCGATCTCTGCCAGCATCCACATGCGGATTGGAATGCAGGTGATCATCGAGGACTATGTCCATGGCGGCGGCAAGGTGTTGTTCCTGCTTCTGAACACGTTCTTCTCCCTCTCTGTGGGCGCGGCCATTTTCCTCGCCGTAATCAAGCTTTATCTCGGGGTCTAGCCGATGCCTGAACGTGCAAAACCGCGCCATACCAGCGCCGGGGTACTTCCCGTTTTTAACGCCGGCGGCAGGGCCTACCCCTTCATCGACCATATCTTCGACGTGGTTGTGGTCGGGGCGGGCGGTGCTGGCCTGCGCGCGACGCTCGGCTGCGCGGAGGCCGGGCTCAAGACCGCCTGCATCACCAAGGTATTCCCGACGCGCTCGCACACGGTGGCGGCGCAGGGCGGCATCGCCGCGGCACTCGGCAATATGGGCCGCGACGACTGGCGCTGGCACATGTACGACACCGTCAAGGGCTCGGACTGGCTCGGCGACCAGGACGCCATTGAGTATCTGTGCCGGAACGCGCCCGCCGCAGTCTACGAGCTTGAACACTACGGCATGCCCTTCAGCCGCACCGAGGACGGCCGCATCTACCAGCGCCCGTTCGGCGGCATGACCACCGATTTCGGCGAAGGCCCGCCGGCCCAGCGCACCTGCGCCGCCGCCGACCGCACCGGCCACGCCATGCTGCACACGCTGTACGGCCAGTCGCTGCGCCATTCGGCCGAGTTCTTCGTCGAATATTTCGCGCTCGACCTCATCATGGACGAGGGCGTGTGCCGCGGCGTCGTGGCTCTGAACCTCGAAGACGGCAGCATCCACCGCTTCCGTGCCAAGAAGACCATTGTCGCGACTGGCGGCTATGGGCGCATCTATTTCTCCTGCACCGGCGCGCACACCTGCACGGGCGATGGCAATGCGCTTGTGCTGCGGGCGGGCCTGCCGCTTCAGGATATGGAGTTCGTGCAGTTCCATCCCACCGGCGTTTACGGTGCCGGGGTGCTCATCACCGAGGGCGCGCGCGGCGAAGGCGGCTACCTCACCAATTCCGAGGGCGAGCGCTTCATGGAGCGCTATGCGCCGCACGCGAAGGACCTTGCCAGCCGCGACGTGGTTTCCCGCGCCATTACGGTCGAGATCCGCGAGGGCCGCGGCGTGGGGCCGAAGAAAGATCACATCTATCTTCACCTCGACCACCTGGACCCGAAGATCCTGGCCGAGCGCCTGCCTGGCATCACCGAGAGCGCGCACATCTTCGCGGGCGTCGATCTGCGCCGGCAGCCGATCCCGATCCTGCCCACGGTCCACTACAACATGGGCGGCATCCCGACGAACTATCTGAGCGAGGCGCTGAACCCGAGGCGCGACGATTTCGACGCGACCGTGCCCGGCCTGATGGCGCTGGGCGAGGCGTCCTGCGCGAGCGTGCACGGCGCCAACCGCCTGGGCTCGAACTCGCTGATCGACCTCGTGGTGTTCGGCCGGGCGGCGGGCCATCGCTGCGCGCAAACCATCGAAGCGAGCGCCTCGCAGCCCAATCTGCCGCCGGATGCCGGCGAGGAGGCCGTTGCCCGCCTCGACCGCCTGCGCTACGCCAACGGCAGTACGTCCACGGCGGAGCTGCGCAACCGTATGCAGCACGCCATGCAGAACAACTGCGCGGTGTTCCGCAACGCCCAGGTGCTTGAGGAAGGCTGCCGCCTGATCCAGCAGGTCTGGGAAGCGGAAAGCGATATCCGCGTGACCGACCGCTCGCTGATCTGGAACAGCGACCTCGTCGAATCGCTGGAGTTCGACAACCTGATTACGCTGGCGGCTGTTACGATGCACGGCGCCTATGCCCGGCAGGAAAGCCGTGGCGCGCATGCCCGCGAGGACTTCCCCCATCGCGACGACGCGAACTGGATGAAGCACACGCTGTCCTGGGCCGATGTGGAGAAGAAGGCCGTCTACCTCGATTACCGCCCCGTTCATGCGCATACGCTCACGAACGAGGTGCAGTACATCGAGCCCAAGGCGCGGGTGTACTGAACCCAGCGAACTTTCTTCTGGTGGAAGAGACGCCAGGCTCTATCCGGCGAAGCTCGCAGCGATACGCTCCATCCCGGCACGGGGGAGCTTACCTGGATACCGGCGTGGGCGCCGGCTCAGCGGCGGCGCCACCAGCGCCCAGCCCGTCAAGGACGGTGCGCGGCTTCTAGGCACACACGCCGCCATGCCCCTTGCGGCACTGTATTAATCCCGTAATATTCTTGTGGCTGATGACGGGATTCATGTCTAAAGTCGGCCTTGGCCTTAAGGGGCCGCCATGGTAGCGCGAGGAGCGCCATGGTAGAGGATTAGAGGTTGTATGCGCTTTCGTTTCAAGAAGCCCGCGGGCGGGTTCAAGGCTCTGCGGGCAAAGCCGATGGCACTCCTGCGGGCGGCGGCGAAAACGGCGAGGAGAAAGCGGCGCTTCCCGCTTTTTCCGCTCCGGAAGCCGCCCAAGGTCTACGGCCGGATGGGCAGCCTCGAAGTCCGGCTTGCGCGCTCGGGCGCCGATATCAAGAAGGCGCAGCGTCTGCGCTTTGAAGTCTTCTATGGCGAGATGTCCGCCGTCCCCACGGCCAGAACGCTGAACAAGAAACGCGACGAGGACAAATACGATGCCATGTGCGATCATCTCCTGGTGATCGACAAATCCGTCGAGCGCTCGGGACGGCGCCCGTGGCTCAAGCGCGCCAGGGTGGTTGGCACCTACCGCGTGCTTTCGCAGGAGGTTGCCGAGAAGGAAGATGGCTTCTATACACAGGGCGAATACGACATCGCCCCGCTCATCGCGGCCAAGCGCGATACCCATCGCTTCATGGAACTCGGCCGCTCCTGCGTATTGAAGCCTTACCGCAACAAGCGCACGGTCGAGCTTTTGTGGCAGGGGCTTTGGACCTATATCCGCGAGCAGGGCGCCGATGTCATGCTGGGCTGCGCGAGCTTCCCGGCACGGACCCCAAGGAGCACGCGCTCGCCCTGAGCTTCCTGCACCATTACGCACGCGCCCCGGAGGGATGGCTCGTGTCCGCGCACCCGAACCTCAAGGTGGACATGAACATGATGCCCAAGGAGCAGGTGAACCCAAAGGAGGCGCTGAAGGGGATGCCGCCCCTTATCAAGGGATATTTGCGGCTTGGGGCTTTCACTGGCGACGGCGCCGTTATAGACAAACAGTTTGGAACGACGGATGTGCTGATCGTCCTGCCGGTGTCGGCCATCGACACGCGCTACTTCTCTCACTTCGGTGCACCGGACGAGGTGCAGCGAATAGGAGCGGCGCGGGACAAGAAGGACCGGTAGGAGAAAGCCTGCGCCGCCGCAGTGGGGGGGCGTGCCGATGAAGATATTTTCATCCGTGGCGGCGGTGATGGCGCTCTGGCTGAGCGTCAGCTTCCTGCTGTGGCTTGCCTACCGGGTTTTCCGCCGCCGCGACGGCTCGCGGCAGGAGCGGTTGCTCGAAGATGCGCTTGGCCTCATGGACGAGGCCGCCCCAGTCTTTTCCACCATCCGGACGCGCAGTTCCGCCGTTGCCACGGCCGAGGGCAACTATCGCTATAATCGAACCCAGCCCGAGGAAACGCTTAGGGCCGATGTGCGCGGCCTGCTAAACTCAATCGAGACGCAGAGCGACTATTTCGAGCGCGTGAACGCCGCTAAGAAGAGGCTCCAGGCGACGTTCGAGGTGCCGGACGTACTCGCGCTTGCGGAGATCCTGCAAATCAGGCGGGATTTCTGGGCGGCATCGGAAATCTTCCTGATGGAGGGCATCCAGGAGCTTGGCCCAGAATTCGCCGACGCCAAGGCGTTCGAGGCCTTCCAGGCCGAGGCGCGCGCACTCCTGTTCAACGATGGCCCTGCCGCCGCTGGCGATCCGGTGGAACTGCGGCTCGCTATCGCGCAGGAGGAAGCGCTCACCTTTAGGGCCGAGGTGGAGCGCGCCATCGCGACGGAGCTTGAGAAGAGCCGCTTCCCGACAGCGCGCGAGTTCGTCGAAATCCCGCTGGGCCTGCTCAAGGCTACCGCCATGGGCCTGAGCGAAATCCGCAGCGTGCTAGGCGACGCGGCGGCAACCGCCCAGAACCTCGCGCGCGTCGTAACCTCGAAGGGTCTGAAGGCCGCCGCGGAAGAGCTGCGCCGGGCGCGCACCACCATGCCGGGCCAGTTCGCGAGCGCCTTCGAGCGCGCGGGCGGCCTCGCCCGGCAGGGCGGGCAGTCGCTCAAGCGCCATTACGAGTTCGTGCTGGAAGCGCAGGAGCTTCGCGCGCGCTATGCCGAGCTTCTGGCGCGCGCTCCGGAAATCTCGGAAAAGGGCAAGCAGTTCCTCGCGCGGCTTGAGCTGGAGCGGCGCGCCGAACAGTTCCGCGACACCTCCAACAGCGCCATCCATTGGACGCGGCAAGCCGTTGTCGTCGGCATCGCCTATTTGATCGCGGGGCTTCAATTCGTGCAGGCCAAGATCACCCCGCCCGAGCACAAGCAGCTTGCTCCGATCCGTGCGGCGGCGCCCGAGCCGGAGGAGCAAGAGCCGGAGGAGGAGCCGCTCAGGGTACTCTTGATGCCGGCTTCATCCTATGCCGGTGGCAATTACGGTCAGGCGCGCCCCGCAGCTTTGCGCCGGCGCAAGGCTCGAAGCGTGGCAGCGGAGCCGGAGGAAGACGAAGTCCGGTTGCGCGACCTCCTTACGGGGGAGCCGGCGCCCGCGGAGGAGAAGCCGGCGCAAAAGGCGGGGGCGAAGCCGAAAGGGCGCAAGCAGGCCAAGCAGCGCGCCGCTTCCGCGGACGGCCGCAAGGATCGCGAGGAAGCGGACGGCCGGGCGTCCATGGCAGGCCGGGGCGAACGGTCCGGCTCGCTGCTTGAGAGACTTTCGACCGTTTCCCCCGAAACGGAAGCCCCGGCCGCGGATCGTGGCGGTCAGCCGGAAGCCGGCGGGACCCCCAAAAAGTGGCGGTTCGGTCTCTTTAAAACCCGGTGAGGTCCAATTTCCTCCATTAGGCATTGCGCCTTGCGATCCTGGCCCAACATTTCCTAAACATAGCGGGGGGCCGGGCTGATGAAAACGGATACGACCATTAAAGAATGCGCTGGAGAGTGTTGTTCACCGGTCCAGCCGGAATTATCCGGGGATCGCTCTCTCCTGTTGCGCGAGGCGTTGCGGCTTGAATGGCTGACGATCGGCTGGATGATCGTTGAGGCTGCGGTAGCCATCGCCGCCGGGTTTGCGTCCGGTAGCGTTGTTCTGACCGCTTTTGGCCTGGACAGCGTGATCGAACTGGTCTCCGCCGGTGTGTTACTCTGGCGCCTGTCCGCCGAGCTCAATCGCCGGCGGTTCACAGAGGATGCGGAGCGCTCGGCCAGCCGGATCGCGGGTGCGCTGCTACTCATATTGGCCGCCTATGTCTCGATAACGGCCCTGTGGGGTCTTGCGGAGGGCAGCCGCCCGGAGTTTTCCTGGCCGGGCTTCATCGTTGCGCTGGCCGCGATCCCAGCCATGCGCTACCTCGCCTATCGCAAAATCGCGGTGGCGGATCAGCTCGGCAGCCGGGCGCTTAGGGCGGACGCGATGGAAGCAGTGACCTGCGGCTGGCTGTCTTTCGTGGTTGTCATTAGCCTCGGCGCTCAATGGATCTTTGGGGTATGGTGGATCGATGGAGTGGGATCGCTGGCAGTCGTATGGCTCTTGGTCAAGGAGGGCCGGGAGGCTTGGTCCGGCGATGAGTGTAGCTGCTGCGAGAACGGGTAGGTAATTCCGGTGTTCCTCAACTTCTTCTACGAGCTGAAGAAATCGGGCATCCCAGTGAGCGTGAAGGAATATCTGGACTTCCTGAACGCTGTGGACGCGGGGATTGCCGGCCAGCGCATCGGCGATTTCTATTATCTCTCCCGCGCCTCGCTCGTGAAGGACGAGCGCCATCTCGACAAGTTCGACCGCGTTTTCGGCCACGTCTTCAAGGGCCTCGAAAGCGTCGCGGCGGGCATCGCGGCCGATATTCCGGAAGAGTGGCTGCGTGCGTTGGCCGAGCGCCTGTTCACCGGGGAGGAGAAGGCGCAGATCCTGGCGCTGGGCGGCTGGGAGAAGATCATGGAGGAGCTGAAAAAGCGCCTCGCCGAGCAGCAGGGCCGGCACGAAGGCGGCTCGAAATGGATAGGCACGGGCGGCACCTCGCCATACGGCGCTTATGGCTATAACCCGGAAGGCGTGCGCATCGGGCAGCAGGGGAACCGCAATTTCCGCGCGGTGAAGGTCTGGGACCGCCGCGATTACAAGGACCTCGACGGCGGGGTCGAGCTTGGCACGCGCAATATCAAGCTGGCGCTGCGCCGCCTGCGGAAGTTCGCGCGCACCGGCGCCGCGGACGAACTGGACCTGGACAACACCGTCAAGGGCACGGCGCACAAGGGCTATCTCGACATCGCCTTTCGCCCCGAGCGGCGCAACACGGTGAAGGTGCTGCTCTTCTTCGATGTGGGCGGCTCCATGGACTGCCACATCCGCGAATGCGAGGAGCTGTTTTCGGCCGCGCGCTCCGAGTTCAAGCATATGGATTATTATTATTTCCATAATTGCCTGTACGAGAACGTCTGGCGGAAAAACGGCCGGCGCTTCGAGGAGCGCATGCCCACCAGCGAGCTGATGAATACCTATCCAGCGGATTACAAGGTGATTTTCGTGGGCGACGCCTCGATGAGCCCCTACGAGATCCTGACCCCCGGCGGCTCCGTCGAGCATTGGAACGAGGAGGCGGGGCAGGTCTGGTTGCAGCGGGTGCTCAACATCTACAAACACGCCGTCTGGCTAAACCCGCTGGCCGGGCGCTATTGGGAGCATACGCAGTCGGTGAGGCTCATCCAGCAGATCATGGAACACCGCATGTTCCCGCTCACGCTCGACGGCATCGACGCCGCCATCGGCGGGCTGCTGCGCTAGGGCTCGATGGTGCCTTGTACGGAGGGCAACTCCCCTCACCCTGTCTCCTTCCCCATGGGAGAGGGAACGCCGTTATACCTGCTGCAGTTGATTTAGGGGTCCCTTCTCCCATGAGGAGAAGGACAGGATGAGGGGCGCGAGCTTCGAGAATGCCCTAAACTTGGCATCGGGTAGCGCTTATGAAGTGCCTATGCGGTGCCCGCCGAGGCAAAGCAAGCCTGTTGCCAATCGGCAACGAGCTTCTCAAGGTGTGCGGCGTCCTCGACGATGGCGGGCTCGCCGACGCTGATGTGCGCGGTCCACAACCAGTCCCGGCTGGCCCAGCCATAGGGCTGGAAGTGGGTAAGGTAAAGAAAAACAATGAAATTTACGGCTGCGCCATCTTCGGAGAGAGGCAGCAGCAGCCCGGAAATGTTGTGCCCGAGGCCGGGTCCCAGCCTGCCGGTGTTAAAGACGGGCCGGGTAGCCGTGCAGACCAGTTCGACAGTAGCGCGCAGGCCAGGGGCGAACCGGAGATAAGAGCCGACAGTGCCCCCAGTCACATCGCGCCCGAGCTGCTGTCCAAGAGCTGTACCGATCAGCCGGTAGCGAAGCTCGCCATCGGCATGTTCGATAATGCCAAGATAAGGCAGAAGCGGCGGAATTTCGGTGGGATCGATATCGCGCCGTGCCGGCATGGTCCGGCCGCCACGCTTCGCCAGCCAGTAGCGGTAGAGATCGAGGTGGTACGAGGCGAGCGCAATCAGAGACATTTTATAAGTATAACAAACGCCGATAAAGGGTCTTTGAACAACACGCTTTCCATTGTCCGCGTCCAGGAAAGCCTTTCTTTCCGATAGGCTTCAGTTGGTATCCTCAGCCGCCTGAGACAGGCTAGTACAGCCAGCGGGAAATCCTAACCCGCTTGCCGGCGAGCGCTTACAGGATTTCCTGCGGAGTGTACTTGTCCGCCGGGCAGGCTCATTCCCATTCGGCGACAATCGTTTCGAGGTGTTCGATGTCCGGGATGAGGACGGGTTCGCCGATCCGGACGGGAGCGGTCCTCAGCCAATCCCGGCTGGCCCACCCATAAGGGTGGAAGCGGACAATCCGGAGGAAGACAACCATATTCACCGAAATGCTGTCTTCGGAAAGCGGCAGCAGCAGCACAGAGCTGCGGTGGACGAGGCCAGGCTCGAACTCGTAGGTGCCGGTGTTGAAAGCGGGGCTGGCGGATGTGCAGACAAGCTCGACGGTCGCGCGCAGCGCCTTGCCGGCCTGGAGATAGGAGCCGACAACGCCTCCGGTCACATCGCAGCCAAGCTGCTGCGCCATCGCGGTTCCGATCAGCCGGTAGCGGAGTTCGCCGCCGGCCTTTTCGATAATGCCGAGATAGGGCAGGAGTGCGGGAATTTCGGCGGGATCGATGCTGCTTCGCGGCGGCATGGACCGGCTGCCCCGCTTGGCTAGCCAGTAGCGGTAAAGCTCAAGGTGATACGAGGCGGGCGTGCTCCGCGACATTTTAGCAGTATAGCAGTCCTTCCTGAACGGACTTCGATCTGCCAGCGTTGCATTGCCGGCTTTCCTGGAAAGCATTTCTTTCCAATAGCCGGTAAGCCCCAGGCGAGACTGCTGCGGTTTATTTCGAGCCAGAAGCGTATTTCGAGGGTTCGATGCACCGCAGTTCCGCAAAACGTCGTGCTGGCCATTCAAGGCCAGACCAGCAACATATTCTTGGGCAAGTGCTGGCGCTTCTGCAAGCTGGCTATAACAAGCAAGCCTTGCAACGCCTCACCGCCCGTCCGGAGATCACCGGCAGCGACAGCTTTGCCTGTTATCTGGCAGGGCTGATCCACGTCAATCTCGGCCAGGACGCCGCCGCTTTGCCGTTCTACGACCGGGCGCTGGCGCTGAAGCCCAGCTTCGGGGATGCCATCGAGGCTCGCGCGCGCCTCTTGCAGCGCGCGGGGCGGCTCGAAGAGGCTCTCTCTGCTTACGATGCGCTCGCTTCCTTGAAGCCGGCCGCCGGGCTGGCTGGCAAGGCCGCTATCCTGCACGACCTCGGCCGTGCCGGGGAGGCGTTCGAGGCTTACCGCGCGCTTGCTTCCGCCGAGCCCAAGGATGCCACGGCCTGGTACAATTGCGGGGCGATCCTGGCCACGCGAGGCGAGCACGCCGCGGCTTGCGAGTATTTCGATAAAGCGCTCGAGTGCGATCCCCACTACGGCAAGGCGCTTTACGGCGTGGCCGCCGCGCTGCAAAAGCTCGGCCGGCCGGAGGAGGCACTAGCCGTTTGCGACAAGGCCCCGGCAGACTTCGACGCCTGGTTCTTACGCGGCAATATTCTCTATTCGCTCTCCCGCCCGGCGGAAGCTCTGGCCGCGTTTGGCAAGGCGTTGGCGCTGAAGCCGGGCGATTTGGGCGCGCTTTGCAACAAAGGCGAGACGCTGCGCCAGCTCGGGCGCTTTCCGGAGGCGGCTGCGGCGCTTGGCGAGGCGCTGGCGCAAAATCCACGCTCCGTGCAGGCCATGCTGGGCCTCGGCATCATCGAATTCAAATATGCGCGGCTTGAAGAGGCGCTGCGGTATTTCAACGCCGCTCTAGACGCCGATCCCGCTTGCGCAACGGCTTACACCGGCCGGGGGCTGGCGTTGCAGGAGCTTGGCCGCTTCGGCGAGGCCATGGCCGATTTCGAGCGCTCGCTGACGCTGAACCCGGAGCTTGTGGAAGGCCGCTCCAATCTGGGCGCCCTGCACTTGCTGCTTGGCGATTTCAAAAAGGGCTGGGAGGGCTTCGAATACCGCAAGCTTTGGGGCAACCTATGCAAGGCGGACGCCGCGACGGTTTGGCCGGCTTGGAATGGAGAGCCCGTCGCAGGCAAGAAGGTGCTCGTGCTGGACGAGGCCGGCCATGGCGACCTCTTCATGATCGCGCGCTATCTTCCGATGCTGGCGGAATTGGGAGCGAAGGTCACGTTCAAATGCCGCCCCCGCTTGGTGGATCTGATGAAGAGCGTGCGCGGCGCGCGGACCGTCGCCGGCACGGACCCTGACGAGCGCTTCGATTACCAGGTGTATCTTTTCAGTCTTCCGCGCCTGTTCAAGACCCGCAGCGATACGATTCCAGGACAGGTACCCTACATCGAGGCCGATCCGGCCCTGATTGCGAAATGGCGGGAGCGGCTGGGAAGCGGCTTCAAGATCGGCATCGCATGGCAGGGCGACCCAGATCCCAAGGTCGATATATCGCGGCCGGCGCCGCTGGAGGCTTTCGCACCGCTGGCCGCGATCCCTAATGTGCGTCTGATCAGCCTTCAGAAGGGCTTCGGAACGGACCAGCTCGCAGGCTGCTGCGTGACGGTTGAAACCCTGGGCGAGGACTTCGACGCTGGCCCCAGCGCCTTCGTGGACACCGCCGCCGTGATGGCGAACCTCGATCTGATCGTTTCGGTCGATACCTCGATCGCGCATCTGGCAGGCGCCATGGGCCGGCCGCTATTCGCCGCCTTGAAGCGCATCCCCGAATGGCGCTGGCAGTTGGACCGCCCCGACTCCCCCTGGTATCCCACCGCCCGCCTGTTCCGCCAGCACACAAGAGGCGACTGGGGCGGCGTTTTCGCCGATATCGCGCAGGCCGTGGAAGCCATTGCCGGCCCGCCGAATGGCGCCGCTGGAAATTCCGGCGGCGGTCGGCGAGCTGTTTGACAAAATCGCCATCCTCGAAATCAAGGCTGAGCGCATTCCCGATGCCGGCAAACGCGCGAATGTGGAACGCGAGCTGGCGCTCTTGCAGGATCTCAAGCGAAGCCACGGGCTTTCCCGCGCCGGCCTCGACCGCCTCACCACCGATCTCAAGCGGACGAACTCCGCGCTGTGGGACATCGAGGACGCCATCCGCCGCTGCGAGCGCCAGGGCGATTTCGGGCCGTCGTTTATCGAACTGGCCCGCAGCGTTTATAAGGAGAACGACAAGCGGTCGGAGCTGAAGCGGGAGATCAACGCGCTGTTCGCTTCCGCTATCGTGGAGGAGAAGTATTTTCCAGCGGAGTAGGCCGCGGCAGCCATCAGGATTTCTTTTGGTGCTTCTCCGACTTCGAGGGCTTTGAGGGCTTCCTTGAAGCCTTTGAGGGAGAATTTGATATTGAGGTTCTGGCCGTTGATAAGATGGATGTTTGCGAAGGCGGCTTCGTTCGATTTGAGGGCCTCAAGCGACTTGCCGTCTATAACGTGCTGAATCCAGCAGCCCGCATTATTGCAGTTGCGGTAATGCAGGGTAACCTTGCTTTGCTCGCCGATGGAGAGGCCCAGTCCGCTGGGCAAATGGACGTTCTGCGGTGCAAGGACGGTAAGGACTGCGTTCTTCTTTTTATCGTGAACGGTTTCGGAAACGGAGAGGGTCAGCAGGTTGACCGTCCCCTTGCCCTGCTTGGTTTGCGCGATTTGCACGACCTCGCATTGAGGTTTGGGCCGGGGCTGCTCCTTGCTCGCTTCGGGAGTAACGCAGCGGTAAAACCAATCGTCGAAGCGCTCCGACTGGACACGCGGCTCAGCGGATGCAGCGGGTAGCAGGACGCCCAAGCCGAGCAAAACGGCTGCGGCTGCAAGGATACGCATTGCGAAACTCTCCCAGTCTTGACCAAAGCTAGGTGCTTAAAAGACACGCTTAGCAAGTAAGCATGCGCCCTGTCAAATTCTACCCGGCCGCTATCCGGCCTGTCGCTGCTCCCTTATAACCAATTGTTTTATATTCATGAATCCGCCATCCGTGCGCAGTCGCGGCGGCGAATGCCCCGTCATTGCAGCTTAGAATAAGCTATTGCGCGTCGAGCATTTGTACCGTAATTAGAAATTATTATCGCTATTAACTCTAAAGTTGCGAGTAATTGTTATGTACAACTACAAGCAAGGAGATACACGGGCAGGTAGCACAGCAAGAATACACCAACCGTATGGTCGGGTGACTTAAGGATTGGTGTAGCAGGGCTGTATTCTGGGGGATGCGCGGCACAACGCGCTTCACAAAATCGTAGGTATGTAGGTATCAGCCTGCAAAGGCAGAGGATATTGGGGCCGCGTGCAAGACGTTTCCCGGTAAACGGGAAGTTTTGTCTTTGTGCTCCGCGTAAAAACGGGCGGGTGGGATTGTTTCATGCGTATCTGTGCAGGGTTTACACTGGCCATGCGGCCAGCTGGCATTTGGGGCGGGATTGGGCGTCTGCTTGTGGCGCCTTGCGCTATTGGGCTCGGCCTTGTCTTAAGCGCAGCGCAGCACGCGGATGCGCAGCAGGCGCCGGCGCCGCAGGTGCCGCCGGATATCAACAATATCATGCAGCAGCAGCGCCAGATTGTGCAGCAGCAAGAGCAAGCGCGCCGCGACGAGCTTGAAAGGCAGCGCCAGCCCCAGGCCCAGGCGCCGGCCCAGCAGGCAGCGCCCGAGGCCCCAGCCCCGGCGCAGGCGGCGCACTGCATTGCGGTGCGCAGGTTCGCCTTCGAGGGGGCCGAGCACCTGAAGGAAGGCGTCAAGCAGGAAGTAGACGAGAAGTTCGCCGGCAAATGCATGACCATCGTGGACATTCTCACGGTCGTGCGCACGGTTACCAACGTTTACGTCTCGGAAGGCTACCCCACGACGCGCGTCTTTACGCCGGAGCAGGACCTCTCAAAGGGCACGCTCCGGGTGAAGGTCATCGAAGGGCGCACGCAAAGCGTGACGCTGACCGACGGCGGCAAGGAACGCGCCGGCCTCGACACAGCCTTTCCGTTCCTCGTCGGCGAGCGCCTTTACATCCGCGATGTCGAGCAGGGCCTCGACCAGATCAACCGGCTGCCTGGCTTCGAGGCCAAAATCGCCGTGAAGCCCGGCGACGGCGAGGGCCAATCCAAGATCGTGGTCGACACGAAGCATCCCTTCCTGCCGCTCGTCACCACCACAATGGATAATCTGGGCCTGAAGACCACTGGCGAGTGGCAGCTTGGCACAACCATCGCCGCGGGCGACGTGCTTGGGCTCTACGATAGCTGGGCTTTGAGCTATAAATCCAGCTCTCCGATCTACGGTCCCACGATAGGGTCCGACCAATATACGGCCAGCGTGTCCGTACCTTACGGCTACTGGACCCTCATGCTTTCCGGAAGCTACTTCGACTATAAGTCGGTCATGCACCTGCCCAACAGTTCGCCCACATCGACCGGCAACAGCACCTATGCCACGGCCGATATCGAACGGGTTATCCACAGGGACCAGGACAGCAAGACCAAGATCGATGCGTTCCTCAACTGGAAAGATACCGAGAGCTACATCGCGGGCGAGTACTTGCCCTCGCAGAGCCACCAGCTAAACGTGCTGGGCATCCGGCTGTCGCACACGCACCGCATCTTCGGCGGCCTGTTCGACGGCGACATCAATGGCCAGTTCGGCGTACCGATGTTCGGCTCTATGAAGGACAGCGACCCCAACGCGTGGCTGGGCTACAAGGCCGAGTTCACCAAAGTCGCGGGCGATGTCAGCTTCTACCGCCCGCTCGACCTGAGCAGCCTCAATGGGGCCTTGAAGGATGTCAAGCTCGCTTACAGCTTCAAAGCCTCGGGCCAGTACTCGCCGGACGAGCTCTACTCTACCGAGCAGCTGACGCTTGGCGGCTTCTACACCGTGCGCGGCTTTAAGACGCAAAGCCTGAGCGGCAACAGCGGCGCCTTCACGCGCAACGAGTTGATCTACACCATGCCTTACTGGCTGCCTGACCAGTTCAAGTCCGCCTTCGCACAAGTGGATTGTTCGAAGGCCTCGACGTGGGCGGGTTCCTGCCGAACAATAAAGAGGGCTTCCAATCCGGAGCGATGAGCGGTTTCGCGGCCGGTATGCGGCTGAGCAGGGCGCCGTTGTTCGGCGAGGTCTCCTACGAGCACCCGATCTCGGCGCCGTCGTTCATTCCGATGGAAGATCAGCTCGTCGTGCAGACGGGGCTGCTCTTCAAATGGTAACGCGAGGCGCTTCGATTATTCCAACTGGCGCAGACGCTCAGGCGCACGCCGAAGAGATAGGCCGGAACAGAGTTTCGGTGAGTACGATGACAAAGATCGAAAATATTTCAAAGGCGTTCGCTTTGGCGCTGCCGGCGGTAGTGGCTGTGGGCTTCGCCGG
>CAVUGF010000037.1:0-49625 GCA_963740975.1 uncultured Alphaproteobacteria bacterium | reverse complement strand
ATGGACAATGCCTGCCCTTCCAGCGGATGAGACGGACGCAGGATCGTCGCCGATCCCGAAAACTTACGGTGATGGGTAGTGTGTGGTGGTGTCCTTGGAAACAATGCAGGACGAACACTGCTTTCGCAAACTTGACCGTGTAGACCGCCCGATACGTACCGCCAGCATCGTCTTCGATGATCTCCAGCACGCCGGCGCCGCCGAAGCCCTTGAGTGCCTTGGCCGCGTCGTCCTGGTCGCCTATCTGCGCCAAAGACAGCGCGTAACCGAAACGCCGCCGCACATCCGGCGGCAACGCCATCAGGTCTTTGTAGCTGCTCGCGATCCATTCGAGCGGCTTTTCCTTGCCGGGCAAGATAGCAGTTTATACCTGTTCAGGTAAAGCGCAAGCACAACAACCGCGAAGGATCGTCCCTATTGGGGACGATGGGGGGACAGCTCATATCGTTGCGCATACCGTTGATATGAAACGGGGTCTGAGTAGCAACGGAACAGAAAGTCGGTTTGGCGGCTGGTTACACGACTGTTGGGTTTACCCTGCCCTAGTGATCCTCGTGCGGATCCACGCGGCCAAGGCAGCCTCGTCGATCTGTCCGGCCGCGAGTTGTTCGAAGGTGGCTATACAGTCGCGGTCATCTGCGGCCAAGGCATAGCCATTCAAGTCAAGAAAAGCTTCCATTGCGACAAACGCCGTCCGTTTGTTGCCGTCGAGGAAGGCGTGGTTTTGTGCCAAGCCGAAGCCGTAAGCAGCGGCCAAGTCACTAACGTCGGGACCGTCGCCATACGCAAGCAGGTTCTGCGGACGGGCGAGGGCCGAATGCAGCAACCCTTCGTCGCGCAGGCCGCCGATGCCGCCGTGTTCGGCAAGCTGCGCGTCGTGAATCGCGATCACGACGCTTTCTTCGAGCCATTCCCAGGTCATCGGCGGCGAACTACTTCGCCAGTGCCCGGAGAACGTTCCGCCGTTTCTTCATGATCCGCTCGGCAACCGCCATCTGCCGGTCGAACGTCGGATCGTAGGGGGTTAGCCGGTATCCGTCGGGGGCCTCGGTGAGAAACACCGTGTCTCCCTTCTCGACCTTGAGCTTAGCCGCCGCTTCTTTCGGCAGCACAAAGCCGAGGGAATTCCCGATCTGTGTCAGTTTCAAAGCCAGCATTGGCGCCTCCTGTTACTACAAACGTTATAACAACTCGGGTTCTGCGTCAATGCGACCGGGGAATCGCCTGCCAGGGGAGCCCTAGCAGCCTGTCGGACTGAGGCTCACAGCTAAGGTAGCGTCCCGGATGGCGTTTCTGAAGCCCTCTTGCTGCTGTTTTTCGCGGTGTGGGACGCTTTCCTGATGGCGCGTGGGGAACCCGCTGGCTGCCTCCATCGGCGCGGGGCCAGCGCCCAGCCTTATGCAGCCGCCTTCAGCACAAACATCCGCTTCAAGTTCCAGGCCATGGTCACGATGCTCCACTCGCCTTTGACTTTGTCCAGCCCGCGCAGCAGAAATTGACGGAATCCGAGTACGGATTTAACGATGCCGAAGACCGGCTCGGGGATGTATTTGCGCAGGGCGTAGAGTTTTTTGCCCTCGGGCGTTTGCAGGCGATGAGCCATGGTCTGGACGGGCGTTGGATTTTCCGGCGCGGGCGGAGCCCCGGCGAAGCGCTCCTGCAAGGATGGATGATGCGAGTCCCGGCCCATGGCGAGCAACGGCTCGATCTTGGCTGCATTGCACGCCTCGACGTTAGCCTCGCTGAAGTAACCGTTATCGGCCAGCATGGTTTCAGCCATGCCTATCCGGTTAAGACCCATACCCACTACATCTTGATCTAACATGGCCTCGATTTATCCGTTTGACGCCCAAGAACGGTTGGCGCAGTGTGGGCATCAAGCGGATAATGGAGCGTTCGCCTTGGATGTTCTCGACCACGCCGGTCTGCCCTTCCCGCAGTCACTTCCCGAGTTCCAGCAACTTTTCCCCGACGACGCGGCCTGCGCTGCCTATCTGGAAAAGGCCCGCTGGCACAGCGGTTTCATTTGCCCGCACTGTCGAACCAGCGGAGAGCCGTTCCGTTTCGATAACCACCCTGGCGTCCTGCGCTGCCGCAAATGCCGCAAGAATACAGGATTAACCGTCGGCACGGTGATGGAGCGCAGCCACACGCCGTTGAGCGTCTGGTTCTGGGCCGCCTACCTCGTCGCCAGCCAGACGCCCGGCATGTCGGCGGTGCAGTTCCAGCGCCAGCTTGGCTTGTCGCGCTACGAAGCCACTTTCGGCATCCTGCACAAGCTCCGCTCGGGTATGGTGCGCCCCGGCCAGGACCGGATCGGTGGCAAGGCTGATGGGCACGTCGAGGTGGACGAGGTCTATGTGGGCGGGAAAACGCGCGGTGAAGGTCGAGGCGTTCACCACAAGACGCTGGTGGTTGCCGCCGTTGAAGTCCGCCATCGGGAACCGGGCACAGCACAGGACAAAAGGAAGGACGGCCGCTACGCCGGTCGTGTTCGCCTCGCCATCGCCACCGACCGCAGCGCCGATGCCCTGGGCGGGTTTGTCAAGAGCGCCGTCATGCCGGGATCGCTTGTGATCACCGACGACTGGAACGGCTACGACGGCTTGCGCAAGCTGGGATACGACCATCACGCCATTGCCGAATGCGGCGACCCAGAAGTGGCCGAGGAGTTCATGCCGATCATCCACCTCGTCTTCAGTAACCTGAAGTCTTGGCTCAACGGTACTCACCACAGCGTGAGCGCGAAGCATCTGCAAGCCCATCTCAACGAGTTCACCTTCCGATTCAACCGGCGCTTCTACCCGTTCAACGCCTTCCGATCGCTGCTCGGCATCGCCGGAGATACAACCGCGCCGACATATGCCGAGCTATACTCGGGCGAATGGCAGCACCCTAGATGTAGTGGGTATGGGTCTTAACCGGATAGGCATGCAACGAACTACGCGGTGCAAAGGAGCGCCATGGAGCGATAAGGGCCTACCATCCAAGCGCGGAGGAGGCGAGTTCGGTGCGGGCGGCTTCAGCGATCTCACTGAATTTCTCGATCTGGATCGCCTGCGTTGTGGGCTCGCCACGTTACCTCAATTGAGTTATGTTCCTGACATGGAACACATCGTCAATCTGCATATCGAGAAGCTGCCGGAGGGCGTGTATCTCGCCACGTCCGACGACGTGCAAGGCTTGGTGGCCCAAGGCCGCACCATCGCCGAGACAATCGAAATCGCCCGCGATATCGCAAAGAAGCTGATCGAAGCGCAGGGCGAGGACGTGGCGAGAGCAGCGCTCGCACCGGCCAAGGAAGAATTTGACTACCCGATGCTGCTTGCGTTCTGATGGGCAGGCTCGCGGGCTTCAATTATCGGGAAATCCTCCGGCGGCTGAAGCTGCTCGGGTTTGAGTTTCACCGGCAAGGTGCTGGGTCGCATGAAATCTGGCGAAATCCTTTGACGCTCAGATACACAACCATCCCCAATCATCCTGGCGACATGCCGGAAGGCACTCTTCGGGCGATCTTGAAACAGGCGGGCGTCTCGCCCGATGACTTTCTAATCAAATAACGCCGTTGCTGTTCAAGCCCGGCGGCGGGCGAGTTCGGCGCTGGAGGATTTCCCCGGCTGCGCCGTGGTGATCAGCCATGATCGCTTCTTCCTCGACCGGCTCGCCACGCATATCCTGGCGTTCGAGGGCGACGGCCATGTCGAGTGGTTCGACGGCAACTTCCAGGCCTATGAGGAGGACAAGCTCCGCCGCCTCGGCGCCGCCACGCTCGATACGCCCAAGGCGAAGTTCGCCCGCTTCGCGCGGGGGTAAACTTCCCCTCCCCCAAAAGAGCGCTGAAAGCTGCGGACAGTTCAGCGCTCTTACGGCCTCCTGTCCAAACGTTGGGCTGACTGCAAACTTTATTATCGCAATCGCAGCCTTGTTTTGACCGGCTGGCCGTGCACCTCGGCAAGCCAGAGATGCAGAAAGCCTTTGAAAGGCTCGGCAACCGGACGCTGATCGCGTGGGACGGAACGGATAATTTCAACTCATACAAAATATTGCGCCCCCAATGCCTGCGTGCCTGTTTGCCCGTTGCATCGAACAGCGTTGCCGGCATCGCCGCCTGTGGCCGGGCGCGCGGGAAGATCGAAAACGAAAGTTTCAACGTGATGAAAAATCACGGCTACGAACTGGAGCATAATGCCCGCCTTCGCGGGGACAAGCTTCGGCCGCGGCAAAAAAAAGATTCCGGCGATGGCTTTGGCCGCTTTCAATCTGCCGGCCATCGCTTGGCACACCATCCTCGACTGCCTCGATCCGGCGTGGCAAGCCGCCAGAGAAGCCACCGCCGTCTCCCTCGCCACTTTCGAAATCCCTCCGAAATCTTCCTCAAAGCCCAAATGCCCCGTCCCACCTATAAAAATGCCCGTTCTGGAGTTGCTGGCACCTCGCCAAGCCGCTTTTCATCCGCCGCCGATCATGCTACGAGAGTGTCAAAGGCCACGTGGCGGAGTGGTGACGCATCGGACTGCAAATCCGCGCACCCCGGTTCGATTCCGGGCGTGGCCTCCATTCACACCGCAAGGTATTGATTTATCACCTATTTTTTGATGGTGGGACAATGGGTGGGACAATTCGTGCGATTGGAGGAGCTTCGCCGCGCCGCTTTGCGCGAGCCGTTTTTGCGCCGCCTTGCGCGTGTAAACCCTCGCCATGTCGGCATCCTCCCAGCCAAACATCGCCATGAGTTCATGCTCGCTAGCCCCCGCCTCGGCTGCCCGGACCGCGCCGGCTTTGCGAAGGCCGTGAGCCGTGCATCGCGGAAGGCCTGCTTCCCGGCACCAATCCTTGAAGGCATTCCCGAAGCCCGCATTCGTATAGGGCCGGCCATAGGCCGTCTCCAGCCAGGTGTCGCGGCCAAGCGGGCTGGCATCCAGAACGGCGCGAAGGCTTGGAAGAATTGGCAATGTTAAAAGCTTGCCCGCAGATTTCTTCCGGCCCTTGAACTGTACGAACGAAACAAAGCCGCCGTCCCTGCTCTGATGCTTCTTCCCGATCACAATCGCGTCCGACCGGCGGACGCCGAGATAAAGCATGATCGACATTGCAAGCCTCGGCCTCGACCCGGCCGGCCAATAAGCCTCGAATGTATCCACATCCTCTTCGGTCCAGGTATAAAAACCCTCCGATCCCCCGCCCAGCTTCTCAACCTTTTCGGCCGGGTTTATCGCAGCCAGGTCATTTCTTATCGCCCATGTATAAAGGGCCGAAATCTGCTTCAGGCGGTGATTGGCGGCCTCCGGCGTTGCCGCCTTCAGGTCACGAATTTTTCGAACATGCACCTTTTTAAGACTCGCATAGGGAGCCTCGCCAAGCCGTTGGCCGCTTCCGCCAGCAGTGTTGCAAATCTCGCCAAGGACCGCGCGCTTTTTACGCCGCGTATTCTCCTCTAACGCATCAAAATCCCCTGATTTGAAATAACGCTCGCAAAGCCACTCAAAGCTTTTTCGAGCGCTTGCCTTACACGAGCCAATCTCTCCAACCGCCATCCGATAGGAATCGACAAATTCGTCCGACCCCGGCACCCCGCGGAGGCGGACCTTACTTTTACCGGGGCGCCGAAAATAAAACCGCACATTGCCGTGCCGATCCCGATCCTTTGTGACGTATCGAAACTTCACCAACGTCATGTCTTCGCCACCCTGCTGCCTTGCCCATTAAGATAGAATGTCATCCCACGGATTTGCCGCTCCGCCATTCTCGACGAAGATCGGCTCACCATCGCCGCCCTCGCGCGGCAACGCCTTGAAGGCGAGATCCAGCTCCTCGATATCCCAGACGCGCCGTGCTGCCGGCGAGCCGGGGCCGGGGCATGTGGCCCTCCGTCACCAGCTTCCGGAAAAAGGTTGGCGAGAATGAGAGATAAACCGCCGCCTCGCTCTCATCGAGCCCGCGGCGCACCGGTAATCTCCCTGCAATGAACGCCTTGGAGGGCATGGCCCGCTCCGTTACCCGATCTTCAACTTCACCCCTTGACGCTCGGCCATGGCCAGCCGCTCAGCCACCATGTCCTCGAAAAGCGCGGCCTTGCTGACCCCCAGCGCCCTGGCGAGCGCGGCGAATGCCGCTGAGCAATCCTCGCTGACCTTGATGTTCTGCTGGAAGTTGCGCTGGATGGGCTCCGAAGGCCCCTGCTCGATCGCCGCCGCCGGTTCCGGCTTCCGCCGCCAAATGGACAGCATGGCTATTCCCCATGTTTTTCGATGTACGCGGCCTGCATATCGTCGAGCAGCGCGGCTTGCGATTTGCCAACCTTCTTCGACTGCGCTTTCATCCACGCCTTGAATTCCCGCGAAACCACTGTCGCGAACTGCTCTGTCCGGCCGGTTCTCCGGGCGCTGCGCCCGTCCCTGCCCCGGATCGCGCCCAAACCTGGAATGTTCAACTCGGCGGACAGCGGCGGGTGCGCAAACATTGCTTCTTCTGATAGCTTGCCGAAATTGTTCTTCGTCATCGCCCATGTCCTCCTCTACCGCGCCCACGTCCCGGTCCCTTACGCCCCATCTCAGCCTCGTGGATGCGCCTGTCGGCCTCCAGCACCGCCCCGGCGATGCCGTTCACCAGCACGAACGCCTCCTCATTCAGGCTCTGTTCGCTTGTTTCCGTGATTGCCTTGCCCTGCAAAAGCGCGATCTCGTATGCCTTCTCGTCGCGCACGAACCCTGGCAGCGCCTCGTACCCCACTTCGCCGAGATAGGCCCGCGCATCGCGGTCATCCTGCTCCGCCGACGCGGCCCGGAGCGCATTCAACGCCACGCCGAAGCGCCAATCCTCGATCCCTTCGGCCTTCAGCACATGCAGGAACCGCACCGTCTCCGACAGATCGTCCATGCGATTGGCCCGCGAGGGGACGACGCAAAACGTGGCCCGGTGCGCGATCTTGAGGCTCTCGCGATCCGTCCAGCCCGGCGTGTCGATCACCAGAACGTCAGCGCGGCCGGTCAGATCGAGCGCATAGCGCGCCGTGGCCACCTTGACCGTGATATCCGGCTTCAAGCCATTCAGCTTGCGATGATCCGCCCAGCGCTTGGAGGTTCGCTGCACGTCGTCGAGATCGGCGATTAGTACCGAGGCCCCTGCCCGCGCTGCTTCCACGGCATAGGCGCGCGCCAGCACCGATTTTCCGACACCGCCCTTATTGTTCATGAACGGCACCACATAGCCCATGGTTCTTCTTTCCTTTGCTGTCCCAGTTCATTGCGCAGCCATTGTTTGAGCCGAGGCACGCGGCGCGTGGCCGGCGCGATCTGTCTGACCGCCGCGCGCGGCTTGCCTTGCGGCAGAACCGTCAAGGTCCCGCCCTCGATCATCGCCCCCCTGCCCCGTCGCCGGAGATCGGATCGCACGTGCCCGGTCGCGAAATACAGTCCCAGGGCCGCACCAACCTCGACCAGCACCGCGAGAAAGAGCATCAACCCGCGCTCGACCCGCGCCGTCTGCAAGCCGAGAATGCCCGCCAGCACCGCTGCCTGGCTGTCGCCCTGCCGGCCCGCGCCCTGCTCTTCGAGGCCGCGCGCCTGCTCCTGAGTTCGGCGCGCGTTCCTCGTAGCGCCGGGCTTCGCCGGCGAGCGCCGCCTCGGCCTTCAGATCGAAATAGCCCTTGCAGAACGAGCGCGAGGCATCCGCGGTCGCCTCCCGGCACTACTTCGACGACGCCCAGCGGCGATCCTGCTCGAGCCCGTGCAGCAGCCCTTCCACGACGGCCGCAAGGGCTTGGCGCACCGAGCGCCTTCAGCTTCGCCTCGGTTTCGGCAGTTCATGCCGGAGGGTCGGAAGCCGCTCACCCGCGAGCGCGCGATCCTCGCCGATGCTGCCCCGGTTCTTGGCGGCAAAGCCCACGGCCGAGGAAAGAGAGAATGCAGCGAAGGCCAAGAACACGGCACGCCGAGCGCCATGTACGCCATGCGCCGGTCGCGGAACGCCCAGACCAGAAACGTCGGCATCAGCGCGAGAAAGGCAGAAACCGCAACGCTAACCGCGCCGAGAATTTGGCTGTTCGAATTCGCTCTTGCCGAGCGAGGTCATGAAGACCCAGTTCATCAGGCCCGACGCCACCACAAACGTCAGCGCCGCGCCTGAACCCACCACCATCACCAGGAACCGCATCGGCCGCTTCCCTCGCCCATCCTTATGGGAAGCAGACTGACATATAAATTAGCCTCTAGCATTTTAGACTTTCGTCTAATTTTACACTCTATGGGCCATTTGCGAAGTATTGGCGCACCAGACCGGCTGCCGACTTGGCGGACTTCAAAACCTGCCACCCTGAGCACAGCGGCTTTCGGATTCTTGAAGCGGGCGATCTCGCGAGGCGCGCCTGACTGGCGCAATCGGCCAAGAGTTGCCGTCCTTCCCATTGTGCTCCAATGTCTCCTCCAACCGGGAGCAGAAACCCGGCGCCAGCCATCCGCAATCGCCGCCATCAATATGTCACGCCGGCCGCGCAGACCGGCGAAATACATACATCGCATTGCTGGAGGGATCGATGGTGCGGGCACGGCTGGGGCGCTTGGCGGCGAATGTCCTCATGGTTGCGATGCTGGCCCTGGCCGCTGCCACGGGCGCGGCAGCGCAAGGGGCTGCGGACTTGGCCGCCCTCAACAAGCAAGCGGTGCAGCTATACGGCCAAGGCAAATACAAGGAGGCGGCCGTCCTCGCGGAGAAGGCCCTCGCCGTTGCGGAGCGGGTGCTCGGCAAGGAGCATCCCGATACGCTCACCAGCGTGAACGATCTGGCGGGGCTGTACTGGACCCAGGGCCGCCACGGCGAGGCCGAGCCGCTCTTTAGGCGCGCGCTTGAGGCCAGGGAGCGGGCGCTCGGCAACGAGCATCCCGATACGCTCACCAGCGTAAACAATCTGGCGGTGCTGTACCAAGCCCAGGGCCGCTACGCGCAAGCCGAGCCGCTCTACCGGCGCGCGCTCGAGGCCTATGAGCGGGTGCTCGGCCAAGAGCATCCCCATACGCTCACCAGCGTGAACAATCTGGCGGCGCTGTACTGGGCCCAGGGCCGTCACGGCGAGGCCGAGCCGCTCTACAGGCGCGCGCTCGAGGCCTATGAGCGGGTGCTCGGCAAGGAGCATCCCGATACGCTTGCCAGCGTGAACAATCTGGCGGTGCTGTATCAAGCCCAGGGCCGCTACGCGCAAGCCGAGCCGCTCTACCGGCGCGCGCTCGAGGCCAGCGAGCGGGTGCTCGGCAAGGAGCATCCGCAGACGCTCAACAGCGTGCACGTTCTGGCGTATCCATACGCCAGCGGCCACCTTCCGCCGTTAAAGAGATCGTGATTCAGTTGACGCTCTGAAGCACTCGAAAGAGTGCTCCACGAGCGCTCTTTCGAGCGATCACGACTGGGGGTGGATATGCCAGAAGTCGATATCATCACCGGCGGAAGCCGGGTTCGGCACTGGACGGATGAGGAAAAGGTGTCGATTTTGCAGGCGGCTTTTGCCCCCGGCGCCATAACGGTGCATGTTGCCAAACGGATGAATGTTTCAACGGGGCAACTGTACACCTGGCGCAAGCAGTTGATAAATCCGCCTTCGCCGCGCTCCAGCGCGATGAAGAAGGAGGCGGCCCATGAAAACGGCTTTGCGCAGGTGGTGGTGGCAAGCGATCACACCTCTTTTGCCTCGTCGCCAACGGCCTGCCCGGTTACGATTTCGCCATCGGCGTCTCCGGTTCAGGCAATTACGGCGCCGGAACCGGGTTCCGCCCCGCCGTCCTTGTCGCCAGCGATGCTGGGGCTTCCGGCAATTGAGATCGAGATGAAGGGAAACAGGGTTCGTATTCCAGCGACGATGCCACCGGCCCTGGCTTCGGCGGTTGTTCGCGCGCTGGTGCGGCGCTGATGATCCCCATTTCCGCCAATGTCAAAGTTTGGATTGCAACGGGACGGACCGACATGCGCAAAGGCATGAACAGTCTCGCCTTGCATGTGCAGCAGACGCTCGGCCGCAATCCGAACGCGGGCGATCTGTTCGTGTTTCGCGGCGCGCGCGGCGACAAGCTGAAAATAATCTGGCACGACGGGCTCGGAATGTCGCTGTACATGAAGCGGCTCGAACGCGGGACTTTTATCTGGCCCGCGCCGTTCGCTGGCGTGATCTCGATCACGCCAGGGCGCAGCTCAATTACATGCTGTCGGGGATCGATTGGCGCAATCCGGTCTACACGTTCCGCCCGGCGCTGGCGGGATAAAACCGCGCGCAGCATTCTTGCTTTTTTATCCGCACACGCATTTTGCGCAGAGTCAAATCAGGGCGCGTTATGATTCACTTCGCGCATGGAATTGGCGGCTGCAAACAACCTTCCCAACGATATTGATGCGCTGAAAAGCGCGCTGATCTCGGCACAAGTCCATGCGGCAGGCATCGAAGGCAACCTCGCCAGCGTTACCCTTGAACTTGAAGGCGTCACAAGCGCGCTGGCAACGGAACGCGCCCAGCGCAGCGATGACCAGGCGCTGATCGCGCATCTGAAACTTGTCATTGCAAAAATGCAGCGAGAGAAGTTTGGCCCGCGCTCGGAGAAATCGGAGCGGCTGCTTGAACCAGTTGGAACTGCAACTGGAAGATCTTGAGGCGACGGCGACCGAGGACGAGCTGGCGGCCGAAAAGGCAGCTCAGGCAAGACAACGAACGTCAGGCTTTCATCCGCAAGCGGCAGGCGCGCAAACCCTTTCCCGAACATCTGCCGCGCGAGCGGGTGGTGATCCCGGGGCCGACGTCATGCGCCTGCTGTGGAGGCGCCCGTCTGGTCAAGCTGGGTGAAGACGTCACCGAAACGCTGGAGATCCGTTCCCCGTCAATGGAAAGTCGTGCAGACGGTGCGCGAGAAGTTCACTTGTCGCGATTGCGAGAGTATCAGCCAGGCCCCGGCGCCGTTCCATGCGATTCCCGCGGCTTTGCCGGTCCAAGCCTGCTGGCACTGATCCTGTTCGAGAAGTATCGGCCAGCATCAGCCCCTGAACCGCCAGGCGGAACGCTATGCCAGGGAAGGCGTCCACTAGCCTGTCGACGCTGGCCGACCAGGTTGGCGCCTGCTGCGTGTGCTGTCGCTCGCTGATCGCACGGATCGAAGCCCATGTCTTTGCCGCCGAGCGGCTGCATGGCGACGACACGCACCGTGCCGGTGCTGGCCAAGGGCAAGACCGCTCTCGCGCGATGCTGGATTTATGTCCGCGATGACCGGCCGTTTGGCGGGCAGGCACCGCCGGCGGCGATGTTCTATTACTCGCGCGACCGCAGCGGGAACATCCGTTCGGCCATCTGGCCGATTATGCCGGTATCCTTCAGGCCGACGCTTATGGCGGATATAACATACTGTACGACGCCGACGCCGGCCAGAGCCTATCGAGGCGGCGTTGCTGGGTACATGCCCGCCGGCAGTTCTTCGTCCTGGCCGATATCGCCGCCAATGCCCGCCGAAAGGCGCAAGGGAAAACGGCGGGCGCGATCTCGCCGCTGGCGCTGGAGGCGGTCCGGCGCATCGACGCGCTGTTCGCGATCGAGCGCTCGATCAATGGCGCAGCGCCGAGCGGCGCCGCGCCGTGCGGCAGGAACTGAGCGCGCCGTTGATCGCCGATCTCGAACGTGGCTGCGCGAAAAACGTCCAAGCTGTCGCGCGGCAACGATCTCGCCAAGGCTATGGACTACGTGCTCAAGCGCTGGCCGGCTTCACGCGCTTTCTCGGCGACGGACGGGTCTGCCTGAGCAACAACGCGGCGGAACGAGCGCTGCGCGTCATAGCCCTCGGCAGAAAATCATGGCTGTTCGCCGGTTCCGACCGCGGCGGGCAAAGGGCCGCCGCCATGTACAGCCTGATCGTCACCGCCAAGATGAACGATATCGATCCGCAGGCTTGGCTGGCCGATGTCCTGGCCCGCCTGCCTTGCATCCGTACAGCGCATCGACGAGCTGCTGCCCTGGAACTGGAAGGTCTTAACGACCAGGAAAGTCTGCCATGGCCAAGGAAGCGCCGATCGCTCGCATCAAGGTTGTTCTGGATGACGTCAAGCCGCCGGTCGCGCGTCGTCTTGAGGTGCCGATAAACGTCAAACTCGATCGGCTTCACATGATTTTGCAAGCCGCCATGGGATGGACGAACAGCCATCTTTATGAATTTAGAATCCTCGGCTGCGGGTTTGGAATACCGGACCCGGATTACCCTGACCAACCTGCCGATGCCCGCAAAGTGACTTTGCTGGATGTCATCGAAGACACAGGAGCGAAATCCTTCACGTACCTTTACGACTTCGGCGACAGCTGGGAGCACTCAATCAAAATCGAGCGTGTCGAACCGGCCGCTGCCGGCGTCGATTATCCTGTTCTTCTCGATGTCGAGGGCAACTGCCCTCCGGAGGATTGTGGCGGTCCATGGGGCTACATGGAAGCTCTCGAAGTTTTGGCCAACCCCAAACATGAAGAGTACGCCAGCTTGTCCGAGTGGTGGCCCGACTTCTTTCCCTCACCAGAACACCTTACGCGCGAAGTCTCGCATCTCGCCCGTTCTCGCGCCAAAAAGCCTCGCGCGAAAGCAATATAACCGCGTCCTTCACCGGATGGTTACGTTCTGGCGGCGCTGTACGAGACGCAGGGCCGCCACGGCGAGGCCGAGCCGCTCTTGACGCGCGCGCTCGAAGCCAGGGAGCGGGTGCTCGGCAAGGAGCATCCCGATACGCTCATCAGCGTGAACAGTCTGGCGGGGCTGTACCGGGCCCAGGGCCGCTACGCGCAAGCCGAGCCGCTCTACCGGCGTGCGCTCGAGGACAGGGAGCGGGTGCTCGGCAAGGAGCATCCCGATACGCTTGCCAGCGTGAACGATCTGGCGGGGCTGTACCGGGTCCAGGGCCGCTACGCGCAAGCCGAGCCGCTCTATAGGCGCGCGCTTGAGGCCAGGGAGCGGGTGCTCGGCAAGGAGCATCCCGATACGCTTGCCAGCGTGAACAATCTGGCGGTGCTGTACCGGGTCCAGGGCCGCTACGCGCAAGCCGAGCCGCTCTATAGGCGCGCGCTCGAGGACAGGGAGCGGGTGCTCGGCAAGGAGCATCCCGATACGCTTGCCAGCGTGAACGATCTGGCGGGGCTGTACCGGGTCCAGGGCCGCTACGCGCAAGCCGAGCCGCTCTACAGGCGCGCGCTGGAGGCCAGCGAGCGGGTGCTCGGCAAGGAGCATCCCCAGACGCTCACCAGCGTGAACGATCTGGCGGGGCTGTACCAAGCCCAGGGCCGCTACGCGCAAGCCGAGCCGCTCTACAGGCGCGCGCTCGAGGCCAGCGAGCGGGTGCTCGGCAAGGAGCATCCCCATACGCTCACCAGCGTGAACAGTCTGGCGGGGCTGTACCAGGCCCAGGGCCGCTACGCGCAAGCCGAGCCGCTCTACAGGCGCGCGCTCGAGGCCTATGAGCGGGTGCTCGGCAAGGAGCATCCCGATACGCTTGCCAGCGTGAACGATCTGGCGGGGCTGTACCAGGCCCAGGGCCGTCACGGCGAGGCCGAGCCGCTCTACAGGCGCGCGCTCGAGGCCAGCGAGCGGGTGCTCGGCCAAGAGCATCCCCAATACGCTCACCAGCGTGAACAATCTGGCGGCGCTGTACTGGGCCCAGGGCCGCCACGGCGAGGCCGAGCCGCTCTTGACGCGCGCGCTCGAGGCCTATGAGCGGGTGCTCGGCAAGGAGCATCCCCATACGCTTCTAAGCGTGAACAATCTGGCGGGGCTGTACCAGGCCCAGGGCCGCTACGCGCAAGCCGAGCCGCTCTACAGGCGCGCGCTCGAGGCCAGCGAGCGGGTGCTCGGCAAGGAGCATCCGCAGACGCTCAACAGCGTGCACGTTCTGGCGGGGCTGTACCAGGCCCAGGGCCGTCACGGCGAGGCCGAGCCGCTCTACAAGCGCGCGCTCGAGGCCTATGAGCGGGTGCTCGGCAAGGAGCATCCCGATACGCTCACCAGCGTGAACAGTCTGGCGGGGCTGTACCAGGCCCAGGGCCGCTACGCGCAAGCCGAGCCGCTCTATAGGCGCGCGCTCGAGGACAGGGAGCGGGTGCTCGGCAAGGAGCATCCCGATACGCTCACCAGCGTGAACAGTCTGGCGGGGCTGTACCAGGCCCAGGGCCGCTACGCGCAAGCCGAGCCGCTCTATAGGCGCGCGCTCGAGGACAGGGAGCGGGTGCTCGGCAAGGAGCATCCCGATACGCTTGCCAGCGTGAACGATCTGGCGGGGCTGTATTTTACGCAGCGCGATTGGACCCGCGCCGCGCAATTCTGGCGGCGCAGCACCGCCGCGATCGCGGGGCGCACGCAGCGCGGCGCCATGGGCACCGGCCAAGCCATAACAGGAAAGAAGAAAAGCGAAGCGGAGCAATTGAGCTGGCAATTCTGGGGCCTTGTTAAGGCGGTACATCGCCTCGCGCCGGAAGGCCGCACACCAGATGCGAGCGCCACGCGCGAGACGTTTCTGACCGCGCAATGGGCGGCCGGCTCCGAGGCGGCGCAATCGCTTGCGCAAATGGCGGCGCGGGGTGCTACGGGCAAGCCGGTGCTGGCGGTGCTGGCGCGCGAGCGGCAGGATTTGGTGGCGGAATGGCAGAAGCGCGATGGGCTGCGCAACGCCGCTCTCGGCCAAGCGCCAAATAAGCGCGATGCCAGGGCCGAAGCGGAGAACCAGGCGCGGCTCGCCGCCATCGATACAAGGATCGCGGAGATCGACGGGAAACTGGCGGCTGACTTCCCCGATTACGCCGCGCTTTCGAGCCCGGCGCCGCTTGGCGCGGAGGAGGCGCAGGCCCAGCTCGGCCCGGACGAGGCGCTGGTGCTGTTCCTCGATACGCCGGAAGCGAAGTCAACGCCTGAGGAGACGTTCATCTGGGTCGTGACCAAGACGGACCTGCGCTGGGTGCGCTCTGATCTTGGCATGGAGGCGCTCGCCCGCGAGGTGCAAGCGCTGCGTTGCGGGCTCGATGCCGAGGCGTGGGCGGACCGCCCATGCGCGGAACTCACCGGTCAAAGCTACACGGACGCCAACCGCGATGCTGGCAAGCCGCTGCCCTTCGATCACGCCCGCGCGCACCGGCTTTACCAGGCGCTGTTCGGCCAGGCGGAAGACCTCATCAAAGGCAAGCAGCTCCTGATCGTGCCCTCCGGCGCGCTGACGCAATTACCGTTCCAGGTGCTGGTGACGGCGCCGCCAGCAAGCGGCGATGAAAAATCGGTGGCGTGGCTTATCCGCGATCACGCACTGACCGTGCTGCCCTCGGTCTCCTCGCTGAAAGCGCTGCGCCGGGTATCGCGGCCGAGCGCGGCGGCGAAGCCCATGATCGGCTTCGGCAATCCGCTGCTCGACGGCGACCAGAATCATCAGCAATTCGGCGCGTATTATAAGAGGCTTGCTCAGAGCGCTCGCGACAAACAGCGCTGCCCCGAAACCGCGTGGCGACGCGTCGCTGCACTTGTTGGCTTGCGGCGCGGGGTAACGCCCGTGCAAACGCGCGGCGGGTTTACGGATGTTGAATTCCTTCGCAAGCAGGCGCCGCTGCCCGAAACCGCCGATGAGCTATGCGCCGTGGCGCATGACCTGCATGCCGATCCGGGCGAAATCCGGCTTGGCGCCCGCGCCACCGAGCGCGAGGTGAAACGCTTGAGCGAAACGGGCCAGCTTACGCAATACCGCATCGTGCATTTCGCGACCCATGGCGCGCTCGCGGGCCAAGTCGCGGGCAATGCCGAGCCGGGTCTTCTGATGACGCCGCCTGCTGAGCCCAGCGAAGCGGACGATGGCTATCTCACCGCGTCCGAGATCGCGGGACTGAAGCTCGATGCGGATTGGGTGATCCTGTCCGCTTGCAACACGGCGGCCGGCGGCGCGCAAGGCGCGGAGGCGCTCTCGGGCCTCGCCCGCGCCTTCATCTATGCGCAGGCCCGCGCGCTGCTCGTCTCGCATTGGGAGGTGAACTCGGTAGCCACCGTGAAGCTCGTCACTGGAGCTATGAGCGGGCTCGCCGCCAACAAAGACATGGGCCGCGCCGAGGCCATGCGCCAATCCATGCTCACGCTCATCGATAAGGGCGAGCCGCGCGAGGCGCACCCCGCCTTCTGGGCGCCGTTCGTGGTGGTGGGCGAGGGCGGAGCCGGGAGATAGTTCACTTCCGCTGTTGTCCGGCAGGACCAGACACACTCTGGCCTGAGCCCGTTTGGGCTGCAATGGGTCAGGTGCGCGCCAACTGCCGCCTGCGGCGCCGTTTCCGGTTTGAGATCCAAAACCGGTTGTCGCCTGGGTGTGCAGCCGTTGAAACCGCCATGACCGGAATCGCCCCCCCTTCAGGTGTGGGCTTTGCCTTCGTGTAGCTCCTCACCCTGAGAAATCACGCCTCCTCATTGTTTGCCGGCCGCTTCCTTTTCCTTCGCAGGGTCGATGTGCGCATGCTCAAGCATATATTTTTCTTACCCTGCCCCGCGGTTATGAAGCAGCTCTGCAATTCGACGCGTCCAGTGCAAACCACTCCCGCAATTTCGACCACCTTTTCCGCCCTGAAACATTACGGACGGCAATGGCGACCGCTTTCCTTCTGTCCAACGATCACCACGAGCCGCTTGCCGCGCGTGAGGCCGGTGTAGAGCAGATTGCGCTGCAGCATTGCGTAATGCTGGGTCGCAACGGGCAAGATCGACGGCGGGGTATTCCGAGCCTTGCGCTTTGTGGATGGTCGTCGCATACGCCAGCACCAGGCTGTCGAGTTCGCCGCTGTCATAGGCGATCTCCCGCCCGTCGAAACTCACGAAGACCTGCCCCTCCTCGGTGTCGATCCGGGTCACGAAGCCGGTGTCGCCGTTATAGACCTCCTTGTCGTAATCGTTCTCGATCTGCATCACCTTGTCTTTAGGCGCGAATGTTGTGCCGAATTTCTCGATCTTGTCCGCGCCCGGCGGGTTCAGCGCCTTTTGCATTTCGATATTGAGCGAGCGCGCCCCAAGGCCGCTCCGGTTCATGGGGCACAGCACCTGAATGTCGCGGATCGGATCGAGGCCGAAGCGCTTGGGGATGCGCTCGCGTACAAGCTCCAGAATGACACTGGTAGCCTGCTCCGGCTCGCCCGCTTCGATGAAATAATAATCGCTGTCGCCTTCCGGCTTCGCGAAATCCGGCAGCTCGCCCTTGTTGATCCGGTGCGCCATGGTGACAATCCGGCTTTGCGCCGCTTGCCGGAACACTTCGGTGAGCCTGACCACGGGAACAGCGCCGGAGCCGATCAGATCGGCGAGCACCTGGCCTGGCCCGACCGAGGGAAGCTGATCGATATCGCCGACGATCAAGAGCGCGGCGCGGTTCGGTACCGCTTTCAGGAGTGCGTGCATCAGCGGCACGTCGATCATGGAGGCTTCGTCAACGACCAGCAGGGCGCAGTCGAGCGGATTGTCCTGGTCCTTGCGGAAACCTCCCGCTTTGGGATCGACCTCCAGCATCCGGTGAATGGTCTTGGCCTCCTGCCCCGTTGCCTCGCTCATGCGCTTGGCGGCGCGGCCTGTCGGCGCGCAGAGGAGCATCTCGACCTGCTTCGCCCTCAGGATGCGCAGTATCGAATTCACGATTGTCGTTTTGCCGGTGCCAGGGCCGCCGGTGATGACGAGAACCTTCGAGGAAAGAGCGAGTTCAACCGCTTGGCTTTTGGCTTTCGGCCAGCACGAATTCCGATTTGGCGGCGAGCCAATCGATGGCCCTGCCAGCGTCTATCCGCGGCCATGGCAGCTTTCCGGCGGCAAGCGTAACGACACGCCCGGCGATTGCTTTTTCGGCCTGATAAAGCCCGGAGAGAAAGATGCAGTCTCTGCCTTCGACGGCTATCCCTGACGATGCTCCGTTCGCCAAGCTCCAGCCCAATGGCCGTTTCGATAAGCGGTTCCGGCACTTCGAGGAGCTTTCCGGCAAGCGCGTTGAGTTCGTTCGAAGGCAACCCGCAATGGCCGTCGTTCAACGCCTCCGTGAGCGCGTAAGAAATACCGGCCCTGACGCGGATCATGGCGGTTTTCTCAATGCCAAGCCGCTCGGCGATTGCGTCGGCGGTCTTGAAGCCGATACCGCGGATATCCTTCGCCAGACGGTAGGGATTTTCCGACATGACCTGCACGGCATCGTTGCCGTAGGTCTTGTAGATGCGCACCGCCCGCGAAGTGCCGACGCCATGGGAATGAAGAAAGACCATGATCTCGCGCACGATTTTCTGTTCAGCCCAGGCGGCCACGATGCGCTCCGCGCGCCGGGGGCCGATGCCATCCACCTCGCGCAGGCGCTCCGGCGCGGTCTGGATCACGTCGAAGACCTCGCTGCCGAATATTTGATCATCCGCTTGGCGTAGACGGGGCCGATGCCGTGGATCATCCCGGAGGCGAGGTATTTCTCTATGCCTTCGACCGAGGTTGGCGCCGAGGTCTTGAGAAACTGCGCCCTGAATTGCAGCCCATGCGTGCGGTCGTTTTGCCAGACCCCGCTCGCCGTCACCCATTCGCCGGCCGAAATTGACGCCGCGTGTCCAATAACCGTGGCGAGGTCCTTATGGCCACGCGCCTTCACCCTGAGCACGCAGAAGCCATTCTCCTCGTTGTGGAAGGTCACCCGTTCCACAAGGCCGGCAAGAACCTCGCGCCGATCATCGTTCTCGGGCATGAAATAACCGGAGTCCCATTGTGCTGCAGTCAATCCAGCTTGCGTGTCACCGTAGACCTGTGGCCGAACCTACGCGAATTTCCCGCCGCCCGCGAGCCGGATTGGCCTTGCGGAAGGCAGTCCAGACCCCTTCCGCGTAAAATGCAAGGTTAGCGGATATCCTTCCGCTTCCTTTTGGCTCGATGAACGTGCCCCCTGCTCTTTACCGGAAGCTTATTTCAAGGCGCGGGCTTGCCTTTCGTGTAGCTCCCGACCCAGCTCAGAAACCGCGCGTCCTCGTTGCGCGCCGCTTCCTTATCCTTCGCCCACTCCATGTACGTGTGCTCAAGCATGTATTTGTCCCAGCCGGGGGCGAAATCGTACAGCCGTTCAATGGCTTTGCCCGACACCATAATTCGCCGCCCGGAAGATGCAGCCGCAACATCCGGCGCGGTCACAGCCGCCACGGCATGCCGCAGCCTGTTGCTGGCCCCTGCCCCCGGTCCACGCCGCCAAAATACAGCCTGCCCGTCCTCCAGTGTCATGGCGTAATCGGGCAAATGGTTCTCTGCCGCGACGTGACGCATGTATTCGGCAAATTTTCTCGCGCGCTCCGTGTGCGAGCCCGCCTTCTTCTGCAGCACGTCAAATGATACGCGCCAGCTTGCCTGCTTGCCGCAATGCTTGCGCGCCAGCTCGTAGAGCCGCCGGTCGATAGGCCGGCGCAGCCGGAAGTAATCGCGGCTTATCCCCAACACCTCATTCGCCTGGATGCCGCGAAAGAGCCAATTCGATAGCTCCACTTCGAGATACTGAAGCCTCTCGAAAATCCCGTGCTTCTTGCGCGAATAATCGTAGGACTGAATGAGACCGAAAGCCTTCGTTTCCGCCTTATTGCCCGTCACGATGCTTGTCTTGATGAAGGTTCCCATCAGCCGGTCGAGCGCCGGCTCAAGGCGTTCATAGCCGACGCTGTTTGTCGGCCGGTTCGTTGCCACCAGCATATCATGGGTCGTAAGCCGGACGCAGGGGCCGATTTCCTTGCCGCCGTCCCGCATCGATACCAGCTTCGAAATGCAATAGATGAGAATGTCCTTGTCGAACACCGTGGCCAGGCCCTTGCCGCTCGGCACCACCTCGACGCGCTTGCCGTTGTGCTCGTACAGCAGCGGACGCTGTTCGGGCTTGGTCGAGAGCGAGAAAATCGGATGCTCCATCGACGCCATGTCGCCGCGCGGCTCCACATCGAGAACATCGAGCACAAAGAAATCACGAACGGGATGGCGTTCAGGTAGAAGCAGCGACATGTCGATTGTCTAGCGGAGAATCATTCGCACCTTCAAGGGCGCATTCCAAAAACACAGTACTTTTGACCAAAGAGCACTTCGCACCTTTGAGGGCGTTTCTTCGCACCTTTAGGGGCGCTACTTCGCACCTTTGGGGGCGCATCTTTGCACCTTTAGGGGCGCATACACTTTAGAGTATCCATAACTTTCAGATGGTTGCAGAACTTGCCCACACCCCTTAACTCTATTAACTTCTTCTAACTATATTAACTCCAGGATTTTGAATTGAAAAATATGATTGATCAGAGGCGCAGACGAACACTACCCCTGTTCCAGTTCAACTGTCCGGCGCTCTATCAAACCCATCACCTCGGCAACCATCTTAAGGTCGGCCTTGGCGCAAGCCGTCTTGAAACGCCGGTGCAAGTTCTTCGGCAAATCGATGCTGAGCCGTGCCATCGGTTCTTCATGAACCACTTCCGCTGCTTCCCTCTTTCCTGCCTTCGAGGGAATGTGGGATTGCGGCTCACTTTCCCCCGTTCCCGCATTTGGGGGGAAACGGGTTTGTGTGTCCTGTCCCGGCCCGCCGCGCTCGAATGCGGCGATGACCTCAGCCGTTAGCGGCCTTGGCTTGGGAGCTTGTGTGAAGGTCTTGCTCATTGAGAACATCCAAAAGTTCATTCGTTAAGGCTTGAATCTCGGTTACGGCGGGGCCCCGTCCAACCCACTCGAAAATGGTTTTTCCCATCGTCAGCGCTTCGGCATAAGCAACTCGCTGCTCGATTTCCGTGCCGAAAACCGGTATGCCGGCGTCGGCAGCCATGCTGCGCGTGTCGCGGCCCAGGATCGTCGCCCCGATTTTGCGGGAAACCACAAACCCACATTTGAGGGTTGGCTTGAGTTCCATGGCGTCTTTCAACTGGCGCACCGTCAGATCGCTCGACCAGCGCGACGCGCCGCCCGGCTCGATAGGCACCGCCACCAAATCCGACGCCACGATGCAGGAACGCGAGATCGCTTCCGCCTGCGGCGGCCCATCGATGATCGTAAAATCGAAATCGGCGGCAAGCTTCAAGGCGTCGCGCGCCATATTCTCGCGCGCCATGCTGACCACCTGAAAAGGTGTTTCGGTACGCAGGCTGGCCCAGGTCGAGGAAGTCGCTTGTTTGTCCGCGTCGATCAGCAACACCTTTTGCCGCAGAAGCGCGAAGCAGGCGGCGATATTTATCGACAGCGTCGATTTTCCGACGCCACCTTTCTGATTAAGGAAGGAAATGATGAAAGACATAAACGCACATTCCCTGATAGTCTGGAATGCATATTATTACAAATGTGAATATGTGAATACAAGTGAAACCTTATTGCCACATTAAATTAAAAGCGGGTTCCCACATCCGCAATAATCCACATCCGTTGTTTACCGTCCAATGTTGAAAACCATCAAACCACATTTGTGGATATATGTCTTAGTTGTATTCCACATGGCGGCATAATCTACAGGCCAAAGCAAGCCGCGACATTGATCGCTAACGTTGACTTTACGACGCCACGTTTTCGATTATGGAAGCAAATGAGGAAAGAACATAAACGCACATTCCCTGGTACTCTGGAATGCATATTATTACGAATGTGGATATGTAAAAACAAGCAAAGCCGGATTACCACGTTAAATCAAATCCGGGTTCCCACATCCGCAATAATCCACATCCGTTGTTTACCGCCGAATGTTGAAACCCATCAAACCACATTTGTGGATATATGTATTAGCCAGCCAGTACAACGCGAAGCCGAGCGCGCCCGGCACCGCGGCAATCGACAGGGGGATGAGCCAATTCATCCAGGCCGGCATATCGGCTGGGGCAGGGGAGGCGGTCCAAGCCCTTTGGGGGGCTACGGATTCCGGCATCCAGCCTCGGCAGCCCCCAAGTAAAGCTGCGAGATGCCTTTAATTCCTGATGAATTGACGAGCATGCAGCCGTGGGTATATCCATCTAGGAAATCGGAAATTTGGATTGGCGCAAGCCTTTGCTCAGAATATGGTATCTCTATGCAGCAAAATACACTGCAAACACCGCTCCCACATGCACAATGCTTTCCCGCGTTCCCGGGAGCAACCCGCATTTTCACCGGTTGATTGCGAGCTACCAAGCGCGCGGACTTGATCCCGACTTATGGGAGGCAGAATTTGCCTTGCAAAGACGCCGCAAGCACAACGCTTGGCTCCGGCATTGCCGCGATAACGGAAGCAACCCGAGACTATGATCGGAACCACGCCAGAAGAAGGCGCTATCGCGCCTTGCCGAGCTTGAGAGAGCAATGGCGGCGGAGGAACGCGTTGCAAGACGCTATTTCAGAATGGAACTCGCCGCAGCGCGTGGCGAGTTTCCATGCTACATGGATTTATGCGATGTCCTCCGGGAAACCGAAGGAAAGCTGAAAACATGTTCCCGCATAGTTGCCAGCGATCTGCGGAACCACAAGTCTGTGAGAGAATCAACGCAACTTTGGCAAAAGCAATTGGAAGCCACGCGTGATCACGTTTTGCGGCAGATGGCGGAGGGATACCCCCACATTTTCGGCCCGCAAAGGGCCGCTGCCACTCTTGCCAAATTGCCTGGTCCACGTCCCCAGCAATTCGGGCTGAACTGACAAACGGGCCTTGAAACGCCGGTGCCGCTTGCAGCCAAGGCAACCGGTTAGCCATCCGCGAAGGCCAACGCGCTGAGGCAATGCCGGAGCAGCAAGCAGATGCCCGACGGCATTGTGACACTTCCTTCCAACGGCTGGCCCAAAAGGTAGATTTGGGTCGCATGCAGACGTTCAATAAGACTGAACTTATGACGGCATTCCCTCAAGAACCGGGCTAACGCAATCTGCTTCACACCTCACGCTGAAATGGCCGCGCTCACGCGCTAAACACGAGGGCAGGGCACAACGCGCTCTGAACAATCCAGCTCCTCATCCCGCCGACGCGCTGCGCATGTCCTGCCTATAAAGCAATCTCTAGCGTTGGGGAATAAGCCTACCGAGGAAGTCCCTGAAAGGCCCACTTAGTTTTTCTTGAGCTTCAGTTCCTTGTACCCAAATGCAACCACCCTTACCAAAACAACTCACTTGATTAATAACGAACAAGATTATTACGATTACACCGGCCACTAAGAAAATCTGATGAACTCGTGCCCAATTCGAATACCAAACAGAATATCCATAACGAATGCTGCTATAGGGGCCTGTGAACTTATCTCTACTCTCTTCGTGTATTTCCTTTAACGATATACGGTTGCTAGTCCTTACCGTATCAAGTTCATCCCTAATTTTCTGATTTCTCCAATAGTGCATCCCTGCTGCGTTCGCATGCATGCGAACCAAGTTGTATCCAAACCTTGCAATAACAGCTAGAAACACAGCAACAAGTAGCGAAAGGGCGCTTAGACCATTTGTCACAATAACTCCAGTTAGAAAGAAATATATAAGAATAAAGACATTGGCGCTTCTTCTGCTGCTTTCATCGTGATGCTTTGCAGAGACATCGTTATAAGCGTGCATGGCTATCAATACGTCTATCCACCTATCTTTATTGGGGTCCTGTTTCGCATCGTCATTCATAGCGTTACCCAATCTCTCTTGAGACGCAAACTTTGATATTCCTAGCTAATTAGGCTGCCACGGTGGCATATATGTGCCTACAGCCTCATATACAAAAAAATTGATCCAAATTGCTAGAACCAGTGCTATGCGAGCGCAAGTTCGATCGACTTTCACGCAGCACGACGGACCCAAACCGCAGACTGCTTGCAGTTCACCAAATGGCACTGGGCTCAAAAACTGCCAACCGTTGAACGTTGAGAATGGCGACTTGAGTTAAACCCCGATGGGCGCGGTCGGTCGACGCCAAGCTGGAGATATTCACGAGGGGGCAGCTTTCCACCTTATAGCTGCAACGACCGAAACCGGGGTTGCATGACCGCAATCGTGATGGGTTTCAGATGGCGGCCGGATGGCTGGGCGCAGGTCTTGCACGGCCCGGCCGGCGTCTGAAAGCCCCCGATGAAGGAAACCGCGGGCAACGGGGGATGCGCTATGGGGATTTATGCCGGCGGATAGCCGGAGCTGTTGCACACTGCGGTGGCTGTAAAGGAGCTGGTGAGTGAGGGATGGGCGGAGAAGGGTTCAAAACTCAGAGCTTGAGGGCTCGCCAGCCGTTGCAGAGCGCCGCCCGGAATGCTCCACGGGCAAAGCTTCGCAGGCGGGGCCTTGCGGCCCGTAAGCCAGAACGGCATTGGCCTCCGGGGCGCCATGGCGGGCCTCATGAAGTGTCGAACCAGATGACCACGGGTGCTGGCGGACGGTAGCGGGGCAGCATTCCGCGCTCGAAAAACTCAATGATGATCATGTGCCCGCCACAGCAGGGACAGGGCGGCAAGACGGTCTCTTTGGGCTCGTCCGGACTGGAGGCCGCACCTGCCTCTGGAGGCGCCGCCGCACCCAGCAGCTTGCGCAGCCGCGCGATATTGGTGGCGCGGGCTGCGGAGGCAAACAGCCCGTAATGGCGGATGCGGTGGAAGCCCTTGGGCAGGATGTGGAGCATGAAGCGGCGGATGAACTCGTCCGTGGCGAGCGTCATGACCTTGTAGCGGGGCAGGCCGTCGCTGCGGTAATCCTTGTAGCGGAAGGTGACGCCGCGCGCATCGTGGGCGATGAGCCTCCGGTTCGAGATCGCCACCCGGTGGGTGTAGCGCGAGAGGTAATGAAGCACGCCCTTTGCCCCCGCGAACGGCTCCTTGATGTAGACGAACCACTTCTTCCAGCGCAGCGGTTTGAGCAGGGCGGCGAAGGCGGCTGGCGCTGCATGCCTGGCGAGGCTGCCCTTCAAGGTCAGGAGGCCCTTATCATAGGCGGCGGCAAGCTTCTCCAGCATGAGCCGCCGGAATAGCCGCGACAGCACCTTGACTGGCAGGAAGAAGCGGCGGCGCCGGCCCCGGCAGGGAACGAAGCGTTCTCCGCCGGGCGAAATGCCGCCGCCGGGCACGATCATATGCACATGCGGATGATGGGTGAGCGCCGATCCCCAGGTGTGCAGCACCGCCGTGAAGCCGATGCGCGCGCCCAGGTGCTTCGGATCGGCGGCGATGGTGAGCATGGTCTCCGATGCTGCCTTGAACAGCAGGCCGTAAACCAGAGCCTTGTTCTGCCAGGCGATGGCGCCGATGGCTGAGGGTAGCGTGAACACCACGTGATAATAAGGCAGCGGCAGAAGGTCCGCCTCGCGCTCCGCGAGCCACTGGCGCGCCGCAGCCCCCTGGCACTTCGGGCAGCTTCTATTGCCGCACGAGTTGTAGCTGATGACGGTGTGGCCGCAGTCCTCGCAACGCGCAACGTGGCCGCCAAGCTCCGCCGTGCGGCAGGCTTCGATGGCGGCCATCGCTTTGAGCTGGACGAGGCTTAGATGCCCGGCATTGGCCGCCCGCCAGGCAGCCCCGTGGCTGCGGAAGATGTCCGCAACCTCAAGCACGGGACGCATGTCCCAAGGCGGCTAAGTCTTGGGCTCGTCTTTCTTCCTCTCGATCAGTGAGAGCCGGTCCAGCGGGCTCATCACCTTGCGGATCGTGGTGGTGGCCACCCGCGTATAGAGCGCCGTCGTGTTGAGCTTCGCGTGTCCCAACAACACTTGGATGACGCGGATGTTGATATCCTGCTCCAGCAGGTGGGTCGCAAAGGAGTGCCGCAGCGTGTGTAGCGAAACGCGCTTATCGATCTCCGCCACGTGGGCGGCCGCATGGCAGATGCGGTTCAGCTGCCGCGCGGTCATCGGGTTGACCGGGTTCTGTCCCGGAAACAGCCAGGCCACCGGCTTGCCAATGCCGTACCACTCGCGCAAAATATCGAGCAGCATGGGAGAGAGCATGGCAAGGCGGTCCTTGCGGCCTTTACCCTGCTCGACCCGCAGGACCATGCGGGCGCTATCGATATCGGAGACCTTGAGCGATACCACTTCGGAGGCCCTGAGCCCCGCGCCATAGGCAACAGCCAGTGCGGCCTTGTGCTTGGCGCAGGAAGCGGCTTCCAGCAACCGGGCCACCTCCTCCTGGGTCAGCACCACAGGCAGCTTCTGCGGGGCTTGCACCCGGAACAGCGCCTTGAGAAGCCCCGGCCGGTCCAGCGTCACGCTGAAAAAGAACCGCAGCGCCTGCATGACCATGTTGACGCTTGCAACACTAAGTGGGGTGCCGATTAAGTGCAGCCGGAACCGCTGTAAATCGTCGAGGGTGGCCGTGTCCGGCGAGCGGCCGATGAAGAGAGCGAAGTTCAACACACACGGATGTAGTCTTTCTGGGACTTCTCTCCAAAATTACGGGCTGTCATGTCGTCGATCATATGCTGGCGAAGCGGACTGACACTCATACGCAACTCCTATTGTGAGTGAGGTTGACACCTCATTCTCAACGGGAGCCATCGGCTTGCCTTGACAATTCAGAAAGAATACTGCCCGTAAGGCAGCGGCCTACCGCGAGAGCGGTTTTGTTCACCGGCCTCTTGCGGGCGAGGTGAAACGGGCAAAACCTTGGGCCTCCGCCCCAGCCTACCGCACCACCATCCAGTAGAACCCGAATCCCATCGCTCCCAATACCGCGGCAATCGACAGGTTGATGAGCCAATTCATCCAGGGCGGGATTACCACCGGGGCAGGGGGCTCATAGGCGGTGAAGGGTTTTCCTTCGGGCCATTTGTATTCGCCATTGCATGTAGCCTCGACGAGATGCGGCCGTTTGGCGATGAATTCCCGCGTCAGCCGGTCGTGCAGCTGCATCGCCTCGACCGGCGAGGCCACGGCGCAATTCAGGTGCATGGGGTCGGTCGGGCGTTCGTCCTCAAAATGCGCCAGCATCACCAGCGCCCCGTCGGTTGTCGCCATGCGCGCAATCCCGGTCTTGCCCTTTTGTCCTAGCCATTCCAGCGCCGCCCGGTCTTGCGCCGAATAATAGAGGTGATCCGCCGAGCTTCGCTCGAAGGACACCAGACGCTGCCAGGGCCGCGCCTCCACGTAATCACCATGGCGCACCGAACCCGCCGCTACGAATTGCAGAACGCCAGTTGTCTCGTCGCGCCCGATGAAGCAGGTGACGCGCGCCAGGCTGGCGCCGCCCGGCGCAAACAGATTCCGGTCCTCGACCCACGACACCACCGGGAAACCCTGCGCATCGGGCTCATTGTCATCGAACCGTATTGCCATTGCGCCTCCGCTTCGGCCGTTTCGGATCGTCACAAAGCTTCTCGAACATCTTGTCCTCGAAGTAGATCAAACGCTCCGCCACCAGCGGATCGAAACCGGCCCCCAGGATCAGCACGCGCCGTTTGTCCCGGTCGAAGATCCGCTCGATCTCGTTGCCGGCCAGCAGCGGCGTTTCAAAATGCTGCTCCTTGTAAGCCGGAACCCCGGAAAGCTTGGCGTTTGCACCCGCGCCGCTCGCGACCTGCTCCATCATTCGCAAGATTTCCAAGCTTTTCCGACAGCGCTTTCGCCGTCTGACTGTCGCTCACGCCAAACGCCGTGACCACACCCGAGTTGGCCACGAAGGTATGCCAGGTCTTTTCGTAATGACGCTGAAGCTGGCCAACGTCCTGCAGAATGGTCCAGAGCTTCACGTCGAAACCGGCCATCAAGCCAGCGCCCATTTCTATGGACTGCATGTGTCCCAGCACCGCAAACTCGTCGAGCACGAACAGCACCGGGGCAGGGACCTCGGCGTCCGTCCGTTCCATGACCGACAGCGCCAGCATGATCACGAGGCGCAGCCAGCGCGAATGGGTGCCCATACGCGTCGCCGGCAGGCACAGATAAATCGTCGCCGGCATTCAACTTCAAATCGCGCATTTGGAAATCGCTGCGCGTCAGCACCCGGCGCATCCGCCGGTCGTCGAGCCACCGGGTCTGCGTCCTCGCCGCCGACAGCACCGATCCAAGCTCGTTCTCGCCCATGACGTCGAGCTGTTCGGCGACGCCCGCGCAAATCTCCGCATGCCACCTGCCTTTTTGAGCGCGCAGCAGCATCAAGAGGGCGTCGAACGGCGAGATGTCCCGCTCATTCTCCTCTTTCTCCTTGGCCTGGATCTGCTTAAGGCGGCGATCCGTCAGTGTAAGCAGCTTACGCACCGTCACCAGATTGCGGCGCGACGACTGCCGTTCGGCGAGCGCGACGAGGATCAGCGCGCGCAAAATCGATTGCGCCGACTCCGTCCAATGCCGCTCGCCGTGGGGCGGATGCTCGATCAGCGCGTCGGCGAACGTCGCCGCGTCCTCCGCCACGTTGCTGTTTCTGATATTAAGCTCCGACAGCGGATTGAACGACGCGATGTCACGCCCGCTCACTCCGAACGGGTCGATCACATGCACGGTCTGTCCAAGCCCAGGCCCGCCAGCCTTGGTGCCCTCGCCCCGGCGGCCCGCCGTGATCCGCGCATTCTCGCCCTTGGGATCGACGACCAGCGCCGAGCCTGTGTAGAAGGTCAAATTCGGGACGATCAGCGAGACGCCCTTGCCGGCCCGGCTGCCCCCTATGGTCAGCATATGCCGGTTGTCCTTCCAGCCGATCACCCGTCCCGCGCGCTTGCCCAGCAGCATGCCGCCCTCGGGATTCCAGACGTCATGGGTCAATTCTTCCGGGGTGAGCCATCGCGCCTGCAGGCCCCGGTCCAGGCTTCCGGTCTTGGGTTTCGCCGACCGGCCGCGCGGCAGATCCAGCCGCAGGTTCTTTTCGAATAGATCGCCTTCGTCAGACATCGGCCGCCCTCGCCGTCCTCAGCACCCGGACTATCATCGATCATGCACGGCCAGGCTTCCAGGACGCCGATGTCGCATGCCGGTCTTTTCCGCCCCGGAACCGCGTTCCATTGAATGTTCATTGTGACCGCCCGGCAGTTTCTCGCTCGCCATGCTGCTCAGAATTGCCCGCTTCGATGCTTCAACGCCGCGAACGGAAGATCGCGGGGCAGGGGGCTCACAGTGCGTCTTTTTCTCCGTGGCTCCCGCGCACAACACAGCCTCGTTGCCCACCTTGCCGCTCGGGACGGCGCGTGGACATTCCATGCGTCATTCAACGTAAAAAGTTTTGGTTCCTCCCAGTTTTTGCGCTTGCGCACCTCGCGGGCTATCGCCCGCAAGGGCTCCGCGCCGCCGCGCTAACGCTTGCTCAAGCGCAAAATCCGGGTCCCTCCAAAATTTTTCCGTGTGCCACGCGCCTAACCCCTCGCGGCCGGCGGGGGGCAACGAGGCCGCGATTGGCGCAGTCTTACAACGAGAAAAGGAAACACCCCATGAGCACCAATACCCCCGACTTCATCGTCTACGGCGTCACGCAAGTAGCGGGCAAGAGAGACATCCTGAACCGCATCGGCGGAGCGTGGAAGCACCAGAAGGGCGACGGGATCAACCTGAACGTCACCGCGCTGCCGCTGAACTTCCAGGGCAAGATCGTCCTCTTTCCTCCGAAGTCGCCCGAAGCCGCCGAAGCACGGGCCGAAGAAGACGCGCCGTTCTGACCGCAGGCCAGGCCGCTCGCCCTCACGGGCGGGCGGCTAAGCCTTCTTCAACCTTCAATTGACCGGAGCCTTGCCATGAAGATCACACGCACCTCGCCGCTGACCGGCGAGACCCATACGCTCGACCTGCCTGTTACCAAGCGCGGCTTCCGCCGCTGGCTCAAGGGCGATCCTGTCCAATGCTGCTTTCCCTGGCTTGACGCCACCCAGCGCGAATTCATCGTCACCGGCTTCATGCCGGGCGAGTTCGAACTCTTTTGCGACGTACCCCCGCTTCAAGTCTGCCCGCCGTAACACGGCTGCCGCCACCGGCTTGCCCGGCGCTGCGCCGAAGGCAGCGGGCAAGCCGGTTTCAATCCGGCCAGCCGCGTTGTTATCGTCAACACCTGGAACGAATGCGGAGCCGGCGCTAAGGCGCGCCGGCGGGCTATCCGTCTCGACGGGTCCATTTTGGCATCCGGCTTTGCGAGCCTCAAGGCTCCGCGGTGCCCCCAATTTTTTTCCCTTCCTGCCGTCAGGAAAAAAAATCGGCTCCCCCGCGTCCCGCTCGCGCGGCGCTCCGCGGCGCTCCGCGGCGCTCCGCTGCGCTGCGCGGCCTTGACCCTCGCAAAACCGGACGCCCCGAGGACCCGTTCTCGACAGGAGAACAGTTTAACCTTTGAGGAGAAACAGCCATGACGACAACCATCCGCAGCGCACGTGAACTCGAAGCTTCACGCATCGAACACACCGGCCCCGTTATCGAAATCGAAAGCAAGGCCCGGCTTACCGAAGACGAGCTTGGCGAAGAAATCTGGCTGATCAATATGGAACTGCGCGGCGCGAAGCTGACGAAACGCGAACGGATCGAAGCAAGACGCCAGATCGCCGAATACCACGAGCTTCTCAGCACCATACGGAGGCGGAGTGCGGGAGCTTAGCTCCCGCCTTTTTTTCGTGCCGCACTTTGCCAGGTGCATGTAGAAAAAAAGGCCCGCGACTTTCCTGGCGCGGGCCTTTGGCGATTTGCATCACCTTGCACGGTCATCGGCTCTCCAGCCTGTACCGTGGCGCCACGCTAGCAACGAATCGTTATTTGCGTCTATATACTTATTTACATGTAAGCTGGAGGCTATCCTCAGGCTATCCCAGGGCTAGCCGCCCAAAAACCATGGATAGCCTGACCCCGTAGCCCCGGGATCGCGGGCAGGATGTGCATGCCGCCCGCGTGTACAACTCCCTTGCCCACACCGTCCCAACTCACCACAGCCCATCCTCGGCCGATAGCGGGCTGCCGTACCCCTGATCGTATCATCTTGCTTCAAATACTCCGCAGGGGGTTTGGGGGACGCGAAGTCCCCCAAGGCGCGAAGCGTGAGCGTAGCGCCCGAGGCGGTCTGAAATTACCGGTTCGCAAGTGCAACGATTGCCAATCGATTTCTCCGGGGGCATGCGGCGGGCGGAGACCCGATGCGGCGCGGCGAAGCCGCGCCGCGCAAAAATTCCGGGGGCGCAATGAAAAATCCCAAATGCGCCGATTGTTTTTGATCCGAAACGAATAAGACAAGGCGAGCAAAGTAACCACTAGAGAACCTGAAGTTGTCGCTCAATACGCGTTCCTAGACGACAGTACGCCGCATCATCGCATGCGTGATTTTTACCACTTCTTAGGCGACTCTACCCGAGTCAAGGGAGGCGCACTTATAGGTTTTCGTTCCGAAAACCAGAGGTCGCATGGCGTGGAGTTGGTGACCGTGGCGATTTACTCGTTTAACCATGATTTATTCGGCAAGACAACTAACCATCCAGGAGCCGCCGGAGACAACGCGCGTTACAACGCCGACCTGTCGAAGACGCAGATGGCGGAGTTCCTCGCAGCCAACGCCATGCACCTCGAGGAGCATGGCCAGCACCGTTCCGCGGACGAAATCGATACCCACCTGGAACAGTTCAGGCAGGGGCGCAGCGCTGCACAGAACGCCGCCTACAATGCCCGGCGCGAAGCAACTTACGCGGCGCGCAGCCATGTGATCCCGCTGGAGCCGGAAAAGGCGCAGGCCTGGTTCGACGCCCAGGAAAAGACCGACCGCAAAAACGCCCGCATGTCCGACCGGTTCATCGGCGCGCTGCCGCGCGAGCTGACGCCGGATCAGTGCATCGCGGCCGTCGAGAGCTTCTGCCATGACGTGACGCAGAACAGGGTGCCGTGGCATGCGGCTTTGCATCTGGAGCTGGAGCAGCGGGGGCAAGCCGATTGGAACCCGCATGTGCATATCATTATCCGGGACCGGGATATCGATACCGGGCGGCGCTATCTTTACACGTCGGCGCATCCGAAGGAACGCGCGCGGCTCGCCGAAAAGGGTATCCATGCTTGGACCACGAAGGACTTCCGGATCGAGTGGCAAAACCAGATGAACCGCGCGCTGGAACGCGCGGGCCACGATATCCGGGTCGATCACCGGTCGCTCAAAGAGCAGGGGATTGACCGGGAGGCACAGATTCATATCGGTCCGGGAAGCCAGAAGGCCGCCGAAAAAGGGCACCAGTTTACAAGCCGCGATCACCAGGTGGGCGAGCGCACCATTCCCTACAGTTTGCTCGACAATGGCACGCGCGCCGAACACAACGCTGTAATCCAGGAGCGCAACGCAGCGCACGAGATCTCCGGCCATTGCCCGTCCGATCCTCGTACCGCCGAGGCCTTGAAAGCCCGTGTTGCCGAACGGGCACCCCGGAACCCTCACGAAGAGGAACTCCGCCTCTTGCGCGAAAGGCAAAGCGAAGAACGCCGCGTTATGCTGAGAGAACAAAGGCGCGACCGGGACGCGCTTCGGGCGGCGCAAGTGGTTCGTTGGGACGGGCACAAGGCTTGGACCAGACAACTTTACGCTACGGCTCGCAAGGAAGCATCCAGACAGGTCAAAGAGCAAACCGCCGGACAATGGAAAGTTGTGGACGGCACCCAGGATCGCGACCGGCGCGAAATGGCCGACGCAATGGCGCGGCTCAGGACAAAACAGCTTCACGCCCAGGCCAGTGCACAGCGTATCGCTGAGGCGCGCACCCAGAAAGACACCGCTTGGCAATCGATCAAGCAACAGCATGCCGATCAACGGCTTGCTCTGCGCGAGGCGCATTTCCAGGAAGCCCGCGCCCTCATACGTGAGCACACCGCGCAGCGGCTTGCCCTCAAGGAACAGCACCGCGTGATCGACGCACCGCGCGAAGCTCACAGGGCCGCCGCGCGCGCGAATAGCCGTCAGGGCTTGCTCAACCAGCAGATGGCCGCACTTGAAAACATCCGCCACCAACAAGAGGCCCGGAAAGCCACCAAGGAGGCGGAGAAGGTGACCTCTCCACGGGGCCGCGATTACGAAGGCGCGCTTCAACAAATCGCCGCGGTCGAACGCCACTGCCGCGCGGCCATCCGGTCCAGGCTTAGCGGTCAGCGCCAAAGCAATCGCATGCTATCCACCGCAGCTGGCCGCGCGGCGGCTCGCGAAAGCACGCCGGACCAGATGCGCGCCCGGCAGGAAAACCAGCAAAGCCAGGTGCGCCAAGCCATCATGTCCGGCACCGCCACCAGCGCCGACCGCACAAGCGCCTCGCCCGAGCTTCGCGAAATTATCGCGCGGCAGGACCGCCGGGCAGCGCAACGTGCGGTATTGCGGGACAGGACAGCCATGCGCCAGGAACGGGGCAGGGGTGGCCGCACGGGAGGTGGCCGGGGCCGATAGAAGACGCGCAGCGCAGCCCATCCAAGCCGCGCGTCTCATATTTCATAGGGGAAGATACCAGACGGCGCAGACCTCGCGCCGCCGGCACTCTCCCCTTTTTCAAAAACCCGGCGCCCGTTCCAATACCGCCACAGCGCCAGGCGCAGTCTCCCCCACTTTCCCATGCCGAATATGATCGCAGACCGCGCAGTCCCCAAGCTGCTGACGTTCCGTCTTTTGCCACGGCGCCTACAGATCGCGCGCAGACGCCAGCACCGCGCAGGCCCGCGCCATCTCGCGCCGATTTCAAGGCGGCAGCACGGGCTGTTACGGTCCCCGCGCCGAAGCCGGCTTCCAAAAAGACAAAGAAGCGCGGTGAGGGAGACGCGCGGCGTTTCAGCACGGACTGGATCGTCGAGGACTATCTCGCCCTTTGCCGCGATCCGCTCAGCGACTTGCAACGCTGGCTGGATGAAGATAAAAAGAAACCTTCCTCGCTTCGAATCCCGCAGAAAGCTCACCATGGATCACACACAGCATCACTCGCCAGCGCCCAGCAATTTTTGCGCGACGCATTGCATGAAGTGTCAGGGCGGGTTCGTGCGCACGACCACCAAGGGCGCGACAGTCATGATGTGCCTGGTGGATCGCGAGCCGGTGCTGGCGAACATCGCGAGCTGCAACAAGTTCAAACCGATCGAAATCTAAACTCCGGCCAGGCCGCGCATGATGGCGGCGGGGGGGAGCTTTCTGCCATTGGCGGTTACTATGCCGGGCTGATCGCTGCGGCTCGCGCCACCTTGCGGCCCGGCGAGGCCGCAGCCATGGTGCGGAATTTGATGGTCCAAAAAACGCAAGCCATCCGCGCAGCCCAAGACCGGATGTGCGCGGCGCGCGCCAATCTGCGGAACGCTTGCAGGAATTGTGACATTTCGCGCTTAGGTGGTGCGCGATTGGGTTAAGCAGGTTAAGCCGCTCCAGACTACCTTCATAGTACAATACACGTCTCATGTGCAGCGAAAGCTTGCCATGACATCCTCGACTGACAACATCGAAGCCATTGCACGCTTCGTTTGCGAGCGTGATTTCCGCCGGATCGGAATTCCCGACACTGAACTTGCCGCCGATGCCTGCCGGTACTGGCACTGCATCGCAGCGCAAATCGAAGCCGGTTTTATCGATAGCAATGGCGAGATCATACCTCAGGACCTCGAAACAGGCGCTGCATATGCCAATTTCCGGATCTCGAACCCGCTTTCACCGGTTGCATCGTTTCATGGGCGCACCTGCACCTAACCAGGCATGGCGTGCCGCGCGAATTTAGTCCCAACCTACGCAACGCGGAGGAAGCCCACATGCGGGCGCATTCCGGTCAGTCCCTGCAATTCGCCGATGCCGAGGACAGCACTGCCTCAGGCAGCGGACATCGTCATCCGGCGCGATGAGCCGTACTCCAGCACGAGTTGGATAAGCCCGCTCGTCCGCCGGTAGCCGAAGGAATTGCTGCGACCGCGAAGAATGGAGGTCAGGGCCAGATTCGGACACCTGCGATGATCGAGAATACTCGTTCGACAATCGGGGGCTGTATACGGAAGCCGACATTCACCACGCTTGGGTGAACTCCTCAAGGCTCGAATTTCTTGCTTCCGCAATCGAGGGTACTGCGGTCATGACAGCGTCGACCCCGCAGTCAGAGCACTGCCGCAGACGTTCATGAATTCAGATGCATTTGAGAAGGCGCGAGAGTTCGAAGCCGTTATCGCGCCTACCGGCCGCCAGGTGCACGAGTTGCAAGGCTTGCCCGCCCGTTACGGGCCGCGCTTCATCCCGGTAATCATCGACCGGACGAGGTTTTCGCCATGTTCGATGCTGGCAAAAATCACGCCACCTATATGCAGACCAACCAGGATCAGTGCGAACGTGCTGGATGCGGCATGAAGATTGTCGACCCACTTCACGCCCCAGAACGCATCCGTGGTCATCATCACGCCGCTGGCGCAAATGACGGCTATGGTTGCGAGCAGCGTGATCACCATGGCGGCGCCCGCCGGATTGTGGCCAACGTAGCGCGGCGCACGCAGGTGCAGCATGCTGGCGATGTAATGCATCGTCACTCGCGGACCGTGAACGAAGCTTGAGAACCGTGCATTCTCCGAGCCGATGAAGCCCCAGGCAACGCGCGCAACGATGACAGCGATGACGCCATAACCGGCCGCAAGATGTGGCGCGTCCCAGATTCCGCCGGAATACCACGCCGAGGCAAACAGGATGACGAGAAGCCAGTGGGACACGCGCACGAAGACGTCCCACACCTTGACCGGAACCGGCCGCGAGATGCGGCCGGCCTTGATGGTTGTCACAGCGGAGATGCCTCTATTCATAGCGTATGGACGATTTTTGCCGTCACCGGATCGAGAAACAGCTCCACTTTCTTGCCGCTCTTGTCCGTAGCGTAGACCTCGTAACAACCACCGGTGCGGGTTGTCTTGATGCTCGTCACGGTATAGCCATCCCCGGTGATTTTGGCCTGGGCAGCAGCCTCGGTCATCCATTGGGCCTTGGGGGCGGTCGTACAGGTTCCGGAATAGCTGGCTGCTAACGCGGGATTTACGACGAACGCGCCTAATGCCGCCAGCGTCAGAATAATCTTGGTCTTGGTCATGGTCGGAGTGCCTTATTGTGTGAAGCTACCGCGTAGCTGCCGATATCGCGATCGCGCTAAACGCGTGATCGCTTAAGTCTCATTATCAAGGGATAGACGGTGAGCGCTTATGCCTTGAATGTGTGGACTTATTTCACATCGTTTTTGGATGTTCCTTCACCTGCGCCGCCGTCAGGTTAATGACAACGCGGTCCGGTTGCAGCTTAATCTGCGCGGGCATGAGTTTTATCTGATGTTTACCCTGGCCCAGGAAACCGCCGACATTGGCATTCATCCAGGTAATCTTGTTGCCGTCGTCACGCTGAACGAAAACAACCTCGCCCAATTTCTGCCCGTCGCTGCTGTAGACGAACTTACCGATCCACGCTTGAGCCTCCCGCGAGGTAAGTAGTGGCAGCGGAGCGGCATTTGGGGCTGGGGCCATGGTCGCCGCCACATCCGGCGTTGCTACAGCGGGAGTTTTGACGTCCAGAGCCATTGCCGGGAGCGCGATCACTGTGGCAAGTGCTGTAGCGCGTGTTAGCTTACGTATCATAATTTAAACTCCTGAAAGTGTTAGTCTCGAACCTAATCTGTGCACTATGGACAGCTTTGGTTAGACTCTTATAATAGCAAGTTCTTGCTTATTATAAGCTGTAAACTGCGGTCAGGAAGCGCGTCAATTTGGCGGTGGAGCCTGCGCTTCTGCAAATTGCGCCAACCTTACTTCTTTCTCAGCAACAGTTCCGGAGTTTGATTGAGGGCGCCTGTTCCTGCTGTAATTGCTCACGCCCAGCGGCAAGCGCCTGCGGCCGGCTGGGATTTCGGTTGGAGTGGGCCAGCAATTGGAGGCAAGGGGTGCCGCCGCGAGGGCATTGCGGCCAGCTACGGGGCTAGCGCAAGCCGCAGGCCACGGAGTGTATGCCGGATAGCTTCGAGCGCACCGATGCCGCGGCGGCGCGCGGTCTCGATGACGGAGCGGACAGTGGAGCAACCTATGCCCCACGGCGGCTGTCAAATATATAACAACCGCCGCCAGCTAAACCATGCGCACATGGCGGCAGGCGGCAGGCGGCTGGCTGCTAAGGCGATGCCGGGCAAGTGATCCGCTGCTACAGCCTCTCCGACGCGCCTCAAGCCGGCGCATACCGGATTTCGGTCAAGCGCGTGGCGGGCGGCAAAGCGTCGAGCTACCCGCATGACCACATCGGTGTGAGCGACGTGCTGCGGGGCCGGGCATTTCCATATTGGCCAGGGCCACCATCTTCGGCAGTTGCGGGGTGCTGGCGCTAATTTCCCTGCGAATACGGCAACGCGGTATTGACTTGAGCTGGATATGCCCTCACGCCTGAGCAGGAGGGCATCCCTTCATTGGACAGAGAGCCATTACGGCTGCGGCGTAGGCGTAGCCCACGTGCTCGGAGGCAAGATGGGGTAAACCACCTTGGGCTGCTCGCCAGTGAGGCTGCCGAGAAAGGCCACGATTTTCGTCAATTCTTCGTCCGTCAATTTCGCGCCGAGCTGAGTGGAGCCCATTATAGCGACGGCCTGCTTCAGATCCCAGACCTTGCCCGTGTGAAAGTAGGGAGGCGTCAACTCGATGTTCCTGAGCGTCGGCACCTTATAGACGTATTCGTCGTCCTTGGATTTGGTGACTTCAAACCGCCCTTTATCCTGCGGCGGTAGCAGGTCCGCGCCGGGCTTTTCAACGACGCCAAAGGGGGCATATTTGCCGCCGCCCACGTTAATGCCGTTGTGGCAGCTGGCGCATCCCTTATCGATGAAGAGTCGCAGGCCTTCCTTCTGCGTGGCGTTCAACGCGGTATCGTTACCGTTGAAAAATTTGTCGAACGGAGCATGCGGCGTGATCAGCGTGGCCTCGAACACGGCGATGGCCTTCGTTACGTTAGCGATAGAAATTGGGTTAGTCTCTTCAGGAAAAGCCCCTTCGAATTTTGGCTTATAACCAGGGATTTTCTTCAGCATCTCCTCCACGTGTGCGTGGCTTGAGGCCATTTCGACCGGATTGATCATCGGCCCGCCTGCTTGCGCTTCAAGGTCCTCGGCGCGGCCATCCCAAAACTGGGCCGTATTAAAGACCGAGTTCAAGACCGTGGGGGCGTTACGTCCCCCCTTCTGCCACCGATGCCCAAGGGAAGTTGGCTGCATATCGACCCCGCCAAGGCCGATCATATGACAGGAATTGCAACTAATAGTATGGCTCTCTGACAGGCGCGGGTCGAAATATAGCGCAGCCCCAAGTTCGATTTTTGCAGTTGTGGCCTGATTGCCCTCAAGAACGGGGGGCTGGTCCGGGATAGGCTGAAACAGGTTCTGTGCCTGTTTGCGCAGTTCGTCCGCCGCCGTCGCCGGGCTTGCCGCCAGAAGGGTTCCCAGTAAAGCTAGAATGCTGAGTGGCCTCATAAGCTGTATCTCCTGTGGCATCGGTTTATCGGGAGAGAGATGCGTTGACATTTGCCTGCAAGCGTACCGCAACTAAGGGTAACATCGGCGCCGGAACACTAGCTAATGTGGTGTTGGAAACTGCCCGCGGGGTCTTTCCGGAAATCGAACTTGTCGATCACCCGCGAGTGACTGCCGTCCGGCTCGCGTGTCATATAGTCAATATGAAGCACCAAAATGCCCTTGAACTCCTGCCTGTTTGCACTCACGCTGGCGATGGCCGAGGCAATTGACCGGGCTTCATTTTCTCGATCAGCATTCGATCCAAGAGCTTGACCGCTGTTCACCAAGGTCACAACGATAACCAGGCTCGTGGCCGACACTTCGACGCTTCCGCTCTCGTATTGGGTTGCCGCGAGGATCGCATTCTTGATCTCAGGGAGCGCCGCGCGAAGCCGGCCGGCATCCGGACGAACCTGGTCGAGAGTTGGCGTCACGGTTTGCGCATTCGCGGCACCTGCGCCGCCCAAAAATAGTGACAGCACGATTGCGGTGTTGAGCTTATTCATGGAAATCCTTTCGTGAAGATTTTCAGACGCGCCATTTCTCATTGGAAACCGATTGCCGCCGTCTCGATGCGAGGGAGGTCCGTTTCATCACCCACGGGGTAATCGCGGGTGATGGGCGCTTAGCAACATATGCTCTGCGGTGGCTGTCAAATATCTAACAACTGCCGCCAGCTAAACCATGGCGGCGAGCTGCTAAGGTCCTTCTTACCGGCATGCGAAGCCAGGAGATGACGCCAACAGAGTGTCAGCCTAGCTCGGTATCAAACATCTACGCAACTAGTTGCTGGCGTGGTGAAAGGGCATTTCACCGGCGTCAACGAACCCAAGGCGGCGCTGCAGACGCTTTTGGCCGGGCAGCCTTGGCGGCGGGAGCGGTATTCCGCCAAGCGGTATAACTGTGCAAGTACAATAAATCCTGACAGGCCGTCATGACCTCGCTCAATCTCATCCTTCTGATTGCCGGTGTTGCCGGGCTGCAATTGGCAGTTTATCTCAGCGTCGCCTTTTGGCGGCATTGGCTCGAATATCTCGTGCTCCGGCGCCGCGCGGCAAATGATGTGCCCGAGCCGGTCGAGGAACCCACCGCCGGTGTTATCTCATCGGAGGCCACATGGGCGGGCTTGCGGTCATTCCGCGTCGCGCGCAAGGTCGCCGAGGACGCAGCCGGAACGGTCTCGTCGTTCTATCTGGTGCCGGCAGACGGACGGCCGCTGCCGCCATACCGCGCCGGGCAATTCCTCACCTTCAGCCTGGATATCCCCACCGCGTCCGGCGGCACGGAGCAGGTGATCCGTTGCTACACCCTCTCCGATGCGCCTCAAGCCGGATCATACCGGATTTCGGTCAAGCGCGTTGCGGGCGGCAAAGCGTCGAACTTCCTGCATGACCACATCGGTGTGGGCGACGTGCTGCGGGTTCGGGCGCCGTCCGGGCATTTCCATATTAGCCAGGGCAACGCTCCGGTGGTGTTGATCGCCGGCGGCATCGGTATCACGCCGATGCTGAGCATGATCGACTGGAGCCTCGTCAACCAGCCGCGGCGTGAGGTCTGGCTGTTCTACGGCATGCGCAACAGCACCGAAGCCATCATGCTTCCTCATCTTGAGGAACTGGCGGCAACGCACCCGAACTTTCATTTGCGGCTATGCTATAGCGCTCCCCGGCCGGAGGATTTGTCGCGATGCTTGCCGGATCGCGACGGCAGGCCGGTAAACGGGCACGCAACACACCATCATCGGCGCATAGACATAGCGCTTCTGCGCCTGCAACTACCGCTCAAGCCGTTCCACTTTTATGTCTGCGGCCCAGCGCCGATGCTGGAGAGCCTCGTGCCCGCCCTGGACGACTGGGGCGTGCCGCCCGCGCGCATCCATTTCGAGGCGTTCGGCCCGGCGTCGATCAAGCGCCGGCACCCGACCCCCGCGGATGCCGTTTCCGCCGTCGAGGGTCCGGAGGCGATCGTCACCTTCGCACGCTCGGGCAAGCAAATTTCATGGCGGCTAGAGAGCGGGAACCTGCTCGAATTCGCAGAGGCCAACGGCGTGACGGTGAATTCCGGTTGCCGCGCTGGCGGCTGCGGCTCCTGTCAGACCACGATCAAGACCGGCGAGGTGACATACCGGCACCCTCCCGATTACGACCCGGAACCTGGCACATGCCTCATGTGCGTGTGCACGCCCAAGACCAACGTAACGCTGGAGGCGTAGATGACAGGCTCACTATGGCGGGGGCATATCCTCCCCTTTACGATCCTGGTGGGCCTCCTGGCCGCCGCGACGATTGCGGGCGATTACCTGCTGCACCGGCTCGATCTGGTGTGGGTCGGGCGCTATATCGGTATTCCCGGCACGCTGCTGATCGTCGCCTCGCTCACCTATTCGCTGCGCAAGCGGAAATACATCACGGCGGGATCGCCGAAATCCATGCTGTTCTGGCATGAAATCATGGCCTGGACCGGCTCGCTGATGGTGCTGATCCATGCGGGCATTCATTTCAACGCCATCCTGCCCTGGATTGCCACAATTGCAATGGGCGTCAACGTTGTCAGCGGCATGGTCGGCAGGCTGTTGCTGAACCAGTCGCGCCAGCATGTGCAGGAGCAGCGGGAAGCGTATCAATTACGCGGTCTGGCACGAGGGCAGGTGGAGCAAGCGGTGTTCTGGGATGCCGTAACGCTGGACGCGATGACCCAATGGCGGCGGGTTCACATCCCGATTTTCGTCGCCTTTGCCATACTGGGCCTTGGGCACATCGTCAGCGTCTTTCTGTTCTGGGGGTGGAAATGAGCCGGATCGTCAAGTTCGTTTTGGCCGCCAACCTGATCGCGCTCACGGTCATTGTCTTCGCCTACCCCAATTTGATGGTTGGGCCGGGCAAGCTGATCCCCGGACACAAGGAGCTGGAAACGAACTGCTTCGCGTGTCACGCTCCGATGAGCGGTGCTTCGTCCGCGCTATGCGTTAGCTGCCACAAGCCTGACAATATCGGCAAGCTGACGACTACGGGGCAACCCGTCGTCAAGGCGCTGACATCGGTCCCGTTCCACCAGAAACTTACGCGGCAGGATTGCATCGCCTGTCATAGCGACCATGCCAGCGTGAAGCGGTATCGCAGCCAGGGGCGCTTTAGCCACGATCTGTTGGAAACGGCGGCACGGGACGCCTGCACCACCTGCCATAAGACGCCGGCCGATACGCTGCATCAGCAACTTACGGGCACCTGTACGCAATGCCACTCGATGACAAAGTGGACCCCGGCGACCTTCAACCACGGCAAATATTTCGAGCTGGACCGCGATCACAACGACCGCTGCGTGACCTGTCATACCGGTAACGATTACCGCCGTTACACCTGCTATGGCTGCCACGAACACACGCAAGAGAACATCCGGCGCAAGCATATCAAGGAAGGCATTCGCAAATACGACAACTGCGTGGAGTGCCACCGCAACGCCAACGAGCACGACATTCGCGGTCCTGGCAGGGGAGGCGGGAGGGAGAGACGCGACGACGATTGATTCTCGTGGCAGCTTATGCCGGAGCGGAAGCTCCGGATCGTCAATGCGCTCAAGTCGAACGGCGAAATCGTCGCCATGACCGGCGACGGCGTCAATGACGCGCCTTCGCTTAAAGCAGCGCACATCGGCATTGCGATGGGCGGACGGGGAACGGACGTTGCGCGCGAGGCTTCCTCTATCGTTCTGCTCGACGACGATTTTGGATCAATCGTTAAGGCCATCCGGCTCGGCAGGCGTATCTTCGACAACCTGCGAAAGGCGATGGGCTTCATATTCGCGGTCCATGTTCCAATCGCGGGCCTCGCCCTGCTGCCGCTGATATTCGGTCTGCCTATCCTTTTCGGGCCTATGCACATTGCGTTTCTTGAGATGGTGATCGACCCCGTCTGCTCACTTGTCTTTGAAGCAGAAACGGAAGAAGACGATGTCATGCGCCGGCGGCCGCGATCACCCGATGACCCATTGTTCTCCAGACACCTGATCGGGTGGAGTCTCCTGCAGGGCGGGTTCGCATTTGCGCTCGTTGCCGCCATCTTCGTCATTGGCTACAGGCACGGCATGCCAGAAACGGAAGTGCGTGCTCTCGCATTCTTCTCGTTGATCATGTCGATTGTCAGCCTGATCTTTGTTAACCGCTCCTTCAGTGCTTCGCTGATTTCCGCGCTCGGAAGACGGAACCCGGCGCTGGCGTGGGTGCTCGTTGCGGTCACTGCGCTGCTCGGCCTGACGCTTTTGTGGCCGCTTGCCAGCGAGCTCTTCCGCTTCGGCCCATTGCACTGGAACGATCTGGTACTAACGGCCGGAGCTGGCGCGCTCGTGCTTGTCGTTCTCGAGGCGATAAAGCCGATCTGGTGCTCCAGGTTAGCCAAGGACAGTGAGTGATTTTGCGGGCTCGGCGTGTCCGACCACACGCGCAATCCCGGGTATATCCTCACGCACCGCCCGGTCGACGCGGTCGACGAAATCGTGCATCTCCGCAACGGAAATGGCCGCATCCACCTTGCAGTGGTAGTTCACCACCAGACCGGTCTCTGTGCTTCTAACCCGCACACTGTGAATGCCGTGCACGGATTCTGTTTCGGCGGAGCGCCGCTTCAGCGCGGACGTGACACGTTCCACCGTTTCCGCACCTGCATCGTGACCTTGCAGATCCTGAACGGCCAGCGGCTCCAGATGAGTCTCGACCTCGACATCCGGCCCAAGTTCCTGGGCGATGGCTCGTTCCAGTTGCGAGGCGATGGCATGGCCCTTGGCAAGCGACAGGCGTCCGTCGACCTCCACGTCGAGGCTCACCGACAAACGCTCATCGACGTGCTGCACCGTGACGTGGTGCACTGGGCGGCGCATGGCGGCGGCGGCATGCAGCACCCTCTCGAAGACGGTTTCGCTATCGAGAGTTTTGGGGGTGGTGGTGACGGTGACAATCGCATCCGGAAATTCCCCGCGAATGGCGGCCGCGACATCCCCTTTGATGGCCGCAACCCGGTCGAGAGAGAGGGTGCGCGCCACGCCGATGCCGATATCGGCAAAGATTTCCTGGCCGGTGGCCCGCACCCGAACCGTATCCACGCTGACGACCCCGCCGGCATTTTCGGCCAAAGCGCGGATTTTCGTGGATAGCCCTTCAGGTACGGCATCCATGAGCGTATCGATCGTGCGCTTGCCAAGCCGGTAGCCCGCGATGCCGATGAAGATTGCCATGCCAATTGCCGAAAAGGTATCGCCCTGCGGATAGCCCAATTGCGCCGCCGCAAGACCGGCGAGGACCAGCGATGAACTGACAAGGTCGGACCCGAAATGCAGCGCATCGGCAGCCAGGGCTTCGCTCTTGGTTTCCTTCGCGATCCTCAGCAAACTGCGCGACCGCACGATGTCAACCAGGATGGAAACCCCCAAAACAACGTAGGCCACCACGGAAGGAGTCAGCTCATGCGTGCCATGGCGCAACCGTCCGATAGCTTCAATGGAAACGTAGGCGGCCACGACGAAGAGCAGTCCGGTCTCGATCAGCGCCGCAACCGCCTCGATTTTCCCGTGGCCGTAATGGTGTTTGTCATCGGCGGGTTTGGAACTGATCCGCACGGCAAAATAGGTCATGAGGGTGGCGCCGACGTCCAGAAGCGCGTGCAGCGCGTCGGACAGCAGGCCCAGGCTGCCCGTCATAAAGGCCGCGACGAATTTGCCCACCGCCAGCCCGGCACTTGCCAGGACCGAGTTGAACGCCGCTTTTTCCTTGACGCTGTTCACTTAGATGCCCTCCATTTTGTCCAGTCAGTTGGCTTCGCAGTCAGCCGGGCGTATGCTCTGGCGCCTGGTTGCAGGTCAAGGCGGAGCTAATATAGAAGCGTCGCAAAGCGACTCAATACAAACAACAAATACGACTGTATTTCTGGCGCCTCCGGTGCCAAATGACAAGCGAGCCCATTGAAATCTCGCATCTAATTGGCGAGATGCCCCTTAGCGAGGGCTGAACTTCTTTGGCACGCGGCTGGCGTTGCCCATGCGCTCCCGCGCGTTCGGCCAAACTGGAAAACAATGCGCGGGAACAGCCTGCGAATTCCGCGGTAACGCGCGCATCCCGCACTAAACCGCCTCCTCCGATTTCCGCCCGGGGCCGCGCCGGGAAAACAAGGTTTTCACGTGGCAAAACTGCACCCGGGCAAGAGCCAATGGCGCCTTGGCGATAGTCTCCAGTTCCCGGAACCTGGCTTTGCTCCAATCCGTCCATCCTTCAAAAGTGGGATGGCGGCGTGCGAATGGGGTTAACGCCAGCAACAACGGTACTGTGACGAACTTCACCGCAGTCATGACGGCCGAAATTCCGGTGTGAATGACCGCCTGGGTTTTAAGGCTAAGCCAAGGCCCCGCGAGCAGGGTCGCGACATGGCCCGAGAAGCCCACCGCAAATGTAGAGAGACTGATCAGGAGCAGTGCCAGCCACGTATAAAAAGCTACCTTCGTCTTCAAGGACCAGTCGCTCATGGCTTCTCCATTGCCGGTCTAGGATGCGCCTTAGCTTCTTTTGGTCATGGCCAGCGCCTGGGCCGTAGCATTCTCCCTATTCCTGTCCGGCTGAAAGATGGCTTACAAACTCCCTCAGGTGATTATGAAGCCTCTGAGCCCCCGGCGCCTGCCGCCCCCGGCCAGCCAACGCAAAGCGCCGCGTTGCCAAAGTCCTGCCTGGCGGTCCGGCGGACGAAAAGACATCCACGTCAAATTCGTATCCTGCCGGAGGCCATATCGTTAGCCAATGCGGTTCAATGCGCCGCCGCCTGGAGCGCAGTACCGCCATTCGCGGCTTTGTGCGAAGCCAGCCGGTCCATCAATGCGAACAGCACACCCGAAACGACGAAGGTCAAGTGCAGGAGTATGCGCCACATGATCTCGTCGTGCTGATAGGCGCTGATATTGAGAAATGTCTTGAGCAAATCGATGCCGGATATGGCAACAACGGTTCCCATCAACTTGATCTTAAGGTCGGAGAACGAGACGAGACCCATCCAATCCGGGCGATCTTCGTGGTTGGCCGCGACATGGATTTTGGAGACAAATGTCTCGTAGCCGGCGAAAACGATGACCAGGACCAGATTGGTAACCATCACGATATCGACGAGAGATAGTACCGTTATAATAATCGTGCTGCTTTTGGCGGTAAGTATTTCTGGAAGAAAGTGAACAAATTCCTTTACAAATGCAAACATCAATAGCGTTATCGACAAGACCAATCCGATATAGAGTGGCGCAAGCATCCAACGGCTGGCGAATATTGCGGATTCAAGGCGGTGTTCGATTGATTTCATAACAGTCTCTTTTGACGGAATCGGATGCAGGACCTTACCATGAGAATGGCGGGTACGACGGTTTCGGCACCCCCTACCACCTCGAAGCTGGCAAATTGGTGACAATAACTGTCAGGGTTCGCTTGCAAATATTCCAATATGCCTGGCCAGACACAACATTTGCACCCAGCAGAGTTCGATCCTTACTCATACTCATACTTCTAATTTGAAGAATTTTTGTTGCTGGCCTCGCCAGGGGCTCCATCGGCCTGCTTCTCGCGACGTTCACCGGCAATAATGCTCGACCAGCCATCTCTGAGCCGGACACGGCCGCACCATCCTGCGGCCACTCCGCTTGGCGGCCTAACCCCGGCAGACGTTCCACTTATCCAAGCGGAAATTCTGTCCGAACAACCGGGGCCAGCTCAGTCGAGGCTCTCCGGCATCCGATCTGGTCTATGTCGAGCACGCGGCAATTCCCGTCGGCAACAAGTCACAGCCGGCTGCTTGCTGCGATGGTTTCTTCTCCTATCCACCCATCGGCCGCTTGAGATGCAGCCATTCCGCTGCAGACCAGCACAAGATCGCCCATGCAGCACCCGCGCACCAGCCAGCGAGCACATCCGTTGGCCAATGCACCCCAAGATAGAGCCAACTCAGCCCTACAAGAATTGTAATAGTCATGGCGATTGATAATAGATATATCTTCATTTCGAGCCTTGGCTGAACACGGGCCAGAAGTATGCCAAGCGTAAGGTAGGTCACGGCCGACAAGAATGAGTGCCCGCTCGGAAAACTATAGTCGTGCAGGTGCAAAACCTCTGGCGAAAAGTCCGGCCTGGCCCTTTGTATCAAGAGCTTCACTGCAGAGCTGATCGCGGTCCCTCCTAAGACCGAGACCATCACCATGACAGCAAAACTCCATTGGCGGGTCAATGCAAGGTAACCGAGAGAGACGATTGTCACGATGCTAAGAATGGCAAGACCGCCAAGGCTCGTGATGTCGCGAGCCACCGCCTGGAGCCAAAACGGACCCAGGGGCTCAGACGGGTTTCCCGGTGCGCGAAACAGCTGCAAAATGGCGCGATCAACGTCCGCAAGGTCGCCCTCCAAGAGCTCAGACAGTATCTTCGCGAAGGCGATCCCGAGTGCCGCTGCCAGCAAAAACAACAGCACTGGCCGCACTTCCGGTCGCTTGAGATAGTTTGGCAGCAGTTCCTGCATTGACATGGATTATCTCTTGGCGTGGTTCTGCGCTGATACATAATGCAAAAGCATCGGGCATGCAGCCCGCGAATAAGCTATTATTTGCCGCAGCCCCTCGTGGAAGTTCCACCTTCATGCTTCAAATCGAAAACCTCTCGGTACCAGGTCTGCGTGATGCGAGAGGCGCTGCGGCGAGCGTTGCTACGGATCATAAACTCAATGTCGGCCACGGGAGTGGTCTCGCTTCCCGGAATGATGACCGGTCAGATCCTCGGCGGCGTCGCGCCTGCGGAGGCAGTTAAGTACCAAATCCTGATTATGTTTCTGATAGCGGGCGGTACCGGGCTCGGCGCTGTGGCCGCAGTGCTGGGCGGAGTTCTGCGCCTGACGGATAGCCGGCATCGCTTGCGGCTAGATAAACTGGCGCCCGTGAGGCGGTAAAGGAACGCACGAGCGGCTGCCGAAGCATTCCTGATGAATGTTAAGCGGCCGCTTTGGCGCAAGTTTCCATTTTTTGCGATAGCAATTCCTTCACTACCAGCGGACGAGCGGGCTTATCCAACTCGTGCTGGAGCATGGCTCATCACGCCGGATGACGATGTCCGCTGCCCAAGGTAGTGCTGTCCTCTGAATTGACGAATTGCGAGGGCTGATCGAAAAGCACCTGCACGTCCGCTACCTCTGGTGCGCCTCGAAGGCGCGAAACACCTGTGGAGGAGGGTTCCACCCAGCGAGTTGTCGATTGAGCTGGTAGCTGACGGGCGGCGTGGCCGGGTAACTGGTTCCGTCGAAGCCCCGTGACAAAGGCCGCCTTGGGCGGTTGAGCAAGCGTGCGGGCCGTAACGCGAGTGAAGCCTGAGCAGGCCTCGAAAAGGACAATGCGGATGCCGACCCACCCAGAGTTTGGGGAAGGCCGCGTGGAATGGGGAAGCAATCGACACATGCACCCGTTCCGATCCGCCGGGGTAGTGGGCACGGCACGTACGCATGGTGGTTCGTGATTATAGGGGGAGACCCGCCGGGGACGGGGGTAGCGGCCTCAACGGCGCTTCAGGCGCCGGTCACGGCGGGAGTCGGACAGGGCAGTTCGAGCGATGAAGCCGGGTAATGCCGGTGGAGCAAAGGGCCCTGACTTCTGGCACGCTTTCGAAGATGGTGAGGACAAGGTGATTGGCGATGAGCCTTACAACGCCCGATAAAATCCGGACCCTTCAGAGGAAGCTCTACGTGAAGGCGAAGGCGGAGCCCGCTTTCCGCTTCTATGTGCTTTACGACAAGATTTGCCGCGACGACATCTTGCTTCATGCCTACCGGCTTGCCCGCGCCAATGCGGGAGCGCCGGGTGTGGACGGGGTGACTTTCGCGCAGATCGAGGAGGAAGGCCTGGAGGTGTGGCTGGCGGGCCTGCGCGAGGAATTGGTTTCGAAGACGTACCGGTCAAGTCCGGTGCGGCGCGTAATGATCCCGAAGCCAAATGGCGGAGGCGAGCGCGCTCTCGGTATTCCTACCCTTCGTGACCGCGTGGTCCAAACCGCGGCCAAGATTGTGTTGGAACCCATCTTCGAAGCCGGCTTCGAGGATACGGCTTACGGCTACCGTCCCAAACGCGGGGCGGTGGACGCGGTCAAGGCGGTGCACCGGCACATCTGCCGGGGCTACACCGATACGGTAGATGCCGACTTATCCAGGTATTTCGATTCGATCCCGCACTCCGAGCTTCTCAAATCGGTGGCCCGGCGTGTCGTGGACCGCAATGTGCTGCGCCTCGTCAAACTGTGGCTGAAGGCACCAATCGAGGAACGGGATAAGGACGGAACCCGGCGCATGAGCGGCGGCAAGGGAGCCAAATGCGGCACGCCCCAGGGCGGCGTCGCAAGTCCCTTGCTCGCCACAATTTACATGAACCGGTTCCTGAAATATTGGCGTCTGTCCGGCTGCGGCGAAGCGTTCCGTGCTCATGTCGTCTCTTATGCCGATGACTTCGTCATCCTCAGCCGCGGTCACGCGGCGGAGGCGCTGGCGTGGACGAAGGCGGTGATGACCAAGCTCGGGCTGACCATCAACGAGGCGAAGACCTCGCTGAAAGATGCCCGCAAGGAGCGCTTCGACTTCCTTGGCTACTCGTTCGGACCGCATTGGTTCAAGAAGAACGGGAAGTGGTACCTGGGTGCAAGCCCGTCCAAGAAGAGCATGCAGCGCTTCAAGACCAAGATCGGCGAAACGCTGGTGCCCGCCAACGTGGCGCCCTGGGAAGATGTGCGTGACCAGTTGAACAGCATGCTGCTCGGCTGGTCGCGCTACTTTTCCTACGGGGCGGCCGCGAGTGCGTACAAGCACGTCGATTGGCACGTCTATCAACGGGTGCGCGACTTCCTCACGCGAAGGCATAAGGTCCAAGGGCGCGGAACGGCGCGGTTCTCCTGCGAGGTTGTCTATGGAGAGCTGGGCGTCATCCGTCTCGAACGCTTGCCCCGATCATATACGCCGTGGGCCGCACGTGAAGCCAGTCGGAGAGCGCAATGCGGGAAATCCGCACGTTGCGTTCGATGAGCGGGAAGAGGAAACGGAGCGCAGGTTTCAAAACGAAGCCCAAGTCACCGCGCCTCTTCTCGACTCTACCATCGCGCCAGTGGCGGGCCACGACCGACATGATCCTCGCAACAGCCGGTTTGGGTCAGGAGCGACGGTTTCATTGGCAAATTAAACCTGCCCGCTTATTCCCTGGCAGCCGACAGAATTGCTGCAACTGCGAAGAGAGCAAGTTTTTGATATCGCCTTGTCGGCGCCCCGTATAGCGCTCAAGGCCGTAGAA
>CAVUGF010000036.1:0-12116 GCA_963740975.1 uncultured Alphaproteobacteria bacterium | reverse complement strand
TTGGGAGACATTCACCCGCCTTACCGGCCGGTTCTTTCCGCCAATCAAAATCCTGCACCCGCTGCCGTTACACCGCTTCGACGCCAGAACCCAAGGGAGGGGCCCGGTGCGTTAGCAGCGCTCGCCGGGATCTGTGCAGGGGGCGAGGAGCAATCCTCGTCTCTGCCCCCCCCCGTTCATTACGAAACCTACGGCGCGCTACGTAAGCCGGGTGTCTTCCAATGTTTCGACGGTGCCGGACCAGCCTAAGCGTCTACAAGGCCGAGATGCTTAGAGGTGGCCCCGCGAGCTTAACGGGCAAACGATCCATTCAGATGAGCAATTAACAGGTTTTATGTGTACTTACGGCCGACGCTGGTGGCAGCGGCAGGACAATGCAAAAGCGTAGCAAAGAAGTTGTGGAGGTGAAACATGGCACAACGCACTAAGGCGACACCCAAAAATAACCGCTTCAAGTTGGAGGTTTTGGGCACCTGGGCGCGATGGTGTAATTCCACTCTGGGTGGACTGGGCGGGGGTGATGTTTAATCCATGCCTATCCGGTAAGCCCATACCCACTACATCTTGATCTAACATGGCCTCGATTTATCCGTTTGACGCCCAAGAACGGTTGGCGCAGTGTGGGCATCAAGCGGATAATGGAGCGTTCGCCTTGGATGTTCTCGACCACGCCGGTCTGCCCTTCCCGCAGTCACTTCCATTTCCAGCAACTTTTCCCCGACGACGCGGCCTGCGCTGCCTATCTGGAAAAGGCCCGCTGGCACAGCGGTTTCATTTGCCCGCACTGTCGAACCAGCGGAGAGCCGTTCCGTTTCGATAACCACCCTGGCGTCCTGCGCTGCCGCAAATGCCGCAAGAATACAGGATTAACCGTCGGCACGGTGATGGAGCGCAGCCACACGCCGTTGAGCGTCTGGTTCTGGGCCGCCTACCTCGTCGCCAGCCAGACGCCCGGCATGTCGGCGGTGCAGTTCCAGCGCCAGCTTGGCTTGTCGCGCTACGAAGCCACTTTCGGCATCCTGCACAAGCTCCGCTCGGGTATGGTGCGCCCCGGCCAGGACCGGATCGGTGGCAAGGCTGATGGGCACGTCGAGGTGGACGAGGTCTATGTGGGCGGGAAAACGCGCGGTGAAGGTCGAGGCGTTCACCACAAGACGCTGGTGGTTGCCGCCGTTGAAGTCCGCCATCGGGAACCGGGCACAGCACAGGACAAAAGGAAGGACGGCCGCTACGCCGGTCGTGTTCGCCTCGCCATCGCCACCGACCGCAGCGCCGATGCCCTGGGCGGGTTTGTCAAGAGCGCCGTCATGCCGGGATCGCTTGTGATCACCGACGACTGGAACGGCTACGACGGCTTGCGCAAGCTGGGATACGACCATCACGCCATTGCCGAATGCGGCGACCCAGAAGTGGCCGAGGAGTTCATGCCGATCATCCACCTCGTCTTCAGTAACCTGAAGTCTTGGCTCAACGGTACTCACCACAGCGTGAGCGCGAAGCATCTGCAAGCCCATCTCAACGAGTTCACCTTCCAATTCAACCGGCGCTTCTACCCGTTCAACGCCTTCCGATCGCTGCTCGGCATCGCCGGAGATACAACCGCGCCGACATATGCCGAGCTATACTCGGGCGAATGGCAGCACCCTAGATGTAGTGGGTATGGGTCTTAACCGGATAGGCATGGTTTAATCCAGCCATTTGCGCGTCGCTGACCTTGACGCCCTTGGTGTAAGCCCTTTCATCGAGTTCACACTGAACCTTCAGTCCAGTTTCCGTGGTGGTTGCCGCGATCAGTTCGACGATGGCCATCCGGCTCGTCAATGGTTTCCCGCGCCAGTTCTGACTGATGTGACTAAACAGGCGATGCTCTATTTTATTCCACTTCGATGTTCCGGGTGGATAGTGGCAAACCGAGATGCTCAATCCAGTCTCATCGGCCAGCTCTTGCAGCTTAAGCTTCCATAGCCTGACCCGTGAGCCGTTGGAGCCACCGCCATCGGCGGTGATCATCAGCTGGCTTGCCTCGGGATAACGCTCGCGGCCCATCGAGGCATACCAGCTGCGGACAGCGTTGACCGCGAACTCAGCCGTATCGTGATCGACGCCAACGCTCACCCAGCCGGTGTTGCTGGCGATATCGTAGACGCCATACGGGATGGCCTTACCGAGTTCTTTGTTAGCGGCGCGCTACCGCACGGCGCGCTACTTGAGCGCAGTGTCAACGAAATCATGGACCTTGACCTCGTCCGGGCAGCCCTGTGGACGGTAATCGCTGCCAGTGTTTTTGTAATCTCCAACCAGCTCCTTCTTTTTCGTGCCGACGGAGATCACCGGTTGGTTGGCAGCCTGAAAGCCGATCGCCTGCCCGTTTATGTGTTCGAATTGAGCGTTGCGGTCAGGATGGTTGCTTCCTTCCATGGTCTTGCGGTTGACCTGACGTCTATACCTAAGCTGAACGAGAAGCTTTGGGATACTACTAGCGCTGACTTTGTGTCCCATCTTGCGCAGCGCCGCCGCAAGCTTTGCATGGCTCTTCGACACCCAAAGAAGCGGCCGCATTGGATCGCCCATCGTTGCCGGCGCTAGCAGGCGCAGCAGGTCGTCCAGAAGCGTTGCGTCAGTTGCCGTCAAGGCTCGCCGGCCGCCCCCAGCCCGCCGCATGTGGCTGCTGCTGGAAGGCACCGGTTTGACAAGATCTTTCACACCCCGGTTGATCGTGCTCCGCGCGATCTTGGTGGCCCGGCAAACCGCGGAAACCCCGCCATAGCCGCCAGCACGTGCTTCCGCCGCCGCAAACAAGCGCCGCCCCGCCTCATCCAGGCAGTCCCGCACAGCTTCGTAACGTGAACGAATCGCTTTTTCATCGATCATCCACCGACGCTAGCCGCCTAGCTGGCCCGGCAGAATCCTGCGATCCACAACTTATCCAAGTTGATTCACTTATTTATCGGCGTCGCCTAAGCGCCTTACCTGCCGCCTTCCTGGAGCCATGCGATTGCGCCGCTCGCCGCCGCCGCGCCGGTCGAAAAGCAGGCTTGCAGCAGATAGCCGCCGGTTGGCGCTTCCCAGTCGAGCATCTCGCCCGCGGCGAAGGTGCCCGGCATGCGGCGCAGCATGAAGCGCCCGTCAAGTTCGGCGAACGCGATCCCGCCGGCGGTGAGATCGCCCGCTCGATGCCGGCGGTGGCCGTGAGGCAGACGGGAACAGCCTTGATCAGCGCGGCGAGTGCAGCCGGCGTCCAGGATGCGAGCGGCGCGCCGGCCCGGAACGCGGCCTCTTGCAGCAGCCCAGCGGCGGCGGGCGAAAGCTTGACTGCCTTGCGCAGGACATTCGAGAAGGATTGCTTGCCGCGCGGTTTGGCAAGCGCGCGTTCCAGCTCCGCCACGGCCAGGCCGGGGCGCAAATCGATCGTCGGGATGGCTTCGCCGTCGCGCTCGATCGCATCGCGCAAGGGAGCCGACAGTGCGTAGATTGCTCCGCCTTCAAGCCCGGTCTTGGTGACAATCGCGTCGCCTCGCACGCTGGCGCCCTCGAAGCGCAGCTCGATGCCCATGAGCGGCTGGCCTTCGAACCGGGCGCGGAACAAATCGGAGAGATCGGTCGCAAAACCGCAATTGGCTGGCTTCAGGGGCGAGACCGCGATGCCCCGGCCAGCGAAATGCGCGGTCCAATGCCCGTCCGAGCCGAGCCTGGGCCAGCTCGCGCCGCCCAGCGCGAAGATCGCGGCACCGGCGGCGGCCAGCACGCGCCCGTCTGGCGTATCGAACAGGAGCCCGCCTTCCGCATCCCATCCGGCCCAGCGATGGCGCGGCTTGAACGCCACGTTCAGCGCCGCCAACCGCCTGAGCCACGCCCGCAGCAGCGGTGAGGACTTCATCGCCTTCGGGAAAACGCGCCCGCTCGTGCCCACGAAGGTCTCCTGCCCAAGCTCCTCGCACCATGCGCGAAGGGCCGTTGGTGGAAAGGCCTCGATGGGCGCACGCAGCCATGGCTCTGCCTCACGGTAGCGCGCCAGAAAGCGCTCAAGCTCCTCGGCATGCGTCAGGTTCAGGCCGCCGCGCCCGGCCAGCAGAAACTTGCGGCCCGGCGCCGGCATGCGGTCGAAAAGGGTCACGCTCACGCCGCCGCGCGCCAGCGTCTCCGCCGCCATGAGCCCGGCAGGCCCCGCGCCGATCACTGCGGCTTCGGATGGGATTTGCGTGCCTGATTTCATCGGTTAAGCCACTTGCGAAATAGCAGCGGCGCACGGTTTCTTTTGTCCTGACGGGGATGAAGCGAGGCGGCCGCACCGCGAGTCAGGCATGGTGCTTTTGCAACAAACCAGCAGCCGAATCGGGACGCGGACATGCCTCTGCGTGAGACGTTAACCAGCACTTGGGACCACATTCAAGGTTTTCTTTTCCCGATGCCGCGGGAAGAGGTTGGGCCGCCGGCCGCACAGCACGAGCGGCTGGCAGTTGTCCTCGATCTGGCCGGAACCGAGGCTTTTGTGCAGATGTGGCTGGGCGCGCCAGGCCGTCCGCTGGAACACCGCCATGCGTTGGCGCGTGCGTTGTGGCAAAGGCCGTTCTCAACCTGGCAACAACCTCGGGGCTCATCGAGCGTCTCGCCGTGGATGCCAGATTACCGCGGATATACGGTTGGGAGCGGGCGAGAACACCTTTTCGCGCGCCTTTGCCGGGTTTGCCGCGAGCGCCTTACGGGGCGCATGCACGAGGCGCCGATCGAGAGAACCCACAAGGAACGCCTCGCCGGTTGGGGCACAGTCTCCGCGCTAAATGGCCACACCCGCCAACCCTGGGTGGCAAGTTTGGGCAAGATTCAACTTGCTATTCACATATCCAGGAAATCGAGGGGTTCCGCAGGATGTATGGCCTGGGCGAGGCCATAGTTCGCGTGGGCACATTCGTTAAGGGCGAAGCCGGTTGGGTACGGTTCGCGCGGGGGGGGATGATGCCGTTAGAGATGGCTTCAGCCATTTGCCAGGAATTGGCGTTGCTGGCAGAGCAGTGCAGGCAGGAATTGGCCCGGCTTCGGATGAGTTCTATCGAGGCGTTTGCTTACAACGAGGCCGCACGCAGTTTTCTGCAAACGGCTGGATGGACGCCGCCAAACCAGCATGAAGAAGCCCGGCCTGCGAAGCTTGACCCGCTACCTGTCATGAGGGGCGCTGACTCCGGCTGGAACAAGCGGGCCGAGGAGACCCGCCTTTTCGCGGAAAAGGTCAGGGATGGCACCCTCAAGCGCGAGCTGATGGCAATTGCCGAGCTTTATGGCAAACTTGCCGGCACCGGGCATGCCGGCCGTGCTTCACCTCTCATCGGCGCAATAGCCGCATGAGCCAAACGCCTAAGCGTGCGGGCTTCATTATATGAGCGCGTGAAGCGAGGGCCTGTAGCACGGCCGCCGGATCGCACAGTTGCGCATCGAGAATCCATTCGCTACCTAAGGCGCATGGCCGCACCGCAGAAAAAAACCTCCGGCGCCGAGATCGAGGAGCTGATCGCATTGCTCGCCCGCATGCCGGGGCTCGGGCCGCGCTCGGCACGCCGCGCCGCGCTGCATCTCATCAAGAAACGCGAGCAACTGCTGCTGCCGCTTGCGCGCGCGATGGGGCTGGCTGCGGAGAAGATCGCCATCTGCCAGGAATGCGGCAATATCGATACGCAGCAGCCCTGCGCCATCTGCCAGGACTTGGGCCGCGACCCTTCGCTGATCTGCGTGGTGGAAGAGGTCGGCGACCTGTGGGCGCTGGAGCGGGCGGGCATCGTGAGTTCGCGCTATCATGTGCTGGGCGGCACGCTTTCGCCGCTGGACGGGCGCGGGCCAGACGATCTTTCCATCGCGAAGCTCGTGGAGCGCGCCCATGCGCCCGAGGTTCGCGAGATCATCCTCGCGCTGAACGCGACCGTCGAGGGCCAGTCGACCGCGCATTACCTCGCATCCGAGCTGGAAGGCCTGCCGCTGAAGCTCACGCGGCTCGCGCGCGGCGTGCCCATCGGCGGCGAGTTGGACTACCTCGATGAGGGCACGCTCGCGGCGGCCATCAAGCTGCGCCAGCCGCTATAATATACCCAGTTCACGCCAAAACCCGAAAATCCTTTGGGTTGATGACGCGGAAATTGTCCGTGACCGAATCGCACAGATCCGGCCAGTTTTGCGGGACCTTCTCGCGTAAGAAGGTGAGCACCGCCCCGGCGAACTCCCGTGACGTGGCGTAGCACTTGTTGTGCGTCACATGCTTGTGCATCGCGCCCCATAATCGCTCGATGGGGTTCAGGTGCGGACAATAGGCAGGGATGAAGTGCAACTTGATCCTGCGGCCTGGCTGGGCCAGCCAAGCTTGCACAAGCTTGGCGTGATGGTAACGCGCATTGTCCAGGTAAATATGGATCATCGCCAGCAGCGGATACAGCGCCTCGATCGCTTCCAGCAGCCTTATTGTCGAGGCGGCATCGATGGTTTCCGCCTCGATCATGCGGGTCTGCCCGGTTTCAAGGTCAATTGCGCCGTGAATATTGATGCGCTGGCGCCCGGTGGTCTGCTCGATTGCCAGCTTTTCTTCCTTGGGCGCCCAGCAGCCAACCGGCCGCGCGGCATGCGTTGGATGCACCGCATCCAGGAACAGCACGGCCTCGTCAGGGCCAAGCGAATTCAGCAGCTTCTCGTAAGCCTCGATGAATGCTTGCTGTTTTTCTGTATCGAGCTTGCGGCCGATGACTTCCGGCTTGTGGTATTCCAGGCCCAGCCGGTGCAGAAGCGCGATCAACCCCGAGCGGCCCTCGTATACGATGCCGAATTCCCGCTCGATAAAAGCGCCGATCTGGCGCGTGCTGCGCGGCAAAGCCTGGGCGACATAAGCCTTCAGCGCCTCTTCCTGGGCCGCGGAAAGGTAACCTGAACTGCCTCCGGCATCGAATTGCTCAAGCCCCCCGATCCCACGTTCGCGGTACAGCCTGTGCCAGCTTCTCACCGTATCGTCATCGAGATAGAGAGCCTCGGCCACCCGCTCGCAGCTCCAGCCGTCATCCAAAAGCAGCATGGCATTCGCCCGGCGCGCGATCCGGTGCTCCGCCAGGCCACCGCGGACCTGCGCAATCAGCCTCTTCCGTTCCTCGGCGCTTAGAAATCCAGGGCAAATCATGCGGGGGATCAGAATCCGGTTCGCCCAACTTGGCAAATACTTTCTCGCGGGTTCTCAATGAGTCGGGGTATACAATATGCACTTCATCGCTCCGTCAGGCACTCGGCATTAAGCCATGATTAACCCTCCAGGCTGGTGCGCCGGGCGGGTTGGAGAGACCCTGACGGCGCACTTTGCGCATTTGAAATAATGTAGCATGAATGTTTTGATGAAACGTAAATGGTGCAACACATTGAAATACCTGGTGAAATACACACAAATTTCGATACTGAACGGCGGCGCGGGGCTCCGGCAGCCGTTAACACAGAAGATTAGATTATATTTAACGGTGTTTTTGAGTGCGCCGGGAGACCGGCAAGGAGTAGGTGGTGCAAGTCCACTACGGTGAAGGTGTAGCAAACCACATCGGCCCCAAGCCGTGCGCAGTTGTCCGCGAGGACCTCGGCGAAGCGTCGGCAGGGGATCGCATAGGCCAGCCATTGAGCCACGAAATCCCCCTCCCGGGCGCTGACGCTGTTCAAAAGGCGGAAAGCAACACGGATGGGCGCGCTACTGCGAGCGCCCACCCGGCCCGGCGCGGTCTGAGACCCTGGCATGTGCGGACGCTCCTTGTGCGGGAACCGGGAGATTCTCATGTCTGACCAGGGCGGCTCGCCGCCCCTGGCCCGCACCGGGAAGGCGAGGAGCCGTAGCCGGTGATGCACGGGCATGAGAAGTCACACTCCGCCATTGTAGCAACGAAGCTGCCGAACAAAGCCGGGAAACCGGCGGCGGAGGCGGTGGAGCGAAGGGCGGGGACCAAGGGGAACGCGGGCCGGCAAAGCACTCTCCGGGCTCAGAACCGGGAAAGGGTGACACAGGAGCTGGACCGTGTGCGGAAAGCCGCAAGGCAAAGGAAGAAGGAGAAGTTCACCGCGCTGCTCCACCATATCAGCGTCAAGACGCTCCATGTGGCCTTCTACGCCCTCAAGCGTAAGGCTGCCCCTGGGGTGGATGGCGTGACGTGGCAGGAGTACGAGGCCGATATCGAGCGCAAGCTCGCGGACCTCCACGCCCGGATCCACCGGGGAGCGTACCGCCCGCAACCGTCCCGCCGGACGTACATACCCAAGGCGGACGGACGGCAGCGGCCGCTGGCGATTGCCGCCCTGGAAGACAAAATCGTCCAGGGCGCTACCGTTATGGTGCTGAACGCCATCTACGAGGAGGATTTCCTCGGGTTCTCTTACGGGTTTCGTCCCGGACGGGGACCGCACGATGCGCTGGATGCCCTGGCGGTGGGGATCGCCAGCCGGAAGGTGAACTACATACTCGACGCCGACATCCGGTCGTTTTGGGATCCTGCTTCATACTGCACCCCAGCTTTTTCAGAGTTGTTCGAATAGGTCTTGCTGACGCTGTATCACTTTGAGACGCAAGCCTTTTTGCCTTCCCGAGCGAACATGCACCGCTTCGATTTCGCCACGCTTGACACGCTGCAACACCGTCTGGCGGGAGACGCCCAGCAAGCGCATGGTCTGGTACATCGTGAGGTAGCCTTCAGGCGCCTCCTCAGCAATGCGCTGGCGTAGATCAGCGGTGATACGGATACGCCAGGGCGCGCCAGGCGTGAGCTGCTCGCCTTGGATGACGCCCTCTTGGAGCCAGCGGTGAACGGTGGAGGCGGCAAGGCCAAGCTCTTGCGCCGCCTTCTGAACGGTCAGAAGCTCGCCCTCGGGCTTTACTGCAGGCCGCTGATAGCAGGGTATTTTCCAGTTCTGACGCAGGCTGGAAACGCGGCTGGCGGTGAACCGGTGGCCATAGGCCGTGTGCCGCCCCTGCCGGTTGAGGATGCCCGCGATCATGGCGTCGGGATAATGGGCAGCCAGCCGCCGCAGAAGGTCTATGGTGTCTTCCTCCGTGCGCACCGCGGCTTGCCGGTGCCGCGGCAGATCGAGCGCGATGCCGGTGATCGCGCCGCCGCGCCAGCGCAAAGTGAGCTGGGCGCGGCCTTCCTGCTTTTGGACAGCGACGATGACTTCCTCAAGGATAGCGCGCAACAGCTCCTTTTTGTCGCGCGCCGTCGTGGTTGGCGCCTGCCAGGCTTGCGGCAGATCGGCGCCCAGCGCCAGCAAGTGCTGCCGCTCCGTGGCACTCAGCGTTCTGGGCTGGCGCTGCTCGCGGCGGGAGAGTTCGGCCTTGGCCTGTTCAAGCTCCCGCAGCCGCTGCTCCCATTCGGCCTCGATGCCACGGGCGACAAGGCGGTTTTCGGCATCGACTGCACGATAGCGCCGTTCAGCGCGCTGCGCCTCATAGGCCGCCCGCTCGACGGCCAGGCGCCACTGTTCGAGCACAGCATCGCGGCCGGCTTCGGCCTGCTCTGCGGCGGCGAGCGCTGCCTCAATACCCAGGGGAGCGAGCGCTTCAAGCACAGCGCGCGTTACCACCCCGTCAACTTGCATCGCGCCGATGCTGAGGCAATAACAGCCACGGCCTTCAACGATTTGCCTGCCTGAGCAGTGGTAGCCTGGGGACGCTGTGCGGCCGGTATAATGCGTGCGCAATTTTCGCCCGCAATGGCCGCACACAGCAATGCCCTGCAAAAGTGCGCTGCCTTCTCTCACGGCGCCGCTCCCGGCCTGATGAGGCCGCGGTTTGGTGTTGGCGGCGATCCTTGCGCGGTTGCTCTCATAAGTATCCCAGCCGATGAAGCCCTGATGGTGTTCGCGAATGAGCACCTGCCATTCTTCGGGGGCAAGCTTGCGCGTGCGTCTTTTGCGCTGGCCCGCCGCATCCAGGGTCAGTTCGCGGCGCGTTTTGCCGTAAGCATAGGCACCCGCATAAACCGGATTGGTCAGCACATGGTAGACGGCGGTGTAGCTTGGATCGATCCAGCGGATCGGTGCGCCGTAATGGCGCTGCAGCGGGAATTTCAGGCCTTCCGAGCGCAGCCAGAGCCAGACCCGGCGGGCCGAGCCAAGCTCGGCGAAACGGCTGAAGACGGTGCGGATGGCGGCGCAGACGGCTTCGTCAGGGTGAAAGCGCACCTCACCATCAGCTTCGCCCCAGACGAGGCCCACCGGCAGGCCGCGGCGGAGTTCGCCGCGAGCTGCCTTGTTCCGGATTCCACCGTTGAGGCGGGCACGGAGAATATGAAGTTCGGCTTCGCTCATGGCGCCCTTGAGGCCAAGCAGCAGGCGGTCGTTGAACATGGCCGGATGGTAGATGCCATCGGCATCGCCGATCAGCGTGTCCGTCAAGCCGCAAAGTTCGATGAGGCGGTGCCAATCGGCGTTATTGCGGGCAAGGCGTGAGACCTCGATGCCGAGCACGATCCCGGCATGTCCAAGCGCCACCTCGGTGGTGAGTTTCGCAAAGCCCGCGCGCTCGACGGCGCCGGAGCCCGAAAGCCCGAGGTCTTCGTCGATGACGGCGATCTGCTGCGCCTGCCAGCCAAGCTCGCTTACCCTGGAAGCCAGGGCATATTGCGCCCGGGTGGATTCACGGTTGTGCTCGACTTGAGTGGGGCTCGATTGCCGCAAATAGACATAGGCCGTACGCCGCAGATGCGACGGGGTGATTTTAGCGGCGTCATTCATTGCTGGGCTCCTCCGGCTTTGCCGCCCCGGCGGCTTGAGCGAGGATGCGCGCGAGAACCTCCTGCGCTGTCCGGCGGGCTTGGGCATCGATCTCCACCTCTGGCACAGGCTGCGGCGGGGAAGGTTCGGGAAGGGCAAGGGTCAGCTGCATGGCTTTCCTCATGGCTTGATGCGCCAGGCCAGGGAATTGGCCCGCGCTTGAGGAGAGCGTCAGCCATCGCGCGAACGCGGAGCAGGCCAGTCAGCGGAACAAAGCATGCTTCTTGAGGGCTCGAAGCGGGTACGCTTCCAGCGTCCTCCGCCTGCCAATCGGTCCACTCAGCCGGAATAAGTGAACGGCTGCCATCCGGCAGGATCAGCAGCAGAAGCTGAGCGCCGCCGCGCCGCATGCCGCCCATGATGGACAATGCCTGCCCTTCCAGCGGATGAGACGGACGCAGGATCGTCGCCGATCCCGAAAACTTACGGTGATGGGTAGTGTGTGGTGGTGTCCTTCGACAACATCGAGCATGGGCTATTGCTGAAGGCACTAGATAAGCATACGGATTGCAAATGGGTGAGGCTCTATATCGAGCGGTGGCTTACGGCTCCCTTGCAACTTAAGGATGGAACCCTTGTGCAGCGTACACGGGGAACTCCGCAAGGGGGCGTCATCAGCCCGCTGCTGGCCAATCTCTTCTTGCATTATACATTCGACGTCTGGATGACGCGGACCTATCCGGAGGCTCCCTGGTGCCGGTATGCGGACGATGGACTCGTGCACTGCGAAAGCGTGAAGGAGGCGCAAGCGATTAAGGCTGCGCTGGAAGCGCGGTTCGCGGCGTGTGGCCTGACAATGCATCCAGCAAAGACCAAGATTGTCTACTGCAAAGATGGAAGACGCACCGGAACGCATGAACATACCAAGTTCACCTTTCTTGGCTATGAGTTCCGGGGCCGCTATGTGAAGAACAAGACAGGCAAACTGTTTACCGGCTTCACGGCCGCGGTCAGCCCGGCGGCTCTCACGGCGATGCGCCAGAAGGCGCGCCGCTTGAACTACCGGAAACGCACGGACCTCAGCCTTCAGGATATCGCCTCGAAGCTCAATCCCATTCTCCGTGGATGGATTGCGTACTTTGGGCGGTTCCAGCCTTCGGCTTTGGGTCCGCTATACAGGTATATCGACATGTCGCTGGTTGCCTGGGCGAAGAGGAAGTACAAGCGGTTCCGGGAAAGCAAGACGCGGGCGGGGGGCTTCATGATCGAAGTCTCCCGGAAATGCCCGCAGCTCTTCGCACACTGGAAAACGGGGATGGCGGGTGCGTTTGCTTGATGGGAGCGGTGTGAGTTGAGAGGCTCACGCACCGTTCTGCGAGAGGCTGCGGGTGAAAGTCCTGCGGCCTACTCTCCAA
>CAVUGF010000035.1:0-52250 GCA_963740975.1 uncultured Alphaproteobacteria bacterium | reverse complement strand
CTTCTTCTGCCGTTCCTCGACGTATTGCTAACTGCGTTCGACGCCGGGCTGAAGCGGCGCGGACTTGAGCCTATGTCCCCCGCGATTCTGAAGCTCGACGAGGAGCGGCGCACCAACACCAAGGCGCTGCAGGACATGCAGGCGCAGCGCAACGCGGCCTCGAAGGAGATCGGCAAGGCGAAGGGCAAGGGCGGCGATCCCGAGAAGGCGGAGGCGCTGATCGCCGAGGTCGCCGAGCTGAAGGAGAAGGTCGCGGCCGGAGAGAAGCGTGAACGCGAGTTGGACGAGCAGCTCAAGGGCGTACTCGCGGCGATCCCAAACCTGCTTCAGGCGGATGTGCCCGACGGCCCGGACGAGAGCGCCAATATCGAGCTGCGCAACTGGGGCAGTCCTCGCAACTTCCAGAAGGAAGGCTTCGAGCCGAAGCAGCATTTCGAGCTGGGCGAGGCGCTGAAGCTGATGGATTTCGAGGCGGCAGCGAAGATTTCCGGCGCGCGCTTCACGGTGCTGAAGGGCGGGTTGGCGCGGCTGGAGCGGGCGCTTGGCCAGTTCATGCTGGATGTGCAGACCGGAGAGCACGGCTATACCGAGGTCAGCCCGCCGATCCTCGTCCGGGATCACGCCATGTTCGGAACGGCGCAGCTCCCGAAGTTCGAGGAGGACCAATTCTGGGCGATATCGGGCGAGCTGTTGAGCGCCAAGCGCGAGGGCGAGATCGACGAGGCCGGCGCCCTGGTTGGCGAAATCGCCTATTTGAGCCTTGTTAACAGGTTGAGGGAAGGGCGGCTCAGTCTGGTGCCAACCGCCGAGGTGCCGCTGACGAATCTGGTTCGCGAGAGCATCCTCGCCGAGGCGGATCTGCCGCTCCGTTTCACCGCGCTGACCCCGTGCTTCCGCGCTGAGGCGGGCGCGGCAGGCAAGGACACGCGCGGCATGATCCGCCAGCACCAGTTCTACAAGGTTGAGATGGTTTCCATCACGGCGGCGGACCAGTCTGGGCCGGAGCACGAGCGCATGACCGGTTGCGCCGAGGAGATCCTGAAGCGGCTGGAGTTGCCCTACCGCGTTGTCGTGCTCTGCTCGGGCGACACGGGCTTCGCTTCGCGCCGGACCCACGACATCGAGGTTTGGCTGCCTGGCCAGAACGCCTACCGCGAGATTTCGAGCTGCTCGAACTGCGGCGATTTCCAGGCTCGCCGCATGCAGGCGCGCTATAGACCCGCGGAGGGCAAGGACATCCAGTTCGTGCACACGCTCAACGGCTCGGGGCTGGCGGTCGGCCGCACGCTCATTGCCGTCATGGAGAACTATCAGCAGGAGGATGGCAGCATCCGCATTCCAGAGGCGCTGCGGCCTTATATGGGCGCCATCGAGCGCATCGGCGTGTAACGGAAAATGCGGTTGAGCGGCTGGCTCAACCGCTACCCTCCCCCGCATTTGCAGGAGAAAATTTTGAAGGGGCAGAACGCCCTGAGGAAAGCTGGAAAGGAAGCCTTCACCCCGGCCGGCTCAGCGCTGGCCATGGCCCCACGGCGAAGCCGACGCACGGGACGGCACTGGCGGAATCGCTAGGCAGGGTTCGATACCGGAACGGGGGGGGGCAGCTTGACGGCGGGAGGAAAAGCGTTCCAACCGCCGTCAGCTCTTAGCTACGTCTCAAGCGGCTAGCGCTCAAGGCCCATCTGAATATAGCCCGTCGGGCAGACATCCTTGCAGATGTGGCAGCCGACGCATTTCGCATAGTCGGTCGCCACGTAGCGGCCCATCGTGGCATCCTTCTTCTTGACCTTGTAGACCGCAGCCTGCGGGCAATAGATGATGCAGTTATTGCACTCGAAGCACATGCCGCAGCTCATGCAGCGATCCGCCTCGGCGCGCGCCTGCTTTTCGTCCAGCGTCACAAGGCGCGTCTCGAAGTTACCCAGAACGTTGCCGGCGTCAATGGCCTTCTGGGACCGGATATGACGCGGCGTATTCTGGAAGTGCGCCAGGAACAGCTCATCCGATGGAACGATCTGGGAGCGCGAGCGATCCTCGTAATTGTGCACCGCGTAGGAAGCGCGGTCCGTGCCGCCGGCCTGAACGTGGTTGTACTCGGAAGGCTGCAGCCCCGCTTCCGTGAGCTTCGCCAGCAGGTCGAAGTGATGCACGTTCACCTTGGGCAGGTTGGTGACCTCTTCCTTCTTGACATAGCGGTCGATGCTCTCGGCCGCCTTCCAGCCATGGCCAATTGCTGTCGTGAGCAGATGCGGCTTGATCGCGTCGCCACCGACGAACACGCCGGGGCGCTTGGGCGAACGGTAGTAGCCATCCGCCGCAGCGGTTCCCTTGCCGCTATTGGCGAACTCAAGGCCGGTGAAGTCGACGCCCTGGCCGATAGCGGAAACAATCAGGTCGCATTCGATGTCACGCTCCGTGCCGGGCTTCAGCACCATCTTGCCGGTGGACCAATCCACCTCGGCAACGCGCAGCGCCTTGGCGCGGTTCGGCCCATCGAGCACCACGCCAACAGGCAAGAGCGAGGGCATGATATCCACGCCTTCCTGCTGAACGTACTCAAGCTCTTCCTTCGTCGCAGGCATCTTCTCAACGGGACGCCGGTAGACGATAGACACGTTCGCGCCTTGCCGTTTGGCGCTGATGGCCACGTCATGGGTGGTCTGGCCGAGCACAACGGATTCCGGCCGGTCCTTTTCATGGATCTCGGTGACGTGCCCAAGCCTGCGGGCAACCGCGGCAACGTCCATGGCGGTGTCGCCGCCGCCGATGACGAGCACGCGGCCGGCGCCAACGTGAAGGCGGCCCTCGTTGAAGGCTTCAAGGAAGCTGATGCCGGTGATGCAGTTATGCGCTTCAGCAGCGCCCGGCACCTCCAGCGGCTGCCCGGACTGTGCGCCAAGGCCCAGGAACACGGCGTCGTATTCCTTCTCAAGCTGCTCTATCGTGACGTCCTTGCCGACTTTGACGCCGGTGCGCACTTCGACGCCCATGTCGAGAATGCGCTTGATTTCGCCGTCGAGCACATCGCGCGGCGTGCGGTAGCCGGGAATGCCGTAGCGCAGCATGCCGCCAAGTTCGGCGCGCGCCTCGAAGACAGTGCAGGCATGGCCTTTGCGGCGCAGGTGATAGGCGCAAGCCAGGCTGGCGACGCCGCTGCCCACAAGGGCCACGCGCTTGCCGGTCGGTGCGCCCGCCGCCGGCAGCTTCAGGCCGTGCTCAAGGGCGTAATCGCCGATGAAGTGTTCGATGGAGTTGATGCCGACGTGGTCTTCCACCTGGTTGCGATTGCAGCCATCCTCGCAAGGGGCTGGGCAAACGCGGCCCATGATGGCGGGGAAGGGATTCGATTCGACGGCGCGGTAGAACGCATATTCCTGCCAGGGCATGCCAACCGGCGGCTTTTCGATGCCGCGCACGATATTGAGCCAGCCGCGGACATCGTGGCCGGACGGGCAGGCCCCTTGGCAGGGCGGCGTGCGGTGTACGTAAGTCGGGCACTTATAGGATTTGTCCGCCTGGAAGATCTTGTCGCGCAATTCCGGCGTTTTGTTATCGCCGTCCTTGAAGCGGCGGAACGTCATAGATGCTTCAGGCATGTCCACTTCCCTCCCATTTCGTTTCCGTCGCCACCATTGTTTGGGGCAGCGTCAATCTTTGTTGGCGCCATTTATTGCAAGACATCGAAAGCGAGTCTGGCACTGAGACGGCACACGCTCACTCCGGCAGGCCGCCAAGCCGCAAGCATGTGAGGCGAGACGCCGGAGTGCGCTAGCGAAGTATAATAGGCGTTCACGGGGGTGTGAGGCAAGGCAAATTCATTCTAAAATTCACATATGTCGATCCAAGAGATGCCATTGATTCTATTGGGAAGTTTTGTGCGGTGTGACAAAAAGCGTCACGTCATGACGCACCAGACGTTGCGAATGAGCGGTGTATTTCCATCTTGGCGCGAGCGCGAAGAAAGGGGGATTTGCGGCATGATGACACACCAAATTGTGCTTGCAATAGCCTGACAGCATCGGGATTCGTCAGATTTTGGCCGGCAATTTTGCGGACCATCCGAATGCTGCGCGATCCTGTCCATCTCCGGCGCCACGGGGGCCGGCGCACTCAACATGTTGGAATGGTCCAGTTCGGGAAGCGGCCGCGTGCCAGTAGCCGGAACATGGCGGCGCGGGGCAGCGGAGGGGGCGGGTTAACGGTAGGGTAAAAAAAGATAAATGGCGGACGTGAAAAGCTGCGGCTACACTCCGGCTTACGAAAAATAACGTGCGTGACCATCACGCGCAAAACACAAAAACGGGAAACGCCATACAGAATATAAGACGCCCTGCCGCTCGCGGGCGCTTGTCCTTCTGCATTGCAAGCTTTGACGGTGACTCGCGACTATGAAGCTGAGCTACTACCCCGGCTGCACGATGAAGAACCATGCCGCGAATTTCGAGGAGTCGCTGCTCTACTCGATGAAGCACCTCGGCGTGGATGTGCAGGAGACAGACCGCTGGAACTGCTGCGGCACCGTGTATTCGCTGGCGCAGGATAATGCGATGCGCCAGCTCGCCCCCATCCGCAATCTGATTCGCGTGAAGGAGGCCAACTCCTCGCGCGTCATGACGGCGTGCTCGATGTGTTACAACACGCTGAAGCGGGCCAACGAGCGGGTGAAGGCCGATCCCGCGATGCTTGAGCGCATGAACAATTTCATGACCGACGAGCCGGTCAAGTACGATGCCAGTGTCGAGGTGCTGCATACGCTTGAGGTGCTGCGCGAGTTGAAGGCCAACAACGTCGCGATTTCCGCCAAGGTGGTCAAGCCGCTGAAGGGTCTGCGCGTCGCTTGCTACTACGGCTGCCTCCTGGTGCGGCCGCGCACGATTGCCTTCGACAACGTGGAAGACCCGGTTCTTCTCGACGAGCTTATTACCGCGCTTGGCGGCGAGCCGGTCGATTTCTCGCACAAGACGGAGTGCTGCGGCGCCTATCAGACGGTGGACAAGCCCGAGATCATAGCCAGCCGCACCTATCAGATCATCAATGACGCACGCGAGCAGGGCGCGGACGTGGTCGTGGTGAGCTGCCCGCTATGCGCCTTCAACCTGGATCAGCGCCAGCACATCACGCAGCATAAGTATGCGGGCTTCGAGGGCATTCCCGTCATGTATTTCACGCAGCTCATGGCCATCGCTTTCGGCTGCTCCGAGCCCGTGCTGAAACTTGACCTGCACTACAATTCTCCACGGGCACTGCTCGTGGAGAAGGGCTTGCTGTAAGAGGATCGCGATGTCTTTCGGTAATCTCAAGAAGGCTTACGGCAACGTCCACATAAACAAGAACTGGTGCAAGGGTTGCGGCTTCTGCGTCCAGTATTGCCCCACCAATGCGCTGGAAATGTCCAAGGGTTACAACGCCAAGGGCTACCACCCGCCGCTGGTGAAGGATGCCGAGGACTGCCGGGACTGCAAGTTCTGCGAGATGGTTTGCCCGGAATTTGCGATATTTGTGACGTCTAAGAAAGATGAGGGCTAGGGAGTGGCTGAATTTCCAAAGATAGTTCCTGCTGATCCGAAAGGTGTGCTGACAGGCCGCCATTTCATGGACGGGGACCATGCTCTGGCCGAAGGGGCGCTTGCCGCCGGCTGCCGCTTCTTCGCCGGTTATCCGATCACGCCATCCACTGAAACCGCGGAGCGCTTTGCCGAGCGCTGCCCCGAGGTTGGCGGCCTGTTCATTCAGATGGAGGACGAAATCGCCTCTATCACGGCCAATGTCGGCGCGGTGTGGGGCGGGAAGAAGGTGATGACCGTCACTTCCGGCCCCGGCTTCTCGCTAATGATGGAAAACATCTGGCCTCGCCGCCATGATGGAAATGCCGATGGTGATCGCCGACGTGCAGCGCGGCGGCCCGTCCACCGGCCTGCCGACGCTCACCGCGCAGCAGGACATGATGCAGGTGCGCTGGGGCTCGCACGGCGACTACCGCATCATCGCGCTGGTGCCGGATTCTCCGCAGGAGTGCTTCGATCTCGCCGTCGAGGCTTTCAATCTCTCCGAAATCTACCGCGTTCCGGTCTTCATCATGACCGACGAAACGGTCGGGCACATGCACGAAAAGGTGGTCATTCCTCCGGCGGAAGAGATCAAGGTGGTCGAACGCAACTGGTACACTGGCCCGAAGGAAGACTACCGGCCGTACAAGTTCGACGGCAAGCACGGCGCGCCGATGGTCAAGGCGGGCGACGGCTACCGCTTCCATATCACCGGCCTGACCCACGACGAGCGCGGCTATCCGGCGCTGACGGCCGAGGATAACAAGAAGCTTCTCACTCACCTGATACAAAAGATCGACAACAACGCAGACAAGATCATCCGCGTTGAGGAGACGGGCCTGGAGGACGCGGACATCGTGGTGGTCTCGTACGGCATCACCTCGCGAATCGCGATCCGTGCCGTGCAGGTGGCGCGTGAGCAGGGCCTCAAGGTCGGCTTCCTGCGGCTCATTACGGTCTGGCCGTTCTGCGAGAAGAAAATCCGCGAGCTGGCTGGCAAGATCAAGGCCTTCGTAGTCCCCGAGCTCAACTACGGGCAGATCGTGCTTGAGGTCGAGCGCGCGCCGCCGGCAAGTGCAAGGTCATCAGCGTCAACTCCTGCGGCGGCGCCGTGCATGATCCCGAGGAAATCCTTACCGCCATCAAGGAAGGTGCGAAATGAGCGACCTGTCCCCGTCCCCCGAATATTCGCTCGACGATAACGCTTTCCGCGAGCAGAACCCGATGGCGGAGTTCCTGCGCATGGAACGCATGCCGCACATCTGGTGTCCCGGTTGCGGCATCGGCACGGTGGTGACCTCCTTCGCCGAGGCCATCAAGGCTGGCGGCTACGATATGGACAAGATCGCCGTGGTGTCGGGCATCGGCTGCACGGGCCGCGTTGCCGGCTATGTGAAGTTCGACTCGTTCCACACCACGCACGGCCGCGCCATTCCGTTCGCCACTGGCTTGAAGCTTGCCAATCCGGAGCTAAAGGTGGTGGTGATCAGCGGCGACGGCGACCTGACCGAGCATCGGCGGCAACCACCTCATCCATGCCGCCCGCCGCAACATGGACATGACCGTCATCTGCGTGAACAACTTCACCTACGGCATGACCGGCGGGCAGGTGACGCCGACGACCCCGACTTCGGCCAACGCTTCGACCACGCCATACGGTAACACGGAACCGGCATTCAGCCTGCCGTTCCTGGTGGACGCGGCCGGCGCCACCTACGTCGCCCGCTGGACTTCGCTGCATGCCCGTAACATCACGAAGTCCATCGGCGAGGCGCATGAAACACCGCGGCTTCTCGTTCATCGAGGTAATCTCGCCCTGCACCACGCTCTATCAGCGCCGTAACCGCCTCGGCGACGGTGTCAGCGCGATGGAATACTACAAAGAGGACGGCGAGATCCAGCACGGCGCCGACACGCGCACGGTGGACATCGCCTATCAGGGCAAGATCGCGATGGGCAAGTTCGTGGACCGTCCGAGGGACACGTATCTGGATGCCGTCGTCAAGCACTTAACCAGTGTGATCGGCGACGATTACGAACTCTACGGCAAGACGCCCATGGAGAAGAAGGCCGAGGAAGAGGCGCGCAAGAGCGCCGCCGGCACGGGCGAGGTTGCGGATATCTGTGAGGATGGCTGCTGATGTGGGAGATTAAATTTTCCGGTTTCGGCGGCCAGGGTATCGTCCGCTGCGCCTTGATCACCGGCAAGGCCGTCTCGCTCTACGACGACAAGTTCGCCACCATGACGCAGAGCTTCGGCCCTGAGGCGCGCGGCGGCGCTTGCCAATCGCAACTCATCATTTCCGGCAGCCGCGTGCTTTATCCCGTATTGCACCACGGCGGACGTGCTGGTGGCGCTGTCGCAGGAGGCTTACGACAAGTACGAGCCGAGCCTCGCCGACGGCGGCATCCTCATCGTCGAGGAAGAGCTGGTGAAGCCGTCGGGCGATCCGTCGCGGGTCAAATTGTTCCCGATCCCAGCGACGCGCATCGCCGAGGCGGTGGGCAACCGGCTGTTCGCCAACCTCGTCGTGCTCGGCTTTTTCTCCGCCATTACCGGCGCGGCATCGGCGGACGCGATGAAAAAGGCGCTGCCCGGCTTGGTGCCCGACCGCTTCCTGAAAGCCAATTTGCAGGCGTTCGACAAAGGCTACGAACACGGCATCGAGTGCGCAGCCAAATCGTCCTCAAGCAGCGGAGCGGCAGGACAGCTTCAAACAAATGGAGCGAGCCAGTGACACGCCGTGCTGGGGTTTTCGTCTGTCATTGCGGGCATAACATCGCGGCAACCGTGGATGTGAAGCGTCTCGCCGATGAAATGGGCAAGGACGATGGCGTCGTCTTTTCCAAGGACTACGTCTACATGTGCTCCGATCCGGGGCAGAAGGCCATCGCCGAGGCGGTCAAGGAGCACAAGCTCGACAGCGTCGTCGTGTCCTGCTGCACGCCGAGCCTGCACGAGAAGACCTTTCGCGAGGCCTCCGAGGCCGGCGGCGTGAACCAGTTCCAGTGCGAGATCGCCAACATTCGCGAGCAGTGCGCGTGGGTGCACAAGGACAGGGACGAGGCGACGGCCAAGGCGCTGAAGATAACGCGCTCGGCGGTGCGGAGGGTACGCGGGAACGAACCGCTGACACCTATCGGCGTGCCCGTAACCAGGCGCGTGGTGGTCGTTGGCGGCGGCATCGCCGGCATTCAGACGTCGCTCGACCTCGCCAATGCCGGCATCGACGTGGTGCTAGTGGAGAAGCAGGCGACCATCGGCGGGCATATGCTGCAACTGTCGGAGACATTTCCGACGCTGGACTGCGCCCAGTGCATCCTGTCGCCAAAGATGGTGGAGGTGTCCAAGCACCCCAAGATCACATTGATGGTTCAGTCCGAGGTGAAGTCGATCTCCGGCTTCGTCGGCAACTTCAAGGTGAAGGTGCACCGGAAGGCGCAGTATGTCGATCCGGAACTATGCAAGCTTTGCGACGACTGCACACCTGTCTGCCCAACCGTCACGTCCAACGAATATGACGCCGGCCTGACTGGGCGGCGGGCTATCCATATTCCTTTCGCGCAGGCAATCCCGGCTAGCTTCTATCTTGACGAATCCGCCTGTCTCGGCCTCAATCCCGTCGTGTGCGGCAAGTGCATGGATGCATGCACCTACGGCGCGATCGACTACGATAGGAAGGCCGAGGATATCGACATCGAGGCGGGCGCGATGGTCGTCGCCACGGGCTTCGATCTCTACGACGTCGGCAACATGGCCGAGTACGGGCGCGGCACGTTATCCGGACGTGCTCGACGGCCTCCAGTTCGAGCGCCTGTGCTCGGCGTCTGGCCCGACCGGCGGGCATGTGCTCAGGCCGTCCGACCACAAGGAGCCGAAAAACGTCGTCTTCATCCAGTGCTCCGGCTCGCGCGATCCCGAGCAACACTGCACGTACTGCTCGAAGATCTGCTGCATGTACACGGCCAAGCACGCCAGCCTGTACAAGCATCACGTTCCGGACGGCAACGCTTACGTTTTCTATATCGACATCCGCTCCGGCGGCAAGGGCTACGAGGAATTCGTGCAGCGGGCCATGGAGCGCGATGGCGTCGTCTATTTGCGCGGACGCGTCTCCAAGGTCTACCAGTCAAAAGGCAAGCTCAGGGTGCATGGGCGTCGATACGCTCTCGGGCAAGAACGTCGAGATCGACGCCGACATGGTGGTGCTTGCCCAGGCCATGGTGCCCTCCAAGGGTACGGCCGATATCGCCAAGACCTTGAAGATCGGCCGCGACAAGGACGGCTTCCTTGCCGAGGCGCATCCCAAGCTACGTCCGGTGGAAAGCGTCACCGGCGGCATATTCCTGACCGGTGCCGCACAGGCGCCCAAGGACATCCCGGAAACGGTCTGCCAGGCTAGCGCCGCGGCGTCCAAGGTCATCCAGCTGCTCTCCAAGCCCTCGCTGGAGCACAGCCCCGTGGTGGCCAAGGTGCGCGAATCCCATTGCACAGGCTGCGAAATGTGCGTCGACGCCTGCCCGTACGAGGCCATCGCCCTCGTTAACGGCAAGGCCGTCGTCAACGAAGTCCTGTGCGAAGGTTGCGGCACCTGCTCGGGAACCTGCGTGCGTGCGGCTATCGATGTGAAGAACGTCACGCAATTGCAGATATTCGACATGATCAGCGCCTGCATGGGGGCATGAGCGCATGCAGGGGAGGAACAGTACGGTGGCCGGAACAGCGGTAGAGCCAAGAAGCGATAAGACTGACGAAGCGCAGGCGTTCGAGCCCAAGGTCGTGGCTTTCCTGTGCAAGTGGTGCTCGTCGGCGGGCAGCGATCTCGCGGGTGTTTCGCGTCTGCAATATCCGCCGAACGCAATCCCGATCCAGGTGATGTGCTCGGGCTCGGTATCGCCGCTTTATATCCTGTCGGCATTCAACAAGGGCGCCGACGGCGTTCTGGTCTCGGGATGCCATCCGGGCGACTGCCACTACCTCAAGGGCAACTTCTACGCCCGCCGCCGGATTTATCTGGTGCAGAAGCTCCTGAAGTTCGTCGGCCTTGAGCCGGATCGCTTCCGCATGTCGTGGGTGTCGGCGGCCGAGGGTGCCAAGTTCGCCGAAGTCGTCGGCGATTTCGTCAAAGACCTGAAGGCGCTGGGGCCGCAACGCAAGCTCAAGGCAGAACACTGATGGTGGCCATGGAAGACATCAGGGCGCGCGCCAAGGAACTGCTTGAGAGCGGGAAAGTCCGCGCAGTTCTAGGCTATCGCCGCAGCTCGGCGGGCGTGCTGGCCGAGCCGGCATTCGTCACCGCGCCGCAGGATACGGCACGGGTTGGTTCTCGACGCTACCTGCGTGGAGAACCTGGCCCTCTACCTCGTCAACGAGAAGAAGCGCCAGCAGGGCGAAAAGACGCCGGACACCCGTCCGCTCGCCATCGTCGCTAAAGGCTGCGATAGCCGCACCATAAACGTGCTGCTGCAGGAGAACTACATCAAACGCGACGAGGTCGTGATCCTCGGCGTCTCCTGCGAGAACGGCGGCGTGATCGACATGCGCAAGCTCAACCGGGCGCTGCGCGGCAAGCCCGCCACCGCTGCATCCTTCGACGGCAATGGCAGCGTCAAGGCCGTCTTCACCAGCGGCGAGACCATGCGTGCCGGCCGCCGAGGTGCTGGCCGACCGGTGCCTCGAATGCACCCAGGCCTATCCGGCCGTCAGCGATTTCTTCTTCGGCGAAAAGGTGAGCGGCCGCGCCTACAATCAGCGCTTCACGGCCGTCTCTGCCTTCGCGGACAAGGGCATGGAGGAGCGCTCGGATTTCTGGGCGGGCCATTTCGACCGCTGCATCCGCTGCTATGCCTGCCGCTCCGTCTGCCCGATGTGCTATTGCGACGAGTGCGTGGTGGACAGCACGAGCTGCGTCGTCAAGGCCACCACGACCGCCGACGAGAAAGCCAACCGCATCCGCTGGATCGAGCGCTCTGCGTGCCCTTCCGAAAATGCGATGTACCACCTGGTGCGCGCGATGCACCTTGCTGGGCGCTGCACCGACTGCGGCGAGTGCGAGCGCGTCTGCCCGGTCAATATTCCGCTCCGGCTGCTCAACACAGTGCTGGAACGCGAAGCGTTGGAGATGTTCGAGTACCAGCCTGGGCTCGATCCCGAACAGCCTTCGTTGATCTCGTCCTTCCGCGAGGGCGATCCCAACGATTTCATCAGGTAGGCCGATGGAAGTCATACTCAAGAAAGACAGGCTCGGCGAGTGGGCCGCCAAACTCGGGGAAGGTGCGAATGTTTTCGCGCCTGCTTTCGTGGAGGATTGCTGGGCCTTCACCAAGGTTGAGCCCGGCGATGAAGTGGCGCTGGATCACGGCAATACCGTGCGGCCAGCCAAGGGCTTCGTGTTCCCGCAGCGCGAGGTGCTCAGCCGCTTCCAGCAGGAACCTGGCGGCGCCCCGCAAGTGACGGAGACCTTGCCTGACGATCCGCAGGCCGTGGTCTTCGGCGTGCGGCCCTGCGATGGCCGCGCCATGGTGCGCAACGACAAGGTCTTTACCTGCGGTTTCGCCGACCCCTATTATCAGGCACGGCGCGAGCGGGTTACCTTTGTGGGGCTTGCCTGCACGACGACGCCTTCGTCCAATTGCTTCTGCCTGTCGGTGGGCGGCTCGCCGGATGCGGAAGATGGGCTCGACGTGTTGATGACCGAACTCGATGGCCGCTATTACGTTAAGGCGCTGACCGCGAAAGGCAAGGATATCGTGGTCGCGGGCTCCTCACTTTTCAGCGAGGCCCAGCCCGCCGACAGAAACGAGGTTGAGAGCGTCCATGCCGCCGCCCGCAGCCATCCGCAGCGTTCCATCGCTGCCATGGACAAAGTCGCCGAGGGGCTCAAGCGCAATTTCGACTCGCCCGAGTGGGACGCGCTGGCCAGGGCCTGCATCGGCTGCGGCGCCTGCACCTACCTTTGCCCGAGCTGCCATTGCTTCGACATCAACGACGAGATCACCAGCCAGTCGCCGCTGGCCGGCAGAGCGCGTGAGAACCTGGGACAACTGCCAGTTCCCGGACTTCACCATGCACACCTCCGGCCACAATCCGCGCGAGACGATCGGCGCGCGGCTGCGCCAGCGGGTGTGCCACAAGCTCCTGTACTTCGTCGAGAACCACGACATCCAGCAATGCACGGGCTGCGGCCGCTGCATCACCCACTGCCCGGTGGGGATCGACATCGTCAGGATCGCAAATGTCATGGAAGAGGCCGCCGGACAATGAGCGAAAACATGCGCTCAAGTAGCGCGAAGCGCGATAGCGCCAATAACATCTATCTGCCCAAGCTGGCGCGCATCGCCAGCATCAAGGAAGAGGTGCCCGGCGCGCGCGCCATCAAGACCTTCCGCGTCGAGTTCCCGGACGGCGACGGCTTCGAACACGAGTGCGGCCAGTGCGCCATGATCTCGGTGTTCGGCAAGGGCGAATCGATGATTTCGATCGCTTCGTCACCGGTGGTCAAGGAGTACAAGCAGTTCTCGATCATGCGCACGGGCCGCGTCACCACAGCGTTCCACGACATGAAGCCGGGCGACATCGTCGGCATGCGCGGGCCGTACGGCAACAAGTTCCCGCTCGACGACTGGAAGGGGCGCAACCTCGTGTTCATCGGCGGCGGCGTCGGGCTTGGCGCCGATCTGGCCGGTGATCCAGACCGCTGTGGCGAACCGCGACGATTTCGGCAAGATCTCCGTGTTCTACGGCGCGCGCACGTCGCGCGACATCATGTACGCGGCGGCGCTCGAAGCCTTGCGCGGCGCGGCAGACGTTCATCTGTCTGTCGACGCGCCCGAGGAAGGCTGGCAAGGATTTTGCGGCTTCGTTCCCGCCAATCTCTCAGATAAGCCGCAATCGCCGGACAATGCTATCGCCATCACCTGCGGTCCCGCCGATCATGATCAAGTTCGTGATCAAGAACCTCAGCGGAATGGGGTTCGCGGATGAGCAGATTTACACGACGATCGAGAACAAGATGAAGTGCGGCGTAGGTAAATGCGGGCGCTGCAACGTCGGCAAGGATTACGTTTGCGTCAAGGGACCGGTGTACTCCTGGGCCCAGCTCAAGGATACTGCCACAAGAATACTAATCGGATTGCGCCTGCTTAGCAGGGAGGAAGCGAGCATGAACATTACTGGTATGCTCTATGGAGCGAAGCTTCTGAAGCTCGTTGATTTCCCGGCACCCAGCGTGCTGGGTCCGGAAGCCTGCGAGCACAGATCAAGGAACCTGATCGGCAAATGCGGCGAGGTTTTCGTCAAGCCGATTTTCAAGGGCGGCGTCGGCAAAAAGGGCAAGTCCGGGCTGGTCGGCCGCGCCAAGGACCTGAATACCGCGCTGGCCGAGAAGGAGCGCCTGTACTTCGCCGAACACCGGCACGGCAACGCGGTCGCCAAGGCGCGAGGCGTCACCTTCGAAGGCGCCGTTCCGGCCGATCACGAGATCTATTTCTCGATCACCGACTCGACCCGCTATCGCGCGCCGATGATGACGATCACCCATCACGGCGGCATGGATATCGAGGAACTGCCGACAAGACCAGATCGCCGAGATCCCGTTCGATCCGCTCACCGGCCTCAAGTCCTTCGTCATCGCCAACGCGCTGGCCGACCTCAGGCGCCGAAGGAGATCATCTCGCCGCTGGCGCAGAACCTGCCCAAGCTGTGGGATCTGTTCCACCACTACGGCATGACCACGCTGGAGCTGAACCCGATCCGCATGACGCCCGACCGACCGGGGCGCCTGATGCCGGTGGCCTGCGACTTCAAATGCGGCTTCGACCGCGACGACCCGCGCGTGAAGCGCCTCAATCTGCCGGACGACCTGTTCGCGCCGGACTATTCCGACTTCGAGCAGGAGATCAACGAGCTGCGCACCTATCAGGGCCAGTCGCGACGTTTACGTCATCAACGACGAACGGCACCATCCTCGCCCCGACCTTCGGCGGCGGCGCCAACTCGCTGGTCACCGGAGTTCCTGGGCGACGACGCCATCATCTCCTCCGACTTCGGCGGCAACCCGCCCTACGAGAAGATGCGGCAAGTGATGCGCATCTGCCTCAAGCACTGGCTCAAGCAATCGAACGTGCTGTTCATCATCGGCGGCAAGGCCAACAACACCGACATCTTCGTCACCTTCCGCGCCATGGCCGACGCCCTGCGCGAGTACTTCAGCGAGCACGGCCCGACGCCGGTCTACGTGGTGATCGGGCGCGGCGGCCCCAATCTGATCGCGCGGCATGCGTGCTTCAAGGACGTGCTGCGACGTCGCTCGGCCTGCCCTACCGCATCTTCGGCTTCGATTCCGCCATGACCGACGTGGTGTATTACGCGCAGGAAGCCGACCGCTGGATGAAAAGCGGCGGGCGCGAAATGCTGGCCCGGAAACTGGGTACCGCGGAATGATCCGTGACACGCAGCAATGCGGCCACGGGCGGTTTCATCTATTAAGGCAACGATATCAGCGCCGTGCGGGTACGGCTTGGGGGTTGCTATGAGCAAGCAGGGTATCGGATAAGTTCAAATATTTCGTCGGCATCAATTCGCTGGCCGAACTCGCCACCCGCAAGGACCGGGTCTGCGTGCTGAATATCCTCGGCAACGAGTCGCGCTCGCGTTACGCCGGTCAGCCATGCCTATTCGGGCGGCAACATCGTGTTCGGCACCTCGCCGGGCCGCCGAGGGCAGGTGCTGGAGACGCCGGCCGGCACGATCCCGGTCTACAACAACGTGCGCGAAGGCCTCGACGCCGGCCACAAGTTCAACGTCGGCGTCGTCTACCTGCCGCCAGCGGCCGTGCGCGACGGCGTCTTCGAGCTGATCCGCGTCAACCGGGACATCGAGAAGATCGTCATCCTGACCGAGAAGATGTCGGTGCACGATGCGCGCGAGATCCGGGCGCTGGCGCAGCAGCGCACGGTCGATATCTTCGGCGCCAACTGCCTGGGCGTGGCCGATGCCTGGAACCACATCCGCATCGGCGGCGCGCTGGGCGGCGACAAGCCCGACGAGATCCCTGCGCAAGGGTTCGGTCGCGATCTACTCCAACTCCGGCAACTTCACCACCACCATCGCCAGCTACCTGGCCGCTGGCGGCTGGGGCACGACCACCGCATCTCCAGCGGCAAGGACGTCTACATCCACTTCGCCCCGCCGGAGTTCGCCCACGCCTTCGACAACGACGCGCGCACCAAGGCGGCGGTGATGTATGTCGAGCCGGGCGGCTACTACGAGCAGGACCTGCACATTCAACAAGCCGGTGGTGGCCTGCGTGGTCGGCCGCTGGAAGGCCAAGCTGACGCGCGCGGTCGGCCATGCCGGCGCCATGGCCGGCTCGGGCGACAGCGCCGAGGCCAAGGAGAAGTGGTTCATGAAGAGCGCTGAAGGTCGATGGCATCTTCACGCCGGAAAACCCCGTCGTCTCCAAGGCCGGCGCGGTGGTGACCAACATCGCCCACATCCCGGCGGCGCTGACCGCGGTGATGAAGCTCAACGGCGTCGAGCCGGACTTCCCGCCAGAGGGCGACCTCGACGCTGAAGCCTTGGTTCGGCGACAACCAGGGCATGCAGCTGCCGCCTGAGCTGGACATTCCGCGTGGTCGAGCCGCTCCAGCCTTACCACGACCAGATCGCCGAGCTGAGCAAGCAGGTCGGCGCGGCTATTCCCGCGCCAGTCCATGAAGGACCGCTCGGGCAGCTCGATCATGGACGCCAAGACCCAGGTCACCCGGGTCAGCGGCGTTTCGATCCTCGATACCGCGAAACACCCGCTGGAGTCCAATCTACTGCCTGGCCCTGATGCGCGAACATAACGACGCGAACGACAATGCGCTGTTTAATACCGCCATTGCGGCCTGCATCGTTTACAACAGCGGCCCAGCAAGGCATGCGGCCCAGGCCGCGCGGGAAGCCGGCAACGCCCCCAACACCGTGCTGGCCGCGGCCTGTGCGCTCGTCGGGCCGAGCCATGTCGCAGGCACCGCCAAGGCCGTGGATGTGCTGATCGACCTGTTCGCCCATTCCGGTCTGCAAAGCGGCGACCAGAGATTTCGACTTCTCTCGCATCAAGGCGGATGCCGACGCAACTGGCTGCGCTGACCGGCAGGGAACCGCCGACCCCAAGGCCCAAGCGATGCTCGCAGGCCTCAAAGCGCGCGGTGCCAAGTCGGTGTTCGTCGGATTACCTGCGCTCGCTGACCGGCGAACCCACCGCGGACGCGGTGCTGGCCGCGATCACCACGACGATCGCCTGGAGCGCGCTGATGAAGAAGAAGATCAGCCGCAATACCGTGCGCAACTTGCCCTGGTATGCAAAGCTGTTCGCCGCCATCGTCGGCGCCTCGATCGGATTGCACGGCGGAAGCGGACGGCAGCTTCTGCGGTGTGCCTGCAGAAGACCTCATCAACAAGCTGGTCGGCGACGGAGATCGCCTATCTGGCGCTGCTGGGCGAGAAGCCGTCGCCGGAGAAGCTGTTCCCGTTCCAGGTGCTCCTGGGGCTCATCATCTCCAACGGCCCCGGCACGATCTCGGCGCAAGGCTGCAAGGGCGCGGTTTCCGCCGACGGCCCGGAGACGCCCGAGCGCGTGCAGATCAACAAGGCGATGATCGGCTTCCTGACCCACACCGGCTTCGCCCATGGCGGCAACGGCTTCGAGGGCATTCAGTTCCTGATCCGGCAGTTCGGCGGCACGAACCTCAAGGACGCGGGCGCCGCCGGCACGGGCTCGACCTGAAGGCCATGGCCACCAAGTTCGCCACGGCCTTCGGCGCGGAGAAGAAAGCCAGAAAGGGCGTTGGCGAGGGCATCAGCAACATTCCCGGCGTCAACCACCCGGTGTTCAAGAACCAGCTGGTCAACAACGACCCGCGCGAAGTCTACCTGTCGCAGCTCTTCACGGAGCGCGGCGAGACCAACGTCTTCCACGACTTCTACAGCGCCGTGGTTCAGGCGCTGTACGATAACGGCGTCACTGCCAACGTGTTTTGCGTGAACATCGACGCGGTGATCGCGGCGCTGCTGCTCAAGCTGCTTGTGGCCGCGCTACCGTTCGGGCGCATTCTCAGCGAGCGCGCTGGAGAACGCGGCGTTCACAGCCTTCCTGTTCGGACGGATGGTCGGCTGCGCGGGCGAGATCGACGATCACATCAACCGCGGCCGCAACATGGATACCCGGACTCCTGCATCCCAGTGCACGTTCGTTTCCTGATGGACAAGGCGGGCCGTTTCATGATGGACAACAGCAGGCCAAAGCCAACGGAATAGACATTTGACTGAGGTTTGAACGGCATGACTACGAAGATCGTTTGGACGAAAGTTGACGAAGCGCCGGCGCTCGCGACCTATTCGCTGCTGCCCATCGTGCAGGCCTTTACCAGCGGCGGCCGGTGTCGCCGTCGAGACGCGGGACATCTCGCTCGGCGGCCGGATTCTCGCGAACTTCCCCGAGAATCTGACCGCCGCCCAGAACGGTCCGACGACCTGGCGGAGCTTGGCAAGCTGGCGAAAAAGCCCGAAGCCAACATCATCAAGCTGCCCAACATCAGCGCCTCGCTTCCGCAGCTGAAGGCCGCGATCAAGGAACTGCAGGCGCAAGGGCTACGACGTTCCGGATTATCCGGAGGACGCGCAGACCGATGACGAAAAGGAGATCAAGGCGCGCTATGCCAAGGTTCTCGGCAGCGCCGTCAACCCGGTCCTGCGCGAGGGTAATTCCGACCGCCGCGCCGCCGGCGCCGTCAAGCAGTATGCGCGCAAGCATCCCGCACCGATGGGCGCCTGGGCGCCGACTCGAAGACCCATGTGGCGCACATGACCGGCGGCGATTTCTACGGCAGCGAGAAGTCGGTCACCGTCGCCGAGGCCGGCAGCTTCACGATCGAGCTTGTCGGCGACGGACGGCAGGTCACGGTGCTGAAGGACAAGACGCCACTCAAGGCGGGCGAGATTATCGACGCCACCGTCATGAGCCGCCGCGCGCTGCGCGAGTTCTACGCGGCGCAGATTGCACGGATGCGAAGGCCAAGGGCGTGCTGCTGTCGCTGCACCTCAAGGCCACCATGATGAAGGTCTCCGACCCGATCATGTTCGGCCATGCCGTGTCGGTCTATTTCAAGGACGTTTTCGAGAAGCACGCCGCGGTCTTCAAGGAACTCGGCGTCAACCTCGAACAACGGCCTGGGCGACCTGTACGCGAAAATCGCCAAGCTGCCCGAGAGCCAGCGCGCCGAGATCGAGGCCGACATCCAGGCCGCTCAAGCGACGCGGCCCGACTGGCGATGGTCAACTCCGACAAGGGCATCACCAACCTGCATGTGCCGAGCGACGTGATCGTCGACGCCTCCATGCCGGCCATGATCCGCGACGGCGGCAAGATGTGGAACGCCGAAGGCAAGGTGCAGGACACCAAGGCGATGATCCCCGACCGCTGCTATGCCGGCGTCTATCAGGCCATGATCGAGGACTGCAAGAAGCACGGCGCGCTCGACCCAAGACCATGGGCACCGTGCCCAATGTCGGCCTGATGGCGCAGAAGGCCGAGGAATACGGCTCGCACGACAAGACCTTCGAGATCCCGGCGCAACGGCACGGTCCGGGTCGTCGACGCCTCCGGCAAGGTGCTGCTGGAGCAGCAGGTCGAGGCGGGCGATATCTTCCGCATGTGCCAGGCCAAGGACGCGCCGATCCAGGACTGGGTGAAGCTGGCCGTTAGCCGCGCCCGCCTGAGCATACGCCCGCCATCTTCTGGCTGGACAAGAACCGCGGCCACGATGCCCAGATCATCGCCAAGGTCGAGCGCTATCTGAAGGATCACGACACCAGCGGCCTCGACATCCGCATCATGACGCCGGACGAGGCCACGCAGTTCTCCTGGAGCGCATCCGCAAAGGCCAGGACACCATCTCCGTCACCGGCAACGTGCTGCGCGACTACCTCACCGACCTGTTCCCGATCCTGGAGCTGGGCACCAGCGCCAAGATGCTCTCCATCGTGCCGCTGATGAACGGCGGCGGCCTGTTCGAGACCGGCGCCGGCGGTTCCGCGCCGAAGCACGTGCAGCAGTTCCTGGAGGAAGGCTATCTGCGCTGGGATTCGCTGGGCGAATTCCTGGCCTTGGGCGTCTCGCTCGAACACCTGGCCCATGCTTCAAGAACGAAAAGGCCAAGGTACTGGCCGATGACGCTCGACCAGGCCAACGCCAAGTTCCTCGAAAACAACAGCTCGCCGGCACGCAAAGTCGGTGAGATCGACAACCGCGGCAGCCATTTCTACCTGGCCATGTACTGGGCGCAGGCGCTGGCCGCGCAGACCAAGGACCTGGAGCTGCAGGCGCGCTTCGCCCCGCTCGCCAAGACGCTCGACCGACAACGAGGCGAAGATCAACGCCGAGCTGATCGGGGCCCAGGGCAAGCCGCAGGACATCGGCGGCTATTACCTGCCGGATTTTGAGAAGACATCCAGTGCAATGCGTCCCAGCGCTACCTTGAACGCGGCGCTGGCCACCCTGTCCTAAGGATTATTGACTGGCGGGGAATGGTCACGAAGAAAGAGCAAGAGCCATTCCTCCCAACTTTAAAGGATGTGACGATGCTGGAATCATATCGCGCCCATGTCGCCGAACGCGCCGCGCTCGGCATTCCGCCGCTGCCCCTGACCCCGCAGCAGACCGCCGAGCTGGTCGAGCTGCTGAAGAACCCGCCCGCGGGCGAGGAAGCCTTCCTCGTCGACCTGATCACGCACCGCGTGCCGGCCGGCGTGGACGACGCCGCCAAGGTCAAGGCCGAGTTCCTGGCGAAGGTCGCGCAAGGGCGAGGAAGCCTGCCCGCTGATCTCCAAGGTCCAGGCCACCGAGCTGCTCGGCACCATGCTGGGCGGCTACAACATCAAGCCCCTGATCGACCTGCTCGACGACGGCGAACTGCGGCGCCGTGGCCGCCGAGGGCCTGAAGAACACGCTGCTGATGTTCGACTACTTCCACGACGTGAAGGAGCAAGGCCGAAGCCGGCAACGCCAACGCCAAGGCGGTGCATGCAGTCCTGGGCCGACGCCGAGTGGTTCACCTCGCGCGCCGGAAGTGCCGCGAGAGCCTCACCGTCACCGTGTTCAAGGTCACCGGCGAAACCAACACCGACGACCTGTCGCCCGCGCCCGACGCCTGGAGCCGCCCGGACATCCCGCTGCACGCGCTGGCCATGCTGAAGAACGCGCGCCCGGGCATCGACGCCGGATGAGCCGGGCAAGCGCGGCCCGATCAAGCTGCATCGAAGACGCTGCGCGCCAAGGGCCATCTGGTCGCCTACGTCGGCGACGTGGTCGGCACCGGCTCCTCGCGCAAGTCCGCCACCAACTCGGTGCTGTGGTTCACCGGCGAGGACATCCCCTTCGTGCCGAACAAGCGCTTCGGCGGCGTCTGCCTCGGCAGCAAGATCGCGCCGATCTTCTTCAACACCATGGAAGACGCCGGCGCGCTGCCGATCGAACTCGACGTCTCCAAGATGGACATGGGCGACGTGATCGAGCTGCGCCCCTATCGAAGGCAAGGCGCTGAAGAACGGCGAAGTCATCGCCGAGTTCAAGATGCAAGACCGACGTGATGTTCGACGAAGTCCGCGCCGGCGGGCGCATTCCGCTGATCATCGGCCGCGGCCTGACCGCCAAGGCGCGCGAGGCGCTGGGCCTGCCGGCCTCGACGCTGTTCCGCCTGCCGCACAGCCTGGCCGACACCGGCAAGGGCTACACGCTGGCACAGAAGATGGTCGGCCGCGCCTGCGGCCTGCCTGAAGGCAAGGGCGTGCGCCCCGGCACCTACTGCGAGCCGCAGGATGACCACCGTCGGCTCGCAGGACACCACCGGCCCGATGACCCGCGACGAGACTCAAGGACCTCGCCTGCCTGGGCTTCTCCGCCGATCTGGTGATGCAGTCCTTCTGCCACACCGCCGCCTATCCGAAGCCGGTGGACGTCAAGACCCACCACGACCTTGCCGGGCTTCATCACCACCCGCGGCGGCGTCTCCCTGCGCCCGGGCGACGGCGTGATCCATTCCTGGCTGAACCGCATGCTGCTGCCCGACACGGTCGGCACCGGCGGCGACTCCCACACCCGCTTCCCGATCGGCATCTCCTTCCCCGCCGGCTCGGGGCTGGTGGCCTTCGCCGCGGCGACCGGCGTGATGCCGCTGGACATGCCGGAATCGGTGCTGGTCCGCTTCAAGGGCAAGATGCAGCCGGGCATCACGCTGCGCGACCTGGTCAACGCCATTCCCTACGTACGCGATCAAGCGCGGCCTGCTGACCGTCGAGAAGAAGGGCAAGAAGAACATCTTCTCCGGCCGCATCCTGGAGATCGAGGGCCTGCCAGACCTGAAGGTCGAGCAGGCCTTCGAGCTGGCCGACGCCTCGGCCGAGCGCTCGCGCCGCCGCGCTGCACCGTGCAGCTCAGCAAGGAGTCCGTCGACCGAGTACACGCGGTCAACGTCACGCTGCTGAAGTGGATGATCGCCAACGGCTACGAGGACGCGCGCACGCTCGAACGCCGCATCGCCGCCATGGAAGCCTGGCTCGCCGACCCGAAGCTGCTCGAAGCCGATGCGGACGCCGAATACGCGGCCGTGATCGAGATCGACCTCGCGAGATCAACGAGCCGATCGTCGCCTGCCCGAACGACCCGGACGACGTGAAGCCGCTCTCCGAGGTCGCCGGCGACAAGATCGACGAGGTCTTCATCGGTAGCTGCATGACCAACATCGGCCACTTCCGCGCCGCCAGCAAGCTGCTCGAGGGCAAGACGCGACATGCCGGCGCGGCTCTGGGTGGCGCCGCCGACCAAGATGGACCAGATGGTTCTCAGGGAAGAGGGCGTTTACGGCGTGCTCGGCATGGCCGGCGCCCGCATCGAGATGCCGGGCTGCTCGCTGTGCATGGGCAACCAGGCGCAGGTTCGCAAAGGCACCACGGCGATGTCGACTTCGACGCGCAACTTCCCGAACCGCTTGGGGCACGACACCCGCGTCTATCTGGGCTCGGCGGAGCTTGCGGCGGTGTGCGCGCTTCTTGGCCGCATCCCAACGCCCGCCGAGTACATGGAGCAGATCAAGGCCGTTAGCGAGAAGTCCGGCGGTATCTACCGTTACATGAACTTCGACCAGATCGCTGAGTTCGGCGGCAACGCGGCGAAGAGCGCGGCCTGACAACGAAACCGGCAGCCTGATAGGCTGCCCAGAAAGCACGAGCAAGGGATGGAAATGGAAACCGACATCAAGCCGCGCGAAGAGGAAGGCAAGCGCCAGCGCGTTCAGGCGAACATGGTCAACGTGTACATCATGGGCAAGCGCCACGTCGTGCCCGAGCATGCCACGATCATGCGCGCCATCGAATATGCCGGCCATCAGATCATTCGCGGCGCTGGCTGCCGGGAAGGGTTTTGCGGCGCCTGTGGCACCATCTACCGCCTTCCTGGCGACTACAAGCTCCATACCGGCCTGGCCTGCATGACGCTCGTCGAAGGAAGGGATGTCGCTGACGCAGATCCCTTCCGTGCCGATGGAAAAAAGGGTCTACGACCTGGAGAAGCTCAGGCCGAACGTGGCCGCGATCCAGCAGGTCTATCCCGTCACCTTCCGCTGCGTCGCCTGCGGCACGTGCAGCAAGTCCTGTCCGCAGAAGCTGCCGGTGATGGACTACATCCAGGCGGCCATGCGCGGCGACATCGCAACGGTGGCGGACATCGTCGTTCGACTGTGTCGCCTGCGGACTGTGCGTGCTGCGCTGCCCGGCCGAGATCATCCAGCACGCAGGTCGGCATCCTCGCCAAGCGCCTCAACGGCCGATACCTGCGCAAGGAAAGCAAGGAACTCGACGACAGGATCGTGGAGGTCCGCTCCCGCAAGTTCGATGCCGAATATGCCGAGCTTATGGTCATGGAGGGCGCTGCCTTGACCAAGCTCTACTACGCACGCGACATGGAACCGTGAGCGCGCCATTGTCATCGCGAGGCGCCGAAGGCGCCGTGGCGATCCAGATACGAGCGCAGCACCCCTGGCTTCTGGATTGCTTCGCTTCGCTCGCAACGACGGGGCAAGACTACAGGCGGCAAATAACAAGCAGTTTCCCGGGAGTCAACCGATGTATCCTGACTACCTAGCCGATATGCTCAAACTGGTCGAGCGGAGCCGTCCCGCCCGGCTTGACCTGGCTCTGAGCGGCCGAGCCCGTCTATCCGCCGATGAACGCCGAAGAGCGGAAGGATGTGCTGGCCAAGTACCATCCCGACTTCACGCAGGGCGCCAAGCGCGCCGTCCGCGTCGGCCCCAACCGCGGCGAGGAGCTGACCACCGAGGTAGCCGATATGCTGGAAGCGCATTCCATGGTCGAGCCCAAGCTGATGGACATCCATCTGCAGGAGCCCGACTACGAGACCGACCTGCTGATCATTGGCGGCGGCGGCGCTGGCTGCTGGGCGGCTATCGAGGCGGCACGCAGAGGCGTCAAGTCGCTGATCGCCACCAAGCTGCGCATGGGCGACGCCAACACCATGATGTCCGAGGGCGGCATGCAGGCCGCCGTCTCGCGCACCGATTCGCCGACGCGCCACTACCTGGACGCCATCGGCGGCGGCCACTTCGAGAACGTGCCCGAGCTGGTGCGTGTGCTGACCGAGGACGCGCCCGGAGGTGGTGCGCGGCTTGAGAACCTGGGCGTCATTTGGGACAAGGAGGAAGACGGCACCATGCAGGTGCTGCATGGCGGCGGCACTTCGCGCAAGCGCATGGTTTCCTGCCGCGACTATATCGGCGCGATGATCATGCGCACGCTGATGGACGAGGTGAAGCAACCACCCGGACATGATCTCGATCAAGGAATTCGATGCCGGCGGTGGAGTTGATCCTCGACGACAAGGGCCAGTGCGCCGGCGCCGTTCTTTACAGCCTGGACACCGAACAGTTCCTGACCGTCAAGGCCAAATCTACCATCATCACCACCGGCGGTTATGGCCGTCTGCACATCCGCGGCTTCGCCACGACCAACCACTACGGCGCCACCGGCGACGGCCTGGTCATCGCCTACCGCGCCGGCGCCCAGCTCAAGTTCATGGACTCGGTGCAATACCATCCGACCGGCGCGGTGTTTCCCGAGCAGATCGCCGGCTTCCTCATCACCGAGAAGATCCGCGGCGCGGGCGGCCAGCCGCTCAACAAGCATGGCGAGCTGTTCGTCTTCCCGCGCGAGCCGCGCGACATCGAAAGCTGCGGCGATCATCCGCGAGTGCAGCGAGGACCGGACAACGGCATCGAGACTTACGCCGGGCCGCTCCGGCGTGTGGCTGGATTCGCCGCTGATCGACCTGATCCACGGCGAGGGCTACACGCGGCACCAGTTCCCTGGCATGTGCCGCCAGTTCGACCGCTTCGGCATCGACATCACCAAGCTGCCGATGCTGATCTATCCGTCGCTGCATTATCAGAACGGCGGCATTGACATCAACGAGCGCTGCGAGACCAGCATCCCCGGCCTCTATGTCGCCGGCGAAGCCTCTGGCGGCGTTGCACGGCCGCAATCGCCTGATGGGCAACTCGGTGCTCGACTATAACGTCTTCGGCCGCCGTGCGGGAAACCACGCCAGCGAGTACGCCAGGAAGGCGAAGCCCGGCAAGCTGAGCCTCAAGCACGTCGAAAGCCATGCAGGGGAGCTTGTGAAGGAAGGCATCGAGACCGATCTCGTCTCGCCGCTGATCCTGCCGTCCTACACACCGGAGGATGTGAAGATCCAGCAGCTTGCCCGCCTCGGCAACATACCGGCCCGGCATTCGATGCTGCGCAGCCGGTTTACGCCCGGCGAGGCCAAGACCCATCTGACATCGACGCGCGGGTGACATCATGAGTGTATATGTTTCCCGCGAGCTGGCCTCCGAGGCCTTCACCGCAAAGATCGAGAGCTTAAGCGGGCAGGATTTGCTCGCCTGCTACCAGTGCGGCAAGTGCTCGGCCGGCTGCCCCATGGCGAAGTTCATGGACATCCTGCCGAACCAGATCATCCGCTACGCCCAGCTCGGGCTTGAGGAAACGCTGCTTGCCTCGAACGCCATCTGGCTGTGCGTGTCCTGCTACACATGCAACACCCGCTGCCCCAAGGGCGTGAAAATCGCCGAGGTCGTCGAGGCCGTCCGGCGGGTCATGTTGCGCGCCCGCCAGGATCATCTCGACGTGCGCGAGCTGGAGCCGGAAGCCCTGGCGGAATTGCCGCCCATCGCGCTCATCGGCAGCATGCGGAAGTTCACGTCGTAACAGCGCGCCGGGGATGGCCGCACGGCTTATTGTGCAACGCACACTCACGGAGGTTGAGAGCTGATGGATCGACCGATCTCTTGGTGTATTCGAGTATGAGCGAAAGAGCTGGTAGCGGCAATTTGCCTCGCTCCAAAGGGGCTTTTAGGGCCTGGGCTCGCCTAATGGCCAATACGTTTCGCACTTGCACATTTCGCAAACTTTTAGGAAGAACGACGAAGCACCACGCGGATCGGTCACGCCGCAATGAAAATCGGATGATGCAAATGAATGTGAAGTACCCGGGCGTCCCTAGCGTTATTCATGGCAACGGGGCGGTTGCCGAGGTTATGTCGCAGGTTTGCGGCGGCGTTATCGGCTATCCGATCACGCCCTCCACGGAGATATCGGAAATCTATGAGGCGTTCCGCGCCGGCGGCGGCATGAACGTCTGGGGCAAGCACCCGTTCTTTTTCGAGCCGGAAGGCGAGCATTCCGCGCAGTCGGGCGCGCTGGGCGCGGCACTGACGGGCGGAAAGTACATTTCCAACGCGTCGTCGAGCCAGGGCATCCTGTACGGCCTCGAGTCCCACTATGTGACCGTGGGCAAGAAGGTTGGCGGCTTCGTCCTGCACATCGCCGCGCGCGTTGTTTCCAGGCACTCGCTCAACGTGATGGCGGGCCATGACGACGTCTATGCCCTCCTGCCGTCCGGCTACACGATCCTGTTCGGCTCGAACCCGCAGGAAGCCGCCGATCTGGCCGCGATCTCCTACAAAGTGGCAACGATGTCGCTGATCCCCGTGGCCAACGTCATGGACGGCTTCGCCACCAGCCACATGCTGAGCGAAGCGATGATGCCCGAGGCGGCACTGCTCAAGGAATTCCTGGGCGATCCCGAGGGGCGCATCAAGGCGCCGACCGTGGCGCAGGAAATGCTGTTCGGCGCCAAGGGCCGCGTCTTCCAGCTCCGCCAGTATCTCAGCCGCCGCGCGGGCGATATCGCACCTGCGAACATGACGGCGCTCATCGCCCATCTCGACGCCAATGCCGAGGCTATCGAGCGCGACAATTCCTGCGCGCTGCTCGGTGCAACGCTTGGCTGGATACCCGAGGCGCTGCAAGCCCAGTGGCGGCGGCAATGGCTTAACGCCTATGAGAAGGGCACCCGCCAGCGCGTGCCGGCCCTTGTCGATCCGCAGAACCCCGGCCTTACCGGCGGCGTGCAGAACCAGCCGGACTTCCAGGCGGGCAGCGCCGATCACCGCACCCACTTCGCCAACGACGTGCCGCGCTTCGTCCGCGAGGCCATGCGCGAATATAGCGAACTGACCGGCCGCAGCTATTCGCCTGTCAACTCCTTCCTCTGCGAAGACGCCGAAACCGTCCTTATCGGCCTTGGCTCCGTCACCGACGACGCCGAGGCGGTTGCCACCTACCTGCGCAGCCAGGGCAAGAAGGTTGGCGTGGTTTCCATCAAGCTCTTGCACCCATTCCCGGAAGCCGAGCTTGTGGCGGCGATCAAGGGCAAGAAGGCCGTGACCGTGCTGGAGCGCTGCGATTCCACCGCGCTGACCGGCATGGTGACACAGGCGCTGTTCAAGGCACGCGAGAACGCGGGCGGCGAGTTCTATCCCGGCATTCCGGCGATCGACGCGCAGCCGCGGATCACGACGGCGATTTTCGGCCTGGGCGCGCACGATCTGCAACCGCGCCATCTGGTGGCCGCGTTCAAGAATATGGACAATCCGAAGGGCGCGCCGCTTGTCTATCTCGGCTCGCAATTCTTCGCCAAGACACCTTCGCCGCGCCTGGCCGAATTGCAGGCCAAACTCAGGTCCGCCTATCCCGAAACCGAGCTGATGGCTCTGGAGACGGAGGCGAACCCGGCGCTGCTGCCTTCGTCCGCGTTCCGCGTGCGGTTCCACTCGGTGGGCGGCTACGGCACCATCGCCACCGGCAAGCTTTTGACCGACATTCTGGCCGGTGTGCTGGAACTGCGTTCCAAGGCTGCGCCGAAATACGGCTCCGAAAAGAGCGGCGCGCCGACCAACTACTACATCACGCTCAGCCCCGAGGCGGTGAAGATCACCAACGCCGAGCTGGAAGACGTGGAAATCGTGCTGTCGCCGGATCACAAGGTGTTCAGCCATACCAATCCGCTGAATGGCCTTGTCCAGGGCGGCACCTTCATACTGCAATCGAGCCTCCCGCCGCTCGAAGCGTGGCGCGGCCTGCCTGCCCATGCGCGCAAGACGATCCGCGATAAGCGCCTCAACTTCTTCGTCATCGACGCCTTCGCCGTGGCCAAGAAGCATGCGCCGACCGAGGATCTCCAGACCCGCATGATGGGCATCGCCTTCATCGGTGCTGTGTGCGGCCATGTGGAGCGCGTGACGGCCGGTGGCCACGCGGATGCGATCCTGGAGAAAATCCGCCAGCAGATCGCCAAGAAGTTCGGCGCCAAGGGCGGCGAGATCGTCGAAGGCAATATGGCGGTGATCCGCGACGGCCTGCAGGCGGTGCAGAAGGTCAGCTATAACGAGCCGGCCTTCGCCGATGGCGAGGCTGGTGCGGACGCCAAAGCAGGCCGCACTGTCCTGCTCTCTGCCAGCGTTTCGGGCGTTAGCGGCCTCGCCGCCAGCGCGCGCTTCCTCGATGCCGAATATTACGAAGACACGGTCGCCTGCCATTTCCGCGCCGGCACTATCGCCGAGGCGCCCGTCCTGCCAGGCGCCGGCCTGTTCATGCCGGTCGGCAGCGCGGCATACAAGGACAAGGGGCTGTTCCGGCGCACCGTGCCTGAGTTCAAGGCCGATCTCTGCGGCGGCTGCCTCGACTGCGCCGTCGTCTGCCCGGATGCGGCGATCCCCAACACGATCCACGCCATCCCGGACCTCCTGGCAACCGCGCTGAAGGTGCTGGATTTGCCCGAGGCGCGCCGCGAGGCCGTGCGCGCGGCCTTCCCGGCCGTGGACAGCGCGGTCCGCGAGGCTTATCGCAAGGTGAAGAAGGGTGCGACCCTGTTCCACCAGCAGGTAGCCGAGGTGGCTGGCGGCATTGCCGGCGGCAATGCCAGCTTGCCGCGGACCTTGCCAAGCTGGCCCAGGCGCTTTCGGTATTCCCGGTCTCCAAGACCAAGGGGTTCTTCGACAACGTGGAGAAAGCCGAAGCGGGCAGCGGCGGCCTGTACGCGGTCACTATCGACCCGTGGAAGTGCAGCGGCTGCCTTGAGTGCATCGAGGTTTGCGGCCCAGGCGCGCTTGTCGAACGCGAGCAGACGCCGGAGCTTCTGGAAGCGATGCAGGCCGGCTTCGAGTTCCTGAACCAAACGCCGGGCACGCCGGAGCGCTTCTATGAGGGTGCTACGGGACCGGGCGGCAAGACCCCAGCGCCTGGTGCTCGACCTCAAGAACTACTACGCCGTTACCGGCGGCCATGGCGCCTGCCGCGGCTGCGGCGAGGTGACCGCCATCCGCATGGTGCTGGCGGCAAACCGCGCCATCCACGGCGAACGGAACAAGAAGCACATCCAGGAACTCGAAAGCCTGATCGGGCAGCTGGACGCCAAGCGTGCGGCGATTGGCTCGGCCGATCCCGCCCGCGCCGGGCGCATGGCCAAAACGGTGGAGACGCTGGAGCGGCGGCTGTTCAAACTCGAAAGCGGCCCGACCGGCAACGGCCAGTCCAGCGCCGTGATCGCGAACTCGACCGGGTGCAGCAGCGTGTACGCCTCGACGTTCCCGTTCAACCCGTACACCGATCCGTGGGTGAACAGCCTGTTCCAGGACGCCCAGCCGCTGGCCAAGGGCATCTTCGAGGGCCTGACTGTTACGGCGGTGGAGGACTACCGCGCCCTGCGCATGGCCAAGCTCGACCTGGAGGACGCTTATAACCCGGCGGAACACGACAAGTTCTTCCGGTATTTCAGCTGGACGCAGTTCACGGAGGAGGAACTGGCGCTTTTGCCGGCGGTATTCACCATCGGCGGCGACGGTGCGACCTACGACATCGGCTTCGGCGCGTTCTCACGCGTGCTCGCGTCCAACACGCCGGTTAAGATCGTCGTGCTGAACACCGGCGCCTACTCGAACACGGGCGGCCAGGCATCCACGGCCAGCTTCACCGCGCAGGACTCCGACCTGTCGCGTTATGGCGCGGCCCATGCCGGCAAGGAAGAGTCGCGCAAGGAGCTGGGCCTCATCGCCTCGTTCCATCCGAAGGTCTTCGTGGCGCAGAGCAACACGGCCATCCAGGGGACGTTCTTCCGGGCGGTGGTGGACTTCCTGAACTACAATGAAGGCCCGGCCGTGCTCGACGTGTACACGCCTTGCCAGCCGGAACACGGTATCGGCGATAACGTGGCCCGCCTGCAGGCCAAGGCCGCCGCGGACAGCCGCATGTGCCCGATGTTCATCCGCGACCCGCGCGAGGGCGGCCATTTCCTGTCGCTGGATGGCAATCCCGCCAAGGACGAGGACTGGTCGAAGATCACGCTCAGCTACGTGGACGAAAACGGTGCCCCGCAGCGCATGCAGGTTCCGTACACGGCGGCGGACTTCGCGCTTGGCGAGGCCCGCTTCCGGAAGCACTTCAAGCGGCTTCCCGATGGTGCCAACAACGGTGTGCCGGTACACGAGTACATCAACCTGAGTGCGGCTGAGCGCGAGGGCAAGACGCCATACGTCGTGTCCGTGGGGCCAGATAAGAAGCTGGTCAAGACGGCCGTGGCCCCGGCAATCGTCAGCCTCACCGAGGAGCGCCGCAAGAACTGGCGCACGCTGCAGTTCCTGGCCGGACAGCAAGTCGAAGCCATGGAATTCGGCTTACAGAACCGAGGTAGAGGCGTTGCAAGTCAAGCTGCAAGAGGCAGCCGGGCAGCGCGAAGCCTCGCTCGACTCCATCGCCCAGGCGATGGCCGAGCTGGCGGCATCTTCCTGCGCACCAGTTTCGGCGGGCTTCGGCGGCGCATGTTGCAGGCACGGCGCAGGCCGGCCCGCGGCAGCGGATGCGGCAAAGGCCAACGGTTCCAAGCCGCCGGTCACCTTCGATGAGAGCCGCATCTCCGAGTGCACCAACTGCAAGACCTGCTATCAGGAGATCAGCGAGCTGTTCGAAAAGACCACCATCACGGTGGACGGCGCGCATAAAGATGTCGGCCATCTCATCCCCGGCATTCTCGAACGCGTCAAGGTCACGGACGAGTTGCGTGCGCGCGTCGCTCGCGTTTGCGGCAACTGCGAGGCGGAGCTCATTCAATGAACGATATGACCCGTCGATTCAATCGAAGTGCAGCTCAGCTTTCTGCGCAAGCGTATGCAGAGCAACCCGGCGGCCTTCCGGCAGATGTTCCTGTCCGACGGCATGGGCGCGGCAGCTTGGGAATTCCAGCAGGAGGAACTGAGCGCCGAGTTCACCAAGATGTTCTGGAGCCTGCTGCTTCGGGATGACGAGGCAAGCCCCATGCTTCAGCGCTTCGTCTGGGCGATGACGCTGAAGGAGAAGCGCAAGTTCATCCGCGCCATCGGCGAGCACCTGTCTGACCGCTACCCGATGTTCAAGGAGCTGCCGGAGGGCTGGCCCGGAGAAAACGGCATCCCGCCCTACATCCGCCCGGCGGAGGAGCGCTGCCAAGACTTCGCGCTCGTCAACACTGGCTATCTCGGCTACATGGCGCTCGGCTACTGCGCAGCGCGAGGTCGAGCTGTTCGTCTGGCTTGAAGTGCTGCGCGACAAGCAGTGCTCCGACAAGCCCTGCGAGCTTGGCGTGCTGATCCAGGGCAAGAAGGAGCCGAAAGGCGGCTGCCCGGTCACGATCCACATCCCCGAGATGCTGAACCTGCTCGGGCAGGGCAAGTTCCGCCAGGCGCTGGAGCTGATCGAGAGCTGCAATCCGCTGCCGGACGTTACCGGCCGCGTTTGTCCGCAGGAGCTGCAGTGCCAGGGGGTTTGCACCCTCACCAAGCGGCCCATCGAGATCGGCCAGCTTGAGTGGTACCTGCCGCAGCGCGAGAAGCTGGTGGGGCCGAGCCCCGAGGAGCGCTTCGCGGGCGTCGTGAGCCCGTGGGCGGGTGCCGCCAAGCCGCCTATCGCGGTGGTCGGCTCCGGCCCCTCCGGCCTCATCAATGCCTATCTGCTGGCGGTGCAAGGCTATCCGGTCACGGTGTTCGAGGCGTTCCACGACCTGGGCGGCGTGCTGCGCTACGGCATCCCCGAGTTCCGCCTGCCCAACAGCCTGATCGACGACGTGGTGGCCAAGATCAAGCTGCTCGGCGGCCGCTTCGTGAAGAACTTCGTGGTCGGCAAGACGGCGACGCTCGAAGACCTCAAGAACGCCGGCTTCTGGAAGATCTTCGTGGGCACGGGCGCGGGCCTGCCAACCTTCATGAATGTGCCAGGGGAGCATCTCCTCGGCATCATGTCGGCGAACGAGTTCCTGACGCGCGTCAACCTCATGCAGGCGAACCACGACGAGCGCGAGACGCCGTTGCCTGAGGTCAAGGGCAAGGAAGTGTTCGTCATCGGCGGCGGCAACACCGCTATGGACGCCGCCCGCACGTCGCGGCGGCTCGGCGCCAACGTAACTATCGTCTACCGCCGCACCCAGGCGGAAATGCCCGCCCGCGTCGAAGAGCTGCATCACGCCCTTGAGGAAGGCATCAACCTCAAGCCGTTGCGTGCGCCCATCGAGTTCGTTGGCGACGACACCCACTTTGTCAAGCAAGCGGTGCTCGCGGTCAACGAGCTTGGCCTGCCCGACAAGTCGGGACGGCGCTCACCGGTAGCGACGGGCGAGACCGAGCGCATGCCGGTCGATCTTGTCATCATGGCGCTGGGCAACACGGCAAACCCGATCATGAAGGATGCCGAGCCTGACCTGAAGACGTCCAAGTGGGGCACCATCGAGCTTGGCGAGGGCTCGCAGAAGACCTCCATCAGCGATGTCTATTCGGGTGGCGACGCGTCCCGAGGCGGCTCCACTGCCATCCGGGCAGCCGGCGACGGCCAGGCCGCGGCGCGCGAGATCATGGGCACGATCCCCTTCACGGGCGCGGAGATCAAGGAGCGGGTCGCCAAGGCGGCGCGCTACACCGAGCTTGCGCAGGCCGAGCCGGTCATCGTGGAGAAGATCCCGCTGGCTGGCGGCATCGTCGAGTTCAAGGTGCGCGCGCCCGTGATCGCGAAGTCCGCGCAGGCGGGCCAGTTCGTCCGCGTGCTCGCCTGGGACAAAGGCGAACTAATCCCGCTGACGCTCGCCGACTGGGACGCCAAGGAGGGCACCATCTGCCTGGTCGTCCAGGGCGTGGGCTCCTCGTCCATACTGATGAACAAGATGGCGGCGGGCGAAGCGTTCGAGGGCGTTGCAGGCCCGCTTGGACGGGCAAGCGAGCTGCACAAATATGCGCCGAACCAGACCGTGGTGTTCACGGCGGGCGGCGTCGGCTTGCCGCCGGTGTACCCGATTGCCCGCGAGCACCTGCGGCTTGGCAATCACGTCACGCTGATCTCGGGCTTCCGCTCCAAGGAGCTGCTGTTCTGGACCGGCGAGAACGAGCGCGTGGGCAAGCTCAAGGCCGAGTTCGGCGACCTGCTCGACGTGATCTACGCGACGAACGACGGCACCTTCGGCGTGAAGGGCTTCGTCACCGGCCCGCTTGAGGAGATGCTGAAGAACGGCAAGCAGAACAAGGGCCGCGAGATTGCCGAGGTGGTCACGATTGGACCGGCTCTGATGATGCGCGCTGTCAGCGACCTCACCAAGCCGTATGGCGTGAAGACTGTGGCGAGCCTCAACTCGATCATGGTGGACGCCACGGGCATGTGCGGCGCCTGCATGGTGCCGGTGACCATCGATGGCAAGATGGTGCGCAAGCACGCTTGCATCGACGGCCCGGAAATCGATGCGCACCTCATCGACTGGGACAAGTTCCTGCCGCGCTTTGGGCAGTTCAAGGCGCAGGAAGCGGGCAGCCGGACCAAGCACGGCTTGGGCTGATAAGGTATTAGCGGTTCCGGGGCGGCGGTATCGAAGCTGTCCCGGGACCTACGCAGATTTTTGCGACCTGGCCTGAGATTGGGCGGCATCGCACTGACCAGCAGCCAAGCTGCAGCATTCTCCCGCTATGGGTTGAGAGCGGTCGTGCGAGTTTTCGTATACGATGTTTGTGGGATTTACGGCTTTCGGTTCCGAATGCAGAACTCCCCAGGGCGGTACCCTTGGGGCCAGCCTGATCCGGCTTTAAGCCGACGGAAAATTCACAGGTTCAATGCATCCGGATTTGGTTGCCGCCCGCATTTGCTACCGGCTGGTTGAGAAATTGTTATCGGATAGTTGCTAAGATCAAGGGGGCGTTGGGGGAACCGGTTAAGGGCCTGCCGGGTCAGCTAATCCCCGTGACTCTAACAGTAGCCTACTGTACCTTATGGTCTTAAGCAACCCTAGGCCGCCAACATATGTTCAGATCTCTTCATATTGACGGTTACCGTGCTTTCAGCCACTTCTCAATGGAGGGCTTGAAGCAGATCAACCTTCTTGTTGGCGGCAACAACAGTGGCAAAACGTCCGTTCTGGAGGCCCTGTATTTGCTAACTGCCGCTGGGGATATCCAAGCGATATGGCAGGTTGTGTCTCAGCGGGGGGAGCGATTGGATATTGACACTCCGGTCCGTTCCTCGCGGGAGGACGAAGTCGACATCTCCCATCTGTTTCATGGTCACGAATTGCGCCAAGGTGTCGCTTTTAGCATCTCAAGCAAGAACAAAGAGCCAGACCGCTTTTTAAAATTTGAAGTTAGGGAGGCGTCTCAACAAGAAATACGCGATGACTCCCAGGGCGAGCTTTATCTGCCGGACGGTGGCGAGACGATGGGTTTAAGGAGTGTTCTGGTTCTTACTGGGAACCCGAGATCCTCTCTTGCCGGTAGTCAAATTGAGCAGGCGTGGGGGTCTTTCCCTTCTTCTCGCTGAAAGAATGCGGAGGAGGGATCAACGGGAACTAACGCCAGTGCAATATGTCCCAACAGAATCCCTTTCAGTCTCTACGCTAATGGAGAGGTGGAAGAATATTCTGCTTACCGAGGCAGAAACTCTCGTATTGCACGCGCTGCGATTCTTGGAGCCTGGAATAGAGCGGATTGCTGCCATTCCATCGCTATCCTATTATCGCGGAGCCCCTACAAGAGGAGGGTTTCTTGTCCGATTGCGCGGATATGACCAGCCAATTCCCATAGGTAGTTTAGGAGATGGAAGTTGGCGCATGCTCGCGTTGGCCATAGCGCTTATTCAGGCGAAGGACGGAGTTTTGCTTATTGACGAAATTGATACAGGACTTCATTACACTGTCATGAGGGACATGTGGAGGCTAGTTTTCAATACCGCCAAGGATTTGAATATCCAAGTTTTTGCGACAACTCATAGCTATGATTGCGTCAAGAGCTTGGCTACGATTTGTGATTCTGCGGAAAATTCGGAAGGTCATGTTTCAATTCAACGCATCGAGCCCGAGAAGGGCCGTGCTGTTCATTATTCAGACGCAGAAATTAGAGTAGCAGCGGAGCAGCATATTGAGGTTCGTTGACTGTGATTACTTCAAGAAAAAATGTCCTTCTGGTTGAAGGACCGGAAGATAAATACGTTATTATAAACTTAATGAAGAAATATATGGCGTGGGGAGAAGCTGAAGAAGAATGGCCCGTTGATGTTAAACCACAGGGCGGCGTCAAACGACTGCTAACTCGAACCAATATCTCTACAAATCTCAAGAGTGCAGATATGGTTGGCATTATTGTTGATGCGGATGACGCGTATGCTCCGCGTTGGCAAAGTGTTCGAAATTTGTGCCAGGAACACTTTCCCGAAATACCCAACGACTTGCCTGAGAATGGTCTGATAATCGAGAATAACGAGCAGAAACGCCTTGGCGTTTGGATCATGCCAGACAACAAATCCCGCGGAATGTTAGAGACGTTTTTATGCTTTTTGGTACCAGGGACCCAGGAAGACGTATGGCTTCATGCCAAGGAAGCCACCGCCGGTGCCGTTGTGAAAGGTGCCAAATGCAAACATACAGACCTCGACAAATCTCATATTTACACGTGGCTGGCGTGGCAAGACCCTCCCGGCCATAGCATGGGCAACGCCCTGATGAAAAACATGCTTGACGCTCACGCTCCTTATGCGGAGCCGTTTGTGAACTGGTTTTGTCTCCTCTATGGTTTGGAACGGCAGGCAAATCCGTAAAATTGCAGTGTTGGGAGAGGCTGCTCCTTGACAGTGGTCGCGGTACGTGGCGGCAACGCTTTGTATCTTTTTTTATGCTCGCTTGCATCAGTTGCCGGCCTCACTGCGTAAGCCCGCGACGTTCCGCAAGATCGGCCGCTAGATCCCAAAGCGGCTGTGCCTGGAGGGAGGTTTTTTGAAGCGTGCCTAGTCCGCAGCCGGCCTGACTGAGAACAACTAAGAGGTCAATCACAGAGTTCACAGAGTCAATGAGCCGCGGCTGGGAGAAGTATCCGGGGCTTTTTTTTGGGGGGGGGGCAAGCGGCAGCTTTTCTTTTCCAGTTCAGAGGCGCAACATCGACAGGCTTCTCTTGTTCGGCGTGCCAGATTTCATACTGCATCTGAAGCGCAAGCCAAAACCGCGCTCCATTTCCAAATGCCTTACCCAAGCGCTGGGCCATTTCCACCGATACGGAGCGCCGCCCGTGAATGACCGGAGACAAAGATTGGCGGGTGACACCCAAATGCGCGGCCAAATCCTTCACGCTCATATTCAGCGCAGGCAAAATGTCCTCTCTCAACACGTCGCCTGGATGAGGCGGAGCGAAAGGCAAGCGCTCATCGTCATTCGCCATGATAGTCCTCCAAGTCTATATCAAGCGGACCGTTATTGTCCCACAGGAAAGTGACGCGCCAGTTGCGGCTGATCGCAACCGTGAATGTCCCCTCGCGGTCTCCCTTCAATTCATGAAACCCAAAGCCCGGTAAATCGAGTTCCGCTGGATGCACGGCAACATGAAGCATCGCCATAACGCGCCGCACCTTGGGAAGCCAGCGAGCATCGATTTTGCTCCCGCCGCCAGTTTTCACAAGGCGCTTAAGCTTAGGGCTCTTGATCCGCTTTGCATCCAACATGGATGCAAACAAAAACAGATTCTCCCCCTTCCGTCAAGCGTCACGCGACGCGATACAAATGGCGCTGGTGAGCGCCACCTGCAGAACGGTCGCTCATCCCTCTATAGCTGGCGCGATCCGAAACCGGCCCGATAGCGCGGGTTCAAGTCAAAGCGCACCGCAGCCATCCTGCGCGCCACCAAGCGCGGCACGAAGCGTCGAAGCGCTGGGGAAGCCGGAAAACTTTAGCCGTGACCGGCAGCGCGGAACCGTCTTGGAGTTGGACGCGCAGCCGGCTAATATCTGCCTATGAACCTGTCATTCGAAACGGACCGGCCCCATGAACGCAAACCGACGCAGGCGGCGGAAGGCCTGCCGCGCACGGCGCTTCACCGTGGCCGATGTCGAGGCCATGGTGGCGGCTGGCCTCATGGACGAGGACGAGCGGATCGAGCTGATCGGCGGGGAGCTTGTGCCGATGTCGCCGAAGGGCAATCACCACGAAGTTCTGAAAACGAAACTCATGATGGAGTGGGCGCGCCGGGTGCCCAGCGGTGTGCTGTTCACGCCGGAAACCACCTTCAGGCTTTCGGAAGACACCTATCTGGAGCCGGACTTCACCTTTTACGAGGCAAGCACCGGGCTCAAGGGCCTGAACGGTGGCAACGCGCTTCTGGTGGTGGAGATCGCAGATTCGAGCTTCGCCTACGACACCGGCCGGAAGGCGGCGCTTTACGCCTCCTTCGGCATCCGCGAACTGTGGGTGATCCATGCGGTGCGGCTTGAAACGCGCATCCATCGCGAGCCCGGCGAAGGCGGCTACGGCCGCGTGGAGGATTTCCCCGCAACGGAGACGCTGACGCCGTTCCTGCTTCCAAGCCTTGCACTCCGCCTTGCGGATTTGCCGGCGGATTAGAGGCCCTGCATTTGCCGCGCGATGATGGCGCCTGCGTCGATGTCCGCACTGCCCGCGCCGTAATTGATGCCCCGGCCCTCGCCCAGGCGCAACTCGCAGAACGCAACCGCCACCTCCGGCACGCCGTGGCGCAGCAGCAATGCCGCTTGCAGCATCAGCGCCATCGTTTCCGCGATATGCCGCGCGCTCACCTCCGATACGCCTTCGTGGAGCGCGCCGGCAAAGGCTTCAAAAATCCGGGCGAAACCGGAATGGAGACCGCGCGCGAGTTCAAGCTCGGTGAGATAGGCTTCAAGCGCATTGGGCTCCTTCCGCAGCGTGCGCACGATGTCGAGCGCGATCACATTGCCCGAGCCTTCCCAGATCGCGTTCACCGGCGCCTCGCGGTAGTAGCGCGGCAGAGGGCTGTCCTCGACATAGCCGCCGCCGCCCAGGCATTCCATGCACTCGTAGACGAAGTGCGGCGTGCGCTTGGTGATCCAGAACTTGCCGAGCGCCACGGCGAGCCGCGCGAAGCCCCTCTCCGCCTCGCTCCCGGCGTCGCAAGCGCGGGCGGCGCGCATCGTGAACATGGCGGCGGCCTCGTAATCCACCGCGAGGTCCGCCAGCACGGCGCGCATAACCGGCTGATCGATCAGCGTCTTCTGGAACGCGCGGCGGTGGCTGACATGGTGCACGGCCTCGGTGAGCGCGCGGCGCATCATGCCGAGCGAGGACGCCATGGTGTCGAGCCGCGTATGGTGCACCATGCCGGCGATGGTCGCGACGCCGCGCCCCTCCTCGCCGATCATCTGCGCGAAGGTGTTGTGGTATTCGATCTCCGAGGAGGCGTTCGACTTGTTGCCGAGCTTGTCCTTAAGCCGCATGATGTGGAAGGCGTTGCGCCCGCCATCCGGCTTGATGCGCGGCACCAGGAAGCAGCTAAGCCCCTTGTCTGTGTAGGCGAGCGTCAGGAACGCGTCGCACATGGGCGCGGAGCAGAACCATTTGTGGCCCACAAGCCGGTAATCGCCGCCTGGGCCGCCAGCACCCAGCGGGAAGGCGCGCGTGCTGTTGGCGCGCACATCCGAGCCGCCCTGCTTCTCGGTCATCGCCATGCCCACGGTGACGCCCCGCTTTTCGCCGATGGGCCGCAGGGCTGCGTCGTACGTGCCGCCCACGATCTTCGGTACCCAGATGGCCGCGATGTCCGGCTGCTGCCTGAGCGCCGCCACGCTTGCATAGGTCATGCTGATGGGGCACATGGTGCCCGCCTCGGCCTGCGTTTGCAGCGCCAGCAAGGCCGCGTGCGCCAGATGCCGGCCGGACTGCTTATTAGCGATACCGCCCTCCGGGCTACTTGAGCGCGGGTTCTCCGCCCAGCCGATACTATGGATGCGGTGCTCCATGGCCAGCGCCATCAGCCGGTGATAGGCCGGATGGAACTTCACCTCGTCGATGCGCCGGCCGAAGCGGTCGAAGGTTGAAAGCTCGGGCGGATAGCGGTTCGCATCCTCGCCCCACTGCATGGCCTCGTCCGAGCCCGCCGCAGCACCCAGCGCCAGCAACGGCGCGTCAACCCATTCACCGCCAAAAGCGCTTGCGGTTTCGCGCAAGGCTACATCCGCTGCGTACAAATTCCGGCCCGCCAGCGGCGGCGGCACGTTGGTTACGTCATGCGTTTCGAGCTGAGTTTGCGGGGCATAAATTGTCATGGGCGCGCTCTCCCTGCGGGGCCTCCGAATTCTAACACCGTCTCCGCCAGAAGCGAGGCCCCATGGGCCGGCCGCAGGAACAGCAGGCCGCGTCAAACGCAATCTTTGCTAGACATTTTTTGCGGCACAATCTTACGTGGAGCTGGGTTGAGTAACAGTGAGGCATTCATGCAAACGATGGGATAATCTATGATACTGAAAGGAATCGTGCAGATGGGCGCTGCGGCTGCCGCGCTTGTCTTCACCACTCAAGCCAATGCGGCGGATTTATCCGGCGGCTTCAAGGGCGGCCCCGCCGTTTACTCCGTGCCCATGTGGACCGGCTTCTATCTGGGCGCGAACGGCGGCTACGCCTGGCGCCAAACGGACGATCAGTTCGGCTATGCCGCCTGCACCGGCTGCCGGGGTGGCCAGACCTGGCCAGCCTTCGCCGGCATCGGCGCGGAGGGCGGGTTCGGCGGCGGTCAAATCGGCTATAGCTGGCAGGGTGCGGCAGGCCTGCCATCGCTCGTGGCCGGCATCGAGGCAGATATACAAGGGGCGGACATCGCGGGCAAGGCCATCTCCGCGCTCGGTGAAACTTTCAAGAACAATCTGGATTGGTTCGGAACCGTTCGCGGCCGCCTCGGCTACGTCACCAGCGGCGCGCTCATCTATTTCACTGGCGGCTTCGCCTTCGGCGGCCTGAAGCAGAATTGCGAGGACCTTACCTGGACACCAACCGCCTTTTACAAATCCAACGGCACCGTTAGCGGCTATGTGCTTGGCGGCGGCGTTGAATACAAGTTCAATCCGTCCTGGTCGCTCAAGGCCGAGTACCAGTATTTGAACTTCGGCAAAACCGATCCGGCGCTCGTCTGCAACGGGTGCAGCGCGCCCGCGACCGTCTCGGCCGACGAGAATACCGTGAAAGACGATGCGTTTCACACCGTGCGCGTTGGCGTGAACTACTGGGTCAGCCCGGCATACGAGCCGCTCAAATAATTCTAACGGCAACTGACGCCGGTTGCCACTGCGGCGGGCGGCCATATCGCCCGCCATCCAGGATGGGTGCTGTGCCGTCCCGGAACCGCAAAGCGAAAGGCGACCCTGCCATTCGCGGCTTTTTAGCAACAGTACGTTCCAAATCGGAACCCTAACCCTGCCACTGGGGGGCACCCGATACAATTGCAACCTTGACTTATACACACAGATATCACAACCATACGTAGAGTTCTGTTGCGTAAGAGTGAGATTTTCATGCGAACAGTAGGATAAGCGATGACTATTGTAAATCTTGTGCGTATGGGTGCGGCGGCTGGCGCGCTCATCGTTGGTGTTCAAGCAAATGCGGCGGATCTGTCGGCTTACGGTGGCGGCGACGGCGGTTACAAGGATGGACCTGTTTATCCCTCGTCTATTTGGAGCGGATTTTATGCGGGCGTAAACGGCGGCTATGGCTGGCGGCAGCCGTCCGATCAGTTTGCGTATCCTGCCGGGGTGTCTCTGGCCGGGGTGCCCTATCCGGCCTTTGGCGGCATCGGCGCGCAAGGCGGTTTCGGTGGCGGCCAGCTCGGCTATAACTGGCAGAGCTTCTTTGGGACACCCGCACTTGTCGCCGGCTTCGAGACGGATATTCAGGGCGCGGGCATCGGGGACAAGACCGTCAATTCGTTGAGCGAGACTTTCAAAACCAATCTGGATTGGTTCGGCACCGTCCGCGGCCGCCTCGGCTATTCATCCTACAACGCTCTGCTCTATTTTACCGGCGGTTTCGCCTATGGCGGGCTACGCCAGCATGGCGAGGACAATACTTACGCCATCTCCACCGTTTACGAGTCCAGCGGCACAGTCACCGGCTATGTGCTTGGCGGCGGCATCGAATACAAGTTCAATCCGGCCTGGTCGCTCAAGGCCGAGTACCAGTATCTGGACTTCGGCAAGCATGACGCGCCGTTTGTTTCTGGCGACCCTACAGCGAACCCATCTATCCAAACCGATGCTTCTAAGCTGACCGACGATGCGTTTCACACCGTGCGGATCGGCCTGAACTATTGGGTCAGTCCCGCATACGAGCCACTGAAATAATACCCAGGGCCGATAGTCTTTGCCGTTCCCGCGATACATCGTCATGGCGAGGGGCCACGGCCCCAGAGCGATCCAGAGACAGCCGCCACAATGCCAATTTCTGGATTGTTGCGGCGGTCTCCGGCTGCCTTGCCATGACGGTGGTGCAGCGGATGCGTCAGCATCACCGGCGGCCGGAATTCGTAGCTTGCTGCGCCAGATCATGAACTCCTTGCCCGCCTGGACCGCGTGTGCGCCAAGCGGGTCAATGCGAAGACCATGCGCTGCCAAGCGGGCGGCCTGCCGGCTGGCAGCACCTTCACGTTTTTTCCCACCGGGTCCTCGGCGATCAGAATCCCGGCCATTTGCATCACCTGCCAGACCAGCGGATTCCACGCCCGCCAAACCTGCTGAACCTCTTTGGACAGTACGCCGATGACAACCTCCGGAGCGGGACCGAAGACCGGAATACGCCGGGCAATTTCTGTATCCCGCAGAATGTTCCATTTGGAGACGCCGCCCATGATGGGCGAGCGCAGCGCATAGACCACGCGCCCAACCCACGCTTCGCGGATACAGAAAGAGCACATCGCACATGGCTCGACATTGCTGTAAAGGGTGGCACGCCCGAACTCGCTCTTGGACAAAGCCTTTTGCGCCCGCGAAAGCGCGATCACCTCGGCATGGCGCGAAACGTCGCTTTCCTTCACCGTGGCGTTCGTCGCTTCGGCAACGATGCGCCCGTCTATCGCGATAACGCTGCCAAAGGGATATTCGCCTTCCCCGATCGCGGCACGCGACAGCTCGATGCAGCGTGCCATCATCGCTCTATCCACCGTATCTCCTGGAGCCTTCACGCCGGAGTTTCCCCACCTTGCAAACGCCAGTTAATATTATCGTCAAATTAGCTTGAGCCAATCATCAAGTTAGTTTGAAGCCAGCCCCCCGGCAATAGAAGATGCCAGCTAACCTGCATGAGCGCGGCTAATGCTGGCCGCCATACGTTCCGGCGGTTCTGCCGTCATGTGCATTTTTCGAACGCGGGCCGGCTGGATTGAGCGGGAATGAGCAGCCAGGAACATGGGTCGCTGGAGAGCGCGCAGCGCGATCGTTCACGAGCCTCCCGAGGACTTCCCCTGCGTGTTCGCGAGATAGAATCTGGAAGTTCTTGACAGCCACCAATTGCGGGCCGGAAGCAAAGCCGCGTGTGCGCCGGCGCCAGGCGCGGCAGACGCGGCGGCAATCCAGGAAAGGAGCCTTCCTGCTTCAGCTAGTGGGAAGTTCTGACCCGTCTGCGTGTTTCATGCCGTCATGTGTGGAGCGAAGCAATCCACAACAGCCCTCGTGCTTCGCGCCTGGATCGCCACGGCCGCCAAGGCGGCCTCGCGATGACGGCCATGTGCGTCAGGACTTCCTGCACCCTGTACTAGACAGCCGGAGGCAAGTTCGCCCCCTATTAACCGCGCGCTCGCAAGCGAACTTGCCACAGAAAAGCTGCACTAAATTCAAGGAGTTGCCAGGACACCCTATCCGCAGGAAATCCTGTAAGCGCTCGCGGCAACCGGGTCAGGATTTCCTGCTGGGGGGACTAGCGTCCGAAGCCTCCGCGGCGCTCGTGAACGGGAGCATCCGCGCCCGCATCGCCTCGATCTGCGCCCGGGTCTCGGCCTTGATGGCCTCCAGGTCGCCGGTGCTACGTCCGGTGGTGGGAATGGGCGTGCCAACCGCCACCAGCGCGCGGGTAAAGCCGAACTTCCAGGAATGCTTGGGCAGGGCCTTGCGGGTTCCGCACACCGCGATGGGTACGATCTGGGCGCCGCTGTCCAGCGCGAGCCGGAAGGCGCCGTCCTTGAACCGCCCCATTTTGCCGTCGGGCGAGCGCGTCCCCTCGGGGAAGATCACCACCGGCTGGCCGCGTTCCAGCCACCATGCACACTGGGCCATAGCGTCCTTCGCAGACTTGCTTTCGCTGCGGTGGATCGGGATGTCGCCCGCAAGCGTAAGCATCCATCCTACGACTGGAATGCGGAAGAGCGATGCCTTCGAAAGCCACTTCATCTCCCAGGGAAGGAAGGAGATGAGGAAGGGGTCTGCGTGCAACTCGTGGTTGGAGACAAACACCGTCCGGCCGTCGATGCGGCGCGGGATTTCACCGTACACGCGGAAGTGCCAGAACGGCGTCAGGCGGGCCGCAACGACCCCCATTATCCGGAAGCAGCGCCCGGTGACCACGCGGCGCCGGTCGAACGGCCAGGTGAGAATTGCAAGCACAAGCTGTATAGGGAAGGCCACGAGCACGCAGAGCGCGATCTCGAACCATGTCCAGAGTGAAAGCAGGGCCCGCACCATAACCGCGTATCTTGTTTGTACACCAAGCAAAAGTTGGTACCATCCGTGCTGGCAAGCGTCAACGGAGCTTCTGTTAAGCTTTAGCTGCATATCCGCGCAGGTCCCCCCTAGCCGGGTGCGCGCAGGTTGAGGACCGGCGGCAACGGCCTATCGTTTGTTTTGCGTATCCCTGACGTGGGAAGGACGCGTGAAATAGGCTGCCCGCTGTCACGGCCCAACGCGATCCGCGGGCCAGTTGTACGAACCAGCTTCCCCTTCTTTGAAAGATGCACAGTGCCAGGAACTGGATGCTGCTTTCCTGCGGGAGACATGTGCCAAATGGGCAAGGCTGGAGCTTGCAGCCGGCAACAAGAGAACCTTGCCAGCAAACGGCCCAAGCTCAACCAGATGAAAAAGGATGGCATCGCGGTTTGAGGCGCGGCCGGAGAGGACCGGGCACCGCGCCGCAACCGGTCCTTCGAACAAAGGTCAGGCTTTGAAAGTGAGCTTGAGGATTTCATAGGAGCGGGCGCCGCGCGGCGTATTCACCTCGACCGAATCGCCGGCCTTCTTGCCGATCAGCGCGCGCGCGATTGGCGAGCCGATGGAGATCCGCCCTTGCCGCACATCGGCCTCGAAATCGCCGACGATCTGGTACTTCACCTTCTCCTCCGTGTCCTCGTCGACGAGCGTCACGGTCGCGCCAAACTTCACGGTGTTACCGGAGAGTTTGGAGATGTCGATCACATCCGCGCGGGAGAGCTTGTCCTCCAGATCCGCGACCTTCGCCTCGTTCATGCCCTGCGCCTCCTTGGCGGCATGATACTCGGCGTTCTCGGACAGGTCGCCATGGGAACGTGCCTCCGCGATCGCCTTGATGATGCGCTGGCGCTCGACCGACCTTAAATGTTTAAGTTCGATCTCAAGGGCTGCATGCCCTTGAGCGGTCATCGGCACTTTTTCGGTCATACCAATCTCCCTGTTCCGGATAACATCCTGGAATTAGTCAATGCGTTTTAAGCGGAAGCCGCAATAGTATTGCGTGCCGGAGGCCGAACGGCACCGGCGCGCAGGTTTTAGGCGATATATTTCTGGAGGGGCTGAACTTCAAGGACGCCTGCACGTATTGCTTTGATTGCCTCGGTGGCGGCGAGCGCGCCAGCGGTTGTTGTATAGTACGGTATTTTGTACATCAGCGCCGTGCGGCGGATTGTCGAGCTGTCGGCGAGCGCCTTTGCACCTTCGGTTGTGTTGAAGACGAGGTCCACCTCGCGGTTCTTCATGGAATCGACGATGTTGGGCCGGCCTTCCAGCACCTTATTGATCTTGGTGCAGGCAATTCCGTTGGCTTCGAGGTAGCGCACGGTGCCGCGCGTCGCCAGGACCTTGAAGCCCATGGCAGCAAGCTCTCTCACCGGCTCGACGATCTTGGGCTTGTCGGCATCCTTCACCGAGACGAACAGCGTGCCCGACACCGGCAACTCGCTGCCGGCGGCTAGCTGGCTTTTGGCGAAGGCGAAATCGAAGCTGCGGTCGATGCCCATGACCTCGCCCGTGGAGCGCATTTCCGGGCCGAGTACCGGGTCGATCTCGGGGAACCGCTCGAAGGGAAACACGGCTTCCTTGACGCCGACATGCGGCCGCTTGGGCCGCGCCAGATCGAAGGCCGAAAGCTTCTCGCCAGCCATCACCCGCGCTGCAATCGAGGCCACCGGATGGCCGATGACCTTGGCCACGAAGGGCACGGTACGGCTTGCGCGCGGATTGACCTCCAGCACGTAAACGTCCTTGCCCTTGATCGCATATTGCACGTTCATGAGGCCCACGACGTTGAGCGCACGCGCGATGTCCGCGGTCTGGCGTTCGATCTCGGCCAGGGTTTCGGCACAGAGTGAATACGGCGGAAGCGAGCAGGCGCTGTCGCCCGAATGGACGCCCGCCTCCTCGATGTGCTCCATGACGCCCGCGATGAACACGTCCTTGCCGTCGCAAATGGCATCGACATCGGCTTCGATGGCATCGCGGACATAGGAGTCCAGCAAGAGCGCATTCTTGGCCAAAACGGCATTGACCTGCGCGCGCCTGTTGCCCGCGAACCGGTGCTGGAGTTCCGGGGGCACGAACGCCGCCAGCGTCGTGTCGAAATAGTCCTTGAGCGAGGCCTGATCGGTGATGATCGCCATGGCCCGGCCGCCAAGCACGTAGGAAGGCCGCACCACGAGCGGGAAACCGATCTCCTCGCTGGCCAAGAGCGCCTGCTCTATGGAATAGGCGATGCCATTTTTGGGCTGACGCAGCTTGAGCTTGTCGACGAGCACCTTGAAGCGGTCGCGGTCCTCGGCCAAGTCGATGGCATCGGGAGAGGTGCCGAGAATGGGTACGTCGTGGGCATCGAGCGTCTGCGCGAGCTTGAGCGGCGTCTGCCCGCCAAATTGCACGATCACGCCCTTGAGCTTGCCGTTGGTGCTTTCCTTCTCGATGACGGCCAGCACGTCCTCCGGCGTCAGCGGCTCGAAATACAGCCGGTCGGAGGTGTCGTAGTCCGTCGAGACCGTCTCGGGATTGCAGTTGATCATGATGGTCTCGTAGCCCGCCTTCGACAGCGCGAAGGCCGCGTGGCAGCAGCAATAGTCGAACTCGATGCCTTGCCCGATGCGGTTGGGGCCGCTGCCCAGGATGACGATCTTCTCGCGCTCGCTCGGATTGGCCTCGCAGTTCACCTTCCCGCCCAGCGGCTCCTCATAGGTCGAGTACATATAGGCCGTGGGCGATGGAAATTCGGCCGCGCAGGTGTCGATGCGCTTATAAACCGGATGCACGCCAAGGCTGCGGCGCTTCGCCGTCACCTCGGCTTCGGTGAGCCCCGAAAGCGCGGCGAGCCTTGCGTCAGAGAAGCCCATGGCCTTCAGGCCGCGGAAGGCCCGCTCGGTGCCGGGCAGACCGTGCGCGCAGACCTTCGCCTCCATGTCGACGATGCCCTGCAACCGCGAGACGAACCACGGGTCGATGTGGCAGAAGGAATAGATCTGCTCGTGGTCGAAGCCGAGCCGCAGCGCCTGGGCCACCTTCAAAATCCGGTCCGGCGAGGGCGTGCCGAGGGCGGCACGGATCACATTCTTGTCGTCGCCCTGGCCGAGCCCCTCCAGCACATAGTCGTCGAGGCCGTTGAGCCCCGTTTCCATCGAGCGCAGCGCCTTTTGCAGGCTTTCCTCGAAGGTGCGGCCGATGGCCATCACCTCGCCGACCGATTTCATGGAGGTGGTAAGCGTCGCCGGGGCGCCGGGGAATTTTTCGAAGGCGAAGCGCGGAATTTTCGTCACCACATAGTCGATGGTGGGCTCGAAGGAGGCGGGCGTGGCGCCTTTGGTGATGTCGTTGTCAAGTTCGTCGAGCGTGTAGCCGACGGCGAGCTTGGCCGCGACCTTGGCGATGGGGAAGCCCGTGGCCTTCGAGGCCAGCGCCGAGGAACGCGACACGCGCGGGTTCATCTCGATGACCACGAGCCTGCCATCCGCCGGGTTCACCGCGAATTGCACGTTCGAGCCGCCAGTCTCCACGCCGATCTCGCGCAGGACCGCGATAGAGGCATTGCGCATGACCTGATATTCGCGGTCGGTGAGCGTCAGCGCGGGCGCCACGGTGATGCTGTCGCCAGTATGCACGCCCATCGGGTCGACGTTCTCGATGGAGCAGATGATGATGCAGTTGTCCTTCTTATCGCGGACAACCTCCATCTCGTACTCTTTCCAGCCGAGGACGAACTCTTCGATCAGAATCTGCGTCGCGGGCGAGGCTTCGAGGCCGCGCTCGGCGATGTGCATGATATTCCTCGCGATTATAGGCGATGCCGCCGCCCCTGCCGCCAAGCGTGAAGGACGGCCGGATGATGGCCGGAAGCCGCACATAGTCGAGCGCTTCCTGCACCTCGGCGAGATTGTGGGCGAGCTTGGAGCGCGGCACCGCGAGCCCGATCTTTTGCATGGCGTCGCGGAAAAGCTGGCGGTCCTCGGCTTTGTCGATGGCGTTTGCGTCCGCGCCGATCATCTCGATGCCGAACTTTTCAAGCGTGCCATCTTTGAAAAGCCGAGCGAGGTGTTGAGCGCCGTCTGCCCGCCCATGGTCGGCAGAAGCGCCATGCGCTCGCCGGGAACGCTTTGCGCTCGCGCTCAATGACCTTGGCGACGATTTCGGGCGTGATCGGCTCGATATAGGTGGAATCCGCCAAATCCGGGTCGGTCATGATCGTCGCCGGATTGGAGTTGATCAGAACGATCCGGTACCCCTCGGCCTTGAGGGCCTTGCACGCTTGCGTGCCGGAATAGTCGAATTCGCTGGCCTGGCCGATCACGATCGGGCCAGCCCCTATGATGAGGATGGAGTCAATATCGGTGCGTTTGGGCATTTCTGGGTCGCTCGGGTTTCGGGCGTTATAAAGGAAGCGTTGAGCGTTTCAACAACAGCTTGAAGGTACGGTGCCCATCGGCGGCAAATTGGCCATAGGCGCGCGAACTGTGGCAGGGCTTGGGCGGCCGCGTTTAAGAAGTCCTGCCGCTCAACTTCCACACTGGGAACGCTCTGAAACGCCACTGGAAATTGGCGGTTTTACAACCTCTGCGTTCTATAATGGCTGGTATGGCTTCCGCATGGTTCCGATTTTCAGGAAACATGACCGGGTATGGAGCGGCAGGCGGCGCGCACTGAAAAGTGGACGCTGTGCGTTTTTGAAGAGCACCAGAATTTGTCCGCCGGAGGCAATGGGCGTTGGGGACACGATGCGCAAGCTGCTGCTTGGATTTACTTTGGTTGTGCTTGCGGCGTGCGGCCCGGAGGGCGGGAACGAAACGTCTGGACCTCGGTTCACCGCCCAGGCGCCGGATGTTGCCAAAGAGTATCTATTCGCGATCCACCCGTTACATAATCCGATCCGGCTGTTCGAGATATACGGCCCAGTGATCGACTACCTCAACCGGAATATACCCGGCGCCAAATTCAAGCTTGAAGCCTCACGGAATTACGACACGTTCGACAAGAAGTTATACGCGCGAAAATTCGACTTCGCCCTCCCCAATCCTTACCAGACGCTGAATTCGTTAACCACGGCTATCATGTCATCGCCAAGATGGGGGACGATAACAAATTCACGGGCGTCATTTTAGTAAGGCGCGATAGCGGCATCAAGGATGTGGCCAGCCTCAAGGGCAAGAAGGTATCATATCCCGCCCGGACAGCATTGGCCGCGACCATGATGCCGCAATATTTTTTCCAAACTCACGGCCTGGACGTGAACCGGGACATCGAAAATCTGTATGTCGGCTCGCAGGAGTCGTCCATCATGAATGTCTACCTCGGCACCGTTGCAGCGGCTGCGACTTGGCCTCTGCCATGGGAAGCGTTTCAAAAGGAACATCCGGGCAAGGCCGCCGAACTGGAAGTCAAGTGGGAAACGGAGCCGTTGATCAACAACGGCGTGGTGGCGAGGAATGACGTACCCGAGGCTCTTGCCAGAAAGGTCGCGCACCTGCTCAGCACTTTGCACACAACTCCGGAAGGCAAAGCGATGCTGGCGCGCATGCCGCTTTCCCGCTTCGAGCTTGCCGATGACAGCCGTTACCGGGTGATCGAGAATTTCCTGGCCAAGTTCAGCCGTACCGTGCGGCCGCTGCATGAGCCCTAGAAATGCAGATATTTCGCGGATATGGATCGTTCAAGCGGCAGATCGTTCTGACCTACACGGCCGGCTTTTTCATTCTGATCGGCGTTTTTGCCGCGTATCTGTGCGAACCGAGAGCGGCTATCTTTACCGGGATAGCTACAATGAAGCGGCGGGCCTCGCCGAGTCGCTCGCGGTCAGCTCCGCATCCTGGGTGCTGGCGGACGACGTGGTGGGATTGCAGGAGGTCATCCGGGCATTTCAGAGCCATCCCGGAACGCGTTATGCAATGGTTCTCTCTCCCCAGGGCCGGGTGCTTGCGCATAGCGACCCAGCCAAAGTGGGCCTGTACGCGTCCGACCGGCGAAGCCTGGCCCTCATTAAGGCGCCGCCGAAAAAGCAAGCCATTATAGACAGCAGATCGGTGATCGACATCGCCGTACCGATCATGGCCGGTGTCCGGCATATCGCCTGGGCGAGGGTTGCGCTGGGACGGACACGCATAACGGACAATTTGCACCGGATGATAATGAGCAGCGCGCTCTTTATGCTGCTTGCCGCGGCGCTGGCGTTCCTTTCCGCTTGGGTTATCGCCAACAGGCTCGGCTCCCGCATAGGTTCGCTGGTGCAAGTCGCGGAGGAAGTGCAGGCTGGGAATTTCGATGCGCGCGCGGACACAGCGGGGCCAAGCGATGAAATAGCGAAGCTAGCCAGCGGCCTTAACAGAATGCTGGAGGTGCTGGCGCAAACCATCGCCGGGCAGAAGCGGGTCGAGAAGGCGCTTCGGGAAAGCGAGGCAAAGTCCCGCCGCATCCTGGAGACTGCTAGCGAGGGGTTCTGGATGTTTGGCCCGGACGCTCTCACCACCTCCGTCAACGCTCGAATGGCTGACATGCTCGCTTATTCCGTCGAAGAAATGATAGGCAAGCCGATGACGGCATTCATGCTCGAGGAGGATGCGCACGAGCACACGGAGACAATGGCGAACCGGCGCCGTGGAACATCAGAGCATTATCAGCGTAAATTCCGCTGCAAAGACGGAAAGACCGTGTGGACTATCGTATCTGCCACACCAACATTCGATGAAGAAGGAAGCTTTAGCGGTACCTTCGCCTTGGTTACCGATATCACCGAGCGCAGGCGGAACGATGAAGTGAATACGGCGCGAGTGCATTTGTTGCAATTCGCAATAACACATACTCTCGACGAGTTGCTTGAGGAAACACTTAATGCAACAGAGATACTGACCGACAGCCACATCGGCTTCTATCATTTTGTTGAAGACGATCAAGTTTCGCTGACGCTTCAGGCGTGGTCTACAAAAACTAAAGCGGAATTTTGTAAGGCGGAAGGACACGGGTTACACTATCCTATATCCGAAGCCGGTGTATGGGTAGATTGTGTGCATCAAGGCAAGCCAGTTATTCATAACGATTATGCTTCGCTTCCCAATCGCAAAGGGATGCCAGAAGGTCATGCTTCCGTCGTCCGGGAATTGGTTGTGCCTGTTTTTCGCGGCAAGAAAATCTCGGCGATTCTGGGGGTCGGAAATAAACCCACCGAATATACGAAAAAGACAGTGAAACCGTTTCGCTCGTTGCCGATCTGGCGTGGGAAATTGCCGACCGCAAGCGGATGGAAGAACAGATCCGGGTCAGCGAGCAGGCTCTTGCCGAAGCCCGGTCGCAGCAAAAAAGCGAGGAGCGCTTGCGTCTGTTCTTCGAACGCCAGCTGGTTGGCATGGCGATCGCGTCGCCGCAGAAGGGCTGGCTGCAGGTCAACGATAAGCTCTGCCAGATGATGGGCTACTCAAAAGAGGAACTGTCGCTTTTGACGTGGGATGAAATGATGTATCGCGAGGATCTTGAGCAAGAGGCAGCTCAGTTCGAGCGGTTACTTAAAGGGGACATTGAAGGGTACACGGCTGAAAAGCGGTTTGTACGTAAGGACGGCAGCATCGTCTTCACAAATTTATCCGTCGGTTGCGTCAGGAGAGCCGGCAGTCCGGTCGATTATATCCTAGCGCTGCTTGAAGATATTACCGAACGCAAGCGGGTTGAAGAAAATGTCCATAAATTGAACGATGAACTGCGGCAGCGCGCACGCGCCCTCGAAATTGTGAACAAGGAGCTGGAATCGTTTTCCTATTCGATTTCGCATAACCTGAACGTGCCGCTGCGCGCCATAGAAGGGTTCTCTGGCATTCTGCAGAATGACTACGCGGACAAGCTCGGCGATGAAGGAAGGCGCCTGCTCGATGTGGTGCGCCGCAACACCCGCCGGATGGGGAACCTCATTGACGATATTCTGAGATACATACGCATCGGCCGGGTGGACATGAACATCGCCGAAGCCGGCATGGAGGAGCTGGCGCGCGACGTTTTGGCGGAAGTCACGCAGGCAACCGGTGTTGGCAATCTGCAAGCCGACATTGGCCCTCTCCCTCCGGCCAAGGGAGACATTTCCATGTTGCGTCAGATTTTTGTGAGCCTGTTGTCCAATGCCATCAAGTTTAGCCGCCTCAGACAAGCCCCCAAGATTCAAATAGGGGGATACATGGAAGGAGACGAAGCCGTTTACTTTGTCAAAGATAATGGCATCGGTTTCGATATGAAGTATGCAGACAAGCTTTTCGGCGTGTTCCAGCGTCTTCATGGTG
>CAVUGF010000034.1:0-99457 GCA_963740975.1 uncultured Alphaproteobacteria bacterium | reverse complement strand
AGGTGGTGATGCGCACGCGGTTCGGCATCTCCTCCTTCACGAACTCCTCGTACAGCGAATCCATCAGGCTCTTCACCACGCCCGAGGCGTCGGTGCCGGGGATGTCGCAGTGCAGCCAGCCCTGAGTGTGGGAGATCATGGACACAGAGTTGCCGGTGCCGCCAACAGGGTAGCCTTCGGCATTCAGCGCCTTGATCAGCGGGTCGACCTGTTCCTTCGAGCTGACCATATACTCGATGTTGCTGCGCGTTGTGAAACGGACATGGCCCTCGGCGAAACGGTCGGCGATGTCGCACAGCTTGCGGATGGTGAAGACATCCATCTGCCGGGGTGTGCCGGCCCGGACCGTCCAGATTTCGTCGCCGCTCTTGGCTACGTGGTGAAGAACGCCGGGACGCGGGCGGTCGTGCCAAGCCCAATTGCCGTAGTTCTTCTTCATGAGCGGGTGCATGAGAGGGAACGGATCCGGAACCCCGGATTCAACTGCGCGGCGCGGTGCTGCAGGAGTGTTCATCGTTAAAGTCTCCGCGAATAAATTTTGACAAAAGGCCGGGTGGAGCGGGACGGTACGGCGGCTACAGGGAGGAGTGCCACTGCCGCCCGTCCCGCTCGAACTACTCGGCCGCGACAGTCAGCCCGGCCTCTTTGGCCTTGCGCTCGAAATACTTGTTCGCTTCGTCCGTGAAGTCGTCGGTACGGACGTAGCTAGAAGTGCGCGGGTGGTTGATCATGTTCGGATCGGGATCGATGCCCAAGGCCTCCAGGAATGCGGGCAGGCCGATCCGGTCGATGCACTCGCCGATACGCTCGTGCTCAAGCGCGTTCTCGGCGAAGAAGTCGATGACGTTGCGGGCGAACTCTACCAGCTTCTCGTAGTCCTCGTCCGTGTCGAGCTTGAAGAATGGGATCATCATGATGCCCATCATGTCGCCGACCTTGAGCGCGCGCTTGCCGCCGATCAGGATCGAGACGCCCTTGTCGTCGCCGGGTGCCAGCGCTTTCGTCATGACGTTCAAGCAGTGCATGCAGCGCACGCAGGACTTGTTGTCGACATCCAGCGTGTCGTCGTCGTTGAGGCTAAGCGCCCGGGTCGGGCACATCGCGATGACGCTGTCGATGGTGTATTTGCGCCCGTGCGATGCGACGTAGGCCTTCACCTCTTCCTGGTTGACCTTCATATCGTCGCGCCAGGTGCCGATCACGGCGAAGTCGGAACGGTGGATGGCGTTGACGCAGTCGTTCGGGCAGCCCGAGAATTTGAACTTGAACTTATAGGGCAGGGCCGGACGGTGCATCTCGTCGAGGAACTCGTTGAGGATCGTGCGATGCGCCTTCACCTCGTCGTAGCAAGACTTCTCGCAGCGCGCATGCCCAACGCAGCTCATCGAGGTCCGCATCGCGGGGCCGGCGCCGCCCATATCGAAGCCCATCCCGTTCAGCTCGTCGAACGCCTTCTGCACGTTTTCCGTTGTGCAGCCCTGGAACATGATATCGCCGCTCTGGCCGTGGAGCGCGATCAGGCCCGAACCGTGCTTCTCCCAAACGTCACAGAATTTGCGGAGAAGATCGGTGCTATAGTGGTAGCCCGCCGGCGGCATGATGCGCAGCGTATGGAATTCTTTCGATTCGGGAAACTTGCTGGCGACCTCGGAGAAGCGGGGGATAACGCCGCCGCCGTAACCGACGACCGAAACCGTGCCGCCCTTCCAGAAGCCCAGCCGCTCCTCGTAGGAGTGCTCAAGCTGCCCGAGCAGGTCGTTCATCATCGGGGCGTAGGACTTGCCCTCGGCATCGCGAAGGCGCTTCAGACCGGTCACGAAGCTCGGCCAGGGGCCGTTTTCCAGCTCGTCGAGCAACGGCGTCACATGTTTCTTGGGCTGATCGCAACCGCACCCGCCAGGGGTGCCGCAGCCGCCCTGTGCAGTCTTCGTCACGTCGTCACTCGCCATGAAGCCTCCTCAAAGTTTCGCGCTGTGCGGTACTGTCTAGCCAGACAGTTCTACAGCCTTTACGTTTCCTGCCCCGAACAGGCAAGCGCTTATCCGCGCCCCTTCCGTTGCGTCGATTTCTTGTGTAAGCCAGACCAATACCAGCCGAGTTGATGCAAGCTAGCACGCCATAACACTAATGACAATATTCATATTTGTGAATAAGATGCCGCAAGCGAAAAAAATTGGCAAGGCGTATCGCGAAACATAGGCAGCCGGCCCAAGAAAAAGGGGAAGGGAATGTGCAGCTCTCACAAGCCGCTAGCTTCCGGGGAAACAGCCGCGCGGCTTGAGCCGGACGAAGGGCCGTTTAGCCTGAAGGATGAGAAAAGCTACGCCGCGTGGCGCTCCGCGAAACTTGCCGCCTATCCCAAGACCGCCGCCGAGCTGCGCGTAACCATTCGCGATCTGGCCTCGCCAACGCCCGGAGAACGCCAGGCGCTTCGTACCCTATGCGCCCGCGCCAACATGGCACTTTACGATGCCGGTTCGCTTGGCACCGATCCCGTCAAGGTCCGGCCGGCTTTGCGCGCCCTCGCGGACGCTCTTAATATGCAGCATGTGGAAGACCACCGCTCCAGCGGGGCGGACGGCATCGTCGCAATCGAGGTGGCGGACGAAGGCGGGCGCGCCGGCTACATTCCTTATTCGACCCGGCCCATAAGCTGGCACACCGACGGCTACTACACTTATCACGGCCCCTCCCGTTGCGTTCAGGCCATGGTGCTGCACTGCGTGCGCGATGCGGCAGAAGGCGGCGTCAACGGCCTTCTCGACCAAGACATCGCCTATATCCGCCTGCGCGACCGTGACCCGGCCCTTATTGCGGCGCTCATGCACCCCGAGGCCATGACCATCCCGCCCGGCGAGGAGGCGCATGGCCGGCCGCGCGCCGCCAATACGGGGCCGGTGTTCTTCGTGGACCCCGCCACGGGCGCGCTCGTGATGCGCTACACGGCACGCAAGCGCAATATCTCCTGGCGGCAGGATGAGACGACGCGGCGCGCGCTTGAGGCCCTGGAAGAGATCCTGGAATCCGATCCGCTTATTCTCACTTATAAGATGCAGCCCGGCGAAGGCATGGTCTGCAACAACGTGCTTCATGCCCGCACGGGCTTCGACAATCGCGGCGCGGCGGCAGGGCGGCTGCTCTACCGCGTGCGCTATTACGGCCGGGTGGGCGCTTAGCGCTCGGTCAAGCTTGGCGGGCCGTTGCGATCTAGCCGGTCCTTCGTACCGTATCCGGCCGGCCGCTTCCGTGCGGTTTCGATTTAGAGCATGTTAACTCTCCAAGCTGGTGCCCGGGCGGTTCGCGAAGGCTTGAACAGCGCACTTTCTCATTTGAAGTAATGTAGCACGAATGTTTTGATTAAGCGTTAAGCGCTCAAGCTATTGCAATATAATGATAAATATGCGTCAGCGACTACAGAAGACGACGGCGCTTGGCTCGCGTATCCGTTAACACACAATATTCGATTGTATTTAACGGGTTTTTTGAGCAGTAGAATTCAAGTGAAAAATCGAAAAAATCACGCAAAAATGCGGTAAATACGAAGGGATGTGCGCGTGTTAACCACATCCTCATTAACCATGATAAGTGCTTACGCGAAATATACCGTTTCTTAAGATGGTGACGCGGAGGAGCAATTCCAAAACCGCTTGAATAGGTCCCAGCCGTTATGCCGGCAAAGCCCATGCAGCCATTCGCGGCTTGAGCAACAGATGGACGGTAAGATTGAGCCGCTTCATTTCCGGCCGGAGAAGGCCGTTTGCTGACTTCCGCCGCATTTTCGGAACCCTACGCGATCAGGGTAAAGCGGACCCTGGCTGAACTTGCCCCCCGGCGGGATGCCCCATATGCCCCATATTGAAATATACGTCAGATCGACGTACAATGTACGTCGATTTACCCGAGAATGAGCACCGGAAACATAGATATGACCCGCACACCAAATGAAATCGCCGCGGAGCCAGCCGCTCGTGTGGAACGGCTTGGTTTCCGTGTGGATGAACACACCAAGGAACTCATAGAGCGCGCGGCTCATCTCGAACGCCGCAAGCTCACCGACTATTGCTTGGCGGCGCTTACCGAGGCCGCCCGCCGCACTATCGCAGAACACGAAACACTCACGCTCTCCGAACGTGATCGCATGGCTTTTTTTGACGCCCTCACCAATCCTCCAGAGCCGGCGGAGCGGCTCAAGCAAGCAGTGGCCGAACATAAACGCCGGATCGGCGCATAATGGGCGGGCGTGAACCGCTAGACTTGAAAATCGAGCCGCTTGGCTCGCATCATGACCGCGCAGGCTTTACCTGTGGCGTCGAAAGCCTCGACCGCTATTTGAAAACGCAGGCGGGTCAGGACGTGAAGCGAATGGCGAGCGGCGTGTTCGTCCTGGCTAGGCTGGACGAGCCGAAAGCCATCCTTGGCTATTACACCTTATGCGCCACTTCGCTTGCGCCCGGAGAGGTACCATTGCCGGCGCGCAAATTTGTTCCGCGCTATCCGCTTGTGGCGGCGACACTCATTGGGCGCTTGGCTATTGCCCAGGGACGCCAAGGTGAAGGGCTAGGCGCCTTGCTTTTGGCCGATGCCTTGCGCCGGGCCTACGCAAGCGCTGCCATTGTCGGCTCGTCGATGGTTGTGGCCGATGCGATCGGCGAACAGGCGGCTGCCTTTTACGAGGCCACCGGTTTTATACGCTTGCCCGATTTCACTGCGTCTGGTCCTGCCAACCGCAACCATTGCAAAGCTATTTTAATAGAAACTTTCGGCAATGTCTTTGCCGTATAGTTCAATCAAAAGGGGCCTATCAAACCGAACGAAGAAACACACCTCAGGCGAGTTTCATACAGTTCCAGCCTGAGACAGACCGGACCGGGGCTGCCAGCCGCTTGCCCCCGATCATCCGTAAACCCAAAAGCGGACAGATCATGAGCTACATATACCGGACAAGTTGATTAGCTAGCAGCCTGTCGGACTTGGGAACATAGGCAGAGCATTGCGCAATTATTTCGAATAAACGCCTCGCATTGCGCATGAAAGTCGCTATTTGAAGCGGAGCTAGCTCATATAGTTGCGCAGCAGCCCTTAAGTCCGACAGGCTGCTAGCGACATCCTGTGGAGGACAGCTGTGGCGGACAGCCCGCCCCTGGGCTCCGGCACTTCTAATTTGGCTAATGCAGAGCAACCGGCAATTGCAACCCTGCCGTGAAATGTACCGGCAGCCTGCCTCCCACAGCGCCGTTTGTGACTTTACCGAGCCGGATCGATAGATAATAAGAGGCCCAACATAAAAACTCTCCGGCGCAGGCCTGCCCAAGGAGCAATCGCATGGCCCAGATCAGCGACCTTATCATCGCGCACCCGGAGTTCACCTCCTTCGACCAGCTCGAAGAGCTTGTGAAAGAAGTCGCGCGGCAGGGCGAGATCCATCTTTCCTTCGACCTGAAGCCCGAATATCTGGATACGCCGCGCCGCTGGCAGGACCGGCTGGAGACGGCGTTCACCTCGATAATCCCGAGGGGGCGCTGACGATGGACGGCGAGAAAAAGGAGCGCCTGGAAACGCTGGTGGCGCCGTTCGGGCGTGAGATCCGCCTGGACGATGTACACTTCGAAAGCGGGATGCGGCTCATGCGCATAACGATCCGCGAGGGCAAGCGCTTCACCCAGCTCGACATCGATGCGCCTACCGCGCTCGCCTGGGCGCAGGTCATGAAGCTTTGGGCAGAACGCGAATCGGGACACGAAGGTTAAGGACGCTAGCCGTGGATCATCTTCCAGTCTTTTTCCAAATCAAGGACAGGCTCGCCGCCGTAGCAGGCGGAGGCACCGTCGCGGCACGCAGGGCGGAACTGGCGCTGAGAGCCGGTGCCAAGGTGCGGGTTTTCTGCGAGGAGCTGGGCGCCGATTTCCGCAGCATCGAAAGCCATGAGCGCTTCGAGCATGTCCGCCGCGCGCCCGCCGCCGCCGATATCGAGGCTTGCGCCCTGGTCTTCTGCGCGACCGGCGATGCGGCCTCGGACCGCGCCGTTGCCGGGCTGGCACGCCAGGCCAAGGTCCCCATCAACGTCGCGGACGCTCCCGATCTCTGCGACTTCATCATGCCGTCCATCGTGGACCGCGATCCGCTTGTCATCGCAATATCGACGGGCGGCGTTTCGCCCGTGTTCGCAAGGATGATCCGCGCGCGCCTTGAAAGCGTGATCCCCGCGGCTTACGGCCGGCTCGTGACCCTGGTTGGCCAATATCGCGAGCGCCTGACCGCCAGCGTTGGCAGCAGCGTCCTGCGGCGGCGCTTTTGGGAACGGGTGCTGGAAGGCCCCGTGGCCGACCGCTTCCTTGCCGGGCAGGAGGAGGAAGCCAAACAGGAGCTGGAGCGCGCGCTCGAAGCCGCCAGCAGTGAAGCCGGAGAGCCGGCACCAGTTGGCGAAGTATACCTGGTGGGCGCCGGGCCGGGCGATCCGGACCTTCTCACCTTCCGCGCCCTGCGCCTGATGCAGCGCGCCGACGTGGTTCTCTACGACCGGCTGCTGCCGCACGGCATCCTCAATCTCGTCCGCCGCGAGGCCCAGCACATCTATGTCGGCAAGCTGCCCGACGACCACATCGTGCCGCAGGAGGAGATCACCGCGCGGCTCGTCAAGCTCGCCCAGGAAGGCAAGCGCGTGCTGCGGCTCAAGGGCGGCGACCCGTTCATGTTCGGCCGCGGCGGCGAGGAGATCGAGGCCATCGTGGCGGCGGGCATCCCGGTGCAAGTGGTTCCAGGCATCACCGCTGCCATGGGCTGCGCCGCCTATGCCGGCATCCCGCTTACCCATCGCGATCACGCCCAGGCCTGCGTCTTCGTCACCGGCCACGCCAAGACCGGCAAGCTCAGCCTCGCTTGGAACGTTTTGATCCAGCCGCAGCAAACGGTTGCGATCTTCATGGGGCTAGGCCGCTTGGCGGAACTGATGCAGGAGTTCATCGCTCACGGCGCCGATCCCAAAATGCCTGCGGCCATCATCGACAATGGCACCCGGCCGAACCAGCGTGTCGTTACCGGGACGATTGAAACCCTCGCGGAACAAGCGGCGAAGGCGCGCTTGCACGGGCCGGCGATCATCATCGTTGGAACCGTGGTTACGCTGCGCGAAAAGCTTGGGCATGACCCGGCTTCCGGCCAGCCTGGCGCCGCCGTCTCCGTTGCAAATACACCACAACTTAGTATCAAATCACCTGTCTGATGCGGGACAAATGGCCTCACGGTGCAAGCTAGTACAGCCCGAGGCAAGTTCGCACCCCATTGGCAGCACGCTCGCAAGTGAACTTGCCTCGGATAAGCTGCACTAGAATCAATAACTTGCTAGTACGCCTTCTCCGGGAAATCCTGTAAGCGCCAGCCGCAAACGGATCAGGATTTCCCACGGGGCGTACCAGGCATTTGATACCTTTTCCCCGCTTGTATTTCGGCATTGGAATGTGTGAATATACAAATTGTCGCACCCCCCGGACCGCAACTGGGAAAGGGTGCGGAAAAAAACATAAGGGGAGAAACTGAATGGCACACGTAGTGGTGCTTGGCGCCGGCTTAGGCGGCGTCATCATGGCTTACGAGATGCGAGACCAATTGCGCAGGGGCGATAAGCTCACAGTCGTTACGAAGGAAGCGAAATATCACTTCGTGCCTTCGAATCCATGGGTGGCTGTCAATTGGCGCAAGCGCTCGGAAATCGAAATCGACCTGAAGCGGACCTTCGCCAAGCGCGGCATCGACTTCATGCCCGTCGCGGCAGCGAAGGTCCATGCCAAAGAGAATATGCTTGAGCTGGTGGACGGCTCCAGCATGCCGTATGATTTCCTTGTCATCGCGACCGGACCCGAGCTGGCCTTCGACGAGATCGAGGGGCTTGGCCCCCACGGCGGCTACACGCAATCGGTTTGCCACGTCGACCATGCAGAGCGTGCCGGCCAGGCCTTCGACGAGTTCTGTAAAAATCCTGGCCCGATCATTACCGGCGCGGTGCAGGGCGCTTCCTGCTTTGGCCCCGCCTACGAGTACACTTTCATCCTCGACACGGAGCTTCGCCGCCGCAAGATCCGCGACAAGGTGCCGATGACCTTCGTCACGTCGGAGCCCTATATCGGTCATCTCGGCCTCGACGGCGTGGGCGACACCAAGGGCATTCTCGAAAGCGCGATGCGCGACAAGCACATCAAGTGGATCTGCAACGCGCGCTTGAAGAAGGCCGAAGCCGGCAAAATGTACATCGAAGAGGTGGCCGAGGACGGCTCCGTCGCCAAGACGCACGAGCTGCCCTTCGGCTTCTCGATGATGCTTCCGGCCTTCCGCGGCATCGCGGCGGTGCGGGGCGTCGAGGGCCTCGTCAACCCGCGCGGCTTCATCCTGATCGACAAGCACCAGCAAAACCCGACCTTCAAGAACGTGTTCTCGGTCGGCGTCTGCGTGGCCATCCCGCCGATCGGGCCAACGCCGGTTCCTTGCGGCGTGCCGAAGACCGGCTTCATGATCGAGTCCATGGTGACGGCGACCGCGCTCAACATCGGTCAGATGCTGCGCGGCAAGGCGCCAACGCACCAAGCCACATGGAACGCGGTTTGCATCGCCGATTTCGGCGACGGCGGCATCGCCTTCGTGGCACAGCCCCAGATCCCGCCCCGCAACGTAAACTGGTCGTCGGATGGCAAGTGGGTTCACAGGGCCAAGATCGCCTTCGAGAAGTACTTCATCCGTAAGATGCGCCGGGGCGAAAGCGAGCCGCTTTATGAGAAGTGGGCGATGGGTATGCTGGGCATCGGCAAGCTGAAGCGCGTTACCGACGATTAAGAGCCAAGCTGTTACGGCGGGTTCCTTTTCAGGCACCCGCCGTTTTTGTGTCTATCATTCAGCTGTGAAACTTTCGCGGATATTGACAGACACCCCACTAATAGAGATATTCGAATGTGATAAAATGCCGCTCAGGGCATAAACTCAGGGGAAGGACCGGACATGACGGAAGGCGCGGCCAATCAAAAGAGGATGACGATCATCGTCACCAAGGGTACGCTCGATTGGGCCTATCCTCCCTTCATCCTAGCTACCACCGCCGCGGCCATGGGCGTCGACACCACGATGTTCTTCACCTTCTATGGCCTGCCGCTGCTGCTGAAAAAGCCCGAGCTTAAGATTTCGACCCTCGGCAACCCGGCAATGAAAATGCCGATGATGGGCATGCACATGGCGATGCCGAACTGGGTATCCATGCTGCCGGGCGTCGACTCGATGGCCTCCAGCATGATGAAGGGCATGATCAAGAATAAGGGCGTCGCCTCCATTGAAGAGCTGCGCGAGATGGCCATCGAAGCCGAGGTCAAAATGATCGCGTGCCAGATGACCATGGACCTTTTCGAGTACAAGCTCGACGACATGATCGAGGGCCCGGTACTGGGCGGAGCGGCGAGCTGGATGGAGAACGCGCTCAAGTCCGACATCAATCTCTACATCTAAACCCGGCCGCACATTAAAATCTCAAACCAAGCTGCCCGTTCACGGGAGGAGTATTACAATGGCTGACAAGACGCTGGACGCGAAGGGTCTCAACTGCCCGCTGCCGATCCTGAAGACCAAGAAGATGCTCAACGACGTTCCGCAAGGCGGCACGCTCGAAGTGCTGGCCACCGATCCGGGCTCCGTTGCCGACATGGCTTCGTTCTGCCGCACCACCGGCAACGAGCTGGTCGAATTCGACGAAGGACGGCGACACGTTCCGCTTCATCATCAAGCGCGCGTAGCTGGTACACCCCGCGGAAAATCCTAACCCGCTTGCCGCGGACGCCTGTAGGATTTCCCGCGGCTGTAGCAATCCGCTTCGGGACCGCCCCGGCTGGAAGAGGGCGGCCCGCTGTTTCCTCCTCCTAACAGCAAGCCCTGCCTGGCGGGCTTGTTGTTTTTTTTTGTTCACCCCGATGTTTTCAAAGTGAGATTTGACCACGGCCACCGGAAGTCCGCGTTTGCAAGCGTTGCTGCTATTGCGCAACCCGAAAAAATGGCAGGAGCGGTTCTGGAATGATCAATAAGATCATGCTGAAAAAGCGAGATCATATCAAATACGGCTGATTAGCTCTTCCGCGTCATCCCGGAAATGCTGAAGGCGTTCCCCAGCATCTTTGCGACTGCCAGTACCTTTTCAAATCCTAGATTGGGCGCAAGCGCCCTTCCGGGAGGATGAGGGACGAGGACTTAACCAGCCGGATTTAGTATTGCTAGGAATTTGCCGCGGCGCAGCATTGGTGTACCTTCAAGTTTATTGCAATCTTTGATTGCACAGCACAACCGTTGCCGGATAGTGTCCCGCAGGATCAGTGAGTCGCAAGCGATGCTGCGGGTGGCAATGCCGTGCCGGTCCGTGGGATCAGCGCATCAAAAACTTGACGGGGACTTGAGAAATGAAACTTCCATCTGGCATTCTAGTTGCAGCGCTGGCCAGCGCTGTGGGTCTCTCCTCTGCAAATGCAGCCGATATGTATTCCGCGCCGGCCGCCCGCTATGTGGGTGGCCCGGTTTACGGCGGGAACTGGACCGGTTTCTATCTTGGCGGGCACGTTGGCGGCGTCTGGGACACCAACGAAATCAAAGACCTCAACGGCAATTGGTGTTCTCCGGCCCTCACTGGGATTGGCTGCTCGTACAACAATGACACTTCGGCTGTATTCGGCGGCGGCCAGATTGGCTACAACTACCAGACGGGGTCCTTTGTGATCGGCCCCGAGGTAGACCTCGGCTACATGGACTTGTCTCACACCCACGTGGCGCCGGGCTTCACTTTGAGCGATTCATGGTCGTCGATTGCCGGCGGTTTCTATGCCACCGCCACCGGCAGGCTCGGCTATAGCTTCGATCGCGCGCTGGTCTACGCCAAGGGTGGTTACGCTTATTATGACGGCAAGGTGGGCACCTTCAGCAGCAATATTTCCGCTACCCTCGATGCAAGGGGGCTGAGCGGCTGGACTGTGGGCGGCGGCGCCGAGTACAAGTTCAATCCCTCTTGGAGCCTGAAGGTGGAATATCTGCACTTCGACTTTGGCAGCAGCTCCTACACTTTCCCGGTATCTAATTATTGCGGCCCGCTCAGGGATCAGCAGTGCCCATACAAGAACAGCCTCACCGCCGACAGCGTGAAGGTGGGCGTCAACTATTTCGTCAATACGGCTTACATGCCCCCTGAAATAGCCCCCGGTTCGTGAAGCCCCGGCCGCCCCCAGCGGCTGGACCCAAGTGTTCAAGGCTGGAAAAACAGAGGCCAGCCTTGGACCGTATGCTTTTGTGCGATGCACAATGGGCGAGGATTGCGCCCCTGTTGCTGGGCAAGGCCGGTCTGATGCGCTTGCTGCCATTTCTTTTCGGGGACCGGCGCCTTCTTTGATGTGGGACAGCCGCCAAGAGAGCCCCTCGGGATGGCAGCTGGGAAGCTCCCGCCTCAGGTTCGTGTATTTACTGCGATTTTCGCCACGAGATTGACGATTTTGCTTGCAGTGGTGCATGAGTGCAATCAGCCGCTGCGGCCTGCCACGTTTTCCGCGCATTTTACGCTTAACAATTCGCTCACCAAGCTAGGCTTAAGCAGATGAGCGTGACCTCGCTTCTCTAACCAGAGCTAGGCGCCGGAAGAGAGAGGGAAACAAGGATGCCCATGGGTATCTCAGATGGCGTATCTGTGAAATTTGTGAAGTTTAGCATAGCCTTAGGCCTGCGGGGGCTCGGTTTAGCATTTACGGTGTTCGCGTTTCTCATCCCTACGATCGATGCGTCGTGCGCGGAAGATCGAACGATCTCTATGTTCAACATTCACACGAAGGAAACGATTAACGTCACCTTCAAGCGGAATGGCAAATTCGTCCCCGAAGCGCTGCAGGCGCTCAATCACTTCATGCGGGACTGGCGGCGGAACCAGGAAACAAAAATCGACCCCGCCCTTATCGACCTGATTTGGGGGATACACCAACAGCTTGGCTCCCAGAAGCCGGTTCACCTGATTTGCGGCTACCGCTCACCCGCCACCAACGAGATGCTACGGCGGACCTCGGGCGGCCAAGCGCGCCACAGCCGCCATATCACAGGTCAGGCTGCCGATATCGTGATGCCCGATGTGCCGCTCAAGCAGCTTCGCTATTCCGCGCTGATCCAGGAGCGCGGCGGCGTGGGCTACTATCCGGCCTCCGGCTTGCCCTTCGTCCATGTGGACACTGGCAATGTGCGCCACTGGCCGGGCATGCCACGCATGGAGCTGGCCATGCTATTTCCGAGCGGGCACTCGCTTCACGTTCCCTCCGATGGACGCCCGCTGACGCCCGCCGACTACCGCGTTGCTTTGGCGAGGGCCGAGACGAACGGTCTGGAGCGGCCCTGGGCTTTAACGCATAGGCATGCCGGACCGATGCTCGCAAGCCTCGTACCAGGCAAATCGCCGTTGCTGCAGCGGACAAGCCTGACGGCGCCCGCCGCTGCACTGACCATGCCCGGCCGCTAAGCCTTCGAGGGAAAAAGAGACGGCCAAGCCCGCTCCGCTGCCCAAGCCGGAAAGTCTAGTCCAGCTCCCGGCCGAGCCTTCCGACGCGCTGCTGACCGAGGAAGGCGAGGAGCAGGAGGACGACATCACCTTCGAGCCGCTGCCCGCTACGTTCCTGCTCGCCGAGAAGCCGCTTTCCTATTCGGATGTGCCGGATGGGCAGGCCCGCGACCCGATCTTCCAGAAGATTGGGCTCTTGATGCAACCTGCAAGCGTGCTGGCGAGCGAGGATTTCGACCATCGCCTGCAAATCGAGGACTTGTACGAGGCGAACAGCTTCAGGGGCAGGGCCGTCGCTTTTGCCGAACGCTTGCGGGCGCGAATGTCCGCGGCGCTCCAAGGAAAGACCAAGCAAGCTTCTTTGAGGTAGCAGGCTTCCCTGAAGCGGGCTGTATGAACGCAATGGCCGGGCAGAACCCGGCCATTATGCTATTTGTTCCTAATCGCTGTCGAGCATACCCAGGGCGTGCATATAGGTTGCCAGCACTGCCTCCTCGCTCTGCCGCTCGGACGCCTCCTGCTTGCGCAGCTTTATCACCTTCCTGAGCGCCTTCGTGTCGAACCCGGAAGACTTCGCCTGCGCGAAGAGATCGCGAATGTCGCCAGCGAGGGCAGCTTTCTCCTCCTCCAGACGCTCGATGCGCTCGACGTAAGAGCGAAGCTGGTCTTTGGCGGATTGCGCGATAGCGCTAGTTTCCGTTTCTATAGCTTTGCCGTTTTCCAAGGTTTTGCCTCCACTGACATGCGAATCGAAAAGCTTGGCCGAAGGCTATCGCGGCGTCGCAGGCGGTTCAATGCCGCGCCCATGCGCGTCCATAGCGCCCGCCCCGGGTTGGGGAAAAGCTGTGCATACCGCCGGCGTTGCCTCGCGCAAATTACTGTGGCGTGGTGATTCTGCACACTATGCCGCAGGACAATTTGCCGCTATGCTTGTTGAAGCTTGGGGACAATATGAGCGAAAACGGGTATCGGTGGGGGGTGGAGGGTATAATGGCATGCGTATTGCATGTCATGGGCCTGTTACATTTCAGCATCCGCCAAACAAAAGCTCTCGGTTTCCTCGCCACGCTGCTTTTGCTGTTCAATGCAGCGGTGCCCTACTGGCACGCAGCGCAAAAAGTTCAGGCCTGGGCGTCCGCCTATGCGGACCCCGAAGCCAGGCACGAAGCCCAGACTTATGCGGAGCTTGAATGCCATCACCTGGATGGCGCGGCCCCGGAGCAAAGAGGCAGCGATCAGCCCCCCTCCAAAACGCAGACCTGCCCACTGTGTAAGGCCTTGCTGCTCTTTTCGCCGGGTGCCGCTCCACCGGCTGTGGCGTTCCTCCCTCGCACCGCGCCCGCGATCGCAGCCGCCGCCATCCCGCCTCTAGCGGAGCTGATGGCAGCCGCCCATGCGGGCGAACAGGCCCGGCCGCGCGCGCCCCCGCTAGCCTAAGCAATAGAAGTACGAAGTCCGCGGCACGCGCAGGCGGCGTCGCCATCTGAGTATCGTCACAGTTGGGTTTGTAATTCCTTCGGGCTTGGCCGCGTAAGCGTTCCAAAGTAAATGCGTCATGAAAATCCACTTTCCAAGCATCCCGTCCTGGCCTGCGCAGGCGCGCCGCACTGCGGGGCTCCTGCTCTTGTGCAGCTTGATCCCTGGCGAGGCCCTTGCCTGTGCCTGCGGCTGCAGCGTTTTCGATGTGGGCACGGCCTCCCTTTTGCCGAAGGAAGGCGGCCACGGCGGGTCCGTCTATTTCGAATGGGATCGCTCGGACCAGAGCCGGAGTTGGAGCGGCACTTCAAAGGCCCCGGCGGACAACATGGCCGACAAGCATATTCTGACTAACTGGTACGTTGTTGGATTGAACTACATGTTCAACCGCGATTGGGGCGCCGGCATACGGATACCGGCCGCAAACCGGGCCTTCACCACCGACGCCAACTTCGGCAACGGGGCGCCGGACATCCAGACCTATCACTCCCAGGCTTTGGGCGACATCGAACTGACCGGCATGTACACCGGCTTTTCGAAAGATATGTCGAAGGGCCTCATCTTCGGCGTGAAGTTGCCGTCGGGTAATTACACCGCCGCCAATTTCGACCGCGACACCCAGATCGGCACCGGCAGCACCGATCTCATTCTTGGCGGCTTCTGGCGCGGCATGATCACCGGCGACAACGCTTGGCAATATTTCAGCCAGATCAAATACGTACAACCGATCCTGACGAAATCCGCATTGAATCCGGATAGCGGCCTCATGGAAGATTACCGGCCGGGAGCATCGGTCGATGCGGCGGCAGGGCTCGCCTATAACAACTGGTATCACGTTGGGCCGTTCGACAAAATAGCGCCTCTGCTGCAGGTAATCGTGTCGCACAAAGGACCCGATGGCGGTGCGGCTGGAGACCCGGACAATACCGGCTATGACCGCGTCTTCATCTCGCCCGGCATCGACATCACCAAGGTGATCGACGAGGCCAACAACAGAACGTTCAAGCTCTATGGCGACATCGAGATCCCAGTCTACCAGCGTGTGACCGGAAATCAGGTCGTAGCACCCTATCTGGCCAAGATCGTCGCGGGTTACACGTTTTGACCGTCCGTCACGGCATAAGCCTTGAGAGAGCGTGGCCAGCCCTGGCGGCGGCCGCGTTTCTTCTGTTAGCCGCATGGCCGCTGCCAGCCTCTGCCGAGCCAGCCATGAAGCAGCCCGCGCCGCCGCTGACGATTGAAACCCTGGGCTCAGGCGAATTCGACCTTGGCTCCATGCGCGGCAAGGTCGTGCTCGTGGATTTCTGGGCGACTTGGTGCGCGCCTTGCCTGGCCGAGTTTCCAACAATTGCGAAGTTCTACCAGAAGCACCGCGCGCAAGGCTTCGAGGTGATCGCGCTCAGCGTCGATCGGCCGGGCAACAAGACCAAAATGCAGCGGGTGAGCGAAAAACTGCCGTTCAGGGCCGCGCTTTTGAGCGAGGCCACGCGCAATGGTTTCGGCAAGCCGGACGCGGTTCCAGTGAGCTATGTCATCGACGCGAACGGCACCGTGAGGGACAAGTTCATCGCCGTGGACGATGAGCTCTTGAACGACGCGATTGTGCCGCTGTTGAAAGAGGCGCAGCCCCAGGCCGGGGACGCAAAGAAATGATAAAATTGAAGATTCGCGCAGTTTCGATAGCGGCGGCTTCTGCCCTCTTGCTTTGCGCGCCTGCGGTTTCGCATGCCGGCGATTGGATCGCCGGCGCGAAATACGGCTGCAAGGTTTGGAACCCGCAGCCCTCCGCGGGCGAGACGGTTCGCTGGAACGGGGCGTGCAAAGACGGCTTTGCCGATGGCAAGGGCGTTCTCGAATGGCTCAGAGGCGGCAATTCATACGAGCGCGACGAGGGAACGTGGCACGGCGGGCGGCAGACCGGTGAGGGAACGCAAAGCTGGCCGCGCGGGCAATATCGGGGCGAATTCCTGGAAAGTTTGCCTCACGGAAAGGGCATGCTGATATCCGGCGAAGCGCGCTACGACGGCGCATTCATGAACGGAAAGCCGAACGGGAAAGGCGTTTTAACCAACGCATCCGGCACGTTCAGCGGAACCTGGGCTGACGGATGCTTCAACGACGGAAAACGGCGGGCCGCCCTTGGCGTTAGCGTGCAATCCTGTCCATGAGGCCGGCTGTCGGCGCCTGGCCCGGTCAACACCCAAGAGGAAACACAGATGAGAATCTTCTTTGCCCTTGCCTTGATCGCGGGCATCGGCACTGCGGCGCTGGATGCGGCCCCGGCTGCCGCCGGGCAGCATTGCCGGATGGAAAAGCAATGCCGCTGGGTCAATTTCAAGAAGGTCTGCACCTATGTGAAGGTCTGCCGCGAGCGCGACTAGTGGCCCAAGGCCGGTTTTGCTGTCAATGCAACCGAGCCTTGCCTCAAGAGCATTCAGGCGATAGCCGCCCCCCCCCGGCGCTATCCATCCTCCAGCGTAGCGTAGTGAAGCCCTCGCGCTTCTCTTGCGGCAAACGCAGGGTGCGACTTGCGGAATTGTCCGCCATGCACCCGCCGTTCAGCTTTGCCGCTCCTCATGCACGCCCAAGCTGAGCCGGCGCCACAGGGGACATCTGCCGTTGGATATAGAGATGGTTGCAATGTTTCCGCTAGCCTCGCGCAATGCTAGTGGGTATTTCTAATAGGTAATAACGTTTTGCTGGAGGCCGCATCGTGAAAACCGGAAGCAGGATTGTAAGCTTGGCAGCAGCCTTCGCCCTTATCGTGGCACCCTTGTTCCAAGCTTCGGCAGAGGGCAGGCCCAGGGCGCATCACCGGCATTCCATAAAGAAGCCGGGCGGGTGTCCCACACACCGGACCGCCGAGGGAGAGCTGGTGGACTGCCGCGGCTGGCGGCTCAGGCCGGGAATCGGCTGGGACAATAGCTGCTTCAATCTCGACTACCTTCCCTCTCAATATGCGTGCAGCTCAACAGGAGGGCGCTGGTGATAGGCCGCCATGAGCAGCCCCTCGCAACAAGAGTGGCATGATATAAATAGTAAGACACCGGGAGGAACGCCCAGGAGCAAGCCATGATGGATCGCCGCACTCTGTTGATTGGATCGGCCGCTTGGGGCCTTGCAAGTACCGCGGCATCTGCCGGGCCGGAAGCTGCGATGGTCCTAGGCCCACAGGCACCGTTCTCGTTCGACATGCTCACCGGCAAGGCCAGAGAGCTGAGCCTGAAGCCATACCAGAAGCCGGTCATCCCCGATTTCAATCTCCTGGAGCGGCTCGATTTCGATGCCTATCAACAGATCAGGTTCCGCCCGGAACTGGCGATCTGGCTACACGGCGGTGGCCCCTATCCCGTAGAGCCGTTCCACCTTGGCCGGTATTTCAAGCAGCCGGTTCGCCTTTTCGTGGTGTCTCCAGAGAACGCCGCCCAGGAAGTTCTCTACAGCCCCGATCTCTTCACCTTTGGCAAAAGCAGCTTCGCGAAGACGCTGCCGCCCGACGCGGGATTTGCCGGCTTCAGGGTTCTGGCGGCGCCAGGACAGCCGGATTGGCTGGCCTTCCTCGGAGCCTCTTATTTCCGCTCGCCGGCCGAGACGGGCCAGTACGGACTTTCCACCCGCGGGCTTGCCATCGACGTAGCAATGCCAACTCCGGAAGAGTTTCCGCGCTTTACGAGCTTCTGGTTCCAGCCCGCGGCCGGCAAACGCGGCATCGTGATCTATGCCCTTCTCGATTCGCCCAGCATCGCAGGGGCCTTCCGCATAGAGGCCGTCCGCGAGCAGGGGACGCTGACGGATATAGAGGCCTGCCTTTTCCCGCGGGTGGATATTGCGCGCGTGGGCATTGCGCCGCTGACCAGCATGTTCTGGTACTCGAAGCACAACCGCAAGCAGGCCAAGGATTGGCGGCCGGAAATCCACGATAGCGACGGCTTGAGCATCTGGACGGGGGAGGGCGAGCGGATTTGGCGCCCGCTCAACGATCCCGGATCTGTGCAAACGAGCACATTTTTCGGCGGCACTCCCAAGGGGTTCGGCCTCTTGCAGCGCGAGCGCCATTTCAACGCCTATGAGGACGATGGCGCGTTTTACAACCGGCGCCCGAGCGTATGGGTCGAGCCCGGCTGGCGACTGGGGCGAGGGGGCGGTGCAACTCGTCGAGATCCCGACCAGCGACGAGATCCACGACAACATCGTGGCTTATTGGGTGTCCAAGGAACCGTTCCGGGCTGGCACCCGCCGCGAGATGCGATACAAGCTTTACTGGCGCCTGGACGAACCTTATCCGGCGCCGCTTGCGCATGTTACAGCCACGCGGCTTGGCGAGGGCGGCATTCCCGGACAGCCCCGGCCCAAAGGCACCACGAAATACGCCGTGGATTTCGAAGGGGGGAAGCTCGGCCAGTTTTCCCAGCGCGGCGACATCGAGCTTGCGGTGAGCGCCCCCACGGGCACCATAGAACGCCAAGCCATCTACCCTGTGGTGGGCACACCTGCCTGGCGGGCGATGTTCGACTACACGGCGGCCTCGGCGTCCCCCGCCGACATCAAGCTTTATCTGCACAGGGGTAGTGAGGTGCTGAGCGAGACCTGGGTCTTCCAGCACCTGCCATCGCTATCGCTCTATTGAAACGGGCGGCCTTTTCAAGCCGCCGAGGCAGCCTCGTTACCGTCTCCGTCATCGTCGTTTAGATGCGCGCGCCGCAGCGCGGCCTCCACAAAAGCGGCGAATATCTTCACCGCCGGCCGTACGAGCTGCGCACCAGGCATCACAGTTACGACCTGCGCCGGCGGAAGTTTATCGCGCAGCGGCTTGATGGTAACGTGCCCGCCATCGTAAGTGGTCGTGGTCAGCGGCACGACCCTGTCTATCGCATAGCCGTGCCCGCGCGCGACAAGCCCACGGATCAGCTCGAACGACTTGAGGCGCAGCGCAATGTTCGGCTCAAGCCCCAACGCGCCGAACAGGGAGGTGACGTAATTGACCTTGTCATAGAGAATCAGGGGCTCTTTTTCGAGTTCCGTCAAACTCACGTCGTTCGCGCGGGCGAGGCGGTGGTTTGCGGGAAGCACCGCGACCGGCGGAAGCGGCAAAAGCGGTGTTGTATCGAAACTCGCGGGTACCTCTCCGTCGAAGGTGATAGCCATCTCGATCCGGCCCTGGGCCAGGTCGCGCATGAGCTGCTCGTGATCGCCCTCTTCAAGGTGCAGGGCGATCATCGGATAGCGGTCGGAGAACTCCAGCATCAGCGAGGGCATGAAGCGCGCCGCAAGGGTCGGGAAGCAGCCGACAGTAATGTCGCCGCGCTCGACGTCGCTTAATCGACTCCGCTGTCTTGGAGAATTCCTCGGCATGTTTCAAAAGCAGCCGCGCGCCTTGGATCAGCCGCTGCCCGGCGGGCGTAAGCGTGACGCCCTTGGCGTGATGGCGGACGAAGATCGCGATCCCCAGCATTTGCTCAAGCTCCGCGATCGCGGCCGAGACTGAGGGCTGGGAGACTTGCAAACGGCGGGCGGCCTCTGTGACATTGCCACAATCGGCGGCAGCCGTTACGTATTTGAGGAGGCGTAATGATATATTCATTTGAACTGCATAGGCCAAGTTTTTGCGTGTATGCAATGATTAGCCGCGTCAATACAATCAATTAGGTATTTCTTTTTTGTGTGCTGTGCGAAATATGCCCAGGTCTTACACAAGTTGCTGCGCTCGATGAAATTTCGAGCGCCTCGTCCGCATCCGCCGCTGCCCATTCCGCACCGCGCAAAGGTTGCATTACCGGGGCGCACCAATTAGGGTGGCGTCCTGGGCTCGCCATGCGGGGGCGCAGCCTTGAGGGGGCGCGGGTGTCGTTACTCCGCCTTCGAATCCTCACTTTGAACAATCTTCGGCGTAAACGCTTCGAGAACACAGGCGCGCCCCGCAAATAGCGCTCTCATCCGTCACCAGATCCGGCAGGCAATGACACCGACCAGCGATTTTTCATTTCTAGGCCTGTTCCTACAGGCTCATCCGGTTGTGAAGGTGGTCATCCTCGGATTGATCATGGCCTCGGTCTGGTGCTGGTCGATCGTCATCGAGAAATATCTGGCATTCTCGAAGGCGCGCGCCCAAACGGACGAATTCGAGCACGTCTTCTGGTCCGGCCAGTCGCTGGACGAGCTTTATATGGCAATGTCGCAAAAGCAGCCGAGCGCGGTGGGAGCGCTGTTCGTCGCCGCCATGCGCGAGTGGCGCCGCTCCATCGAGAACACGGCGAAACCGCTTGCCGGGGTGCAGATGCGCATCGAGCGCGTCATGGAGGTCACGATCACCCGTGAGATGGAGCGGCTGGAGCGGCGGCTCCTGTTCCTGGCGACGGTCGGCGCGGTCGCACCCTTTGTCGGCCTGTTCGGCACGGTCTGGGGCATCATGACCGCCTTCCAGGGCATTGCCGCCAGCAAGAATACAAGCCTTGCCGTGGTTGCGCCCGGCATTGCGGAGGCGCTGTTCGCCACCGCACTTGGCCTGTTCGCCGCGATCCCAGCAGTGATTTTCTACAACAACTTCAGCCAGTCCGCGACACGGCTGGCGCAGCGCCTCGAAGCCTTCGCGGACGAGTTCTCGGCCATCGTCTCGCGGCAACTCGATATGAAGACTTGAGGTAGCGGCATGGGTGCATCACTTCAGGCTCCCCAGGGAAGCCCAGGCGGGGCGAGGCGGAGGAAGGGCCGGCGGCACAAGCCAATGGCCGAGATCAACGTCACGCCCTTCGTGGACGTGATGCTTGTGCTTCTTATTATTTTCATGGTCGCGGCGCCGCTGCTCACCGTCGGCGTGCCGGTGGACCTGCCCAAAAGCGAGGGCTCGGAACTCAAGAGCGAGAGCGAGCCGCTGACGGTAACGGTCGACCCTCAGGGCAAGATATTCATACAAAACTCTGAAATTCCACTGCCCGATCTTCAGCCAAAATTATCGGCAATCACCGAGGCTCGTAAGGGCATGGACGAAGCAATATTCGTGCGCGGCGACAAGTCCACCAACTATGGCGAATTGATGCGGGTGATGGGACGAATCGCATCCGCGGGGTATAAGCATATTTCTCTAGTGACGGAAATCGAGGAGAAGCGCTGAAAGCGCGCGGGGACTTAAACGGTGCGGTTAGGCCTCATAGGCTCGATCATTCTTCATCTCGTTGTTTTCGGACTCGTGATCTTCAACTTCATGGGCCGGAAAGATGAGCCCTCTGCGCCTCCCGTGCCGGTCTCCGTGGAGATCATGTCGCCCAAAGACTATAGCGAGCGGCAGGCGGGGAAAATCGATGGCCGGGCGGACTTGCCGCCGGTCCCGCCTGCGGCGGTGAAGGCGCCTGAGGCTATAGCAAGCGCCAAGAAGGAAGTCACCCAGCAGACTCCGGCACCGAAACCCGCCGAAAAAGAAGCGCTTGCTCCGCCGCCGCCTCCAGCTCCGGCTCCCACGCCGGTAGCTACTCCAGCGCCCGCTCCCAAGCCTGTGGAGCATGTGAAAGCCGAGCCGAAGCATGAGAAAGCGCCCGAGAAGGCCGCGCCAAAGAAAGTTGTGAAGAAGGAAGAGGCGCCGAAGCCAAAGCCCGAGACGCCCAAATACAAGTTCGATCCAGCCAAGATCGCCGCCGAGGTGAGATCGCACGAGAGCGAGGCGCCACGGACTACCACTGCGCAATCCATGGAAGCCAAGCCCTCGAAGACCTATGCGGACCGGCAGTCTGCTTTGCTGAATCGCGACCCGAACGCGGGCGCGCCGGCGGGCGACTGGAACCCTTCCCAGCCCTGGCGGCCGGCCAGCTCTTTGCAGGATCAGGCGATGGGCGTGCCCAACGCACGCGGGGCCATGAACGCGGGCACCTGCGCCGACGCAATTCAAGGCCGCATCGAGCAGGCCTGGATCTTGCCGATCGGCGGGCAGTCGGCCGAGACCACGGTCATCCGCCTTCACATAGAGCTTAGGCGGGACGGAACTTTGCTGCGGCCTCCCGCCGTCATGGATCAGGCTTACACGCCGGTTCAGCGGGCGATGGCGGATTCGGCGGTGCGGGCGGCGGAAAGCGCTCAGCCCTATAACATCCCGCCGCAGCAGTACGAGCAGTGCAGGGATATGATTTTGCGCTTCAACCCGCGCGATATGTATGGCGGCTGATATGAAATTTTCAAAGCAAACGTTGTCATGGCCGGGCTTGACCCGGCCATCCAGGAAGGTTTTCACCAGCCTCGGCTCAATCTGGATGGCCGCATCGAGTGCGGCCATGACAGTAATCTTTGTTGCAACGCGCCCGGTCTCCACCCAGGCAGGCAAGAACTCACTTGTCATTTGCAACATTTGCGATTGCTTTCGCTTTGCTCGCGCCGCATCTGGCGCAGGCGCAGGTCGAGGTTGAAATCCGGCGCGGGCAGGTGCGCGCCATTCCCATCGCCATTGCCGAATTCGCGGGTTCTAACCTTGCCAGTGAAACCGCGCAAATCGTCACTGCGGACCTTGAACGCTCCGGCCTGTTCAAGCCGATCTCTCCCGCCGCCTTCATAGACCGCGCGGCGAATGTCGAACTCGCCGCCGCGCTTCCAGGACTGGCGGGTTCTCAACGCGCAGGCCCTGGTGGTCGGCCGCGTCACCGCCACGAGCGATGGCCGCTTGCGGGGCGAATACCGTCTTTGGGACGTTTTCAGCACGCGCCAGATTGCGGGCGAACAGTTCTACATCCCTGCAAACACATCGCGCCGGCTCGCGCACATCATCGCGGATGCGGTTTACGAGCGCCTGACCGGCGAGAAAGGCTATTTCGACAGCCGCATCGTTTTCGTCGACGAGACCGGCCCCAAGGACAAGCGGGTGAAGCGGCTTGCGATCATGGATCAGGACGGCGCGAACCTGCGGCTCCTGACGCAGGGCCGGGAGCTGGTACTGACGCCGCGCTTCCATCCGCTTTCGGAGCAGATCACATTCACCGCCTACCGCGACGGCGAGCCGCGCGTCGTGCTTAAGGACATCGTGTCCGGACAGGAGCAGGTGCTCGGCAACTTCCCGAACATGTCCTTTGCACCGCGCTTCTCGCCACAGGGCAACCGCGTGGTGATGAGCCTGCAGGAAGGGGCGAACTCGAACATCTTCGAGATGGACCTGCGCAGCCGCCAGCTCACGCGCCTGACCCAATCGCAGGCCATCGACACAGCGCCGTGCTATTCGCCGGATGGACGCGGCATCGTTTTCGAATCGGACCGCGAGGGCAGCCAGCAGCTCTATGTGATGAGCGCGGGCGGGGCGGGCTTGCGGCGGATCACTTACGGCCGCGGCAGCTATTCGACGCCGGTCTGGTCGCCGCGCGGCGACCTCATCGCGTTCACCAAGCGCGTGAGCGGCGGCTTTGCCATCGGCGTTATCCGGCCGGACGGATCGGGCGAGCGCATCCTCACCGAGGGCTATCACAATGAGGGGCCGTCCTGGTCGCCCAACGGCCGCGTCATTACGTTCTTCCGCGATTCGCAGGGCGACAATGGCGGACCGAAGCTCTACAGCATCGACCTGACGGGCTACAATGAGCGGCAGATCGCAACGCCTTCCTTCGCGTCCGACCCGGCGTGGTCTCCGCTGCTGAAATAGGTGCCACCTTCGCCGGCAGCAAAAGCCTCCACACAACCGTTACAATTTTTTTACGTATCCGCAGGGCGTTTCGTGTTGCGGTTGTGCTAGCTTCGGCCTAAGAGCCACAAAATTGCCCGAGGAATCGGATTCTTGGTAGGCATTCCGTTACGATTTCCTGGTCAATCTACACGCATTAGTTGCGTGAAACAGGAGGCAACAAGAATGCGTTTACGAACGGTTTTGGCAGCGCTGGCCGCTACTGCTAGCTTGCTTCTGGCCTCTTGCGAGAAGAATGCCCCGGCGGCGGGTCTGGGTATTGGCGGCGGCGGTGGCGGGGGAAATTTCGCACCGGGCAGCGTGGCGGAGTTCAATAACAAGGTCGGCGACACGGTCCACTTCGTGACGGACAGCCCGGAGCTGACGCCCGAAGGCCGTCAGATCGTGATGGGCCAGGGCGTCTGGCTCAGGCAGTATGCGAACTATCCCGTCACCATCGAGGGGCACGCCGACGAGCGCGGCACGCGCGAATACAACATCGCGCTCGGTGGCAAACGCGCCGAAACGGTCAAGAGCTTCCTCGTCCAGCAAGGCATCGACCCGCGGCGCTTAAGGACGCTATCCTATGGCAAGGAGCGCCCCGTGGCGGTTTGCGACAACATCTCCTGCTGGTCGCAGAACCGGCGGGCTGTAACGGTCTTGGGCGGCGGCGGCAACGTCGCCTACAACAATTAGTGCCGAATCGGAGCTTTTGCTTCGCAAAGTCCCTCTCAACCTGTTTTTTCCCCTGAGAGATCGCAGCCCGGCGGCTGAACGCCAAGGTGCGCCAGCGCGCCTCTAGCAGCTTGCCGGAGCGCATCGGGGCTGCTAAGCAAACGCTTCTGGGAGACCAGCGCGCGCTTCGAAACGCCCGCAAGAGCGGGTATTTCGAAGCCGCTGGTGCCAGGCACATAACCGGCGCTCGCAATGAAGGATCTTCCGCCTTTTCGGGGGAATCCCAGCGGGTGAGCATTCGTTGGCCGGGGTACGGATTTCTACTTAGGCGCCGCGATCGAGGCTGCCGGAGCGAGGGATAATGGCCGCCGCGTGCATGAACGGTTTCGATATGGGCTTCGTGAGCCTCGGCTACGCGAAGGTTGCGTTTCTGGGCGTGGTGCAGGGCATCACCGAGCTGATGCCGATTTCGTCGACCGCGCATATGCGGCTGGTACCCTGGGCGCTCGGCTGGCAGGACCCCGGCTCGGCCTTTTCGGCGGCCATGCAACTCGCCGCACTCGCCGCCGTGATCAGCTATTTCTGGAGCGATGTGCACGGGCTGGTGTTTGGATCGCTCTCCGCTACCGTCCGCCGGGACTGGCACGACCGGAATTTCCAATTCGCGCTGGCTATCGTAGTGGGCACTATCCCTGTCGTTGTCTTCGGGCTGCTGCTCGCGCCGGTCCTCAATGCCTGCAACTCGCCCCTGCGCAGCATCCAGGTGATCGGCTGGGCCAGTCTTGGAATGTCGCTTCTGCTGGCTCTGTCGGAAGTGACTGCCCGCCATACGCGCAGGATGGAAAACTGGGACTTTCTCGATGCGATCATCGTCGGCATCTGCCAGGCGGGCGCACTCATCCCCGGTGTCTCACGCTCCGGCTCGACGCTGACGGCAGCGCTGTTCGTCGGTTTCAACCGTGCCGACGCGGCGCGCTTTTCCTTCCTGCTCGGCCTGCCCGCCATCACCCTTGCGGGATTGAAGGAGCTTTGGGAACTGCGCCATGCCGGCCTCGATGCACACGGCTGGAGCGTGCTTGCCGTTGGCCTCATTGTCGCCAGCATATCGGCCTTCGCGGCGATATGGAGCCTGCTGCGCATTCTGGAGCGCTTTTCGGCGTGGCCGTTCGTGCTTTACCGCGCCCTTATGGGCTTGTTCCTGATCTTCGGCGTTTACTTCGGCTGGCTGCGCTGAGGCGGCGCCAGCTGGAAGTAAGCCGGAACGGCGGTGCAGGCTAATGAAGGGTAAAGGTCACGCCCGCCGGAGTGGCGTCGATGATCTCGACCGTGAAGTCGCGTACGGTGATAAGCCGCCCCCTGCTGTAATCGAGCGTAAACTGTCCCGCCTTTTCGGGCAGCCGCTGGATGAATTTGTGATGATCTGGCGTTTCCTGGACAACGACGTCGGCTTCACGGCGCCTGAAAATGGGCTGCGTCCTGGTATTCAGGCCCACATAGACCAACTCGGTATAGACCCCGGCTATCGTTCTGTCCGAAATATCTGGGATGCCGAACGGGTTCCACCACCAATCTTCGCAAGGTACTTTGACATCGACATGAAGCATGACTTCGCCCACGGCCGTAAATTCACGCGAGTTCAGAGGCTTATTGGCGAAAGTTCCATGGAGAGTGGGAGCACATGCGAGCGCGGCGGCGGCATTGAGCAGGATCGCGGCGACAGCGATAAGAGTCAGTTTCATCGGGCTTCTCCCTCGTGCTGGCTCTTGAGCTAACTCCGCGAACTTGTGCGAAGCAGTAACCGGTATTCCTCGCGAGATCGCGCAAGAGATGTGGGTTAACCCTCCGGCTGTCCCGGCAGTGCGGTCGCCGGTGCCGTAAGTTGCCGGAAATGGCGTTCGACTTCATCCGGCGTCTGACGCCCTCCAGCCTCGATCCTCCACGCCAGCAACTCGGCTAGCGCTCTGGCCACATAGCGGGCAACTGATTCCCGGCGCCATCCGGCGGCAGCTACGGCCGAAAGCGCTTCTTCGTCGAGCTGAACCACCAGTTCGCGAAAGCGCGGAAACATACGTTCGGTTAACGCGCGATGAGGCTGCAACGCGCCGCCCTGGGCTGCGACCGGATCGCACGCACAGCGATCAGCGGGTGGACCTGTGAGACGCCTGCCTGCCGCACGGGCGATACCCAGAAATGACAGATCGGCGGAAGTTGGTGAACTGGAATGCTGGCCCACCTTTGGGCAAGCCGTCCTGCCTGGGCGCGCTCCGCGCGAATGTCTTGAGAGCGGTGTGGCTCACCCAGCCAAAGCCGCGGCGAGGCCTGCGACGCTCTTCAGATTATGGCAGGGCCGCATTTCGCTGACATAGCGGTCGAGTTCGGCGGCGCCGGCGGCGAGCGGCGCGTAGCCGTCGTAGCGCAGAAGCGGGTTCACCCAGATGAGGCGCCGGCAGGACGCGCCGAGCCGCCGAGCCTCCCGCGCAATGCCTTCGCCGCCGGAGCGGTCGAGGCCATCGGTAAACAGCAGCACGGTTGCGTTCTGGCCGAGCACGCGCCGCGCCCAGATTTTATTGAAGGTGTGCAGGCTTTCACCTATGCGCGTACCGCCGGACCAGTCGTGAACCGTGCCCGCCGCCTTGGCCATGGCGGCATCGGGGTCGCGGTCGCGTAAGGTTCGCGTCACATTGGTCAGCCGCGTGCCGAACAGGAAGGCGTGCACGCGCTCGCCGCTGTTGATGAGCCCATAGAGGAAATGCAGGAACACGCGGGCGTAACTGTCCATCGAGCCCGAAATATCGCACATCACCACCAGCGGGGGCGCGCGCCGCTGCCTCTCCTTGAATAGCGGCAGGATGCCCTCTGGCCCGCGCGAGCCAGCCTGCCGCAGCATGCGCCGCAGATCCAGCTGCCTGCCGCCGCCCGAGCCCTTGGGCGAGAAGCGGCGCGTGGCGCGCTTGGCAAGGCGCGCGGCCAGATCCGCAATCGCCACCCGCGCGAGCCTAAGCTCCTCCGCCGTCATCTGCTCGAAGTCTTTTTCTGCAAGCACCTCAAGTTCGCTCGCCGTGCCGCTCGCGTCGAGCTGCATCTGGTCGCGCTCGACCGCGTGCTCCGCCCCCTGGCGCAGGAACAGGCTGTCGGCCAGCCGCCGGGCCATGGCGTCGCGCGGCGCGCCCGAATTGCGCAAATTCGGCACCATCACCGAAAGAAGCTGCTGGATATAGCCAGGATCGCGCCAGATCAGGTGGAAGGCCTGGTTGAAGATGTCGCGCTCGGAGGGGCGGCTTACGAAGACGGCGTGCAGGGTCCAGTAGAAAACCTTCGGATCGCTCAGGCCCGCCGCGAGCACCGCATCGACGGCCTCATGCACTTTCGCCGGACCGGCTGGCATGCCCGCCGAGCGGAGCACGCGCGCGAAGCCCAGGATATTGGCGGCGAGGCGCCCGCCATCCGCCTGCGCGGTTACGATATTTGCGTCGAGCGGCCTAGCCATGCCTTCCCCGCCGTGACAAGTCCCCCCTCATCCTTCTCCCCAAGGGGAGAAGGCCCCCCAGAACAACCCGCAGCAGAAATTCGGGCGTCCCCTCTCCCCTTGGGGAGAGGGCCAGGGTGAGGGGGTCTAAAGTTAACTCCAAAAACATGCGGATGGATGCGCCTCGAATCCAGGCAGCATCACCCCTCCGCCGCAAACGCCGCCTCCCGCGCACGCGATTTCACCTGCTCCAAAAGCCGGGCTGCCTCGCTGCCCTGGATGCGGGCGATGTCGTCCTGGTATTTCAACAGCGTGCCGAGCGTCGAGTTCACGGATTCGAGGTCGAGCGCCACGCAGTCGAGCGAGGTCAGCGCCTGCGCCCAGTTGATGGTCTCGGCGATGCCGGGGCTCTTGTAGAGGTCCATCGCGCGGATCGACTGCACGAAGCCCACAATCTCCTCCGTCAGCGCCGCTGGGGCCTCGGGGAGCTTGAGCCGCAGGATCTCCGCCTCGCGCGCGGCCGAGGGGTAATCGATCCAGCAATAGAAGCACCGGCGCCGGACCGCGTCGTGAACTTCCCGCGTCCTGTTGGAGGTCAGGACGGTGATGGGAGGTTCAGCGGCGCGGACCGTGCCAAGCTCGGGAATCGTGATCTGATAATCGGCGAGCACCTCCAGCAAGAACGCCTCGAAGGGCTCGTCGGCACGATCGAGCTCATCGATTAACAGGATTGGCGCCTTGCCTTCCGCCGATAGCTCAAGCGCTTGCAGTAATGGGCGCTTGAGCAAGTAGCTTTCGCTGTACAGATCGCGTTCCAAGCTAGCGGTGCTAACGTGACCGGCTGCCTCCGACGCGCGGATGTGCAGAAGCTGCCGGCTGTAGTTCCATTCGTAAGCGGCGTTGGAAAGGTCTAGCCCCTCATGGCATTGCAGGCGCACCAGCGGCAGGCCGAGCACCGACGCCAGCACCTTGGCCACCTCGGTCTTGCCGACGCCCGCCTCGCCCTCAAGCAGAAGGGGTCTCTGAAGCTTAAGGGCGAGGAAGACGGAGGCCGCCAAAGAGTCGCTGGGCAGGTAGCGGCCCTTGGCAAGCAGCGCGGCTGTTTCCGCAACGCTATTGGGGAGGGCCTGCGTCATGCGGCAGAGACTGCCTTTTGAGCCATGACGTTGATGAGCGCCGCCCTGTATTCCGCGCTGCCGTGCATGTCGCCCATGAGGCCCGAAGCCGGGACGCTCACGCCGGCAACGCTTGCGGCGGCGAAGTTGGCTTTCAAAGCCTGCTCCATCCCGGGCACGCGGAACACGCCGTTGTTGCCCGCACCCGAGACGGCCACGCGCACCTCGCCCGAGGAAAACATGCCGCCCTTGTTCTTCGCCACGAACACGCTAACCAGGCAGTAGCGCGAGGCCCGCTGTTCGAACTTCGCGTAGCCCGCGCGCTCCGGGATCGGGAAGCGGACCTGGACAATGATCTCGCCCGGCTGCAACGCCGTGGAGAACAGGCCCGTGAAATACTTATCCGCCTCGATCTGGCGCTTGTTGGTGACGATGGTCGCGCCGAGGCCAAGCACTGCGGCTGGATAGTCCGCGGCGGGATCGTTGTTCGCGACCGAGCCGCCGATGGTGCCGCGATGGCGGACCTGGGCATCGCCGATGCCGCCGGCAAGCTTGGCTAGCGCCGGAATGGCCCGGCCGACTTCCCCGCTGGACGCCACCTCCGCATGGGTGGTGGTGGCGCCGATGACGAGCGTGCTGCCTTCCCGGCGAATGCCTTTCAGCTCTGCGATGCCGCCGAGATCGACGAGCACGGAGGGCTTGGCCAGCCGCTGCTTCATCGTGGGGATCAGCGTATGGCCGCCAGCGAGAGCGGTGGCGTTCGCCGCCAAGAGAGCCTGCGAGGCCGCGGCCACAGACGAGGGACGCACATAGTCGAAATTGTTCATGGTCCTTCTCCTTACTCCGCCGCTTTCTTCATACCGCCGTGGATGGCGCGCCAGACTTTCTCGGGCGTCGCCGGCATATCCATGTGATCGATGCCGAACTCCTTGAGCGCGTCGACGACCGCGTTGATGACCGCGGGCGGCGAGCCGATGGCGCCAGCCTCGCCGCAGCCCTTCACGCCAAGCGGATTGTGCGTGCAGGGCGTGCCTTTAAGCGTGTGCACCTTGAACATCGGCAGGTCGTCGGCGCGCGGCATGCAGTAGTCCATGAAGGAGCCGGTCAGGAGCTGGCCGTTCTCGTCGTAGACGGCGTTCTCAAGCAGCGCCTGCCCGATGCCCTGCGCCATGCCGCCATGCACCTGGCCCTCGACGATCATCGGATTGACGACGTTGCCGAAGTCGTCCGCCGCGGTGAAGGACACGATCTCCGTCATGCCGGTCTCCGGATCGATCTCCACCTCGCAGATGTAGGTGCCCGCGGGATAGGTGAAGTTTTTCGGATCGTAGAACGCGGTTTCCTCAAGCCCCGGCTCCAGGGTCTCGATGGGGTAGTTGTGCGGCACGTAGGCCGTGAGCGCGATCTCGCCGAAGGTCTTCTGCCGGTCGGTGCCCTTCACCTTATAGGCGCCGTTCTCGAATTCGATGTCGCCCTCGGAGGCTTCGAGCAGGTGCGAGGCGATCTTGCTGGCCCTTGTCGATGATCTTGTCGAGCGCCTTCACGATTGCCGAGCCGCCGACCGCGAGCGAGCGCGAGCCGTAAGTGCCCATGCCGAAGGGCACCTTGGCGGTGTCGCCGTGGACGATGTCGACCTGGTCGGCGGCGATGCCGAGCTTGTCCGCCACGACCTGCGCGAAGGTTGTCTCATGGCCCTGCCCGTGGCTGTGGCTGCCGGTCATGCACCGTGACGCTGCCCGTCGGGTTAACGCGCACCGTCGCCGCCTCGTAGAGCCCAGCGCGAGCGCCGAGCGCACCCACCAGGCTCGACGGCGCGATGCCGCAGGCCTCGATATAGCTCGCAACGCCGATGCCGCGCAGCTTGCCCTTCGCCTTGGAAGCCGCTCGCGCCGCGCGGCGAAGCCCGCGTAGTCGGCGAGCTCGAGCGCTTGGTCCAGCGCCGCCTCGTAGTCCCCGGTGTCGTAAACCACCGCGACCGGCGTCTGATAGGGGAACTGGCTCGGCTGGATGAAGTTCTTGCGGCGCAGCTCGGCCGGATCCACGCCCATCTCGCGCGCGGCCTTGCTCGATCACGCGCTCGAGCAGGAACGTCGCCTCGGGCCGGCCGGCGCCGCGATAGGCGTCGACGGGGACGGTGTTGGTGAACACCGCCTTCACGTTGCACGTAGATCGCGCGGCGTCGTGTACTTGCCGGCCATCAGCGTGCCATGCAGCCAGGTCGGAATCGCAGGGCGCGAAGGTCGACAGGTAGGCGCCCATGTTGGCGAGGGTCTCGGCCTTGAGCGCGAGGAACTTGCCGTCCGCGTCCAGCGCCAGCTCCGCGCTTGGTCACGTGGTCGCGGCCGTGGGCGTCGGACATGAAGGACTCGGCCGCGCTCGGCGTCCACTTGACCGGCCGGCCGCGCCGGTGGCCGCCCAGGTGACGAGCGCTTCCTCGGCGTAGTGGAAGATCTTCGAGCCGAAGCCGCCGCCGACGTCGGGCGCCACGACCCGCAGCTTGTGCTCGGGAATGCTGCAGCACGAACGCGCCCATCAGCAGCCGGATCACGTGCGGGTTCTGGCTCGTGGTGTAGAGCGTGTAGTCGCCGGTGGCGAGGTCGTACTCGCCGATAGCCGCGCGCGGCTCCATCGCGTTCGCCACGAGCCGGTTGTTGACCAGCTCCATCTTGGTCACATGGGCGGCGCGCGCGAAGGCCGCGTCCACTGCGGCTTTGTCGCCCAGATTCCCAGTCGTAGCAGAGGTTGTCCGGCGCCTCGTCGTGGACCGGGTTCCGCCGCCCTGGATCGCCGCCTGCATGTCGACCACCGCCGGAAGCTCGTCCAGATCGAGCTTCACAATGCCTCGGCCGCTTCGCTTGCCTGCTCAAGCGTCTCGGCCATGACCGCGACGATGGGATCGCCCACGTGCCGCACCTTGCCCTCCGCCAGGATCGGATGCTTGGGCTCCTTCATCGGCTGCCCGAAGCGATCCGTGATCAGCCAGCCGCAGGGCACGCCGCCGGCACCCGAAGCGTCTATGTCCTCATGCGTGAAAACCGCGACCACGCCGGGCGCCGCTTTCGCCGCCGACGTGTCTATGGACTTGATGCGGGCATGAGCAACGGAGGAACGCAGGATGTAGCAATAAACCTGGTTCGGGAGATTGATATCGTCCACATACTTCCCAAGGCCCTTGATGAACCGGAAGTCTTCGCGCCGCTTAACGGAGGCGCCTATTCCCTGTACGGTCATTTTGTCCTCCCAACCCCTATTCCGCGGCCTTGCGCTGGCTGCTCATGGCAACGGCTGCCATCTCCACGGCCTTCACGATGTTGTGGTAGCCGGTACAGCGGCAGATATTGCCCTTGAGCCAGTCGCGGATCTCCGGCTCGCTCGGATTGGAGTTCTTTTGCAGGAGGTCGGTGGCGGACATAATCATGCCGGGCGTACAGAAGCCGCATTGCAGGCCGTGTGCCTCGCGGAACGCCGCCTGCACCGGATGCAGATCCGTGCCCAGCGACAGCCCTTCGATGGTGGTAACCTGGGCGCCGTCGGCCTGCACCGCGAGCGTGGTGCAAGACTTTACGGAGTTGCCGTTGACATGCACGGTGCAAGCACCGCATTGCGACGTATCGCAGCCCACATGCGTGCCGGTCAGTCCTAGCCTTTGCCGCAAAAACTCGGCCAGCAGCATGTTCGCGGGCACATCCGCGCGAACAGGCTTGCCGTTCACCACCATGGCAATTTCCGGCATGTCTGCGCTCCTCCAGTTTTAATTTAATTTCTTGGGCGCGCCCTTCTTTGAAACAGTCTTAGGCTGGGGCGCTACCCGAGCCCGCGATAATATGACACACCCGAAAGCCGCTTGGATAGCCGGCCTTTGGCATAGAACCCGTAATCTGGACGATCAGGGCTAAGAATTTGCGCAGGATAATGCTCAACAGAGCTTCAATTTCTTGCGAGCGGAAGGGCCGCGCGAAATGCCTCGCAGAAACGGCGCTCGTGCCGCCAGGCAAGGCGGGCGGCCAGTGTGCTGATGAAATTTGCTAAAATTAGAGGGCGCAACCCCTCACCCTGTCCCTCTCCCTATGGGAGACGGGACGCCCTAACAACGGGCACAGGCGGACTCCTCTCCCTGTGGGGAGAGGGGTAATGCGCGTTGAACAAGCCGAAGGCTTCGAGACCAGCCTAATAGCGGTGGTTGTTGAGGAAGTTGCTGAGCTGGTCTTTCCCGGTCGGGCCGTCGAAATGACCGTCGGCCGAGGATTGCTGCTGCGGCGCGGCCTGATCCGGTCCCCTGCGGTGGAACAGCCTCGCGAACGCCACCGCCTCAGGGTTGCCACCCACGTGCTTCTGCATCGCCTCGGAAAGCATGTCGAAGGTCTCTGCCCAAGCCCGTCCGATCTCGTCGTTGTACTCGCGCCCGAGCATCGTCGAAATGGCGTAGAGCAACGCCTCGCGCATATAGAGGTAGTGTTTGCAGCCGATGTGGTATTGCGAATCATGGCGCTCGCCCAGCGAGCCGACGCCGGGGATCACGGCCTCACCGCCCTTCTTGGTCACGGGCAGGAAGTGCTGGGAGCGCGTCTTGACGCGGATGAACTCGGCGAAAACGCGCGCGAGCTTGAGCTTCTGCTCTTCCATGTCGCCCTTGAACAGGCGCCGGGAATTAGGATCGATTTCGAACAGCTTTTGGTAAACAAGAGAACCAAGGTCATAAAGCCGGTTCTCAAGCTTCGAAAAGCTTTCGGCCAGTAACCGTGTTTGTTCAGGTGTCATCGCTTCGTTGCCCCGTCCGACCTAGTGTACTCACTGTTCCCGTTGCGCAAGGAACCAGCAACATACTCTTTTTTATCACTACCCGCACAATCTGATAGCCGAGCGCACCCCAACCCGCGCTTGCATAGCAGCTTCAACATAGCGCTATGCACCAGCTATCCACAAGTGCCTTTTAGGCTACATAGGCTATGCTTTTGCAAATATCTCCCAAAGAGCTGCCCAAAACAAGCCATACCAGGACCATATTTCTAATAGACTTTTTGCCAATTCAACTTCACGTGAACAAGAATAACGCAATCTAGATTTGCAACAAAACTTCACGGCAACTTTAAGATGCGGTTTGCCTTTGGGAGGGAGGGGGCGCGGTTCTTAAGGATGGTGCGCGCGGAGAGGATCGAACTCCCGACCGTCCGGGTGTAAACCGGATGCTCTACCGCTGAGCTACACGCGCATGGTCCGCTATAGACAACGGAGCCGGGAGGCTTCGTCAAGGCATAATTGCTGCTTTTCCAGGTTTGAACGCCGTACTGGGCGGCATCGGGGTTAAAGCGTTGCAAGGGTCTCGTAGAGAAGCACGCCGTTCAAGATCAGAACAGCGGCCGCCGAGACCACGCCCAGGGCGGCGGTCGCGGGGCTATTGGCGAACTGCCGCATTATCCGCCGGTCGCTAGAGAGGACCAGAACCGCGATCATGGGCACAGGCAGGGCAATGCTCAGGACCACTTGGCTCAGGACGAGGGCTTTTGTCGGACTTATGCCCATTCCTGCGACGATAAGCGCGGGGATCATGGTTGCCAGCCGGCGCACCCAGATGGGAACTTGCGCCGGAAGAAGCCCTGCACGATCACCTGGCCGGCCATGGTGCCCACCACCGAGCTCGAAATCCCCGAGGCAATCAGCGAGATCAGGAAGGCGGCGGCAGCGCCCGCGCCCAGCAGCGGCGTCAGCGTATGGTAGGCGCTCTCGATCTCGCCCACATCGGGGTGGCCGGCGTTGAACGCCGCGGCCGCCATGATCACCATCGCCATATTGATGGCGCCGGCCACGCTCAGCGCGCCGATCACCTCGCGGTTCGAAAAGCGCAGCGCCCTGGCCCGCTGCGCGTCGGAAAGCAGCAAGGTGCGGGATTGGGTGAGCGACGAATGCAGGAAGATGGCGTGCGGCATGACGGTGGCGCCGACGATGCCCGCCACGAGCATCAGGGCCTCGCCGTCCGGAATTTGCGGCGTCAACATGCCGTGCACCGCTGCCCCCCAATTCACGGGCGCGATGAACACCTCTATCAGGTAGCAGATGCCAATCACGGCCACGAAGGCGCCGATGCCAATTTCGATCCGCCTGAAATTCACGCCTCCGAGTACCAGGATCGCATAGGTGACGATCGCGGTGGCCACCATGCCGGAAAAGAGCGAGGTTCCGGTCAGCAGCGACAGGCCGATGGCGCCGCCAAGAAACTCGGCCAGCTCCGTGGCCATGGCCGCGACCTCGCTAGCAATCCACATGAGGAAGGGCACAGGTTGCGGGAAACGGTCGCGCGATAGCTCAGCCAGGTTCTGGCCGGTGACGATGCCAAGCTTGGCCGATAGCGCCTGGAACAGCATCGCGATCACGTTCGAAACAACCACCACCCACAAGAGGGCGTAGCCGAACTTGGCGCTGGCCTGGATATTGGTGGCGAAATTGCCGGGATCGACATAGGCAATCGAGGCGACGACAGCAGGGCCGGTGAAAAGCCAGCCCGTGGCGAGCCTGCCGCGGCGGCCTGCAAGCGCCTCGTGCAGGGCGGCCGTGGTGCCGCCTGCTGCCATAAGCGCTGCCTGAGCGTGGGCTGATGCACCGGATGCCATGAAGTGCTTCTCCGTAAACAAATATAGCTTATGCTATATAGCACATGCTATATTCTTTCCGAGGTTCCTTCAAGAGGCCGCCGGTAAATTGTTTGTCATCCGGTTACCGGCCCTGCCAGCGCGCGGGATTGCGGGCGCGAGCCACTGCGCCGCACTTGCGGCCGTCCGATTTTGCTGAGACGCGCCAAGCAATCTGCTAGGCTGCTTCGCTGGGGAGCATAAAATCGAAACCTTCGCGGCCGATGACGTCAGAGAAAAGAAAAGAATCCGGTACCCTTATCGCGCCCAGCCTCCAGTCGGAGAGCCACCGCCAGACCCGGCAAGCCCACCGGCATGAGCTGATGGAGGATTACGCCGAGCTGATCGGCGACCTCATCGCGGCCCAGGGGCACGCCAGGCAGATCGATATCGCCGCACGCCTCGGCGTCGCCCAGCCCACGGTCGCCAAGATGCTGAAGCGGCTGGCGGAGGAAGGCCTGGTGACGCAGCAGCACAATAGGGGCGTGGTGCTGACGGCCAAGGGGCAGGCGCTCGCCGCCGAAACCCGCGAACGTCACCACGCCGTGGTGACGTTCCTGCTTTCGCTAGGCGTTAGCGAGGAGACCGCCCGGAAGGACGCCGAGGGCATCGAGCACCACGTCAGCGACGAGACGCTGGAGGCGCTGCGCCGGTTCGCCCGGCAGCATGCGAAATAGCAACCTGCCTAGTGCAGCCGGGTGCAGTCAGCTACGATGCACCTCACGCTCAACGGCAAACGATAACAGACGATAGGGGGAAGCCGGTGAAGCTGGAAGTCATATCCAAGTTTCCGTCCGTTCCCGCATATTCGACGCCGCTGCTCTTCGTGCACGGCGCCTGGCACGGCGCGTGGTGCTGGGACGTGCATTTCCTCGAATATTTCGCCGGGCGTGGCTTTGCGGTTCACGCCGTCAGCTTGCGCGGCCATGGCGGCAGCGAAGGACGCGAGCGGCTTCGCTGGACCGGCATCGCCCGCTACGTCCAGGACCTGGAGCGAGTTGCGCAGGCGTTGCCAAGCCCGCCCGTCCTGATCGGGCATTCGATGGGCGGGCTCGTGGTCCAGAAATATCTGGAGCGCCACTCCTCGCCGGCAGGCATTTTGCTCGCTTCCGTCCCGCCGCGCGGGGCTCTTGCCACCACGCTCAGGATCGCGGCACGGCATCCGCTCATCTTCGCGCAGATCTGCCTCACCCTGAGCCTCTATCCGCTCGTTTCCACGCCGCCGCTGGCCCGCGAGGTTTTTTTCACCGAGGGCATGGCCGATGAAGAGGTGGAGCGGCATTGGCGAAACCTCCAGGACGAGTCCTATCGCGCCTTTTTGGATATGGTTGCCTTCCAATTGCCCTCGCTGCGCAAGGTCAAAGCGCCGATGCTGGTCTTGGGGGCGGCAAAAGACGCGATTTTCTCCCCAGCCGAAATCGAGGCCACCGCGCGGGCCTACAACACGCAGCCCAGGATGTTCGCCGGCATGGCCCACGACATGATGCTGGAGCCGCAATGGCAGGCGGTGGCGGACGGCATGCTGGAGTGGCTCGCGAGCCAGCAGGTGGCAAGGCCGTGACGGCACATCCGGCCGGATTTGCTGTCATCGGCACCCCGCATATCCCGGCTCTGGCCCAGCAGTGGGAACGGGTGTCGCCGCTGAGGCCGTTCCTGTTCACGCGGTCTTCGCGCGAATTTCCGCGCCTGGCCGCAGCCAACACATCCAGAACAACCTCCGCCGCTTTCGCGCTTGGCGTGCCCTGCGGCAGGAACATCTTCTCGCGGATCTTGCCGAGCGCGGAAAGCTGCGCGGCCCGCTCCGGGCTATCTGCCAGCAGCGGCTGCAAGGCGGCGGCCAGCTTTCCAGGCGTGCAATTCTCCTGGAGCAGTTCGGGGAAAGCGTTCTCCCCCAGCACCAGATTGGCAAGCACGACCGAATGTATCTTCAAGAGAATGCGCGCTAACTGCGCCGTCAGCCTGTCAAAGCGATAGGCTACCACCATCGGCGTGCCCGCCACCCCGAGTTCGAGCGTCACCGTGCCCGACGCAGCAAGCGCCGCCTGGGCCAGCCTGAACGCCGCGAACTTATCCTCCTCGCCCTCGACAAGGTGCGGGCGCTTGGGCCACGCCGCCAGCCCCTCCTCGATCAACGGGCGCACCCACGGAACCGCCGGCAATATAAGCTCCAGAGGGCCGGTTTTGCGTTGCAGCATGGCTATGGCCTCGCCGAACGGACGCATCAGCCGCGAAACTTCGCTGGCGCGGCTGCCTGGCAGGACCACCAGCACAGGCAGACCCGGCGTTAGACCAAGCCGCGCACGCAATTCTCCGGTATCGAGCGAATTGATCCAGGCTGTTCTTTCGATGAGCGGGTGGCCGGCATAAGTGCAAGCCGGGCCGCCGAGCCTCGCATGCACTTCCGGCTCGAAGGGCAACAGCGCCGCCAGGCGGTCGACATAAGGCCGCATCTTGCGGGCGCGGCCCGGGCGCAACGCCCAAACGCTCGGGCTCACATAATCCACGATGGGAATTTGGGGCCTGGCGCTTGCGCACCCGTTTCGCGATTTGGTGGGTGAACTCCGGACTATCGATAATGACGAGCACATCCGGATTGAAGGCAAGCGCCGCATCGACGGTCTGGTAAACCCGGCGCACGAGCTTGGGGAGCCGGGCGAGGATCCCGGCCAACCCCATCACCACCACATCCGACATCGGAAAAATCGAGCGCAGCCCGGCCGCCTCCATGTGCTCGCCGCCGACGCCCGCGAATACGAACGCCTCCGCACCGGCCTTCGCCTTCAACGCTTCCAGCAGCTTGCCGCCGAGCACATCGCCCGAGTGCTCGCCCGCCACCACAAATATCCGCTTCGGTTGAGACATGAGCCTCCCCTTATAACTGCCAGCAGCCTGCGTGGCTTACCCCCTCGCCCGGCCAGCTTCGCTGACCACCCTCTCCCACAAGGGGAGAGGGCATGCTCGAACTACCTTCGGCGCCTGGGAGCACGGCGCATCCCCTCTCCCCTCGCGGGAGAGGGGCAGGGGTGAGGGGGCATGCCAATCACCGGCGAAATTCCCGGTATAAGCGCCATCCGCAACGCCACCGCTTCCTGCAAATCCCCACGTCGTCTATCGCCCCTCCGCACCTGCGGCTGGGACACCATAGAGAAACAGGCCCGCAGCGTTGGCCTTCTGCACCAGCTCTTCCACGCCGGCCAGGAGAACGCCACCCGCCTCCACGGCGATGCCTGCAAGCCCGGCTTCGGCGGCAAGTTCGACCGTTTGCGGACCGATGCCTGGCAGATCGAAACGCCGGTCCTGCCCCGGCTTCGGCCGCTTGACCAGCACGCCCTGCCGCGCCCCGTATGCCCAGCCGTTCAGTTCGCCGCAACGGCGCAGCATGGCGTCGGTCCCTTCCGCCGCTTCCACCGCAAGCACATAACCGCGAGAAACCACAGCAGCCTGGCCGATGTCGAAGCTGCCGAGCCCATGCGCCACCCTGAAACCCAGCTTCATATCCTCCAAATCCTGCACGCGCGGCAGAAGCCTGGAGAACGTGCCCTCCGGCGCTAGAAGCCGCGGCGCGACCTCGTGCGCGGCGAGGATTTCGAAGCCCTGGCCCTCGAAAAAGCGCGCAACCCCCCGGAGCACGGCGTCATCGCCGCCTTTGAGGAGCCGCAGAAGCTGAGGCAGATGCCGGATGAAGCCGGCATTGATCCGGATGCGGAACAGGTTCGGGCGCCGCAAGCCGCCGACAAACACGAGCCGCGTGCAGCCCTCGCGCCGCAGCACGTGCAACAGGCGGCCGGTCTGGCCGATATGCACATAGGCGTGGGGGAAGCACTCTATGCTGGGGACCGCGTTTCCCACGACCCCAATAATGAACGGATCGTTGCCCGCGGCTTGTGCGTCCTGCGCCACCGCGGCAGGAAGCGAGCCAGCGCCCGCGACAATTCCGATCCGGCCGGGCGCGCGTTTGCTGCCAGCTCCGGCCGTTCCACATCGGGGCGCGGCCATGCTCATCAGCCCTGGTTTCTGGGCACGCAGAAGGACCGCCCGGTCTTGGCCCGCATGAATGCGGCAATCCGCTGAACATACGGGTTGCCTGGGAACATCTTTTCTACGTCCTCAAGCCGTTCCTGCAACGTGCCTTCCTGCGAGAACAGCAGACGGAAGGCTTGCCTCACCGCGTGGATCTCCTCGCGCGTGAAACCGTGGCGCTTGAGGCCGGTAACGTTAGGCCCCGCAAGCTCCGCCCGGTTTCCGAGCACCAAGCCGAAGGGGATCACATCGTGCTCGACGCCGGACATGCCGCCCACGAAGGCGTGCGCACCGATGCGCACCCATTGATGTACCGCCGAAAGCCCGCCGAGAATGGCGTAGTCCTCCACGGTGACGTGGCCCGCAAGCGTGGCGCTATTGACGAGCAGCACATGGTTGCCGAGCTGGCAGTCGTGCGCCACATGCGCGCCGGCGAGCAACAGGCAATGGCTGCCCACGCGCGTAACGCAGCCGCCGCCCTCGGTGCCGCCGTTCATCGTGACGTGCTCGCGAATCGTGGTGTGCGGCCCTACGATCAGCCGGCTCTCCTCGCCGTGGTACTTCATATCCTGCGGCGGCCCGCCAACCACCGCGAAGGGATGGATTTCGCAATCCTCGCCAACCTCGGTCACGCCGGTGACGATGGCGTGCGAATGGACCTTGACGCGATCGCCAAGGGTGACCTTCGGGCCGATGACCGCGAACGGGCCAATCTCCACGCCGCTGCCCAGTTTGGCGCCGAAATCGACGGCCGCCAGGGGATGCACCGCTGCTTCAGCCATGCCGGTTACTCGCCGTTAGCGGGCTGCTCCGCTTGCCTGGTGGGGTCCACGATCATGGCGCTGATCTCGGCTTCGGCCACGAGCTGGCCGTTCACCGTCGCCTTGCCGTCGAAGCGCCAGACCCGCCCGCGGTTGCGGCGCTTGGTCATATGATAATGCACGGTATCGCCCGGCAGCACTGGCCGGCGAAAACGCGCCCGGTCTATCGACATAAAATAGACGAGCTGGGCCTCGTAATTCTCCTCCATGCTCGCCACGCAAAGCGCGCCCGCCGTCTGCGCCATGCCCTCGATGAGCAAAACGCCCGGCATGACGGGGAAGTTCGGGAAATGGCCCTGGAAGAACGGCTCGTTGATGGTCACGTTCTTGATGCCGACCGCGGAATTATCACCGTCCATATCGACAATCTTGTCAACGAGAAGAAACGGATAGCGATGCGGCATGAGTTTCATGATCCGCACAATATCCGCGACTCCCAGCTCCTTCTGCTGGGGTGTCGTTTCGCTTTCGGTCCCGGTCACGGCTGATCCCACATCGCCACTCTATTCGGCAGTTTCATCTTTGCTTTCACTTGAACCCTTGCGCCGTGTGAGCCGCTTGAGCATAGCCGCCTCGCGCTTCCAGGACATGATAGGCTTGGCCGGATAGCCGCCCCAGACCTCGCCGCGCGGGATATCGCAATGAACTCCGCTCTGTGCAGCGATCTGGGCGCCCATGCCAATGCGGATATGCCCCACCGTCCCGCATTGCCCGCCCATGGCCACGTAATCTTCCAGGGTCGTGCTGCCGGAAATACCGGTTTGCGCGGCGATGACGCAGTGCCTTCCAATTACCACGTTATGCGCGATTTGCACGAGATTATCGATCTTCGTGCCCTCGCCGATGACGGTGTCCTTCAACGCGCCCCGGTCGATGCAGGTGTTCGCGCCGATCTCGACATTATCCTGGATGATGACCCGGCCGATTTGGCGGACTTTGCAATGGCCGCCAGGACCCATGGCGAAGCCGAAACCGTCCTGGCCGATGCGCGTGCCCCCGTGGACGATGACGCGGTTGCCGATCAGCGCATGGGTGATCGCAGCACCTGGCCCCACGAAGCAATCGCGGCCGATGGCGACGCGATAGCCCACCACCGCGCCCGCGGCGATCCGCGTGCCGCGGCCGATATGCACCTCGGGGCCGATGATGGCGCCCGCCTCGATGACCGCGCCGTCCTCGATCCTGGCGCTTGGATCGATAGGATCTCCCGTGCCTGCAACCTTGGGGAATCCGGCATCCGGAAAGAAAAGCTCAAGCGTTTTGGCGAAGGAGCGGTAGGGGTCTTTCGAAATCAGGGGCACCGCGTGCTCCGGCACACGCTCTGCCCAGCTTGGCGCGACGAACACGGCTGCCGCCAAGGTTTCCCCCAGCGCCGCCAGATATTTCCGGTTCTCGAAAAAGGATACGTCCTGGCTTCCAGCCTCGTCGAGCGCCTTCACGGCACTGACCAGCCTGCCAGCCTCGGATGAAAAGCCCTCGGGAATTTGGGCGCCTGAGTAATTTGCAAGTTCTGAAAGAACGAATGGCCCGGCTGGGGCCCAAAATCCTGGATGATCCATGGGTGTTACGCTGAAAATGCTAAGCGGGCGCGAGCCCGCTTAGCATTCCTTTGAGAGTTTCCATCTCGCCTGGCAACCGGAGGCTGCCTCGGCTTAGAACCTGGTCGCCGCGCCGAAGCGGAAGACCTGCGTCTGGTCGGTCTGCTCTTTCATGAGAGCGTAACCGAAGTCGGCACGCAGTGGGCCAATCGGCGAGTTCCAAATCAAACTGCCGCCAACCGATGCACGGATACCGGCGGAGTCTGTCGCAGGCGTGAACGAGCCACCGTTCTTGGCGACGTATGCAGCCGCCAATGCATTTGCGTCCGTGCCCCAGAGCGAGCCAGCGTCGGCGAAAACGGCGCCGCCGAAGCCCATGTCCTCAGGAATGAAGGGCAGGGGGAAGCGAACCTCGGCCGTGGCGCAGTAGAAGTTCTTGCCGCCCAGCGCGTCGCTCGTCGAAGGATCGCGTGGTCCGATACCGGCCGGAGCGAAGCCACGGACGCACTCGCCGCCCTTGTAGAAGTCGTCCACGGTGCGGATCAGCCCGCCGCTCTGCCAGTTGAAGATGTTGCCAGCCAAGGCACGGCCAACGAGGGTGAAGTCCCGTGTCAGAGGATAGTAGCCGCGAACCTCGCCAACGGAGCGGACGTAATCCACATCGCCGCCGACACCAGCAAAATCCTGGCCGAGCGAGACATAGACGCCATGAGTTGGACTCTTACGATTGTTGCGGGTATCGAAGATCAGCGAGTAGCCAACCGACGACGTGACGGCCGATCCCGCAACCTCCTTCACAGCAAGGGGCGCGTTCCAGTCGAGGTTGTAGATGTCCTCGTACTTGGCGGTGTAGTTGGTGTTCAGCCACACGTTGTCGAGCAAGCCGAAGCCGAAGCGCAGGCTGCTGCCGGTATTGAAGTCCTGGTAGCCCGCTGCCGTGTAGCCGGTGTTGGCCCGGTAGTCGGCGTTGCGGACGAAGGCATCGACACCCAGCGACAGGTTCCGGTCGAGGAAGCGCGGATCGGTCCAGCTTGTGTCGAGGCCGTAGCTCACCTGGCTGCCCGACAGCTTGACCTGTACGAACTGGCCGGTGCCCATGAAGTTGCGCTCACTGTAGCTGATGTCCCCGATGACGCCTTCAGCCGTGGAGTAGCCTGCGGAGAAGGACAGCTCGCCGGTCGACTGCTCTTGAACGTCGATGTTGAGGGCAACGCGGTCGCCAGCGGAGCCCGGCTCCTTGTTGACCTTCACGTCCTTGAAGAAGCCCAGAGCCATCAGACGGTGCCGGGCCTGATCGACCATGACCTTGTTATAGGCGTCGCCTTCAGCAACCTTGAACTCGCGGCGGATAACGTAATCCTCGGTCCGGAAATTGCCCGCAACGTTGATGCGCTCGATATAGATGCGCGGCCCTTGTTCGACGACATAAGTGATGCCGATTGTGTGGGAGACTGGATCGCGGTTGATCCTTGTCCGCACCTGGCCGAAAGCGTAGCCCTGCTGCGCAACCGCAACAGTGAGCGCCTCGGTGGTCTTGTCAACCAGATCGGCATTGTAGATGTCGCCGGAGTTGGTCAGAAGCTTGCCGCGTGCGTCGTTCGCGTTAAAGTCCGCCAGCGTGGTTTCAACGTTGGTCCCGCCGAAGTTGTAGCGCTCACCCTCGTCGATGGTGAAGGTTAGGAAGAAGCCCTTGCCCTCGCGGTCCACGTCCGCCACTGCCGAGACGACCCGCATGTCGGCGTAGCCATTCTTGACGTAGTAGCGGCGCAGCAGCTCGCGGTCGAGGTTGAAGCGGTCCGGATCGTAGACGGAGGTCGGCTTCAGGAAGTCCATGAAGCTGGACTTGGTCGTGGTGATGATGCCGCGAAGCTCGGTGTCGGAGAACGACCGGTTGCCGATAAAGTTGATGCCAGCCACCTTGGTCTCCGGTCCTTCGCGAACCTCGAACACCAAGTCAATCCGGTTGTGGTCGAGCTGGATGATCTGGGCGTTGACCTGGGTCGCGTAGTAACCCTGCCGCCGGTAAACGTCGAGGACGCGCTGGACATCGGCCTGCACACGGGCACGGGAATAAAGTGCGCGGGACTTGAGCTGCACTTCCTGCGTCAGCGTGTCGGTCTTTACCTCGGTGTTACCCTCGAAAGCCACACGGTTGATGATCGGGTTCTCGACAACCGAGACGAGCACCACGCTGCCTTTGAGGTTCAGGTGCACGTCCTGGAAGAGGCCGGTCCCGAACAGGGCGCGCAAGCTCTCGTCGGCTTTGTAGCCGTCGTATCTCTCGCCCACCTTGAATTTCAAATAGGTCCTGACTGTTTCAGGCTCTATCCGGCTGTTGCCGGTCACCTGGATATCGCGGATGACGGTACCGTTCTGAGCGAACGCCTTCATCGGCTGTACCGTTGCGGCTGTGACTGTTACCGTTAGCACAGCGGCAAGAATTGTGAGGGCCGCCTGAACCCTTCTGAAAATGCTCTTGCGCAGCATAGATCTAATTGCCCCTCTAACGCCGGTTCGCCAACTCAGCACGCCAAAATGCTAGAGACTAGCACTTTGTGACGCCAAGGTGGCTGTACCCCACCCCATACCCAACTTCGCAGTCCGCCTGTTGCCCCCCGGCATCACGCAGCCACTAAGGTTCCCAAAAACTTGCTACTTACGGCAGACACTTGTGACTTTAGCCGGTTGAGGCTTGCCTCTCGTAAGCTCCGCAACGTTATTCCACGTCACAAAAATCATTAGCATGAGAAGCAGAGCGAATCCAAACTGAAAACCAGCTTCCTGGGCCCTTTGACTTAATGGCAGGCCAAGTATGGCTTCTGCGCCATAGAACAAAAGGTGGCCGCCATCCAGCACCGGGATAGGAAATAGATTGAAAAGCCCAACGCTAACCGAAATGAACGCTATAAGCGGAATCAGGTTAATAAAACCCTGGGTTGCGAACTGCTTTGAAACCTCAGCGATTTTTACTGGGCCGCCGAGAGAACTCGCGCAGGCGTTGCCGCGGGAAAGCTGCGCCAGGAACTGAAATGGCCCCTCGACGATGCGCCAAGTGCGCCTGAGACCGTCGGCCGTTGCTGTGAATAATCCAGCGCTTTCGGCCCTTGCGTTTGCTGGGTTGGTTGCCCCCATGACGCCAATCCTGCCCACGCATTCGCCTTCGATAAGTTCAGGCACCACCCGCAGGTCCATGGATTTTCCGCCGCGTTCAACCGTTATATCGATCGGAGAGCGCGCATTGAGCACCACGTAGGAGCTGAAATCCTCGAAGCTTCTGACCGCCTGTCCGCCAACCGAGAGTACCTTGTCCCCCGCTTTGAACCCCGCGTTCGCCGCCGGTGTCCCCGGCTCCACGCAAATAATTTCCGCCTGTTGATAAACGATGCCGGTCCAGAGCACCATTCCTGTGAAAATTACGAGACTTAGCAGGAAATTCGCGAGCGGCCCCGCCAGCACGATGATGGTCCGCCGCCACAACGCCGACGTGTGAAAATTACCCTGGCGCTCGCTTGGGCTGAGCTTATCGAGTTCTTCCGCCGAAGGAAGGCTTGCGATGCTATCATCGCCTTTGAACTTCACGTAGCCGCCGAGCGGAATCCAGGCAAGCCGCCAGCGCGTACCGCTTTTGTCGTGGAATCCCGCGATCTCAGGGCCGAACCCCACGGAGAACGTCTCGACGGTTATGCCGAGCGCGCGCGCGGCCAGAAAATGCCCAAGCTCGTGGACGATGACCACCACGCCGAGCACGAGCAGGAAAGGAACGGTCCACCAGAAAACGTGCCCGATCGCAGAGGATAGAAGTTGCGGCATCATTTCAAAAACCTTCTTGGGCGGCATGCCCCCGAAAATAGGGCAAGCATCGCACCTTTTGGCAAACGCGCGATGTGCGCAGGCGCGACTGCCTGCGCTTAAGACGCCATGCTGCATATTTAGGAGCTGGAACCGTTACTTGCAGGGGCAAAGGGTGCCTGCTGAAGTTAGCCGATGACTGAGCGGGCGATTTGCCGCGCCCGGCCATCGAGATGCATCACCAATTCGAGGTTGTCTGGCACGATGCCCGCAAGCTCGGTTTCAGCCCTGTTCAGGGTTTCCTCGACGGTGGCGGTAATCGCGGGGAAGGAGATGGCACGGCCGAGAAATGCCTCCACGGCAATCTCGTTGGCTGCGTTGAGCACGGTTGACGCCCTTCCCCCTACCCTCATGACCTCCTTGGCAAGCCTCAAGGCTGGGAAGCGTACCTCGTCGGGCTGCTCAAACGTCAAGGTTGCGGCGGCGGCAAGATCGAGCCGCTTGATGACATCGGCGGGCAGCCGGGCAGGGTAGCCCAGGCTGTATGCGATCGGGGTGCGCATATCCGGCAAACTTGCCTGGGCGATGACCGAGCCGTCGCAATAATAGACGAGCGCATGGATGATGGATTGCGGATGGATGATCGCCGAAAGCTGATCGCCGGGCACGCCAAAAAGATGATGCGCCTCAATCAGTTCCAAGCCCTTGTTCATGAGCGTGGCGCTGTCGATGGTGATCTTCTGCCCCATCGTCCAATTGGGGTGCTTGAGCGCATCCTCGGGCCGCGCGGCCGCGATCTGCTCGCTCGTCCAGGTACGGAACGGCCCGCCCGAGGCAGTGAGCACGATTCGCTCGACATGCTTGGAGCCAACCTCGTCCAGAGATTGAAATACGGCCGAATGCTCCGAATCGACCGGAACGAGCGTCGCCTTGTACCGCGCCGCCTCGTTCATGAAGAGGGAACCCGCCGAAACGAGACATTCCTTGTTCGCGAGCGCAACCACATTTCCCTGGCGCAGCGCCGTCAGGGTCGGCGCCAAGCCCGCAGCTCCCACAATCGCGGCCATTACGATGTCCGCGGAGCGCCGGGCCGCCTCCATGAGCGCCTCCTGCCCCGCACCGCATTCGATCCCGGTGCCGTCGAGCAGGCGCCTAAGCTCGCCCTCCTGGCGCTCGTCGGCGAGCGCCGCATATTCCGCCTTGAGCATGACCGCAAGTTCGGCAAGCTTGGCGGCGTTGCGATTCGCGGCCAGGGCTACGGTTTGAAAACGATCCGGATTGAGCGCCAGAAGCTCGGCCGTGTTGAGTCCGATCGTGCCGGTAGCCCCTAGCACGCTGACGCGCTTTTTCTTTCCCTCTAGCTCCGCACCGGTGGCGGCATGCCCGTTCTTGTGCATTGTCACTCCAGTCCCCAGCCGGGGCATTAACTTGCGCTCAAGTAGCGCAGAGCGCGATAGCGCCAGCAAGTCACCAAATCAACAGCGCCCGGCCAGGGGCCAGGCGATCGTACAGGACCGCGATAAGCCCAGCCCCCATCGCCGCGAAGACCAGGCCATCGAGCCGGTCCAGCACGCCCCCGTGCCCTGGGATCAAACCGCTGGAATTCTTCATTCCGAAAGCGCGCTTCAGAAACAATTCCCCCAAATCGCCAACCTGGGAGACAATCGCAAGTACCACGCTGATGCAGGCCAGCATGGGCACCGAGGTGCGGCCAAGCCAAATGGCGAAGAGCGTGCCTGCGATGCCTGCGGTAATCGCTCCGCCAAAGAGGCCGGCCCAGGTCTTGTTTGGGGAGATGACGGGCGCCAGCTTGGGTCCGCCAATCGCCCGGCCAGCAAAGAACGCGCCAGTGTCGGCCGACCAGACCACGAAAAACAAGTAGAGAATCGCGTGGAAGCCGTAATCCGGGTCCTGGCGGATCGCGATAAGGGCAATCGTGGGCAGCCCCGCATAATAGAAGCCTGCGGCCGACCACCAAATGTCGGTCTTGAGCCCCAGCCAGCCGTGCACCCAAAAGGACAGCCAGGTCATGGCGATGATTACGCCTATGGCCGTAGCCGGCCAGCCGCGCAGCGTGAGAAAACCCGCGCCGATGACGGCAGCGATTTGCAGAAGGAAAATCGCGTCGAAGTTGCGGCCGCGCACGACCCGGCACCACTCCCAGCTCATCAAGATCGAGGCGCAAATGATGAAGAGGCCGAATGTCTGCGGCCCGGCATAGGTGGCGGCGACGCTGATCGCCACGAGGACAAAACCGGATTTGATTCTTAAGGGCCAGCTCTGAACTTATAGGCTTCACCATTTTTTCCTTGCCCGATAAGCCGGTGCCGGGGGCTGGTGTTCCGTCTCCGAATTACCGCCCCATTTGCAGCACGCTCGCGGAGCTATTCGGAAACATCAGGGACGCCAGCAGATTCAAAGTGCTAGTGCGTGCGCTAACCTGCAAGGCCGCCGAAACGGCGTTCCCGCTGCCGGTAAGCTGCTATCGCACTTTCGAGAGTTTGTCTTGTAAAGTCAGGCCAAAAATTATCAACGAATAAAAATTCCGAGTAGGCACATTGCCACAGCAGAAAGTTGCTGATGCGGTGCTCGCCGCTGGTGCGGATGATGAGATCCGGATCGGGAATGCCCGCAGTGTCGAACTCAGCCGCGAGGCTTTCCTCGGTGATGTCCTCAGCCGCGATCTCGCCCGCCTTTACCCGCTCCGCCATGCGCCTTGCGGCGCGCACGATCTCGTCGCGGGCGCCATAATTGAAGGCGATGATGAGCTGAAGGCCGGTGTTTCCCGCAGTCACCGTCACCGCCTCGCGAAGCATCTTCGCGATCTCGGGCGGCACATTGTTCTCCGAGCCGATGACCCGGAGCTTTACGTTGTTCTCATGAAGCTCGGCCAGATCGCGCTGGATGAATCGCTTCAAAAGCCCCATGAGGAAGCTCACCTCGGTGGGTGGGCGCTTCCAGTTTTCCGAGGAAAAGCTGAACAGGGTGAGGTAGGAGATACCGGCATCCGCCGCCGCTCGCACGCATTCCTTGGTGCTTTCCACGCCCCGGCGATGGCCCTCCGTCCGGGGCAGGCCCCGTTGCGCAGCCCAGCGGCCGTTGCCATCCATGATAATGGCGATGTGCCTCAGGCGCGAACGCTCCCCGCTGGGTGCCACGGCATGTTCTTGCAAACTCACGGATCAGCCACCTATGCCTCTTCGCCGCTGCCCGGCCGCGTTGCTCAAAGCGGCGCGCAGAAAGCGAGCGGACTTCACGGAGAAAGGTTTCCGCTTCCACTGCGCGGAGGTCAAGCCCGCCGATGGAAGCAAGCCAGTTTTTTGCGTGTGGCCCGCACCGATGGCTTCCGCCTTCGTCATCCCGCTGCCCTTTTTCGCCGCAACCGCCGTCCCCGCGAAGGCGGGGACCCGTCCAAAACGCTTGTTTCAGCCGCGGAAATGGATTCGCGCCTTCGCGGGAACAATGCGGCCAAACTCGCCCTCGCAATCCATGCTGGCGGAAGCAGCGGGGCAATAACCAGACCTAAACCTGCATGATTTCCTGCTCCTTGGAGACCAGGAGCGCGTCGATCTCTTTGATGGTCTTGTCCGTCAGGTCCTGGACTTTGGTATGCAGCTTGCCGCTCTCGTCCTCGCTGATCTTGCTGTCTTTTTCCAGCTTCTTGATAAGGTCCATGCCGTCCTTGCGGACATTGCGCGCCGCAACGCGGGCCTGCTCGGTGTATTTCCTTGCGATCTTCGCAAGCTCTTGCCGCCGTTCCTGGTTCAACTCAGGGATGGGCAGGCGCAAGGTCAGGCCGTCGACGACCGGGTTGAGGCCCAGGTCGGATTCGCGAATGGCTTTTTCGACCGCGTGCAGGTTGCTCTTGTCCCAAACCTGCACCGTGATCAGCCGGGACTCTGGCGTGTTGACCGCCGCCACCTGGTTGATCGGCATTTTCGCCCCGTAGGACGTATTGACCATGATCGGATCGAGAAGACTCGTGCTCGCCCGTCCGGTGCGCAAGCCGCCGAACTCCCCCTTCAAGGAGGTCACGGCGCCCTTCATGCGCTTTTCTATCTCGTGGATATCGAAGTTGCCGGCTGCCATCTCCGTCCCCTTTTATTGCTGTGTTGGATCGAGCCTGGACAAAATTTAGGCTGCGGCATCGCTTCCGGCAACGCTACAAACTGCCTCGCCGCGCATTACTTTTGCGATAGCTCCAGTTTGATGTAAAGAAAACACCACAACCGGGATTGCATTATCCCGCGCCAGCGCGATGGCTGCCGCGTCCATGACCTTGAGGTCGCGGCTCAAAACTTCGGAGAAGGAGAGCCGGTCGAATCGCTCGGCGGCGGGGTTGACCTTCGGGTCCTCCGAATAGATACCGTCGACCTGCGTTGCCTTGAGGATCGCGTCGCAGCCTAGCTCGGCCGCCCTGAGCGCCGCGGTGGTATCGGTCGTGAAGAACGGATTGCCCGTGCCGCCGGCGAGCACCACCACGCTGCCCGCATCCATGTCTTTTACGGCTTCGTCGCGCGAGAAGGTTTTGCATACGGTGGGCACTGGCAGCCCGGAATAGACCTGGGCGGGCTGGCCCAGGCGCTTGAGCGCCTGCTCCATGGCGAGGCCGTTCATGACCGTCGCCAGCATGCCCATGAAATCGCCCTTGACGCGGTCCATGCCGCCCGCCACGCCTGTCAGCCCCCGGAAAATGTTGCCGCCGCCAACGACCACGGCGGGCCGGATGCCCTGCCGGCAGACATCGGCGATGTCGGCGGCGATGGCGTCGAGCGTGGCCATGTCGATGCCGTAGCGCCCGCTTCCCATGAGAGCCTCGCCCGAGATTTTAATCAGCGGACGCTTGTAGGGCAGTGGCGGCATGTTTCCTCCGCGGCAGAAAGCTAAAGCACGGTGCGCCAGATCGAAGGCGCCGTCATCGCGAGGCGGCCTGAGCCGCCGTGGCTATCCTGGGGAAGCTTGCGCCCTTGCCCCCAGGATTGCTTCGCTGCGCTCGCAATGACGCCATTAGCAGCCTTGCGCATAGAGAGGCGGCTACTGCGTGCCTGCCGCTGCGGCGACTTCAGCCGCGAAGTCGCCCTTGTCGACCTTGATGCCTTCGCCAAGCTCATAGCGGACGAAAGCCGTGACCGCGATGGCCGCGCCAACGTCCTTCTCGGCCTCTTTCAAAGCCTTCTCGACCGTCAGGTCGGGATTGATCACGAAAGCCTGCTTCAAGAGCACGACCTCTTGATAGAACTTCTTGATCCGGCCCTCGATCATCTGCGTGACGACCTTTTCGGGCTTGCCGCTTTGCTTGGCCTGCTCGGCGAAGATTGCGCGCTCGCGCTCGACGGCCTCCAGATCGACATCCTCGTCCTTGAGTGCCAGCGGGCTGGTCGCGGCGATGTGCATGGCGACCTGACGGCCGATCTCGTTCAGCTTGTCCTTATCGCCTGTCGACTCGAGCGCAACGAGAACGCCGATCTTGCCCATTCCGGGAGCGGCCTGATTGTGGACGTAGGTGGCGACCACGCCATCCTTAACCTTAAGGGCCACCGTCCGGCGCAGCGACATGTTCTCGCCGATGGTGGCAACCAGCTCTTTCAGATGGTCGCTCACCGAGATCTTCTTTTTCGGGTAGGCCGTTGCGGCAAGCTTCTCGACATCGCCGCCGGCCTTCAGCGCGAGCTTGGCGATCTCGCCCACGGTCGCCTGGAAGTCGGTATTGCGGGCCACGAAATCGGTCTCGCAGTTGACCTCGACGACAGCGCCCGCCTTGGCGGCCGATGCGATGCCGACCAAGCCTTGCGCGGCAACCCGGTCCGCCTTTTTCGCGGCCTTGGAAAGCCCTTTCGCGCGGAGCCAATCGACCGCGGCCTCCATGTCTCCGTTGGACTCGACCAGCGCCGTCTTGCAATCCATCATGCCGGCGCCCGTTTTCTCGCGGAGGTCCTTGACCATACCGGCCGTAATAGCAGCCATGTGCCACCTCTTAAGTTTGTGCGGTGGCCGCGCTTCGCGCGCGGCCTAATTATTACTGCGTCAGCTCGCGCGCCTGGTCGACCCAATCGCCCTTTGCAATCTGGCCGTTGCCGTGCAGCATGCGGTCGATTTCGTCGAGGTTGTCCTGGCTGAAGGCGGCGACCTGCCAGAAGTGGAAGATACCCTTCTCGTTGAGCTTCTTCTCGTGGGCCTTGGTGATCCCGCGGATTTTATTGAGGTTGTCCTTCTCGCCCTGGGGCTCGGCAAGCCCTTCGAGCGTGGTGGCCGCCTCCGCAGCGGGCTCCTCTTCCTTGGCCGTGGCGGCGGCGGGCTTGTCCTTCGCCTTGCCGCCCTTGGGCGCGGCCTTCTTCTCCTTCTTCTCAGCCTCGGGCGCCGGCGCGGCGTGCGTGTGCTCTCCGGCCTTGCCGTTCGTGGCCGGCGGCCCCTCGGCGGCAACATCGTCAAGCGCGGTTTCGGAGACCGCCTCCGCCTCGCCGATGTCGATGCCCGCAACACCCTGGGCGCGCTCGATGCCGTCGATGGCGGCCCTGGCGATCAGGTCGCAATAAAGAGTGATGGCGCGGCCCGCGTCGTCGTTGCCTGGAATGGGATAGTTGACGCCGTCGGGATTGGAGTTGCTGTCGATCACCGCGATGACCGGGATCTTGAGCTTCTTCGCCTCGGCGATGGCAATCGACTCCTTGTTCGTGTCGATCACGAACAGCAGGTCGGGCACGCCGCCCATGTCCTTGATGCCGCCCAGCTCCTGCTCAAGCCGGTCGCGCTCGCGGGTCAGGTGCAGAAGCTCCTTCTTGGTGAAGCCCTGGCCCTCGCCGGACACCAAATCGTCGAGATAGCGCAAGCGCTTGATCGAGTTGGTGATCGTCTTCCAGTTGGTGAGCATGCCGCCCAGCCAGCGGTGATTTACATAATATTGTGCGCAGCGCTTGGCACCGTCGGCAATGGCGTCGGAGGCCTGCCGCTTGGTGCCGACGAACAGGATGCGCCCGCCCTGCGCCACCACGTCGCTCACCGTGACCACCGCCTGGTGCAACAGCGGCACCGTCTGCGACAGGTCGATGACATGAATCTTGTTGCGCGTCCCGAAGATATAGCGCTGCATCTTCGGGTTCCAGCGGTGCGTTTGATGGCCGAAATGGACGCCAGCCTCAAGGAGCTGGCGCATCGTGAATTGTGGCAGCATGTTGCAGTCCTTTTTCCGGTTCGTTCCTCCGCGGGGGGTCAATGGCGGCGCCATCACCGGAATGTCAAAAAGGGCCGTGCCCGGCCCATCCAACATAATCCCGCGTGTGAGATGAGGGGTGTATAGTGGCAAATGCCTAAATTTGCAAGAGCCTGCCGCGAGCGCAGCGCCTTGCTTAAAACCCCTCCCGTGCTAAACCCTAAATATTTAGATAAGGTGCTGGAGGAAAGGGCCGGACCATGCCTGAAGATGCGGCGGAAGCCATCGATACCAAGGCGGATGTAACGCGGCGCTGGGGCGGGCGCGTGCCAATCGTCATTGGCGCCAGCGGCCACCGCAACCTCCATCCCGCCGACGGAAAACTTGCCGCGGCCGTCAGGGGAGAATGCCGCAAGCTCGGGAAGCAGTATAAGGCGTCGCCTTTCGTTGTCCTGTCGGCTCTCGCCGAAGGCGCCGACCGCCTGATCGCCAAGACCGCGATGGAGGAGCTTCAAGCGGACCTCATCGCCGTGCTGCCTATGCCCGCGGCGGACTACGAGCGCGACTTTGGAACCGAAGACTCTGAAGAGAGAATTCCGCGATTTCTTGAATAGCGCGGTTTGCGTGAAAATCGCCGCTGTGCCGAAGGGCGATGCCTGGAAGGTGGATGGCGAGCCCCGCAACGAGCAATACGCGCATGCGGGCGCGATGATCGCTGACCATTCCCATGTTTTGTTTGTGATTTGGGACGGTCTGCCCGCGCGCGGCACCGGCGGCACCGCGCACCAGGTGGAGTGGTTTGAGCGTGGCCATTCGCCCGTCGAATACTCGCTCTATAAGCATGCGCTATCGTCATTGATTACTCCGGAGCCCGGGCTAAAAATACAAGTCGAGCCGGGGACGGCGAAGGTTTCATTTGTAGAACAACCTCAAGCACATGAACGCAAAGGGTACATGCAGTCGATACTTTCCAAGACCGACGGCTATAATCGAGATGTCTTCTACAGCAAAAAAAACGCTGTGAGCAGTAGCACATTCATAACAGGCTCTTCGGGTGCCAATTTCGAAATCACGGGAACCGCGTTCGCCCAGGCCGACAGCCTTTCGATTTATTTTTCAAAGCAATTCAGTGGGCTTGAGAAAGCGATTTATTATCTCGCCATACTCTCGATAGTCTCGGTAAATTTTGTTAGCCAGAACCACTATACAACGTGGCTCTACTTTGGGTTGAGTTTTGCAATAGCGATAGTAAGCGCCCGCCTGTGGCTCGCCAGCAGCAAGAGCCGTACCATGGAAGACCGGTGCCTGGCCGAGGCGATGAGAACGTTGTTTTTCTGGCGTATGGCCGGCGTAATGCGTCCCGTTTGGCTGGCTTACAGGTCCCGGCAGCCTGGACTGGTGCATTGGATACCGTATGCTGTCCGTGCATTGGAGTTCTGCCAAGACTGCTGTAGTCAGATGCATCCGGGACAGGGAACTAGTGTCAGCTCAAATGCCATTAGCCTAGCCAAAATCCATTGGGTTGACGATCAGAGAAAGTGGTTTTGGCAAAAAGAAGGCGAGCATTTGAAGCGTTTTGCATTCCTGACGCGGACCGCCCGCCTTGCTATTGCCGCATCATTTGTAACAGCTGCAACCCTTGCTATTCTCACTTTTGCGCCAAACGGAGGTGCTTGGTGGGATGGAGCGGTACAACCGTATGGCAACTTCTGGCAGGTGGCGCTTGGCTTGTTCGCAGCTCTCGAAATTTCTGCGCGCGACAAGACAATCCATCTTGATCTCGCCAATCGGTACGCCGCTCAAAGGCAAACCTTTGAGACTGCAAGCCGCATGCTGGATACCATGCTACCCAATCCCCAGCTCCAGAGTTCTGCTGTGAAGATCCTCGAAGAGCTGGGTGAGATCGTCTTGCAAGAGCAGGAAGAATGGCTATGGCTAACGCATGCGCGAACTTCGACACAGCCAGCGTAGCACCAAAGGGATGATGCGAGGAAATCCGGTGTCCAGGAAAAATAAGGCCGAAATCGAGGTCGATCCGCACGCGCCCGAAATCGCGCACGCCAACAACCGCAATGGAAAAATATACCGCAAGGTGACGGAGGTTCAGGCTTCCAGCGCCGATGTCGTGACGCTAGTCGAGACGGTTCTTGCTGATGGCGACACCGAAACGAAAAATGTGGCGAAACCTGGGGACTTTATCGTTACCGCACCTGGGGGCGAGCGATACGTCGTGAAACCGGACACCTTTAGAGCGCGATATACGCGCAAGTCGGGCAACAAGGAGGTTTATGTCGCGCGGGGCCACATCGTGGCGATAAGCAACCCCTTCGGAAGGCCGATTTCCATAAAGGCGCCTTGGGGGGAGATGCAATACGGTTCCGCGGATTGCGTGATTGCTGACATCTTCGATCCAACCACAAAAAAAATGGCAGGAGAACCCTACATTATTGCACGCGAAGAATTCGCTCGAACCTATAAGCTGGTTCGGGCTTCCAAGACTGCGAAGTAAATCACTATTGTTTCAATGAGGGTGGAGGGACGAATGATCAGCGAGGCGTTTGCCGGTTGGTTAACAATCGCGAACATGAATAGCGCATTTACTGGCTCACTAACCGTACTAGCAACTATTGCTACAATATTAGCTACCATTGTTACAATATCCTGGAAGAGAGCCCAATCAAAGCGTTTACACCAGGACGAATTCATGTATCGGGAGTTCTCATAATCTGAAGCTTTTTGAGGCGCTTTCGTCTAACAACCCTCGCCTACAACTCGCAGCGGCCGCAGTTCTGGCGGAGCGCCTAACTTCCAAAACGTTGAAGAATGTGGAGGCAGACCACCGCGTGATAATATTGGCGTTGCTAGCGGTAACGAAAAACATGGGCATATCCGCCGGCGACACAGTTGTACCGGCAGCGATTTCAAAACAAATTGCCGACAGCGTCGTAAAAAATAGGGAAATACGGCTCCAGCAGTTCGATTGGCAGAACACCCAGCTTACTGGGGCATGGTGGCAAGACGTGGATGCTAGCGGGATTGATTTCTGGCAAACGGATCTGAGCCGGGCCGGGCTGAGGAAAGCAAATCTTCGAAAGACCGTGTTCGTCGAGGCTAAACTTGATGGCTCTGTCCTCGTTGGAGCTGACCTCTCCAACGCTAACCTGGAGCGGGCTAGTCTCCGTGGCACCGACTTACGAGACACCAACCTGGAGGGAGCGCGCTTTGCCGGTGCCATCTACGATGACCGCACCAGTTTTCCCGAGGGCTTCGATCCACATGCAAAGGGCCTCATCAAGGATGACGGAAAACGTCAAATCGTTCCCAGGGCGGCAGCAGCGCTTGAGGCTGCTGTCTAGGCACAGCCAAAGTATTGCCGTATGTACCAAACCAACATGCGTATGTTGGCGAGGCAGCTGGGTTGCCACCTGTCTTACCGGAAGATACAATGAAACCTAAATCAGATACAGCTACCGTATTCATCAGCACAGGCGCGGCATATACGGATGCCCAAAGGCAGTTCTTAAAGTACTTAGATGATTTTTTGGCGCACAATGACTTAAGGTCCGGCAAGATCGATCAGGTAAAACCCGGAGATAGCCCGATTTCAGCGGTAAGGAGAGAGTTAAGCGCCAGCGACGGCGCCGTCATTGTAGCGTTTACCCGGTTCGCAATTGAAAGAGGAACCGAATTCCCAAGTTCAAAAAAAATGAAATCGATCGATGGTATGAGGCTACCAACAATATGGAATTCAAGCTTGAGGGCGGCATAGCCTATGGCCTCGCAATTCCTATTCTAATTTTGGTAGAAAAGGGGCTAGACCGGCAAGGTATACTTGGTGACTCCAGCCAGTGGCTCCCATTAGAAGTTGAATTGTCCTCTTCAGTTTTTGAGGATCAAGCCTTTAAGGATGTTTTCGGAAGGTGGAAGGAATTGGTGAGAGCACGAGCTGGCTCGCTCAGATAGAAAGAGACGCTTAAATGGTTGGCCTCGCAAACTTGTCAGGTGCTGGGCCAGTCGCTCCAACAGAGAAATTAGCGGACGGTTGATCCTCGCAGGCGCCGCGTTATGGTAAATGCGGGAATGGTAAACGCGCGTTCCCCATGTTCGCCGCTGCCCCATTTCTGCAAATTTTTTCGCTCTTTGGGCCGATTTCTGCGATTTGAGAATCCGGTTAAATATACGCACAACTTCCGGGTTAACCATAAAAGGGCGCTTCGCCCCGCAGCTAGGCGCAAAAATTTTCCCGTGTTTTCCGCAACTTACACTAATGCCATCGCCTTTAATAAAACTGTAACGCGCATGCGCTATATTGTTTCAATCCAAGAGAGCACTCGAAACCGGCGGAAATGCAGGGGAAATACGTTAACAGATGCTGACCTGCGCTCAACCTTCCCCTTTACTTTGCGCTCCGCCTAGCCAAACTGCGCGCATGAGCATCGAGAAACGCGCTGTCAGGGCGGACGACGACGGGCTCCGTCTCGACCGCTGGCTGAAAAAAAATTATCCGTCGCTGCCGCATACGCTGGTTCAGAAGCTCGTGCGCACGGGCCAGGTCCGCGTCGATGGCGGGCGCATGAAGGCCGACACACGGCTGTCCACGGGCCAGGAAATCCGCGTCCCCACGCATTTCGCGGACCCCGCCACCGCGCCCGCGCCGTCGCTTAAAGCCCCGCCGGGCCTCTCCAAGGCCGACCGCGATTTCATCGAGCGCATGATCGTGTTCGAGAACGACTATATCGCGGTGCTCAACAAGCCTTTCGGCATCGCGGTGCAGGGCGGCACGAACACCAAGCGCCATATCGACGGCCTGCTCGCGGGCATGGCCGACCGCTTCGGCGGCGAGCGCCCGCGCCTCGTCCACCGGCTCGACCGCGACACAACCGGCATTCTCGTGGTGGCGAAAGACCGCCAGACCGCGGCGCGGCTCGGCCGGCTGTTCCAGACGCGCTCGGTGCAGAAAATCTACTGGGCTATCGTCCGCGGCGTGCCCAAGCCTCCGCAAGGCAAGGTTGAGGCGCCGCTCGTGAAGGCGGCGGGGCCGGACGGCGACCGTGTGCGCAAAGCCAGGCCCGGCGAGCAGGAACTGGCCCAGCACGCCACCACCTATTACTCGGTCGTCGACCGGGCGGCCCAGGCGGTCGCCTGGGTGTCGCTCAAGCCCGTGACGGGCCGCCAGCATCAGCTTCGCGCCCACATGGATATTCTGGGTACGCCCATTTTAGGCGATCAGAAATATGGTCAAATAGCCGAAATGCCAATGGACGGGATTGAGCACAAATTGCACCTTCATGCCCGGCGCCTGACGCTAAAGGACGAGAAAATCGGGGATCTCGACATCTCCGCTCCGCTCCCTCCGCATATGGCGAGAACGTTCGAGCTTCTAGGCTTCGATGCACAGCGCTACGAAAGTTGGGAGGCAGGACGTTAGCCAGACTTAACCCAGGGTTGCAATTCTGATGCGGTCAGCGTAGCGTAACCAGGTAGGTTCAGCATTACGGACGTTGCACGGAGAGGCGATGCACTAGCAGGCTTAGGTAATGATTTAAAATGACATTAGCACCCAATCTCATTGTTTTTGACTGCGACGGAACCCTCGCCGATAGCCAGCATCCGATCGTGCAGGCCATGCGCCTGACCTTCCAGGGCGCGGGTCTTCCCATGCCGGAACGCCCCGATATTTTGCGCACCGTAGGCCTTTCCATTCCCGAAGCGTTGACGATGCTTGCGCCTGACCTCTATCCAGAGGCCAGAAACGAGCTTGCCCGCTCCTATCGCGAAAAGTACATGAACCTGCGCCGCCAGCCCGACTGGGAGGAGCCCATGTTCGAGGGGGCGGCCTCTCTGCTCTTCAGCCTCGCGGCGAAGAACAACGTCCTGCTCGGCCTCGCCACCGGAAAATCCCGCCGCGGCGTCGACCGCTTCATCGAGCAGAACGGCCTGCACGGCCTTTTCGTAACGCTGCAAACCGCGGACAACGCCCCGTCGAAGCCGCATCCGGCGATGCTTTTGCAAGCCATGGAGGAGACGGGCACCACCCCTGAGACGGCCGTGATGATCGGCGACACCTCCTACGACATGATCATGGCCACTTGCGCGAGCGTGCCCGGCATCGGCGTGAGCTGGGGCTACCATACCGCGGCCGATCTAAAGCGGAGCGGGGCGAAATCGGTGGTTAACAGCTTCCCAGCCTTGGGGGCGCTTCTCGCCAGCTGCGAGCTTGCACAACGATACGGGGCAGTCGCTTGAGTTCCAGCCCTTTTTACATACCAAATCAGTAGCTTGTGGGAATTTGCCGTGATCGCGGCCGCTACCTAATGGAGCAGCCTGGGCGAGCCTTCTTGGCGCATCCGAAGAACGCAAGCTGACCCATTTTCACGATCTGGTGCGTTGCCGGTATGTCCTGCGCCGGATTTGAGACTATATAAAGCGGCATCAACCCCTCATTCCCGAAGGATCGGACATGCCGCCAGCCGACGCTCCATTTACGATCACCGTCTGCGGACTGGAGGAACTTGCCGGGCACGCGGAGCGCGAGGTCAGCCACGTTCTATCCATCCTCGACCCGAGCGAGCCTGAGCCGGAGGCTTTCGGCGCCTATGGCGAGCACGCGCGCCTTGAACTCAAGTTCCACGACATCATCGAGGAAACTCCCGGCTTCTTCGCGCCGCAGCAGGAGCATGTCGGGCAAATGCTCGAATTCGGGCAGGACCTTTTGCGCGATCCGGCGAATGTGCGCCATCTGCTGGTGCACTGTCACGCTGGCATCTCCCGCTCGACCGCATCGATGACGCTCTTGCTCGCACAGGCGCAGCCAGACCTGAGCGCGGATCAGGTTCTCGCCCAGGTTGTTCATATAAGGGAGAAGGCTTGGCCTAATCTGCGCATCCTGACGCTGGGCGAGGAACTGCTTGGCCGGCAAGGCGAATTCACCCGCGCGGCCGGCGCCATCTACCGGCTTCAGCTTGAACGCAGGCCCGAAATAAAGCGCTTCTTCATCGACGCCGGGCGGAAGCGCGAGATCGAAGCTGCGCTCGCAGGGAACCGGTGACGTGCAAATCGTGACGCAGGGCGAAGCTTTGCCTTGCAAATGCCCTGGAAGGCCGCGTAGAAGATGCGTGGCTCGCGCGGGTGCGCAGCCGCTTAGTAAGTTCGATTAACAGTATATGGTCACGCTCAGAGGCAGCCCATGGCGACACCGTTCCCGCACGCTCAACCCTCCAATTTATCGCCCATTGCAGCCGGCCGCAGCGTTCATTCCACCGGCGACTCCAATATTAGCAACGACCTGACCATTATCGGCGACGTGTCTTCGAAAGGCAGCGTGACGCTCGACGGCACGATCGAGGGCAATATTTATTGCACGTCGCTCGTGGTGACGGCGAACGGCCGCATCAATGGTGGCATCGTCGCCAATCAGGAAGTGACCGTGCAGGGCCAGGTGAAGGGCACAATCCGCGGCCGCCGCGTGATGCTGCAATCCTCCGCCAAGGTCGAGGGCGACATCTTCCACCAGGGCATCGGCATCGAGATGGGCACCCGCTACGACGGCACGCTGCGCTGGACCGAGGACGAGCACGCCTTCAACGAGCCGATGAGCCCGTCGAGCAAGAACGGTCTATAGGGCGCCGTCCTGCGCTCTTTGCTGGCCGCGTGATTTTGGGAAGCCCGCCATCCGGCGCGTTCGACGCCGGGGCAGGGCTTATATTGTCGCCTGTGTGTGGAGCGCCTCGATAAGGAAGCCCAGGACATGCGAACGTTGAATTCCGAATCCACGGCCCTGCTCGTCATCGACTTTCAGTCCCGCCTCATGCGCGTCATCGACGGCGCGGACAGCGTCATCGCCAACGCCAAGCGCCTTCTCGACGCAGCAGCACTGCTCGGCGTGCCCGCACTCTTCACAGAGCAGAATCCGAACGGCCTCGGTGCCACGATTGACGCGCTGGCGGCGCCCGCCGATGCCACAATCGCCAAAATGAGCTTCGACGCCTGCGCCGCCAGCGGCTTCATGGCGCGGCTTGACGGCAGGCAGGATATCCTCGTCACCGGCTGCGAGGCGCATGTCTGCGTGCTGCAAACGGTCTTGGCCCTCATCGACGCGGGCCGCCGCGTGTTCGTGGCGCGCGATGCGATCGGCTCGCGCCGGCCAGAGACAAGGAAACCGCTATCCGCCGCATGGAGCGGCACGGCGCGGAGATCGTCACCACCGAAATGGCGATTTTCGAATGGCTTGGCACCGCCGCGCATCCGCGCTTCCGCGAGGCCTCGGCGCTGGTGAAATGATGCGAGGCGAAACGCGCGGGTGGACGCCGCCCGCCGTTTCGCTTAGAACATCGGAAAATGGAAGGCGGGTAGGCTAACGCATGGGCTTGATCAGCGATATTTTCACCTGGTGGAATGGTCCGACGTTCTCGACGCGGCTCTACACGAAGAAGTACGGAAAGTTTGCCGGCGAGGACGAACATGGCAACCGCTATTATGTGGACACGCGCGGGCTTGGCCCCGCCGGCAAGCCGCGCCGCTGGGTGATCTACAACGGCTACGCCGAGGCGAGCACGGTGCCGCCGGACTGGTTCGGCTGGCTGCACTACACGACCGATACGCCGCCGGAAGAGGAAGCCTATCACGTAAGGCCCTGGCAGAAGCCGCCTACCGGGAACATGACCGGCACAGGTCAAGCCTACCACCCGCCCGGCAGCCTCATGGGCGAGACGCACCGCCCCAAATCGGACGGCGATTACCAGTCCTGGAACGCGGAATAGTTTCCGCGCTGCCGCCGGGGGGATGAGGCCTATCCATAGCGCATTTCCCCTGTCCCTCCCAATGGGAGAGGGCACGCCTTCTCAAGGGCTGCGACGGGACTTCCTCTCCCATCCATATCCGCTTGCGGATATGGATACTTTTGATTGGCAAGCTCGCCAAGGCGAGCTTGCGCGGCAGAGGGCTGGGGTGAGGGGGAGAGTCGCGTTGTGTGAAACGCAACCCAGGCACCACCCCCGCACCGCTATTCAAGCGCGATTTGCGGCGGCGCGCGGTCCCAGAACACCACCTCCCAGCCGCGCGGGCTGTACCGCAGAGCGCAGCAATGCCCTGTGGCGACCTTCAGCGCACCGTGTGCGGCCATATCCTCGAACGCGCCCGGCACGAGCTTCAGGAAGAACTTCAGGACGCCGTTGCTAGTGACAAGCAAGGCCGCATCGCCATCGGCCAGCGCCGCAGCGCACTCGCCGGCAAGCTCCGCGACATTCGCCGCGATGGTTTCCGGCGCGGGCGTCCAGCCTGGTGAACGCGGCCATTCGCCGGTCGTGTTCCAGGCATCCAGCTCGGCACCGCCGCCCATGGCCTCGATTTCCTCCGAGGATTTCGCTTCCCAAAGGCCGTAATCGATTTCCCGCAGACGCTCGTCGATGGATGGCGGGGCTAGCAGGCTGGTGGCTAGTCCCCCCTCACCCCAGCCCTCTCCCCGCAAGCTCGCCGCATCCGCGAGCGGATGCGGCTGGGAGAGGGAGTCAGGCTGCGGCCAGTTCGAGCGTCCCCTCTCCTCTTGGGGAGAGGGACAGGGTGAGGGGGTCTTCGACGCCTCGCATATGATAGCCGCTTGCTCGCGGGTGCGCAGGAGCGGGCCTGCAACGACGCGCTTGATCCGCGGGGCAAACGGCGCCAGCGCCTCGCCCAGCGCCTGCGCCTGCTCGCGCCCCTTCACGGTAAGCGGCAGATCGGTGCGGGCGCCAACCCAGACGACCTTGTCGCCCTTGTTGAACGTATTGCCGTGGCGGGCGAGCAAGAGCAGCATCATGCGCCCCCGGTCTCTGAGGTTTGCGCCAGCAGCTCGCCCTCGCGCCTGATGATCAGCTCGGCGATGGCCACATCCTCCGGCGCATCCACGGACCAGTGCGTGCGCCCGCGGTAATCGACAATCGCGATGCGAACGGACATGCCGCTCTCAAGCGCGCGGAGCTGCTCCAGCCCCTCGGTCTGCTCCAGCGGCGTTGGCGCAAGCCCGGCATAGCGCGCGAGCGAGGCCTTGCGGTATCCGTAAAGGCCGATATGGCGGTGAATCCCAGAGTGGCCTTCCTTGCGCATGTAAGGAATGACGGCCTTGGAGAAATAGAGCGCGTTCTTCATCCGGTCGAAAACGACTGTGGTGCCGCTCGCTGGCGTGGCCTGTTTCTGCGCCAGGAATTCCTCCAGGGCGGGGCCTGCGAGCCGCACGGCCGGGGTGACGATATCGGGCGTCCTGTCGAGGATCATCTCATCGATCATCGCCTCCAGCACCCAGGGCGGCGTCAGCAGTGCGTCGCCCTGCAGGTTGAGAACGATGTCCTCCTCTATGCCTGCGCGCTGCACCGCGTCATGTACGCGCTCGGTGCCGTTGCTGCAATTGGGCGAGGTCATGATGGCCTCGGCGTCGAAGCCGCGCGCAGCGGCGAGAATGCGCTCGTCGTCCGTCGCGATCACGACGCGGGTTGCCTGGGCCACGCTTTTCGCAATGCGCCAGACCCGCTCCAGCATCGGCGTGCCGGCGACGGGGAAAAGCGGCTTTCCCGGGAAACGCGACGAGCCGTAGCGCGCTGGGATGACAATGGCTGCCGGCATGATTTGCTCGCTATTCTGCGCGGTAGGAGCGCGCCTTGCCGGCAACCATGCGCAGCGCGAGGGGTTCTGGCAAGAGTTTCATGAGGGCCACGACCTGTTTGCTGCGCCGGCCCACAACCACGATGGAGCGGCCCCGCATGACGCCGTCGTCGCCGGCCTCCACCACCTCCCCGGCCGTGCTCCACCAAGCCTTGCCGAACTTGGAGACCCGCTGCCTGACGCCGGCCACATCGTGAAATTCCGTATACGTGAAGCCGGGGCAAAGTGCTGTCGTGAGCACGTTGTGCTGCCGGTTTTCGACTAGCAGCGCCTCCGAAAACTTGACCATGAACGCCTTGGCCGGAGCGTAAAGCGTGTGGCCGGGCGTGCCGGGGATGAGGCCCGCGACCGAGGCGACGTTCACGATGCGGCCGAAGCGCCGCTCGATCATGCCGGGCAGGAGCGCGTGGGTCAGCTCGCACGGCGCGGTGACGAGCACTTGGAGGAAGCGCTGCTGGTCCGCCCAGGCGGTGCGGGCGTAATAACCGGGCACGGCAAAACCCGCGTTGTTCACCAGCCCATCGATGGTAAGGCCCCGCGCGCCGGTCTCTGCCACAAGGCGCTGCACGCCGTCTGGAGCGGCGAGGTCCAGCGCGATAGGTGTGGCGGCGATCTTGTGCTTGGCCGCCAGCTCAGAAGCGAGGGCTTCGAGACGCTCTGCGCGCCGCGCGGTGACAACAACGTTCCAGCCCTTCGCGGCGAAGATTTCAGCGAAGGCCTTGCCAATACCTGCCGAGGCGCCCGTAATGAGCGCCGTGCGGCCGCTGATGGTTTCCGTGGTCATATCAGTAACATCCTGCGCCATGTCCGGCATCTTTGCAAAAGACTTGCCGCGCGGGGCCCGCCGCGTCAGCCTGGGATAGCCGTTGCGAGCCTCGATGTAACGCCAAATTCACTCTGCTGGCTGCCTGGGCGGCGCATTTTTCGCAAGGGCCGGGCGTGAGGCGATATTCAATTCAAACGCCATTTCAATGGCTTATTCAGTCATTAAGATTTCCCGAGGGAGGCCTTGCTATTCTAATCTCCGTAAAGAGGATGCCGGCAATTGCCCCAAAACGCACTAGAACAGGGGAGAATCTCCCGGAACAGGGCGTTGAGACCGGGTTAATGCTTCGCTGCAAAGGGCCATGAAGTTGGACGCCAGGATCGCGATTGAAGCCCGCAACATCGCCAAGAGCTTCGGCAACACGCCGGTGCTGAAGGGCGTCTCGCTGGCCGCCCGCAAGGGCGAGGCCGTGGCGATCATCGGCGCTTCGGGCTCCGGGAAAAGCACGTTCCTGCGCTGCCTGAACCTGCTTGAAGTTCCGGACCTCGGCGAGATCCATGCCAATGGCGAGCGCATCACCATCGGCCCCGGCGGCAGGCCCCCTGCCCGCGCGCAAATCGAGCGCATCAGGCGCAGCGTGGCCATGGTCTTCCAGAGCTTCAATCTTTGGCACCACATGACAGTGCTCGGCAACGTAATCGAGGCGCCCATCCATGTGCATGGCCGCCCCCGCGCCGAAGCCATCGAAGAAGCGCGCGCACTCTTGGCCAAGGTTGGGCTTACGCACCGCGAACATGCTTTTCCGAGCCAGCTTTCGGGCGGCGAGCAGCAGCGGGCGGCCATCGCGCGCGCCCTCGCCGTACATCCCAGCGTGATTTTGTTCGATGAGCCGACCTCGGCGCTCGACCCGGAGCTTCGGGGCGAGGTGCTGGCCACGATCCAGGCGCTCGCGGCGGAAGGCCGGACCATGATTATCGTGACCCACGAGATGGCCTTCGCCCGCGACGTTTCCGCCCGCACGGTGTTTTTCTGCCAAGGCAGGATCGAGGAGGAGGGGGCATCGGCCGCGTTGTTCGCCTCGCCCCAGAGCCCGCGCCTCCAGCAATTCCTGGAGTCCTCCGCCCTGGAGGCTTTACGGCAGACAGGCAGAAGGCTACTTTTCCGGCGGGTGAATGACAGCTTACGGAGAGAGGGAATGGCAATGCTCAAAGCTTATCCGTGGTGCATTCTGGCGCTCATCTGCGCCTTGCTCCTGCCTTTCGCGGCACCGGCGGAGCAGCTCAAACTGCGCATAGCCAGCGAAGGCACCAACCCGCCTTTCAGCACCATCAACTCCGACGGCAAGCTCGAAGGCTTCGATGTCGACATCGCCAACGCGCTTTGCTCCAAGATGGGCGCGGAATGCGAAATCGTGGCGCAGGACTGGGAAGGCATCATCCCCGCGCTGCTCGCGCACAAATACGACGCCATCGCCGCCTCGGTGAACGTCACCGCCGACCGTGCGAAGGTGGTCGCCTTCACCAAGCCCTACTACCACTCGCCAAGCGTGTTTGTGGTCCGCAAGGGTACGGACGTGAAAGACCTTTCGCCTAAAGCGCTGGCCGGCAAAACGGTCGGCGTTCAGTCGTCGACGAACCACGCCGCCTTCATGGACGACAAATACAGCCATTCCATCGTCCGCCTTTACAACACGGTGGCGGACGCCTATCGCGACCTTGCCGCCAGCCGCATCGACTATGTGCTTTACGACAAGCTTGCCGCCTACGACTGGCTAAAGTCGCCCGACGGAGCGTGCTGCGAGATGGCACAGGGCGAGCTGAGCGATGCGGCCTATTTCGGATCGGGCATCGCCATTGCTCTGCGCAAGGAGGACGCCGAACTCATGAAACGCTTCAACAGCGCAATCGACGGCATCGTGGCTGACGGCACCTACGCCAAGATCAACGCGAAGTATTTTCCTTTTCCGGTTTTCTAGAGCGTAGCGGGTGGCAAGCGTGGGCGGGCTGTTGATCCAATGGGGGCCTCTGCTCTTGCAGGGCGCGGCGATGACCATCGGGCTCGCGCTGACAACGCTGCCCATCGGCCTCGCCTTCGCGCTGGCCGCCGCACTCGCCAAGGATTCGAAACGCGCCTGGCAGAGGGCGCTCGGCGAGACCTACACCACGATATTCCGCGGCCTGCCGGAGCTCTTGACGCTGCTCCTGATCTATTACGGTGCGCAAATCCTGAGCCGGAAGCTGGCCGCTGCCACAGGCCTTCCCATCGACGTGAACCTTTCGCCGTTCTGGGCGGGTGCGGCCGCGCTTTCGCTGGTGTTTGGGGCCTATGCCAGCGAAGTGCTGCTGGCCGCGCTGCATGGCGTCGAGCGCGGGCAGATCGAGGCGGCGCGGAGCTTCGGCATGAGCCCGCGGCTCGCCTTCCGCCGTGTGATCGCGCCGCAGATGCTGCGCATGGCGCTTCCCGGCCTCGGCAACAACTGGCTTTCCCTGCTCAAGGACACCTCGCTTGTTTCGGTGATCGCGCTCAACGACCTGTTGCGCATGTCCTCGGTCGCGGTGGAGCGCACGCGCCGGCCGTTCGAGTTCTACGCCATCGCCTGCGTGCTCTATCTGCTGATGACGGCGCTTTCGACGCTCGCCATCGCCCGCGCCGAGAAGATTGCCGGGCGCGGCTGGAAGGGGCCGGCATGATCAATTGGGACCTGTTCGAGCGCTTCGGCCCGCGCATGCTGGAAGGGTTCGCCGTGACGCTTGAGCTTGCGCTCGGCTCGGTTGCCCTTGCGCTAGTGATCTCGGTGCCCGCCGCGCTGGGCCGCGTCTTTGCCTCGAAGCCCGTCAGCGGCGCACTCTTCGCTTACACCTACCTGTTTCGCGGCACGCCGCTGCTCGCCCAGCTTTTCCTCTTTTATTACGGCTCCGCTCAGTTTCAACCAGCGCTGTCCGCGACCGGGCTGTGGTGGCTGTTCCGCGATCCGTTCCTCTGCTCGCTCCTCGCCTTCACGCTCAACACAGCCGCCTATCAGACCGAAATATTTGCCGGCGCGATCCGCAGCGTGCCCGCGGGCCAGATCGAGGCGGCACGCGCCGCAGCCATGCCGCCCGTGCTTGCGGCGCGCCGGATCATCCTGCCCCTGGCGGCGGGCCTTGCGCTGAGGCCCTTCGGCAACGAGCTTATCATGATGGTGAAGGCAAGCGCGCTGGCGAGCGTGGTTACCGTCTACGACCTGCTCGCGACGGCCAAATTGGCGTTCCAGAGAACTTACGATTTCCAGGCTTATCTGGCCGCCGCACTCGTCTACATTGCGACAGTCGAAACGATCCGCCGCTTATGGAATGCGCTCGACAAATGGCTTAACCGGCACCGGGTGGCGTGTCCGTAATCATGGATTGCGGAGAAGTATAGAACCAATAAATGAATTCGCGGGAACGCTGACGATGCAACTTGCACTCATAACGGGAGGCGCCGTCCGTATTGGAAAAACCATAGCTCTCCGTTTGTCCGAATCCGGTTATTCCGTAGCCATACAATACAACCGGTCCAAGGAGGAAGCGGCGGACTTGGTTGCCGCGATCGCTCACGCAGGCGGAAAGGCCGCGTGCTTCGGCGCATCGCTGGAGAAACTTGCGGAGGTTGAAGCACTTATCCCCCAGATTTGCGAGACGATGGGGCCGCTAACCTGCCTCGTAAACAACGCATCGCATTTCGCGGACAACCGCTTGCCAGCCCTTTCGCCGGAGAGCTGGCGCGAGCATATGGCCGTCAATTTGGAAGCGCCCGTCTTTCTTGCACAAGCCTTCGCAGCGCAACTTCCCGATGGCGAGAGCGGCAATATTATCAATATCATAGACCAGCGGGTCTTGCGCCCCAACCCGCGCTTCTTCTCCTACACGCTCAGTAAATCGGCGCTCTGGGCGGCCACCCGGACGATGGCGCAGGCGCTGGCGCCGCGCATCCGCGTCAACGCCATCGGCCCCGGCCCCGCCCTCGGCAGCGTTTATCAGAGCCAGACCGATTTCGAGCGGGAATGCCGCACCATGCCGTTAGGTCATGGCACAACTCCGGAAGAAATCGCCGATGCCGTGCTGTTCGTATTGCGCGCGCCCTCCATGACCGGACAGATCGTCGCGCTTGACGGAGGACAGCATCTGTTGTGGCAAACGCCCGACATCAGGGGTAAATAGCGGATCGTGGCTTGCATGAAGACGCAGCTTTAAGTAGCAAATGAACTTTAGGTGCCCGGCCAAGCATCTGAGGGTTAGATGAAACGGCCACAGCAAAGCTGCTGCTTCTTCATATTTCGAACAATGAGATCTGCAACCTGCTATCGGGAAAATGTTTGGGAGAGGCTGCCGGCAACACGAGGTTGAGCGGCGGCTTGGGGGCGATGGAATTGAATCCGAAACTAGATTTTGTGCTGCCCTGCTTTGGGACCGTCCTGCTTGCCTTCGTGGCGCTGTCTTCCAGTGCTGGCGCGGAAGGCATGGTTTCGCGCTACACGGTGAACGTCAGCGGCATACCTGCCGGTGAAGGGGTGCTGCACACGTCGTTCGACGCGAAGCATTACCAGGTTGAGGTGTCGGCGGATGTGGGCACTATTTTCGACAGCACAAAGATTCGAGGGTCGGCGTCGGGCGCCAAGGCGGGCGTAAAGCTTACGCCGGAGCGCTTCCAGCTTGCGTTTTCGGGCGGCGAGCAAGGCGTGATCGATGTCCATTTCAAGGGCGACGGCGGCTCCGAGGAGACAATCAACACGCGCATGCGGGGCGTTTTCGATCCCCTGTCGGCGATGCTCGTGGCGTCCTTGAGGCCGCATTCCCCGTCCGGCAACCCATGCAACCATGTGCTGCCGATCTTCACAGGGAAGGCTCGCTTCGATCTGAAGCTGCGTCCGAAGCGCGGGGGCGAAGCTCAACAATCGGCCTCCTATGCAGTCTGCGAGGTGGACTATGCCCCGATCCCCGGCCAGGCCTTCCAGAGGATCGAATTCGAAATCGTGTTCCAAAAGATGGCCAAGCCCAAATTCTGGCTGGTCGAGCGCATTTCGCTGCCAACGAACAAGGGCACGGTGGTCATAGAACGCGCCGAAACCTCGATAAAGGGTTAGTACGCCGGTCTGGGGATGCCCCGGTCAAGCCCGAGGCGAGCGCCAGGATCCTGCTTGGCCTGCTCCAAAACGGAAAACGCAGATGGTGGCGGCCGCGCTTCGCTGGAAATTAGCCATTGAGTTGATTGGCATTTTTGTCGCGGTCCAGCTACTGGGGGCGGGCATTGGGTGCGCCGCGGCGCTCTCCATTGTCATTCTGTTTGCACTCCACGCCACCCTGATGCTGCTCACCTTCGCCATCGCCCGGCCCCGGGCTCCGCTTGGCACCATAGCCGCCGAATGCGCGGCCTATTTCGCGCTTTTCGCCCTCGTCCAACCTTTCCACCGTCTGTTCATGACCGCCGCCGGACAAAGCCCGCTGCTGACGAACAAGCCGCAGGTGCTGTTCGTGCATGGCTATGTCTGCAATCGCGGCCTGTGGTGGTGGCTCATGCGCCGGCTGCGCTGGCATGGCATTCGCGCCTGGGCGGTGAGCCTTGAGCCTCCCTTCGCCAGCATCGATACCCTCGCCGCGCAGCTTCACCGCGATATTGAAGACTGTCTCCGCGACAACGCCACCGGCAGGCTCGTGCTCGTAACGCACAGCATGGGCGGCCTGACCGCGCGCGCCTACCTCAAGCAGCACGGCACCGCCCGCGTGGCCAAGCTCATCACGCTGGCCTGCCCGCATCACGGCACCCGCCTCGCCTATTTCGGCCCCGGCCGCAACGCCCGCGAGATGCAACCAGGCTCGGCTTGGCTCGCCGCGCTGGCGGAGGGCGAGGCGATCCCGGTGCCCTTCGTCAACGTCTGGAGCGCGCACGACAATTTTGTCGCCCCACAGACTTCGAGCCGTATCGAAGGCTGCCAGGAGATCGCGGAGATGGGCCTTGGCCATCTGTCTTTCGCCTTCTCCTCGCGGGTGGAGAGGCTGCTGCTCCAGGAACTCGCCTAACTGCTCAACCTTACGCTCAGGGTACCGCCGCTCGCGGCCGGGCAGGCGCCGGACCGGAAAGCAAACAATTTCCGCCATATCACTCAACCTCTACTGGCAGCGCAATTAACGAATTCCACGGCGGTTCCGCGCGGCGCGCCCGTTCCATCGGGTGCAACAATACGCCGAAACTTGTTGCCAATGCTTTAAGCGCCCAGCAAGGCTTTGATTTTGAGCTAAAAATTTTCGTGGAGCGGACGCACCGGAGAGAAGCAAATGCGCCGCTTCTTGGTTAATTGCACCGTTGTAATTATATTTAACGGGGTTTTTCAACCGCAGAAATCGACCTAAATCGAGGAAAATTTCGCGGAAATGCGGCGAAAACAATCATGTCGACTCTGAATTTACCTTATCTGAATTAACCATATGCGACTGCGTACCAGAGACAACCTTTATTTAAGCTTTTATCATCGGCGCTTTGTGCCTGACGTTATTCTGGCGAATGGAAATGCTGTACTGGATGGAGCGATGAAGGAGCGAACCTCAGCGCCAGAACTCCCACCAATGGCGACGCTTCTGGCCGCCATCCCGCTGCGGCGCGGGCGTCGACCCTTCTTGCTGCGCAATTGCCGCCAAGTCCACGCTCTCCTCCATCAGCTCGGCGACGACGGCGCGCAGATTTTCGAACGTCAGCTCGCTGGGCTCGCCCTTAAGACCCTTCTGCCGCATGATATCGCTGAGCTGATCGTGGAGCCGCGGCTCGCTAACGACGAACAGCACGAGGTCGTCGGAGATTTCCGGATACTCGTCGGGGACTTCCTCAGGCTCGGCATCTCTCTCTTCCTGCTGCTTCCGCGCCAAGACGACGAATTCCGCCACCGCCTGCCGCTGCGCCTCCCTGTCGAGAAGGTCGATGGTCTCCTCTACGCCGTTATCCCGCAGCATTTCGTTAAGCGCCTGCTGGGCCAGGGCGTTTGCGAGGATTTGGTCGAGAACGTCATCCGGGACGAAGGGCAGCTCAGGCGCGGCGTCTTCGGCGGGCTCCGGTTTCTCCACCCGCTGCTTCTGCGACGTGCCGGCTAAAGCCGCTTCCATTTTGCGCTGCGATTCCATGTCGAGCTTGCCTTCGGTCTGGTATACGCCCGGCTGGTTTAATATCGCGTTAGCGCGCGCTTAGGTTGAGTTTGCGGTGCCGCTGCTGGACGCAACCATCCGTCGCAGAGACAAAAACGGCGGGCTGACATCGGACACGAGCCGCGCGGCGCCGGCGATACCGCCAGCGCCACCAGCCTCCCCCCAGCTACGAAGCGTATGCATTTTCCGAAAAGCGAGCGGACTCCATTCATACCCGGCTAAGCACCGGCCGCAGGCAGCTATCTCAGGTGCGCCTGCTTGGAGATCGGGAGGAAGGCACATGCTAACATCTCTTGCTCCGGTAGCCCGGAGGTTTGCTGGAGAGGGCAACGTCTATTTCGATATCACCGATGTTGTGGGGCATGCGCTCAAAAATAAAAGCGTAACCGGCATTCAACGGGTAGCTACAAGCGTACTGGAAAATATAATCAGGTTCGATGAAGAAGGCAGGTATTGGGGGCTCGTAAGAGATTCCTTTTCCGGAGAGTATGCGGCTGCGGACCTATCGTTTTTGCGGCAGGCGCACAGCTATTCGGATTTCGCGATGCGATTTGAGTATCCGGGTTTCGGGGATGCCTGGGGCCGGACGCTCTCCCAAAAATACCGGCCCAATCCATTAAGCTCTCTCCTGAGAACGATGCACCGGAAATTGCGGTGGGCACATTCAAAAAGGTCTCAAGCCGATTTAGAAATGGAGGCCCGGTCTCCTAAACCATCGAGTCTGGCTCCGCTGAAGCTGAAAAAGGGCGATATCATCGTCATTATGGGGGTTGGCTGGAGCGCGAAGTACCGTGAAATTCACGAGCTGGCGAGGCACTTCGCGTGCAAAACGGTCTCGTTTGTTCACGACCTCATCCCAATTACGCACCCTCAGTTCGCGCCCGGCAGGAGCAAACGCTTTTGCGCGTGGATCGACTATATTGCGGCGAATTCAGACACGATATGCACGATTTCCGAATATTCGAAGGGTGAGCTTCTGTCCTATCTGCATGGCAAAGGTGTACACAGGGAAATTCACATCGCCGATCTTCCTCACGAGTTCAAGAATGCCTCCGGGAATGCCGGAACAGGCATCGGCGAGGAAGTTCGCCGCCTGGCTAAAACACGGTTCATGCTGTGCGTTGGAACCCTCGATCATAGGAAGAATGCCCTGGGTTTGTTACGCGCCTGGCACGAGCTGTACAAACAAGGAGTCAGCATGCCACATGCCGTCATTTGCGGAGCTGCGGGGCGCGGAGCCAGCGAGATACAAAAATTCCAGCGCCTGATGGCTCAGGATGCAGGCCAAGCCGTCACGATTATCCACAATCCCAGCGATGCGGAGCTGGAGCTGCTTTATCGATCCTGCCAATTCTCCGTCTTTCCAAGCTTCGTCGAGGGATGGGGGCTGCCGATCGGCGAAAGCCTCTGGTTCAAGAAGCCGGTCCTGTGCGCCAACTGTGCATCGATGCCCGAGGCAGGTGGCAAATTCGCTGTGTATTTCGATCACAGCAAACCCGGCTCTCTGCGGGATGCTCTGCGCCAGATGATCGAAAGCCCCGTCGAACTGCCAGACGGTATCCGCGAGCAACTTACCACCTGGGAGAATACCGCCGCCTCGGTTTGCGCCATAGTGCATTCCGGTCACACCGCGGTTGCATGCGCTTAAAACTCTTGACCGTCAAACCCATTGCTCTTATGCCCCTCAAGCGGCATTGCAATGCCGCGTTGTCCGGTGGAATTTACATATGGCAATCTTCAATAAGAGCCGCTTCTCCTTATTTAACATCTTCGGCGACAGCGACTTTCGCCTTTTTCTGTCAATTTTCAGGGAATACTTCCCGCTCTATAAGTACAAGTACGGGCTCATTCTGGCCCTTATCATTGTTGCGTCCTACGTCACTGCGGCTGCTGCGTGGCTGGTCAGGGACGTCGTCAACGACTTCTTCGTCAAGAAGGAGGGGGCGTTTCTCATCCCGCTCTTCCTTCTGATCGTCGGCTTGTTCATCGCGAAGGGCGCGTCGTCCTATTGGCAGGCCGTGCTTTCCGCGCGCATCGCCAACGACATGGTCGCCCGGACCCAGGAGCGGATGTTCGCCCACATCCTCGCGCAGCGCGTTCGCTTTTTCGAACGCTACTCCTCGGACGATCTCATTATGCGCGTAAGCATGGGCGCAAACTCGATCGGCGCCATCCTCAATCAGACGGTCCTGAACGGTGCCCGCGACGGTGCCGCCGTTGTCTCGCTGGTCGCGGTGATGATGGCGCAAGACTGGACGCTGACGCTCATTTGTTTCCTTGGCGTCCCCATCGTTTTCCTGGGCATTACCCGGCTTCTCAAGCGGATAAAGACCCTTATGGAGCAGGAGATGCTTTCCGTCGCGCTGTTGAACAAGCATGTGCGCGAGGTTGTGCAAGGCGTCAAAGTCATCAAGGCTTACAATCTTGAGCCTGTCATCACGTCGGAAGTCGGCGCCGTCATCGAAAGCATCAAGGACCGTTCCAACCGCGTCTCCGCGTTGCAAACCGCGCCAGTCCCCATCATGGATACAGTTGGCGGCGTCGGGATTGGCCTGACCATCCTTTACGCCGGCTACCGCTCCGTTTACGGCACATACGATCCGGGCACCTTCCTTTCTTTCATCACCGCACTTCTGCTCCTGCTCGATCCCGCGCGGCGCTTGAGCCAGCTTCGCGTCTCGCTCAAGACCTCGCTTGTCGGTGTCAGCATGGTGCACGCCCTGCTGGACGACAACGAGCCCGACCGGGAAGAAGTTGAGGCTCCGCAAGTGCCTGCTCTGGCTCCCAGCGGAACCGGCATGCCGATCAAACTTGAGAATGTCTGCTTCTCCTATGGCAAGGACGCGGAGGTCCTGAAAAACCTATCGCTCGACATCAAGCCTGGAGAGATGGTCGCGCTCGTGGGGCCTTCGGGAGCGGGAAAATCCACGGTTATGTCGCTGCTGATGCGTTTTCATCGTGAGCAGCGGGGGCGCATTCTGATTGGCGGCCGGCCGGTTGAAACGATTCCTGTGCCCGATTTGCGCAACCTCATTGCCTATGTCGGCCAGTCCAACTTCATATTCAGCGGCACGTTGCGCGACAATCTCACGCTAAGGCATTCCGGCGTTTCGCAGCAGGCGATTGACGACGCGTGCCAAGCGGTTGGGATGAGCGAGTATATCGCCGGACTGCCGAAGGGCTACGATACGGATGTGGGAGAACTGGGCGCACTGATCTCGGGTGGTCAGGCGCAAAGGATCAACATTGCGCGCGCCATCATCAAGGACGCCCCCATTCTCCTCTTCGACGAGGTAACGTCGGCCCTCGATGCCGACAATGAGGAACTCATTCGCGCCTATATGCACGCACAGGCCGGGAAGAAGACCATTATCGTCATCGCTCACCGCATCTCCACGGTGCGCCAAGCGAACAAGATCGCGCTGATCGAGGACGGCACGGTCAAATCTGTGGGAACGCATCACGATTTGATGCGCGGAAGTGCTTATTACGAGCGCGTCGCGGGCCTGCAACTCATCGCCTGAGTTTCGCGCGCGGGCTTCCCATATCGCGCTCATCGTCTCCGCACGGCAGGCGGAACGCAACAAAAAACGCCGGAAAAGCCGCATCCGGCCCCTCGGCGTCCTTCACATTAGCCAAAGAGAGGGGCGCAAGCCGCGCCCACTCCCTGTACTATTTCCGTGCGCCCTTCGCGACGGCCCCGGCACGCCGGCCCCTCGCCGGCTTCGTCTCGGGCTGCGCGGCACCGTTCAAACCGGAACCGCCCTCAGCCTGGGCACGCCGCCCCAAGCCCATGCTCTTGGCGAGATTTGAACGCGCTGTGGCATAGGCCGGCGCCACCATCGGGTAATCGCGGGGCAGGCCCCACTTCTCCCGGTATTCCTCGGGGGACATATCGTAATGAGTCCGCAGGTGCCGCTTGAGAGATTTGAACTTCTTCCCGTCCTCAAGACAGACGATGTGCTCTGACGACACCGACTTCTTGACCGGCACGGCCGGCTTCAATTCCACCTTTGGCGGCTCGGCGCCCTGCGTCGAAGCTTTGCTCAACGCCGTATAGACGGAACCGATGAATTCCGGGAGTTTCTCGCCGCTGATTACGTTATGTGCGACATAGGCCGATACGATGTCGGCCGTCCATGAGGTTAGATTGGGTTCAGTACCTTCCATAATCCTGTTCCATACTGCTGTTGGGGACGCCAAGCCAAATACAGGAAACGCGCCTACCCTCGGTGATACCGTTTACCTGCTATATCCGCAAGCTGCGTAACTTATGATTCATGCCCAGGAAAAGAGCAAGAAGTCTTTTTTTCCACCGTAATTCACGTAATAATTAGTTTACTGCGCGCGCGTGCAGAACTCCAAAGATCAAGGGCATCGCGGCCGGCCTGATATTCAACGAAGTGCCGGTGCGGCTTGAAGCCCGCGCGCATGTTGATCGAGCGCATTGCGGTGTTCGTTTCGGCGTTGACGGTGTTCATCGCCTCCACCTCCGGATGGTTCTCCCTCACCTGCTGCAGCAAAGCCCCCTTGATCGCCTTGGCAAGGCCGCGCCCCCGCCAGGGCCGGGCCACGGCGGTAAACTGCTGATAGATAAGGCTGGGCGTCCTGGCGTCCCAGATGGCCTCGGTGAGGCCCGCGACGCCGCCATCTGGAGCGCGCAGCAGAACGAGATGGTGCGCGCCGCCCGTCCGCGCGGCTGTCTCGTACCACTCGTCGTAGCCTTCGATCTCAACGCGGGGCGGCGGGATCTCAAGCCCGCCTCGCGGCACATCGGCAAAGAGAGCCGTGAGTTCGGGCAGCAGCGCCAGGATCGCCTCGCGCGGCACCCGGCCTGCATAGCGCTCCCATGCAAGGCCGGAATCCCCGGCCGCCGCCTCCCACTCGCGCAGGAGGTTCCAGTCGAGTTCCTTGAGAATGGCCCGGCTCGATACGGTCGAGAGCTTCGCGGAAGCTCCCGCCTGCGTCAGAAAGGCATGGCCCGCATCGGCATGTGTCCTCAGCGTCAGCACGGTCTTATCGAGCCTGTGCATGAGGCCCAGCACCTCGCGCAAGAGTAGGGTGCCTGCGCCCTGCCGCCGTGCCTCCGCGTGCACGGCCCCGCCTGCAAATAGATGCTGAGCGTGTGCGGCGGCATCCAGTGTCCCAGCCTTTCGGAACCAGACGCTGGCAAAGCCGGCTACATGGTCCCCCGCGAGAGTCACCCAACGCACGGACTCATGAAGCGGATCGGGCAGGCGAGCATCGGCTTCGAATTCCGCATCGCTCAGCACAGGATCGCCGGGCCGCAACTCTTCAGATGTGGCGCGGCGGCAGGCATGGAACGAAGCCCAAAGCTCTGGGCACGCGCTTTGCGGGTCGAAAACGCGAATGTCGATTTGAGGCATCGTATGCTCCCGCTGCTTAATTTAAATTGCCCGTCTGGCGCCGCCCCGCGTCAAATGAGGGCGGGTGGCAAAAAGCCAACCGGCGGAAATGCCGTCCACCGCTGGCGGGACAGGCTCGAACCTATCCCGGTACGGATGGATTTGCGCCAAGGTTCCGCACCGCAATGCTTCTAATAGACGAGAAAATGGGATTCCCGCCGCATAGCTTTCATGTCCGCGCGGAAATGGGACCCCCGTCCGATGACCTCTGTGCAATTGTCGCATGTACATCATGCCGCATACCACACTTAACGCTTATGCAAGATATTTCTGCTAAATTACTTCAAATTTGGAAAGCGGCCGTTCGCCCCCTCCCCCCAAACGAGCCACCGGAGCAGGCAGGAGAGTAAACTTTGTGTTATTCCAAGGCCTTCAATCCGCATCCTGGAAGGCCGGCGCCAGCGCATGCCGGTCCACCCTTGAGGTCCCCTCAAAAGCCGTGTATCGAATTCGCGCGCTGGTAAAGCGCGTCCCCTCCTTCGGCGGGATTGTATTTTTCGGGAGACTGGGATGGCCAGGCATATATTTGGAACCGGTAGGCTTGCTTTATGGGACCGTTGCAAAGCAGGCGATAGCGCTAGGCGCGGCACTTCCGCTTGCGGGAAACTCCGCAATCGCTTTTGCCGCTGTGCGCCTCTGGGAAGGCGAGCCCGGCAACGTCAACCACGCCATCGTCCGCCTCGCCACCATTCAGGCCATCGACGAGCCTCGCGTCCAGGAGCTGCTCGACAGGCTTTCCGCGCCGCGCGCCGCGATTGCCGGCGTTTCCATGGCGGACCCGCGCATCATGGGCATCGTGAACGTGACGCCGGACAGCTTTTCGGATGGCGGCGACCATTTGGAACCCGAGGCAGCGATTGAGCATGCCAGGAAGCTTATAGCCGATGGCGCCGATTTCATCGACGTTGGCGCGGAATCCACCCGCCCCGGCTCCCAGTCCGTGCCTCAGGAGGAGGAATTGCAGCGCCTTCTCCCGGTGTTCGAAGGGCTCGCCGGCCTGTCCGTTCCCCTTTCGGCCGACACCCGGAAACCGCAAGTCATGCGCGAGGTGGCCGCTGCCGGTGCGGCCGTCTTGAATGACGTTTCGGCCCTGGCATTTGCCCCCGAAAGCCTGAGCGTCGCTGCGGAGCTGAAGCTGCCCGCCGTTCTCATGCACGCGCAGGGAAACCCGGACAAGATGCAGGACAACCCGCTCTATAAAGACGTGGTGATCGAGGTTTACGATTTCCTGGAAGGCCGCATCGCCGCGGCCGTTGGCGCCGGCCTGCCCCGCGAGCTTATTGTCGCAGATCCCGGCATCGGCTTCGGCAAGTCGTTTGCGCATAACATGTCGCTGCTACACAGCATGTCTATTTTCCATGGCCTCGGCGTGCCGCTCATGGTTGGGGCGTCGCGGAAGTCGTCCGTTCAAAAGGCCACAGGTGCGGAGGGGCCTAATGAATGCGTCATGGGGAGCGTGGCCGCGGCGCTCGATGCGATTTCGCAGGGCGTGCAGATCGTCCGGGTACACGACGTTCAGGAGACACGGCAGGCGCTTTCGCTTTGGCAAGCGATTCGCGGCGGCCCGAATGTCGCCACACAGAATTCTTAGCATCCTGGAAACAATGGAGAGGCGAAACGGATAGCGCCAAGAGGACCGGCAACGAGCCAGCCCCTTGAGGAATCCCATAAGGAATTGCCAAAGCGCGCCCCGAAATCGCCGCTCCCAACTTCATCGTTCCGACAACCGCATAGGGTAAAAGGCATGGTCGGGCGCACCCGCGCCAGGCGTTCCTATTTTATTGCGTGTCGGCAAGGCAAGGTCTGATAATGGCACGGCAGCTTTTTGGCACAGATGGTATCCGGGGGCAGGCGAACACCCATCCTATGACCGCGAACATCGCGCTCAAGGTCGGCATGGCCGCGGGCTACATGTTCACTAACGGCAGCCGCAGGCACCGCGTGGTCATCGGCAAGGACACCAGGCTTTCGGGCTATGCGATCGAGGCGGCGCTGGTTTCGGGCTTTACGTCGGTCGGCATGGATGTCGTGCAGCTCGGCCCAATCCCGACGCCCGCCGTCGCCATGCTGGTCCGCTCGCTGCGCGCCGATCTGGGCGTCATGATTTCCGCTTCCCACAATCCCTACCAGGATAACGGCATCAAGCTCTTCGGGCCGGACGGCTATAAGCTTTCCGACGAGGTCGAGGAGGCGATCGAAGCCAACGTTCTGGGCAATATGGATGAGTTCCTCGCCAAACCCGACCGCATCGGCCAGGCCAAGCGCATCGATGGCGCCAACGACCGCTATGTGGAATTCGCCAAGCGCACGCTCGACCGCACCGTAAGCCTGAACGGCCTCAAGGTTGTCGTCGATTGCGCGAACGGCGCGGCTTACCGGGCGGCTCCCGCCGCACTTTGGGAGCTGGGCGCGGAGGTGACCTCCCTTGCTGTGACCCCGGATGGCCGCAACATCAATCGCGAATGCGGCTCGACCGTACCTGAGACCGTTTGCCGCAAGGTGGTCGAAACCGGCGCGCATGTGGGCATTGCGCTCGACGGAGACGCGGATCGCGTCGTCATTGCCGACGAGCACGGCCAGCTTGTCGACGGCGATCAGATCCTGGCCGTGATCGCCTCAAGCTGGCGGGATGCGAAACGCCTCCAGGGAAATGGCATCGTGGCCACTGTCATGTCAAATCTCGGCCTGGAGCGTTACCTCGGCGAGCTTGGCCTGACGCTGGTCCGCACCAAGGTCGGCGACCGCTATGTCGTCGAGGAGATGCGGCGCAGCGGCTACAATGTGGGCGGCGAGCAATCGGGCCATGTGGTTCTGTCGGACTACGCCACCACCGGCGATGGCCTGCTGACGGCGCTGCAAGTGCTGAGCGTTGTGATTCAGAGCGGGAAGCCGGTGAGCGAGGTTTGCCGCCGTTTCGAACCGGTGCCGCAGCTTTTGAAGAGCGTCCGCCACAAAGGGGGCAATCCCTTGGAAAGCGATGCCGTGAAGCAGATCGTGGATGCGGGCAGGGTGCGGCTTGGCAAGACGGGCCGGGTCGTCATCCGGCCATCCGGGACGGAGCCAGTGATCCGTGTCATGGCCGAGGGCGACGACAAAGGCCTTGTCACCGAGGTCGTGGAAGAAATTAGCGCGTCTATTGAGCGGTATGCGCCATCCGCGGCAGGTGCCAGTGCATCGTCCAACGCTATCGGCAGCACGGTATAGTAGAGATCAAGTAAACAACGCAACCGCAAGTAGCGATATTGCGTACCACAACCGTAAAATTACTTCGCGTTCAAAAACCTACAATCCGCGTTCAAAAATTTACGAGTAAAGGAGGAGCGATCTCAAAGGATATTTAACCATGCTGGTTTACCAAAGCGAGAGCCACGCGATGGCGCGGTTTGCAACAGCCCGGATGAGTGAAATGAGCATCACCTCGCACTTCGATGATCTTCCTTCAATTTCTCCGCTTCAAGCTGCTAGCCGTTTTGACCCTTATTTCGATGTGTATGGTTTGGGGCTGAAACAGCAGGCTGATCTGGAGAGCCGCACGGTCACATTGATCGCCCGTTCGCCTGCTTCGCCCCCGGCGCAGGCTCTGGCGATGAACCTTGGCCGCTTTCAGCCCATGTCGCTGGAAGTTCGAATCATATTTACGCAAATCGCCCCGCCGGAAGCGCTGAACTTGCTTGGGCAAGCGTTGAACGGGTCTTGCAGGCAGGCTCCCGAGGCGATTATCCGCTGGGCCAAGAACCGCTCGCTGCTGGACGCGCACGAGCGCCTCACGCTGGGCAGAACGCTTTGCTGGACCGGCGATTCGATGCGCCGCTTGGAGGATTCCCGCAGCGCCATGGACCGGGCCGACGACGGCACGCCGCGCATTATCGCCGAGGCCAATGCCAGCTTCGAGGCGCTTTGGAGCTTGTCGAGCCCAGTGCCGCGTACAGCTTTCTCGCGGGTGGCACCTGCCTGTCAGATCCCAGAGGTTCAGGAGCAGGCGCTCGTGCAGGCTCTTCGTGTTGAGCCCAATGTTATTCCGTTGGAGGCGCACCAGCGTTTCCGGCGGCATTGACGCGGCGCACATCCTTGGCCGCCCTCGCCGCACCTGCCAAATCCAACAGAACCACCATCCCGGAAGCCGCTTGCGGCTATCCGGGATTATCGTCTGCGCGGCGCCTCCCGGTTTCTCTATCCGCGCCACAGCGCTCCGCGACAAGGTTACCGGCGCACCAATTGACGAGCGTTAGCCGTGCTTCACTGGCGGAATTGGAGGAATGGTGCCGGCATGAGGCCGCCTTTTCCTGAGCGGCTTTCCTGCGCCGGGCGCGCGATGACCCGGCCTCAGCTTAGGCCGCTTGCCCCTCTTGCCTTTCACCACATGGGCCACCCTGCACACGATATTGCGCATATCGGCGGCCTTTGCGCCTTCCGGCGTGGCAACCGGCCAAGTTGCCAGCGTTGGCGCCAACACCGCCTTCCACGGATAGATCTCAAAACCGTGCTCGAAGAGGCCCGCCGCCCGGAGTGTCCGCGCGCCGCCGGAACTCTCGCCCAGCACCACGGCCACAAGCTGGCGCCCATCGCGCGTCGCGCTTGCCACGAGATTGTAGCCCGCCGCGCAAATGAAACCGGTCTTCATGCCATCCGCGCCGTCATAGAGCTTCAACAGGCTGTTGTGGGAGGTTACCATGCGGTTGCCGATCTTTACCTCCGTCATGGAGAAGATCGGCGCATATTGCGGAAATTCCTTGAGTATCATGCTCGCAAGGATAGCCATGTCGCGTGCCGACGTAACCGACTGGTCGGGACCCTCGACATTCTCGGCAATGAACACCGGCAAGCCGTTCGGGTTGACGAAATGCGTGTTCGTCATGCCGAGCCGCAGAGCTGTCTTGTTCATCAGCTCGACGAAAGCCTCCTGGCTGCCCGCAATCTTGTCTGCAAGCATCATGGCAACGTCGTTCGCCGATTTGACGATCAAGACCTTCACGGCTAGGTCCACCTTGAGCTGGCCGCCGACAGGCATGCCCAGCCGGCTGGGAGGCTGGCTCTGCGCGGCCTGTGAGCAGATGACGCTATCCTCGGGCGAGAGCCTGCCGTCGCGGATCGCCTCGAAGGTCAGATAGGCGGTCATCAGCTTGGTAAGCGAAGCCGGGCGCCAAGGCAGATCGGCGTCCTCCGCGTAGAGAACGAGCCCGCTAGACGGCTCTACAAGCAGCGCCGGCCCAGCCGTAGCGGGCGGTGAGGCCCCCAATGCCCCTAGCATTGCGGCGAGCAAAGAGCCCGCCACACACCGTATCTGTTTCCAGTTTGCGTTAAATTTAAGCGAGGCGTCGCCGGGTAAAGACCACATCATGTTTGAATTCAGTGCCTTACGGAAAGCTTGCAGACAAATCGCCATTGGACATTCAATATCGCTGCTACCTTCGATCTTCAGCCGCGATCTTAGTTTGATGATCGCGGAACGCAAGCAGGAATTGAAGGCGCGTGGCGCACACCAGCGGAGTGCTGGGAAACCGGAGACGGTTCAGGACATTGGAATATTCTATCAAGGCCGGCTGCCGATCATGTCTTAATGTAGAAATAATATCAAAGTTTGCCGCTGCGTTAATAGAAGAAAAAGCACCCCAAGCTATATTGCTAGAACTCACGAGGAACGAAGCGTATTTCACCTTCTTGTGATGCTTCCCGACCTAGCCTAAATATTAACGGGCTGATAGAGTTCGGCGTACGTCAATCGCTTGCGCTCTTTTCAGCCGCGCTGCTCCTAAAGGTGTGCGCCATGCAATCGGACTTCTCAGTTTTACACGATCATCTTGAGGAGGCATGCCGCCTTCGGAAGATGAATCATGACCGTCTTTGCGCCGCGGCGGTCGAACTTCACTTCGCGGGGCTCAAAGCACTCGACGTCTACCGGCTGGCCGAAATCGCCGACCGGCTCGACGTAAGCGTCGATTGGCTTCTTGGACGTTCCGAAGCAATGGACGTTCCAAAGGTGAAGCTGGAACTGCCAAGGGCGAAGGTCAGGAAGCGGGCCTAGCCACTAAGCGCGTCGCTAGCGTGCGGGGAAGAGCAGAGGGATGCTGCTCGTCCGGGCGTTGCGCGTAAATTTGGCCGCAGAGAAAGCGCCGGAGCTTCTTCCTTGCCCCGGGCGCGGCGCGTCCATCGTCGAATACACGAATACAATGGCCTTTCCCCCAAAAAGAATGCGGGAGGAAGGCACATTTTGTGGGAAGTCCCGCCGGAAATTCAGGCAGCTTCCATCGAACAGGCGCTGGCCGAACCGCTGAAAGCCCCTGCGGTGCTTCCCAATTGCTCGCGTTCCGCATGCGCCGCCAGAAGTGCGAGATTGGGCACGATCACGTCGCGGCTATCGCGGCTAGCCGGAAGCTCTATGACTCCCTGCTTTTTCATCAACGTCATTTGCCGGCTGACGGTCTCGATGGTTATCCCAAGGAAGCTTGCAATCTCGGCCCGCGAAAGCGGCAGAGTAAAGCGCACGCCGCCAGCCTCATCCTGCTGCCCTCGCTTGGCTAGCAGGCGCAGGAATCCCGCGACACGCTGATAGGCGGAGCATCCGCGCAGCAGCAAGATCCAATCGTGACCTCCCTCCAATTCGCTCAAGGCCGCGCGGAACAGGACGCGCTCCAACCCTGGCGCTTCGGCGATAAGGCTCGACAGGCTTTCGAGGGGAACGGCGCACAACTCAAGATCGGTTGCCGCCTCCGCCGAGCAGGTCTGATGGGATTTGAAAGCTCCACAGAGAAGATCGTCGGGGAACATCAGGCCGATAACGTGCCGTTCGCCATCGGGATGAATTTTTGTGAGCTTGAGCACGCCAGAAAGCACGATGAACGAGTGCGTGGTAATGTCGCCTTCCATGAAGATAAGCTCGCCCGCCTTGAAGGATTTCCGGCGGGAGGCGCCCTCCAGCTTGCGAAGCTGGTCCTCGGTAAGGACAGTTCGGATGCCCCTATGCCTGATTGGACAGACATTGTGACCATGTACCTTTTGCAACTTTCTACCTTCCCGGATTAGTTCGCATCCTTACGAAGCAGAATGGGCTGCTTCGCGCGTCCTTTGCGAAAACGGCGGCCAGAAACGCGTCCCAGAAGGGAGAACGCCGGTCCGGCATTTGTCCGCATCGCTTGGGAAGCCGGTCAAATTCCGGCTACGCTAGGCTTGGGAAGGAGGGTCGCGATTGCGCCGGATTGAGACCGCCACTGCATCGAGATGCCGCGCGCTGCCGGGCTGCAAAATCTCGATGGAGGAAACGCGAAGCGGCTTGGGTGCATATGGCGGCGGTGGCATGACCGCGCTCGCCTGCATCAGCATGCAGCAAGCGCACTCGTGGTCGTGCCCTTGCTCCTGGTCCACGGGGATGGTGTTACCATCCTTGTCGACGAATACCATCCGCGTACCGGAGCAGATGGCCATCTTGCTGCCGTTCAGGGGGAGCGCCAGCCCATCTTCCGCGCCGTAGTGCACATGGGATAGGGAGCCGGTGAGGATCGTGAGGAGCAAGACGAAGACGCCAAACAACGCCATCGCCTCGCGCCGGAGCGCGATGCAGGCGCCGCGCCGCGTCAAACACCCTCTACTCCCCTTCATACAGCCCCGATTGGTCAGAAAACGCCATCGAGGAGTCTAGTACACAAGGCGCGGGCGGCCAAGCCTATCCTTGACCTGTGTCAATGGGTGTACGTGCGGCAGGTTAACGCGGTTCGTCTGAAAGATAAGAAGACAGCTCGCCGAAAAGCTGTGCGGTGCGCCCGCCTGGGAAAAGCTCCTCCACGTCGTCGAAGGGAGAGCCAATAGCGCGGCTGCCGAGCGTCTCGAAGGCTTTTTCCTCGATCGACTCGATCAGGCTGATAAGGCAGGACTCGACCTCTTCCAGACCGCGTTCGAACGCGCCCGAGCGCAACGAAGGGTCATTGCACCGCAATGCGGTCTGACGGTGCCGGTTGACGCTGCGAAGCACCGCGGACAGGTCGCGGGCTATCTCTGCATTGAGCCCCGGCTCGCCGAGTGCCGCGCGATGCAGGCGCGAGATCGACTGCAGCAGCCTGCGCGATTCGAAGCTGCGATTGCGTTCGATATAGGCGCGCAGAAAGCGCCGGCCTTTTCCAGTCGATTGAAGCGCATCCTCGATCGCGCTATAATCCAACTCCGCGAGTGCATTCGTTGAAGGGGTATTCATGCTTGCCGCCGGGTGTTCGAAGCCAATAGACGGCAACTTAGCATCGAAATGTTTACAAACGTTTGCGGCCTGCGGTTTTTGCGCGCCGCCGGCACCGCGAAATCTGGGGCTCCCTCTTGGTTTCCGCTTGGGAACGTGGGCGGCGGGCATCGCCTAAACGTGGTTAAAATCTGGATCTTGCTGCTCTGTACTCTGCGGAAGCAAACATAAGTCTACTTATTTGGCCTGGGTCGCGCCGAAGTCGAGATGGTGCTCGATCGGCACCGTGCCCGCAGTCATCGGCGAAACACCACCGTCTTGCCCCCATTGGGCAGGACCCGGTGCTCGACGTGGTATTTGAGCGCACGCGATAGCACGACGTTTTCGATGTCACGGCCGATGGCGACCAGATCGTTCGGTGTTTGGGTGTGATCGACCCGTTCCACCGCCTGTTCTATGATTGGCCCCTCGTCGAGGTCGCTGGTAACGTAATGGGCGGTGGCGCCTATGATCTTGACCCCCCGGGCGTGGGCCTGATGATAGGGCTTCGCGCCCTTGAAGCTAGGCAGGAACGAATGGTGGATGTTGATGCAGCGCCAGGACAGTGCCTTGCACATGTCTTGGCTCAGCACCTGCATGTAGCGCGCCAGCACGACCAGATCGATGTGCAGCCGGTCCACCATCTCCAGGATTTTTGTTTCCTGTTCGGCCTTGGTCTCCTTGGGCACTGGCAGGTGGTGATAGGGGATACCATGCCATTCTACCACGCGCTCAAGATCGGGGTGGTTGGAGACGACCGCTGCGATGTCGATGGGCAGGGTGCCAGTACGATAGCGGTAAAGCAGGTCGTTCAGGCAATGATCGAACTTGGACACCAGGATGAGCACGCGCTGCCGCACCGAAGTATCGTGGATCTTCCAATCCATCTCGAAGCGCCGGGCCAGATCGCCGAAAGCGGCTTTCAGCTCGGACAGCGGCAGCATTCCGGGCTCTTCACGGAACACGGTGCGCATGAAGAAGCGCCCGGTGACAACGTCGCCAAAATGTTCGGACTCGGTGATGAACAGCTTTCGCCCGGAAAGGAACCCGGACACGGCGGCGACGATGCCGACGGCGTCCGGACAGCTTATGGTCAAGACATAGTGCTTGACGATCGTGCTCATCGCTCGATTTCCATTAATTGAGGACGTACGGGTGGGAAGCGCCGGGAGCCTCAGCAGTCCAGATGATGGTGGCGCTCCCACGAGGTGGCATGGCTCATGAAGGAGTTCCACTCGGCCATCTTCAGCTTGATGTAGCTGTCGACGAATGCGCCGCCGAAGCCTGCCCGGGCCACCTCCGACTTCTCAAACAGGCGCAGCGCATCCAGAAGGTTGAGTGGAAGCTTGCGCACGTTCTGTAGCGTGTGGCCGTCGGTGTACATGTTGATGTCCAGCCGCTCGCCCGGATCGCGGCCGTTGGCCATGCCGTCCAGGCCCGCCATCAGCAGCGCCGCGGGCGCCAGATAGGGATTGGTGGCGCCATCCATAAGCCGGAACTCGAAGCGGCAGGCGTCGGGAATACGCACCATGTGGGTGCGGTTGTTGCCGGTGTAGGTGATGGTGTTGGGCGACCAGGTCGCGCCCGAAGCGGTGATGGGTGCGTTGATGCGCTTGAAGCTGTTAATCGTGGGGTTGTAACAGGGCGCAGAGATCGGCCGCGCTGTGCATCGCACCGCCCAGGAAGCTGTAGGCGAGCTTGCTCATGCCCAGTTCGCCCGGCGGTGTCTTCGAAAGCATTCTCGCTACCCTTCCACAAGCTGACATGCATGTGGCAGCCGTTGCCTGTGAGGTTGTTGAACGGCTTAGGCATGAAGGTGGCACGCATGCCGTATTTCTCGGCCACTGTCTTCGCCATGTACTTGAAGAAGGCGTGGCGGTCGGCTGTGACAAGAACGTCGTTATAATCCCAGTTCATTTCGAACTGGCCGTTGGCATCCTCGTGGTCGCTCTGATACGGCCCCCAGCCGAGCTTCAGCATGTAGTCGCTCAGCTCCTTGATGAGATCGTACTGCCGCATCAGCGCCAGCTGGTCGTAGCAAGGCTTGGGATAGTTGTCGGAGAGGTCGGCCACCTGCGAGCCGTCCCTATTGAGCAGGAAGAACTCGCATTCGACGCCGGTCTTCATCTGCAGGCCAAGCGCCTTGGCCTTGGCGATCTGCGCCTTCAGCACGTTGCGGGGCGCGTCGTTGACCGGCTTGCCATCGCAGTAAATGTCCGCGGCCATCCACCCCACCTCGGGCTTCCATGGCAGCTGGATCAGGCTCGCGGGGTCTGGAATCGCCAGGGTGTCGGGATGGGCGGGGGTCTGGTCGAGATGGGTGGCGAAACCTGCGAAGCCAGCGCCGTTCTTCTGCATGCCAGCGATGGCCGCCGCTGGAACGAGTTTGGCACGCAGCACACCGAAAAGATCGACGTAGGAGATCAGAAAATATTGGATGCCGCGCTCCTTGGCGACTTCGGCTAAATTCGTGCCCATCCCGATAGACCCTTTGTTCCACCTTCGGCGCACCTGGACGCCGTGACAAATTCACAATGGGCAAAGCCTAGGCCAAGTCGCCAAACGTTTCAACCCACATGAACAAAAAATTCCGGAGAGGATACGTGCATCCGCTCGCATGGGCCAGCTTGCCTCACCTTTCCGTGGTGTGATTAGCCGGAGTTTCCGCTGTATCGCCGCTAGCGCGGCCTCGACAAATTTCCTGAGCGGAAAAAATGTTTACCGTTGCTCTTGACCAGGGCCGCGGACACTTGCTACCGTTATCCCATCTTACGATGGAGTTGCCGCGATGTGCGGAATTCGCTGGGATTTTCTTCAAAAAGGCGGACACCAGCCAGGTGCTCGGCCGGGCTTTGGTCGAGATGCTGGATGGGTGCCAGCATCGCGGGCCGGAACTCGACCGGCTTCGCCCTCTATGAGCGGGAGGCGCCAGGGCTGCGGCTGCGCTTCCTGGTGGACGGCGGCGATACCACCGGCAGCGTCCGGCAGGCACTAGCGGCCCAGAGCGCGGCAATCCGCGAGGAGCGGCGCGAAGGTGCGACCCTGGTGGTAGAGGTGGACTACGCCAGCGAGATCCGGCCGTTCGCTTATGCCATGGAGCACGCGGCCAAGCTGATCTCCATCGGCTCGTCGCTTGACATCATCAAAGATGTGGGCTCGTCGCGGGAGGTGGACAGCGTCTATCACGTCAGCGAGATCCGCGGCAGCCACGGCATCGGCCACGTCCGCCTTGCAACCGAATCCGAGGTCAAGCCTGAGGCGGCCCACCCGTTCTGGGCGACGGGCTTCGCCGACATCGCCATCGTACACAACGGCCAAATTACCAACTACTGGAAGATGCGCCGCCGGCTGGAGGCACGCGGCTTCGAATTCCGCACCGATAACGACTCGGAGCTGATTGCCGTCTACCTCGCCGATAAGATGGCACAGGGCGAGCGGCTTGAGGCGGTTCTCGAACGTTCGATCGACGACCTCGACGGCACTTTCTCTTTCCTGGTGTCCACCCGGGACGGCATCGGCTTCGCCAAGGACCGCCTCGCCGCCAAGCCGATGGTCATGTACGAGGACGGCGATCTGGTTGCCATCGCCTCGGAAGAAGTATCGCTCAACCGGCTCTTTCCGGGCCGCCCCCTCTCCACTTCCGAACCAGCGCCGGGGACGTTCCGCACGTGGTCACGATAGATTTGAGCACGCTTTCCATGCGCGAGGCGAACGCCACCTTGCGCTCCACTGCCGCCACCGGGGCCAATATCGAGATCGTCAATCCCGACGCGCGTCACCATATCGGGGTTGGCTTGGTTCATCCGGCAACCGTGCGGGTGAAGGGATCGGCGGGCTATTTCTGCGCCGGCCTCTCCCACGGCGCCCGCTTCGAGATTGAGTCCAATGTTGGTTGGGGCGTGGCCAACTCCATGTATGCGGGCTCGGTCGTAGTCGGCGGAAACGCTGGCGCCATCGCTGGCGTCGCCTTGCGCGGCGGCGAAGTGGTGGTCAAGGGAAATATGGGCAGCCGCGCGGGCCAAGTCATGAAGGCCGGCACGTTGCTGTGCTGCGGCAATGCCAGCTTCCTGGCTGGCTACATGATGTATGGCGGCCGGATTATCATCCTGGGCGAACTCCGGGGAACGGGCCGGCGAGGATATGTCCGGCGGGGCGATCTTTGCCGGTGGCCGGATTCAATCGCTTGGCTCCGACGCGAAGGCCGAAGAGGCGACAGCCGAGGAGGAAGCAGAAATCAAGGCCTTCCTCGATCTCTACGGCGTCACCTTTTCTGGCCGCTTCACCAAGATTGTCAGCGCTGGCGGCAAGCTGCACTACGCCAAGTCCGAACCTATATCGCGTCCGCTGCCGCACACGGTGTTCTCGGAAGGCGGCGACTACTGGAACGCCAAGGTCCAGGACGACATCCGAACCAAGGCGATGATTGGCCGCTACCGGGTCCGTGGCTACGGTGCGGCCAAGCCAGTGCCCCATTTCCAGGACATCGCCATCAAGTTGGACAGCCGGCGGATCGGCGCGAACGGTAATCCGCTGGCCGCGGTCAACCTATCCACAACCTTGGGCGGCCGCTACGGCGCAAAGCCTCTAGAGCTTTCCATGCCGGTGCTCATCGCGCCCATGTCTTACGGCGCGCTGTCGAAAACCACCAAGATCGCCCTGGCCCGCGCATCGCGCCTTTCCGGCATCGTAGAGAACACCGGCGAGGGCGGCATGCTGCCTGAGCAACGGGCCGAAGCCAAGCAGCTCATCTACCAGTGCCTTTCCGGCAGGCTTGGGTGGAACATCCACGACATGCTCAAGGCCGACGCGCTGGAGATCTACATCAGCCAGGGCGCGAAGCCTGGCCTGGGCGGCCAATTGATGGCCAAGAAGGTGACGCGTGAACTGGCTGCGATTCGTGGCATCCCCGAAGGCATCGATCTGCGCTCGCCGTCGCGCCATCCCGACATCATGGGAGCCGACGACCTCGTGATCAAAGTCGAAGAGTTCCGCGAAGCGACCGGTTACAGCAAACCCATCTCCATCAAGATGGGGGCCGGGCGCGTTCGCGACGACATCAAGATCGCCTACAAGGACGGCTTCGATTTCGTCCAGCTCGACGGCATGCAGGGATCGACCGGTGCCGCCTCGGCCGAAGTGCTTGAGAATATGGGCATACCCACCCTGGCCGCCTTGCAGGAGGCCTTGGACGGCCTCGCCGAGATCGGGCACAAGGGCGACATGCCCATCGTGCTCATGGGTGGCATCAAGGACGGCATCGACGCTATCAAGGCCTTGGCACTGGGCGCGAGCGCCGTGGCCATGGGCACCGCGGCGCTGATTGCCGGCGGCTGCATCAGCTGCATGCAATGCCATGTGGGCAATTGCGTCGTGGGCATCGCGACCCAGGACCCGGAGCATGAAGCGCGCTACGTGCTGGACCGGCAGGCGGAGGCCATCCACCGTTATCTTGAGGCGGTGCGCTGGCAGATTGCTTCCATCACCCAGGCGCTGGGCCATACGGATTTCCGCCAGCTGAGCCGTGACGACCTTGTAGCGCTGACTCCGGAGGCCGCTGCTATCACTGGCTTGCCCTTCGACCCATCCTTCCGGGCACGCCAAGACGAATTTTCCAGCAAGGTGGCCTGACCATGAGCCAGTGCAAGCCCTTCGCCCTCGATATGGTTTCAGACCAGAGCGGGCTGCCCCATTACCAGCCGCCGCCGTGCCAGGTGGCTTGCCCCATCGGCACCGACGTTGCCTCCTATACCGGCCTCATCTGGGAGGGAGATCTTAGCGGCGCGCTCGAAGCCATCACCGCCACGAACCCGTTCTCAGGAGTGTGCGGCCGGGTCTGCGACGCTCCTTGCGAGCCCGCCTGCCGCCGGGCCGATGCCGATGGAACCGTGGCCATCCGCACGCTTAAGCGATACGTGATGGATCGGCTCGGGCCGGGATACCGCCTGCCGCCGGTCAGCCCCAGCAAGGATAAGCGCATCGCCATCGTGGGCGCCGGACCTGCCGGGCTGACCGCCGCCCAGGATATCGCCGCCGCGGGCTACAGGGTCGATATCTATGAGGCCCTTCCCAAGGCTGGCGGCATGATGGCCTGGGGCATTCCCGCCTTCCGCCTGCCGCGCGAGGTGATCGCGGAGGATATCTCCCGGATACTTGCGCGGTGCCCTGGCATCACACTCCATCTGTCCAGCCCGCTCGGTAGCGCAGTAACGCTCGATGGGCTGACGCGTAGCCACGACGCGGTGCTCCTGACGGTAGGCGCCAGCGCCGGCAAGCGTCTGGGCATTCCCGGAGACAGCCTGCCCCAGGTCCAGGACGGCGTGCAATTCCTCAACGAGGCCGCCAAGGGCAGCCGGCCTGTCATGCCCGAAGAGGTTCTGGTGGTGGGCGGCGGTGACGTGGCCATGGACGCCTGCCGCACTGCGCTCCGGCTGCCACGGGCCAGGCACGTCAAGGTCATCTACCGCCGCGGCCCGGAAGAGATCCCGGCCCGCAAACATGAGATCGCAGCCGCCCTCGCCGAGGGAGTGGAAATCGTCTACAATCTTCAGCCAGCCTCCATCCAATTGGGTTTGGACGGCAATGTGACGATGCGTTGCGTCCAGACGTGCCTGGGCGAACCGGGGCCGGACGGCCGCCGCTCGTTTGCGCCGGTCCCAGGCAGCGAATTCGAGATCGCCGCAGGCTTGGTCATAGCCGCCGTTGGCCAAAAAACCGTAGGAGCCGGCCTTGCCCGCCACGGGCTGCTGGAGGGCAGCCGGATCGCCACGGACCAAGCCACAATGCGCACCCCCATGGACAAGGTCTTTGCCGCGGGCGATGCGGCTTCCGGCTCATCCACCCTCGTTCATGCCATCTACCAGGGTCACAAGGCGGCCTACTACGTCCTTGCCGCGCTTGAAGGAGATGCTCATCCGGTGCCGTACCGCACGCCGCTGCGCACACGTGGCGTTCCCGTTGCCCAGGACCCGGAATGGGAAAAGCTGGCGCTGGAGGAAGGCGAGTTCGTTGGCGTGGGCAAGGACCCCCTCGGCGAGGCGGAGAAGGGGTTCGGGGACGCCGAGGCGCATCGCCAAGCGGCACGCTGCTATCGCTGCGATACCGAAACAGGGTCTTCGGACTATACGGTGAAAGCGCGGGAATCCATCTTCGCCCTGGCACGCGCCGATGCCGGACCGGCCGAAATCGCCAGCATCACCCGCGCGCGCATCCAGCCCCGGCCCAATCCTTTCCCGCCCAGCCGCGCCGCCTCTTTCGATGAGCTGGTGTTCCTGCCGGCCAATTTGACACGCCTAGTCATCGATCCCTATCGCGAATCCTGCAAGACAGCCACCGATTTCGGCCCGGGCCTGTCGCTAGCTGTTCCCTTGCTAGCGGGTGGCCTCGACCGTGTGCCCGAGGCGGTACGCAAGGCGCTCGCCGGCGCCTTGGCCGCCTCGGGCACAGCCTATGTTGGCCGCACGGCGCCCGCAAATGCCGCCGTCCCCTGGTTGCAGCTGTTGGACGCTTCCGAAGCCGCCAACCCCGCTGCCGCCGCGTTACTGGCCCCGCTTGCGTTGAACGGGAGCGCCGCTCTTCCGGCTACCGCCCGGCCGGGCCAGCTTCGCGGTCTTGTGGCTACAACGGCCACCGTCGACCGCGTGGTGCCCTTCGCCATCGGCAATGGCGCCGACCTCTTGATGCTTGACGGCACCGGCCATGCGGGAGCTGACTGGGCGGAACTCGGGGAAGTCCCCAGCCTGTCACTCTTGCGCCGCACGGTGGAACTGATGCGCGCCCGCAATGCCGAGGAAGCCATGCCGGTCCTGTGGTATGGCGGCTTGCGCTCGGGCTCCGATCTCGCCAAGGCCATGGCTCTGGGCGCCAATGGTGGCGTGATTTCGGTGGCGGCCGCGCTAGCCATGGGCGGCACAGTGGATCACGAGGGGATCGCCTTTACCGATCCGGACCAGGAGCAGGCAACCGCCGCACTGTCGTCTTACCTGCAGGCGGCTGTGGCCGAATGCTCGATGATGGCGCGCTGCACCGGCAAGACCAGCGTTCACAATCTGGAGCCCGAGGATCTGCGCTCGATTTCCCTGGCAACCCAAGCGGCGACTGGCATTGTCATGGCCGGGGCGCGGCGGAAGGCTTGAACATGGAAGTGCTGATCCATGGCATCGGCACCATTCTTTCGGGGGAACTTAGCCGCCCGCGAGTTGAAGGCGACGCGCTGCTGATCCGTGAAGGACGGATCGCGGCCGTTGGCCCCGTGGACGAGATCGGCGGCACTGGCGCCGGGGTGGTGATCGACGCCCGCGGCGCAACTCTCGCGCCGGGTCTTATCGACAGCCACGTTCATCCAACATTTGGAGACTGGACGCCGCGCCAATCGGCGCTCGGCTGGGTGGAGTCGGCGCTGCATGGCGGCGTTACCACCATGGTATCGGCCGGCGAGGTTCACCTGCCCGGCAGGCCGCGCGATGTTGCGGGCATCAAGGCAACGGCAATTGCTATTCAGCGCGCCTACTCCAACTTCCGGCCGGGCGGGGTCAAGATGGTCGCCGGAGCACCTATTCCCGAGTTGGAGATGACCGAGGGCGATTACGAGGATATGGCCGCAGCCGGCATAAGGCTGGTGGGGGAAATCGGCCTGGGCAGTGTCCGCGACGCGGCATCGGCGGCGCAGGCCGTGCGATGGGCGCGGGCACGCGGCATGGTATCGACCATACATACCGGTGGCCCGTCCGTGCCCGGCTCATCGGCCATCGATGCGGATTTGGTGCTTGCCGCGGATCCGGACGTGGTAGGCCACGTCAACGGCGGCACGACCGCGCTGCCCCTCGACCAGGTGCGGTGCCTGTGCCGTGAATGCCGCGGAGCGATCGAGATCGTCCACAACGGCAACCCGCTGGCGGCGCTGACGGCTCTGCGCACGGCGAGGGAGGCGGGGCGGCTGGAACGCGTGATCCTGGGCACAGACTCGCCGTCGGGGTCGGGGACGCAGCCGCTGGGAATGCTACGCCTGCTATCGCTGCTGTGCAGCCTCGGACAATTACCGGCGGAGGAAGCGGTATGTCTTGCCACTGGCAATACAGCCCGGCTCCACAAGCTCGACCGCGGCCGGGTGCGCCCTGGCCTGGCTGCCGACCTGCTACTCCTCGACGCGCCTGAAGGCAGCGCCGCCGCCACCGCCTGCGAGGCGCTCTCGCTGGGCGACATCCCAGGCATTGGCCTCGTGATGGCCGATGGCGAAATCCTGGTCCGGCGCAGCCGCAACACCGCGCCCGCCCGCAGGCAGCCCACAGTGACCATCCGGAACGCCAATCCTTCTCCGCCTCAACCTTCCGAGCGGGAGTAGACGATCACCGAAATCAGCCGGATGGGTAGCTTGCGCAGTTCCTCCGGCCCGTGAGGCGCGTCGGCGTCGAAGAAAAGCGAGTCGCCTGGGGTCATGGAATAGAGTTTATGGGCATGGCGATAGCCAACTTCTCCCTCCAGTAGATAGATGAATTCCTGCCCGGCATGCTGGAACAGCGGGAAGACATCTGAAGTCTCTGTAAGCGTAACAATATAAGGCTCAACGACCAGCGACTTGCCAATACTGTGGCCAAGGAGCTGGTATTGATGGCCGGCGCGGGTGCCGCGGCGTTCGATCACCAACCCCTGGCCGGCCTTGATATAGGTCGCGTCGCGCTGTTCCTCGAATTTGCGGAAGAACGCAGTGACCGGCACATTGAGCGCCCGCGACAGTGCTTGCAGCGTCGATAGCGATGGCGAGGTTACGCCGTTCTCGATCTTCGACATCATGCCGGCCGAGAGCCCGGCCTGCCGGCCCAGATCGGCGACCGTCATTCCCAATTTGACGCGGAATTCACGGACCTGATGCCCGATCGCCACCTCAAGGCTGTTCTCGCGCGCGCCCCCCAGAGCATGGGGGTCCTGAAGCTCCAGACCGGTCATCGTTTCCTCCGGTTCACATCCATCCCATTATAGGAAACTAATGCCTTCCCAGGCAAGCGGGCCGCGAAAAGCGCCCAATGCCGCCCTGTACCCGGCAGCATTAACCATCATAAGGCCTTACGAGAATTCAACGATTTGTTAAAGCGCGAAGGCGCCGGGACGAATCCCAGCGCCTCTTTACCCGGCCACAAGGGGGTTGCTGTTAGTCGTGGAGGGTTTCTCCGTGCAGGGCCAGGTCGAGACCCTCGATTTCGATCTCCTTGCTTACGCGCAGACCGATGGTCAGGTCGATCAGCTTCAACACGACGAAGCTGACTACGCCCGACCAGACCAACGTCATGCCAATGCCTTCCAACTGCAGAATCATCTGCCCCGGGTTGCCATCGAGCACGCCGGACTTGCCCGCGCCGCCGATAGCCGCGACCGCAAACACGCCGGTGAGCAGCGCGCCCAGGATGCCGCCCAGGCCATGGACGCCCCAAACGTCAAGGGCGTCGTCATAGCCGAAGAAATGCTTGAAGCCGGTAACGCCCCAGAAGCAGACAATGCCGGCGGCCAAGCCGATGACGAAAGCGCCGCTGACAGGGACGAAGCCGCAAGCCGGGGTGATGGCGACAAGGCCGGCAATCGCGCCCGAGACCGCGCCCAGAAGGCTTGGCTTGCCGCGCACAATCCACTCGGCCGCGCTCCACGACACCACGGCGGCCGACGTGGCCAAGTGGGTGTTGATCATCGCGATGCCAGCCGAACCACCCGCGGTAAGCGCCGAACCGGCGTTGAAGCCGAACCAGCCAACCCACAGCAAAGAGCCGCCGATCATCGTCATGGCGACGTTATGCGGCGCCATTTGCTCGCTGTTCAGCCCATGGCGCTTGCCGATCATGAGAGAGGCGACAAGAGCGGCGATCGCGGAGTTGATATGCACCACCGTGCCGCCGGCGAAGTCCAGCGTGCCGGCAGTGGCAAGGTAGCCGCCCGGTCCCCATACCATATGGGCAATGGGTGCGTAGACCAGCACAACCCATACCGACAGGAAGATCATCGCCGAGGAGAATTTCATGCGGTCGGCAGGGCCGCCGAGGATAATCACCGCGGTGATGATGGCAAAGGTCAGCTGGAACATCACATAGACAAATTCGGGAATGGTGGGGGCCAGCGGCGCAAGGGTGTCCGGTGTAATGCCGGCCAGCATGACCCTGGAGAAACCGCCGAAGAAGGCGTTGCCCTCGGTAAAGGCCAGCGAGTAGCCTACGGCAATCCAGATCACCGACAGGATGCCAGCGCCGAAAAAGCTTTGCATCAGCACTGCCAGCACGTTCTTCTTGCGCACCATGCCGGCGTAGAACAAGGCAAGTCCGGGAACCAGCATCATCAACACAAGGATCGAAGAGGTGAGCATCCACGCGGTATCGCCCACATTTAAAACAGGTGCCGGGGTGGCCGGTGAAGCGGCGGCGGCCGGCGCCTCAGCGGCAGCCTGGGCTAAAGCCTGAGCGGCGAAGAACGGAACCACTGCCGCCCCCGCGCCGAGGCTCCGCGCCATGCGGAATATTGTTGTCAATTTCATCCTGATAGTTCCTCGTTCGGTGCCCCAAAACTCGCCGGTGCCAATGCGCACCGCCGGAAGATGCATTCTCTTCAACTTTCATTCCTGCAAGGTACGTGCCGAAAGAGGCGGGCGAATATGCGGGGGATGGGAACGCTGTTCTGCTCAGAAGTTAGGCAGAGGAGTTAACCTGTGCGCAAAAATTGTGCCCAGAGGTATACGAAATCACGGATTGGGCTGGCGTCATGGTCAAATTGTTTCATTTTAGGCTATTTTTATGCTTATCAGTTATTTAGTCAGGCATCGTGGAGGCGAGCTTCGTGTTCCGCGCCCGCGTGTAGCCGGCGTTCCGGGATAGGGCGAAACACCTAAGGCGACGCCGATAAATAAGTGAATCAACTTGGATAAGTTGTGGATCGCAGGATTCCGCCGGGCCAGCTAGGCGGCTAGCGTCGGTGGATGATCGATGAAAAAGCGATTTGTTCACGTTACGAAGCTGTGCGGGACTGCCTGGATGAGGCGGGGCGGCGCTTGTTTGCGGCGGCGGAAGCACGTGCTGGCGGCTATGGCGGGGTTTCCGCGGTTTGCCGGGCCACCAAGATCGCGCAAAGCACGATCAACCGGGGTGTGAAAGATCTTGTCAAACCGGTGCCTTCCAGCAGCAGCCACATGCGGCGGGCTGGGGGCGGCCGGCGAGCCTTGACGGCAACTGACGCAACGCTTCTGGACGACCTGCTGCGCCTGCTAGCGCCGGCAACGATGGGCGATCCAATGCGGCCGCTTCTTTGGGTGTCGAAGAGCCATGCAAAGCTTGCGGCGGCGCTGCGCAAGATGGGACACAAAGTCAGCGCTAGTAGTATCCCAAAGCTTCTCGTTCAGCTTAGGTATAGACGTCAGGTCAACCGCAAGACCATGGAAGGAAGCAACCATCCTGACCGCAACGCTCAATTCGAACACATAAACGGGCAGGCGATCGGCTTTCAGGCTGCCAACCAACCGGTGATCTCCGTCGGCACGAAAAAGAAGGAGCTGGTTGGAGATTACAAAAACACTGGCAGCGATTACCGTCCACAGGGCTGCCCGGACGAGGTCAAGGTCCATGATTTCGTTGACACTGCGCTCAAGTAGCGCGCCGTGCGGTAGCGCGCCGCTAACAAAGAACTCGGTAAGGCCATCCCGTATGGCGTCTACGATATCGCCAGCAACACCGGCTGGGTGAGCGTTGGCGTCGATCACGATACGGCTGAGTTCGCGGTCAACGCTGTCCGCAGCTGGTATGCCTCGATGGGCCGCGAGCGTTATCCCGAGGCAAGCCAGCTGATGATCACCGCCGATGGCGGTGGCTCCAACGGCTCACGGGTCAGGCTATGGAAGCTTAAGCTGCAAGAGCTGGCCGATGAGACTGGATTGAGCATCTCGGTTTGCCACTATCCACCCGGAACATCGAAGTGGAATAAAATAGAGCATCGCCTGTTTAGTCACATCAGTCAGAACTGGCGCGGGAAACCATTGACGAGCCGGATGGCCATCGTCGAACTGATCGCGGCAACCACCACGGAAACTGGACTGAAGGTTCAGTGTGAACTCGATGAAAGGGCTTACACCAAGGGCGTCAAGGTCAGCGACGCGCAAATGGCTGGATTAAACCATGCCTATCCGGTTAAGACCCATACCCACTACATCTTGATCTAACATGGCCTCGATTTATCCGTTTGACGCCCAAGAACGGTTGGCGCAGTGTGGGCATCAAGCGGATAATGGAGCGTTCGCCTTGGATGTTCTCGACCACGCCGGTCTGCCCTTCCCGCAGTCACTTCCCGAGTTCCAGCAACTTTTCCCCGACGACGCGGCCTGCGCTGCCTATCTGGAAAAGGCCCGCTGGCACAGCGGTTTCATTTGCCCGCACTGTCGAACCAGCGGAGAGCCGTTCCGTTTCGATAACCACCCTGGCGTCCTGCGCTGCCGCAAATGCCGCAAGAATACAGGATTAACCGTCGGCACGGTGATGGAGCGCAGCCACACGCCGTTGAGCGTCTGGTTCTGGGCCGCCTACCTCGTCGCCAGCCAGACGCCCGGCATGTCGGCGGTGCAGTTCCAGCGCCAGCTTGGCTTGTCGCGCTACGAAGCCACTTTCGGCATCCTGCACAAGCTCCGCTCGGGTATGGTGCGCCCCGGCCAGGACCGGATCGGTGGCAAGGCTGATGGGCACGTCGAGGTGGACGAGGTCTATGTGGGCGGGAAAACGCGCGGTGAAGGTCGAGGCGTTCACCACAAGACGCTGGTGGTTGCCGCCGTTGAAGTCCGCCATCGGGAACCGGGCACAGCACAGGACAAAAGGAAGGACGGCCGCTACGCCGGTCGTGTTCGCCTCGCCATCGCCACCGACCGCAGCGCCGATGCCCTGGGCGGGTTTGTCAAGAGCGCCGTCATGCCGGGATCGCTTGTGATCACCGACGACTGGAACGGCTACGACGGCTTGCGCAAGCTGGGATACGACCATCACGCCATTGCCGAATGCGGCGACCCAGAAGTGGCCGAGGAGTTCATGCCGATCATCCACCTCGTCTTCAGTAACCTGAAGTCTTGGCTCAACGGTACTCACCACAGCGTGAGCGCGAAGCATCTGCAAGCCCATCTCAACGAGTTCACCTTCCAATTCAACCGGCGCTTCTACCCGTTCAACGCCTTCCGATCGCTGCTCGGCATCGCCGGAGATACAACCGCGCCGACATATGCCGAGCTATACTCGGGCGAATGGCAGCACCCTAGATGTAGTGGGTATGGGTCTTAACCGGATAGGCATGGATTAAACATCACCCCCGCCGAGTTCCACCCAGAGTGGAATTACACCATCGCGCCCAGGTGCCCAAAACCTCCAACTTGAAGCGGTTATTTTTGGGTGTCGCCTAAGCAAACGCTTCGCAGGCTCGCCAATGAATGATCAGCCATGTGGCGCTGCAGGCCGGT
>CAVUGF010000033.1:0-92722 GCA_963740975.1 uncultured Alphaproteobacteria bacterium | reverse complement strand
ATCCCCGCTAAATATATCCGCACTTTGCGAATTAACCTTGAATTGCAGGCATTCCGTCCGCAGCCAGCTTAAAAAGCGGCAAGTTATTGCTGCGCAATCAATGCCTTATCGGAGCGCCGTGGCGCTTAATTGGGCGTTAATGGAGCTATGCTATATTTGCATAAATCGCGATAGACACCTCGAACCTTCCAAAATGCCCAGAAGCGATATTAACAGCCACTTACCAGCCGGCGCGGCAGGGGCGCACCCCGGCCGCTCAGAAGCGCTTCATCTCGATGCCGTGTTTCTTGAGCGCGTAGCCGATCTGGCGCGGCGTGAGCCCAAGGATGCGCGCGGCCTTGGCCTGCACCCAGCCGGTTTTTTCCATGGCATGGACGAGCGTGTCCCTGCCCAGTCCGGTCAGCGCGCCGTCCGCCTCGCCGGGCTCGTGCGCTTCGCCATTGGCGGCGGGGCGCGAGGCTTGCGGTTGCATGGGCGGCGGCGCTGGCGCCGGGGGAGCGGCCTCGGGCCGGGCGGGCTTGGCGGCGGGCGCGTGATGGCCGTGCGCCGGTCCCTTCCACAGCATGGCCGAGAGGCAGTGCCCTTGCACGCAGGCGAAATCCTTGGCGTGGAGTTCGGCGCTGGGGGTCATGGCGGCGGTACGGCGGATGCAGTTCTCAAGCTCGCGGACATTGCCGGGGAAGTAGCTCGGCACAGCACCTCCATGGCATCGGGTGCCAGCGCACGCGGCTGGCCGTTCTCGCCGGCAAAGGCATCCACGAAGTGCAGGGCAAGCTCGGGGATGTCGCCGACGCGCTCGCGGAGCGGCGGCAGCATCAGCGGCACGACGTTGATGCGGTAATAGAGGTCGGCGCGGAATTTGTCCTGGGAGACGAACTCCTCGAGGTTGCGGTTGGTGGCGCAGACGAGGCGGAAATTCGACCTTGAGCGTTTGCTGCCCGCCCACGCGCTCGAACTCGCCTTCTTGCAGCACGCGCAGCAGCTTGGCCTGGAAGGCGGGCGAGATCTCGCCGATCTCGTCGAGGAAGATGGTGCCGCCATGGGCCAGCTCGAAGCGGCCCTTGCGGCGTGGCGATGGCGCCGGTGAACGCGCCCTTCTCGTGGCCGAACAGCTCGGATTCGATCACGCTTTCGGGCAGCGCCGCGCAGTTGACCTTGATGAACGGCTTGCCCTTGCGCGGGGACAACTCGTGGATGGCGCGGGCGAACAGCTCCTTGCCGGTGCCGGTCTCGCCGCGGATCAGCACGGGCGCGTTGGATTTGGCCACCTGCTCGATGCGGTCCGTTACCGAGCGGATGGCGCGGCTCTTGCCAAGGATGCCCGAGAGTTGCGGCGCCCGGGCTTTCGGCGATTTGAGCGTGGAGAGTTCCTTGGCGAGGCGGGCCTGCTCCAGCATGAGCCGCTCGCGGTCCTCGGCCACGACGCGGTGCAGCTTGAGCGCCTGGCCCAGGAGGTTCGCGACCATGGTGAGGAAGCGCACATCGTGGTCGATGCGCACGTCCATGGTGCCCTTCCAGACACGCTCGACAGCAAGGGTGCCCGCGACCTCGCTGTCGACGCGGATGGGCACGCCGATGAAGGTCTGCACGAAGCCCGGCTCGACGCTGCCAAGCCGCTTCCAGCCCGCAAACAGCGGATGCAGCGCGCAATTCTGCACGGCAAGCGGCGTGGCTGTGGCCACGATCTGGTCGATAACCGCGATGGGCAGCTCCGCGTCGTCACCGGACGCCATCTCGTGTTCGGTCGAAGCGGAAACCTTGATCTCCGGGTCGCCCTCGTCGTCGATCAGCACCAGCGCCGCCAGCCGCATGTCGAGGAACGAACTCATCACGGAGACGACATTGTTGAGCATCACCTTGAGGCTCGCAGGCGATGTTACAATCTTGGAAATCTCGTAGATACCGCTCAGCGCGGTTTCGCTGTATCTGCCAGGCTGCCGGGGGGCTACCAGGTCCGGCAGGCACAGAATTTGTCATCGGCTCTCGCCTCCGCTTGACTTTAATTCCAGCAAAGTTGTCTGGAATCGCGTGGCTACGCAATCTTCGCCAAATTTAGCACGGTGCCGTGTCAATTGTCGTGTCTATAAGTTAGCCTACACGATGACTTGAATTTCCTTCATAATTGCGCAAATAGCACGTTGGGGCCGCAACTTAGCCGGTTATGCTCACCGAATAGGCACAGGCTACTTTTTAGACAATCGCGTGCCGCGCAGGGCTGCCATGCGCATTCTTCAACCCTTGGCGTTTGCCTCCTTTACGAGCGGAGCGTAGCGATCCGGAGCCAAGCGCAAAGATCTATTGCGGATCGCCATCGCAGCCCGGGCTGGCTCTTTATGTCATTGAAATCTAAGCCGGAATACCCGCCAGGCTAGCCGAACTTGAACAGCACGCCATAGCCGCCGCGCGGGTAAAACCAGGTAATCTCGCCCGTGGGCTCGCCCAGTACGCGGCACGTTCCGCATTCGAGGCAGCCGTCGGGTGTCACCTCCACCTGCCCCTTGCCGTTCTGGGCGTAGCAGCCCGCCGGGCAGAGCTTCGTCAGCGACAAAAGCACCGCGGACGGCTTATCGTGCGGCGCGACGGTAATGTGCGGCAGGCCCGCATCCACCAAGTACCGGTTTTGATAGAGCTTTTCCTCTACCTTGACGGCTCCCGCCTCTTGCAGCATCATAGCTATTCTCCTGTCTTCCTAGAACCGAAGGGCGGCGGCTCCAACTAAGCGCGCAACCCCTCACCCCAGCCCTCTCCCTGTGGGAGCGGGAGTCCCGCCGCGCCCGTTGTCAGGGCATCCCCTCTCCCAGAGGGAGAGGGACAGGGTGAGGGGTTTCGCCCAATGAGCATGCTTTGCCCTTTGCAACTGCGCCTACCGCCAAGACCTCGCAAGCTTCCAAGCATCGCTGGCGAGCCCCATGACGCCGCGCGTCTTGAAGAACGAGCGCACGATCTCGGCTTCCTTGCTCTTCTTGTCCTTGCCATCGACGCGGAGGTAGGTCTGCGCCGCCTTCGAGAAGAGCTGCGGATAGGTGCCGAACAGGTGATGGCTTGCGGTGTGCAAGAAGCTTGGCAAGCGTCTGTATTTCTTGAGAATCCTTCATCACGAACGAAGTCTTGAGCATCTTCTCGTAGAGTGACAGGTTCTCAGCCGTCATCGGATCGCGCCGCGACTTGATCTGGAAGATGGCCTCGGCGGCGAACCGGCCCGTGGTCATGGCGAGGTTCGAGCCTTCGCGATGCACGGCGTTCACGAACTGGCCCGCGTCGCCGATGATCACCCAGCCGTCGCCGAAAAGCTGCGGCACCGCCTTGTAGCCACCCTCGGGGATGAGATGCGCGGCGTATTCCTTGACCTCCGAACCGCTAAGCAGCGGCGCCACGGCCGGATGCTGCTTGAACGCTTCAAGCAAGCCGTAGGGCGTCATTCCGGTTTTTGCGAAGTCCGAGATCAGGCAGCCGAGGCCAATCGAGATGCTCTCCTTGTTGGTGTAGATGAAGCCCGTGCCGGCCATGCCCTTGGTGATGGTGCCGGCCGCCTCGATGACCACGCCTTCATTGCCCTTGACGTTGAAGCGCTGTTCGATGACCTCGCTCGGCAGGAAGTGCATCTCCTTCACGGCAAGCGCCACGGTGTCGGGCTTCGGCAGCTCGCGTAACCCTGCGCGCGAACCGAGCAAGCCGTTCACGCCTTCGGCCATCACCACCACGTCAGCAAGCACCGTGCCGCCCGCCCGGTCGGTCTTGACGCCGATCACCTTGCCACCGCTGAAGCAGAGGTCTGTGACGGTCGTCTCAAGTAGCACCAGAGCGCCCGCCTCGCGCACCTTCCGCGAAAACCACCTGTCGAACTGCGCCCGGATGATGGTGTAGCGGTTGGGCTTCTCCTCGTTGAAGTCGTCCGAGCGGTAGTGCATGCCGGTGTAGGACGTATCGTCCATGTACCACATGCGCTGCTCGATGATGTGCCGCTCCAGGGGCGCATCCTCCCGGAAATCCGGGATGATCTTTTCGAGCATGTCCGCGTACATGATCGCGCCCTGAACGTTCTTGGAGCCCGCATATTCGCCGCGCTCGATCTGCAAAACCTTGAGGCCCCGCTTGGCCGCCGTGTAGGCGCAGGCGTTGCCCGACGGCCGGCCCCCACCACGATGACGTCAAACTTCTCCACGGGCATGATGTCGATCTCCGCTTAATCTTGATGCATGAATTGGCGTTGCGAAAGCTCCCCTCACCCCTGTCCCCTCTTCCGCCAGGGGGGAGGGGAACGCCCTCTCAACGGGCACACCCGGAACTCCCTTGCATGTTGGAGGCGGGCCCGAATCGCTTTGGTGATGAGGGCGCCGCAAGAGGGATGGCCATCCCTCTTGCGGCGGGCGGGCGGGACCGTCAGTCCCATAAGCTTTTGGCTTGCGGGAGAGCTTGGTCCGTCCGCCCCGGCTCGTGTTCTGAACAGATGATTGGGGAGCAAGTCCCGCATGCAAGGCAAGATAACGTCCGTACGAGCCGATGAAGCAGTTTACGTGGGCATCGACGTCTGTAAAGCGTGGCTCGACGTTTATCTGCACCCAACTGGCCAGAGTTTCCGCGTTCCCAACAGCAAAGAGGGTATCCGGCGCCTGCGCAAGGAACTGGCCGGCTCCAAGGTGGCGCTTGTCATTGTGGAGGCGACCGGCAAGCTGCACCGGCTTGTGCACCGCGTACTCAGCCAGGCGGGCTATCTGGTTGCCGCCGTCAATCCCCAGCGCCCGCGCGAGTTCGCCAAGTCGATCGGGCAGCTTGCCAAGACTGACGGGATCGATGCGCGGATTCTGGCGCTTTTTGGCGCCGCCACCGGCCCTAGGACCACACCCGTTCCGGCCAAGACGGCGGCGGAGCTTCAGGAGCTGGTCTTGGCCAGGCAAGCCGTCAAGGCCGATGAAACCGCACTCAAGAACCGGCACGGCACCGCTGAAAGCGCGCTTCTGAAGCGGCTTCTCAAACGTCAGCTCGCTGCTTGCGAGCGGGCGGCGGCAGACCTTGACGCGGCCATCGCGGCGCTGATCGAAGGCAATTCTGTCCTGAAAAGCCGGTACGAAATTCTTCTGTCCATTAAAGGCGTCGGCCAGGCCGTTGCGGCAACCCTCGTGGCCTGCCTGCCCGAGCTTGGGCTCATTTCTGCCGCCAAAGCCACGGTGCTTGTGGGCGTCGCCCCCCTCAACGACAATTCCGCGGATCGCCAGGGCCTGCGCCGCATCCAGGGCGGCCGTGCCCATGTCAGGACCGCGCTTTACATGGCGGCACTTTCCGCCGCCCGCTGCAACCCGGACCTGAAAGCCTTCTACGCCGGGCTGCGCGCCAGAGGCAAACAGGCCAAGCTCGCCTTGACCGCAGTCATGCGCAAACTCGTCATCCTGGCCAGCGCCCTCATCCGCGAAAACAGGACATGGACCGAAAAACATGCTTGACCTCAAACACAGATGCTCTCCCCTCGCGGGAGATGGCTGGGGTGAGGGGGGCTTCGCAGCAAGGATCGGACCCGGCATCACACGGCCATCCTTGTATGGGTGCTGGGCGAAATGCGCTGGCGGAACGCTTCGGCGAGCGCAGGCAGAAGGCGCACAGCGTCCGTCACGATGCCCACATGCGCGAAGTCGAAGATGGGCGCGTTCTTGTCGGTGTTGATGGCGAGGATCAGATCCGCGCCCTCGACGCCCACGCGGTGCTGGATCGCGCCCGAAATGCCCGCTGCGATGTAGAGCTTGGGCCGGATGGTCTTGCCGGTCTGGCCGATCTGCCGGTCCGCCGGTATCCAGCCGCGCTGCACGAGCGGGCGCGATCCGCCCCATTCCGCGCCGAGCACGTTCGCCAGCTCCCTGACGAGCTGGAAGTTCTCCGCGCTGCCAAGCCCCAGGCCGCCGGCCACGACCACATCGGCGATAGGCGAGGTTCGATTTGCTGGATTCGCGGTCGGGGATGAACTGCAGACATTTTGGTGACGATATCGTCTTCGAGCAGGCCGAAATGGTGCTCGATCACAGGGCCGCCGCGGCCTTCCTGTGCGCTCGGGCATCGGCATGACACGCGCGGGCGCACGGTCGCCATCTGCGGGCGGAAGTTCAGCGTATAGATCGTGCAGAGCAGGCGGCCGCCGAAGGTGGGGCGCGTGGCGGCCGAGCGAACCGTCCGCATCCACCTCAAGGCTCGGTACAATCGGCGGTCAGGCCGGTGAGCAGCGTGGTGGCAACCGAGCCGGCAAGATCGCGGCCGAGCGTCGTCGCACCGAGCAGCAGGATCTCCGGCTTATAGGTGTTGACCAGCTCGGTCATGCACTTGGTGTAGGCCTCGTTGCGGTAATCCGCCAGCACGGGGTCTTGCGGCGGATAGGCTAGGTCCGCACCGTAGGCGAAGGCTTCTGCAACGGCCATCCGCACGGCCTCGCCGGGGGCGCCGAGCACAACTGCCGCGAGCTGTACGCCAAGCTTATCCGCGAGCTTCCGGCCTTCGCCCAGCAGCTCCCACGACACGGGATGCACCGCGCCGCGCTCAAGCTCGACGAACACCCAGACGTGCTTGTAGGCCTTGAAGTGTTCCGGCAGCTCTTTCTTCATTCCGGCGCGGCCGCCTGCGGCCGCTTGCGGAGCGGGTTTGCTGGTCATTTTGCTTTTTCCTGCTTGCAGCCTTAGCCGCTGAAGCTCTTGTGTCAGTTCCTTCTCAAGCGATGGCAGGCGCTTGAAGATTTCGGCCATGGCGCTCCCGGCGATTGCGTCCGGCCCAAGGCCCGAGAGGTCGATCTGGAAGGCTTTTTCCGAGCGTGGCTTCGGCGCGAACACGCGCTTGACTACGGTAGGCGAGCCCTTCAGCCCGCATTTGGCGGTGTCTGCCGATGCCCGCCGCGGCGGCGTTCCAAGTGACGATCTCGGCGCGCGCGGCGTTCAGCGCCTCGCTCGATGGAGCCGCGGCGCATCTCGTTGGTGCCCTCCAGCATGGTGATGAGGCAGGGCAGCTTCGTCGAAGAACCTGCACGCCGCCCTCGGCGCGCCGCTCCACAGTGATCGAGCCCGCCTTGAGGTCCGACGATCCTGATTGCCGCGACATAGGTGAGCTGATGGAGGTTCGAGCCGCTTGGCGATGCCTGGGCCGACCTGCGCCGTGTCGCCATCGATGGTCTGCTTGCCGGTGAAGACGATATCCACCGGGCCGAAGCTCTCGCCGATCTTGCGGATGGCTTCCGAGAGCGCGTAGCTCGTCGCCAGCGTATCCGAGCCGGCGAAAATGCGGTCGGTGAGCAGCACGGCCCGGTCCGGCCCGAAGCTCAGCGCGCGGCGCAGGCTTTCCTCGGCCGATCGGCGGCCCCATGGTCAGCACGGTGATTTTGCCGCCCCGAAGTGTCGCGCAGCTTGAGCGCGGCTTCCAGCGCGAACAAATCGTAGGGGTTGATGATCGTCGGCACGCCCTGCCGCATGATCGTATTGGTCACCGGATGCACGCGGATTTGCGCGCTGTCCGGAACCTGCTTGATGCAAACCACGATGTGCATGCTTCAATCCTTCCGGCGGCGTCAGCGGCCGATAATCGTTAGCTGGTCGAGGGGCACGAAGGCCTTGGGCGCTGCCTCGGCCGCCGGCTTGGCCGGCTGGGATCGTGGTCCTGCAAGACCTTGAAAACGCGCTGGTCAATCGGGCTCGACTCCGCGAAGTCGCGATAGGCAAGCGTCAGCGTCTCGCGGGCCTCTTCGTAGATGCGATCCTCGCCGGCCGCGCTGAAATCCTTTGCGGCCAGATACTTGCCCATGCGCTTCAAGATGTGCAGCCGCGCCACTCGCAAGCGGGCAGGGTCGTAATCCACCTTGAGGTAGGAGAAGAAATCCTCGGCCGAGGAGAGCTTCTCAAGGTCTGCCAGTATGCTCATGACGCCTCCGCGAATGCGGCCTTGGCACCCTGCAGGCGCGGGCCTTGCTTCCGCTCCCGCTCGTCGATCAGCGAGGCGGCAAAGCGCAGCACGGTGAAGGCCGGCACCGGCCGCTTGTTCGTCTCGCAATAGGCGCGGATGGCCGGGAGCAGCCGTCTCAGCTCGGCGTCGGTCATTTGCAGGCCGAGATGCGAAAGCTCGTGCCTGAGGCCCGACAGGCCGGAGTGCTTGCCGATCACGAAACGGTGCTTGCGGCCCAGCATTTCCGGCGCGAGCCCTTCATAGCAGTCGCGGCTCTTGAGCATGCCCGCGACGTGGATGCCGGACTCGTGGGTGAAGACGTCGCGGCCCACGATAGGCTGGGCGCGGGCTGTTTCCGTTCCGCTGTGCATCGCGACCAGGCTGCTCAAGTGCCGCAGGGCCGGCAGATGCACGCCATGCACCTTGCCAAACGTAGCATCCAGCGCGGTTGCGATCTGCTCAAGCGCCGCGTTGCCCGCACGTTCGCCGAGGCCGTTCACCGAGACGCTGGCCGCGGCTGCCCCCGCCTCGATGGCCGCGAGCGTATTCGCCGTGGCGAGGCCCAGATCGTTGTGCCCGTGAAATTCTATGGGGAGGTCCGTCAAACGCTGCACGGTGGCGATTGCCCCGCGGACGGAGACCGGGTCCATGATGCCCAGCGTATCGGCAAACCGGTAGCGCACCGCGCCCGCTTTCGCGGCGGCTTCAAGCACGGGCTCCAACGTATCGCGGCTGGCGCGCGAGGAGTCCTCGCCACCAAGCGCCACTTCAAGCCCCCTTGCGCGGGCGTAGCCGATGACATCCTTCGTCGCGGCCACGACAGCGCGGAGCGATCCTCCGAATTTGGCGCCAATCTGCTGGCGCGAGACTGGCGCGGAAAGGTTCACGATGCTCACGCCAGCGGCAAGCGCGTCATTCACGTCGCCGCGCCGCATCCGGCACCAGGCAATCACCCGCACCGGCAGGCCGCCCCGCGCGATGCGCCGGATCGCTTCCTGCTCGCCCTCGCCCATGGCGGGGGTGCCAGCCTCGATCTCATCCACGCCGGCATCGGCAAGCGCGCCCGCGATGTCGAATTTCTCCGAAGCCGAAAAGGCAACGCCCGGCGTCTGCTCGCCGTCCCGGAGCGTCGTGTCGTTGATCGCGACGCGCCGGCCGAGGCTCCGCTGCTGGAAGAGCGCCGCGGGCTGTGCGCCGCCGCCTGCGCCGGCATCGCCCTCGTGTGGCGCCTCTTGGTCCAGGCTTAAGGATAGTTCTAGCATGTGCGTTCTGTCCGCCTGCAATGGGTTTTGGCCCATCGGAAGCAGAACCCGTGCCAAACTGCTAACAGCCTGTAATTTCGGGGCAATAGGCGGAAGATTGGGTTGTCGCGATCCCGACACTTGTTGTCTTTGCGACGCTTTTAGGTTGCAGCCGCGAATTCGCTATGCCGCGATGGAACGGGCTGCTGCCGGGCTTTCCGAACGCTGAAAATTAGCCTAACCCCAGGCGCCGGGCCGTATCGGGGTTTGCCGGCCTATAGATATGCTCGGTAGGTAGCACCAGGGCGCTCAGGCCACTGGCGGCAAGCGCCGCGCGCTGCTCCGCCACAAACGCCCTCATATCGATAACCTCCTGCAGCTCGCGCTTGCCGAACTCCTCAAGGATCGCGCCACGCAGGCCGAGCTGGATCGCCCGCCGCTCCAAAGGATTGCCGTGCGGATCGTGATCCGGGTCCCATTGCAGGCGAACCTCGGAGGAGGCTACCGCGCTTTTCCAGTCCGCCTCGCTTTCGTAGCGTCGAGGATCGAAGGTGGAGGGCACGGCGAGGTCCAGGAGCCTGTCGAAGAACGCGCGGGCAAGCCTGAGCGCCAGCACAACCTCCTGATTTTCCTTCGTTCCCCAGCCCGAGCGGTACATCATCCAAAGGAAGTTCGGCTTGATCCAGCTCATGCGCGCGTAAGAGAAATCGCGGCCGAAGGCTTTCTCGGAAACGGCGTGGGCGGCGACGGCCGGCGGTAAGCCTGATAGACGGCGATGCTACCGGCATCGTAGCTGGCGAGGATATGCCGGCCGGTGGCAGGCCAGCGCGCGGCTTGGGCGGAATACGGTTCGGTTGGAAGGTTCATTGAGTTTTCCGCTCTGCCGGACGCGCCTCAGGCCGGGGCGCGCATCGCAAGGCCGGCCGCCTCGGCCTCCGAGGCATGCTGTTCGATTTCGGCTTTCGTGACGGCCGCTCCCGGGTTCCCTTCATGATCCCTGAGCTGGGCGCCACCAGGAAAACACCTGACAATCGAAAGACTCTGCTCCGTGGCAATAATCCATAGGGCGCCTCCATCCTTCGCCAGGCTCGCCGTGATCATCGCGGCCGTGCCCAATCCTGCTTTACGCAGCAGAAGGTCGATGGCCTCGGGCACCTTGGTCTCATTCGCTGCCGCTGCGAGCCGCTGGATCGTTTCCGCGCCTACCTCCGACAGCCGCGCGCCCACGACGGGAGGCTTGAAATCCCCCATGTCTTCGAGGTCCGGGCCGGATCCAAATCGGGGAGCGGGCTTTGATGGATGTACTCGTAGAGGCGCGCGCCCTTCTCACTGGGCACGCATAGCCGCTCGCCCTTATTGGTATGCAGAGTGAAAGCTAGGCATTCCTCGCCGTCGATCTCCTGATAGAGGCCGCCGCCCACTCCAACCTTTATCTCGGGTTCCGGCTCAACGGCACCGCATGCGGCCGCGATTGCGATCTGCAACGGATCGGTGATTTGGTAGCGGATGTTCTCGACATTCCGCCAGATGAGGCGCGGGCTGCGAGCGGGGTTCGAGGCCGCCAGCTCTTCAAGGGCGGCAGCATACCGATCGTCCTCAACAATGCGCAGCTCTGGCCAAGCTCCGATCCAGCGCGCGGCGAGCTGGGCAACCGGGGCTTGTTCATCGGCGGCATAGAACCGCGTATCCAACTCATCCAGGAGCGTCGCGCGCGTGCCGAAACCGTCCTGGACGCTTGCCACGTCCGGGTTCGCCACCACCCAGGCCGCCATTTCCGTGAGGATCTGGTGCTGAGCCGTTGCCCCCATCGCCGTTAGCGCCGCCAGCGCATGGACGATGGCGGTTGAAAGCAGCTCGCCTGAGTTAAAAATGAACTGGCTATGGCCGCCGTTCTTGACCTGCGCCTCGTAGAAGTCGGCGTAATAAGCCTGCATAGCCTTAGATGGCAACTCATGCGTGGCGAAAACGCCAGCCTGCTGAATACCGTTCACAAAATCGACGACGGCCGCCGCCAGGTGATGGGCGCCTTCGGGCTCGCGCGCGGCCTCCGCCCATTTGCGCTGGACGATCACCGTTTGAAGCCTGCCTTCGTGCATGGTTCCGCACATGTTGTATTCCCCCCGCGTGTTTCTGGTGGCGCCCCTCGCGCCTTGCCTGCTTGCCTGCTCGATATCAACCGCTTATGCCGCGCTTAAGGCGAAGGCAGGGCGCCGGAATTGACGCGGGCGGCGGAGAGGAATATTTACCGTTTAGCGCCGAAAGCTCCTTCCATTTCAGAAGCTCATATTGCCTTCGCTGGGAAGGCTTTGCGGCATTCGCTCCTACCTGAGGATTTTGGCCATGCCCAACTATCGCTCACGCACTTCCACCCATGGCCGCAACATGGCCGGCGCTCGCGGGCTTTGGCGCGCCACCGGCATGAAGGACGAGGATTTCGGCAAGCCGATCATCGCGGTGGTGAATTCGTTTACGCAGTTCGTGCCGGGCCATGTGCACCTGAAGGACCTGGGCCAGCTTGTCGCGCGCGAGATCGAGAAGGCGGGCGGTGTCGCCAAGGAATTCAACACCATCGCCATCGACGACGGCATCGCCATGGGCCATGGCGGCATGCTCTATTCGCTGCCGAGCCGCGAACTGATCGCCGACTCCGTCGAATACATGGCCAATGCGCATTGCGCCGACGCGCTGGTCTGCATCTCCAATTGCGACAAAATCACGCCCGGCATGATGATGGCGGCGCTGCGGCTCAATATCCCTGCGATTTTCGTCTCGGGCGGCCCGATGGAAGCGGGCAAGGTGACGCTCAAGGGCGAGACGCACGCCGTGGACCTCATCGACGCCATGATCAAGGCGGCCGACAAGAGTGTGAGCGACGAGGAAGTGGCGGCCTATGAGCGCGAAAGCTGCCCCACCTGCGGCTCGTGCTCGGGCATGTTCACCGCCAACTCGATGAACTGCCTGACCGAGGCGCTCGGCTTCGCGCTGCCCGGAAACGGCACGCTGGTCGCCACGCACGCGGACCGCAAGGAGCTGTTCCTGGAGGCCGGCCGGCGCATCGTGGACCTGGCCAAGCGCTATTACGAGAAGGGCGACGAAAGCGTGCTGCCGCGCTCCATCGCGAGCTTCGCAGCGTTCGAGAACGCCATGACGCTCGACATCGCCATGGGCGGCTCGACCAATACGGTGCTGCATCTTTTGGCGGCGGCGCAGGAAGCGGGCGTTCCCTTCACGATGACCGATATCGACCGGCTGTCGCGGCGCACGCCATGCCTTTGCAAGGTGGCGCCCAGCAAATCCGACGTGCATCTGGAAGACGTGCACCGGGCGGGCGGCATCATGGCCATCCTGGGCGAGCTGGACCGCGCCGGGCTCATCAACCGCGAATGCGCCACCGTGCATTCGGCCACTATGGTGCAGGCGCTGGACCGCTGGGACATCGGGCGCGGCATGGGCAAGGAAGCGTGCAATCTCTATCTGGCGGCGCCGGGCGGCGTGCGGAACCTGGAGGCGTTCAGCCAGGCGAAGCGCTGGGCCGCGCTCGACCTCGACCGCGCCAAGGGTGTGATCCGCTCGGCTGAGAACGCCTTCTCGAAGGATGGCGGGCTTGCGGTGCTCTTCGGAAACATCGCCGCGGACGGCTGCATCGTGAAGACGGCCGGCGTTGACGAGGCATCCTCAAATTCTCCGGCCCGGCCGTGATCTGCGAGAGCCAGGAGGAGGCGGTCGAGAAGATCCTGGGCGGCGCGGTGAAGGCGGGCGACGTGGCCGTGATCCGCTACGAAGGCCCCATCGGCGGGCCGGGCATGCAGGAAATGCTCTATCCTACCAGCTATTTGAAGAGCATGGGCTTCGGCAAGGACTGCGCGCTCATCACGGACGGGCGCTTCTCCGGCGGCACATCCGGGCTTTCCATCGGCCACGTCTCGCCGGAAGCGGCCGAGGGCGGCGCCATCGGGCTCATCCAGCCGGGCGACATGATCGACATCGACATCCCCGCCCGCACCATCGATGTACGGCTAAGCGGGGAGGAGCTTGACGCCCGGCGCAAGGCGATGGAGGCGCGAGGGCAGGCAGCGTGGAAGCCCGCCGCCCGCGAGCGTCACGTAAGCCAGGCGCTCCAGGTTTATGCGGCAATGGCGACCAGCGCAGCACGCGGCGCCGTGCGCGATGTGAGCCGCGTCCGCCGGTAGTTTGAACCGCCTCGCCACCCATCACTTTTCCAAGTTGCCTTGCTGCGGATGTGACAAGTCTTGTGTGCGGCGCAGCATGGCTCGTCAGCCTGAGGAGGAACCTCGCTAGCTAAAACGTGGCGAGGAACTCTTTATAGCTGGGGTTCTGCCGCAGAAGGCTGCCCGCCGACGAGATCAAAAGATCGACATCGTCCTTCGGCAGCTTGAAGCGCGTCGGGATCTTGTCGAGCCGCGCCTTGACGCTCCGCTCGCGCATCGCCTCGAAGCTGACCTTGGCTACCTGCAGCGACAGCGCGCGGCATTCCAGCCCTCCATCGAGCCCCGCAGAGCCACGACCTCGGGCGGCGTCAGCCCGCAGCGGTATTCGATGAGCCGGTCGCGCCACTTTTCCATCTCGGCGCCAAAGGCGTCGTAGGCCGCGCGCACATTGGCGTCCACCGCCGTGTCGGAGACGGCCTGAATCAAATCCATAATCTCAGGCGAATCGGCATTCTTCGCGAGATCGCCTCCGGGCGGCCGGCCGGCATCGACCACGATGAACAGGAAGCGCTTCAGATTGACCGCCTGGCGTGGCGTCAGAGGCTCGTAGGGTTTCGTCGCCGCCGCCAGTTCCAGGAGCAGGCCGCTTAAGCCCAGATTGTCCGTCATGCCGCCGTCGAGCAGCTTCACGAACTTCACATCCGACTTCTCGCGGTAGCGCTGGATCGCGGCAGCCGAAGCGCGCAGGATCGCGGGCGCGCCGGTTCTGCTTGCCGCTGAATTGACCCAGTCGGGCGCGTTGAACGGACAGGTATCCGCGAAGTTTTCGATTACAATGGGCCTGAAAACCAGCGGCACCGCGGCCGAGGCCGCAACCGCCTCGGACAGGGGATAGCGCCGCAGGTCGCTGCACAGCGCGCCGAAGTTCACCGTGTTATAAATGAACGGCGTGCGGTTGAAGATATCGGACGCGTTGATCCAGAGCAGCGGATGGCCGGGTTTCAACACATCGGCATAGGTCGCGCCGTGAAAAAGGTTCTGGTCGAGCCAGGTTGGCAGGCCGCTGCGGTCGTTCACGCCGCCCTTCGCCATCAGCATCAGGTTCGTGACGTTGACCGAGGTGCTAAGCGTTGCCTCCACATCCTGAACGAGGAAACGGTGCCGGAAATCGCTCAGCATATCCCGTCCGCGCAGCGCGAAATAGGCCGCCGTGACCGAACCGCCCGAGACGCCGGAGACGAGCGTGACACGGTCGATAAGCGGGCCTCGCACCCCGTGCGAGGTCTCCTGCGTCTTGGCAAGCTCCTGCAGCACGCCATAGGCGAAGGCGCTCGCACGCGTGCCGCCGCCCGAGAAGGAAAGCCCGATGGCCGTCTCGGCCGCATCCTGCGACAGCGGACCCGAAGGCGCGCTATCCGCCAGCGCCGCGTCGCCGGTAAGCGCGGCATTTATGGGCGCGTTGCGCGTACCAAGGCCAAAGCCAGTGCAGCCTGCGAGCGCCAGCGCTACCGCCAGGCATGCGCCAGCCGCCCGCACACCCGCGAACCGCGTCCGGCCAGGCTGCTCAAGCTTCAATAACCCCGGAATGTTCGCTATACGCCGATGCAGGCGTTTCAAAGGTGTCATGCCCCGCAGCTTGCGATATCCTGCGCATAAAGCGCTTTAATTGCTCACCCCGCAATCTTGACCGGAAGCGAGCGTCCCGCCAAGGCGTTGCCCCAGCGGAGCGTCAGAAATGTGGCGGCGCTTCGATAAGATGGTGCAGACGGCCGAAGCAGATAATCCACCTGATTAGGAGGCGGAGTGTCTTCGACCGGGGCGGCCGTAGCCCAGCATCGCCCCGAGTGGCACGCGGCCGGAGTTCAGCCGCGTGCCTGCCGGGACCGGCCTACGCGCGATGAGCTTGCGCTATGAACCCGCCATAGGTCATTCCCGCGTGCGCCCCCAAGGTGAACCCGGCGATGAGAGCGCCATCGTTCAGCTTCGTCTGCCCCATCGACAGCTGCTCGTAAAATTGAACGCCGAGGCTGGCGCAAATAAGATTGCCGTATTTCTCGGCGATGTTGTGCACCTTGTCCGGTCCTGCGATTTTCTGAACGGATTTGACCACACTAGCGTTGGGCTGATGCAGGACAAGTGCATCGAGCCGATCCAGCTCAACCTCCTGCCGGTCCAGCCATTCAAATAGCTGCTTCGTGAAGACACGCTTCGCCGCATGGGGATTGAGGGTCATTCCCATTTTGCAGCTAGCGCTTTCATTGTCTTCACCGGGCGCAATCCGCCGATGGGACTGAGCTATGTAGAAATCGGTTTTGGTCACGCTGTTGATTGAGAGCAACTCGTAGCATACCGGAGCCTTGCTGCGGCCTAATGCCTCAGCGGGCGCACCTGCTCCACTCAGAACGAACGCACAAGCAGCGTCGCCAAACAGCAGGTAGTTGATCCACTTCGACAAATCGTTCTGAGCCGCAAAATATTCAACATCGCACCGGCCGCGCGCACTGGTCGAGCAGACGACCAGCACCCGCTGGAAATCGCCGCTTGTGAGCATGGCCTTCGCGATCTGGAACGGCAGGACGACGCCAGAGCAGCCGCTGTCGTGGTGTTGCAGCATGCAATTTTCCCTCAACCCCGGCAGGATTTCGGGATAGCGCCGCATGCAATGGTGGAGCCCCATGTCATCCTGCTCGCAAGAAGGCAGCCTCAGCGTGGGCGAGACATGGAGGATTGCATCCAGATCGCAGGGACGGATCGATGCCTCATCCATGGCAATTCGAATCGCTTCAGCAGCCAGATCCCACTCGCTTGCATCTATCGCATCCGGCCCGCCAAAGTTCGGAAACCCTTTGCGAAAATCGCTTAAGTTCGCGATCGCCAGGTGATCGGCTTCCAGGTTCTTCCTCGCAAAATCGGAGGAAACGGGCTGCCCGGTTCTCGGGTTGTTGATACCCAATTCCAAAAGACGGTCCATAATGACCTGACTATCGACCAGGCTGCCTTTGCCGCATAGCTCGCCGACTCCGGGAACGGCTCTGCCGCAGCCAGTTATGAACGCTCCTGGAGATCCATGCGGGACATGCTTGCTTGCGGAGTATGCTGTCCTGTTGTCCATGCTCACAAAGACTTCCTTTCCTTAGGTGATGCCGATATGGCTTCAAGCGAAGCTGAATCTGCACTCCCAGGCATTTCCCCCAATTCATCCGGCATTGCGGATGAATGCTTCTTCCACCTGCATTTCATGCCGGCAAAGAAAAAATCCTCCAAAACTCCATCAATTTTCATCAACTTCGATAATCATCATATTCTATTTTGAGACAGCTTTATGGCGCACTTGCTTGTTGGACGCGGAATGTCTCATGTGCGGCGATATGTTTTGATCGGGGAAATTGGAAGCGCAGACGCTCCGCATTTCCGTAATCCAGCCCCTCGCCAGGGCGCGGTAAGCTTTTGAACAGACCGAAACAGCAATAATGCCCATCCGTAACTTTGGGGCTGTTCCGTTGCCTCCTTTCCGGTAGAGTGCGCGCATGTTGAAACGCCTTGTCATTCTGTTTGCCGCGATGTGCTTTGCCGCGGTTGCGCCCTCTCGATCTTTCGAAGCGCACGCGCAGCAGCAGAAAACGCCGCTGCAAGAAGCGATCGCCAAGCTCACGCCGCAGGAGCAGGCAACGCTTAAGGCCTACGAGGCCGCCCGCCTCGCATTTCAGCGGCGCACCGATCAGTATTGGCACCAGACCGAGCTGAAGCGTAAAAAGCGCAAGGCCAAGCTCGCGGCGGGCAGGACCGTCAGCAAGGCCGACTACGTTACCCAGCAGCCGCCAGTCTACAAGGGGCCGGAACGGCCGGCCGCCATCATGGCGAAGCTGCCCAAGCCGCCACAGCCGCCCGTGGTGGAGCCCGCCGAGCGCGTGCCGGTTGTCGAGGATTTCCTGGCGTATGCGCAGGAGGTCTACGGCTTCAAGCCCGACCAAGTGGATGAGGACGACTTCATGATCTCCTACGCGATGGAGGCCATCAAGCTGGGCCTTTCGCGCGATCAGGTCGTGCGCCTTTATGCGCTTGAGACCGGCGGCATGGGCACCTACAATTTGCAATCGGGATACAACCGCAAAACCCGCCACGCTGCGTCGACCGCGCTCGGCTACGCGCAATTGCTCGCCGCCAACACCATCGAACAGGTCCGCAAGGACGGAGAGGAGTTTGCCTTAAGGCTGGAGCGCCGGGCGGCGGAGGACGACGTTTCCTATGGCAGGGCCGAAAGGTTGCGCGCCAAGGCCGCGATTTTGCGGCACATGATTGCCGACGCGCGCAAGGTTGCCGATAATTGGCCCGCCCACATCGCCTATGCGAAGACGCCTAATGGCATCGGCATGCACGCCTTGAACCTCGACGGCGACGTCGGACCGTGGCTGCAGGTCGTCAAGCTCAAAGGTATCGCGGAGTACGCAGCCAAGAAAGGCATGACCGGTCTCTCGGGCGCGCAGCTTGAACTCATGAACCTCGCCGGCCCCTCGAACGGCTTCGAGATGATGCACCTCGTCGGCAAAAAAATGCCCACATCCAACTTTTTTGAGCGCAAGGGCTACGGGCGCAATCCGGTCGCCGCCGGTAAGACAGGGGAGCAGCTTCTCGCCAAGCTCGACGAGATCATGGGCCGCAATGTACAAAAGGAGCGCGCCCAGCGCTTTGCGCAGATCTTTGACAGCATCGGGCAGCGGATTGCCAAGCAGCCCACGCAATCCACGGCCAGGTCTTGGGACCCCTTGAGCTTTATCAGGCGGTAGACCGGCTAGTACGCCCCGCGGGAAGTTCTAGCCCGTATGCGTGTTTCATGCCCTCATTGCGAGCGGAGCGAAGCAATCCAAACAACAGTCTTCGCGCTTTGCGCCTGGATCGCCACGGCCGCCAAGGCGGCCTCGCGATGACGGCGATGTGCGTCAGGACTTCCTGCACCCTCGGCTAGTGCAGCTTAGCGGCTGGAAATTCGCTTGCGAACTCGCGGCAAACGGGTGCGAACTTCCGGCCGGCTGTACTAGCCGAACCTGCCCTGCTCTACGCCGGCGCGGTCCAGAGAAAAGCCGCATTTGCGCATTATCCGGAAAAATCGGCACGTGAGTTTGAACCAATTCGTGCAAACTCACGCTAAGGCTCTAGGCAGCGGCGCCATTTCCGGCCAAATAAATAGAAGAAAAGGCGCCGCCTGGGTTACACGCAAGCGGGCGCCAAAGGCTGCCGGATATAGCGGCTGCCCTGCTCATCCGGCATTGCGGGAGGTTAGATGTATCGTTGCACACGAATGACAGCGCCCCTTGCTATCCTTGCGCTGTCCGCTTTTCTGGTTTCTGGAGCCGCTGCACAGGATGTACCGGGAGCGCAGGCGCCAGCCGACGACCGTTCCTACCTGCCGCCCTGGATGCGCCCGCAGGCGAATGCTGGGCCGGTCACCATGCAGTCGCAATATTTAAACGCCCTCGACGACCCTGCCCTCAAGCAAAAGGCTGCCCAACAGCCGCCGCAAAAGCCGCGCAGACGGCGCGGCAGTCCGTTCGACATATTTTCTTGGTAGGCTGCGGCAGAGCCCCGGGGCGCCGTCCGCTATTCGAAGAATGAGGCGGCGGTCACGATGAGGCCGGGCGGATCGAGACGCAGTTCGCCGGCGCTGACAATCCGCGTTTTAAGCGCATCGCCTTCCCCGCGCGCATGATGAGGTAGTGGTGCACGCTTGGGACGGTAAAATAACCTCGCAACTTGTCACGCAAATCCGTCACTGGCGTTCCTGGCGATAGCACCTCCACCACGATCACCGGGTTCGGCACCTCAAGCGAATTGTCCGCCACCTCCTCGCCGCAATATACCAGCGCATCGGGCTCGAAAGCGGTGCGCTGAGAGATCCTTACCGTCGCACCATCCGGAACCGCGTGGCAATTCAAACCAGCCGCGGCAATTGCATTGCGCAAGGCAACGGCCACGTTGAACTTGACCTTCCAATGCACTGCGCGCTCTGGAGACATCGCGATTACCTCGCCATCGTGAAGCTCATAATTCCCGCGCTCCTGCGCTTCCACCCAGGGCAGAAACTCGTCGACCGTCATCTTGTGGCTAGGCAGCGTTTGCATCTCAGATATATAACATCGCCGGACCCGAAGCGCCACAGCCGGCGGCTGATCGCCCTTGCGGGTTATCGCTTTCCAAGTTAAGTCACAAGCAAAGGTGCGTTTCCTTGAGCGTGGCGCCGGGGAGGGAGGTGCCGCGGGGCATTTGACAACCGGTTTTCAGCCCGATCCAGACTAGGCGTGCTCTTAGCCTCTAGCAGCCGGTTTGCATCTGGGTTATCACCAACACGAACATTCACTGAGAGCGCAGCATGTCCGTCCGCCGTCTCGATCCCAACCAGCCTAAAGATTTCGAGTTCACGCCAGACAACCTTGCCTGGGCCAAGAAGCAGATCGCGAAATACCCGGAAGGCCGGCAACAGGCTGCGGTCATTCCACTGTTGTGGCGCGCGCACGAGCAGCACGACCAGTGGCTGCCCGAGCCCGCGATCCGCTATGTCGCCGATATGCTCGGCATGGCCTACATCCGGGTGCTGGAGATTGCGACCTTCTACACGATGTTCAACTTGTCGCCGGTCGGCCGCTACCACATCCAGCTCTGCGGGACCACGCCCTGCATGCTGCGCGGCTCCGAGGAGATCAAGAAGGTTTGCAAACGCGTTATCGGGCAGGAGGGCCAGCTGTCGCCGGAAGGCCAGTTCTCCTGGGTCGAGGTCGAGTGCATGGGCGCCTGCGTGAACGCGCCGATGGTGCAGATCAACAAGGACTATTACGAGGATTCTGACGCCCGAAAACTTCGAGGCAATGCTGGACGGGTTCAAGCGGGGCCGCGAACCGGTGCCGGGCTCGCAAACCGGCCGCCAGTGCTCGGCGCCCGCGAGCGGTCCCAAGACGCTGACCGATCCAGCGATCTATCGCGCGCCTGCGCAGGGTGCAAAACCCGACGGCAAGGCTCGAGTCCTCTTCCTGCGGCTAGGTTCGCAGTATCCGTTGAGGGAATGGGAGCGGCGAAGCAATGATCGGTCCAATGACATTCGATATACTCGTCGGGCTTGCATTTTTGATTGCAACTCTCTCAGGAGCGCTATTTGGCTTTTTCAAAATGGCTCTCATAGTCCTGGCCTTTTATTCCTCGGTCATCGCCGGGTTGATTTTTACGGTTGGCGGCGTCAATATTGCCCGGCTGATGATGCAGGAGCGGGTGCTTGTGGCAGCGGCAGCGATTGGCATGCCGCTTGTGCTGATTGCCTTGGCAATTGCCTTCGGGCCGCGTGCGAAATCGGCGGCCGGACACATATTTGGCGCCCTGCTCGCCGCCGCCTGGACAATACCGGTTGTTTTGGCCGCAACCATTACATTGACGCTAGCAAACCCAGACATGAGACAGGTCCTCCGCGAGAAAACTCTTACAGGGCCCGCGCTCTTTACCGTTGCGGAAGCGCTGGCATCGCTTCTGCCAGACTATCCTGGCGACCTTGAAAAACCCGAAGGGCCAAAGGTCTAAATTTGGGCTAATGCCGGCCTTGCAACAATGAGCGGCGCATCTGCGGTGGGATACAAACGGTGACGCAATGAACAGTCCTTTGGCATTCGACATGATCGTCGGCTTGGCATTTGCCTTCGCGATTGTCGTGGGTACTCTGTCGGGCCTGAGCAAGCTTATTCTGATGCTCCTGGCGCTGGCTGCGCCGTTTCTTGCCCTGGCGCTCATCGTCGTTACGTCGGGATCGAACCCGCTGGATTCGCTGCCGCCGCAATCGATGCAATATGCCAGCTTGCTTATTGCCGCGACGACTGTAAGCCTTGTCATTTCGGTAATCTGGCTGGTACCGGGCCCCAGGTCGGTGGCCGGGCGGCTTATTGGGGTCCTGTTCGCGGGGGCTTTGACTGCGCTTGCGGTTGGAGCTGGAAGCGTTGTTGCTTTGCAGGCCAATCCGGCTTTACAAGAAACGCTCCGGACGAAAAGCCTGACAGGCCCCGCAGCCTTGGCCGTTGGAAACGCATTGATGCCGTATCTGCCAAGGCAGCTGGAATTCTTTGAGAACCACGAGCAGCCAGAACTGTGAATGAGGGCGAAAGTTTAATCCATGCTGAGCGACAAGGACCGCATTTTCAGGAACCTCTATGGCCTCCACGATTCGGGGCTCAAGGGCGCGCGTGCACGCGGCGCCTGGGATAACACCAAGGCCATCCTTGAAAAGGGCCAGGACTGGATCGTCGAGGAGGTGAAGGCGAGCGGGCTTCGCGGGCGCGGCGGCGCCGGCTTCGGCACGGGCCTCAAATGGTCGTTCATGCCTAAGAAGCCGGACGGACGGCCCCATTATCTCGTCATCAACGGCGACGAATCCGAGCCCGGCACCTGCAAGGACCGCGAGATTCTGCGCCACGATCCGCACCTGCTGATCGAAGGCGCCCTCCTGGCGTCCTATGCAATGCGGGCGAATACGGCCTACATCTATATCCGCGGCGAGTTCATCCGCGAGCGCGAGAAACTGCAGGCCGCTGTCGACGAGGCTTACGAAGCCAAGCTCATCGGCAAGAACAACATCCATGGCTGGGATTTCGACTTCTATATCCACCATGGCGCCGGCGCCTACATCTGCGGCGAGGAAACCGCCCAGCTCGAAAGCCTCGAAGGCAAGAAGGGCCAGCCGCGCCTCAAGCCGCCCTTCCCGGCCAATGCAGGCCTTTGGGGCGCGCCCACGACCGTGAACAACGTCGAGTCCATCGCCGTGGTGGGCGACATCCTGCGCCGGGGCGGCTCCTGGTTCGCAGGCCTCGGCAAGCCTAACAATACCGGCACCAAGCTCTTCTGCATTTCAGGCCATGTCAACGAGCCCTGCAATGTGGAAGAGGAGATGGGCATCCCGCTTCGCGAGCTGATCGAGAAACACGCGGGCGGCGTGCGCGGCGGCTGGGATAACCTGCTTGCCGTCATCCCCGGCGGCTCGTCGGTGCCCTGCGTGCCTGCACCTATGTGCCAGGACCTCGGCATGGATTTCGACAGCCTGAAAGGCGTGGGCTCGGGGCTTGGCACCGCCGGCGTGATCGTCATGGATAAGTCCACCGACATCGTGAAGGCCATCGCGCGCCTCTCCTACTTCTACAAGCACGAGAGCTGCGGCCAATGCACGCCCTGCCGCGAAGGCACGGGCTGGATGTGGCGCATCCTGGATCGCATGGTGGAAGGCCGCGCCGAACACGCCGAGATCGACCAGCTCTGGGACATCTCGAAGCAGATCGAGGGGCACACGATTTGCGCGCTGGGCGACGCCGCGGCTTGGCCCGTACAGGGGCTGATCCGGCATTTCCGGCACGAGATCGAGGCGCGCATCGACGCCTACCACAGCCGCGAGGACGCCCGCAGCGCCGCGGAATAACCCGCGCCATCTTGGCCGCATAGCCCCCGGATGAAGTGCCAGGGGGGCGAGCGGCCATGCTGTGCGCGCGCACATTGTTCAGCCAAAGGTCACGGGCGGATTTGCCTGCTACCGGAATCAGCCCCGCAGTAAATTCATGGCCAGGATCGCGACGGCTGCGGCAATCAAGAGCAGCGTCGAAACCGGCCCCATTCCCATAACTGAGACGGCCGCCAGCACCGCAATTGCACAGACGGCGACGATCGCCAGGCTCGCCGCACCGTCCGGCTCCCCCAATACCGCGTATAAAACCAGGATGGCGGCAATCCCTACTGCAAACAGAATTGTCAGCTGAAAGGCGATTGCGCCAATCCCAAGGGCCACGGCAACCCCGCCGTAAAGCAACTCTTCCCCACAGACAATCGAGGATGCTGCAAGAGCCACGGCCAGGAGCGCCAGAAGGATTGTGACGAGAGGGAAGCGCTGCTCCCAGCCCAGCGGCTCGGTTTGCTTCTGATGCCGCTCGTACCTCCTGTGGCGCATGTCCTTGAGCGTCTCGGCAATGCGTTCCTTCCAGCTAAAGTGGGTACTGACAGGCACCGGCTTGGGCTCCGGCATAGCCCATTGAGGTATCGCCACCGCCAGCAAAGCCAAAAGGCCAACAACGCAGGCGGCCAGACCGAGAATTCTGGAACGCCGCTGGAGGCCGTTCTTCATTGCCGCAAACTCCCCGCTGTTCGCATGACCTGCCCCGCCTATCCGTGACAGTCCAGCGCCGCATGCACACCCCTATACATTTGCCGCCGGACCGTGCAGAAGGTTTAACAGATAAAATTTGTATAGAGGCTTATGGAGTCGAAAATGCAAGCCGGCAGAAGGGCGATTGGGACGGCAATTGCCGCAATCTTGTGCATTGCGAGCCTTGCCGGCCTGTGGTTCGTGCTGCCCGGCAACGCGGAGATCCGGCTTTCCGGCGAAACGCTAGCGGGCTTCGCGCGCGAGCACCCGCCCAAGCCCTGGCGCGGCTTCGAAACCAGCATACTCGGCGTGACGGTTGACGGCGAGGTACACATCAAGGCGCATGTCTCCGGCTACACGATCCACACCCCCATCGAGATCAGCGGCTCGCCGCAATACGACGCGCAAGCCCGCGCCATGTTCTTCCGCGTGTCGAAGGTCGGGTTGCCGCGCGAGGCGGCACGCCCGATGCTGCAGCCGGCTCAACTCCGTACTGGCCCCGCTCGGCTCATACATCGCCAAGAACCTGACGGACGTCATCCCAGTCAAGCATATCAAGGCGGAGAAGCGCGGCGAGGCGTGGTTCCTCGCGACCGTGAAATCGGTGCGGGTGGACGGCAACGCGGTTGCGCTCGACGTGCACGGCTACCACATCGCCACAGCCGCCATCGCACTGATGCTCGCCGCGATTCTGTCTGCCGTTTGGCTCATTGTTTCCCTATTGCACTTCGGCACGAGTTTTCCCCCCCAAGAAAACACCGCCGTTACTCAGCCGCACGAATAGCTCGATGCCCCATATCGCCAGCCGCAGGGGCAAACTCCGCTCGCGGACCGGCCGCGGCCAGCTGTTGCGGGCTCGATGCTGCATGCCGGTTCGCGTTAAGCCTTCTCCATATTTCATTTGTCCGGGAGGCTGGGCCGTTTGACATCGGCGAGGGGGTATGCAAGTTGGCGAGCGGGCAAAACGCTGCCCGCATGGCTTGGTTCAGGCGGTCATATGACGAATTTTGGGAAACCCGAGGCGTCCCGGTCCGATGTGAAGAGCACCCGTTGGATTATGCGGCGCCTCTGGGCCGAGCATGTCCGGCAGTACTGGCCGCGGCTCCTGCTCGCCCTCCTCCTGCTTTCCCTGCTTGCGGCCACGTCCGGGGCGTACCCCCTTATCATCAAATACTCCTTTGAATCGCTTTCGGGCGGCGACACCAGCTTTCTCTGGTGGATCATGGGCATTATCGTTGCTGTGACGAGCCTCAAGGGCGGGATCGATTATGTGCAGTCGATCGTGACGAGCCGGATCAGCATCGATCTCGGGCTCGACATGCAAAAGCGGCTGTTCGCGCATATCCTGCGGGCCGACTTCGAGCGGCTGGTGCGCGAGCCGCCCGGCCAGCTCCTGTCGCGCATCGGCAACGACCTCGGCAGCATCCAGACGGCGATCATGGCCGTGTTCACGACGGCGATCAGGGACGCGCTGACCGTGATCGCGCTGGCTGCCTCGATGTTCTATATCGACTGGGTGATGTCGCTGGCCGTGGTGGCGCTTTATCCGCTGGCGGTGCTGCCGGTATCGAGCATAGGCCGGGCGATCCGAAAGAACGCATACCGGACCGCGCAGCAGATGGGAAACTCAACCTCCGTTCTGGTGGAGCATCTTTCCTCGCCGCGGCTGATCAAGACCTTCCGGCTTGAAGGCTACGCCATCGCCAAGATGAACGGCGAGTTCGACAGGGTGAACCGGCTCCGGCTCAAGACGGTGCGGGCGCGCTCCGCGCTGAACCCTATCCTGGAGGTCTTTGCCGGTGCGGCCATTGCGGCGGTGATCGGGTTTGCGGCATTCCGGATTACACACGGCCATAAGACCATCGGCGACTTCACCGGGTTCGTGAGCGCGCTCCTGATGATGGCACAGCCGATTCGGGCGTTCGGTGCCCTGAACAACCGGGTTCAGGAAGGGATGGCCTCGGCCGAGCGCTACTACGAGGTGCTGAGCGAGAGGCCCGCCATCGTCAGCGCGCCAGGTGCGAAAGCTCTGGCGAACGTCGTGGGTGCCATCGAGTTCGAAGACGTCTGCTTTTCCTATGCGAGCGGCGAGCGCGACGCGGTGCGGAATTTTTCGCTCGCCGTGCGCGCCAACACGACGGTGGCGCTGGTCGGGCGCAGCGGGGCAGGAAAATCCTCGATTTTCAACCTCGTGCCGCGGCTTTACGATCCGCAGAAGGGAACGGTCAAAGTCGATGGGGTGGACATCCGGGGCGTTACGGTCGAATCGCTCAGGGATGCGATGGCGCTGGTCAGCCAGGACATCGCCCTGTTCGACGACACCGTCGAGGCCAATATCGCGCTCGGCCGGCTGAACGCCACGCGTGAGGAAATCGAGGCTGCCGCGAAGGCCGCCGCCGCGCATGAGTTCATCGGGAAGCTGCCGGAGGGCTACCGGACCATGATCGGGGACCGCGGTGTCAGGCTTTCCGGGGGGCAGAAGCAGCGTGTGGCGCTGGCCCGCGCGATCCTGCGCAATGCGCCGATCCTCCTGCTGGACGAGGCCACGAGCGCGCTGGATGCGGAATCCGAGCGGCTGGTGCAGGAGGCGCTTGCCGCGTTCAGCCAGACGCGGACGACGCTCGTGATCGCGCACAGGCTCGCGACGGTGAAGAACGCGGACACGATCTGCGTGATGGAGGATGGAGAGATCGTGGAAACCGGCACCCACGCGCAATTGCTGGCGCAGGACGGGATCTATGCGCAGCTCTGCAAGTCGCAGGCGCTGCTGCCGGGCGAGACGGGCGCGCCACTTGGCGTGGCGAAAGAGGAAGCCGCCGCTTGACGGCTACTCGCGCTGTAGCGCGCGGTTGACCACCACGTTCGCCCAGCCCTGGCTGCGGAAGGTGCGCTTGATCTCGGCAGGATCGTAGTGCGTTTCGAGCCATTCGAAGAAGGTCATGGGCTCGGCGTCGTTGTCGGCCATATAGCGCTCGAAGAAATAGTCCAGCACCCCGGTCTCGGACTGCCGTATGTGGCCGAATTTGAGGCTGAGTTGCTTCACGGCCTCGGCAATCGGCTTATCCTCCTTCATGTACATGAAGAAGGCGCTCATCAGGCCGGCCCGGTCCGCGCCGGATTTGCAGTGAAAGAGGATCGGATATTCAAGCTCGTTGAAGAGCTTGTGGGCTTCGTGGATCGCCTCGACCGGGGGAACCATGCGCGAGCGGAATTGGTGGAAGTTCACGAGCTTGATGCCGTGGCGCTGGCAGGCCTCGGCCTCCAGGCGGTAGCTGCCGCAATCGCGCTCGCCGCGCAGGTTGATGATGGTCTTGATGCCCATGCGCGCAAAGCGGGCGATATGGCTGGGACCCGGCTGCGCCGAACGCCACACGCCCGGCGCAATTCGGTGGCGGTTCAGGTAGACCGCGCGGAAGACGTGGTGGTCCATGAAATAGAGATCGAAATAGTCCAGCGCCCGCCTGGCCCAGCGCGGCGCGCCAGGGTCCACCCGTGCACGCCAGCCCCTGTATGTTACCGATAGCGCTTTCGAATATGGCTTCGTGAAGCGCTTGGCATAGGCGAATGGGTTCAGGTTCATCAAGGCCGCTATACTAAACCATTGGGGCGGAAATCCGTCTCCGCACGGGGGCGTGATGTACCAAGCACCCGGTTCCCTGGCAAGCGGCCTTTTCCCTGCTCAGTTAAGGACGAAGCGCCCGCTCGCGTACCGGAATCGGCCGGATCGATGAGGCGTTTGCTCGATATGCGGACCCGGTGCACCTTGCCGTCGAGATTGATGTTCCAGAACTCCAGGAAACCCAAGAGCTTAGGAAAACCCGGCGCCAGATCGTAGTCCTGCCAGACGTAGGATTGCAACAGGGTGGGGTGGTCCGGCAAATGGTAGAGGATCTCCGCCGTGGTGAGGCCGTAGCCCCTGAGCTGAGCGATGAAGTCCCTGTCGGCCATGGACACCCTCCTTTCCGAGGCGTAAGAACGCCTGGCAGCCATGATACCGCAAAGGTGGGGCTTTGTGCAAAAAGTATTCGCGGGATCAATGCATTAGCAGCCGTGCCCACCGGCTGCTGCCAGACTGCGGGGGGCGCGGAAAAAGGAGAGGGCACGAAACCGGCGGACCTTCCAGAGCTTGTGCGGCGATCGCACCAAACGGTGGGGCGATTGTATGGACCAGGCATGGAGGCTGCTCCCGTTAACGTTTTGCGCTGCGCGCAGGCCGGAACCGGAGCGCTTTTCGATGTTGATCTAATTTAGCACATGCGCCTTGCAGAAATGTTAAGAACGGCTGGTGGAGTAATGCTTTGAAAGGCATGGATAAAATTGGAAGAGGCGCGAAGAGCAAGGTATTGCTCAAGAAACCGTAAAGGTTAATTCGCAATCTGCTTCTATATTTTACGGTATTTTTGGATCAAAGAATTCGCGCGAAATAGGCGAGAATCTCGCCGGAATGCGGTGGAAAATGCTCCGGCGCGTTTACGTTTACCATATCCGCATTAAGCATGTTGGCACGGCCCACAGCGGTAACGGTTTCATAAGTTCTGTTGTCGCAGGGCGCACCGCTGGGCCGCCACAGCCGATGACCGGGATGGAACCCCGACCCCAGCCCTTCGAACCGCTGCCGGCCCATACCGGCTGAGCGGCGTTTGGGAGCCCAAATTGCCGGCCTCTGGTTCTAGCCCTGTGGATAGCTGCCTTGTAGCCTCGGAAATCGTCGCCTGCGGTCGCGCCAGGTGGAAGATCGAAAACGAGAGTTTCAACGCGATGAAAAATCACGGCTATGAACTCGAACACAATTTCGGCCACGGCAAAAAGTTTCTGGCGATGATGCTGGCGGCTTTGAATTTGCTGGCCTTCGCCTGGCATTCTGTTCTGGATTTGCTGGAACCTCCGTGGCAAGCCGCCCGCGAGGTGGCGGCCAAGCGAACCCGGTTCTTTTCAACCGTTGTCTCCTTGACCACCTATATCATCTTCCCCTCATGGGAAGTCTTCCTCAAAGCCCTCGCCACCTTCGAAATCCCTCCCAACCTCCTTAAAAATCATGGCCTCCCTTGTTAATCCTACAAGACGGCTACTTTTAGAATTGCTGGTATCATGCGCAGCATGGCGATGGCGTCTTGGGATTTACGGCCGCGCAAAAAAGCTTTCGTTTTCCGGGCGCTTTCCTTCAACGCAGCCGTACCGCCAAGGCGCTCGACTGTAACCGGCCAATCTTCGTTCAGAAGCGGTGTTCGCGTCATGCCATGCTAAAATCCGGCTCGATTCCACATGGCAAGCATTTATTTTAGCACTCGCGGATTGAGGTTGGGGGTAAAGGCAAATTCATCAATATAATCAACCCATTTTCGCTATTTTAGCGCATATGGGCTTTCGCGGGGGCGGCGGTCCCAGGTCTGTTCAACCGTAGCGGGCGGTACTTACCGCGTGCCTTCCCCAACCAGCACGAACGGCGCCCAGAAGGCCGGATGCGCCTCGTGCGGCTGGCCGCGGACGATCAGGTCGAGCATCGACCGCCGCAAGGCCTCCGCCTGGCCCGCCGGCTTGCCGTGGGTCAGCCGCCGCACCGTGCCGGTGATAAGCTTTACCGTGGCGGCCGAGTCCACCGCCCAATGCGACACCAAAAGCGCGCGCGCCTGCGCATAGATGAACGCGCGGCCGAGACCCGACAGCGCCTCCGCCCCTTGCGCGCCGCCGGCCGCTGTGTTGCACGCCGACAGGATCACCCAATCCGCGTCAAGCCTGAGCCCCGCTATCTCGGACGCGGTGAGATAACCGTCGTCCAACTCGCTCGCCTCGGCCGGCGGCGTCAGGATCAGGCCCGGCTCGCTCGCGCCACTGACCTGCCCCGCAAGCGCGCCATGCGTAGCGAAATGCACGATGCGGTAATGCGAAAGCCGCCCGTTTTCGCTCAGCTCCTTCACAGTGCGCTCGGTCGCGCCGCCGCCCAGATAGATATCCCCTGGCAGTGCGCCCAGATCGCGGCCCACGGCACACAGCTCCGCCGCGGTCTCGGGCAGCGGCGCCTGGACGCGGATTTGCGCGAGGCTTGCAAGGCCGCCATGCACTTCGAGTGCAGCCACGCCGCGGTGCAGGCCCCCCCTTTGCCTTTGGGCGGGCGCCGGCCTTTTGGGGCAAGTGCGAAGCTTGCGGGCACGCTCGGCGGCCTCTTTGCCGGCAGGATCGTCTGGATCGCCGTCGAGCAGCGGATTGCCGAAGCCGGCCATCGGCTCGTTGGCAGCGCTTGGCCGCGCCACACGCCGCAGCGCCTTGAGCGAGGAAACTGCGGGCAGCACCGTCAGCGCGTGGCCGCGAATGAGCCAGGCCGCCTCCTTGTAGCCGCCGTTGACGGACGGTTTCGTTTCGAGCACCTGGAACGGCAACTGCGTGAGCGGGCCCGGCGGCACGATCAAGAGCTGCTTGCCGCGGAGCAGGTCCTCTACCTTCCCGAACAAGGCCCGGTAAAGCTCGTGGGCGCGAATACGATCGAATGGCAGCTGCCTGCCGGCCTTCAAATCCGCCTCGGTGTAGTCCGTGCCGGTAAGTTCCTCGCAGCCAGGGACCGCCCAGGCCTCCGCGTCGAGCCCGCAGCGAAGCGCCCTCACCTCGCGGGTGAGCGCCGCCGTGCCAAGCTCCGAACGCACGCTGCGTATGGCGTTCTTCGTCACCACGATAACGAAGGTTTCCTCGGGGGCCGGCTTGAAGCGCCGGCGTATCGAGGAAAACAACCAGCGCCTCGTTCGCGCCGAGCGCCGCCTGCGCCTCGGTAGCGGGCAGCGGCGCGGGACTCGCCAGCGCCGCATAGCTGGGGAATTTCTCCGCGAGTTCGCTGTCGATGGCTGCGATCCGCGCATCGATCGTGGCAAGACGGCCACGCGTCCGTTCCTCGACGCGGGCCATGCGCTTTTCCGGCGGCAGCGCGAGCCAGGCATTGCGCAGAACATCTAGCTTCTGCCATTCCGCCAGCAAATCCTGGCGCTCGCGCACCGTCGCGGCCAGAGCCGGGTCCCCTTTCGCGCTGCGGGCCGCCATTTGCGCCAGCGATTCCGCCGCCTCCGACCCCTGCGCCCATTGCGCGATCCCAAACAGCTCCGGCGCCACCTCGCCGGAAGCGCCCCGGTAGACGGCTTTCGCCAGGCCCCGCAATTGCCTGTTTATCTGATCGGCCTCGTTGCGTTTCTTGGCGGCCGAAGCCTCGCCTTGCCTATGTGCGCCGCGCAAGGTCCGGCGTGCGGCTTCGGTGGTGCTCATCCGCCAATAGTCCGCGGCGCGCGCCCAATGTTCCTGCTCAAAATACAAATACGCCAAGCCGCTGGCGGTGCTGAGCGTGTCAGGATGATCCTTGCCCAACACCCGCGTTCTGCCTTCCAGTGCGCGGATGAGCAGCGGCTCTGCCTGCTTGTAGCGCCCGGACATCCAATATAGCGTACCCAGATTATTGATGGCCGTGAGCGTCAGGGGATGCTCTTTTCCGAGCACGGAGCCGCTTGCCTCGGCCGCCCGCATATAAAGCGGCTCTGCCTCGGAAAACCGGCCCTGCTGGCGGTAAAGCTCCGCCAGATTGTTGAGGCTGACGATCGTATCGGGGTGATCCGGACCCAGCACGCGCTCACGCGCCTCCAGGACAAACTTCTTCAAGGGCTCTGCCTCGGCGAAGCGGTTTTGGAAATCGTAGGCCGCCGCCAGGTTGTTGATGGCGTTCAGCGTCTGCGGATGCTCCTCGCCCAGCGTGCGCCGGTTCACATCGAGGGCGCGCAAATAAAGCGGCAGGGATTTGCCGTAGCGGCCCTGGTGGTCCAGGACGGAGGCCAGATTGTTCACGCTCAGGACGGTGTCGGGATGCGTGAGGCCCAGGACGCGCTCGCGCGCATCGAGCACCCGCTTGAACAAATCCGCCGCCTCGCCAAGCCGGCCTTTCGGAAAGGTATAGCGCCCCGAGATTGTTGGCCGCTATAAGCGTTTGCGGATGCTCGGCCCCTTGCAAGCGCTCGCGTAACGCATGCGCGTTCTTGAGAAGCGGCTCGGCGTCCTCGTGGCGGCCCTGATCCAGATAGGCCTGGGCCATATTGCCGGCGATGGCGAGCGTTTGCAAATTTTCCGGGCCGAACACCCGGCTCGCGGCCTTGTTCGCGCGCTCGAACAGCGGAACCGCGGCGTCAATCTGCCCTCTGGCCTGGTACAGGAGCCCCAGATTGTTGACGGCAACGATGGTTTGCGGGTTATCGGGGCCGAGCGCGGCCGTCAATGCCTCCACGCCCCGCTCGAAAAGCGGCTGCGCCTCGCTGTAGCGGCCTTGGAGCCTGTACAGCTCCGCCAGATTGTTCACGACCTTAAGCGTGCCGGGATGGTTTACCCCCAGGACGGTTTCGAAAACGGAAAGCACGCGCTTCAGCAGCGGCTCGGCCTCGGCATAGCGGCCCTGGGCCTGATAAATGGCCGCCAAGCGGGCTGCGCTCAACATCGCGGCCGCTCCGTTTGGTCCGCCCGCCTTCCCGGCCTCCGCCAGGGCTTTCTCCGCGACGGCCGCAGCTTCCGCGTACTTGCCCTCTGCATAGAGCTGAAGGGCTTGCTTGTTCAGTGCGTCGATATTCGCCGCGCCTTCCGCGCCTTCCGCAAACGCATGGCTTAGCCCCGCGAACGCGAAGAATACCGCCGCAACAAATACAACTCCCGCTGCACGAACTAAGCACCGCATCGCTGCCCCCCGTTTCCCTGGGGCTGTTAGAACTACCTATCATGCTTAAATTTTGACGGCGGAGCGTCTCCTCCCCTGTCTTCACGGAGCGGGCATGCGACGGAAAAGTCCCAGGCCGGGGGCATTGCCGGAACGTTAAGGAGCCTAAGCGCGCATGCTTGCGGCAAGGCCTGCGACATGCTCAGCGAGGGCAAGCGATGAGGCGAGGCCGGGGGATTCGATGCAGAACAGATCGATCAGGCCAGGAACCCCGTGCCGCTCCGGCCCGTCGCTACGGAAATCCTGCTTCGCGACAGCTTGGGGCACGATCTTCGGACGTATGCCGGCATAGCCGGGCATCGTCCCAGGGCAGCTGATTTGCGGACGCTCAGTTCTGGAAATTGCGTAGCACCGCGTCAAGCAGCCCCGGAAAACACGCGTCGATATCCCGCTTGCTCAGGCTCGAAATGAAGCACACCCCCTCCTTGCGCTGCGTGATCAGCCCCGCCTCGCGCAGGATGCGGTAATGGTGCGATTGCGTGGATTTGGCGATGTCGAGCCCGGCCACTGCCGCGTAGCAGGCCAGTTCGCCGCGCAAGGCCAGGTTGCGCACGATATGCAGGCGTACAGGGTCGCTCAGCGCATACAGCACCGTTTCAAGCTTTAGGGGTGCCTCGGCCCGCAACTCCTCGCCCATACTGCAAAGATGGCGTGCAGCGCGGCAAGTTCAACATTTCTGTACTTGCGAAGGGCACATCATTGCGAGCGAAGCGGCGCAATCCAGGGGCAAATCTCAACCGATGCGCTGAAGCGCCTCGCGACGGCCGCACGGAAGGGGCAGGCCGCGCCCGGCTTCAGAGGCCGCAGCTTGCCTCGCTGCCTCGTTGCCTTAGACGGGGTCTTGCCGGCGGTTCGAACGGCGGGGGTCCAAATGCACCAGGTTGGCGGGCTTGGCGGCGGCGGCGATGGCGGTGCCGACCGCGCGGCTCAGATCCTCAAGCTGATAAGGCTTGCGGACCAGCACGAACTCGTCGCCAACCGAGGGCGGGACCTTGCTATAGCCAGTGACCAGAACGATGGGCAAATTGGGCAGCTTCTTGCGGATCGCCTGCGCGAGGTCGATCCCGTCCATCCCGGCCATGACAACGTCGCTCACCACGAGCGAATAATGCTCCCGCTCGACCGCCTTGAGCGCCGGTGCGGCGCTGTCGAGCGTATCGACCTCGTAGCCAAGCTCCCGCAGGTAAAGCGCGCTCACCTCAAGCACATCGCGGTTGTCGTCCACGAGCAGCGCCTTGCCGCTGCCAACTGCCTGGCTCGCGGCCTCTCCCCCGATGCGCTCCGGCAGCGACCTCGCCCTGGGCAAATAAAGCGTAACCCGCGTGCCCCGGCCGGGCTTGCTCTCGATGGTAACGGTGCCGCCGGATTGATGGGCGAAGCCATGCACTTGCGACAGGCCAAGCCCGGGCTCCTTGGTGCCGCCCTTGGTGGTGAAGAACGGATCGAAGACCTTGGGCAGGATCTCCTCTGGAATCCCGGCCCCCGTATCCGCGATGGTGATGGCGGCGAAATCGCCTTCGAGCTGGCTGACGCTATCCTCGCGCTTCAGCTCGACGTTCTCCGCGGTAATGGCGATCACGCCGCCCTCGGACATCGCGTCCCGCGCATTGAGCGTGATGTTGAGCAGCGCCAGCTCGAACTCGCTGATGTCGGCCTTCACAGGCCAAATGCCGGGCGGGATGTCGGCGACAATCCTCACCTTGTCCGCGTTCGAGCTTCCGAGCATTCTGCGGAACGCATCGATGCGCTCGGCGATGCCCGTCACAGCGGGGTTCAAGGTCTGCCGCCGCGAGAAAGTCAGGAGCTGCCGCGTCAGCGATTGCCCCTTTTCGACGGCCCTCTCTATCGCCTCCAGCGCGCGCAAGCCTTTCGGGTCCTGCCCCGCCAGCTTCTTGAGCGTCTGCGAGAACCCGCCAACGATCATCAGGAGATTGTTGAAGTCGTGCGCCACGCCGCCAGTCAGATGGCCAAGCGCTTCCATCCGCTGTGCGCGCCCGCGGTGCTCCTGCGCTTTTTGCAGAGCGATCTCGGCGTCGCGCTTCTTTGTGATGTCCTGGGTGATCTTTGCAAAGCCGGTAAGGCTGCCATCCTCATCGCGGACAGGGTGGATGACAACATTCGCCCAGAAGCGCTCGCCGTTCTTGCGGATGCGCCAGCCTTCCAACTCGTAACGGCCTTCGGCTGCGGCGATTTGCAGCGCCCGCGCGGGCACACCCGAAGCGCGGTCTGGACCGGTATAGAAGCGCGAGAAGTGCTCGCCGGCGACTTCCCCGGCCGCGTAGCCCTTGATCCGGTTCGCGCCCGCGTTCCAGCTCGTCACCACCCCGTTGGGATCGAGCATGAACAGCGCATAATCGGTGACGCTCTCGACCAGCTGCCGGAACTGGCGCTCGCTTTCCCGCAAGGCCTCCTGAGCGGCCTTCCGCTCGGAGACATCGCGCGTGATCTCGGCGAAGCCTGTCACCGCACCCGCCGCGTCCCGGATCGTATCGACCACGACCGAGGCCCAGAACCGCGTCCCGTCCTTGCGGACGCGCCAGCCTTCCGAACTCGTAGCGGCCTTCATGCACGGCGATTTCAAGAACGCGCCAAGGCAGCCCGGCCGTGCGATCCTTCTTGGTGTAAAAGCGGGAAAAGTGCTGCCCTACGATCTCGCGGGCCTCGTAGCCCATCGTGCGCCGCGCACCCGCATTCCAATTGGCGATCAGGCCGCCTGGATCGAGCAAATAAATGGCGTAATCCACCACACCATCGACCAGCAGGCGGTACTGCCGTTCGCCGTCGAGCGCCGCTTCCCGCGCAGCCGCCTGGACGGTCACGTCGCGGAGGACCATGGCGAAGCCTGCCGGGTAGCCTGCGGCATCAGGCACGGGCTGCACGAGCGCGCTCGCCAGGAAACGGCTGCCATCCTTGCGCAGGAGCCAGCATTCGCTCTCCGACCGGCCTTCGAGGCTCGCCTCTTGCAGAAGCTGTGCAGGAATGGCGGCGCCCCGGTCCTCGTCGGTAAAGAGCAGGGAGAAGTTTTGCCCTACGGCCTCTGCCGTCCGGTAGCCTGTGATTTTCTCCGCGCCAGGGTTCCAGCTCGCGATGGCGCCATCCGGCCCGAGCATGTAGAGCGCATAATCGGTCACGGACTCAACCAACAACTTCAGGCGTTCACTCTCGCTGAGGCTAGACAGCGCCATAGCTTTGTTTGAGCTTTCCCCCGCCGATCTGACTATTACTGCCAGCCATCGCACCCAAACTTCCGCTCGAAATGTTGCGTCCAGCTAACACTAGCCGTCAGGATGAAGACTCCAGAGTAGAACCCGTGTCATTGGTTTGCAACGTATTTCAAGACGATATTAACTTAGGGTTAAAAGAAAAGCCAATTTTTTCCAATTTCTAGGAAAGGCCGGACATATGAAGCGCGGCGATGCTGCCGGCAAAACCCGCGACCGTTCCCTTAAGCTTGCGCCGCCAGTTCTGCCGCTCGCGGTCCGTACCCGGAAGATTGACGCTTGTAAACTCGCCCACGAGGTCGTCGAGCTGGGCGATGGCGATGAGGGAGGGCGTGCGCTTAATGAATTCATGCGCGGCGGCCACGACGGTGGCGAGCGGCGGCATGTAGCCCAGCCCAGCCTCAATCCCGGTCGCACGCAAAAAGGCGAGCTTCAGCGCGGCGCGTTCCTTCCGTGCCGCCTCGGCCGCTTCGCGCGGGATGAGCCCAAGCGCCTCCTTCTCCCGGATGTCCTCGCCCTGCCACCAGCCCGCGATGGTCGGCAGGTCGTGCGTGGTGACACAGGCGACCGATTTTCGCGGATAGGCTTCCGCTGGGCTGAACTCCAGGCCATCGCGCTCGAACCACATGACGCGGTAGCTCAAAATATTGGCCGCATCCATGGTGGCGCGGAAATCCACGGGCACCGTGCCCAGATCTTCGCCCACGATCATGCAGCGGGCGCGCTGGCTCTCCAGCGCGAGTTCCGCGATGAGATCGCGCTCGGGAAAGGCAAGATAGGTGCCCTCATCGGCGTCCGCGCCATTCGGGATCACGAATAGCCGGTTGAGCCCCATCCCGTGGTCGATGCGCAGAGCACCGGCTTCGGCCATGTTTGCGGTCAGCACCTCCCGGAACAGCCGGTAGCCCGACCGCCGCCACGCCAGCGGGTTGGGTGCCCTGAGGCCCCAATCCTGCCCGCCTTCCGCGAACGGGTCCGGCGGCGCACCGACGGAAGCCCCGGCCAGGAATTGACCGGCATTGGCCCAGACCTCGGCGCTATCTGGGGCGGCGCCCACCGCGAGGTCGCGGTAGAAGCCGAGCCACGCACTGCCCCCCTTGCCGCGCTTGGCCGCCTCCCGGAACTGCCGGTCCGCCAGCCACTGAAGGTAGAGGTGAAAACGCACCAGCGCCGAGTTCCTCTGAATGAACGCGGCGAGCGCGCCGGGATCGCCATTGCGCAACGGATCGGGCCAGCCATGCCAGGGCTCGCCTCTCCGCAGCTCGCTGATGGCCTCAAAACAGGCAAACCGCTCAAGGTTTTCGCCACCGCGCGCCAGGAAATTCTCGAACTCGCAGCGGAGCGCATAGCCGGCTGGGCGTTCGCATATGTGGTTGAAGTCGCCCAAGCTTGCTTCGAGGATTGCACGCTTCAGCGCCCACACCTCCGGATAGTTCACATCCGGCAGCGCCGACAGCGCGGCGATTTGATCCGCGTTCCTCGCAAACGCGGCCCTGGCTCGCGGCCCTTCCAGCGCGGCCACATCGATGTAGAGCGGATCGAGGAAGCGCCGGTCGGATGGATAATAGGGGCTGGCGTGCTCCCGGTCCTGCGCAAAGAGCGCGTGCAACGGGTTGAGGCCAACCGTGGCGGCGCCTGCTTTCGCCGCGATTTCCGCCAGTTCGCCAAGCGTGGTGAAATCGCCCACCCCCTGATCGCCCGCGCGGCGCAAGGCGTAAAGCTGAGCGGCGATGCCGGACAGGCGCGGCGCACCGGAAGGCCGCTCGGGCAAAAAGCATTGGCGCGGCGCAATCGTGAGATGGCAGTCCATTTCCGGCGCGCGCTCGTCGAAGATACGGTAGCGGCCGGGGGCTTGCGCGGGCAGGCCTGCAAGCACCGCCTCCACGCGCCGCCCGTCAAGCGCGGCGGAGCTGCCGAACTCAAGGCTGCCGGGATCGAGCCTTATGGGTTCCTGCGTGCCGTCCTCGCGCTCCAGCGTCAGCGCGCCAGGCAGGTGGCTGTCGCCGGGCACGAGGCGCAGGGCGATGACCTCGCCTTCATAGCCGGAGAGGGCCGCGGGAAGAAAGCGCCTGCACTCCCAGCCGGCGATGCAGCCGAGGCTTTCCCGCGCCTGCGCGTTACTGCCCGCGGCAAAGCCCATGCCGGCCAGCAGCGCCTGTTTCGTGGCATCCGGAACGGTGTACTTCTCGCCGGAGATGTCGTGCCAATGCGAGCTGATACCTGCCGCGCGCGCCACCTGGTCGAGCAGCGCAGAGGTAACGCCGCCCTGCCCTACCCTGCCTGCGGCGCGCAGTCCCGCATCGGGCTGCTCGCCGAACACCGCCACCGAGCGCTGCTCGATCCTCACGCATGCGCCGCCAGCATAGGCCGCACCGCCCGCATCGCCGTCTTCGCGCACCGTGTCGAGACAATGCCGCCAGCAAGTGCCGTACCTTCCCTCTGGCAGCACCACCTCGATGGGCTCCGGCCCAGGGTGAAGCACGGCAAAGATGCGGTCCGCCGGTTTCCCGTTCATTTCCGGCGCATAGAATGCGGCAATCAGCGTGGCGCCAGCGGTCCAGTCTTGAACCTGCATCGGCTCGCCGTTGGCTTTGCGCCATTCCACATCGGGGATGAGCGAGCTGTCGAACGCCTCACCCGTAAGGAAGCGGTCCCAGGTCAGCGCCGGATGCGCCGCGCGGAAATCGGCAAGCCGCGCGGTGAAGGCCGCCAGCGTCTTGTCCGCCGTGTTCCAGTCCAGCCAGGCGATGGCGTTGTCCTGCGCGTAGGCGTTGTTGTTGCCGGCCTGCGAATGGCCAAGCTCCGCGCCCATGGTGAGCATCGGCGTACCGCGCGCCAGCATGAGCGCCGCGAGCAGGTTGCGCTGATCGCGCCGCCGCGCCGCGTGAATCACCAGATCGGCAGTCTCGCCCTCAGCGCCGTTGTTCCACGAATAGTTGACGTCCGTGCCGTCGCGGTTGTCCTCGCCGTTGGCCTCGTTGTGCTTGTGCTTGTGAGAGACGAGGTCGGCCAGGGTGAAGCCGTCGTGGGCAACGATGAAATTCACGCTGCGCGAGGGCGGCGGCCCCGGCCGAAAATGTCGGAGGAGCCGCAAAAGCGCGTGGCGGCCACGCCCAAGAGCCCGGCATCGCCGCGCCAGAACTTGCGCACGGTGTCGCGGAACTGGTCGTTCCACTCGCCCCAGGCGGCGGGGAACGCGCCGATGCGATAGCCGCCCGGTCCCAAATCCCAGGGCTCGGCGATGAGCCGCAAATCGCGCAAGGCTGGGTCTTGGGCTATGGCCGAAAGCAGCGGTGCCGCCGCGTCGAAGCCATCCGCCCGCCGTCCCATCACCGTGGCAAGATCGAAGCGGAAGCCGTCCACGCCGCCATAGATTGCCCACGCCCTGAGCGCATCCATCGCGAGCCGCACCGCGTGCGGGCGGTCCAGCGCCAGTATGTTGCCGCAGCCCGCGTCGTTCACATACTCGCCCGGGTCTTGCGGCATCAGCCGGTAGTAGGCCCGGTTGCCGAGCCCCCGCAGCGACAGCGTGGGGCCGAGCCGGTCGCCCTCGCCGGTGTGGTTGAGCACCACGTCGATAACGACCTCGATGCCGGCAGCCTGGAGCGCGCCAACGCTTGCCGCCACCTCGGCCCAGCCGCCCGGCGCCAGCCGCGGGTCCGGGGCCATCAGCGTCACGGGATTGTAGCCCCAGTAATTCGCGAGCCCCGCCTTATACAGATGCTGCTCCTCGATCCAGGCGGCGCAGGGCATGATCTCGACGCAGGTCACGCCAAGCTTGGCCAGATGCTCTATGGCCGCGGGATGCGCAAGACCGGCGAAGGTACCCCGGAAGGCTTCCGGCACGGCTGGGTGCAGCATGGTGAAGCCGCGCACATGCAGCTCGTAGACTATCACCTCGGACCAGTGCCTCTTTGCGCGCCGCCGCTTGGCCGCGGGTGCTGGCGTCATCGCAATCGCCTTCGGCATGAAGGGCGCGCTATCGGTGCTCTCCGGCACAAAATCGCTGCCGGGTTCATCGGCCAGGTAGTCCAGGAGCGCAGGCGCAAAGGCGAAATGCCGGTCCAGCATCAGCGCGTAAGGGTCAGCCAGGAGCTTGGCGGGATTGAACCGGTGGCCTTTCTCCGGAGCGTAGGGGCCGTAAGCGCGCAGGCCATAGCGCTGCCCGGCCGCGATGCCTTCGACATGGCCATGGAAGACGCCGCCGGTCCGGGCTGGCAGGCGCAACCGCTCGATCTCGGCTTCGCCCTTCTCATCGAAAAGGCAAAGCTCGATCGCCGTGGCGTGCGCGGCGTAGACCGCCACATTTGCGCCAGTGCGGCTGAGCGTCAGGCCCAGCGGCTCGGGCGAGCCCTCGCTTACGCGTCCCGGCACGCGATACTCACAACCGTATCTGCCTCGCCTGCCGAGGTTTCCGCCCCGGCAGGCGCTGCGGCTTTGCTCTCTCCGCTTCCGGCGCCGTCCGGCTCAACGATTTCGTCTTCGCCCTCCCCAGCTTCGGAGCTGCCTTCCTCAACTGACGCAGCCTTGTCCTTTTCGCCGCCAGAACCGGCGGATGCTATGCCTGGGCCAATGCCTTTCGTGGTTTCATCTCTCCCGGCCTCGGAGCTGGCTGCCTCATCGGATGCATCCTCGTCCTTTGCACCCGCGGAACCGGCAGACGTTTCGCCCGCCCTGGCCCCGGAGCTGGCAGCCTCACCAGACGCTGCCTTGTCCTTCGCGCTTCCAAAGCCGGCGGACGTCACGCCCACACCGATGTCTTTCGCGATATCGGCCACCCTGGCCTCGGAGCCGCCTGGCTCAATGGACGCGGCCTTGTCCTTTACACTTCCAAAGCCGGCGGACGCTGCGCCCGCACCGAAGTCTTTCGCGATATCGGCCACCCTGGCCTCGGAGCCGGCTGGCTCGATGGACGCGGCCTTGTCCTTTACACTTCCAAAGCCGGCGGACGCTGCGCCCGCACCGAAGTCTTTCGAGGTACTCGCACCCCTGGCTTCGGAGCCGGCTGGCTCGATGGACGCGGCCTTGTCCTTTACAGCTCCAAAGCCAGCGGACACTGCGCCCGCACCGATGTCTTTCGAGGTACTCGCCCCCCTGGCTTCGGAGCCCGGCTGGCTCGATGGACGCGGCCTTGTCCTTTACAGCTCCAAAGCCGGCGGATGCCACGCCCGCACGGATGTCTTTCGCGGCTGTCGTCCCCCTAGCCTCAGAGCTGACAGGATCAACGGACGCAACCTTGTCCTTTGCGCTTCCAAGGCTGACGGACACTGCGCCTACGCCGGCGCCTTTCGCGGGGGCGATGCCCCTGGCCCCGGCATTGGCAGCCTTGCCTTCCACGCGATCGGAGCCTGCGGAACTCGATGCTAACAACATTGCCCCTCCCGCCACCGGAAGCAGCCGCCGTGGCTTTGGAACGGCACAATTCGAGGTAAAGGCTCGCATAACGGTTCGCGGGCCTGTGCCAGGAGACATCCGAGGCCATGCCGTTTTTCTGCATGGTCTGCCAGGCCGGCCGGTCGCGGAATAGCCGCGCCGCCCGCTCCAGCGCCAATGAAAGGCTGCAGGCTGTGACCGGGAAGAACTGTATGCCGGTTGCCACGCCTGCGCCCAGCGCCATCTCGTTGGCGTCGATAACCGTATCGCAGAGCCCGCCGACACGCGCCACCACGGGCACCGCGCCGTAACGCAGCGCGGCAAGCTGCGTCAGCCCGCACGGCTCGAAGCGCGACGGCACGAGCAGCACATCGGAACCGGATTGAATGCGGTGCGCGAGCACCTCGTCATGCCCGATCCTGACGCCGACCCTTCCTGGATAGGCTTCGGCCGCCTCCCGGAACTTCGCTTCGAGTTCCGGCTCGCCCGAGCCCACTACCGCAAACTGCATGCCCTCGCCAACAAGCCCAGGCAGCGCCTCAAGCAGAAGATCCAGCCCCTTCTGCCCGGTGAAGCGGCTCACCACGCCAACCAGCAGCGCGCCAGGCTCCTGGTTCAGGCGCAACTCGCTCCGCAAGAAGATCTTGTTGGCCGTCCGTCCTTCCAAATGAGATGCATCGAAGTTCCTCGTAAGCACGGGGTCTTTTGCCGGGTCCCACACCGCCATGTCGAGGCCGTTCAGGATTCCGCTCACATGCGCGGCGCGCGCCCTGAGCAGGCCATCGAAGGCCATGCCATTTTCGGGCTCCATGATCTCCGTGGCATAGGTTGGCGAGACGGTGGTGATCCGGTCGGCGAGTTGCAGCCCCGCCTTAAGGAAGCCGATCGAGCCATAATGCTCGACGCCGTCCCAGGCAAAGGAAGCGGGCGGCAGGCCGAGCGGCATGACCAGCTCCGCGGGAAACTGGCCCTGGAAGGCGAGATTGTGCACGGTCATGACCGTGCCGGGCGCCGTCTTGCCGCTATAGTACATGTAGGCCGCGGTGAGGCCCGCCTGCCAGTCGTGCATGTGCACCACATCGGGCACGAAGCCCGAAAGCTGGCCAAGGCCGATCTCGGCGGCGATCTTCCCGAGCGCGCCGAAGCGGTAGGCGTTATCCGGCCAGTCCATGCCGTCCGGCCCGGTATAGGGGTTGCCAGGGCGGCCATAGAGATAGGGCGAATCGAGGACGAACAGGTTCAAGCCCTGCGCCTTGCCCGCGATCAGCCGGGCCGTTCCAAAGAGGCCGGGGAACGCCGTCACCTCTTCCGCTTCCTCCAGCGCGTCCAGTACGGCCGGATAGCCTGGAACGATGGTGTGCATGTCCACGCCCTCGGCCGCGAGCACCTTCGGAAGCGCGCCGGTCACATCGGCCAGTCCGCCCGTCTTGATCAGCGGATAAATCTCGGATGCGACCGAGAGCACCTTCAGCCGGCTCATGCCGCTATCCTCCCTAAGCCGCTCGGCATCGTCCCCGATGACGGATGAGTTGCTCATCAATTCAGCCGGTCGATCATCGGTTGCGTAATCAGGCAAATGCCCTTGGCCGTTCTGCGGAATCTCATGGCGTCCAATTCCGGGTCCTCGCCCACAACCAGTCCATCGGGGATTTGCACCGCGGCGTCGACCACCACATTCTTGAGCCTCGCTCCGCGGCCGACATTCACCTTGGGCAGGATCACCGCGTGCTCGATCAGCGCATAGGAGTTCACCCGCACACCGGTCGACAAGAGCGCATGCCGGATCAGAGAGCCCGAAACCACGCAGGCGCCCGACACCAGCGAGGAGATCGCCATGCCGCGGCGGCCGTCCTCGTCGTGCACGAACTTCGCCGGCGGAGTGATCTCGCTGAAAGTCCAGATCGGCCACTCCTCGTCGTAGATATCCAGCTCCGGCACGACGGCGGTCAGGTCGATATTGGCGGACCAATAAGCGTCGACGGTGCCGACATCGCGCCAATAGGAGCCCTTCTCCGCCTCCGAGCGCACGCAGGAGCGCTGGAAACTGTGCGCCACCGCCCGCCCGTTATTGACGATATAGGGAATGAGGTCCTTTCCGAAATCGTGCGCCGAAGAAGCGTCCGCCGCATCGCGCCGGAGCTGGTCGATCAGGAAATCGGTGTCGAAGACGTAAATGCCCATGCTGGCGAGCGCTGTGTCGGGCTTGCCCGGCATCGGCGGCGGATCGGCCGGCTTCTCCAGGAAGCTGTGGACGACGTCCTGATCGTCGACATGCATGACGCCGAAGGCGGTCGCCTCCTCGCGCGGAACCTCAAGGCAGCCAACCGTAACATCCGCGCCTTGCGCCACATGCTGCTGGAGCATGAGCTCGTAGTCCATCTTGTAGACGTGATCGCCCGCCAGGACGACGACATGCCTGGGGCTGTAACTCTCGATGATGTCGATGTTCTGATAGACGGCATCGGCCGTGCCGAGATACCAGCAGTCCTCCGAAACGCGCTGGCTCGCGGGCAGGATGTCGAAGCTCTCGTTGCGCTGGGGCGCAGGAAGTTCCAGCCGCGGACGAGATGCCGGATCAGGCTGTGCGCCTTGTACTGCGTGGCCACCGCGATATGGCGGATGCCGGAATTGAAGGCATTCGATAAAGCGAAGTCGATGATGCGCGACTTGCCGCCGAAGTAAACCGCGGGCTTGGCGCGCCACGTCGGTCAATTCCATCAGACGGCTTCCGCGCCCGCCGGCCAGCACATACGCCATCGCGTGACGGGCCAGGGGAGCTGCTCTTTGTTGTTTCATCTTTTCTTCCTCCCTGTTTGCCTTCCCCTCGTTCAGGCAAATAGCATAACGTTATTTCAAGGTTCTGAAATTACGTCAGGATCGAACTCAAGATAGACGGTGGCCAGCGGCGGAACCGCAACCTCAGCGGACGCTGGGAAACCGTGCGAGGGATGGTTTACGGCCGTGACCGCGCCGGCATTGCCCATGCCGGAGCCGCCATAGTCGCCCGCATCGGTGTTGAGAATTTCACGCCACCGCCCGGCATAAGGCAGGCCGATACGATAGGAGGGCCGCGGCACCGGCGTGAAGTTCGAGACCACCGCTACCGGCCGCGACTCCGGCGGCCCCCAGCGCAGCCACGCGAACACCGAGGCGGCCGTGTCATCAACCACGATCCACTGGAAGCCGCCCGGCTCGCAATCGCGCGCGTGGAGCGCAGGCTGCTCGCGGTAGCAGCCGGTTCAAGTCGCGCACCAGCGATTGCAACCCGCGGTGCGGCCCCCATTGCAGCAAGATGCCAGTCGATGCTCCGGTCGCAATTCCATTCGTCGCGCTGGCCGAACTCCTGGCCCATGAACAGGAGCTTCTTGCCGGGATGGCCCCACATGAAGCCGTAATAGGCGCGGGCGTTGGCGAATTGCTGCCATTCGTCGCCCGGCATCTTGCTGACCATGGAGCCTTTGCCGTGCACGACCTCGTCGTGAGTGATCGGCAGCACGAAATTCTCGGAGAAGGCGTAGAGCAGGCCGAAGGTCAGCTTGTTGTGGTGCCAGGGCGGTGGACCGGATCGAGCGTCATGTAGCGCGAGCGTGTCGTTCATCCAGCCCATGTTCCATTTGAAGCCGAAGCCGAGGCCGCCGCGCATACGTCGGCTGCGACACGCCGGGCCAGGCGGTCGATTCCTCGGCGATCGTCACGGCGCCCGGGATAGGGCCGTAGACCAGCTCGTTGATCCGCTGCAGGAAGGCGACCGCGTCGCGATTCTCGTTGCCGCCGTCGGCGTTGGGCAGCCATTCGCCCGGCCTTGCGCGAATAATCGAGGTAGAGCATCGAGGCGACGGCGTCGACGCGCAGCCCGTCGATGTGGTAGCGGTCGAGCCAATAGAGCGCGCTGGCGATGAGGAAATTCGCCACCTCGCGGCGGCCGAAATCGTAGATCGCCGGTGTTCCAGTCCGGGATGAAAGCCGCGGCGCGGGTCGGCATGCTCGTAGAGCGGCCGCGCCGTCGAATTGGGCCAGGCCATGCTCGTCGGTCGGGAAATGCGCCGGCACCCAGTCGAGGATGACGCCGAGGCCCGCCTGATGCGCGCCGTCGACGAAGCGCGCGAAACCAGCCGGCGATCGCCGAAGCGCCGCGTCGGCGCGAACAGCCCGATCGGCTGGTAGCCCCAGGAGATGTCGAGCGGATGCTCGGTGACCGGCATCAGCTCGATATGGGTGAAGCCGAGATCGGCGACATAGGGGATGAGCTGTCTCGGCGAGTTCGTCGTAGGTGAGGAAGCGCCCGCCGTCGCCGCGCCGCCAGGAGCCGAGATGCACCTCGTAGATCGCCATCGGCGTGCGCCGCCGGTCGCCCTCGCCGCGCGCGCCATATAGGCCTCGTCGGTCCAGTCGAAATTGCGAGGTGCTCGGCGACGACGGAGGCGGTCGAGGGCCGCATTCGGCCTCGAAGCCGAACGGATCGGCCTTCAGCGGCAGGAGTTCGCCGTCGCCGACCGACGATCTCGATATTTGTAGACCGTGCCGGCGCCGAGCTCGGGGATGAAGATCTCCCACAGGCCGCTGTCGATGCGCTTGCGCATCTGATGCAGCGCGCCCGTCCCAGCCGTTGAAGTCGCCGACCACGGAGACGCGCGTGGCGTTGCGGCGCCCAGACGGCGAAATGCACGCCGTCCACGCCCTCGTGGTTGATGGGATGCGCGCCGAGCCGGTCGATAGAGCTGCCGATGCGTGCCCTCGACGAGCAGATAGTCGTCCATCGGCCCGAGCACCGGGCCGAAGGCGTAAGGGTCGGCGAACTCCCAGGCGCCGCCGGGTGCGTGGCGCGCAAGCGGTAGGACGAACGCGGCTGCGCTACCCCGGCAGAAAGCCCTCGAAGAAATCGCCAGTTGCGCCGCTCAAGCCGCGCGAGCCGTTCGGCCTTCCGCGCGAGCACCTGCAAGATCGCTCGGCGCGCAGGCACGTACGGCCCGCACCAACCGTGCCGGCCGCCGATTACGTGCGGGCCGAGCACCGAGAACGGGTCGCCATGGCGCGCGCCCGCGATCCGGCGCCACATCCCCGTCTCGCGCGCGCCAGTCAACCCTCGGTCATGCTTTCCGCCTTCACCCGTTCGGTGCCGACACGCATACTCTTCAGCTTACGCCAGCCTTAAGCTGTAGTGGCGAAAGCGGTACTCAGGGAAAATATATGCCTCTTTCGCGGCCGCTGGACACCAGATCTCTTGCGCATATTCGCGGATCGTGCGGTCGGACGAGAACCACGCCGATGTTGCGCCGTGTTGAGGATGCTCGACCGCCACCACGCCTTGCGGTCCCGCCAGCGCGCATCGACGCGGCGCTGCGCCGCCCAGTAGGAGTCGAAATCCGCCGCGACCATGAAAGTGATCGTGATAGGTCAGCGTCTCGACAAGCTGCGCGTAGCGGCTGCGGATCGTCGGGCGAGAAAACGCCGGCGGCGATCGCCTCGCAGCACCTCGCGCGAGACTGCGCGACTGGCGGCGATCGTCTCGCGCGCGTCGATGCCCTTGGCGCGCGCCGTTCCTCCACCTCCTGCGCCGCGAGGCCGAAGATGAAGATGTTGTCGTCGCCGACGTGCTCCCTGATTTCGACATTGGCGCCGTCGAGCGTGCCGATGGTGAGCGCGCCGTTGAGCGCGAATTTCATGTTGCCGGTGCCCGACGCCTCCATGCCGGCGGTCGAGATCTGCTCGGAGAGATCGGCCGCCGGAATGATCGTCTCGGCGAGGCTCACATTGTAGTTCGGCAGGAACACGATCTTGAGCAGGCCGCGCACCGCCGGATCGGCGTTCACGACCTTCGCCGACATCGTTGCGAGCTTGATGATGAGCTTGGCCTGATGGTAGCTCGCCGCCGCCTTGCCGGCGAAGATCTTCACCCGCGGCACGAATTCGCGCGTCCGGTTGCGCGCGGATCTCGCTGTAGAGCGCGATCGTGCTTCAGGACGTTCAGACAGCTGGCGCTTGTATTCGTGGATGCGCTTGATCTGCGACGTCGAACAGCGCGGCCGGATCGACCTCTGACGCCGACGCGCTCGCGGATGAGTTGTCGCCGAGGCGCGATCTTGTTGTCGCGCTTGGCCGCGCGCGAACCGCTTCTGAAAGCTCGGCGTCGTCGGCGAACTTTTCGAGTTCGATCAGACGCTCGGCGTCGTCGAGGACGCCCGCGCCGATTGTGTCGGCGAGCAGATCGCGTCAGCCGCGGATTGGCCTCGAGCAGCCAGCGGCGGAAGGTGACGCCGTTGGTCTTGTTGACGATGCGATCCGGGATAGAGCCGATGGAAATCGTGGAACACCGTCTCCTTGACCAGCGTCGGTATGCAGCGCCGAGACGCCATTGACCTTGTGCGAACCCACGAAACGCCAGATGGCCCATGCGCACGCGCCGTCCGTTGTGCTCGTCGATGAGCGACACTGAGGCGAGCGTCGCCGGGTCGCTCGCGCCCTTCTCGCGCAACTTCGTCGAGATGCATGGCGTTGATCAGATAGATGATCTGCATGTGGCGCGGCAGCAGCCGCTCCATCAGCGCAACCGGCCAGCTTTCGAGCGCCTCCGGCAGAAGCGTGTGATTGGTGTAGGAGAACGTCGCCTGGGTGATGCTTCCAGGCCGCCTTCCATTCGACGCCGTGGACGTCGACGAGAAGCCGCATCAGCTCGGCGACGCCGATCGCCGGATGCGTGTCGTTGAGCTGGATCGCCACCTTGTCGGCGAGCCTGTGGATGTCGCCGGTCTGTCGCACGTGACGGCGCATCAGATCCTGCAGCGAGGCCGAGGCGAAGAAATATTCCTGCCGCAGCCGCAGCTCCTGGCCCGCGGGCGTCGCGTCGCTTGGATAGAGCACCTTGGAGATCGCTTCGGCGCGCGCCTGCGTCCGACTGCGCGCCGACATGATCGCCCTGATTGAAAGCGTCGAGGCGCAGCGGGTCGAGCGCGCGCGCCGACCACAGGCGCAGCGTATTGACGTGCTTGCCGCGCCAGCCGACGACAGGCGTGTCATAGGCGACGGCCTCGACGGTCTCGCCGGGCCGCCAGACATGGCGCCAGCATGCCGTCGGCATGCACGGCCTCCGACCTGGCCGCCAAAGCCGACGTCATAGTTGATTTCCGGCCGCGGAAACTCCCAGGGATTGCCGAAGGAGAGCCAGTCTTCGGGATATTCGTGCTGCCAGCCGTCCTTGAGCTCTGCCGGAACAGGCCGTGGTCGTAGCGGATGCCGTAGCCGTGGGCGGCGATTTCGAAGGTCGCCATGCTGTCCATGAAGCAGGCGGCCAGCCGCCCGAGGCCGCCATTGCCGAGCGCCGCATCCGGCTCCAGCGCGCGCAGCATGTCGAGGTCGACATCGAGGCCTTCGAGCGCTGCCCGCATCTCTCCAGTGATGCCCAAATTATTGAGGGAATCCATCAGAAGGCGGCCGATGAGGAACTCAAGGGACATGTAATAGACATGCCGCTGGTCCACGCCGTTTTCCGGCGCCGCGATCCAGCGGTCCACGATGCAATCGCGGACGGCAAACGCCGTGGCAAGAAACCAGTCCCGCACATTGGCCGTGCTCGGGTCCTTGCCAATGGTGTAGGTGCAGCCGGCTAAGAACGGCCTCCCTCAACTTGACGGCAAGCTCCTCGCTGGATTGTGCCTGAGCCTTCTTCGAGTTCATGACCTTCTTTCCATCCTGCCGGTGAGACCCCGTTTTGCCGGCCCCAGCGCTTTGCCTCCCTTGCTCGGGCGTCCGCAGCGCTTGCCAGAAACGGAAAATGCCCCTTCGGTCTTGCGCTGTCATGCTATGCTCCCCGGACTCTGCAAAGTATCGCTCAGCGAGCCGGGCAGGCCCGCGCGCTGGTTGCGGTTCTATACTCCGGTGTGCCGGCGCGAGCGTCAACCTCAAGCTCGGGCTGCCCGGCGTCCGGTGCTGGATGCACGCCTGCGCCGGCACAGCCTGCGTTCGCCGGTCACGCTCTTTCTTAAGGCAATAGTGGTTACTGTTTTGGCTGCGATGAAGTTGCAAATTGGTGTGAACCTTCGATCCGTTGGCTGAGACTGCAATGCGGAGACGCTGTCTGCCGCCAGCCAGTTCGCAAAAGACTGGGAGGCTTGTCAGGGCTTCCTTTTCTGGAAACGCCGGCATTCTGCCTATGCCAACAACCGGGGATTTCTAACATGTTCCACCACAACATTCCAGCCAACTAATGTGCACTGGCGTTGGCTGGGCTCGCCACAACCGCACAAGCCGCCGGCACCTCTTCACAGCCTGACAAGCCCAGCCTCCACTGCGAGGCCGAAGGCCGTTACGGCGAGGATGAGGTGTTTTCCGCGTGCTGTTCAAGCCGCTCCTGCCCGCCTTACAATTAGTTGCCGCATCCAGGCTTTGGCAAGGGCTCCAGTGCAATCAACGCCCGCCTCCGCGCACCGGCGGCACCGTCACATTTCCATAAGTGCAAGACCGCCGGCTTTGCTCATTGCGCGAGCAGGGCCGCGGCGCGAGGTCCTTGGTAAGGCAGATCCGGACCTCCCTCAGCATATCCCTTGAGCAGACGATCTGCATCGATTTCGGAGCTGAGTTGCGGGTTGGCTTCGAGAAATGCCTTCTGCGCATCTTCGGGCGTCAGCTTCAGCGGCTCAGCCGGGCTCTGGAATTGCCCTGGAATATGTACGCCGCTGTATGCCCGCCGGGCGGCGTCGAAGTAACTTTGCGGGTCCAGCCCCGAGCAGACGCCATGTTTCTTGTATTCCTGAATGACGAGATGGCGGCTGGGCATGATGTCCATCATCCGGTCGATGGTCTCTCCAGGAACCCAGGGGCGGCTGCCAGTCTGGCAAAATTCCGGCCAGCCGCTGCGATCGTATTGCGGCCAGAGCCCGTGCAGCACGAACGCATAGGGCCTTATTCCGCTGCACTGCTCATCTGAGCCGCGCCTGCCATTTCCCCGCCTGCCGCCGTATCCCCGGCCGCCATATCCGCCGCCGTAGCCATAGCCGCCGCTAAACCCGCGGTCCTCGCTGTAGGTGCCGTCATAGCCGCCACGGCCGCCGCCATCGCCCCGGTCCTGCCCGGCACAAAAGGTAGGCGACCAGCTGAGGGCGAGCACGTAATAATCGAAATCGCCGGGCATCCCGCCCTTGTCGCCCTGGGCCGTCGCCCCATGCGGCATGGCCGTCAAAAAGGCCAGCAGCGCCGCAAAAAAATCACCGGAAAAAAACCGCTCAATGGGCGGCAAACCTGCACCTTACTCATTTTTTTAAAACTCACGCATTGAACAAGAACGAAGCCAGAACATAGCGTGCCAGCCCGCGAAGTCAAGCGGTGCGGCGGAGTTTTCCAGGGACTTCAGATGTTCTTGGGGAGGGAGCCGCTGGCGCTGGATGCCTTGGGCAAGGGGGGGGAGTGAGACGATCCAGCGCCAGTTCCTGCTTAGAGAGAGAACTTGCCTCCATACCGGGGCGGCGGTGCGGAGGAAGCGTGGCGAATTGGTGATTTATCCGGCCAGTTTCTTGTCAGTTTGTATCAGTCCTCCCAGCCGGACCCGCCGCAACACCACCGCGGCTGCCAATGCCGGCGATAGGAGCCCCAGCGATAATGGCTGTAATAGCGGCTGTGGTAGCAGCGGTCGTACGGGCCGCAATGGCGCCACCGCCAATCGCCCCGGTCATTATCGCAATCGTGCCAGCAGCGGCGCCGCCGGACATAGACCTCCTCCTCGCACTCTCCACGGTAGCAACCAACTTTAACGGCGGGCGTCGCCGCCTGGCTGCTCAGGCCGCTATCGAGAATGGCAGGGTGAGCGCTGGCCGCAAAGGGAGCGGCCGAAAGTGCAAGGGCGAAGACCATCGCCAGTTTCGAACGGTAACTCATCGTGAGAGACCTTCCAAAAAATAAACCCCCAGACAGAAAGTACTTTAACAAAACTTTTCAAAAAATGAAAACAATCTTTGGGATAATTACGGGCAATTAACCATGGGCGTTAGGAAGCAAGCGGACCCGCGGTGACGATCGCTGCGGGGGAAGCGGCGTTCGAAGGCCCGTTCCACAGCCTTTCCGAAGCCAAGCACGGCGGCCACGGGCAGGGCGGCAAATGGGGGGCGAACTTGCCTCTGGCTGTGCGAGCCCTCACTGCCGCGGGGACGCCCGCGAACCGGCCCGGCCGCCAAGCATAACCATCCCCTAACAGCAATTCTAAAACTAGCATTTTCTTAGGGGGGACGGGTCATTTTTGGTTTTGAAGAAGGTTTGGTGGGATTTCGAAGGTAGCGAGGGAGGTTAGGAAGACCGGCCAGGAAGGGAAAATGACGAAGGCGGTGAGGGAAACGATGGTGGAGAAGAACCGCGTCCGTTTGGTGGCGGCTTCTCTGGCGGCTTGCCATGGCGGGTCGAGGCAGTCGAGGATTGAGTGCCACGCGAAGGCCAGCAGATTGAACGCGGCCAAGGTCATCGCCAGAAACTTTTTGCCGTGGCCGAAATTGTGCTCCAGTTCGTAGCCGTGATTTTTCATCACGTTGAAGCTTTCATTTTCAATCTTCCAGCGCGCCCGGCCGCAGGCGGCGATTTCGGCAACGGTGTCCGATGTAACGGGCAAACTCGTGACCCATGACATCGAATATTTTACGCCGCCTTTCGCATCGATGATTTGAAAGCCGATCCAATTGACCTTGATCGTATCTTTCCCATCGCGTAAAGGCACGTCCTCGATCCACTTGTAGCGGAATGTTTCGTTCACGCGGCCTTTGCGGACTTTGTCCTCGCGCACCTCGCACGTCGCGCCGCCGATGAAGTCCATCAAGGCTTTGTGCGAGGCTTCCTTGCAGGTAAAAATGAAATCGTCACCGTTTTCCGTGACCATCCGCGCCACGGGATCGCAGGCGAACAGGTCGTCTCCAAGATAAACGGGGCGCAGAGATTTGACGCGATTGGCGTGTTTTTCAAACCAGCGCTTGACCGCGGCGCGCTCGCAGTCTTGCTTATCATGCCCGTCTTGCGGCGCTATGAATTCCGGCATGAGCGGCACAACTTTGCTATGCCCCGGAGCCACAACCGTTGCCGATAGCATCGTGTGATAGTTTTCGGTTTTCCCGTTGCTGCGTTTGCGCGTCAGGCACTGAGAGCAGCCTATTTTATATGAGTTGAAATACTCCGTTCCGTCCCACGCGATTGGCGTCCGGCCGCCGAGCCGTTGAAAGGCTTTCCGCATCTCCGGTTTGCCGAGGCAGGCGGCCAGCCGGTCGAAACAAGGCTGCAAAAGCGCGGGATCGGCCTCGTCCAGCATGGTTCGGATGTAATTGTCGGATGGGATTTTGCCGATCCCAAATAGCGTCTGGCAATTCGACCGCTTCTGTCCATTCTCCAGCGCCCGCTGGTACGACAAAAAGGACTCGCTCTGCATAAAAAACATCGAAAATGCAGACAACCCGAAATCTTCTACTCCAATGTTGCCGGAACGCCCTTCCCGTGTGTCCGGAAATGTCCGGCACGCATCCTTAAGTTCCTCCAAAAGGGATATAAGCAGGCTCATCCCTATCTTAAATCACTGTTCGCTTCCCTTGGGAATCCTTAAAATCCGCCAGTTTTAGGAAAATTAGGCAGTTTTAGAATTGCTGATCCCCTAACCTAGCACTTTACGGCGTCTTGTTAATGTGTAGGATGCGACGCCGGCAACACGGGGAGCGAAAGTGGCTCAAGCAGGATTATTGATGCAAGGCAAGCGAGGCCTGGTCATGGGCATCGCGAACAACCGGTCCATCGCCTGGGGGATCGCGAAAGCTGCGGCGGACCAGGGCGCGGAAATGGCTTTCACCTATCAGGGCGACGCTTTGAAGAAGCGCGTGGAGCCGCTGGCAGCAGAGCTTGGCGTGAAGCATGTGCTGCCTTGCGACGTCACAGATACCGCCTCCGTCGACGCCGTTTTCGAGACGTTGAAGGAGTCCTGGGGCAGGCTCGATTTCGTGGTGCACGCCATCGCCTTTTCCAACAAGGATGAACTCGACGGGCGCTATCTCGACACCACGCCCGAAAACTTCGCGATGACGCTCAACATTTCCTGCTACTCCTTCACGGCAATCGCACAGCGGGCCGAGAAGCTCATGACCAACGGCGGCTCCTTGCTGACGCTCACCTATTACGGCGCAGAGAAAGTCATGCCCCACTATAACGTCATGGGCGTGGCCAAGGCGGCGCTGGAGGCAAGCGTGCGCTATCTCGCCGAGGATCTCGGCCGCCAGAAGATCCGCGTCAACGCGATCTCCGCAGGGCCGATCAAGACGCTTGCGGCCTCGGGCATCGCGGATTTTCGCTACATCCTCAAGTGGAACGAGCTGAACTCGCCCATGCGCAGAAATGTGGCGCTCGAAGATGTGGGCGGAGCAGGCCTTTACCTGCTTTCGGACTTGAGCCGAGGCGTCACCGGAGAGGTGCATCACGTCGACGCAGGCTACCATATCGTGGGCATGAAAGCGGAAGACGCCCCCGATATTGCCGTCGTTCAGCCAAAGATTGGCTAAATTCCACGAAGATAGTGCACGCTAGAATTGCCTGGGTTGGGGGCTGCCGGATTCCATGGAACCATTCAAAGCACTTACTTTTCTTACCGCAGTCGGTATCGTCTCGCTTGTTGGCGCAGGAGCGGCAGGCTTTTACGCGGGCTATTCCGCGGGACGCGGCAATCTGAACGAAATCAAGGCCCAGATCGCCGGCATACCTAGCGGCGGTGGCGGTGGCGCTACCACGGGAGCGGTGAGCGCCCTCGCGCTGAAGCCGGTGCAGGACGATATCCGCACGCTCTCCAAACAGGTTGAAGCCCTCGCGGCAGTAAAGCCCGCCGCAGATACTGGCCAGACAACGAAACCTGTGCTGGACGAAATCAAGGCGCTAGGCCGCCAGCTTGAGGGCTGGAAGGCGCGCCCCGAACAGCCTGAACAAGTCTCCAACAGGCCGATGCTGGACGAGATCAAAGGCTTGGCAAAGCAGTTCGAGATCCTGAAGGCTCGCATGGCAGCGCAGCCAGAGCCAAACCTCAAGCCCGTTCTTGACGAGATCAAAGGACTTTCCCGCCAGATGGAGGGGTCGAAGGGCCGCTCCACCACGGCTGACCACGATCAAGGCCTGAAGCCCGTGCTTGAAGAGATCAAGTCCCTGTCCCGCCAGGTCGAGGCCTTGAAAACCGGCAACCGGCCTCAGGCAGAGCCGGGCGACAGCAACAAGCCGGTGCTCGAAGAGATCAAGTCCCTGTCCCACCAGGTCGAGGCCTTGAAAGCCGGCGGCTGGTCTCAGGCTGAGCCGGGCGGCAGCAACAAGCCGGTGCTCGACGAGATCAAGGCTTTGTCGCGCCAAGTCGAGGCATTCAGAACCGTCCAGCCGAACCGCGGGGCCGAAGGCTTATCGGCGCCGGTCGTGCCCGACTATACCGAAGCGCTGCATGGCATTCGCGAGCAGGTCACCGTGCTGAACACGAAGCTTGAGAAGCAGGAGCCGAAGGCGCCGAAGGCCCTCCTCGATGAAATCCGCACTCTGAGCGCCTCCATCCAGGCGCAGGAATCCGTTGCACGGCGCGCCGTCTCCGAGGAGCTGCGCACCGCAATGGCCACCTTGCAGAACGGCGAGACCAAGCTTCCCAGGGCGCTTACTGACGAGATCCACACGATCGCAGCCAACACGCGGCCCGACCCAAGGCCCCAGCCTTCCTCCACCGATCAGATCAAGGTGCTGGCTGCCTCCATCGAATTCTCTGAAGGCACGGCTCGCGGAGGACGGCGGACGCGGACGCTGCGATAGCGGCGCCGGCGTTGCGGGCGAGGTCGCCGAGATTCCGCCAGCTCGTGGCCACGGCATCTGATCAGTTCGGCCGGTGCCAGACACAGCTTGCCTCGCTCGCGGGCGGTGGCGCCCAGGCGCAGCAGCACGGTGCAGCAGCGGGATCGCAACCTGGGCACCAGCCCTCGACGGTCGTGTTCTACGACAACGTGATGTTGAAGAAGGACCAGGAAAAGCAGTACGACGAGATCGGCGTGAAGCTGGCGCTGCAGTCGATCGGACCGCGCCAGGTGAAGGTGGCCGTAAACCGCCAGGGCGTGGGCCTCGCATTTGGCGAGCGCAAGGTGTTCCGCAGCCAGGACGTCGAGTGCGAGCTGAACTTGATGGAGACCAACCTGAACGAGGCACAGGCCCGCGTCAGCATCTCCTGCAAGCGCTGACCGCCGCCCGGTCAATCCTGCTTATAGCTTCTCGCAGCCCGCTCCCGGACCCAGTCCAGGGGCGGGCTTCGTGTTTAATGCGGTGGCACACACGAGGCCAGCCCCGAACCTTATTGCACAGCATGAACGGCAAAACGTTCGAGACGGGGGCGGCGCAGGCACACCTAATGCGCAAGCCCACGGCCAAGCTGTGGATACGCCGTGAATGCCGCCGCAGTTAAGAATGGCACCCGGCAGTGCCCTGTGCGGCTCTTGAGAAAGGAGTGGTTGGATGGGGATCGATCTACCGGCGCTTGCGAGAATACGGCCGGGCATGCCGCTTGCGGCGTTGGCTGAGACTTTCGGCGGCGATTGGGTGCCGTGGCGGCGGTACCGGCAAACCTTTGTCCTGGCCGATGAGGCTGGCTTTAACGCGCGCATAGACATAAACGGAATTGCCGGCACGGCGACCTTCGCAAGGGGGTTCCCCGAGCAATTGAAGGGCTTCGCGTTGGCATGACGCATGAGGAAGCGCGCAGGGCTCAGCCTTCCCTCCAGCCTGTGGAGGACAGCGAGGCGGCACAGGACGGCATCGCGCGCCTCGCCGCAGTGCTGACGGATGGATTGGCCCTCGAAGTCCGGCTCCGTGAAGATCGTGTCCTGGCCATCTCGCTATCGCGGCCTGGCGCTGTCTACGAGCCTGCCTACGAACTTCCCCCGCCAGCCTATCCCGCCGCGGAAGAGCCTGCCGGAGCGCCCTTCACCGATCCAAACTTTAAGCTCGTGGTGATGGATGAGCTTCTCAGCAGGCGCGCCATCGATCTGGGTGAGCCGGAAATGCTCGCCAGACATTTGCTTGGCGCCGGTTATAGCGAGGACCGCGACGGCTACGAGTTCCTTGAGCCTGTTTACCGCTATCTGGTCCGCTACCCGCTTACGCCGGATCATCTCGCGGCCGTGGAGCAACTTGGCTTCGACGGAGGCAATGAAATTTACACCTACCCCTTTCCTTTCTGGGATGGCGAAAGTGAGGAGTTCGACGTATCGAGCCTTGGAGGCATCGAACTGCTTCAAAACCTGCGCAGCTTCCTCGTCAGCCGCCATGCTTGAAGAAGGCGATCTCGCGCCTCTGGCGCCGCTCACGAAGCTCGAAAAGGTGGGCCTATGCCCTGGGCCTTATAGGAACGCCGAGGTGCTTCTCAAGCTGCCAGCGCTAAAGGAATTTCAGTGCTTCGAAGGCTCGCTGGATGCACCCGCCGTCATCGAAACTCTCAAGGCCAGGGGCGTGACGGTCAAGATTTACCGCTAAAGGCCGCCGCCGGCCTGCCGGAAAGTGCGAAGAAGGCTTCGCGTTCAGCTGTGCCCGCCAAGCCAGAGATGCGCTACTCCGGCAGCATCGGAAATGCTGCCGGGAGCCTCCTGCGTGGTCTTGCCTTCAGGCGCAGCGTCCGGAATGAACCGTTCCTCGCTTAAGCAAAAGCGTGCTCCTTCAGGCTGCGTCCGGCCGGCCTTTCCAAGGCAGGCTATGAGAACGGCATCGGCCTGCCGATACGGCGCTTTCCGCGCCGCACCGGAATTGCCTATATGGTCTCCGCGAGTTCCTTGGATGCGCGGAAGGCGATCTTCTTGCTGGCCTTGATCTGGATGGGCTCGCCCGTCGAGGGGTTGCGGCCCATGCGGGCAGCGCGCTTGCGCACTTCGAGAGTGCCAAGGCCTTGGATGCGGATGCGCGCGCCCTTCTTGAGATGCTCGCCGATGAGCGTGATGGTGCTGGCAAGCACGCCGTTGGCCTGCTTCTGCGACAGGCCATGCTCGTCGCCGATGGACGCGGCAAGCTGGCGAAGCGTGATAAGCTCGACCTTCGCCGGCTTGGCGGCCGCGGCTGCTTTCGCGGGAGCCGCGGCTTTGGCGGCGGGTTTGGCCGGGGCGGCTGCCTTCGGCTTTGCTGCTGGTGCTGGTGCTGGTTTGGTGGCTTTCGCCATGGGTGCTTTCCCCTCTTGGTTATCGAAGTAGCCGTAGACGCGAATACTGCGCTGGATTTCGAGGCGCTAGCCGATTCCGCGCAATTCTTAAACATGTCAGGCCACAGCGATTTTGCATCGGTTTCGCTTGTGTCTCGACGAGCACACAGCGCGGCCCGGCGGGACTTCGTGCACCAAAAAGCCCTGCGGCGCAAGGGCTGGCGGGCTTTCCAGCGCGCTGAGTCCCTGATATACGGGCCACAAAGACGTTAAGATATTGTTACAATTCGATAAAAACCCCACGCACAACTTTGTCCGCGAGCCGGGCGGCAAGCGCCTGCCGCCTATTTCGCGCCAAGCAGTGCCTTGATTTGCGCGATCTGCTTGTGTTTCAGCCGGCGTTTCCTGAATTCCTTGAAATCGCCGGGAACCACGGCCTCCCATTGCCCCAAGCCGGGGCCGAGGCGGCCGCCGTCGCGAACCAAAACAGTAGTACGCGGACCGGCAGAACAACACGCATTCCATCCCCAGAATACATCAGGGGGCAGCAGCCATAGCCGATGGCTTTTAGCGGGCAGATGAATGGACTATTGCGCCCGGACAATAGACGCGGCGCGGTCAGCGGGCGGGTATAATGGCTACCGATCTTCGGAGCATCTATTAATGGTTAATTACGGCATGGTTAACGCGAGCGAGCATCGCGTTCTACACGCGTATCTCTGCGAATTTCTCCGCATTTTTGGCCTATTTCCAGGACTCAAAAATCCCGTTAATCATAAGATTCTTGCGCGCATTAACCATAAAACATAACCGCCGGTTGTGCTGCACGCTGCGCGCAACCGGCGCGAGACCCGCGCTTTCCAGAACTTTCGCGAATGAATTCAATACCTTACCGCGTTAACCCGCTGGTAAGGCGCATTTATCTACAATTGACGCCATTCAAACAGAACGGCATCCCTCATGATTCCACCCCGTCAAACTAACTACTTCCTAAGCCGCCTTTTCGATCTGAGCGAGCTTCCTGTCGACCTCGCGCAACTCCGCCGCAAGGCTGTGCAGGCGATTGAGCAGTTTTTCGGCGATCTGTTTGGCCACGCGAGGCCTGGCTTCCATCACGGCACGGAATGCCTTGCGCGGAATAGCAAGCGCCCGCAGGCGTTCGCTGGCAGTGACCGTAACGCCGTGTACGGTCTCAACGAGCATTGCAAGCTCGCCGGCAAGAGTGCCCGGCCACAGGTCGTCACGAAGGAGCTCGTCCTTGTCGCTTCTGCTGCAGCTAGCCTTGCCGGTCAGGATCAAGTAGGCGGTGTCGCCTTTTTCGCCCTGCGTGATGAGGTTCTCACCGGCCACAAAGAACCTTTTTTCTCCAGCGTTTGCAATAGCCTCAAGCTCTTCGGCGGTCAGGCCGGCAAACAAAGGAACGACTTGCAAAAGCTCGATCTTCGAGTTGAGCATCGGATCCACCCATGTTTAGAGACGGACACTCCCTTTACTACAACTAAACTAGAAGCAGTGTCCGGTGATTTGGGATGGATCGGCAATGTAGCGGAGGTTGAAATGGACGGAATGTCCCCCGCCATCAACCTTGGAGCAGCCTGCGCAACGGTATTGACGGCATATCGGGGATGCGCGCACGGGCAGAACCGCGCTGTTCCGGCATCGTGCGGATCCGGTAAGCCAAGGGCGCGGCGTCCTCAATGTAGCACAGGAAATCGTCAAGGCGGCGCAAATCGCTGGCGAAACTCCGGAGCCTCACAAGAAGATTGTCTGAGATTTGCTCCGCGATGGCTGGGTCGTGCCGCATGACCCATGTCAAGGCGCTGCGGCTGAACTCAAGCGCCCGGACCCGCATTTTCACCTCTATCGTCATGGAATGAACGGTTTCGACGAGCATTGCCACCTCGCCCACCAAACAGCCCGGCCCAATCGTTTCGCTGGCGGCTGGAGTACCGGGGAAGTCCAGGCATCTCGCGGTGCCGCTCAGGATCAGGTATGCGGCATGGCCCCTATAGTTCCTGGTGATCAAATCCTCGCCGGGCTCGAAGTATACTTTTTCTGCTATATCGAGGATATAACGGAGTTGCCTCCTGGACAGGCCTTTAAAAATCGGCAAAGTCTCAAGAAGCTCGATTGTGTCGCCGAGCATTGTTGATAACCTGATGTTTTTTGAGGGGACAACTCCTTTTACCTAACAGCTACGGTTCGCTTTGTGGTTGATTCCCGCAACAAGCGCAACCTGAAGAACATCTGCGCCGCCAGAATCTCTCCTAGCGATGCAAATATTACACAGTGCGCCGGCGCGATCTTCAGGGAATGAGCTTGTAGCCGCCCGATTTGGTGATGAGCAGTTCGGCGCGGGACGGGTCGCGTTCGATCTTTTGACGCAGGCGGTAGATGTGCGTTTCAAGCGTATGGGTTGTAACGCTGGCGTTGTAGCCCCAAACCTCGTGCAAAAGCACGTCGCGCGAGATGACCTTCTCTCCGGCGCGGTAAAGATACTTCAGTATCGACGTTTCTTTTTCCGTCAGCCGGATCTTGCTGCCCTTCTTGTCGACCAGAAGCTTCGCGGACGGATGGAAAGAATACTCGCCGATTGAAAAAACCGCTTCTTCGGAATGCTCGTGCTGCCTGAGCTGTGCCCGGATGCGCGCCAAAAGAACCGCGAAGCGGAAGGGTTTGGTGACATAGTCGTTTGCACCCGATTTAAGCCCCAGAATAGTGTCCGAGTTCGGTTGCCTGAGCGGTCAGCATGATGACCGGATGCTTGAAATTGTTCTTGCGCAGCAGCCGGCAAGCTTCGCGGCCATCCATATCGGGCAAGCCGACGTCGAGAATGATGAGATCGATATGGCCCGCCTTTACTGTGGCGAAAGCCTGCGCGGCGGTATGGGCGACCTGCGCCTCGAACTCTTCATGCAAGGCGAGTTGCTCGGCCAGGGACCGCGCAAGGTCTTGATCGTCATCGACAACCAATATATTGCGCGTATTGCTCATTATTGCCTCCGATCAGCAGCCCGGATTTATGTGTGGGATTTAAGAGATGAAGCGGCTTTTCGCAACTGGCGGTTTCCTGTGCCCAAACCGAACTTAACGCAAAATAGGCGAAACAGAATAAGAAAATATGCTATGGCGCGGGTGCTTGCGCTCTCCGATCGCGCCACCTTAGGAATTGTGCGTTTCCAGAACCTGACTTTTCCGGCCGCGATTGGAAAAAGCGGTGTGTGCGCGGTAAAGAGAGAGGGCGATGGAGCGAGCCCGCGCGGGACTTGGCCGGCAGTGCGGATTTACTATCGGCCAGACCGGCTAAGGCGTCCCCGCACGGCGCTGCCAGCCGAGCCGCTGCGTCCTGGGCTTGGCTGGTGCGACGCCCCGGGCGACCGCAACTACAACCACCCCGTTGAGCTGCCTTACCCCGCAAGCGCGGAAACGCTCTGGCGCGAGGACGGCCTTTACGACGTAATCGCTGTTCTCGATTACAACATCGGCCGCCGTAGCAGGGGCCGGGGCAGCGCGATTTTCGTTCATGTGGCCAGCCCTGGATTTAAGCCGACGGCGGGGTGCATCGCACTCAAACGCGAGCACCTCTTGCGGCTGCTCGCGGTTCTGCCGCGCAATGCGGTTTTCGCCGCCGGCAAGGAATTGCCTGGTACAGCCGGAAGCAAGTTCGCACCCCGTTTGCCGCACGCTCGCAAGCAATCTTGCTTCCGATAAGCTGTAGATTTAATGAGTTGCCAGTACGCCGCGATCCGTGGGAAATCCTGGAAGCGCTCGCGGTAAACGTGTCAGGATTTCCCGCGTGGCGTACTAGCCTCAGCGCGGCCGGCGCGGGTTCAGGTAAAGGTCGGTCTCCTGCTTTGCGAGGGCGAGCTTCAAAGCGCCTGCGGTAACCCGCTGGGTCACGCGGCCAATGTGGCGGCGGGCGGCGTGATTGAACTTCAGCATCGCGCTCGTAAGCTGCAGGATGGCCGCTAGCTGGGCGGGCTGCCCTGCCTGGATGGAGACGTCCCAGCGCCCGGCGACATCGAAGAAATGGCCCTCCAGGCGTCCGGCTTTCGCGCCGGTTTGGTCGTAAAGGGTGTAATCGCCGCCGAAATCGATCCAATCCTGCCGGAGCCGGTAGAGCCGGGCCTCGCCGTCCACCATGAGGAAGAATGAGAACTGCTCTGGCATGCCTGGCCACTTGCGGGCCGAGCGCTCAAGCTGGATCACCTGGTCGAGCCCATCGACGCGGATGGAATAGGCGGTGACCGGAAAGCCGCCGGCGCCCGCCGATAGCTGTACGCTACGGCCCATGAGCATCTCCATGCTGGCGCGCCAGTTCATGGACGGCGTGAATAGTTTGAGCACGAGCCGCTTCTCGCCGGGATTGCCGGACTTCCAGAGCGCCTCGCGATAAGTGACAAGGCCGCTGCGCTCGCCGCCTTCAAGAATTTCGCCGATCATATCGGAGTTCTTGCGTGAATTCCCGTGATTTGGCCCGGTGCCGCGTGTGGATGAAAAAGCCGATCTCCACATCGTGCAGATTGGTCCACCACATATTGACCGTGAATGTACGCTCTGCCGGTTTGGCCATGCTTTGCCCTCGCAAATGGAATCACTGTGCAAAGTCTGGGGGCAAGCTGGGGACAGTGCGACAAAAGAAAGCGCCCCATCCACAGGTGCTTCATCGGGTCTCCCTGACTTAGCGGTAGAATTTCCACATGCGGTGGATGGTGTGGTGGATCTGGTCCGCTGGCGGCGTGAAGGGCTGCAGGTTGATGCGCACGATATTGTCGTGGCCCATCTGCCAGGGCAGGCGCATCAGAAGCCGCCAGATGGGAAGCCTGCGCCAGTCGGCCAGGAGCGCGGCTTGCACCGGCCTGGCGAGCTTGATGTGAAGCTCCTCCATTTCGAGGGTGCGCACCGAGTAGGTGACGAGGTCTACGTCTGCGATGGCGCGCCAGGCGATCAGCCCGAAGCCGTCGATGAAGAGGCCGTACTGGTTGGCGCCAAGGCGCGGCCGCCGGTTTTCGGTGAACGGAAAGAAGTAGTAGGCCGAGCAGCCGGAAAGGATGGCGAGGATCGACAGGAGTTGGTAGCCCCAGGTCAGCCATGCTGCGAACGACGCGGCTGCGATCCCGGCCAGCACATGAAAGCGCGCGGCGTCGGCACGGTTATAGGGAAGGATGAAGCCTTCCTGCAAATAAGCGGGCAGTTCTGGGCGCCGGGCCATAAACTCTTCCGTTCCAAGCCTTTAAGGACCGGGTTCCGGATCAGCCCACTTGCGCACGGTGCCTCAGGAAATGATCCGCGAGCACGAGCGCCAGCATGGCTTCCCCAACCGGCACAGCCCGGATGCCTACGCAAGGATCGTGCCGGCCTTTGGTCTGGATATCGGTCTCGTGGCCCTGGGCGTCGACAGTGCGGCGCGGGCTCAGGATCGAAGATGTTGGTTTCACAGCGAAACGCGCGATGATGGCCTGCCCGGTCGAAATCCCGCCCAGGATGCCGCCCGCATGATTGGAGAGAAAAGCCGGCTTCCCATCCGGGCCGATGCGCATTTCATCGGCATTTTCCTCGCCCGAAAAAGCGGCGGACTTAAAACCCGCTCCGATTTCAACGCCCTTGACAGCGTTTATGCTCATCAACGCGGCAGCGATGTCCTGGTCGAGCTTGCCATAAAGCGGCGCGCCAAGGCCCGGCGGCACACCCTCAGCCACCACCTCGACGATGGCCCCGCAGGAGGAGCCCTTCATGCGGATCTCGTCGAGATAGGCGGCCCAGCGATCCACCGCGCCCGCGTCCGGGCTGAAGAAGGGATTGCGGTCCACTTCGTCCCAGTCCCATCTGGCGCGTTCCATTTTCTCCGTGCCCATCTGGATGAGCGCCCCGCGAATTTTCACGCCTGGCAAATCTTGCGCGCCACGGCCCCGGCCGCGACCCGCATCGCGGTTTCCCTGGCCGAGGACCGCCCGCCGCCCCGGAAATCGCGGATGCCATATTTCGCGATATAGGCGTAGTCGGCATGGCCGGGCCGGAATTTGTCTTTGATCTCCGAGTAGTCCTTGGAGCGCTGATCCTCGTTCTCGATCTGAAGCGCGATGGGGGTGCCCGTCGTGACCTGCACGCCTGCCGCCTCCGGAAACACGCCGGACAGGATCTTAACGCGGTCGGCCTCCTGGCGCTGGGTGGTGAAGCGGGACTGCCCCGGCCGGCGCTTGTCGAGATAGGGTTGGATGTCCGCTTCGGTGAGCGGAATGCGCGGCGGGCAGCCGTCGATCACGCAGCCGATTGCGGGACCGTGGCTTTCGCCCCAGGTGGTTACGCGGAACATACGGCCGAAGGTGTTGTGGGACATCGTGCGGGGGCCTTGTCAATGCCAAGCCGGTCTGCGGGGCTCAATCTTCAGCATCTTATTCTATCGTGCGTCAAGCCGTGGGGCGGCGCCGGGGCGGGTTCCGTTAACGGTTCGGAGGGGGCCGCAGGGCGCTTTTCAATGTCGATACAATTTAGCAGAAGAGTTTTGACGAAACGGTAATAGTTTGATATTTCTGTAAGTTATTGATATGGTGAGATGTTTTTTCGATACACGCCATCGGTTTCTTGGTTAATTTCAAATCTTCCGGTATATTTAAAGGGATTTGCGACTGTAAAAATCGCGAAAACCACCGAAAAACGCGCGAAAATGCGTTGCTGAAGCATGACCCGTGCGGCGTTAACCTTATCTGCATTAACCATGACCGGGCCTTACGGGAAATATACTTTCCATTAAGACCTTCGTTGCACGCGTGATGATGGCCAATCTCTGAGCGGCGAAGCCTGAAAAAAGGGGGTTTCACCCAATTGGTGTACGCTTCCTTTCTATTCAGAAGCTGACACAATCTGCCGAGCCGAAGGAGAACTCGCAGACCACGTATCCCGCTTTGTCAGAGCCGAGCCCAAATGCGTAACGGCCGCTGTCACCTTTCCTGCTCGCAACGCCCGCGGCAGCAACGTTGGAAGGCTTTAGAGGATTTGTAAAGAAGGCGTTATAAACATCATCAAAGTGCCCGTGTGGCTTATGCGCTCCAAATTACCGCGCGAGCCCTCGGCAAATGGTGCGGTAATTTGGAGACGGGACACTAGCTCCGGGGCAAGGATATGGACTTGCGTAAGCCATCCCGAACGCCGCGCGCCGTTTGGTTCTTGCGCGCAGCTATAGCTGCTCCGCTCTAGCGTTTGGGTGTATAAACCGATGCCTAAGCCTCGTCGCCCACGCGCCGGAGGCCATCATACGCCCTTTCGTTCCGGGAGTTGATTTGCAACGCCTTGCGATAGTCGCGCACCGCTTCCTTGCGGTCGCCCATCGCCTCCGCCGCCTGGCCGGCATAGGCCCAAGCCTCGTGGTTGTTCACCTTGTTGGTGCCCGCGACCTGGAAATCGTCCAAAGCCTTCTTGTACTCGTGCACGGCCATGTAGCTGACACCCCGCGCGTAATGCGGATCGGGCGCGTCGGGCCGGTAGTTCACCGCGACGTTCAAATCGTCAAGCGCTGCCCTGTGATTGTCCATCGCCTGATAAACGAGGCCGCGCGCATAATAGGCAGCGGCGGCGTCAGCCTTCAGCTCGATAGACCTGCCGAGATCGGCAAGCGCCATCGAGAAATTGCGCTGCTCCCTGTAGACGTTGCCCCGTCCGACATAGGCGGCGGCATAATCGGGCTTGATGGCGATGGCTTGACTATAGTCGGCTGTCGCGGCTTCAAGCTGGCCCGCTCGCATATTGATGAGCGCCCGGTTGTTGTAGGCTTGGTAGAATTGCGGGTTGATCTGAATCGCGGCGGTGAAATCGGCGATCGCTTTCTCGTAATCGCCGGACTGCCCATAGGTCGTTCCACGCAGGTTGAGCGCGTTCGCATTACGCGGATTTGCGATATCACCGCCGATATCGAGGCAATGTTATTCTTCTGCTCAGCCGTCGGATGCCCAATACTCGCCAAGGGCTGCTCGTTCAGACCGTTCGTCCCGCAGCCGCCAAGTGAGATAAGAGCGAGCATCAGCCCGCCTGCTGCAAGCACTTCTTTTGCCGTCAGAACCGTCATAGTTCAGGCCCCACCCCAGCCAAAAACGTCTTCAGCTATGATTCCGAGGTTGGCCGCAGAATACGGCCACATTCGGGTACGCTAGGGAAAAAGCATTGCCGGTACGTCAACGAAAGGCCGCTGAATGGGCCTTTGCGACAATCTGTTACCGCATTGCCGAGCGGCCGGGAGTGCTGAGACCTTCGCGCTGCGCCTTCTTGCGTGCGAGCTTCCTGGCCCTGCGCACGGCTTCCGCCTTTTCGCGGGCGCGCTTCTCGGAGGGCTTCTCGTAGTAGTTGCGCAACTTCATTTCGCGGAAGATACCTTCGCGTTGCATCTTCTTTTTGAGCGCTTTCAGCGCCTGATCGACGTTATTGTCACGGACGTGAACTTGCACACTAGCTCCTGTTTCTAAGAGAGAGGGGGCGAACAAAAAAAGGCCCGCAACGCATGCGAGCTTCGTTAGAGCGAATATAGCAGGCTCTTCCCGCGCTGTCCATTTTTCGCGGCTTTTGGCGGTGGTTTTCCTTATTTGTCTGTTAGCGGTGATATTCCGGTAACATGCCCGAGCTTCCGGCCCTGCCTTACCTCGCTTTTTCCATATAGATAGATAGATGATCGGGGTTCATCTGCCAGGATGCTCCGCCAGCGCAGCACGTCCTCGCCCAGAAGGTTGGTCATGGCTGCGTTAGAATGCCGCGCCACCGATCCGATGGGCCAGCCCGCAATCGCCCGGATATGATTCTCGAACTGGCTGATCGTGCAGGCATCCATGGTCCAATGGCCGGAATTGTGCACACGCGGGGCGATCTCGTTCACGATCACCGGCTCTGCCGCGCCGCCGGGCATGACGAAGAACTCCACGCTCATGACGCCACAATAACCGAGAGCCTCAGCGATACGCGCCGCCATGTCCTTGGCGAGCCTCTGGTGCTTCTCCGGGCAGTGCGCGGGAACGGTGCTTGTGTGCAATATACCGCTTTTGTGGCGGTTCTCCGGGCAATCGTAGCAGGACATCCGGCCATCCTGCGAGCGCACTCCGATCACCGAAATCTCCGTGGAGAAATCGAGCAGCGCTTCCAGCACGCAAGCGGCCCCGCCGAAGGCGGCGTATGCGGCCTCGAGCTCCTCCGCGGAGGAAACGCGCTTCTGCCCCTTGCCGTCGTAGCCTTCGCGTGAGCGCTTCAGGATCGCGCGTTCCGCCCGTTCCAGGAAGGCAAGCGCCGCGGGCATATCGTCCTGGCTCTCAATGACAGCCTGCGGTGCTACAGGCAGGCCGGCATCCATAAGAAAGCGCTTTTCCGCGATCCGGTCCTGGGCGATGGCGGCGGCGCGCGCCCCCGGCCGCACAGGGCAATGCCGTGCGGCGATCTCCAGCGTCGCGGCTGGCACGTTCTCGAACTCGAAGGTTACGACGCCGCAAGCCTTGGCGAAGCGCTCAAGCGCGGCCTCGTCGTCATAGGACGCTTCAAACCGCTGGGATGCCACCTGGAACGCCGGGCTGTCCTCCTCTGGCGCATAAACCGCAGTGTTGAGACCGAGCTTGGATGCAGCGATGGCCAGAAAACGCCCGAGCTGACCGCCGCCGAAAATGCCGATGGTCGCGCCCGGCTGCAGAGGCTCAAGCGGCATCGCCCGGCCGCTCCGCAACCTTGGCCGTTCTGGCCGCACTCCAGGCTTCGACCCGCGCTGCAAGCTGCGGATCGGAGACAGCAAGGATCTTCGCCGCGAGCAGTCCCGCATTGGTGGCGCCGGGCTCTCCTATGGCGAGCGTCCCCACAGGAACGCCCGCGGGCATTTGCACGATGGAGAGAAGAGCATCCTCGCCGCGAAGCACCGTAGTCGAAATTGGCACGCCCAGGACAGGCAACGAGGTCAAGGCTGCTGTCATGCCTGGAAGATGGGCGGCGCCGCCCGCTCCCGCGACGATCACCTTGAAGCCGGCGTCCTTGGCGGACTTGGCGAAAGCATAGAGCCGGTCCGGCGTGCGGTGCGCCGAGACGACGCGGGCGTCATAGGCTACACCAAGCTCGTCCAGAACTACGGCGGCGGCGCGCATTACAGGCCAGTCAGATTGGCTGCCCATGATAATGGCTACAGGGGGCGATTGAGTTGTCATGGCCGTTCTCAATCATGAAATCGGGCACAATAAAAGCCGATAGCATCGAAGTGCCCGGTTTGCCCACTTGTTTTCTTAGAAGAAAGCGCCGGATATCAGGCAATAATGTCCGGGAGAAGTTGATCTTCCAGGCGCGAGATCTCGTCCTTGAGCCCAAGCTTGCGCTTTTTGAGCCGCGTCAGGCGAAGCTGATCACGTTCCGCTTGGGCTTCAAGCGCGATGATGGCTTCGTCCAGATCCCGGTGTTGCTGCCTTAGTTGCGCAAGCTTATGGCGCAAATCCTTGTCGTCCGTTGTGCTCATCAACCCCCCGGGGATGATGCTGGGGCTGCGAGGCCCGGAAATGAAGCTCAGATGGGGCATGATATCATGAATTCCCAAAATCCCGAAAAGGGCAATCGCCGACTCGCAAGGATTCTAACAGAACCTTACCTGTTCCTCATGCATGCAGCGTACCGCAGGGTAAGATTTTATTAACCCTGCGGCAAATCCGCCATAGTCAACACCGATTGTCTTGACTTCTTTGTGCAACCTGCCACAATTTCACCGCTGCCGTGTCATCATTTTGACACGTCCCCGCGTTGCCATAGGCCGTTAACAAGAATGGAGGCCGGGAAATGAGCCTTTTTGCGCATATCGAGGAACTTACTGAAAAGCACAAAGCCATCCATCGCGAAATCGAAACGGAAATGGCCCGCCCCCTCGTCGATAGCCTGAAAGTCTCCGAACTTAAACGCCGCAAGCTCCGCCTCAAGGAAAAGATAGAAAAGCTTAAATCCGAGAGAAACGTAGCCTAAGGAAGCTCCCCAATCGGACTGCTTATCGCTGCCGCCGCCTTTGCGTGGCCGATGGGGTAGTACGCTAGCCCAGGATAAGGCCGCGATAGGCGGATTTACGGGACACATTCGATAAAATCTGTTGCGCTGAAGCGCAGACACCTTCATTTCTTGCCACCATGAGCGGCAAGAAAAAGACCACACAGGTGAAGGCGCGCCTGCCTAAGGGTATGCGCGACGTCGAGGCGCAAGAGATACGCGCGCTCAAGCATATGCTGAGCACCATAGCCGATGTGTACGAGCGGTACGGGTTCGAACCGCTCGACACTCCTGCATTCGAATACACCGACGCGCTCGGGAAGTTCCTTCCGGACACCGACCGCCCGAATGAGGGCGTGTTCTCGTTTCAGGATGAGGACGAGCAATGGGTGTCGCTGCGTTACGATCTGACCGCGCCCTTAGCCCGGTATATCGCGGCGAATTTCGACGCGGTGCCGAAACCGTTCCGCCGCTACCAGTCCGGCTACGTCTACCGTAACGAGAAGCCGGGGCCGGGGCGTTTCCGGCAGTTCATGCAATTCGACGCGGACACGGTCGGCACGGCCAATCCTGCTGCCGACGCGGAAATGTGCATGCTTGCCGCCGATACGCTGGAAGCGCTGGGCATCCCGCTCGGCAGCTATTGCGTGAAGGTTTCGAGCCGCACGCTGCTCGACTCCGTCCTCGATGCTGCCGGTGTGATGGAGCCCAAGCAGCGTCTCGTCGCGCTCCGTGCTGTGGATAAGTTCGATCGCCTCGGCCTTCTGGGTGTAGAGGAGCTATTGGGCGAGGGCCGGAAGGACGACAGCGGCGATTTCACACCCGGCGCGAAGCTCTCCTCTGAGCAAGCAGGCAAGATCCTGGCGCTACTGTCTGGGCAGGCTCCAGAGGACGAAACCATCGGCACGATCATCTCGCTTGTGCGCCAGGCAGGCTTCGGGGAAGACCGCATCCGCTTCGATCCCACCGTGGTGCGTGGCTTGGAGTATTATACCGGCCCCGTGCTTGAGGCGGATCTCACCTTCCCCGCAGCAGATGAAACCGGCCAGGCCGTGCGCTTCGGCTCCGTCGGCGGCGGCGGGCGCTATGATGGCCTCGTCTCGCGCTTCCGCTCGCAGCCTGTGCCGGCAACCGGCTTCTCCATCGGCGTCTCGCGGCTCTATGCCGCCCTATCGCATCTAGGCAAAATCCCGCGGGAGGCTATCGCGCTGGCCCCTGTGGTTGTGCTCGTCATGGATAAGGCACGGGTAGGCGACTATCAAAAAATGGCGCGCGATCTCCGCGCAGCAGGCGTCCGCGCGGAAATGTATGTCGGGGATGCCGGCATGAAGGCGCAGATGAAATATGCCGACCGGCGCGGCAGCCCGTGCGTCATCATCCAAGGCGAGGACGAGCGCGCCCAGGGCCAAGTGACCATCAAGGACCTCCTCGAAGGTTCGCGGCTTTCTGGAGAGATCGAGGATCGCGCCGAATGGCGCGAAGGCCGTCCCGCTCAATTTTCCGTGACCGAGGGGGAAATGGTGGCGGCGGTGCAGCAGCTTCTGGCACGGCAGCGCAAACAATGACGGCGGAAGGCGCAATCGAGTTCGAGGCCCTGGAGGCGCAGGCGGCCAGCATCATGAGCCTGTTCGGCGAGGCGGGCTACGAGCGCGTGGCGCCCGCCTTCATCCAGCCTGCAAGCCTGTTTCTCGACCGCATCGGCGAGGCACTGCGCGGGCGCACCTATGTCTTTACCGATCCCAACGGCGAGGAGCTTTGCCTGCGCCCGGATTTGACCATCCCCGTTTGCCGCGTCTTCCTCGCGCGCGGGGAGCGGAGCGCCGCGGCCAAGTTCTGCTATAACGGCCCGGCCTTCCGCATTCAGGAGGGCAAGCCCGATCCCCTTTGCCCGCGCGAATTCCGCCAGGCCGGCATCGAATATTTCGGCGAGGGCGGCGAGGCGGCGGACCTTGAGGTGGCGGCGCTGACCATGGAGGCCGTGCGACGGAGCGGCGTCAAATCCTTCACCGTTAGGGCTGGGCATATCGGTCTGTTCTCCACGCTCCTGCACGCGCTGCCCATGCCGGAGCGCTGGCGCGCCCGGCTCGCGCATGCCTTCTGGCGCCCGCAGGCATTCGCGGAGGAGCTTGCGATCCTGTCCAGGCCGCATGACGGGCTGACCCTGCCTCTGCCAGAGGAGGAGATTACACCAGAAGGCTTGCTCAAGAGCCTGGAGTCGCGCGGCATTCCCTTTATCGGGGGGCGCAGGCCGGAGGAGATCGTGAAGCGCCTGGCTGGGAAGGCGGCAGACGCGAACGAAACGCCGCTGTCCCAGGAGACGGTGCGGCTGATCGAAAATTACTTGCACATCGCTGGAGGTATGCCGGCCGCCTTCGATGCGATTGAGGTGCTTTTTGCCGATGCGAAGCTGGATTTGCGCGAGGCCGTAGCCCAAGCGCGAGGGCTCTTCTCAGCGCTTAAAGCCGCCGCAGGCGATGTGCCTATCGTGTTCGGCGCAGGCTTTGGCCGCCATTTCGAGTATTACACCGGCATGGTCTTCCAGATCGAGATCGAAGGCGCAGGCATGGCCGGCCAGATCGCGGGCGGCGGCCGCTATGACGGCCTGATTCGCGCGCTGTCGGGCGGCAAGCGCGATGTGCCCGCCGTGGGCGCCGCAATTCACACCGAGCGGCTGCTCGGCGCCGCGCGGAGGTGATGCGATGGGAGGCAAGCTCATAATCGGGGTGCCGTCCAAGGGGCGGCTCATGGAGGCCACGCTCGCGCTGTTCAGAGCAGGCGGCCTGCCAATCGAGAAGACCGGCGACGAGCGCGGCTACCGGGGCGCGATCCTGGGTGCCGGCGATGTTGCGGTGGAGTTTCTCTCCGCCGGCGAGATCGCGCGGCATTTGCAGTCCGGGCGCATCCATCTGGGTGTAACGGGCGAGGACCTCATCCGCGAGCAAATCCCCGATGCGGACGAACGGGTGGACCTGCTCCTAAAGCTTGGTTTCGGCCATGCCGATGTGGTGACGGCCATTCCCGATTGCTGGCTCGATGTCGAGACGATGGCGGATCTGGAGGAGGCTGGGGCGCTTTTTGCGGCGGAGCACGGCAGGCGCCTTCGCGTGGCCACCAAATACCCGCTGCTCACGCGCTGGTACTTCCTTTCGAAGGGCGTGGTAAGTTACCGCACCGTGGAAAGCCTTGGCGCAACCGAGGGCGCACCGGCAACGGGAAGTGCCGAGGCCATCGTCGATATCACCAGCACGGGCAGCACGCTCAAAGCCAACGGCCTGCGCATCCTGAGCGATGGCATCATACTGGAATCGCAAGCGAATTTGGTGTTCTCAAAGGTCGCCAGCTTGGATGGGAATGCACGGCCGGCCGTGCGCGAGATAATTGAAAGGCTCGCCGGCGTTCTGCCCCAACCGGGCACGGGAGCCTGACACACTATATATGTGCATGTACCGCTCTGCCGCGGCGCCTGCGCATTGTCCGCAGGTGTAAAATATGCGGGCTTTTGCGGGCCAACCTCTTGTGCTGGCCTGCAGCCGCCTACTTTGCAACGTCCGCCAGACGCACCGGCGCCGAGGCTCCGCCAGCCGCTTCCCGTACTGGCGCCCGGTACATCTGCACAATCCCAGCGGAAGCGTGCGGCACGCCCTTATTCGCCGTCACATTGCGGCTGGACGTGTCGAGGCCGAGAAAACTGCGGCCTACGCCGAGCCCCGACTGCAGCCGGGGGGTGCCGTGAGTGGCGGAGCCTTGCTGCGCTCCAATGGGCTGAACCGGTGCGGCAACTCCCTTTGCACCGGTATCGGTTCCATCCTGCAGATCGGCGTCCCCGAGACCTAGGGACGGCGCCGTGAAGGGCGAGGCCCCGGATTCCTGCACGATGAACGCATTCGCCGCCAGAATTTCTACTGGCAGAGCCTCCGCACGCGCCGTTTCAAACTTCTTGCCGATCCAGCCCTTGTCCGCGGGTAAAGCACGGCGCCGCGCCAGTGCAAGCAGCCCCAGCCCCTCGCCCGCCACACGCTTCACGCCCTCGCCGCGCCAGAGCATCTCGCCAAGCATGGCCTGAGCGGGCGCATAGCCCTTCTTGGCCGCCCGCAACAGCCACTGCGCACCGGAGTGCTGGTTCTTCGGAACGCCGTCGCCGCCGATAAGCGCCCTGGCGACCTCGTATTGAGCGGTTGGATCGCCGAAATAGCTTGCGGCATGGTGCAGGAGGCCGAACGCATAGCCGGGATTGGCAACGATGTTCGCTTCTGGAAGCCCGCGCCGGTGGAAACGCGCCATGAAGCGGTATGCCGTTGCGGCTGCCGGCGCACGTCTATCGTGCGCGCCGATCTCGCCCATCTGGTTGATCGCGGACTGGAAATAGGCCGCGGCCTGCACCTCGTCCTTCTTCACCCCCTCGCCAAGGGCAAGGCGGCGGGCCATCTCGACCTCAGCCGAAATGTCCCCCTGCTTGGCGGCGGGTGCCAGAACCTGAAGCTTGACACCGGCGAACTCGCCAGGGGTATTCGCGTCTTGTATCGTTGCAACTGGCGCCGCATGAGCCTTGGCGCGCGCGGCCCTGCGCTCGGCCGAGATGTGAACCGTGGCCAGTCCCAGTGCCACTGCCGCGAACAGCAGGGGAACTGCAGTGATTTTGAGTGCCTGGAATGCTCTAGACATTGGTTTCGCCCGCTACTCTTACGCTCAACTCCGGACCAGCGGCCGTTCCGCCCAGCACACATTCCGCTTTCCGCCTACGCCCCACATATGCTCTTGAGGTGGTGTTATTTTTGGGCGAAGGCCGGGCATTCTGGCGGCAATAATGTCCGCATTGTGACAACCAGAGGTTGCATCTGCCGCCGTTTGGCAGACGGCTCAGGCTACACTGGCGCCATGCCCGTGCCTGCAAATAGACTAAAGGTATATGAAGTGTCCCCGCTGTGACCATTTTGCTACATACCCCGCCTTCTCACGCTAACCGCAGGACTTCCGGCGCAAAGCAGCACCCCCCGCGAAATGTTCCCGGTTGCCGTACCAATCTGACTGTTTTTTTGAAGGGAAGCGCCGGAAACACGGTACTAACGGCTACTTCGGCGGCATATGCCGCGTTTACATGCCTTACCGGCTTCCTTTTGGATTCCGGTTTTGACAATCTGTTTGGCCTTTATGGCCTAAACTGGGCAGAGATGCCTCAGTCCGTTGCATCCGGGCAACAGGTACAGCGAAACCGGTTCGCGCGAAGTGCTAACGGCGAAAAACTGGCGCGAAAAGCCGGGTGAAATAGGTATCCCGCTCCAATGGCCTCAACAAAACCCTGGCTTGTGCAATCCAGGCCGGCGCTGAGGGCGCGGTAGTCTTTAGACCTTCGTCGAATAGCTCCGTTGTAACCGGAACCTCAGACCCTGCCGCCAGCGCCTCGATCAGCGCTTCGCCATTGGCCAAACTGGCCAGCGCCCGCAGATCCGCTCCGGAATAGCCGGCCGTCTTGCGGGCGATGCGGTCCACATTGACGGACACATGGCCCGGAACGCCCGAGATCGCGTCCGACAGGATTTTCGTTCTCGCCGCCAAGTCCGGCGGAGGAATGTAGATCGTGCGCTGGAAGCGCCCGGACCGCAGCAGCGCGGGATCGACAGTCCATGGCGCATTGGTGGCGGCGATAACGAGCACACCGCTATTGTCGCGCAGGGTGCCGTCCAGTTCCGAAAGAAACGCGGAGATCAGAGCTTGGCCGGGTTCGTTATGCGAACTGCCCCGCTTGAAGGCGAGTACGTCGAAATCGTCGAAAAACAGGATCGCCGGCGGCTCGGAGCGCGCCTCGTCGAAAAACACGCGCAGGCGCTTCTCGGCGTCGCCGCCATATTTGTCGATGATTTCCTCGGGATTGACCGACAGGAAGCGCGCATCGCTCTCGCCCGCCGTCGCCCGCGCAATCAACGTCTTGCCGCAGCCTGGAGGGCCGTAAAGCAGAAGGCTGCCGCCGGGTTTCTGCTTATAGCGCTCGAACATCGACAGCTTGAGGTAAGGAAGCACGATCCGCCGCCGGATTTCGTCCTTTACGTCCTCCAGGCCTGCAACATCGCCAAAAGTGACGGCGGCGTCGTCCAGATCCTCAAGCAGCGTGTCGGGGAGCAGATCGAAGCGCTCCTGCTGGTTCCTGCTCTCGCGCCGGGCCGAGTAGTTTATGAGCGAGATGATTTTCGCGGGCTGCGCGGCGGCTATTCCGGGGCGGATGCCAAGAATGCGCTCCAGGTCGCGGTTGCGCATGGCAGGGTCCTGGGCAACGGCCAGCCGGTAAATGGCGATGGCCTCCTGGACCTGGCCCAGCCCCTGAAGCGCGCGGGCGCACATGGCGCGGTCCTCAGGCTGCTCGGAGACGCGGGCCAGGCGCTCGGCCTGCTCGAAATCGCCGGCGTTGAGGCAGAACTGGCAGGCTTGGCGGCGCACGGGCGCAAAGCCGACGTCCGAGAGCGTCTCTTCGGGGAGCGCGCGCAAAAGCCCGAGCACAGCGGTGCGGCCGTGCTGCCCCTCTGCCTCATCCATGATGATTGAAAGGAGATCGGTGCTGGCCCGGCCCTTATAAACTTCGATGAGCGCTTGCAGCGTCTCTTGATCCATACGGGGATTGCCCATTACTGCCAGAGCACACCCGGGATTTGTCCTGCTAACAACGCTGACATGTTCTCCACCTCGCCGGTTGTGTGCCGCATAACAAAGGCCCGGAACACATGGCAAGAGACAGCGCTCTTGGGTACCAGCGAAAGCCGGTATTTTCCTGCGCTTGTGGCAGCCGGGCAACGGGGCGTCAATGCCTCGCCGCAACCATGGTTGCCGCCAGGTTGCCACCCGCCTAGTCTCCCGTACGCTTTTCCTGCCCTGTTTTGCCGTCTGCTTTACACTCAATTAACCGAACCAGCTTCAATTCCAGTGCCCTTTGAGGTGAGTCCCGATATAGAACTAATTTAGCAGATGCTCTTTAAGAATGCGTTAGTTGAGAAACAGAAACGCAAGTCATTGATTGTGCTGAGTAATACTTGACACTATATTTCAGTGTTTGGATTGCAACTTGGTTAATCCGCGAGTTTCAATCATATTTAACGGGATTCTGGAACCGCGGAATTGGGCCAAAAACGCGAAAAATTCGGCCCAAATGCGGGGGTTGGGAATATGAGACGCGTGCATTTACCACACCCGCGTTAACCATTCGGGCCGCGTAGGCCGCTTTCACCGCCGGTTAAGATATGCTCCGGCAGCGAATGGCGATTGGCGCCAAAGTGCTTGCACTCCCATCGCCTCGGGGTTCCACTGGGCGCTTTCAAGGACCCATGCCTCCCATGCCGAGAATCCATATCAAGCGGTTCCAGGTGGGCCGCGAAGCCATCGACATCCACGGCCACGTCAACAACCAGGAATACCTGCGTTGGATGGAGGAGATCGCCATCGAGCATTCCACCGCCCAGGGCTGGCCGATGGAACGCTATCTGAACAGCGGCGTATCCTGGTACGTCCGCTCCCATTTCATCGAGTATCTGCGGCCGGCCCTGCTCGGCGACGAAATCGGGGTCCTAACCTGGGTGGCGGCCATGACGGAGCGCGAGTTGCCGCGCCGCACCTTGTTCCTGCGCAACGCCGGCCGCCGTCAGATCCTGGCGCGAGCGGAAACCCAGTGGACCTTCGTCGATATCCGGCGCGGGCGTTCCGTGCCGATTCCCGGCGAGGTGCGGGCGGCCTTCGAGATCGTGGAATCGGAGGAGGAAGCGCTGCGGGCGGCCGGCTCGCTGCTGGATGCGCGGTGAGGAAGGGGGCTGCCGGATGTGAGGTTCTGGCATGATCGAAGCGTTCCACCCCTCACCCCGGCCCTCTGTTCAAGGTACAACCCAACATTACCTGCCGGCAACCTGAGCGGGAATTGCGTGGATAGGCTGGGCGGAATCGCAACCATGAGTTGCAACTTCCGGCTGCATCGGGCACAGCATTTCCAGTTTCGATTAAGGGATGGCAAAACGTGCACTCATTATTGCGTTTTCGCGGCGGCCTCAGCAGGAGCCTCGCGAGGTGGTGGCGCAGCTATGTAGCGGATGAATACCCGGATGACCGGAGACTGCGCATCCGGCGGGAGCGCATCGCCCGGATCAAGCAGGATGTGGAATTGCTTGAGGCCAAGCGCGTATGGGAAGCCTGATGTGGCGGGCTGCTATAGGTTGACGCGTGCTGTGAAGGACCGGGTACTTCGCCCCAGCGGCAACGTAACCCCTATTGTTTAGGTATAGCTGGATTGAATATTTTGGCTCCTGGTCCAGATACCGGCCGTATCTTGGCCTGGGGCCAGCGGGTACCAATATTCGGTTCGATAGGATACAGCCATGGCGCTTGCGGCTGCCCCTGCCGGTGTGGTGAAAAACGTGGAGATCGCATCTTACGAAAGCCTGACGCACTCCGGCCGTGAAAACACGGCGCGTGCGGCCATTGCCGGCGCATACCGGACCCCGGAACCGGTATGCGTGCCGCCGCTGATCGAAGAAGCGCGCTTCGATCCGGCCGCATCGGCGGGCATCCAGCAACTCGCGGCCGCGCTGATTGCCAAAGTCCGTGGCGGCCGCACGCACATGTTCAGCGTCGAAGCGCTGATGAAAGAGTTCTCGCTTTCGAGCCCGGAAGGCATCGCGCTGATGTGCCTTGCCGAGTCGCTCCTCCGCATCCCGGACGCGCGCACGCGCGATCTCCTCATCCGGGACAAGCTCGCGCATGGCGATTGGGGCGCGCATGTGGGCGCGAGCCCATCCTGGTTCGTCAATGCCTCCGCCTGGGGTCTGCTTATCACGGGCAAACTCGTCGCGACCCATAGCGAGCCCGGGATGGCGGCAGCACTTGGCCGCGCGCTGACCCTTGGCGGCGAACCGGTGATCCGGCAAGCCATGGATCTCTCGATGCGCATGCTCGGCCGGCAATTCGTGACCGGCCAGACCATCGAGGAAGCGCTTCAACACGCCCGGCCCTTCGAGGCACGCGGCTTTTTCTATTCGTTCGACATGCTGGGCGAGGCGGCGCTAACGGAGGAAGACGCCCAGCGCTACCTGGACGCCTATGCGCACGCGATTGCGGCTATCGGCGCATCCCGGCGCGGAAAGACGATCTACGATTCCCCCGGCATCTCGGTGAAACTGTCGGCACTGCATCCGCGCTACAGCTACATGAAGGCGAACCGGGTCTGGGAGGAGCTTTATCCCCGCCTCCAGCACCTTGCCGTGCTCGCGAGCGGCTACGGCATCGGCTTCAATATCGACGCGGAGGAGGCCGGCCGGCTGGAGCTTTCGCTCGATCTCCTGGAAGCGCTCGCGGCCGAAGCGGCGCTCAAGGACTGGCAGGGGCTCGGCTTTGTGGTGCAAGCCTACCAGAAGCGCGCACCCGCCGTGGTCGACCATCTCATCCAGCTCGCGGAGAGCGCCGGGCGGCGGCTGATGATCCGCCTCGTCAAGGGCGCCTATTGGGACAGCGAGATCAAGAGCGCGCAGGTGGACGGGCTTGAGGGCTACCCCGTGTTCACGCACAAAGCCTATACGGATGTGTGCTTCCTCGCCTGCGCCAAGCGGCTGCTCGCCCGCCGCGATGCCGTCTTTCCGCAATTCGCGACCCACAACGCGCAAACGCTTTCCGCCGTCCATCACATGGCCGGGCCGGAGTTCCACACCGGCGATTACGAGTTTCAGTGCCTGCACGGCATGGGCGAGACGCTTTTCGGCCATGTGGTTGGCAAAGGCAATCTGGACCGGCCGTGCCGCATCTACGCGCCGGTGGGCACGCACGAGACGCTGCTCGCCTATCTCGTGCGCAGGCTTCTGGAGAATGGCGCCAACTCCTCCTTCGTCCATCAACTGGCCGACGAGAAAACCCCCATCGAGGATCTCACCGCCGATCCAGTTCAGGAGGCCGCCAAATACGGAGGCGCGCCGCATCCGGCCATCCTGCTGCCACGGGATTTGTTCGCGGGGGAGCGCAACAATTCGAACGGGCTGGACCTTTCCGATACGCGCGAGAGAGAGAAGCTTGAGCGCCTCATCGAAGAAAGCCAGGTGGAGGAGCTGGAGGCCGCGCCGGTTATCGCCGCGCCGATCGTGCAAGGCGGCGCCCAAAGGCAGATCGCCAATCCCGCGAACCACGCGGATATTGTGGGCTACGTCTCGGACGCCACCGCGCTTGGCGTCGAGGACGCAATGGCTGCCGCGGCCCGCGTAGCTCCAAAATGGGCGCAAACCGCGCCAGCAGAGCGTGCGGCGATTTTGGAGCGAGCCGCGGACCTCCTGGAGCAGGCGATGGAGCGGCTGTGCCTGCTCATCGTACGCGAAGCCGGCAGAACCATCCCCAACGCTATTTCGGAAGTGCGCGAGGCCGCAGATTTCTGCTGCTATTACGCGGCCCAGGCCCGCAGCTTGGCCCCTGGCCATAAGCCGCTAGGCCCGGCAGCCTGCATCAGCCCGTGGAATTTCCCGCTTGCGATTTTCACGGGCCAGATCGCGGCGGCGCTGGCGGCAGGCAATCCGGTGCTCGCCAAGCCCGCGGAGCAGACGCCGCTGATTGCCGCGGAGGCCGTGCGGCTCTTACACGAAGCGGGCATCCCGCGCGATGTCTTGCAGCTTCTGCCCGGAGCCGGAGACATTGGCGCGGCGCTCGTTGCCGATCCGGGCACCAAGGCCGTGCTGTTCACGGGCTCGACGGAGGTCGCGCACCACATTCAGCGCGCGCTCGCCCGGCGCGGCAACGTGCCGCTGATCGCCGAAACCGGCGGCCAGAACGCCATGATCGTGGACTCCTCCGCGCTGCCGGAACAGGTTGTGGGCGATGTGCTGGCCTCCGCTTTCGACTCCGCCGGCCAGCGCTGCTCGGCGCTCCGCGTTCTCTGCCTGCAGGACAACATCGCAGACCGCGTCATTGCCATGCTCAAGGGCGCGATGGCGGAACTCGCCGTTGGCGACCCGGCCAAGCTCGAAACCGACATCGGCCCGGCGATCGATGCAGAAGCCCAGGCGGGGCTCAAGTCCTACCTCGACGCGCACAAGGCGCAAATCCTGTTTCAAGTACCGCTTCCGGCCGAGTGCGCCGCCCGGCACCTTCATCGCGCCGGCGCTCTCGAAATTGGCTCCATCGGCGAGCTGAAGCGCGAGATTTTCGGCCCCATCCTGCATGTGCTCCGGTTCAAGCAAAGCGAGCTGCCGGGCCTTGTTGGCGGGATTAACGCCACCGGCTACGGCCTCACCCTGGGCATCCACTCGCGCATCGGCGAAACCATCGATTTCGTGGCCACCCGCGCGAATGCCGGCAACATCTATGTGAACCGGAACATGATCGGGGCGGTGGTGGGCGTTCAGCCTTTCGGCGGCGAAGGGCTGTCCGGAACCGGCCCCAAGGCTGGCGGCCCGCTGATGCTGCGCCGCCTGCTGCGCAAGGCTCCGCCGCTGAAACTCCAAGGCAAGCGGGACGAGACCCGCCTCGATGCCTTGCGGACGTTCATGGCGTGGGCCGGAGATGGCGCGTGCGGCCTCCTCAAATCCGGCGAGCGCGCCAAGCTCCGCGAGTTTCTCAAGCTCTATCTCGAAACCTCGCCCGTGGGCCAGGAGCTGCACCTGCGCGGCCCTGTTGGCGAGGAGAACCGGCTGCTTATCCTGCCGCGCGGGCGGGTATTGGGAATCGCAGGCACGGTGTTCGAGGCCTTGCATCAATGCGGTGCCGCGCTTGCCACCGGAAACCGCCTCGTCTTGACCGGAGCGGAAGGCTTGGCGTCGCTGGGCAAGCTTCTGCCGCCGTCTTTGCAGCCGCAAATCGAATTCGCGGGCGATTGGGAGAAAGCCGCATTCGACGCCGTTCTTCTTTCCGATCCGGCAAGAATTCGCGGAGATCGCGCACGCGCTTGCGGCGCGGCCCGGCCCTATCGTACAGATCGTCAGCGGCGAGCCCGGGTTCCGCCTGGACCGGCTGGTCAAGGAGAAGTGCATCTCGATCAACACCGCCGCCGCTGGTGGCAATGCCAGCCTCATGACCATCGGCAGGTGACGAGAAATCCGGTTGGGGCACATCGGAACGGTCTGCCAAACGGGGGATTTTGAATGGCCTACATCATGGTCGATATCGAGGCTGACGGGCCAATACCGGGCGATTATAGCATGATCTGCTTTGGCGCCGTGCTGGTGGAGGAAGAACTCAAGCGGACCTTCTATGCGCGCCTCAAGCCGGTCTCGGAGAAATGGGTGCCCGAAGCGCTGGCCGTCTCAGGCTTCGCGCGAGAGGAGACTTTGGCCTTTGACGAGCCGAAGACGGCGATGGAGCGCTTCGCGGCGTGGCTCCGGGAAAACGTGAAGGGCAGGCCGGTTTTCATCAGCGACAACAACGGCTTCGACTGGCAATTCATCAATTGGTATTTCTGGCATTTCACGGGCGGCAATCCGTTTGGCCATTCGAGCGCAAATCTCGGATCGCTTTACAAAGGCATGGTCAAGAACACGTCCCAGAACTTCAAGCATTTGCGCAAGACCAGGCACACGCATAACCCGGTGGACGATGCGATGGGAAATGCCGAGGCGCTGCTTGAAATGAAGCGGCTAGGATTGAAGATCGGGATATAGGCGGAACGCGCCTCCGGGCATTTTCACGATGACCTTGCTTCAGCGTCAGGCGGACAGCGATCCCCATGAGCAAGCCTATTGGCTCCGTGGTATCGGGGGCGTCGAGTTTGGCCAAAATGGCGGCGGCGATGGCAGCCACTCGATAGCGCCATGGTGGCTGAATCCCCTGAGCCCCCTACTCCCGCTAAATCCCCTGAGACCCTTACTCCCAAGGACGATTGGCACTTGCTTCGGAACCGCGAAAACGCTATTGCTGCGCCGTGGCGGCATTTGCCGCCTTTTTGCATGCCCGTGACGGCATTTGCCGTCTGTCGGCAGGTTTCCTGCAAAGGAGGGCGTGCTCCACCCATCCATTTTGGAGCACTTCAAGATGACAAAGCGCATCAGCGCCAAGCATAAAATCGACCGCCGCCTGGGCGAAAACCTTTGGGGCCGCCCGAAGAGCCCGTTCAACAAGCGCGAATACGGCCCCGGCCAGCATGGCCAGCGCCGCCGTGGCAAGACTTCCGACTTCGGCACTCAGCTCAAGGCCAAGCAGAAGCTCAAGGGCTATTACGCTAACATCACCGAGCGCCAGTTCCGCCGCATCTACGACGAGGCGACCAGGCTTCGCGGCGACACCTCCGAGAACCTGATCGCGCTGTTGGAGCGGCGCCTAGACGCCGTGATCTACCGGGCGAAATTCGTGCAGACCCCCTTCGCGGCGCGCCAGTTCATCAGCCACGGCCATGTGAGCGTGAACGGCCGGCGCGTGAACATTTCAAGCTACCGCCTGCGGCAGGGCGACACGGTCGAGGTTCGCGAGAAATCGCGCGGGCTCGCCATGGTGCTGGAAGCGGCGCAGAGCACCGAGCGCGACGTGCCGGATTACATCGAGGCCGACCACAGCAAGATGACTGCGCGCCTCGCTCGCATCCCGCAGCTTTCCGACGTGCCATATCCGGTCATGATGGAGCCAAATCTCGTCGTCGAGTTCTACTCACGCTAGTGTCAAGCGGGCATTTCGGCGGGAGCGGCTTTTTGCCGCTTAAGCCGATGTGCCCGCTTGTAGCCGCCTTTGCTTGCGCTAGTAGCGATTCAAACCGAACGCCTGCTTTCCTGCGGAGACTATTATGACATACGCCGTTCTGGACGCCTGCATCAAATGCAAATACACCGATTGCGTGGAGGTCTGCCCCGTAGACTGCTTCTACGAGGGCGAGAACATGCTGGTCATTCATCCCGATGAATGCATCGATTGCGGCGTGTGCGAGCCAGAGTGCCCTGCAGACGCGATCAAGCCGGACACCGAGCCTGGCCTTGAGAAGTGGCTTGAGCTGAACCGGAAATATTCGGAGCTATGGCCGAATACTACTGTCAAGAAAGAAGCCATGCCCGACGCAGACAAGTTTGCGAAGGAACTCGGCAAGCTTGAGAAGTACTTCTCGCCGAAGCCCGGCAGCGGAGACTGATTTCCCGGCCGGTTGTGCCGTTAGCAACCGCAATCCAGATTCACCAAGAGCGTCAGGCGGGGCGGGCTTCGGCCAACCAGATCGCGGCGGATAAGGCAACGGTTCCGCCGCGTTCATAGGGCCGGAGTGCCGTCTCGATCTTCGCGCGGGCGGCGGCGATCAGGTCTCCGGGCTGCTTGCGAAAAAGGGCAGCAGCCGCGCCGATAGCCATTGCCTGCCGGACGGCGGCTTTGAGGCCGCCTCCAGCTGCCATGTCGAGCACCGGGTAGACCGGCGAAATCACCGGTTCGCTGAAGCCTGCGGCCGTAAGTATCCGTCTGATCCGTTCGGGATCGGCAAAGGAGAAGGGACCGGGCGCCCCCCGCCCCAAGGGAGGCTCGGCAGGCACGCCCGCGCTCAGCGCAGCCTCAAGCGTCACCCGCATCCACTCGTTATCCTGAACCGCGCGCCAGGCGGCAAACAAAAGCCGGCCGCCGGGTTTGATGGCTTTGCGGATGTTGGCGAAGGCGGCAACCGGGTCTCCGAAAAACATCACGCCAAACCGCGAAATCGCCAGATCCGCGAATTGCTCGAATGGATGGGCGCCGGCATCGGCTTCCAGAAGCTCTGCCTGGGGAAAGGCGGCAAGGCGGGTTCTCGCGAGGGCGAGCATCTGCTGGGAAACGTCCACGCCGGCCACCCGCCCGGAATTGCCCACGCACTTGGCAATCTCAATCAGCGTTTCGCCGCAGCCGCAGCCAATGTCGAGCACTCCCATTCCGGGCCGCAAATCTGCACGGGCAAGCAGAGCTTCCTGGACCGGCTTCATCATCCGGTCCGTATACTCCGCCGCGGCAACCCACCGCTCGCCGCCCACACTGTTCCAATACGCGATTTGCGCCTCGTTCCGGCTGGCCGCACTTTTCATACTACTCACTTGAAAATATCTGACGCTCACGCTCAGCTATTACACCGGAAGCGTCCTCCCGGAAATGCCGAAGGCATCGTCCTCAAGCCGGTAATGACCGGTTGAAGGCTATTCCCCAATTCGCGCCAACATAAGACCTGCGAGATGTCAGGTTACGGCAGGTAGGAAGCGTTCACCCCCTCACCCTGTCCCTCTCCCTGTTGAGCCCCAATCGCTTTGTGATAGTCGCCGCATGAGTGATGGCCATCCCTCTTGCGGCGGGCGGCGGTACCGTCAATCCCATAAGCTTTTGGCTTGCGGGAGAGCTTGGTCCGTCCGCCCGGCTCGTGTTCTGAACAGATGATTGGGGAGCAAGTCCCGCATGCAAGGCAAGATAACATCCGTACGAGCCGATGAAGCAGTTTACGTGGGCATCGACGTCTGTAAAGCGTGGCTCGACGTTTATCTGCACCCAACTGGCCAGAGTTTCCGCGTTCCCAACAGCAAAGAGGGTATCCGGCGCCTGCGCAAGGACTGGCCGGCTCCAAGTGGCGCTTGTCATTGTGGAGGCGACCGGCAAGCTGCACCGGCTTGTGCACCGCGTACTCAGCCAGGCGGGCTATCTCGTTGCCGCCGTCAATCCCCAGCGCCCGCGCGAGTTCGCCAAGTCGATCGGGCAGCTTGCCAAGACTGACGGGATCGATGCCGATTCTCGCGCTTTTTGGCGCCGCCACCGGCCCTAGGACCACACCCGTTCCGGCCAAGACGGCGGCGGAGCTTCAGGAGCTGGTCTTGGCCAGGCAAGCCGTCAAGGCCGATGAAACCGCACTCAAGAACCGGCACGGCACCGCTGAAAGCGCGCTTCTGAAGCGGCTTCTCAAACGGGAGAGGGGACGCTGTTGCATCCGCTGCGGATAATTCAGGCGTCCCTTCTATGGGGAGAAGGACAGGATGAGGGGTGATGTCCTTCGTTCAAGGCATGATCGAGCGCCTGCGGGGTTATTCCCGCATGGTCAGCGTGCCGCCATTCAGCTCGAAACCTGAAAGCTGCCGGATGAAGCTCATGCCGAGCAGGTTCTGCGTCATCCGCCCCGGTTCCGCCACCACAGCCTGCACGCCCTTCACCGAAATCTCGCCGATGCGGATCTCGGCGATTTCGACCGAGGCGACGCGGGCGACGCCGTTCGCTGTCGTCGAGCGGCCGGTGAAGCGCAGATTTTGCGCAAGCCCAAGCTTCTGCGCGCTCTCGTAGCTTAGCGCCACATAGGTCGCGCCGGTATCCGTCATGAACTCGACCGGCTGGCCGTTGATCTCAGCGACAGCCTGGAAATGCCCATAGGTATTGGCGTTCAGGACAACCGTCTTGCGCGCTGGCGGGGTCTTGCCCTGGGCGGCGGCGATGGTGCCCCGGAAGGGCGGAGTGACCGCGGCAACGCGGGTGTCGAACTGAGGCACGGCGGCCGCACCGAAGTCGAAGCCCAGCACGCGGACATAACCGCCCTGGATGGCAGCATGTTAAATCCGGTCGTAAAGCGGCTCGAAGTAATGAAAGGTGAGGACCCCGCCTACAATCGCGGTACTCCAGACCATAAGCTCCTTCAAAACTGAATGTCCGAGAGATTGGCTTGCCATGAAAGTTCCCGCCGTCCTTGGTCCCCGCGGGGCCTGGATGCGGTGTGCCAAATCGTCTAGCTCCGCATAAGCAGTTGATTCCCCGTAAACTCATATGAGCGCAAACGGCTTAAGAAACTCATACCAAGAAGGCTCTGATGCAATGCGCCGGGCTTGGTCACAAGCGCTTCGACCTTCTCAAGCGTCAATTCGCCGAGCGAAACCTTGTCGAGTTTGACACGTGCGGCGTAGGCGCGGCCATTGGCGGTCTCCACCGGCACCGTGTAGTTGAGCCTCTTGATTTCGATCCCGGCCCGGCGGGCATCCTCGGACCTGAGCACAACTGTCGAAGCGCCCGTGTCGACAATCATGTGCACGCTTCTACCGTTGACCTTCGCCCTTGCGATAAAATGCCCCTGGGTCTTCCTGACCTTGACGACCGCGCCACGGCCGCCGGCTCCAGTCGAAACCGTTTGCACCGAGCCTGGCTGCAATTCCTGCACCACCCGGTCTCCGACCTCTCCAAGCTCCGCCCGGTAGGCGTAAACGCCAACAAGCACGATGCCAATGGCCGCCCAGATGCCCAAAGCCTTCAATGCCTGCCCTGTCTTGCCGGCCGCGAACCTGGCCAGGGCGGACATCACGAAAATCGGAAGGGAAAGAGCCGCGGCCAGCCGCAGAAAGTCCTGGCGGGGCAAGCCCGCGATCATGCCGGCCTCGCCCGTCAGCAGGTAGAGCAAGGAGCTTACAACCAGAAGCCCGATCGCTAGAAAGAACATGGCCGGTCCAACTTTCAACAAGTGCGCACAATATAGGCGGAAATCCCGTACAAGCCTAGCCGCCCTCGCTGGAAAGGTACGAAGCGGGCGGCAAATCGGTTCATAATAGTGCACAAGGCTCACTCTTCCCGCCACCTTGTTCGCAACAGTATCCGCCGGAGCAAGCCTCTATGCGCTACCCGCCCCATTTGCTCGATGAGATCCGCGCCCGCCTGCCCGTGAGCCGGGTGGTGGAACGCCGCGTGAAGCTCAAGCGCACGGGCCGCGAATATACGGGGCTCTCGCCGTTCAAAACCGAGCGCACACCATCCTTCACAGTGAACGACCACAAGGGCTTCTATCACTGCTTCGCCAGCGGCGAACACGGCGACATTTTCACCTTCCTTATGAAGACGGAGGGCTTGAGTTTTCCCGAGGCAATCGAGCGGCTGGCGGCGGAAGCTGGCGTTTCCTTGCCACCGCCCGTGCCTGTCGATGAGGTGAAGGCATCGCATGAGGAGCGCCTGTTCAGCGCGATGGAGGAGGCCTGCCGCTTCTTCCAGTCCGCATTCTCAAGCCGGGAAGGGACGGGGGCGCGGGATTATTTGGACCGCAGGGGCCTGCGTCCGGCCGACATCCAAACCTTCCGCCTGGGTTACGCCCCGGACAGCAAGACCGCCCTCAAAAGCCATCTGAGCCAGCAGGGCTTCACGCCCGCCGAGATGCAGGAAGCCGGGCTTTTGATCCATGGCGAGGACATCCCCGTACCTTACGGCCGCTTCCGGGGCCGCTTGATGTTCCCGATCATGGATGCCAAGCGGCGGATTATCGCTTTTGGCGGCCGGGCGCTCATGGAGGGCCAGCAGCCCAAATACCTGAACTCACCCGAAACTCCGCTTTTTCATAAAGGCCATGTGCTGTTCAACCTGGCCCCGGCGCGGGAGGCCGCGCGGGCGGGCAAGCCCGTCATCGTCGCCGAAGGCTATATGGACGTGATTGCGCTCACGCGGGCGGGCTTTCCGGGCGCGGTGGCCCCGCTTGGCACGGCGCTAACCACGGATCAGCTGCGCCTTTTATGGGCGATGGCGCCCATCCCGGCGCTTTGCTTCGACGGCGATTCGGCCGGCCAGAAAGCGGCGCACCGGGCGCTCGATTTGGGGATGCCCTATCTGGAGCCGGGCCGCTCGCTGCAATTCGTGTTCCTGCCCGAGGGCCGCGACCCGGACGACATGGTGCGCGGCGGCGAAAGCGAGGCACTGGCCAAGCTCGTCACCCAGCCGCTGGCGCTGATCGATGTGCTTTGGGCGCGCGAGCAGGCCAGGCACCCGCTGGACACGCCGGAGCAGCGTGCGAGCTTCGAGGCCAGGCTCATGGAGCTGGCCGGGCAGATCGAGCACAAGAGTCTGAAATTTCACTACATTTCGGCGATCCGCGAACGCTTGCGCGGCTCAGGCATGGTGCGCCGCCCCCAGGCAGGCGGACGGCAGCGGACTGGCGGCGGCGGCAATACCCGCTCCGGCAAGCCTTCCTTCCCCACCGTCAGCGCCCGCACCGGCTCCCTTCTCTCCAGCAAGATTGTACAAGCTACTACCCCCGTCACGGCGGCGCGGGAGGCCCTCATCACCGGCGCGATCCTAAGCCACCCTTGGCTCCTCGACGAATTTTTGGAGGAAATCGCCAAGCAGCAATTCAACGACGGCGATTGCCGCCGCCTGCGCGATGCAATATTAACGGTGCACCAGGCAGAAGAACATCTTGACAACGAAAAATTGTTAGAGCACCTCTCCCGTGGTGGGTATGGCGCGGAGCTTGAGCGCGTCCAGCGTGCAACGGCGCAAGGAGCGGGCGCGCATTTTGCACCTGATGCGAGCAGGGAGTTGGTGTTGGAAGGGTGGCATCATGTCATGATGCTTCATAGCAAGGCGGGCGTTCCACGCTCATTGCAGGAAGCAGAGAACGATTACCTTAGCGAGCCGACGATCGAAAATTTCTCAAGGTTGCAGGCAATCGTGCAGCAGCACGAATTTGCCGCATCTTGATTTGCTCTTATCTATTGCGGCGGCGGAAAGCGTTCACCAAATATAGACCCGGGCGCGTGGTGAGTGAATTTTGCTTCATGAGTAACACGGTATTAAGCATAGCCACCTATAGGCTAGAGTGGCTCCGCGATCCGTATCGCATCCGCCGGAGAAAGCAGCACTTCACCGTCCTGGCGCCACACGGGATTCTCTGCCGCATATGACCAGGGCACGAAGGGGCGTGCCCTGGTCTTTCCGCTTTTTCTGGAGTGCATAATGGCCACAGCGACGACAAAAACCGAAGAACAAGAAACCGCCGCTCCGGAATCGTCCGACAGCCCGGTTCTCGATCTTCTGGATGCCGCCGTAAAGCGTCTCATCAAGGTGGCGAAATCTCGCGGCTATGTCACCTACGATGAGCTGAACGAAGTTTTGCCGCCCGACGAGGTATCGCCGGACCAGATCGAGGACATCATGACGATGTTCTCCGATCTCGGCGTGAACGTTGTCGATGCGGAGGAGGTCGAGGAGGCTGCCGCCGCCGAGCCGATCGACGAAGAGGAAGACGATCGGCCCGCCGCCTCGCAACTGCCGGTCAAGACCGAGCGCTCCACCGAGGTCAGCGAACGCACCGACGATCCCGTGCGCATGTACCTGCGCGAGATGGGCTCGGTCGAGCTTCTGTCCCGCGAGGGCGAAATCGCTATCGCCAAGCGCATCGAGGCCGGCCGCGAGGCCATGATCGGCGGCCTGTGCGAAAGCCCGCTCACCTTCCAGGCCATCATCATCTGGCGCGACGAGCTGAACGAAGGCAAGATCCTCCTTCGCGACATCATCGACCTTGAGGCCACCTATTCCGGCCCCTTCGCCCGCCCGGCCGAAGAGGATGACGGTGCCGCCGAGGAGGAGTTCGTCGCCGAGCAGCCGGCCCCGCAGATCAATGGCGGCGCACGCCCGGGGGCTGCCGCGAACGGCGCCGCCCGGATCCGCCCCGCCAAGCCCGTCGAGGAAGGCGAAGAGGCCCAACCCGCCGAATTCCAGAGCGATGAGAATTTCGACGAGGACGAAGACCTCGAAAACAGCCTCTCGCTGGCCGCGATGGAGGCCGAACTCAAGCCGAAGGTCCTCGAAACCTTCGACCGCATCGCCTCCGAATATAAGAAGCTGCGCAAACTCCAGGACCAGCACGTCGAGCGCAAACTCGCCGACGAACTCGCTTTCGCCCAGCAGGAAAAGCGCTCCAAGAAGCTCCGGGACGCGGTCATCCAGGACGTGAAGAGCCTGTCGCTGAACCCGGCGCGTATCGAATCGCTGGTCGAGCAGCTCTACGACATCAACAAGCGGCTCATCAGCTATGAAGGCCGGCTGCTCCGGCTCGCCGACGGCTACGGCGTGCGCCGCGACGAGTTCCTGCACCAGTATCAGGGCAAGGAACTCGATCCGAACTGGATCGACCGCATCGGGGTACTCAAGGGCAAGGGCTGGCACAAATTCGTCGAAAAGGAGCGCCAGCGCATCGAGGAGATCCGCAGCGAGATCCATGCGCTTGCGACCGAGACCGGCCTCGATATCCAGGAATTCCGCCGCATCGTAAGGATCGTGCAGAAGGGCGAGCGCGAGGCCCGGCAGGCCAAGAAGGAAATGGTCGAGGCGAACCTCCGCCTTGTGATCTCGATTGCCAAGAAGTACACGAACCGCGGCCTGCAATTCCTGGATCTAATCCAGGAAGGTAATATCGGCCTTATGAAAGCCGTAGATAAATTCGAGTATCGGCGCGGCTATAAGTTTTCCACCTACGCGACTTGGTGGATCAGGCAGGCAATAACCCGCTCAATCGCGGACCAGGCGCGTACCATCCGGATTCCGGTGCACATGATTGAGACTATCAACAAAATCGTCCGTACCAGCCGGCAGATGATGCACGAGATCGGCCGCGAGCCGACGCCCGAGGAACTGGCCGAGAAGCTATCCATGCCGCTTGAGAAGGTGCGCAAGGTGCTCAAGATCGCCAAGGAGCCGATCAGCCTTGAGACGCCCATCGGCGACGAGGAAGATAGCCACCTGGGCGACTTCATCGAGGACAAGAACGCGATCCTGCCCATCGACGCGGCGATCCAGTCGAACCTGCGCGAGACCACCACGCGGGTGCTGGCGAGCCTGACGCCGCGCGAGGAGCGCGTGCTGCGCATGCGCTTCGGCATCGGCATGAACACCGATCACACGCTGGAAGAAGTCGGCCAGCAGTTCTCGGTGACGCGCGAGCGCATCCGCCAGATCGAGGCGAAGGCGCTGCGCAAGCTGAAGCACCCGAGCCGCAGCCGCAAGCTGCGCAGCTTCTTGGATAATTAGCAGTTAAGCCCAACCGGCGCCGGTTAAGAGTTAAGCTTAATCCGGCGTTTCTTAGGGCTTTGCTAAGGTTCAGAAAAGGCCCAAAATGGGTGCCGCTCTTAAGGGCTTGGCAAGCTTACCGCAGTGACAAAAAGATAATTAACGAGGTGTTTCGCACCTTCATTTTCGCGCGAAAACACATGAAATCGTCGCGTTTTTCACAGAAATGCGAGGGGGCGGGCGCGAATTTACCTTATCGCGTTTACCTTTCCAGCGCGGACTATAGACTGGTTGCAGCCTAGGCAGCCGCACCGGGGCCTGCAAGCTCAGTCTGAGCGGAGTTCCACGGCCTCGCCGGCGAAAGAACGGCATCGCTCTGCCCGGTGGCTCAGGTTCAGCATTTTTCCGCCTTGGGTCGAATCCGGACTTCGCATGCGAGAAATGGTGCAGCTGCTCGACCTTCATGTGCGGAAATCGCTTGGAGCTAAGCAGCAAGGCACTCTGGCCTTGGTGCAAGAAGCCTAATCGGCCCCGGTTTGGGCTGCACTTTCTTGTGTGAGGCTTGTTAACTCGATTTGGCCTTGGACTGTTCTGGCACGTTGTCGCGCCGTAAAGCGTTTGATTGCGTTTCGAACTTGAGGCAGCCACTCTGCAAAATTTTGCACTTTCCCGCTATCGATTACGGCATTGCGTGGCCGCACCTGTAAGAATATTTTGTTTATATTCTTCGCAGCCTCGGTCGCTTTATTATCAAGCACATTGTCTTTATGCAAACTGTCAATAATTTCTGCGTAAGTATAGCGCTTCGCTCCGCTGTATTTTCGGCGCAAATCGGCTGGCAACGTCTCGATCACCCCTTCGATGGCATCGCGGGTTTCGTACCAGCCTTCTCTTATAGCCTCCCAATTCTTTACGTCTTCTGCATCATTGAGGGAACGGCCGTTTTGTGGTGCAGGTGCAGACACTTGCGATACTTGCGTCCGCTGATCGTCCAGCAGCTTCTCTATTGCGTCGAGTTTGCTGGTGAGTGTCCCAATACGGCCCTGGGCAGTTTCGAGTTGGTTTGCAAGGGTGTCCAGACGTGCGCTCATCCCATCAAACGCGACAACAGCCTTTTCCATCATCGCCGTGCTGCGATGGAAGCGCGCGATGGCTTGAAACTCGTTAATTTGCCGAATGTCCTTGCCGTACTTGAACAGCGCGATGGCGAAGTACCCAACTTCGATCATGACCACCAGGAGTGCGGTGCCGATGATGGACAGGAGCCACCAAGGCGTGTTTTGCAAAAATTGCAGCAAGTCGAACGGCATACCCACCTCGCAGAAAAAAGCACTTGCTCTTCAAATCACATCGTGTCTTCAAGAACCGTTCGTACATTTTGCGCGCAAACGGTGCAAAGCCTCCGCGTGAGTGTCTGGAACAGGGGGCGTCATGTGTGCCAAGATAGTAACAGTGCTCAATCGCAAGGGCGGCGTCGGGAAGACAACACTGACCATCGCCATCGCCGACACCCTCATCTCGGAGCATAACGCCAACGTCACCATTGTCGACTTTGACCTCAAGCGACCGCGAGCCAGGTTTTGCTCACCGAAATCGCTTTCAAGGCGCGAACGGATAATGGTGAAAATCTTCCCGGCCTGCTTGAGGCCCTCCTCAAGCAGGAAGAGGACCTGACAAGCACCGTTTTCGCATCGATGGGCTTGCGAAAATTCAAGTCAGCCCAGAGACCGGTTGCGCCTATACCCCAACTCAGACGCGTTTTGGGACCTTGAGACGGTCGAAATAGGCCGCGACAAGGGGAACCTTCTCAACGAAACAATCAAGAACTTTCTGAAACAAGACGGGCAAGATCGCCACTATATCCCTATCGACTGCCCGCCCGGACAGTCGATTACGGCCAAGGCGATTTTGGACGTCAGACCTTGTGATCTGCCCAATGAACCCGGACCACTATTCGGTTTGGGGGAGAAGGCTTGCTCAAACGGTATTTGGATCGCGTTGCGCCCCGAACACGTTTATAAATTTATCCTCAATGGTTTTAACGGCCACCTCAATGTCCATAATGAAGTTGCTGACAAAATGGTGGGAGTCGGCCATGTGGGCGATATGCTGATCACCAGGGAGGGTGAGCGCTCCTCGAACAAGGAAGACCTTGCAAGCTTTGATGTCAATGTTAGGGTCAATAATCGCAAAAATGTCACAACGCTAAGGGCCTTACACCAAATATATGGCCAGGACAGTCAAAGACAATTAAAGAAAATTGTGGATGCAATCGAAGGAGCTAGGAAGAGATGGTTGATCGCGTCGCACTCTTGTTTGCTATTGCTAGTGCGGATTTACCAGCAGCTGCTGAAAAAACGGTCTCTGGCCTACTTGACAAAGCCATCGCTTTGAAGCTCGCAGGATTGCCCCTAAAAGCAGCTCAGGAGTTAACTCCGGCACAAAAAAGCGAGCTCGCCATAGTGTTGCACCACAACATCACGAGATCCGATGCGGTGAAGGTCGCCAAGGTTTGGGAACCGAAGCGAAAAATAGACGCTGCAACCAGTCATACCAACATCGCCAACAGTCTGGCGGAACTTTTGAACAACGAGCGTAAACCCTATACGCCCTTGAATGAGTTGCCCTTAACAGATGCGCTAGAGTTGACGTCGGCGCAGAAAAGCGAACTCGCAATCGAGTTGCGCGACAAGATAACAAGAGCCGAGGCGGTAAAGGTCGCCAAGGTCTGGGAACCGAAGCGAAAAATAGACGCTGCAACAAGTCATACCAGCATCGCCAACAGTCTAGTGGAACTTTTGAACAACGAGCGTAAACCCTACACGCCCATCACGCTGTCACTAGCTGAGGCGCGAGCATTGCCTGAAGCCGAGCGGACAGCTTTAGCCCATCTCATCATGACCGTGGCTCCAGCGGCTGACATTAAAAAGCTGCTTAAAGCGTGGGATGGAAAAAACGCTGCTCTCCGGACAGCGCCAGCGGCGGAACAAGCAAAGTATCTCGTCAAGTTGCTCGAGGACAAAGCAGCATCAGATCCAGCCCGGCGAAAAAATGCTGCTTAACACTTCTGGGGGCGCTTTCATTTTAGCGTTTGGGCTCGGCTTAGTTCGAAACACGCGAGTTTTTCGCAACCGCCGCTTAGACCCCAGCAACAGAAAGTCATGCTGAGACCTAGAGAGTTGGGAATCGT